>NZ_CP016753.1:0-1200000 GCF_002240055.1 Leptotrichia sp. oral taxon 498 | reverse complement strand
GGATGCTGTGCATATATCCGCCACCGCTAAATCTTACGGCATTTTTAGCATCTCCTACCACAGCTTTATTATCAGAGCCAGTATATTGCATAACAGGTTTTGAATAAGCGATTAAGAATGTTCCATATGGTGTTGCAAAAGAACTTCCACTATCTTTTCCAGTTGTTACAAATGATGAAGTAACTACATTCCAGTCATTTCCTGCTTTTTCAATAATCATTTCATTTTGGCTGCTTCTGTCAACATAGATAAATCTTTCGATTTCTTTAGTTATTCCAGAATCTTTTAACATCTTTCGAGTTGAAGGTTTTATGTAATAAGTTCCTTCATCAAAAGCGTCTATTTTAACTTTTGTATATTTATCATTGTCTTCTTCAATGGTCATAATCGTTCTATCAGGTATATTTATCGCATCTTTAAAACTTGAACTAGAGTAGGCTGGTTCACTTTGATTTGCTCTATTCCCAAATTTGTCTCGATTCCCGCCACTGCTTCCACCTAGTGGAACATAATCGTCCAAAACATATATTTTTTTACTTTTTGCAAGTGCATCATTGATAAAAGCATTTGTTTTATCCACCTTTTTCATCATATCATCCCAGTCAAATTCTCTTTTTTCAGCAACAGATTTTGAAATATATCCAAGCTGGCCGTCAAAAAATACTTCGTACCATTCGCCTTTTCCATCGCCATTACCTTTAACAACTCCGACAACTTTAAATTTATTTCCATATTTTGCTTCTTTTATAACTTTGGCATTTGCATTTGGCTCTTTTCTAATATTTGAATTAGTTTTGATAAAAACAAATTCATCCATATCTTTTGGCGAATTTTTGTCATAAACATAATTAAAAGTCAAATTTTTTGGTCTTTCCTTTAAGTAGTAAGTTGAATAACTGTAGGGTCCTTTTATTGAATTTGAATTTTTTATTTGAATTTTTTTGTCATCTTTTTTATCTTGATTGTCAGGTGTTATTACAGAATTTTGTGCTTTTTTTATATTGTCTAAATTTTCTGAATCTTTATTCTTTTCATCATTAGAATTTACTTTTTTATTATCATTTTGTGTTTTTTTTTTCACAGATTGATTTTTAGGATATTCAGCTATATAACTTTTTGTAAAATTGTCGAATTCTTTTTCAAAATCTTCTTTTTTAATTGTTTTCTCAATTTTTTCACCTTTTGTATATTTTCCTTTTTGCTTTGTTACAAATGGTGTAAATGTCATTTTGACACTGTCTCCAGACTGCATATATTCAACCTCTATCTTATCTTTAACTCCATCTCCATCTAAATCTGGTTCAAGGATTACTTTTTTCCAATCATTTTTTTGTGAGCTTTTAGAAGCTGAAAAAGTATTTATCGAAAACATTGAAATCGAAACTAATGCTAGAATAAAAAATTTTATTTTTTTTATTTTCATAATTTTTCTCCTTTATTTATTTTATAAAACTATTGCAACTACTGGTTCTTCAGGTATTGTATTATCACCATCTTTAATTTTACTTCCCGCATTTACCCAGTCAACAATAAATCCAACTTGGTCATCGAAATGTCTGACGCATTTATGTGATTCTTTATAAGTTCCTATTTTTGCAGCCGTGTCAGTTAAAGCTGTTTCACCTTTAAAATGAGTATTTACAGGTATTCCATGCAAATATCCGCCACCGCTGAATCTCACAGCAAATTTAGCAACTCCTCCGATTGTTAAATCAGGTCGTCCAGAAAGAGGCGTATCTCCAGGTCCAGCTTTTCTTGTAAATGGCATATATCCTCTTGTGAATGCAATTAAAAACGCCCCATGAGGTGTTTCATAAGAACCGCTTCCATCTTTTCCAGTCGTTACAAACGAATAAGTTACAACTTTATATTTATTTGTTTTTGGATCTCTTTCAAATAACATTTCTGCTTGACTGCTTGGGTCAATAGCAACGAATTTATTGACAGCGCCATTTATATTTTCAACTTTTTTATAATTATTCTGATTTTTAGAAATATAATAAGGTCCGCCATAAAATGGTGTTTCAATTTTTAACATTCCCTTTTCTTCGCCTAAAATCCTAAATAAAGTTTGATCTGGCACATTTATAATTTCTCCTTTTTTATTAGGATTTGTGTAAGCTACTATACTTTGGTTGTTTTTATTTCCAAATTTATCTTTTTTACTTGCCACATCATGAGAAAGTGGTGAGTATTCCGTGATTATATTAATATCTTCTCCAGCATTTATCGCTTCTTCAATAAATTTATTGACGCTGTCCATTTTTGCAACCATTTTATCCCAAAAAAATCCTCTTTTTATTACATTACTTCCTCTATCTACCACAAATCCTTTAAAAGTTTTAGGTTTTATTTTGGATTTTTTTTCTTTAATGTGATTTACATTTGTACTCGCTTTTTTTGTAATCTCAGTGTAGTATAATTTTTGTGGATTTTCATTTGATACCATCTCAAATAGAAGTTTTGGTTTTTCACTGTATTTTAAGTTTGTAATTGATTTTCCATTCGGCGCATCAAGCATTTCCGATGAACTTTTTATAAATAAAAAATTATCTAAATCTTTAGGTGAATGTTTATCAAATTTTAGTTTATCAAATAATATTTTGGAATTTCTATTATCATCATAAATCAGTATGTGCCTAGTTTCATTTGATGCCATATTCTTAGAATATTCACCGTAATATTCCTTCACTTTGTTAAGCAATTTAGGCATTTCGTCTAAATTTAAAATATTTATCTTTTTATCAAAAGTTATTTGATAACTTAGCATATTTTTCCCATTCTGATTTGTGTAAATGGAAACAACTACATCTAAAAAGTTATTTTCTTCATTATAGCTAACCACAACTTTTTCATCAGTTCCATCATTGTTAAAATCATAGTCAAAAATTGCATTTTCATACCCACTAACAGCTACATTTTGAGTGAATTCCTTAGGTAAATTAATGTTTTGGCTGGCAGTAGAAGTCATTCCAAAGAATACGTTTAATAGAGCAAAAATACTTATTTTTATTTTTTTAGATTTATCTTTCCTTTCTATTTTTCCCCTCAAAACCTTTTTTAAACTATTTTTCAAATTGCGTTCCCCCTTCTGAAATTTTTTTCTTCATTTTTTTCTCCTATTTTAAAAATCATTTTTTATATTTTATTATTAGTTTTTAACATTTATATTATACTAAATTTTTAAGCATTTGTGAACCAATTTTGAAATAATTTTATTTTTTTGTAACAAAAAATTGGCAGCTTACACCGCCAACTTTATTATTATTTTAATTATTTAACATCTAAACTTACTTTAACTCCAGCTCTTAACTCATTATTTTCAACTGTAGTTTTCTTTTCACTACCGTTATTCCAGTATTCACCTTTGTCAGTTAATTTGTTAACTGGTGAATATCGTACACTAGGGTTAACAGTGATTGTTCCAACTGAAGTATCGAATTCTTTTTTATATCCAAATCCAGTCCATACTGTGAATTCATTTTCATATCCATCAGTTGCAGTATGTTTAGACCATTCATTTTCAGGTCTAACAAATGCATAGAATCCAGCAAATGAAGGTGTATCATAACCTACTCCCACTGTATAGTCAAGTCTAACATTTGATTTATTATTTTTTCCACTAGCATCTCTTAAAAAGTGATCTAATGTTACATCGTAACTGATTGTTCCAAAGTTATTATCCAAAAGTTTACCATCAGTTCCTAATGATAAGTTAGCTCCCCAACCATTTCTAGCGCCATCATTTCCATTTCTATAGTATCTGTTATCTTGGTTACCACTTTGTCTTTGTCCAAAATAAACAGCTTCTAAAGTTGTTTTGATATTTTGTCCTAATACATTCATTCCGAAAGTTGGTCCAAAGTAGATTTCGTTTGATTCTCCATTTGTTTTTGTATGTCTTTTACCCTCTTTATTTGTCCAGTGTCTAACTCCTAATTTAGTAGTTGTGTCTAAATCTCCCCATGTAATATCTTTAGATAAATTTCCATCTACTAAATCAGTTGCTTGTAGGAAATGATTTCTTTTACCATTTTCAAATTCTCCAAATACTTCGTGTTTGTATAAAAGGCTAGCATTTAACCCAGCTTCATCATTTAACCCTAAAGTTGTTCCAACTTCAGTTCTCGATTTTACTCCTTTTATATTTTTTTTCTTGAATCCTCCATTTCCAATGTGGTTAGCTTTATCTCCATATTGGTCATTGTATTTTACTCTAAAATCTTGATCAAAATAAGCATTTTTTACAATATCCTGATCAGTTTGTGCAAAAGATACAGTTGCTAACATAAATGCTAATAATCCTAATAATTTTTTCATACTCTAGTTCCTCCTAAAAACCTAAAATTTTAATTTAATCTAGTAATTTAATGTTATTTTACCATAACTAAATCTTTTTGTAAAGCCTTTTTCAAATTTTCTTTATAAAAAAACTATTTGCATTTAAAATTTCAAATGCAAATAGTTTATATTTCTTTTTTATTATTTAACTGCTAATCCCACTTTTAATCCAAAATTTAACTCATTTTCTTCTTCGATTTTTCTTTTACTGTCAGAGTTATAATAGTCATATTTCCAAGCATTTCCTTTTTTATAATTTTTATCTACTGGTCTATAACCAATTCTTGGATTAATTGTAATTACTCCAACTGGTGTATCAATATCAGCTTTGTAACCTAAGTTAGTCCAAACTGAAAATTCATTTGACTGTCCAACTGTATGTTGAGAACCAACCCCACCATTTTCACGATAAGTCCAGTTTCTCCATCCTAATTTTGTAGTTGTGTCAAGAGAACCCCATTGAGCTGCTTTAGCAAATTCTATAACTGAAAATTTTTCTGCTCCTTTAGCTTGTGTTCTTTTCCCATCTTCATAAAATCTGTCATTATGTTCACGATAATGGAAATTTGCATCTAATCCCCATTCGTTGTTAAGACCCAAAGTTCCTTCCACTTCTTCAGTCCATCTGAATCTTTCTTTATTTTTTTTCTTAAATCCTTCATTTCCAAGTCTATTTGCGTCATTCTCGTCTTTATCATAATAAGTCTGACTCCATTTAGAATCTAACGAAATGTTCTTTAAAATATCTTGATCATTTTCCGCTAAAGATAATGACGATATTACCAATATCATTGCTAGTAAACCTAATAACTTTTTCATTTTTTTCTCCTCATAATTTGAAATTTGCAAGATCTTATTAGAAATTTTTTTACTTTTTTATAAAAATAGAGTATAATTGTTAAGATATTGTTAAGCTAAAAAATATTTTAAAAAAAGGATAAATTATGAATATAAAATTAGCCAGACTTTTTGAAATTGTACAAATTTTATTGACGGAAAAGAAAGTGACAGCAGAAAAACTAGCATGTCATTTTGAAGTGTCCAAAAGAACGATATACAGAGATATTGAAACTTTGACATTAGCACAAATTCCAGTTTATTCGGAAAAAGGAAGATATGGAGGAATTGGACTTATAAAAAATTTTACGATAGATAAATCTTTTTTATCTCAGAATGAACAAAATGAGATTTTATTTGCTCTTCAGAGCTTAAATGCGGTCCAATATTCTAAAAATAACATCACTTTAACAAAATTAAACTCCATTTTTAATAGAAAGGCTGATGACTGGATCGAAGTTGATTTTTCAAGATACGGTGAAAATGATAGTATTTTGTTTGAAAAAATTAAAAATTCAATACTTGAAAAAAAAGTTATAAAATTTATCTATTTTAATACAAAAGGAAAAAAGTCCAAAAGAACGGTAGAACCACTAAAATTGTGGTTTAAAGAAAAAGCGTGGTATCTTTTTGCATATTGTCGCAAGAAAAAAGATATTAGGCAGTTTAAAATAGCTAGAATAAAAAATTTGGAATTGACTTGTGAACATTTTGAAAGAGAACTCAAAAAGGAAGATTTGAAAAATCAAAATAATGTGAATGGAAAAGGCACAAAAATAGTGATTGAAGTTGATAAATCTCAAGCTTACCGTGTATACGACGAATTTTTTGAAGAAAATATCGCAAAAAAAGAAAATGGAAATTTTGAGATAACTATAGAAATTTTTGAAAATGAATGGTTATACGGATATTTACTGTCTTTTGGAGAACATTTAAAAGTTTTAAAACCTACAAGAATCAGAGAAATTTTGGCAAAGAAAGTTGAAAAAATGAGAGAAAACTATAAAATATAAATTTTTAATATGACATACTGTTGTCATATTTTTTTTGCTATAATAAATTTGAAAATAAATTTATTTGAAAAAAATCAGTAAAAAAATTGTAATTATGATTTTAGAAAAATTTTCAGAATAGGAAAAATCTTTTGTAGCATTGGTACCGAACGAAAGAAAAATATTAAAGAATACAGGAGGACAAAAATGACTAAAAACAAAATAAATAATATTGATAAACTGGGAAGTTTGGTTTTTATTTTATTAACAATTTTATTTATATGTTTGCTTTTTTTTAATAAATCTTTTTTAAATTGGACATTTGAACGGCATCATAATATTTTAAGCTGGTATATAAGACCTTTATTTCTAATACCTTTTTGTTATTTTTCATACAAAAGAAAATTAACGGGCATTTTTATGACAATCTTTTTTCTTTTGACGAGTATGTTTTGGTTTCCCAAACCAACGAGTGTTAGCACACAAGTAAATGAATTTTTAAATTTAGAACAAAAATTTCTTTTAAATAGTCCTTTTTATACAAAATTAATAGGAATTTTTATAGTCTTCATTTCTTTATGGGGATTGTCGAAAGCACTGTGGAAAAGAAATTTAAAATTAGGAATTGCAGTTTTAGTGTTAATTGCCATAAGTAAAATGTTTGGAAGTGTTATTTTTGCGGGAGAAGTAGGAAAATCTATCTTTATACCCGCAATTATTGGACTTGTAGTCTGTATTTTAGGTCTTTATATATTATTTTACACTTCTAAAAAAAATGATTAATTTTCAAAATATAAATATTATTATTATTATTTAAAATTAAAAAGTTTTTTTATAAATTGGAAACTTTTAAAAAATAAAAAGTACAAAGGAGATCGATTAAAATGAAATACGAAATAGTGGAAATTAAAGAAAAAACAGTGGTTGGATTATCTGAAAGAATGAAAAATGACAAAAATACATCAAAAAAAATTGGAAAAATGTGGAATGAGTTTCGTGGTGAAAATGGAGGAGAAATAAAAAATATAAAAGACAGAGTAAATAAAAATACAATGGCAGTTTATTTCGATTATAATACTAAAAATAGTTTTGAATATAGAAATCTTGTGGGTTGTGAAGTGAAAAAGGAAAGTAAAAATATTAGCAAAAAATTGACAAAAATATTCATTCCAAGCGGAAAATACGCAAAATTTTCTCTTTTTGGAAATCCACAGACAGAAGTTACTAATTTCTGGATTAATTTTTGGAAGAATTTTGGAGAACAGGGAGAAAAATTAGAAAGAACTTATACTTATGATTTTGAAGAATATATAGCTGGAGACGATCCTAAAAATATGGAAATTAATATTTATATCGCAGTAAAATAGTTCTTGGAATCTTATTTAAAAAAATATTAAAAAAACAAATAGTTTTGAAAAAATTTAAAACTATGAATATTGCATTAATAATATTCATAAATGTTTATTAAGTAATAAAAAAAATTTAGAACAAAGGAGAATGATTAATTATGACATTTGATTTTAAAAAAGAAGAAAAACAATTTTACAATTCTGGGAAAAAACCTGTTATAGTAGAAATTCCTGAAATGAATTTTCTTTCCATCAGAGGGAAAGGCAATCCAAATGAAGAAAATGGAGAATACAAGAAAGCACTTGAATTAATATATGCTATCGCTTACACATTAAAAATGAGTTATAAAAGTGATTATAAAATCGAAGGATTTTTTAATTATGTTGTTCCACCGCTTGAAGGATTGTGGTGTTCGGAAAAAGAACAGGAAAATAGTAAATTGGAAAAAGAAAAGTTAAGCTGGATTTCCTTAATAAGATTGCCTGATTTTATTAAAAAAGAAGATTTTGAATGGGCTATAAAAGTAGCAACTGACAAAAAGAAAAAAGATTTTTCCAAAGTTGAGTTTTTTACTTATAAAGAAGGAATTTGCGTACAATGTGTACACATAGGTTCCTATGATGATGAGCCTAAAACTATTTCATCAATGGAGGAATATGCTAGAAAAAAAGGTTATATTTTTAATATAACAGAAAAAACACCTCATCATGAAATATATTTGAGCGATCCTAGAAAAGTTGATGTGAGTAAAATGAAAATAATCATTCGGTATCCGATAAAAAAACTAAAATAGTCTGTAGAAATTAATAGAAAAAAGAAAAATTATTCAGAGAGTGTCTAGATTTTTTTAAATATATATAAATTCAATAATATAGGAATTCTTTGCTATATACATAAAAAAAATTTACACTCTCTAATTCCCCCAAAATAAGATTTTTTAATCATATTTTATTAATAAGTTTTAATCATTTAAATTATCATATATATAAGCTAAATTTAAAGTTCGTTCTTTCACGGTTCTTATTTTTGCTGAAATTGCACGATTAATTCCAAGTGTCCCACCTTCTTCATTTTCTATACAATATCTGAAAGTTCCGTCATCATCTCTGTATTCTATCCAGTCTTTTTGTGATTGAATCAAACGTTCTTTTGCTTTAGGATTTAATTTTTCCATCAATTTATTATAAATAATATTTAATTCTTTATCCCAATAATCATAAATTTCTTGAGCTGCTCTTCTAAAGTTATAGTCATTCCCACTCACATCTTTATATTTTGAAATAACATTTTTTTCAATTTTACTCATTCTTAATTTTAGTTCATTGGTATAACTTCCTGTCATTTCATTTGTATCGCTATATATCAAATTTTTTGAAAAGATTAGTGAAGAAACTGTTAAGAATAATATAATTATCACATTAAAAAATTTTTTTTTCATTTTTATCACCTTATTTTTTTAAAATTCTTTCATAGAATAGTTATTTTTATAGCCTCCTTTCGTTAATATTATACCTTAAAAACAAAAAAATTGTAATAAATTATGAAAATCCTAGTTTTATAAAAATTTCAATTTTCTAATCAATAAAAAAGAACTAGATAATATCTAGCTCTTTTTTATTATTGACTATGATGACTTTAATAAATCAATTATTTAGTAATAGTTGCAACAACTCCTGAAGCTACTGTTCTTCCACCTTCTCTTATCGCAAATCTTAATCCTTCTTCCATTGCAATCGGGTGAATCAATTCCACTGTCATTTCAATGTTATCTCCAGGCATTACCATTTCTACACCTTCTGGCAAGTTTACTTCTCCTGTAATGTCAGTTGTTCTGAAATAGAACTGTGGTTTGTATCCTGTGAAGAATGGAGTATGTCTTCCTCCTTCATCTTTTGTAAGTACGTATACTTCTGACTTGAATCCTGTATGTGGAGTGATTGTTCCTGGTTTTGCAAGTACTTGTCCTCTTTCCACTTCCTCCTTCTTAGTTCCTCTTAACAATGCTCCTATATTATCTCCAGCTTGTCCTGAATCCAATAATTTTCTGAACATTTCTACTCCTGTTACTGTAGTTTTTGAAGTTGGCTTAATTCCTACGATTTCTACTTCTTCCCCAACTTTTACTACTCCTCTTTCTACTCTTCCTGTTACTACTGTTCCTCTTCCTGTAATTGTGAATACATCTTCAATTGGCATAAGGAATGGTTGGTCAACTGGTCTTTCTGGTGTCGGAATATATGTATCTACCGCATCCATTAATTCCATTATTTTTTCTACCCATTTTGCTTCCCCATTTAATGCTCCTAATGCTGATCCAGCTATTATTGGTACATCATCTCCTGGGAATCCGTATTCATTTAATAATTCTCTTACTTCCATTTCTACCAATTCTAGTAATTCTTCGTCGTCTACCATATCAACTTTGTTTAAGAATACTACAATGTAAGGTACTCCAACCTGTCTTGCCAATAGGATATGTTCTCTTGTTTGAGGCATTGGTCCATCAGCTGCTGATACTACTAGGATTGCTCCATCCATCTGAGCTGCTCCTGTAATCATATTTTTTACATAATCCGCATGTCCTGGACAGTCTACGTGTGCGTAGTGTCTTTTTGCTGTTTCATACTCAATATGAGCTGTGTTAATTGTGATTCCTCTTTCTCTTTCTTCAGGAGCTTGGTCGATATTTTCAAAATCAACTTTTTCTGCAAGCCCTTTATCAGACAACACTTTTGAAATTGCTGCTGTCAAAGTAGTTTTTCCATGGTCTACGTGACCAATTGTTCCTATGTTTACGTGTGGTTTACTTCTCTCGAATTTAGCTTTTGCCATCTTTCTCTTTTTCCTCCATATTTTTTTATTTCTTGTCTTAATATTAGCATATTTACAAAAAAAATGCAAGAGTGATAAATAATTTTTTCAAATTTTCTCCTAAAATCTTTAGTTTATAAAAATTTTCTTATTTTAATTTCCAAGTTAGTGGTGAAAATAGTATTAGCATTGGAAAAATTTCTAATCTTCCAGCTAACATTGCGAAACTTAATACAACTTTAGAAAAATCATTTAAGTTGGCAAAGCTGTATGCAGGACCCACTTTTCCGAGTCCTGGACCTATGTTGTTAAAAGTTGCAGCAACTGCACTAAATGCTGTTAAAAAGTCATCTGTAGAAAATGAAATCAGTAGAAGCATGGCCATAAAAACTATTGCATAAACAACAAAATATACTGCTATGCTTTTTTGCATCTTCAAACTTACAGGTTTGTCTTCGTAAGAGATTGAAATAACACGATTCGGACTTATCATTTGTCTTATTTCTGCAAAATGTATTTTTATCATTAAAATTACTCTGGAAATTTTTAGCCCACCTGCAGTAGAACCAGCACATGCACCAAAAAACATTAAAATTAGCAAAATTACTTGCGAGAAAAGTGGCCATTTCCCAAAATCTGCCGTTGAATAACCTGTTGTTGTCATCACGGAAGATACGGAAAACAGTACATCTCTTATACAATGTAATATTGAACTATATGATTTTGAGATATTTGCAACTATTAATGCAATTGAAATAAATACAATTAGTAAATAATATTTTAGTTCTTCGTTATTTAGCGCTTCTTTTACTTTTCCAATTAAAATGAAATAATAGACATTGAAGTTCACTCCAAAAACTAACATTCCAATTGACAGCACGACATCAATGTAAGCGCTATGGTACGGTAGAATGCTTCCATTTCTTATACCAAAACCACCTGTTCCCGCTGTTCCAAATGCTAGTAAACTTGCTTCAAATAAGTTTAAACCTCCAAATAGAAGTAAAATTATTAAAACTATTGTCATAATTGTGTATATTTTGTATAACACTCTTGCGGTAGATGACAATTTTGAAACTATTTTACCAAATGTTGGTCCTGGAACTTCAGCTTTCATTACATAGACAGAAGTTGGAGAATATTTTGGCAAAATTGCAAGTGCTAAAACTAACACTCCCATTCCTCCTACAAAGTGAGTAAAACTTCGCCAAAATAAATTTGAGTGACTAATTTTGGTCAAGTCTGTAATTATGCTCGAACCTGTTGTCGTAAAACCGCTGACAACCTCGAAAAAGGCATCTACAAATGACGGTATCTCTTTCGATATTACAAACGGGAGTGCTCCGAAAGCTGACATAAATATCCAAGATAAAGCCACTATTACGAAACCTTCTCTCCCTTGAATATTTTTATCAATTGGAATTTTTAGCGACATTAGAAGACCTACTGCCAAAAGTAGTAAAATCACTATTCCATATGACATCATATGTAAAATATCCTCTTTGTATAAAAAGCTTATAATTAATGGCAAAAGCATCAGTCCAGCTTCTAGTATTAAAATTTTTCCAATTACAAAACTTATCATTTTTTTGTTCATTTTCTTGCTCCTTGTAATTAATTTGTTATTTAATTATTTATTTTAAAACAATTCCTTCAAAGTCATCTATTGGAGTTGTTGTTATAATCATTACATAATCTCCAGTTTCTATCGTATCATTTCCACCAGGAAAAATTAAATTGTCATTTCTAAAAATACCTGCAATTATTACACTTGTCTTTAATTTTAAATCTTTTAGTGGAATTCCAACTATATGGCTTTCTTTTTTTATTTCAAAAATAATAAGTTCTACTCTATTTTCACACAATCTGTGAAGCGTTTTCATTTTTGAGCCTCTTGTATTTATTCTAGCTCTGACTACTCTTATTATGATGTCAGCGATAACTTTTTTAGGAATTACAGTTGATTTTACCCCGTAATCTTCAATAATTGGAAGAAGTAATGTCCTGTCTATTTTTGTAACTATTTTTGAAGCTGTGAGTGATCTTGCAAACATTGATAAAACCATATTTTCTTCATCACTGTCACTAAGCATAACAATGGAATCAAAATTTTTAATTCCTTCATCTATTAAAAATTCGTGATCTGTCTCATCTCCATAAATTGCGCAAACATTTGGAAATGTTTGACTTAGATGTTCTAATTTTTGCATATCGCTGTCAATGACTTTCACTTGTTTTTTTTCTCTTAAAAGAATGTCTATCAAATAATGAGAAATTGTTCCTCCACCAATGATCATCGAAGAATTTACATATCGGCTGTATCCCATTTTTTTGTAAAATTTTCTAACGGCTTCTGTCGGTCCCATAACATAAATTACGTCATTTTTCAAAATTTGAAAATCTCCAGATGGAATAAACACATCGTTTCCTCTTTCAACAATACAGATTATAACTTTTTCACTTTGATCTACATCCAAGTCTTTTAGGTGCATATCTTTTAGAAAACTGTTTTCTTCAATTTTTAGTGAAATCATATTCGCTCTTTGCCAAAAAAAACTTTCTGCACTTAAGGCATTTGGAAAGAATAATTTATTTGCTATGTTTTTAGCTGATTCCATTTCTGGATTCACTATTAGCGAAATACCTAAATCATCTCTGACAAAACTCAAATTTGAACCGTATTCAGGATTTCTTACCCTTGAAATCGTATATTTTGCTCCCATTTTTTTGGCAATAATACAAGCCATTATGTTTAATTCATCAGTTGGTGTTGTTGCGATGAAAATATCCGCTGTATCAGTTCCAGCTTCAAGCAGTGTTTCATATGAGGCTCCGTTTCCTATATATCCTGTTACATCATTTGTTTCAACTATTTTATTCAGTCTTTGCTCTTCCTTTTCAACTAATATGACATCGTTTCCCACTTCAGATAATTCACTGCAAAGAGATTCTCCTACAACACCAGCTCCAACTATAATTATTTTCATAATTTTCCCACTTTCTTTATATTTAAAAATTTATGAATTTTAAAAATATTATAACATATTTTCATTATAAAAAGGAATAAAATTTTTATCTGTATTTAAAAAAATAAAAGAATTTATTGTTTTAGATTTTTAGCTACTTCTTTTGCGTAATAAGTTATTATCGAACTTGCACCCGCTCTTTTCATCGCAAACATCTGTTCCATTACGACTTTTTCTTCATCTATCCAGCCATTTTGTGCTGCAGCTTTTGTCATCGAATATTCTCCAGAAACGCTGTATGCAACAGTTGGCACTTCAAAAGAGTCACTTACTTTTTTTAGCACATCGAGGTAAGCAAGTGCTGGTTTTACAATAACGATGTCCGCTCCCTGTTTTAAATCTTCATAGACTTCACTAGTTATATCTTTATTTCTTCTAAAATCCATCTGATATGATTTTCTGTCACCAAATTGCGGTGCTGAATCAGCTGCATCTCTAAAAGGCCCATAAAATGCTGAAGAATATTTGACAGAATAAGCCATTATCGGTATATTTTCAAAATGATTTTGCTCCAAGACTTCTTTAATCTTTTCAATTCTTCCATCCATCATATCTGATGGCGCTACAATGTCCGCTCCAGCTTTTGCATAAGATAGTGCAATTTCCCCAATGACTTCTATCGTTTCATCATTTTTCACATATCCATCTTTATCCAAAATCCCGCAATGTCCATGACTTGTGTATTCGCAGCAACAAACATCACAAATTACTAAAAAATTGTCATAATTTTTTTTGATAAATCTTATTGCATTTTGAATGACACCGTTTTCGTTGTAAGCCTGTGTCGCACATTCGTCTTTATGTTTTGGGATTCCAAAGAGCAAAATGGAATTTATTCCCAATTTTACAAGCTCATCTAACTCTTCTGAAAGTCTATCTATCGAATATCTGAAAATTCCTGGCATTGACGGAATTTCACTTTTGATATTTTCCCCTTCTTCAATAAAAATTGGATAAATCAAATCAGATTTTTCCAAATATATATCTTTTACAAGATTTCTAATCATTTCGTTTTTTCTCAATTTTCTGTGTCTTTTAAACATCTTTTTTCTCCATTTTTTATTTTCTAAATTTTTTTAATTTTCAATTTTATTCAAAACTTTTTTAATTTCTTCTTTCATTGCTCGACTTCGCTTGCAGTTTTTTCCATTTGTAGAAATTGAAATCTGAAACTCATCATTTTTTACGATTCCTGTAAACATTGCATTCATCGTAGTTTTTGAAGAAACATTGTTCACTAAAATATTGTTTTTATCACAAATTACTGCAATTTTTTCGTTCAAATTCTCATCGTTAGTCGCAGCTATTACCAAAAAATAATTTTTTACAATTTTTTCAATTTCATTTTGATTATTTTCCAAAGTCTTTTTTTCAAACTTTATATTTTTAATTTCCAAAATTTCGCTTTTTTTTATTTCTTTTGACAAAACCGTAATATCCGTGCCATAATCAGCAATTTTTTTAATTTTTCTAGCAGCAACTTTTCCAGCGCCAATTACTAAAATCTTTTTGTTTTCTAAATTAATGCACATTGGAAAAAACATTTTATACCTTCTTTCTTTGCTTTATTTATTTTAATTTATTTTTTTCTTTAGTTTATTTTAAAAAATTTTTTTAATAAAAAATATATTGTTTATTTTACAACATCATAATTTTTTTGAATTAGTCTTTTTTTAATAAAAAACTTATTTTTCAAAGTTCTTTATTTCTCCGCCACCTATCAACTCATCTTTCAAATAAAACACGATATGTTGTCCTTGTGAATTTTCATGCGTCTTTTCGTTAAATTTAAAATATAATTTCCTGTTTTCAAAATATAGTTTTCCACTTAATCCTTTAGACGAAAATCTTGGTCTTGCAGTAAGTTCTCTGCAAAGAATTTTTTTTATTTCACAATGAAATTTGTAATTTATAACTTCAACTTTATCAATTAGGATTTCTTCAAAATCTCCGACGACAACTTCATTTGTAGAAGGTCTTATTTCCACAACAAAAAACGCTTTTCCCAAATTAAGTCCTAGTCCTCTTCGTTGTCCAACTGTGTAAAATTGGTAACCGATATGTTTTCCAATTATTTTTCCGTTTTTATCCACAAAATTTCCTTCTTTGATTTCATTTCCCAAAACTTTTTTTAAATAAGGAATATAACCGTTTGGTGCAAAACAAATCCCTTGGCTGTCAGGTTTATCGTGAGTGTGAATCCCATTTTGCCTTGCAATTTCACGAACTTGTGATTTTTCATATTCTGAGAGTGGAAACAAAAATCTTTTTACAACATCTTTGTTGAGTCGATAAAGCATATATGACTGATCTTTTCTATTGTTTTTATCCCACAAAAGCAGTCCGTTCAAACTTTTTTTAGAATAATGTCCAGTTGAAATATATTTTATTCCCATTTTATCGGCAAATTCCACAATTTTTTTTATTTTTACCTTTTCATCGCAAATTATGCACGGCGACGGAGTTTTACCAGCATTATACATTTTTATAAAATAGTCCATCACTTCACTTTGAAATTCTTTTGTAACATTAATCACATAGTGGGAAATTCCAAGTTTATAGCAAGTGTATCTCGCATCGTTAATATCGTCCAGTGAACAACAAGTTTTTCCTGGATTTTCTGAAAGTTCATCAGGTAAATGTTTTAAAGTTACGCCAATTACTTCATATCCTTGCTGCTTTAATAAAAATGCCGCAACAGAGCTGTCGATTCCACCACTCATTCCGACTACAACTTTTTCTTTTTTCATTTTTGCCTTTCTTAAAAAGTTTTATTTTTTTATTTATATTCATTATATTTTATCACAATATAAAAAAATTTCATAATTTTTTATAAAATAATATAAAAATACTTGTAATGTAAGAAACTAAGAAAAATTGCTTTTTTTAATCAAAAAAATGAAAAAATAAAATTTTTGTGATATAATTTTATTATAGAAAAAATATAAAAAAGAAAGAAGGTTTTAAATTATGAAAAAATTTATTTTAATGTTAGTATTTATTTTTGGAACATTTGCTTTTTCTGAAATGACAACTAGTGAAGTAGAAAGTTTTTTCTTGCCAAAGGTGCAGATTTATGTTTCAAATCAAAAAGACTTGTTTTGTACCGAAGTGCCGGGAACAGATGAAATAGACTGCAGAGAATTTAACTATTTTGTGAATGTAGTTCCTGTTGGAAATAAATATAGAGTTTCATATACACCGCTTGATGATGTAAAATCCTATGATAAAGAAAAATATCCTATATTAAGATACAGAACTGAAAAAAAATATTATGTAAAAAGCAGAAAGAAACAGGATACACCAGTTACAGATTCTTACGGAATTACAATTGATTATGTAATTAGTCCGGGAGCGGAAACAAAAAAAGGTAAAAGATATGAAAGAAGTGACTTTCAAATGCTTTCAGAAAATGAATTAGACGCTTTGTTAAAATCTAAAAAGTCTAAAAGACTTAGCCCTGAAACAGAAAAAAATACAAGAGTATTTTTAGATTGGCTGTTTCATAACAACAATTAATTTTTTTTAACAGAAAAAATAATATAAATTTGTAAGAAAAATTTAATAATTCTTGATAAATTAATAAAAATTATTTGTTGACAATGGTAAAATATAGATTATACTATATAATGTGTAATGCAATAAAATAAAGTTAAGGTGAAAAAAATGAAAGTAATGATTTTAAAAAATAGTGAAGAAATAGGGAATTGGACTGCTTATAAAATAGCAAAAAGAATTTTAAAATTTAGTCCTACAAAAGAAAAACCTTTTGTGCTAGGACTTCCAACTGGAGCAACTCCCCTTAAAACCTATAGGAAGTTAATAGAATTAAATGAGAAAAAAATAATTTCATTTCAAAATGTGGTAACTTTTAATATGGATGAATATGTTGGATTAAATGCAAATCATAAAAATAGCTATCATTATTTTATGAATGAAAATTTTTTCAAATATATTGATATAAAAAAAGAAAATATTAATATTTTGGATGGAATGACGCAAGATGTGGAAAAAGAATGTTATGAATACGAAGAAAAAATAAAAAAAGTCGGAGGAATTAATTTATTTTTGGGTGGAGTTGGCGAAGATGGTCATATAGCCTTTAATGAGCCAGGTTCTTCACTTTCTTCCAGAACTAGAAAAAAGGATTTAACATATGATACGATTTTAGCAAATTCTAGATTTTTTGAAAATGATATGAAAAAAGTTCCGACCGCTGCACTTACAATTGGAGTTGGCACATTAACTGATTCTGATGAAATTATAATACTTGCAGATGGCTATAAAAAATCGAGAGCAGTTTATCACGGAATAGAAGGTGGAGTAAATCATCTTTGGACAATCTCGGCATTGCAGCTACATAAAAATTCTGTATTAGTTATTGATGAGGAAGCGGCTTCTGATATAAAAGTAAAAACTTATAGATATTTTAAAGAAATCGGAAAAGAAAGTTCCAATTTGAAAAGATGTGAAGATGAAATAATAAAATTGTCAAAAAAATAGTTAAAAATAAAAAATATTTCTCCCAGAGAGAGTATCCAGAATTTTGTGTAAATATATACAAATTCAGTAATATAAGGATTCTCTAGTTTATTTACACAAAAAAGTTTACACTTTCGGACACTCTCCCAACAAATTTACTCCACCTCAAGAATCGCCATATACGTCCAATCCTCGAATCATCATTAATATAAAAACTCTTCTTAACGCTGCAATCATCCTCTTTTTTTGCCATCATATAATCAATTCTAGATGTTTTCAAGCTTCCTATTTTCAGAATTTTTCTTATTTTCCAAATCTCTACCTTGAAAATAGCTGTCATTCCAATCTTTCCTAATTTTCGCATAATATTCCGTCGTTGACAAAAGATTAAAATCTCCGCACAAAAACTTTACATCACCTTCCTGTGCCATTTCCTGTACAACATCCCGAAATTTACTTCTTTTTGTATTTCTATCGACTTCCTGAAGTCCGATAAAATCTGGATTATACTTTTTTAAGCTCCGAGCAAGTTCCCTTCCATTGGTAAGTCTTGCCCCAAAAATACTGTATGTTATAATTCTAAATTCTATTTTTGTTTCCTATCTTTTTTATTTTATCTGTATAAAAAATTAATTTTTCCTTGATTAAAACCATTTCAATTCATCTTTAGTCAAATATTCATAACTTCTATTTTTATCTTTTCCATCTCCATTTGGAAGTACTTCAAATGTATTATAATCTGCATCTTCTAGAATTTCACCTTTAAAATAAATGTTTTTATCATCTTTTATAAACCATTTATTCATAACTTCTACTTTATCTTTATTAATTCCTTTTACTTCATAAATAGAATAGTATGTATCAAAACAATTTATCATTTTATTTTCAATATAATACACATTATTTTTATCTTTTCCATACAATGTAGCATTTATTATTCCATTTGGCAAAAATTCAAATGTTTTAGGATCTTTAATTCCTCTACCTATTGATTCATTCCCGCTATAAACATTATTTTTATCTTTCGCAAAATCTTCATTTAAAACTTTAAAACTCATAATATCAGCATTTTCTATTTTTTTATTCAAATAATAAATTTTATTATCATTTTTCCAATAATTTTTACCTATTTTCTCAAAATTTTTAATTTTTACATCTTTGATTTTTTCACCCATATAATAAACATTCTTATCATCTTTTAAAAGAGAAAATCCTATCAACTCAGCAGTTTTCGGATTTGCTCCTTCCAAAATTTCATTTCTATAATAAACTTTTCCGTTGTCTATCGAATAATAATCTCCTAAAATTTGAGCAGCATCTCCAAATCCCACATTTGCCAAAACTAGAAATAACAATACTTTTAAGATATTTTTCTTCACATATTCTCCTTTCGATTCAAACTCAATTTTATAAATTTCTTTTCAAACAAAAATTACAATAAAAATATTTCACTCCCAAACATCATCTTTCATATCCGCTTTCCTCGTCCCAGAAACAAACCTATTTCCTTCCACAAAAAATCGCAACTTTTTCTCAGTCCAAACACCTTTATTCGGAACTCCGATTCTCGCAGAAGTACCTATTTTCTTAGGAATTTTAGCATTTTCAAAATCAAGATACAAATATTTCTCATTTATTTTAGAAATGTCATATTTAATTCCAAAATTTTTATTCTCTAATTTTTCAAAAAAATTTTCAATTTCAAACATATTTTTCTCAATAATCTGAATTTCCATCTTATAAAATCTATCATCAATCCCAAATGCCTTTGTAAATTTTCCCGGACCATTACTCACTAAAATTCCACTTTTCCCACGATTTTCTTCCATTCTTTCAATATTCAAAATTGGCTCTATCGCTCGGATTAACACACTTTGTGGATTCCCTTTCTCACAAGTCACAATATTTAACATTTTATGAGAGTGTATCGAGTGAATATAGACAGTTCCAGCCTTTTCAAATAACGCTTCTACTTTTGGAGTCCGCTTTTTCCCGTAACCGTGAGCCGCTCTGTCAAATTCCCCCAAATACGCCTCCGTTTCAACAATATATCCAGCAAATATCTCATTTTCATTTTTTGAAATCAAAATTTTTCCGAGTAATTCCTTTGCTACCGTAATAGTGTCTTTCTTATAAAATTTTTCTATTTCTTCAAAAGTCATTTTTTCTCTTCCTTTTTCTATATTTCCATACTATTTCCCATTAGATATGAATTCTATTTAACAAGAGAGCAAGACTCTTTTCAAGAAAATAAATAAAATATTTTCCTATTTTTCAAATGGTATTTAGTATAAAATTTTTGTATTTTCAAATTTTTAATCAACATATTTTTTCAACTGGCTTTTATGAATAAAACCTCGATATTCCTTTATTTTTGAGAGTTTATTACTCTCATCAGGATATTCAACATCAAAAATATAATACCAGTCGCCAGATTTTGTAATATATTTTACAATAGCTCCATTATCCATTTTTGAAATAATTTTTGAGCTTGTTGTCGGTTTTTCACGCAAATTCGCATATCCATCCTTTGAACTCACTTTATATTTTTTCAAATCAAAAGGTTCATTAGGATCTGCAAACTCTTCTTCAAAATCCTTTGATTTTTTTGTTTTAACTTCAGTAATTTTCGATTTCGCACCATCAACTCTCTTTAATTCTGTAGCATAAGCGTAAACAGTCGTAAAATCACATTCTGTATAAGGCAAAACCTTTTTTATCTTAACTGTCGCTGGAACTTCAAATTTCCCTTTACTAATTTTTTGCATTTTTTTGTATTCTTCTGGAAAATTTTTCTTCAATGTTTCAGTAATAATTTTTTCTTCCTTAGCTGCTTCCTTTTCATAATCCACATTCACATCTGGATTATTATAGTCAAAATCTCTAAGCCTCAAAACTAAGGGTTTCCCATTCACAATATCCTTATTTTCAGGATAAAATAGCATTTCACCATATCCTGTTGCAAAACAAGGAACATCTGGATCACTTTTGTCCCAATCCATCTTAAAAATCCCTCTTAAATTTAAAATTACACCGTTATCAGTCAATAAAATTTCTTGAGCATTCGTATTTTTTCCAAAACTAATTACAGAAATTAATAGTAAAAACACAAAAAATAAATAATTTTTAAATTTCATCTTTCCCACCTCTTTTTTATTTAAGAAAATCTAAAAATTTAGTATCCAGAACCTTCGTTCTCAGCCCCAGTCACAATCGCAATTCCAGAACTTGTTCCTAATCTTTCAGCACCCAGTTCAATATATTTTTTCGCAGTTTCAAAGTCTCTCACTCCACCACTTGCCTTAACTTTTGCCTTATTTCCAACTGCTTTTTTCATAAGTTCCACATCATCAAATGTAGCCCCTCCAGTTCCAAAACCTGTCGAAGTTTTCACAAAATCAGAATTCGCATTAACAGCCAATTCACAAGCCTTCACTTTTTCCTTATCAGTCAAATAGCAAGTTTCAATAATCACTTTCAAAACATTTTTTCCAATTGCTTCTTTAATTCTTCTAATTTCGTTTTCCACCAATTCATAGTCCTTATCTTTTAATGCTCCAATATTAATAACCATGTCAATTTCTGAAGCACCATCTTCAATCGCCTTTTTCGCTTCAAACACCTTCACATCTGTTGCCATCGCTCCCAAAGGAAACCCAACTACCGCTGCGACTTTCACATCGCTGTCTTTAACTTGACTAAAAGCATATTCAACATTCGCCCCATTTACACAAACTGAATAAAATCCATACTTTTTAGCCTCTTCACATAATTTTTTTACATCTTCTCTCGTAGTACTCGCCTTCAAAATTGTATGATCGATAAATTTGTTTATTTCCATCATTACCATTCCTTTCTCTTTTATTATTTATTGTTTTTATTCTACTATAAGTATACCTACTTTTTTTCTTTTAGCAACACTATTTTATATAACAAAAAATACTGAAAAATATTATTTTTAATCAATATTGTTCTTTACAATTATTCAATTTTTACGGTTAGCTTATTTTACTAAAAATTCTATCAAATTTACATGCTTTATCCCATTTCTTGACATATCAAATTCATCCATCGACAGCACATATTTTGGATAATTGTCTTTAATATTTTCTAAAACTGAAAATTCTCTTTCTTTTGTATCTTCTGAAGCTAATAAATAACTTACTTGAATATATATCGTTTCATCATTTTTTTTACAGACAAAATCTACTTCAAAATTATCTACCTTTCCAATTTTTATATTATATCCTCTTCTTAGCATTTCAAAATACACAATATTTTCCAACACTTGATTTATATTTTTCTGATTATTTTCCATTATAGCTTCTCTTATTCCATGATCAGCTATATAATATTTTTCATTCACATTCAGTATCTTTTTTCCTAATAAATCATTTCTAGCAACTCTATAAATTAAAAATGCCTCTTCACATGCCTTTATATAGTTCAGTATTGTTTCTGTTGCCACTTTTCTATTCTCACTTTTAAAAAATTTAGAAATTGATGTCGCTGAAAATGTATTTCCAATATTCATAACAATATAATTTATTATTCTTTCTAGCAAATCTGTATCTCTAATATTATTTCTCTGGGTAATATCCTTTAATATAATGGAAGCATACAAATCCTGTAAATATTGCATACTTGCTTCAAAATTATAATCCAAATTATGAAGAAACGGCATTCCTCCAAATTTTACATATTTTTGAAATGCTTCTTTGACTTTTATTTCTTGATTTTTCTCCTGTATAATTTCAAAAAACTCTTTAAATGAAAACGGATACACAACAAACTCAATATACCTCCCAGCCAGATATGTCGAAAGTTCCCCTGAAAGCAGCTTAGCATTTGAACCTGTGATATAAATATCAAAATTAAAGTCTTCATCCACCCTCAAAGAGTTCACACATCTTTCCCATTCTTCCACTTCTTGAATCTCATCTAAAAAAATATAGTAGCTCTTATATTTATCATCAACTTTATTTAAAATAAAATCATACAATCTCTCATAATTTTTTAGATTTCTATATTTCAAATTTTCAAAATTAATATAAATAAACTGATTTTCATTTATTCCTCTATTTTTCAATTCTTCCATTAAAAGTTTCAACATAACCGATTTTCCACTTCTCCTTATTCCTGTCAAAACCTTTATCACATCTTTATCAATAAAAGGTACTATTTGTTTTATATACTCATCTCTTTTTAACATCTTATCACCTCTTTTCAATTATAACTTATAAAAAATTAAAAATCAATATTTTCATCAGCTATATTTAACAAAAATATCTTTTTTTATAATTTTATCAGTTATAACTTAGTAAATAAATATAAAAATTTAAAAAGATTAGCTTTCACTTTATGCAAAAACTAATCCTTATTTAACTCATTAAAATTCATAATGTGTCCACATACTGATAATATTTATTCTTTTTTCTTCTTCAATAACTTCATATACAAGTCGATGTTGCTTATTAATCCTTCTTGAATAATATCCCCTCAAATCTTTCGTTAAGATCTCGTAAGATGGTGGCGTTTGAAAAGGATTTTTCTTTATAAGATTTATCAATTTATCTACATTATTTTTTAATGCTGGAAATTGTTTTATTTTCTCCTTGTCTTTATTAGCTTTCTTTAAAATATAAATCTTATATTCTTCTACCATTCAAAACCTCATAATCATCACTAGTAGCATTCTTTGCAGTTTCAATCTTTTCTTTCATATTTGGATCTGACAGCAAGTATAAAGTTTCTAGTAAACCGTTATATTCAGCTTCACTAATAATAATTGCATTTCCTTTTTTTGTATTCACATTAATAACATCATTATAGTCAATCGCTGATTCTAAATAAGAAAATAAATTTTTTCTCAAATTAGTTGCATTTGTATTTGTCACAAAAATCACTCCTTTCACCTATGTACATAATACAGTACATAAATAAAAAAGTCAAGATTTTTTTCATATCTTTATTTTTATTTTTTAGTTTGTTTATACAGAAATGCTTGTACTCTCAATTTTTAAAAAATTTTTTATCAGTTATAACTTAATAAATAAATATGAAAATTAAAAAAGATTAGCTTTCACATTATGCAAAAACTAATCCTTAACAATTTTTATTATTTTATTATTTTATCAATTATTTATTATATATTTTTTATTTCAATTAAAACAAACTACATTTTATTTTTTAAATATTCCCGCATTATTTAAAACTTTATCTTTTACTTCATTTGTAGCATCTATTTTTTGATATAATGTAGGAACCCAATTCACTTTTGATAAACTTTCATTAAATTTATCAATTTTTTGTCCATTGAAAATATTGTTAATAGTTGTAAGTTCTTTTCCACCAAAGACTTTTACAAAATCTTTATAATCTTTGCCTTTTACTTCTGCAACATTGTTTTCAGCATATATTTTTGAATTTTTTCCAACTCCTAAAGAATAAGAATAACTGTATTCACTATTTTTATTGTCTGATTGATAATAATTATTATATACATGAACTTTTCCAAATCTCACTCTTGGTGCTCTTTGAACTAAATTATGAAAATAATTATGATGCAAAGTTACATTTAATTTCCCTTCATCTGTCATTTTTGAATCACTATTTCCTATCAAAATCGCTTTATTATGATTTTCAAAAATATTATATGACAAAATTATATAATCTGATTGATTTGATATGTCAATTAAACCATCCCTATGCTCATATTTACGATTAAAATATTTTTCAATAGTTTCAGGTCCATCTTGAAAATGGCAATGATCTATCCAAATATGAGTACCGCCCTTTATTGAAATACTGTCATATTCGGAATTCCAGTTACCTTCTTTTCCATCTTTTGGATCCCATGATGGAAAATAATCATAAGGGGACTCGAACATTATATTTCTTATAATTATATTATTAGAATCTAGGACTAAATCTACACCTTTTAATTTTGCATTTTCAATCCCAATTATACTTGTATTGGCAGGAACATGGACTGTAATACTTTTACTTTGATTTTTTTGAGATTGTTCTCTTTTTGCTTCCTGATCTTCTTTCAAACTTTTAGATGCTGAACTTTTAGAAGCATGAGTTTCCAAATATTTTTGAAAATCATACCCTTTAGCCATATAATCTTCCATCTTTAAACTCTTACCATTATCATCTGTATCAAAATCTATTGTCCCATATATCATCAAAATCTTAGGTTCCGTATTTTTTCTGTTTCCAAGTGCTGCAACAAATTCTTTCTTATTTGTAACTTTGAATATATTTTTCTGAACAGCTTGAGTTCCACCCGTAGTTCCTTTACCTTCTGAAGCAAATCCATCATTTTTAGCTAATACTTCTCGTATAAAATCAGTTTTTTCAGCCGAACACAAGATTAAAGAAATCATTAAACTAATTACTAAAACTATTTTTTTCATTTTTTGTCTCCTTTACATTTTACTAAAGTATCCTCTCTTTGCATTTACATTAAATCATTATAATCAATTGCTTATTCTAAACAAGAAAATAAAGTTTTTCTTAAATTAGTTACATTTGTATTTGTCATAAAAATTACTCTTTCCATATATGTACATAATATAATACATAAATAAAAAGGTCAATATTTTTTCATATTTCAATTTTTAGCAACTATCTTTTAGCAATTGCCGTAAAAGTAAATTTATCAGGATGATAAGTTATTGTTTCATATTGGAAAAGATTTCCGTTAGATAAATAAGCATAAGTTTCAATAACTACAACTCTGTCAATATTTTCCAGATTTATATACCGTCTTTCTTCATCTGTTGCACTTCTGAACTTTATTTCCCGCCTTGAATAGGATATTTTTAAATTTAGTTCATTTTCCAGATATTCATAGATAGATTTACTGGCTATTTCATCATTTAAATAAGTGACGATTTTTCTATCAAAATAAGAAATGGCATACTGCACAACTTCACCATCCAAAGAATAAGTACGAACAACCTTATAAAAATCAGCCGTTTTAGAGACATTAAATTTTTCCATTAGTTCCTCGGCACCTTGTACTATGTATAGACTAACTAAATTTGCCTTGACATCTATATTTTTTATCTTATTCAATTCTTGAAACGTCTGTATCGAAGTAAGCGAAATATTTTTCAAATCTCCTTTTTCCAGCACAATCGACTTTTTTCCCTTTATTTTTTGAATATATCCCTCAGACTCCAATAATGCAAGTGCCTTTCTAACAGTAAGTACCGAACAGGAATAATCTATCGCCAAATCAGCCTCACTTTTTAAGTAGTCTTTTGACTTTAATTTTCCATCTTTTATTTGTTTTTTTATATTTTCATAAACTTCCTTATATTTACTCATTTCGCAATACCTTTCCATAGTAATTAATATATTATACTTTAATTTATTTAAAATAACAACCAGAATATATCTTTTTTATTTTCCAAAACATCTATATATATGTATTGACTTTTTAAAAAGATATGTTATAATAAGTTTGCAAGAAAAATTAACTACTCAAAGGAGATGATTTAAAATGGCTGTTAAAAACAAAGTCGTTATTGTTACAGGAGCTTCTTCAGGAATTGGAAAAGCTACTGCAAAATTACTAGGAGAAAGTGGCGCAAAAGTCGTACTTGCTGCAAAAAATGAAGACAAATTACAGCAAGCTGTTGCTGAAATAAAGGAAAAAGGAGGAGAAGCAGCTTACAAAGTGACAGATGTGTCAAAAAGAGAGGAAGTAAAAGCATTGGTTGATTTTGCAATTTCTGAATACGGAAAAATAGATGTTATTTTCAATAATGCGGGATTAATGCCAAACGCACCATTGTCAGAACTAAAAAATAGTGAATGGGATGAAATGATAGATGTGAACTTAAAAGGTGTCTTAAATGGTATTGAAGCTGTACTTCCACATTTTATCAAGCAAAAATCTGGACATGTTATTAGCACATCTTCTGTTGCTGGACTAAACACATATCTTGGAGCAGGAGTATACTGTGCCACAAAACACGGTGTAAAAGCACTAATGGAAGTACTAAGAAAAGAAAGTGCCAATGAAAAAATGAATGTCCGTACAACAACTTTATATTTAGGAGCATTCAGAACTGAACTTGCAACACGTATCACAAATAAAGCAATTAAGGAAAGAATTGAATTTCTTTACGACACAATTGGAGCAGATCCTATAATAGTTGCCGAAGCTGTAAAATTTGCGATTGATTTGCCAGAAGAAGTTAGCATGAACGAAATCACGCTTTACCCAACAGCACAATTATAAACTTATTTAAACTTTTTCTTAAAAGAATACTTTGATTGATAAAGTTATTTGTTTTGATTTAATTTAAAATATTTCTTGAAAATATGTTATTAGTTTAAATGTACATTTTTTTAAATAGACTATTCTTGATTTAAACTAAATATTATTCTTTGGACTGCACCTCTAATCTTGTTTATGTCCAAAATTTTAGGTGCAGCTTATTTTTTCAACCTTTATTTAATCTTACAATAAGATTTTCATTATAGATTTTTTCAATAAGTAAATACAAATCTTAATATTGTGGGAATTTTTTTTTGTTTTATACTACATTTATATTTTACAAAACTTTCTTTTTCAAATACTTCCACAATACAACCATCAAAGCCACCATTATCACAAAAATTATTCCAAGTGCAAAAAATCCTGTATCTTGAAGCGGCAACTTCACATTCATTCCGTAAAATCCAAAAATCATATTTGGAACTGTAATTAGTATTGTCGCCGCTGCCAAAACTTTCATTGTGATATTCATATTATTGCCAATATATGATGAATATGTTTCTCGTGTTGTTTTACAGATTTCACAGTATGAAGACGATAAATCAAGTGTAAAGTTTATCTCCTGCAAAATTCTTGTCATATATTCTTCATATTGAGAAAATTGCTCATCCTCTTTCAAATTTTCAACAACATAATTCAAGTTTCTCATAGCAATATTGTAAACATAAAAACCTTGCTCCACTTCTGATAATGAAATCAATTTTTCATTGCTTTGCTGCTCCCTCAAAACTGTTTCAATCTTGTCATGTTCTCCAATCAAAATTCGCACATATTTATAAAGACTTTGAGAAATTTTATGAAGCATATTTAGAAAAAAACGATTTTCCTCAAGAATATCATCTCTCAATTCAGCATACTCTTCAACAAAATTATAAAAATCTTCAAAATAGTCATCATCTAAAATAACAACCTTATTCTCCCTCATACAAATTACAATTGGATTAATTTCGTAAGATGTAACCTCTTTATCTATCACAGGTTTCTTCACAGTCGGATAATACAATTTATAAATTTCCCAGTCTGATTTTGAGATCCTCGGAGTAAAAATTTCTTCATCAATTACATTTTTTATCTTTTCCTCATCCATCTCCAATCTTTCAGACACAATTCTATAATCTTCATCTTTCAAATTATATACGTAAGAAATTGTTTTCCCACTTTTTGTATCTATTCTTTTTATCATAGCAACCTTCCTTGATTATTCCTAAAATTTTTTACTTTAATCAATAAATTATATCAAAAAACAGAGGCTATTTCAATTTTCAAAATATTTTTTAATATCCAAATGACTTTTTTATCCTATAAACTTTCAAGCCAGTTCACAAATTCTAAAAATACCTCTATTTCTGTTATTTGTTGCAAATATCTCAAGTCAATATATTTCCCAGATTTTTTATGACAAAAGAATTCAATATCCCAAAATTCTGTTTCAATAAATCCTAATTTTGGATCATATTTAAAATATGAAAATTTATCAAGGTTTTCTCTGAAGTATTTTAATTTTGCATAACATAGCTGATATTTTCTAAAAATAACTTCTAATATCGTATTCTTCAAGATAAAATTATGCGAAAAATAGACTCTTTCTGGAACATTATTTTTAGTCGTCATCCATTGCCTTTTATCATTTAATTTTAATTTATATTTGTTTATATAATTTATTTTATCTTCTGACAACTCATTTTTTAATTTTTCTTCCAAAATCATTAATTTTTTATCATCCAATTTTTACTTCTCCTTTTTATATTTTTCTAACCTCGATTATTCCTAAAATTTTTACTTTATGAATAAATTATATCAAAAAACAGAGGCTATTTCAATTTTCAAAATATTTTTTTAAACTAAATTTCATACAAAATTTTAAATTATACTAAAAAAATCACAATCAAATCAATAATCGTGATTTTTTTTATCTTTAAATATTTTTAATAAAAAGATTATCCCTTATTGTTCTCTTCTTCACCTTCTTTTCCTTTTCTAACGACATCATCTTTTTTAATACTATCCAGCACTTTTCCGCCCAAAAATCCTGCAAGCAGCGATTTTATATCAATGCCTGCTCCATCAGAAATTCCATCATTGATTTTTCCGATACTTTGAGTGATGTCAGAAATCAATTTGCTTGTATTTCCGTCTCCGTACATTGTTATTTTATCAATATTGTTTAATGGCGCTGCCACATTTTTTGCAACTTCAGGAAGTGCTTTAAAGTACATTTCTGCAACTGCTGCTTCTCCGTATTTTTTCATTGCTTCCGCTTTTTTATCAAGTCCTTCTGCTTCTGCTAATAATGTTTCTTTTTTACCTCTAGCTTCTGCAAGCAACATTTTTTCTTTTGCACCAGCTTCAGCGTTACCTCTAGCTTCTATTCCTTCAGCCTCTGCTAACATTTTAATTTTTACTGCATTTGCTTCTGCTTCCGCCTGAATTTTCTTTGCCTCTGCCTCTGCCAAAGCCTGTAATTTTATTCCTTCAGCTTGTCTTTGCCGTTTATAAAGTTCAGCATCTGCTTGTCTTTGTTCTTCAACTAATCTTGCTTCAGCGTCTTTTGTCATATTGTACAATTTTGCATCGGCTTTTATTTGCTGATCAATTTTAATTTCACTTTCAAGTTTTGCTTTATTTGCACGAATTGCTTGATCTTGCTGAGTGAAATTTGCATCTCCTATAACTTCTTCATACTCTTTACGGTTTTTTTCTTTTTGAATATCGTAAGTTATATCTGCAAGAGCTTGTTTTGTATCACTTTCTATTTTCAAATCCGCTTGTTTAATTTTCAGTGCATTTTGCTTTTCCGCAATTTCTTCCCGAGTTTTTATTTCAATATCCTGCGCTTCTTTATAAGCCTGTGCTTTCGCAATCGCAACTTCCTTTTCTGAATTGGCTTTTGCAATACTTGCATCTTTTGAAATTTTAGTTGTATTTTCAATTCCTAAGTTATCAATAACTCCCTTTTCATCAGTAAACGACTGTACATTAAACGATTTTAGCTCAAGTCCCATCTTTCTCAAATCGTCAATTACATTTTCTTCAACTTTCTGATTAAAAACTTTTCGATTTTGAACCATATCCTTTAAATTCATCTGTCCGATAATTTCTCTTAAATTACCTTCCAGAACATCTTTTATCGCATTACTCATATACTCATGATTTTTATTCAAAAAATTTTTACTTGCAATAAGCATTATCTCCTGTGCCGTTCCCACCTGCAATTTTACAATTGCATCAGCTTTTATATTAATAAAATCATTGGTAGGCACAAACTGCTTTGTATCCACATCGACAGAAAATACTGCCAAATCAAGATAATCGACTCTCTCAAAAGCTCTCACATAAAATGCAAGTCTTCCGCTAACCATTCTTTTTCTAAATCCTGAAATAAACGCCATTTTATCATTCGGCACTCTCACATAAGCAAACAATGATAAAACAAGTCCAAGAACAATTAGAATAATAAGTCCATAAAATATAATCACTCTCATCTTTTTTACTCCCTTTCAAAATTTTTTTCACTATTAGTTTACCACATAATTTTATTTAAGCAAGATTAAATATAAATTTCCTATTGTTTTTTTTTATTTTTTAGGATATAATATAGCAAATTATGTGAAAAATATATTTTAATAAATGGAGTTGATTTTTATGAAAAAAATTATCTTATCGGCATTTCTTTTATTTGGAGTTTTAGGATTTTCTAGATATGTTGAAAGATGTTCTGTTACATCAAGAAACACTTGTGTAAGTGCTGATACTGGAAAAACATTTCATTTTAAAGGTGATCCCTTTGGAACATTATTTTATGATGGATATTGGACAGTTGAATTTACTGGGTCAGGTTACCATAACTTAGAATTAACCGATGTGTATTTAGCCGACTAAAAAGGAAAGTTATTCAGAATATAGTTTCTATTTCTGAATAGCTTTTTTATTTTACAGTTTCTCAAATTAATTTACAAATCCTAAAAATATCCCTATTTCCACTATTTAATAAATTTTCTTAAATCAATATATTTTTTTAATTTCCTATGACTATAATATTAATCGTTTTTCAAGAAAATAAATGCAGTAATAATCATAATTATGCTATAACCATAAATCAAATATTTAAATAATCCAAAATTATATAAGTTTATCAAAATAATAGTTGCAGCTACAATCAAAAATGTCAACACAATTAACTGTAAAAACTGTTTTATGGCTTCAATTTCTAAATTTTTTCCAAAAGTGACTGGTCTTAGTACCTTATTTATAAGCAGAGTGAAACTATTTAAAATTATTATTGCATAAAACAGCACTTCGTTTTGAACTTTTTGTGATAAAAGTATTGATGATACAAGTGCCAACATCATTCCAAAATATATTTTTCCAATCAAAAAAACAGGAGTTGTAGGCATATCCGCCACCATAAAAATTCCAACTAGCAATATCTCTCCTATTGGAATTTTAGATATTTCAGGGACAAAAAATGATAAAATTATTGACGACAAAAAAAAGCTCAAAGGAGTGGACGGGGATATTCTTTTTTTTATAACTAAATAAATTCCCCCGAAAATTAATGTCATTCCAGAAAAAGTTCCGATTGAGTTTGACCGACTTAAAATCAAACCGTCCAAAAATCTTGTGAATGATGAATCCAAAAAATTTCCGAATAATTTTAAATTTAAAATTTGGAAATTTGCATTTGAAAATTTAAATTTTAAAAATACTTTCTCAAAAAATATTAATACAAAAAATTTTCCAACAACTGCAGGATTGTACAAGTTTTTTCCAAGTCCGCCGTATAACATTTTTCCAAAAATGACAGCACACGCTCCGCCAAAAATTGCAAAATAATATGGCACAAAAACTGGAAGTGTCAAAGAAAATATTATTCCTGTGACTACCGCCGAAAAATCTTTTATCGAATTTTTTTCTTTTTTTAAAAAAACTGCTGTGATGATTTTTTCTGTCAAAACTGTTGAAACAACTGAAATCAAGATTAATAAAAGCGATTTTATTCCGCATAAAAAAATTGAAACTAAAATAGCTGGAAGTAATGCCAAAATAACATCTATCATTATTTTTTCCACAGTATCACTAGCGTAAATAAACGGAGAAAAAAATCTTTTTTTAGATTTTATGTCTGATGCGATTTTTAACATTTTTTTTGCTTTTTCCAACAGTTCTTTTTCTTCTTTTTCCTTTTTCAAAATTTCTTTTTCTTTGCCTTTTTTCTTATTTTTTTTTCTTAAATTATCTTTTTCTTCTTTTTTTTTATCTTCGTTAGACTTAGGATTTTTCTCAGTTTCATCTTCAAATAAGAGAGTTTCTCCCCTATCTTTTTTAGAGCGTATTCCTAAAATTTCTTCCATCAGAGATTTTTCATCCATAAATTAACTTTCCACCTCCAAATTGATAAGTTCCACCAAAATTTCTTTTCCATTTTTAATACTCTCAATCAAAGGCACTCTAGATGGACAAACATATTCACAAGCACTGCACTCAATACAATTAAAAATATTTGCATTTAACATTTTAACATACCTTACCTTTTCATAATATTTTGAAAAGTCAAAAGGAATTAAGTTCATCGGACAAACTTCAACACATTTTCCACACGAAATACAATTTTTTGACTCAATTTTTTCTTCATTTAAAAATATAACTCCAGAGGTTCCTTTAATAATTGGCGTACTGGGTTCTTTCACTTTATTTCCCATCATCGGTCCGCCAAAAATAATTTTATCTGTTTTTGTGATATTCAAAGAATCAACTATGTGAACCAGTGGCGTTCCAATTCTAATTTTATAATTTCCAGCATTTGGAACTTCTTCTCCTGAAATTGTGACAATTCTCTCAATTAAAGGTTTTCCATTAAAAAAAGCGTCATAAATTGCCTTAATTGTTCCAACATTACTCACAATGACTCCTCTTTCAATAGTCAATTTCCCTTTTTGAATTTTTTTCCCAGTAATTTTATCAATTAATAAAATTTCACTTCCTTGTGGATAATCAGCTGACAAAATTTTAATTTGCAAATCTATGTTCACTTCTCTTGCCATTCTCTCAAAAACACTGACTAACTCCTTATTTTTTTCTGAGATTGCGATAACCATATGTCTTGGTCTTAAAACTTTCTCAGCCACTTTAATTCCACGGCAAATCTCTTTTGCATAATTTTTCATAAGCAAATAGTCCGCTGTCAAATATGGCTCACTTTCCATTCCATTAATAATAAATGTATCAATTTTTTCAAGTTTTATATCATATTTAGATGCCGTAGGAAATCCTGCCCCACCAAGCCCTACAATTCCAGCCTCTTCAATAATTTTTAAAATTTCTTCACTTCCTGCCATCTGAAGCTCTCTCATATTTCTTTTTACAAGTTTTACTCGCTCTTCCTTAAAATTATTTTCAATAATTATCGTTCTAACTTTGCTTCCATCAGGCAAAAAATTTTTCATAATTCTAATAACTTTCCCTGAAACAGGCGAATGAACATTTGCCGAAATACTTCCATAACCTTGTGCTATTTTCTCATATTTTCTAACTTCTTGACCAACTCTCACAATCTCAAAAGCTCTCTCTCCCTTATGTTGCAAAAGCGGAACAAAAAATATCTCACTTTCTGAAATTTTTTTCAAACTCATATTTTTAGTGACAATTTTCATATCTTCAATTTGATTATCTTTAATTTTACCTTTTTTAAAAAAATTTTTTTCTTTAAACTCCATTTTTTCTATTTTATCCTTTTATCTTTTTATTCTCTTAATTTTTTTATCTTATTAATTTTTCTATTTTTTTATTAAATTTACATAAATTTTTAGAATTACACTTTGCTTTTGTTTATTATATCATAACTATTTATTATATTATATATTTTTTTAATATTTTATTATGAAAAGTTATTAAAAATGAAAATCTTTTATATAATTGTTTCTATAAAAAAATAAAACTCAGATAATTTACTTTAATCTGAGCTTTTTTATTATTTATTTTGTAGTGGTTGTACTGGCTGTATTTCTACATATCCCTCCAACTGTTTAAATTTATTTGTTTTTACAAACTTTTCTTGCATTTTTTTATAATCTTCATCTGTCAATTTTTTAGCGTTTTCTCCATCTGAATACGAGCTTTTCATAAATATTGCCACTTCAACAATCCCAAAAGTCTCTTTATCAGCATCATAATTATCTTTCAATGCCTTTTTAGAAACTTTAGCATCTTCAATGTCATTTATATAATCGTCCACAAGCTGAATTTTATCTCCAGTTTCAAGATATTTATCAGCTTTTTTTCTAAAATTTTCCAAAATTTTTGCATATTCTTGGCTATTTAGTTCTTTTGAATTACTCTTTATATTTTTCAATTCAACTGAAGTTTTTTCTATATTTTTAAATTTTCTATTTTTTATTCTTGCATTTCCAATATAACTTACGCCCATTACTAATAAAATTGTCATAATCAATTTTTTATTTCTTTTCATTATTATTTCTCCTTTTTTCCTTTTTATAATTTTAAACTATAACTCTCAGTTTTTATATTAAATAATCTTTAAATTTTCTTTATAATAATTTTTACTTTTTTGTTGCACTTAATTATACAATAAAGTTTTTTTTAATTACATAAAAATTTCAAAAAAAGTGTTGACATTTTAGTTTTTATTTGATATAATAAGCAAGTAATAAATAATGTGATGGTCGCATAGCTCAGTTGGGAGAGCACCTGCCTTACAAGCAGGGGGTCATTGGTTCGAGCCCAATTGTGACCACCATTTTTTTTGGAGGTGTAGCTCAGCTGGTTAGAGTGCTTGCCTGTCACGCAAGATGTCGCGAGTTCGAGTCTCGTCACTTCCGCCATTTAGCCCAGATAGCTCAGTCGGTAGAGCAAGGGACTGAAAATCCCTGTGTCCGTGGTTCGATTCCGCGTCTGGGCACCATGTTTAATTAGTAAGAACATACAAGTAGATATGATACCTTTTAGGGGGTATTTTTTTTATACTTAATTTTTCAAACTTACTTAAATTTTTATTTACAAAAATTCTTCCTAATTTTATATTTTATTTATTCTAAATCAATTCCAATAAATTGGATATATTCTAAAAAATAGCCACAATTTTGAACTTAGCTTACAATAAAACCGAATCCAAAAATTATGACTACTTCAATTAAAAAAATATTCGAGGCAATATTTTCCATAGCCTGATAATTATAGAAAATTTAAGTATATTTCCCACTTTCCTCTGCAACTTCCATCTGCATCGAAATATCCTCTTCTTCATAATTAAAGACTCTTTCAATCCTGTCCTTCAAAATTTTCAAATATTTTTCCTTGTATTCTTCATTTCGCTGCATTTTATTAATTTCACATTCCCAAATCGTAATAACACTAATATCCATCTCAAAAAGATTCTCACGAACCTCAATATCCCTCTCTACATTTCTCCTAAACTTCTTTTCCCAATATTCAGCATGTGTCTTAGGAAAAGTTGCAATTTTACAATTTTCATGCCTATGCCAGAAGCATCCATTTACAAATATCGCAGTATTATATTTCAAAATAAAAATATTAGGTGTTCCTGGAAGCTGTGAATAGTTTACTCTGTATCTATATCCCATCTTATAAAGCAATTTCCGAATATAAATTTCAGGTTTAGTATTTTTAGATTTTATTCTTGCCATGTTCTGGTTTCTTGTGAGAGTTTTTTTCTTTTTCATTTTTTTATTCCTAATGATCTTTTATTATTTTCAAGTTTTTTATGAATTATTTATTTCTTTAAACGTTTTTCCTTCTTTATTTTTCCATACATCCCAACCATTTACACTATAACCCAAAACAAATTTTGCTGCAGAACTAATACTAGAAAATAACATATCTTCTTCTAAAATATTATTTTTTACTTTTTCTCTACGTTTAATTAAATTTGGACCTAAAGAATTTTTAGCTTCCTTACTTATCTTACTTCCTTTTAAAAGAACAAAACCTTCTGAACTTTGTCTACATTTTGCTTCTACTTTTGAATTTTTCAAATAAAGAATTTCTTTTTCATAATTATGATTATTAATTCCAATCTCATTTAATGGTTTAAATACTTTATACCCTAATACACCTATTATTATTTTTGCATAATTTATGTATTCCTCTAATTCACTTTCTTTTTCTTCGGTAATGTTTCCAGGATTAGTTGAATTTGAATTTTTAGTAGCATACCTTTTAGATTTTTTAGCCAACTCATAAAAATGATGTTCCAAATATCCTATTTCTGTTTGCCCAAAAGAATGATTTGAAGTAGTAAAAACAACTGCTTCTCTCCAATATTCTTTCCATTCTTCATTTTTTATATTTCTATTGTGTTCCTGAAGTCTATCTAAAATACCTTCCCCATTATTTCTTGAACCTGCTTTTCCTATATAAACAAAATCTTCATTGTCATCAGATGTACCAAATAAAAAATATACACTACTTTGTTTTAATTCTTTTCTATCCTTGCATTTCTCCAATTCAATTCTTGGAATTTTATATGCTACTCCTGTCCAATTCGATAAGGTGCATTTTATTCTTCCGTTAGAATCACCATCCATAAGAAATACATTTATATTTTTTCCTCTTTTTTTCATTAAACTCTCAATTCCTCCCTATCCTCAACAATCTCATCCTTATATCTATCCAAAATCGGATTAATCTCATTTTTCACAAAATCCTCAGTCTGCTGACCAGCAAATCCAGTATAATTAGCAGAAACCAAGATTCCTTCCATATCTTCTGCTTTAAGTCCTAATCTACCATCTTTTATAATTCTGTCAATTAATCTATTGGGATTTCCATTCAACTTAATTTCCTTTGTTTCTTCCATTGAAAGTTCTCTTATGATTTCATGAACTTCTTGTCTATCCATCCCTTTTTTCACTGATTCCATAATAATGTTTTCAGTCGCCATAAACGGCAATTCCTTTTGAATATTCGCTTCAATTACTTTCGGATAAACAACAACTCCATCCATAATGTTAAGCCAAATAATCAAAATTGCGTCCACTGCCAAGAATGCTTGTGGAATCGAAAGTCTCTTGCTTGCAGAATCATCCAGCGTTCTTTCAAACCATTGTGTTGCAAAAACTAATGCACCTGTTTGTGAGCTTGAAATTACATATTTTGCAAGTGATGAAATTCTTTCACTTCTCATTGGATTTCTCTTGTATGCCATCGCACTTGACCCAATTTGATTTTTTTCAAACGGTTCTTCCAATTCTTTCAAATGTTGCAACAATCTAAAATCATTTGTAAATTTATGTGAAGACTGAGCAATATTTGACAATAAATTCAAGATTTGTGCGTCCACTTTTCTATCATAAGTTTGTCCTGAAACACCTTGTTTTTTGCTAAACCCAGCTTTTTCAGTAACCAATTCATCCAACTGTTTTACTTTTTCAAAATCTCCTTCAAATAATTCTTTAAAACTAGCCTGAGTCCCAGTAGTCCCTTTAACTCCTCTAAATCTCAAGTGCTCTAATCTAAATTCCAATTCTTCAAAATCAAGAAGCAAAGAATGAAGCCACAATGTCGCTCTTTTTCCAACCGTTGTAAGTTGTGCCGCTTGAAAATGAGTAAATCCTAAAGTCGGCAAGTCTTTATATTCCAATGCAAAATCTCTCATTTTTTCAATCAAAGTAAGCATTCTTCTTTTAACAACCAAAAGCCCTTCCTTAATTTGAATCAAATCAGTATTATCCCCAACATATGCACTTGTCGCTCCCAAATGAATAATTTTTCTTGCATTTTTCGCCTGTTCTCCATAAGTATGCACATGAGCCATCACATCGTGTCTTAACTTTTTCTCAAATTTTGCTGCAACTTCAAAATCCACATCATCTTTATATTTTTTAAGTTCCTCAATTTGTTCATCAGTAATAAAATCAAGCCCAAGCTCTTTTTCAGCCTCAGCCAAATTTATCCACAATTTTCTCCAAGTTCTAAACTTAAACTCAGGTGAAAAAATATGCAACATCTCCTTACTCGAATATCTCTCCGCCAACGGATTTGAATATATGCTCATATCTGACATTTCTAATTCCTCCTAGTTATTTTTATTTACCTTTCTCTGTAAATTTATACTCTGAACCTAAATTCCAGTTAAATTCAGTCCCTAATTTGTCCCAATCATAATTTTTATTTTTTATTTTTGAGTTTTTACGATAACAATTTTCACAACATGTTATTATTTGAAATTCAGAAGAATATGATAAAATTCCTAAAACTAAAAATGATATAATTAACATTTTATTCATAATTCTCCTTCATGTACACAAATTTTACTTTTTTAATCAACTTTGACAACTTTAAAAATTTTTAACTTTTCTAATTCTTTCAAATACTTATCAGAAAGTTTTTCATCTTTTTTCCTGATTTGCATCGTTGCACTCACTAACGCTTTTATTATTATCTCATCTTTTGAAATGACATTTTTATAATTTTCGTCTTTGATTGTTTCTAAAAATATATTTAATATTTCTTCATATTTTTCTTGTGAGTACCCTGATAAAAAAGTTCTTTCTGCTAAATTTCTTCTTCTATAATCTTCCATTTTATCTTTTGGAATGAACGGTAATTCTTTTTTCTGCTTAATATCCATTTCTATCGCTTTTTTCCCATACTCAAATGAATTTTTAAAATTCTTTTTGTAAAAATACGCTGATGAAATTCCATAATAAGCCCAATAATTAGTACTTACATTTTTTAAATTACTTTTTAAAATTCTATTATACAGCTCTATTGCTTCATCATATTTTGAATTTTTTAAATAAATCATACCGATATTAAGATATTCTGCCATATATTTGTCAGATAATTTTTTCGTAGAAGAAAATTCATTTACTGCCTTTTTATATCCTTCAATAAATTCATTATCTACTTTAAGTTGCTTCAAATTTTTTATTTCACTATTAATATCTGCAAATATATCTATTGAAATTAAAAATACAATTGAAATTAAAACTTTTTTCATTTCTCATTCCTTTCTTGACAAAAGATTATAAAATTAATTATCCCAAATATAAATTACTCCATCTTTAAAATAAATTTTCTTTACCCAATCTTGATTTTCAGTAAATTTAACATCAAATGGTTTATATCTAATTCCTTTATCTCTTTCATTAGTTTCGTCTAAAAATCCAATTATTTGTATTTCTTCATCACTTTCAATAAAATTTCTTATCATTTTGGTAGAAACTATTTTACTTATTATAATTCTTGGCTTTTTACCATTTACTTGAAAATCTTTTTCTGTATAAACTTTTTTATTTTTTCCAATTGCCTTAAAATTTTCATATTCTAATTCTATTTTATTTTCATCATCTTTCGATAATCCTTGTCCAACTAATTTTAAAGTAATTGTATCAAAAGATAAATTTTGTGCAACACTTTCACTCACAGTTTTATCAATTTTTGATTTTTTACTATTTTGCGCTTTAGCTGAAAATGAAATTGCTCCTATAACTAACATCAATACTAATAATAATTTTTTCATTAATCATTCCTTTCTTTAAAGTTAATTTCAAAAGATATCTTTTATTCTCTTATATTTTTATAGATTTCAATTAATTCAAAAATTTCTATTTTACAAACTCTCCCAAATCATATCTATAAATATTCTGAGTTCTTTCAGGTCCAACTGAAATCATTGAAACACGGCATTTCAATTTATTTTCAATATATTCAATATATTTTTTACAATTTTCAGGCAAATCTTCGTAATTTTTTATTTGAGTAATATCTTCGTTCCATCCATCCAATTCTTTGTAAATTACTTTCAAGTCTTTAGATTTTCTCAAGTTTCCAGGATATGAATAACAAACTTTTCCATCAATTTCATAACCAACTGCAACTTTAATTTTTTCAAATCCTGTCAATACATCTAATTTTGTCAACACAATATCTGTCAATCCATCAATTAGAACCGCATATTTTCCGATTACTAAATCAAGCCATCCACATCTTCTAGGACGCCCAGTTGTCGCACCAAATTCATGTCCAACTTTTCTCAAAGTTTCTCCATCTTCATTTTCCAATTCTGTTGGAAAAGGTCCTTCTCCAACTCTTGTTGTGTATGCTTTCATAACTCCAAGAACTCTTGAAATTTTTGTCGGTGCAACCCCGGTTCCAACTGTTACTCCACCAGATGTTGGCGATGATGAAGTTACATAAGGATAAGTTCCGTAGTCAATGTCCAGCATTAACGCTTGAGCTCCTTCAAAAAGCACCACTTTTCCAGCTTCAATCCCTTCGTTAATTTCCACAACTGCATCAATGATTCTAAATTTAATCTTTTCAGCAAGTTTCATAAATTTATTATAAAGTTTTTTCAAATCAAAAGTTTCTTTTCCATATCTAGTGAGCATGTCGTTTTTTTCTGCCACATTCCAAGCTAATTTATCTCTAAATCTTTCTGGTTCCAGCAAATCTCCGATTCTAATTCCATTTCTTGCGATTTTGTCAATATAGCAAGGCCCGATTCCTCTTTGAGTTGTCCCAATTTTATTTTCTCCCATAGCTTCTTCTTTCGCTTTGTCAATTGCAATATGATAAGGCATTATTATATGTGCTCTTTCATCAATAAATAAATTATCTAATTTTCTTCCTCTTTTTTCCAATTCTTCAATTTCTTTTAATAAAACTTCAATGTCAATCACAACTCCAGCTCCAATTATACACTTTCCAGCTGAATTTATTATTCCAGATGGCAATAAGTGCAAAATGAATTTTTCATCATTTACGACAACTGTATGTCCTGCGTTATTTCCTCCTTGAAATCTCACTACATAGTCCGCTTTTGGAGACAGCACATCTATTATTTTACCTTTTCCTTCATCTCCCCACTGCGTTCCCACTATTACAAAAGTATTACTTCCCATATTCATTCCTCCCAAATCTTTAGAATTTTCTTACTCCTTAAAAAAACTGAACCGTAAAAAACTAAAAAATCTACCTTACTAAAATTTTATCTTTTTACTATTTATTTTACTATATTTATTAGTTTTTTTCAATTAATTTGAATCTCTTAAAAAAAGAATTTTTATAAAAAAATAGAAGTTATCTTAATTTTCCTAAAATAACTTCTATTAATCAATTTCCATTTACTTTTTAGTAATTTATTGCTTTTCCTTAAAGTAATCAAGCACTTCCAATAAATTGTCGAATTTTTTATAAATCAATTTTAAAATTTCATCAGTCGGTTTCAATTTATCTGGCACCATAATGGGAAATGTTCCAGCTGCGTGCGCTGCCCTTATTCCGTTGAACGAATCTTCAAATACAACTGTTTTTTCAGGAGATGCTCCAGCTTTTTCGGCACTTATTAAAAACACTTCCGGATCAGGTTTACCGTGAACGACATCTTCCGCAGTTATTAAATGAGAAAAATATTTTTTTACGTCCTTTCCTTCCGTCAATGCTTCTGCCAAATGTAAATCCGATGAAGTTGCCAAAATCATCTGTTTATTATTCTTCTTCAAAAATTCAAGTAATTCCAACGCACCAAGTTTTAGCGGAACTTCCCCTTTTAGAGCTTTTTCCAGTATATAATTTTTAACGGTACCCATCATTTCATCATATGGGAAATCTTGTCCCAATGCTTCCTTGAACAATATTCTTGCTTTGTCATTTGTAACACCTGATGTTTTTTCCACAATGTCCTTTGTTATTGTATAACCTTTTTCTTTAGCCACTTCATGTCCATATTCCACATAGATTGTTTCTGTATCGAATAGCAAGCCGTCCATATCAAATAAAAACAATTCAATTTCGTCAAAAAATTTTTCCCCCATTTCTTCCTCCTTCTTTATTTTCAAAAATTTATTTACTTTTTTTTAACGCAAAAAAAGCATAGTGAATGAAATAGTAAATCGCACTAAAAAATGATAATTTTTCTTCATTTCTGTAGATTTCCCATCTGACTTTTGCTGTTTTAAATTTATTACTCGAGCGAGAATTGTCCAAAACTCTGTAAAATGCCAGATTTTCTTTAAGTCCATAAATTACTTTTACTTCTTTTACAATTTCCAGCCACAGCACATAATCTTCATTTTTATCTCTCTGCTTAAAATATCTTTTTCCCAATTTTTGTGCGTCATAAATCACCGTAAGACAGCCTAGATAGTTATTTTTTAGCATATCTTTGTAAGAAATCTTCTCTTTTATGACAACTTCGTTTATTTTTGTTTCGTCTTCTCTAACTCTCGTATATTCAGTGCAACTTATAGCGGCACCCTTTTCTTTCATAAAATTTATCTGCTTTTCCAATTTTTTTTTGTGCCAAAAGTCATCAGCGTCAAGAAAAGCAATATATTTCCCAGTTGCCTTTTCTATCAGCTGATTTCTTCCTCTCACAACTCCGACATTTTCTTTTGAATCTACAATTTTAATTCTGTCGTCTTTTTTTGCAAACTCATTCGCAATTTCAAAACTTTTGTCCTTCGATTTATCATTTATTATAAGCAGCTCCCAGTTTTGATAAGTTTGTGAGCACACACTTTCTATTGCTCTTGCGATAAACTTTTCTGCATTATACATTGGAATTATAATTGAAACTTTGTCTTTTTCCATCTTTTCTCCAATTTTTTTATTTTTAAAAACTTTTTCAAATTATTTCTTTTTGAAAAAATTTATTTTATATCGATGCTACATTAAATGAAATAGATTCCAGCACCTTTAATAGCGCATCAGCTGTGTCAAGTGAAGTTAGACACGCAATTTCCTGTTCACTCGCAGCTCGTCTAATTTTAAATCCGTCAGTTGTCGCACTTTTTTTCTTAGCTGCGGTATTGATAATCATATCCACATGACCTTTGTAAATTACGTCAAGCACATTGTGTTTGTATTTATTTTCATTAATTTTTCCGACAGTTTCTACTCTAAGTCCTCTGTCTCTAAAGTACTGAGCTGTTTTTTCAGTCGCCATCAAATTGTATCCCAAATTTGAAAATCTTTGAGCAAGTTTATACGCTTCTTCTTTTGCCACGCCACTTATTGTAAATAGCACACTTCCTTGATCCTTTACTTTTATTCCCGCAGAAATTAATCCCTTGTAAAGTGATTTTTCAAGGCTTTCATCACTTCCCATAACTTCTCCAGTTGATTTCATTTCAGGCCCAAGTGTTGTATCCACATCTTTTAATTTTTGAAAACTAAATACCGGAACTTTTGTATATACTTTATCTCCAGTAGGTATCAATCCAGTTTTATAACCCTTAGAAGCCAATGATTCTCCCAAAATTCCTTTCATAGCCAAGTTTGCCATCGGAACTTTTGTTATTTTACTCAAGAATGGCACAGTTCTCGAACTTCTTGGATTTACTTCCAGAACAAAAACTTCTCCGTGACTGATTACATACTGAATATTAAGAAGTCCAACTATATTAAGTCCTTTTGCAAGTCTAACTGTATAATCAACTAATGTGTCAATATGCTCTTGTGACAAACTTTGTGGCGGATAAACAGCAATTGAATCTCCAGAGTGAACTCCCGCTCTTTCGATATGCTCCATTATTCCAGGAATTACAACAGTTTCTCCATCACAAATCGCATCCACTTCGATTTCTTTTCCAACTAAATATCTATCTGTCAAAACTGGATGATCAGGCGACACTTTTACAGCATTTTCCATATAATGTCTTAACTCTTCTTCCCTGTAAACGATTTCCATCGCACGACCTCCAAGTACATAAGACGGTCTTACTAACACAGGATAACCAATTTCCGCAGCATTTTTTACAGCTGTTTCTGTATCAAACGCAGTTTTTCCAAGCGGTTGTGGAATGTTTAATTTATGAAGTAATGCTTCAAATTTATCTCTATTTTCAGCGTTATCAATTTCTTCAAGTGCAGTTCCAAGTATTTTTACTCCGTGCTTATCCAATTTTTCAGCAAGATTTATCGCAGTCTGTCCTCCAAATTGAACTACGACTCCTTCAGGCTGTTCTAATTCAATAATTGCCATAACATCTTCTTCTGTAAGCGGTTCAAAGTAAAGTTTATCTGAAATTGAAAAGTCAGTTGAAACTGTTTCAGGGTTATTATTTACAATAATTGCTTCATATCCAATTTCTTTTATTGCCTTTACAGCATGAACTGTCGCATAGTCAAATTCCACTCCTTGTCCAATTCTAATTGGTCCTGATCCCAATACAACAATTTTTTTCTTATCTCCAATAATACTCTCATTTTCATCTTCGTAGCTTGAATAAAAATAAGGTGTTTCTGACTTAAATTCTGCAGCACAAGTATCTACCATTTTAAAAACTGGCTTAATACTATATTCTTCACGAAGCTTGTAAACTTCTTCTTCAGTCGTATTCCAACGATGTGCAATAACTTTGTCCGAAAATCCAAATTTTTTGGCAAATAAAAGTACATCAGGATTTCCAACATTTGCTTTTAATTCCACTTCAATATCAATAATATTTTTCATTTTATCAAGGAAAAACATATCTATTTTTGTCATTTCGTGAATATTACCAGGTGTAACTCCCCGTCTTAGCGCTTCTCCAATGAAAAATAGTCTTTCATCTCCAGCTTTTTGAATTCTTCGCAAAATATATTCCAACTGAAATTCATCTCCGTTTGGAAGTCCTAGATGATGAACTCCATATTCAAGCGAACGAATTGCTTTTAATAAACTTTCTTCGTAAGTTCTCCCAATTGCCATAACTTCTCCAGTTGCTTTCATTTGAGTCCCCAAATGTCTATCAGCTTTCTCAAATTTGTCAAATGGAAATCTTGGTATTTTACTTACGACATAATCTAGTGATGGCTCAAAACAAGCGTAAGAATTTTTTGTAACAGGGTTTATAATTTCATCAAGCGTAAGTCCAACTGCGATTTTTGCTGCAATTTTTGCGATTGGATAACCTGTAGCTTTGGAAGCTAGAGCTGATGAACGGGAAACTCTCGGATTTACTTCGATTATATAGTATTTAAATGAATTTGGATCAAGTGCCAACTGCACATTACATCCACCTTCAATTTTTAATGCTCTTATTATTTTTAATGAAACATCTCTTAACATATGATATTCTCTATCTGTCAATGTCTGCGATGGTGCCACAACTATTGAATCCCCTGTATGAATACCAACCGGATCAATATTTTCCATGTTGCAGACTACAATTGCCGTATCATTGCTGTCTCGCATAACTTCATACTCAATTTCTTTATATCCCGCAATAGATTTTTCCAAAAGACATTGAGTCACTGGCGAATAACGAAGCCCATTACTTACAATATCTTTAAGTTCAGCATCGTTATGGCAGATTCCTCCACCTGTTCCACCCATTGTAAAAGCAGGTCTGACAATTACTGGATACCCAATTTTTGAAACAAATTCTCTAGCCTGTTCAAGATTGTGAATGATGTCCGATTCTGGCACAGGCTCGTTTAACTCATTCATCAAATCTCTAAAAAGTTCCCTGTCCTCAGCCTGTTTAATAGAAGATAGCTTTGTCCCTAAAAGTTCCACTCCACATTCTGAAAGAACTCCTGAATTGTGAAGTTCTACAGCAAGATTTAGTCCAACTTGTCCGCCAAGCGTGGGAAGCAATGCATCTGGTCTTTCCTTTCTAATAATTTTTGAAACGAATTCTACAGTTAAAGGCTCGATAAATACTTTGTCTGCAATTTCCTTATCTGTCATAATAGTCGCTGGATTTGAATTTACAAGTATTACTTTGTACCCTTCTTCCCGAAGTGACAGACAAGCTTGTGTTCCCGCATAGTCAAATTCCGCAGCTTGTCCTATTATTATTGGTCCTGAACCAATTACTAATATTGTTTCTATGTCTTTTCGTTTTGGCATTTTTTTAACAACTCCTAATCTTTTTAAAATAGTAATTCTCAATTTTTATTTTATTTAAAAAAGTTTCTCTTAAATATGTTACATTTTATTTAAGAATATTTTCTAAAAAATTATATATACTTTTTCATATTTAATATTTATATTTTTTCATATTTTCAATAAATTGGTCAAACAAGTAGTTCGGATCGTGTGGTCCAGGTGACGCTTCTGGATGATATTGCACTGAAAATACCGAATACTTCTTGTGTCTGACACCTTCACAAGTCCCGTCATTTACTGCAATGTGAGTAAGCTCCAAATCTGTATCCTTAAGCGAGTCAATATCAACTGCATAGCCGTGATTTTGCGCTGTAATATCAACTTTTCCAGTAATTAGATTTTTCACAGGCTGATTAGCCCCTCTATGTCCAAATTTCAACTTATATGTTTTTGCCCCACAAGCTAGTGAAATTAGCTGATGTCCCATACAAATTCCAAAAATTGGAACTTTTCCTATTAAATCTTTTATTGTACTAATTGTTTCTGGCACATCTACAGGATCCCCAGGTCCATTACTTAGCATTATTCCATCTGGTTTTTGCCTTAAAATCTCTTTTGCACTTGCATCGTGCGGCATAACGATAATGTCACAGCCTCTTAAATTAAGCTCTCTCATAATTCCAGATTTCATCCCCAAATCAATCAGCACAACTCTTTTTCCAAGCCCTGAAGACAAAAATGCCTTTTTTGTCGACACTTGTTCAATTTGATTAGTTGGCAAGTTATTTTTTCTCAAACTTTCTGCAACTTTTTGCGCATCTTTTTCAATCCCTGTAATAATTCCTTTTATTGTTCCGTGCTCTCTAATCTTTTTTGTCAGACTTCTTGTATCAATCCCGGAAATTCCTGGAATATTCAAATCTTTTAGCACTTCATCCAAAGTAAATTCTTTTCTAAAATTAGAAGGTTTTCTGCATATTTCACGTGTAACTATTCCCTTTATGCTAGGATTAATAGTTTCATAATCATCTCTATTTATACCATAATTTCCGATTAGTGGATATGTAAATGTAATAATTTGTCCGTTATATGATGGATCTGAAAGCGTTTCCTGATACCCTGTCATCGCTGTATTAAATACAACCTCTCCCGCCATTTCTATATCTGCACCAATTCCATACCCTTTATACACACTGCCATCTTCCAAAACTAGCTGTTTATCCAATGAGTACATAATCTACCTCCATATTTTTAATTTTTTTAACATTATTTTTCACAAAATTTTTTTATTAATTTATTTATGCGATTTTCAGAAATTGAACTTCTTTAATCTATTAATTATACTATATTTTTTTAGTTTTATCAATATTTTGAATTTTTTAAAAATTAAGAATTTTTTTATTGTAGAATTTTGTCTAAAATTGTATTTTACTTGCAAATATGTTAAAATTAAGCTACAAATTAATATATATAACATAAAAAGAGGAGAAAAAAATATGAAAAAACCACTCATAGGTATTTCAGGAAGTACAACACATCTTGAAAATGGTCTTTTTGCAGGATATAAGCGCAGTTCTTTAGATCAAAACTACATTGATTCTGTTATTCGTGCTGGAGGAGTTCCATATGTCTTGCCATTCAACACAGACGATGAAGTTATTGAAGAAATGGTAAAAAATGTTGACGCTATTATTTTGTCAGGAGGAAACGACGTGTTTCCGCTAATTTATGGAGAAGAGCCCAAGGAAAAGCTTGGTGAGATTTTTCCAGATAGAGACCACTTTGATACAATCCTAATAAAAACTGCAGAAAAATTAAAAAAGCCTATTTTAGGAATTTGCCGTGGACACCAGTTAATAAATGTTATATTTGGCGGAACGCTACATCAAGATTTATCATATGCAGAAAATATTTCAATTAAACATTTTCAGAAAGCTAAATGGAATGTCTTTACTCACTCAATTTCAATTGATAAAAATAGTTTTTTAAACGATATTTTTGAGAGTGGAATTGGATTTGTAAACAGCTTTCATCATCAGATTATAAATAAAATAGCACCTGGATTTAAGCCGATTGCTAAAAGTAGCGACGGAGTTATTGAAGCGATTGAAAATTTAAATACACAAAATCTTATTTTAGGAATCCAGTGGCATCCTGAAATGATGTCAGCTGCAGATAAATATGCCCACAAAATATTTAAAAAATTTATTGATTATGTAAAAAGCAAGAAAAAAGATGAGATATAAAAAATAAGGAAATGTAAAAAATAATATAAAAAAAGATTGCTAAAAATTTAAGGCAATCTTTTTCGTTTACTTTATTTAATATTTAATTATTTTGCATCTTGCTTTCCCAGTCAGCTGTTTCTACAGAAAAATAACTCAAAAAGTCATCAACTTTTTTCCCTTTTATATCAATGCTCAAAATTTTGTCCCCCTGTCTTATAACTTTTGCAATCGCTAGATCAGAACCTGTTTTTAAACTACCAATTACAGTATGCTTTCCATTAAGAGATGGCATTCCTTGTAATGATATAAAAAATTGACTCCCATTCGTATTTTCTCCTGAATTTGCCATAGCTAACATCCCACTATTATTAAAATTTAACCAATCTACAAATTCATCGTCGACATTATATCCAGCACTTCCAGTCCCGTCTCCTTTTGGATCTCCACCTTGCACAATTCCATTTGGAATAACTCTATGAAAAGTCAATCCATCATAAAATCCTTTTTTTGCTAAAAACACAAAATTTGCCACATTTACAGGAGCTGCTTCAGGATACAAAAATACATTAATATCTCCTTTTGTTGTGTGAATTGTAGCTTCCAAGTCAAATTTTTTCATTATTTTTTCAAAATTTTTTTCTCCTTTTGTCTTTTCACCAACTTTTATGTTTTTTGCATTTATTATATTTAATACAAACAACATCATTGCACCGACTAACAATGTCAATTTTCTTAATTTCATAAATCCTCCTTTTTTAACCTTTAACGCTCTCAATAATTTTTTCCATCTCAATTTTACCGTTAAAATTTAAATCCAAAATTCTAAAATTAATACTTTCAATTTCCAAATCATATTTTAAAAGCTCTTTTTCTGTTAAAATATTGTCATAAATTACAAGCACTGAAAAAATATTTTCAAAGCTATCAACTAACTCAATAATATTAATAACTCTGTCTTTCTTTATGTTCAAAATCTCTTTTAATTTTGAATTAGCTATTTTCTTATTTTTTATTTCTTTATAAAGTTCTGACACAATTTCAGGCATTCTGACCGCAAAAAGTATCTTCAACTCTTCTCTTTTTTTTAATTTAACTATCGCCATTTTTTCTATTCCCTGTCTTAAAATTTAATCTTGAATAGCTTTTGTCAAAGGTGGAACAATTTGTTTTTTACGAGAAACTACCCCTTTTAAAACAACTTCGTTATCTTCCACTTTTTGTCCAAACGCTTTTTCAATAACTGCATCTCCATTCCCCTCAACAATTGCAACAGAATCATTTGACAAAATATTTGTAATTACAAACATGAAAAATTTCAAGTTTTCTTTAGAAATAATATTGTTAATTTCTGTTAGTAACGCTTTTTTATTTTCCAGCAATTCTGCTTCATTAACAGTATTTACTTGTGCCACACCAATTTTTTGTCCATCAATTTCAAAAATTTTCATATCCATTGTAAGTAATTCAGCTTCTGTTTTATCACCTAATGCAGTTCCAGCTTTTAACATTTCAAGTCCATATTCGTTTGGATTAACTCCAGCAATTTTCGCTAACTCAAGCCCTGCATTTGTATCTTGTGGAGTACAAGTTGGTGATTTAAATAACAATGTGTCAGAAATAATTGCACTTAACATAAGTCCTGCTACTTCTTTTGAAGGTATTAAATTATCTTCTTTAAATAATTTTAAGATTATTGTAGCAGTACATCCAACTGGCTCAACTCTCGCATAAAGTGGTTCGTCCACGTTAAAGTTAGAAATTCTGTGATGGTCAATCAATTCCAAAACTTTTGCTTCTTCAAATCCATCGGCTGTTTGAGTTCTTTCGTTGTGGTCCACCAAAATGATTTTTTCCCCAGCGACATTCGTCACAAGTTCAGGTTTTCCAACTTTAAAATAGTCCAAAACAAATTTTGTCTCTTCATTAAGTTCTCCCAATCTCACAGGTTTTACATCTTTCCCAAGTTTATTTTTTAATTCAGCATAAGCTAATGCCGAACAAATCGTATCCGTATCTGGATTTTTATGTCCAAAAATTAATATTGACATTATTTTTCCTCCTAATTTTTTATTATAAATTTTTCTAATTTTATTCTTTTATATTATAACCTATTTATCTTATTTTTAAAATAGAATTTTTAAAAATTTATTTTTTAAATTATTTTAATAAAATAAATAAAATTTTTTTTCTTGCTAATAATTAATTTTTTTAGTATACTAATAATGGCATGCTAGTCAATTTTTTAGTGTTAAATTTGTTTTATGATCTGAAATATATTATAAGATAATCACTAAAGGGTTGTTTTTTAAGAAAGGAAAACTTTTATGAAAAGAAAAAAAAGAATTATAATTCAGCAAAGTGCTAAATTATTTTATTATAAAGGGTATTTGAATACCGAATTAACTGATATTTTTCAGGAATGTAAAATTCCAAATGACTATTTTTACAAATTTTTTTCAACAAAGGAAGAAGTTTTATTTGAAGTAATAAAATATCATACTGAAAATTTGATAAATTTTTTTAACACAATTGTAAATGATTTGTCAATTTCAAAATTTAGAGATTTTTTTCAAAAATATTTTGAAAATATAAAGAACAATAGATTTCATGGCGGAAGTCCACTTGGGAATTTGTCACTGGAATTGTCTGATATAAATAATCAAATTCGAGAAGAACTCGTTAAATCTTACCAAAAAATAGAATTGCGATTTTCTTTTTTTATAACAACTCTAAAGTATTCTTCTTTGGAAAAGTTTTCTGACATTCCTCCCGAAAGTTTAGCCAGAATTTTAATTGCGATTTTTGAGGGGACAATTCTTCTTTTAAAAACTGAAAAAGAAGAAAATGCAATAAATGATTTTTTTATTTTTTTTGATCAGACCTTTAAAATTTATGAAAAAAAAGAAAAGCCAGAAATCAAAAAAACGAAAGTTGAAATTGAAACAAAAAAATTAAAAGATGAGAATAATTTTTCAGAAGAAATTTCCATCTCTCAAAACTTTTCCGATAATTTAAAAAGTATCGAAGAAACAAAAAAAAACAAAGATAATACCGAAGATTTTAAAGAACCTGACATGGAAGAAATAGAAAAAATGGAAAATTTAGGAAATGTTTATGGCGCTTTGAATAACTATTTCAAAAATACTTATAAAAAATAATGAAAATAGATAAAAAATATAAATTTTATAATCTTATTAAAATATCTTAAAAAAACAAAAAAATATTTTGACTTTTAAAACTTTTAATTCATTTGACAAATCCACATTTATATGGTATAAATAGGTGTCTAGAAGAGACGCCCCATCTCTACATTTAGACTTCTTTCATACAAAAAAAACGAGCACACGGCTCGTTTTTTAATATATAAACATTGAATCTCCAAAACTATAAAATCTGTATTTTTCTTTAATCGCCTCCTTATATGCAGAAAACACAAAATCTTTTCCAGCAAATGCTGAAACTAGCATAACAAGTGTAGATTTTGGCAAATGAAAATTAGTAATCATCGCGTCGACAATTTTAAATTTATAGTCTCCATAGATAAAAATATTTGTAGCTCCATTTTTTGGAAGAAGTTTACCATTTTCATCTACACAAGATTCCAATGTTCTCACCGAAGTTGTCCCAACCGCGATAATTCTATTCCCATTTTTTTTAGCTTCGTTTACAATTTTTGCAGTTTTTTCAGGAATCCAGTATTTTTCACTGTGCATTTTATGCTCTGTCACATCTTCAACTTGCACAGGTCTAAAAGTCCCAAGTCCAACATCCAAAAATACTTCTGTCAAAATGACTCCTTTTTTCTTTATTTTTTCAAGCAGTTCCATTGTAAAATGAAGCCCTGCAGTTGGTGCTGCAACTGATTCTCCTTGTTTTGCATAAACTGTCTGATAACGATTTTTATCTGAAAGTTTTTCAGTTATATAAGGTGGTAACGGCATCTCTCCCAATTTATCCAATATTTCTTCAAAATTTCCCTCAAATTCAAATTTCAAAACTCTATTTCCGTCTTCTTTAATCTCAATTAATTCAGCTTCCAGTAGTCCTTCGCTAAACACAATTTTCTGTCCTATTTTCAACTTTTTGGCAGGTTTTAGCAAGACTTCCCAAGTTTTCAAATCATATCTTTTTACTGAACCTCCCACGACTAAAGTCGCAGGGTTCTAAAATCTTTAAGAATATTTAAAAATTTTCTAAGAAGTTTGATAGCTTTACACTACCCTTATTCTTTTAGGTGTGTTCAGCTCACCTCTATTGTATAGGACGCTTAAGTCCACAACTTTACTTTTTCTTAATATGTTTAATGCTCCATTACAGTCTGCATTTAATTGATAGCCTTTACTTGTTTGATATAGTCCTCTTTTTATTCTTTTTCCACTGAATATATATTCTTTTTGATTTTCTTTATCATATATCGGAATTTCATCTCCATCAAAGAAACTTGCTTTTGATGTATAACTTTCTTCTTGCAGTTTAAATTCTATTCCATATAGTTTACATAGATATATTAATTTATCTCTTAATTTTCCATATGGTATATTTACAAAGTTCTGATTATTTATGCTTCCTATATTTGAATTTCTTTGAAAATTCTCGTTATATCCCAGAACTATTTTTCCTATATCATTATTAAGACAATAATTTATAATTATTCTTGCTGCTTTTGAAAGATAATCTTCTATGCGATTATTTCTCCTTCTAGCTATTCTCTTTTGCCTTAATGTTGTCCGCTTAATCTTTTGCTTATCTTTTATGCTTTGCAATTTTGCATTTGTCTTGTTATAGTATTGATTAATAGATTTTAATTTTCTACCATCTATTAGGAATGATGCTCCATTATTAGTTACACAAGTACAAAGATTATCTATACCTAAATCTATTCCTAGTCCATTTTCTTTATTTAATTCCCTTTGAACTTCTTCTACCTCATAAGTATATTGAATTTCAAAGTACCTAGAATGTTGTTTTGGCATTATTCTAATCTCTTTTATCTTCTTGCCTTTTAATACTGGTGGCAGTTTTATTGCGATTTCCTTATGTGTCTTTCTAAATGAATTTGAATAAGGAACTATCAGCATACCATCTTTTAATCTAACAAAACCTATAACAAGAGTTGTAAAACTATCTTTAGCAAGATATTTAGGTAATTTTATTTTTTTATTATCATATTGACCATTCTTAGCAAGTTTTAAAAGCCCAAAAAATGATTTAAAACTTCCATCTGCTTCTTTTAGAATTTGTTGAGCCATATTAGAATTTAACTTCTTATAGTTCTCACTATTTTTAAGCATTTTATAGTTTTCATTATAACTTAAATACTTTTTCTTGTTAAAATAATACTGTCTAATATTATATATAGCTTCATTAGTTAAGTTCTTGGCTATATGAGATAAATATTTTAAATTCCTAAACTCCTTTTTGCTAAGATGTTTTACCTGTTGTTTTAATGTTAAATACATATATAATCACCTCCTTTTCATCAGAGATATTATACCATGCATTCTACATTTTATCTGTCAAAAAAGTAATATCTTTTATTTATTTTTAAATATTTTTAAAGTTTTTAAAACCCCACAACAGTGGGAAGCGTCGTTCACATAAGTGCGCTACTACTTATGCAGTTCTCCTAATATTTTCACTCCTTAACAAGTTAAGGAGAAAAGAATATCTTGAACTTCTTGTTATCTCTAACAAGCACAGACTATATCTTATCCATATCTTATATTCATAACAATTATATTTGTTACTACCTAAGATTTAGGCGAAACCACTTCCAATACCAATCGCTTGTATTGTACTCCCCTCACGAGGGATAGTCGTTGAACTTTCCTTTTCAGGATTAGCTGCTGATTGTCTATTGTATACCTTTCTATATGGCTCAGTGTTTAGGATTTAACCTTGCACCATCTAGTATATTTTTTCTGCTTTCGCCACCATCACACTTATACCATATATTCTCACTTAGGTATTATGTTGTGGTTATACTAGCTTTAAGAGTTCCCAGCAGTTCAGTTTCTTTGTTGCACGGTTTTTGCTCCGTGTCTACATACAAGTTTCCCTATATGCTTACTAAAATTTTCGTGCAATTCATCTCACTCCTTGCGTCGCGAGTGTTCTTGCACTATTTAATAAAAAACATTCCATCAAAGCCCCAATTTCATCTCCATACAACTTTTTATGTCCAAAAATTCTTGCAGGAATAACTTTTGTCCTATTTATGACAAGCACATCACCTTTTTTCAAATAATCAATTATATTAAAAAAATGTCTGTGTTCAAGCGTTTTTTCTTTTTTATCTAATACTAAAAGTTTGGAACTGTCTCTAGGTTCCATTGCTTTTTGTGCAATTAATTCCTTTGGCAATTCAAAATCAAAATCTGATATTTTCACTCTTTTCTCCTTTTTATTTTTAAATTTTTTATGAATTAAAAAAGATGGCAGAAACTAAAAAAGTCTCTGCCAAAAAAAATTATAAACTACCTATTACAAATGTCTTGTAAGTATCGACTCTGTTGTACCAGCCTTGTAACCATCTGCTTTCATTTCTTGGTGCATTTTTTACTCTTCTTTGTAGTACATATTTTGCAGAATTACTAAATTCTACTAAAGCACTTTGACCTGTAGCCGTTCCTTTCATATTTTCCAGTACTTGTCTTAGTCCCCAAGCAACATTATTGTATGAAGAAACGCCTGACAATCCCTCTCCTTTAAAATTGACATAATCTATTAGAGCATAAAGTCCGTTGGGGGTTTCCACCATTCTATTAAATTGATTTTTTAAATTTTCTTTGTTTGATGATGCATTTAACATTTTTCCTAATGAGGATTTTAATCTTTCATAAATAAACATCACTTGAATATCTCTTGTATTATCAAAAAAAGAAATTAATTCTTGAATATCTTTATCTCCTCTGGATTTTTTGCTCATAAGTTCAGATTTACTTTCCCAAGGTGAAAATCTATTTTCTGCTAAAATTTTCGGCAATTTAATACCTTTGCTTCTAAAATAAGCAACCATATCAGGAAGGCTGTCTCCAAATCCACTTCTTCCACCACTAGCTTTAAACCAAGTAAAATGACCTATTCCAAGCGAAGGAAAATTTTCTCCATCATTCCAGTCAACTAAATTACTTACCGAACCGCCTGTTTCATTTTGAAAAATTTTGTTTGCAACTGACAGCAATTGCTCTCTAGTCAATTTTAATTCAGGCATTCCATCTTGAGATTTTCCATTTGTAGTAGAAATAAATTCTGTGGTGCTTGGTTTTGTATAACTTCCAGTCTGTTGCATATTTTTTACGCTGCTATTTACATTTAAATTGATACTTTGATTATTATATTGATTTTTTATTAAATTTTCTAATTGAGAATTTCCACTTGCAGATTTTACTTGTCCTCCAAACGCTGATACTGATAATGTAAGTCCTAATAATAAGATTCCTGCTGTTTTTATGATTTTCCTGTCACTAATCATTAACTCATCTCCTCTTTTTTATTTTTTCAATTTAATTTTTTTGAAACTGTTTTTTTATCACAAGATAAATGGCTTGTTTCTAAACCAAAATATTTATGAATTTTTCTGTCCAATTATAACTCTATTGTTTCCATTTAAGTCTTCAATGATTTCAATATTTCTAAATCCAAATTTCTCCATAATTTCTTTCACTTTATAGCCTTGCCTAAATCCAATTTCAAAAAGTAAAAATCCATTTTCTGCCAAATAATCTTTAGCTCTACTAGAAATTTCCAAATAAAAATATAATCCATCATTTTCTGCAAAAAGTGCTTCGCTCGGTTCGTGTAAAGTGTCATCAGACATTATTCCCATTTCACCTAAAGAAATATACGGCGGATTTGACACAATCATGTCAAAACTATTGAATTCGACATTTTCAAACAAATCCGATTTTATAAATTTTATGTTTTTTGAATTCAGCATTTTTTTATTTTTTTCAGATGTTTCCAATGCTTTTTCCGATATATCTACACCTAAAACATAACTATTTTCGATTTCTAACGCTATTGTTATTCCTATTATACCACTTCCACAGCCAATATCAAGTATTTTTTTTGAATTTTTATTTTCTTTTCCATTTTTTTTTAAAATTTCAATGGCTTTTTGAACCAAAACTTCAGTATCCTGACGTGGAATTAATACACCCTTATCCACATAAAATTTTCTTCCATAAAATTCTTGTTCATTTAAAAGATATTGTATCGGAAAATTTTCTTTCCCAACTTTTGAAATAAATTTTCTTAATTTATCTTTTTTTTCTTTAGATATTTTCTCATTATACTTCGTAAAAAGCATCATTCTCTCAATTTCCAAAACGCTTGAAAATATAATTTCCGCTTTTAGCTTAGCTTCATTCACATGATTTTTTTTTAAAAAATCAACACTTTTAACAAGTAAACTTTTTAAACTATCGTCATCTTTAACTTCAATTGAACTCGAAATATCTTTATTTCTTTTTAATGCATCAGTCAATTTTTCTTTTATTTTATTAATTTCAAACTGCGAAAGTTCCTTTTCAAAATTTGCATAAAGCATTATTCTTGGCATTTTCAATACTTCTGAAAAAATACTTTCGACCTTTAATCTTGCATCTTTTATGCGTTTTTTTTTCAAATACTCAACAGATTTATTTAATATATCAAGCAATTTATTCATTATCACCAACAGCTTTAAGCATTTCAGCCTGGTCATAAGCAATCAGTGCATCAATCATTTCGTCCAAATCTCCGTCCAAAACTGCTTCAAGTCTATGCAAAGTCAATTTAATTCTATGATCTGTAACTCTTCCTTGTGGAAAATTATAAGTTCTAATTTTTTCAGATCTATCACCGCTTCCCACCTGAGATCTTCTTTCATTTTCCACTTCTTTTCTCTGTTTTTCATATTCCATTTCATAAAGTTTTGAAGCCAGCACTTTCATCGCAGCTTCTTTATTTTTAATTTGTGAACGCCCATCTTGGGAAGTAACAACAAGCCCTGTCGGCAAATGTGTAATTCTAACCGCTGAATCTGTAGTGTTTACATGTTGTCCACCCGCTCCACTCGATCTATAAGTATCAATTTTTAAATCACTTGGATTAATTTCAACTTCGCTCACATCATCAATTTCAGGAAGCACTGCAACTGTAATTGTTGAAGTATGAACCCTTCCAGAAGACTCAGTCGCAGGAACTCTTTGAACTCTGTGAACCCCACTTTCAAATTTTAATCTCGAATAAGCTCCATGCCCCTTAATAAGAAAAGTCACTTCTTTTAGTCCACCAACTCCAATTTCACTTTTATCAATAATTTCTGTTTTCCAACGATTTCTCTCAGCATATCTTATAAACATTCTAAATATATCATAAGCAAAAAGTGCAGCTTCATCTCCACCCGCACCTGCTCTAATTTCCATAATAACGTTTTTGTCATCATTAGGATCTTTAGGTAATAAAAGTACTTTCAATTCCTCTTCTAATATAGGAATCTTTTCTTCAATCAAATGAATTTCTTCCAACATCATTTCTTTCATCTCGTGATCTTTTTCTGTTTTCAAATCTTCTTTAAGATTTTCCATTTCTTCTTTTTGCTCTTTATAATAAGTATATTTTTGAACCACTTCATCAATACTGTTCAAAGCCTTATTATATTCCATAATTTTTTTAGGATCACTAGTAACTTCGGGACTCATAAGTAAATCCGTAAGTTCTTTATGTTTTAAAACAACATCATCTAATTTTTGAAACATATTTATTTTTCACTCCTATTTTTTCTCTTTTTCTACTTCCAACAATTTTTATTATAACATATCTTTCTTAGTTTTTCAATAAAAAATGGCGTCCCCGGCTGGGCTCGAACCAGCGGCCCTCTGATTAACAGTCAGATGCTCTAACCAGCTGAGCTACGGAGACGCAGAAAAAGAAAAGTTTGGCGACTGCCCATTTTCCCTGGCACATGCCAAGTATCGTAGGCGCAAGCAGACTTAACTGCCGGGTTCGGGATGTCACCGGGTGTATCCCTGCCGCAATGGTCACCAAACAAGAATGGATGTAAAGGGCAATGGGAAATAAATAGCAGGCAAGCAAAAGATTAAAAAAGCCCAAGTAATATTAGTACTGGTCAACTGAACGCATTGCTGCGCTTACATCCCCAGCCTATCGACCACATGTTCTCTGTGGATACTGCGAGCACTCATCTCAAAGCCGGCTTCTCGCTTAGATGCTTTCAGCGATTATCCTGGCCAGACGTGACTACTCAGCCGTGCCACTGGCGTGACAGCTGATACATCAGAGGTCTGTCCAACCCGGTCCTCTCGTACTAAGGTCAGATCTTTTCAGTGCTCAAGCGCCTGCAGTGGATAGGGACCGAACTGTCTCACGACGTTCTGAACCCAGCTCGCGTGCCTCTTTAATGGGCGAACAGCCCAACCCTTGGGACCTTCTCCAGCCCCAGGATGAGACGAGCCGACATCGAGGTGCCAAACACTTCCGTCGATATGGACTCTTGGGAAGTATCAGCCTGTTATCCCCGGGGTAGCTTTTATCCGTTGAGCGACGGCCCTTCCATGAGGGACCGCCGGATCACTAACTCCTACTTTCGTACCTGCTCGACCCGTCGGTCTTGCAGTCAAGCTCCCTTATGCGTTTGCACTCGAAGGCTGATTTCCATCCAGCCCGAGGGAACCTTTGAACGCCTCCGTTACTCTTTTGGAGGCGACCGCCCCAGTCAAACTGCCCGCCTAGCACTGTCTCCGCGAGCGGATTAGAATTCCGGCAGCATATGGTTGGTATTCCAACAGCGACTCGGAAGAGGCTGGCGCCTCAACTTCGCAGTCTCCCAACTATCCTATACACACATTGCCAGAACCCAATGCCAGGCTGCAGTGAAGCTCCACGGGGTCTTTCCGTCCTACTGCAGGTAGCCGGTATCTTCACCGGCATTACAACTTCACCAGGTCTCCAGCCAAGACAGCTCTCAAATCATTTCACCATTCGTGCAGGTCGGAACTTACCCGACAAGGAATTTCGCTACCTTAGGACCGTTATAGTTACGGCCGCCGTTCACCGGGGCTTCAAATCGGAGCTCTCACTCCTCCTCTTAACCTTCCGGCACTGGGCAGGTGTCAGCCCATATACGTCGCCTTCCAGCTTAGCATAGACCTGTGTTTTTGGTAAACAGTTGCTTGAGACTCTTCACTGCGGCCTGTTTCCCCTTGAGGCGCTTCTCCCCTCAGGTATGTCAGGCACCCCTTCTCCCGAAGTTACGGGGCTATTTTGCAGAGTTCCTTAGCTAGAGTTATCCTGTCGGCCTTAAGTTTCTCACTCTGTCCACCTGTGTCGGTTTAGGGTACGGGCGCTGTCCAGTCTCGCTAGAAGTTTTTCTTGGCAGTGTAGGATCTGTGACTTGTGCAGGAGCACTTGCCCATAGGGTCTCACCTTTAGGCACGCGGATTTTCCTGCGTGCCCAGGCTACGCCTTTAGAAAGGCTATTCCGTCAGCCTTCTCACATACCTTGCTGCGTCACTCCGTCACTCAGGCGACTGACAGCGGTACAGGAATATTAACCTGTTTCCCATTCGCAATCACATCTCTGCTTACGCTTAGGTCCCGACTTCCCCGGGGCGGACAAACCTTCCCCCGGAAACCTTGGACTTCCGGCCGGAGGGATTCTCGCCCTCCTTCTCGCTACTCATTCCTGCATTCTCGCTTCTGATGTCTCCAGCAGGCCTTCCGGCCAGCCTTCGCAGACCTACAGAACGCTCTCCTACCAAGCGGTATGGCCGCTTCCACAGCTTCGGTTTATGTCTTCAGCCCCGTTACATCTTCGGCGCAGATACTCTCGACCAGTGAGCTATTACGCACTCTTTCAAGGCATGGCTGCTTCTAAGCCAACCTCCTGGTTGTCTGTGAATATCCACCTCCTTTCCCACTTAGACATAATTTGGGACCTTAGCTGGTGGTCTGGGCTGTTCCCCTCTCGTCCACGGACCTTGTCATCCACGGACTCACTCCGAATCAGTAATAAATGGTATTCGCAGTTTGCTTGATTTCGGTAAGCAGTACGCCCCCTAGATCATACAGTGCTCTACCCCCAGTTATCTAAGATTCAGGCTGCACCTAAATGCATTTCGGAGAGAACGGGCTATTTCCTAGTTCGATTGGCTTTTCACCCCTAGACCTATCTCATCTCCCAACTTTTCAACGGCGGTGAGTTCGGCCCTCCACTGAGTCTTACCTCAGCTTCAGCCTGGACAGGCCTAGATCACTAGGTTTCGCGTCTATGACCAGCGACTTAGCCGCCCTGTTAAGACTCGGTTTCCCTTCGGCTTCATTAATTAGCCTTGCCACTGATCATAACTCGCAGGATGATTAACCAAAATCCACGCAGTCACCCCGAAGGGCTCCTACCGTTTGTAAGCACACGGTTTCAAATTCTATTTCACTCCCTTGCACAGGGTTCTTTTCACCTTTCCCTCACGGTACTCTTCACTATCGGTCAATAACAGTATTTAGCCTTGCGTGATATGGTCCACGCTGATTCACGCCAAGTTCCTCGTGCTTGACGCTACTCGGGAGTTTCAAGTCATGGCTCAGCATTTACGTGTACAGGACTGTCACCTTCTACGGTTCAGCTTTCCAGCTGATTCTACTTGCTGCCAGGCCACTTAGACATTATGGCGTCAGTCGTATGAAATCCCACAACCCCGCGCCGGCAACGCTGCCAGCTTGGCACCGGCACGGTTTAGGCTTCTCCCCGTTCGCTCGCCGCTACTCAGGGAATCGTTTTTACTTTCTTTTCCTCCTGCTACTTAGATGTTTCAGTTCGCAGGCTTACCACTCTCGTGCATACTCTTCAAGCATGCGGGTTGCCCCATTCGGAGATTCAGGCGTCATTGATTATGTGCATCTCGGCCTGACTTATCGCAGCTTATCGCGTCCTTCTTCGGCTGTTATTGCCCAGGCATCCTCCGTGTGCTCTTAATTAGCTTTTTTTATCAAACAGAATAATCTATTTTGTTGTAATCTTTTACCTACTATTCATTTCCCATTGTCCTTAAAATTGGTGGAGATAAGCGGGTTCGAACCGCTGACCTCTGCCTTGCAAGGGCAGCGCTCTCCCAACTGAGCTATATCCCCAAAAAGTAATGGTGGGCATGGCTGGACTCGAACCAGCGACCCCTGCGTTATCAGCACAGTGCTCTAACCACCTGAGCTACACGCCCAAATCAAAAGAAGAAGTGCAGGAAAACATGCTCCTTAGAAAGGAGGTGATCCATCCGCACCTTCCGGTACGGATACCTTGTTACGACTTCACCCCAATCACTGTCCACACCTTAGATGCCTTCTTCCGAAAGGTTAGACCGGCAGCTTCAGGTGCAGACAACTCTCGTGGTGTGACGGGCGGTGTGTACAAGACCCGAGAACGTATTCACCGCGGCATTGCTGATCCGCGATTACTAGCGATTCCAACTTCATGAAGCCGAGTTGCAGGCTTCAATCCGAACTTGGACTGGCTTTAGAGGTTGGCTTGGCATTGCTGCGTCGCATCTCTCTGTACCAGCCATTGTAGCACGTGTGTAGCCCAGATCATAAGGGGCATGATGACTTGACGTCATCCCCACCTTCCTCCTGCTCTTCGCAGGCAGTCTCGCTAGAGTCCCCAACCTGATGATGGCAACTAGCGATAGGGGTTGCGCTCGTTGCGGGACTTAACCCAACATCTCACGACACGAGCTGTCGACAGCCATGCACCACCTGTCACTCGGCTCCCGAGGGCACAGCGGCGTCTCCGCCGCCTTCCGAGGATGTCAAGATCTGGTAAGGTTCCTCGCGTTGCGTCGAATTAAACCACATGCTCCACCGCTTGTGCGGGTCCCCGTCAATTCCTTTGAGTTTCAGCCTTGCGGCCGTACTCCCCAGGCGGATTACTTATCGCATTAGCTTCGGCACGGACACTCTTCATGCCCACACCCAGTAATCATCGTTTACAGCTAGGACTACCAGGGTATCTAATCCTGTTCGCTCCCCTAGCTTTCGCACTTCAGCGTCAGTTGCCGTCCAGTGAACTATCTTCATCATCGGCATTCCTGCACATATCTACGAATTTCACCTCTACTCGTGCAGTTCCGTCCACCTCTCCAGCACTCAAGCCGGGTAGTTTCCAAGGCAGGCTGCTGGTTGAGCCAGCAGTTTTCACCCCGGACTTACCCGGCCGCCTAGATGCCCTTTATGCCCAATAATTCCGGATAACGCTCGCGACATACGTATTACCGCGGCTGCTGGCACGTATTTAGCCGTCGCTTCTTCTGCAGGTACAGTCACTTCCTTCCTCCCTGCTGAAAGCACTTTACGATCCGAAAACCTTCTTCGTGCACACAGAATTGCTGGATCAGGGTTGCCCCCATTGTCCAATATTCCCCACTGCTGCCTCCCGTAGGAGTAAGGGCCGTATCTCAGTCCCCTTGTGGCCGTCCACCCTCTCAGGCCGGCTACCTATCATCGCCTTGGTAAGCCGTCACCTTACCAACCAGCTAATAGGACGCAAAGCTCTCGGACGGCATCCCTTTTCATGGGCCAGCCATGCGGCCAGCCCACAGTATCCGGTCTTGCCAGCCGTTTCCAGCTGTTATCCCGGTCCATCCGGCAAGTTCTTTACGCGTTACTCACCCGTCCGCCATGGTTGCCACGGCGCAAGCGCCGCTTCCCCATCGACTTGCATGTGTTAAGCATTCTGTCAGCGTTCATCCTGAGCCAGGATCAAACTCTTCATTCAACATTATATTTCACCTTATTGTTCCTTGACGAGGCCTATTGCTAAGCCTTGACTTCTATTTTCTTATCTATCACTCTGCTTTTTCTTCTTCTCTTTCCATTGTCCTTCCGCCGACCTTTTCCCAATCGACGGAATATATTATATCAAAAAAAATTTCCGTTGTCAACTCTTTTTTTAAAAAAATTTTTTAAATTGGGAATAACATATAATCAAGTGTAACATTAAAATGTATAAAAAAAACTTGTAAAATCAACAACTGACTTCACAAGATATTTTTTATTTTTTATTTTTTAACTGTTTCGCCAAGAGTCTGTTATGCTCTTTTACAACTTCATTAAATGTTGCTACTACGTTTTCTGGTGTCCCTTCTTCTGTTTGCGCATAAAATCCATCACTTACTGATGAGTAAGTTGCTTTTTCTTTTTTCTTAATCCTTGTTATAAATCTATTTGCAGAATCTTTAAAAATCTTGGCTTTTGTGATGAATACATTATGGTCGTTTAAGTCAAACCCTTCTTTTTTCATCTGTTTTCCATTTTTTACACTTTTTTCAAGCTTTAATAGTGACTTGTCGATTTTATCAAATATTTTTTTTAAATCTTTATCATTTCCTTTAATTGTAAAATTGCTTGCATCTAATTTTTGCCTACGAATTTCATTTATAAAATCTTCTCCACTATCTATATAAACTAACTGCCTATATGTAATGAAAAATTTTCTTTTGTCATAATCTTTTTCCATCAAATTTTTTACTTCTTTTGATTTTTTCTCAAAGGCTTCTTTATAAGCTTTCGCAACACTATTGTATTTTTCAAGGTTATCTAATAATTGTCCATGTAAATTTTCTCCCAATGAAAAATTATCTTTTAGATATTGTTTATTTTTATAATAATTTTTCATACTTTCACTTATAGGCAACATCTTTTCTAATACTGGTAACATAGCTATTGCTTTTTTATCCAAATCATCTTTTTTATCATTACTTTCTTCTAAAGTTTTTAATTTATTTATAAACTCCTGATCTATTGGAATATTTAACTCTATATCTTCTGACTGCGACCTGTCAATTGTTCGTTCCATTCCTGCATCTTCAAAATAATATAGCAATCCTTTGTCTATACTCAAGATTCTATTATAAAATCTTATATGTTTGTTATATTTTACTTTATTAGTTTCAAGCAGTACTTGTTCTTTCGTTTTGACATTTTTTTGGACTTTTTCCACTTTTACAAATTTTGTCATTATTACTAAACTAAGCATAACAAGTATAAGTAAGCCTATTTTTTTCATTAATTTTTATACCGTCCTTTTTTTTATTCTTAAAATTTCTCTCGCTTTTCAATTATAATAATTTTTAAAGACCATGTCAAGCAAATGAAAAAATAATATATTTGATTATTTGTAAATTTTAGTATATAATATAGCAAATGAAAAAAATTTTTTTGAGGTGATTATAAAATGAAAAAACTAACATTGTTATTCATGGCATTGCTTATGTTTAACTTGTCATTTGCGAAACAAAAAGAAAAAGTGGATACAACTTTTACATTTACAAACTTTGATGCCAAATCAGAAAGTGGTATAACTCCGTTAAAAAGAACAAAAATTTTAGGAAAATCAAGAGTTGAATATTTTGCATTCACAGGTAAAAAATCAGATGTTGTCAGACAGATGAATAAATCAATGGAAAAATTTATTCAAGAATTTAAATCAACTAAAGACAAAACCTATACTGTTACTTCAAGAGTAACTGGAAATAATGGTTATTTTGTGAGTGTTGCTTTTGATGCAGTTGAAAAAAATTCAAAAGTCGGAATGTTGTCTAAAGAAACTGATGGTATTTCGTTCAATGTCAAAAGTGGTAAGCCATTATTGTTAAAAGATTTATTTTTTCCTGGTTATGAAAAAGAATTGGAAAATTTGATTACTGGTAAATTTGCAGAATTAGGATTGCAAAAATCAGATGAAACAAGATTTAAAGGAGTTTCTAAAAAAACAAATTTTTATCTAGAAGATGATGCTCTAATTTTAGTTTATAACAAAAATTTAGGAACTAATTTTGCCGATGGACAAGCATTTATTCCATTTTTATTTAAAGATCTAATAGGTCTTCTTAACATTCAGCAATAACTATAAAAACCTAAAATAAAAAGAACTGTCAATAAACTTATTGACAGTTTTATTTTTTTATTTAGTTGATTTTTCAATAATCGCTTCTCTTTTATATGTGTCAATTTTTACATTTGCTCCAATAGGAATCGTAATAAATGGTCTTACATGCCCTGATTTTAACCCTTTGATTATTGGAATGTTAAGTTTTCCAAAATTGTCGTAAAAAACTTCATCTATGCTCATATCAGTTGGATCAGCCTTTTTAGGATTTCTAAAATCTCCTATTATTATCCCTTTTAGATTTTTAAATTTTCCAGCTAACCTAAGCTGCTGTAGCATTCTATCTACACGATAGCTATCTTCATTCACTTCTTCCAAAAATAAAACCTTGCCATCTGTATTTATTTCGTAGTCGGTTCCCAAAGTCGCAACAATTAACGACAAATTTCCACCTGTTATTCTTCCACTGCCACGCCCACTTTTCATAATTGTATAACTGTTGTCAAAATCCAATAAATTATACGAAGAATTGCTCATAAATGCTTTATTAAATGAATTTTCTGTTGTTGATGGAATTTCTTTTAAATTATCCGCCATCGGTCCGTGAAAAGTTACAAGTCCTGTTTTTTCATTAATTGCAAGTAATAAAGTTGTGATGTCACTAAATCCAGAAATAATTTTAGGATTTTTTTTAATTACATCATAATTTAACTTATCAATAAATCTGATCGCTCCATATCCTCCTCTAATTGCAAAAATCGCATTAATTCTAGGATTTGCAAACATATCATTTATATCTTTTGCTCTCACAGCGTCATTCCCTCCAAATCCATACCACTTTGAATCAAATGATCTTCCAAAAACTATATTAAAGCCTCTATTTCTTAAATATTCAACTTCATACATTGCATTATCTCCTTTATAATTAGCAGGCGCAACTAATCCTATTGTATCACCAGGTTTTAACCCTTTCGGAATAATGACTTCATTACTTTCAACAGTAAATGCACATACACTAAATAATAAATTCATAAAAAAAAATAACAATTTATTTTTCACTTTCAAAACTCTTCCTCCATTTATTAAATTTTTTTCATATTTGCAAAATTAATTACAAACTATAAAAAAAGTATAACATAAAAAATTGATTATCACAATAAAAGAAAAATTAAAAATATGAAAGTTATTTTTTCTTGACTTATTTTAAAATATGTTATACCATTTTAAAAAGAATAAAATAATAATTAAAATAATAATTTTTTTTAAGAAAGAAAGAAAAGAAAAAAAATATGAAAAAAAACATAAAAATAATTTACCAATACGATGGAAGTAAATTTTCTGGTTTTCAAAGACAAAAATTACAAAAAACTGTGCAAGGAGAAATTGAAAAGATTATAAAAAATACTTTTTCTCAAGAAATAAATATGATTTCATCGGGGCGGACAGATAAAGGCGTTCACGCTTATGAGCAAGTATCGAATTTTTTTATTGACAAAAATATACCGATTGAGCCAATAAAAAGACAGCTTAATAAAAGTTTAAAAGGCGAGATAAAAATTTTAGCAATAAACGAGGTTTCTGATACATTTAATGCTCGATTTGATGCAAAAAGTCGTACTTATCTCTACATTATGAAACTAGAAGATAAAATTACACCGTTTGAGAGTTCTTATGTCACGCCGATTACAAAATCAATTGAAATAAAAAAGTTTCAAAAAATTATGGATGAATTTATTGGAATTCATAATTTCAGCAGTTTTATGAAAAAAGATAAGGCGTATAGAAATCCTGTGAGAGAAATTTTTTACATAAAATGTTACTCTGAAAATGATGCAATAAAAATTGAGATTTGTGGAAATGGATTTTTGAAAACAATGGTTAGAATAATGATTGGCTCAGCGCTTTCTATTTATTTTGGAAAAGAAAATATTGACTATATAAAAAAAAGACTTGAAAATCCAGATGAAAACTGTAAAAAAATATTGTCTCGTTCTGAAGGACTATATTTATATAAAGTTAATTATTAAAATTTTAAATTATAACTTAATTCAATCGAATAAATTAAATTAAATTAAAAAGAGAAGAAAAGATAAAATAAGATAAGATAGAAAAGAAAATTAAAGTAAAAAAGAAAGGAAGGAAGGTTTATGGAAAACTATAAAATAAAAGTTTTAGATGCGAAAAAAGATTCAGATTTGCTGTTTAAAATAGTAGAACACGAAAATGAAGTATTTGGAGAAGCGACGGTTGGAAATTGGAATATAAAGCCATTTGCAAAATATGGAAAAGTTTTTGTTGCGATGACAGATGATGAAAAGGAAGAACTTATCTCAGTAATCGAAGTTCTTAGCAGTTTTGACAAAGAATTAGCTTACATCTACGGAGTTTCTACAGTTCCAAAATTTGAAAAAAAAGGCTACGCAACGAAACTTTTGGAATATACAATTCAATATTTAAAAAAAATAGGAATTAAAAAATTTGAACTAACCGTTGATATTGACAATTTTGCCGCACAAAAAATCTATAAAAAATTAAATTTTAAAATTGTGGAAAATTTGGAAAATGAATATGGAGACAATGTAAAAAGATATTTGATGAGATGTATTGAAAAAAATTAAAAAAAAGCTATTAATAAGTAACTTTATTTGAGAGTGTCAAAATTTTGCATACTCTCTTTTATTTTTCAAATTCAATTTTTTTAAATATCATTCTTACATCAAGTCCATTTTCTCTATTTTCTAAATAAATTTCGCCGTCATTTAACAAAATTATATCTTTTATAATTGAAAGTCCAAATCCTGCTCCTTTTTTAGCGTTTTTCCCTTGAAAATTACGATTAAACAGTTTTTTCTTTTCTTCTTCAGGAATTCCTTCTCCATAATTTCTTACGATAACTTCAGCCATTTTATTTTCTTTAGCAATTAATTCAATATTTCCGACAGAATATTTTATACTATTGTCAATCAATCCACGTAAAACTTCTGAAATTAAGTTTTTATCAACAAAAATATTCACATTGCCATCGGATTTTACTAAAATTTTCCTTTTGATATTCAAAAGTTCATAATTTTTTTTTATTTTTTCAAAAAGTTGTTTTACATCAATAATTTCTTTTTTAATAGTAATTTTTTCGAGATTAGAACTTAAAAATAATGTATTTATTATTCTTTCAATATTTTTTACCTCAAGATTCAAATTTTCAATGGCTTCATTTAATAAATCTTTGTCATTTTTTCCCCATTCTAATATATCTAAATAAGCTTTCATTATGGCAAGTGGCGTTTTTAATTCGTGCGACACGTCAGAAGAAAAAGTCTTTTGACTCTTTATAATCTCCTCTTTTTTCTTAAAAGTTTCATTCAACACATCAATCAATTCTCCAATTTCGTCATCTCTTGTTTTGGTCAATTGTGCATCAATATTATGATTATTTATTTCCTTACTTTGAAAAATTATATTTGACAACGGATTTAATACATATTCTGCTACAATTTTTGAAATTATAATAATCGAAATTGTGATTAAAACAAACATTACAAGCATAACATACAAGATTTCATGTGCTTCCATAAATTTAAAATTTCTTATTGCATAATATTTTGTATTATTCACGGTGTAAATTCTTTTGTAGACAAATCTGTCCCATTTTGTTTCAAGTTTATTCTCTTCAATTTTCTTAAAATCCGAATGATTTTCGTCGTCTGTCAAATAAATGAAATTCCCATTTTTTTCAACTGCAAGAGAAATGTATTGTTTATCGGCATAATCGTAGTTTTTGTAAGTCTGTTTCAACTTATCAATCGGAACATTATTTAATTTTTCAATGGCAGATAAGACAAGTTTATCCATTTCTTTAGTTTCAGCTTCAACAGCTTTATGAATTAAAAATATGGTCATTCCCAAGATAATTATAAACAAGATAAAAACTAGACTTACCGTATTTGCAAAAATTATTTTGTCTTTTATTTTTTTTAATCTTATTTTTTTCATATTTTTAAAATATACCCAATTCCTCTCACAGTCTTAATTTTTTCTTTTCCCAATTTTTGCCTAATTTTTTTTATTGTGCTGTCAAGAAGATTGTCGCTTGCATCCCAACCCCATATTTTTTCAACAATTCTATCCCGTGAAACAATTTCCTCTTTATTCTCAGTCAAAAGTTTAACCAGCTCAAATTCTGTTTTTGTCAATAAAACAGGAGTTTCTTCCAAATAAACAGAATAATTTTATGTATTTAACTTTAAAGTTTTATAAACGATTTCAGAAATTTTTTCTTTTCTAATATTTATGTCAATTCTTGCATCAAGCTCCAAAAAATCAAAAGGTTTTGTAACATAATCGCTCGCTCCTGATTTTAATAATTCAACTTTTTCTTCCGTATTATTTTTCGCAGAAACAACAATTATAGGAACTTCTGATATTTTTCTAACATTTTTACAAACTTCATTTCCTTCCATCGAAGGAAGTCCCAAATCCAAAAGCATCAGATCATAAAAATCCCTCTTTTTATCAATTTCATTCAAAGCATCAATCCCATTTTCAATTATCGTAATCTCGTGATTTTTTCGCTCCAGCTGTAATTTCAAAATTCTCGATATTTTTTTATCATCTTCAACAACTAATATCTTTCCCATTTTTTTCTTCTATTTTTTCCTTTCTAAAATTTATTCAGTTTAAATTCAGTTTAAAATTTGTTTTTTATGATACCATTACTTATCGAAAATATTATATCTTGGTTTTATAAAAATAAGAATATATAAATTTAGAAATTACTAATTATCTAAAATAAAAATAAAGAAGGAGATGTGATGCAATTGAAACTAACAAATTATATTTTTTCTGTAGATAAATTCTTTTTTAAACATTTATCTTATAATTCAAATTTCAGCATTTTTAAACATTCAGAAAGTATTGAAAAATTTTTTCGTTTAATTACTAAACTTGGAGAAGGATATTTGGAATTAATGCTTACAGTTGTATTGCTATCATTCTTTTTAATCAATAAACAGAAATATAATTTTTTAAAAAAATATATTTTAGCAGTAATTTTTACTTTGCTTTCTACTCAAATTATATTGAATATAATGAAAGTGTTATTCGCAAGAGCAAGACCGTCGATAACTATAAATCCTGATAAATTTTATGGAATAATGACTTTGATTAAAAATAGTTCATTTTGGAAAGGAAGTTATGTATCTTTTCCATCAGGACATACAATTACTATTTGGGGAACAATTTGGATTTTATCTTTTATCATAAAAAGCAAAGCAATAAAAATACCGTTATTCATCTTGGGAATTTTAGTAGGAATGAGCCGTATTTATTTGGTGCGTCATTGGACTACTGATGTTGTTGCAAGTGTTATTCTTTCATATTTTATCGCAAAATTTGTGCATAAAAAGATGTTTGAGAATAAAGAAAGAATTAGAAAAACAAGATTATTTTCTTATGACAGAAAAACAAATATTGGAATCTTAAAAAAAGATATAATGGCAAATACTTTAAATTATAAAAATAAAAAAATAGAAATTTAAAAACAGGATGATAAAAATATCATCCTGCACCATATATTATATTTTGAGTTTATATAAAATTTTGGACATTCTCTTGTTGCATTTTACTTACATCTTAACATCTCACTTTATTTTTCAATTTTCTACTAAACTTATTCTTTTTACTGCTAAGAAGAAATTTATAAAAAAACTAAAAAATATATAGATCACTATAAAAAATAAGCAATTAAAGCCAGATGAAAAAATAGTAAAAGCTATCATAAATATCAAAATATGCATAATAAAATTAATTATATCTAAAATTAAACTAAATAAATTTAATTTTAAAGATAAACTCAATACTTCTTTGTTTTTACAACTTATGTATATTTTTTTACTTTTTCTTGAAAAAATAGCATATACAATTTCTATTTTCTCATCCGTGTTTAAAATATTTTTAGTAATTTCAAAATTATATTTTAAATTATATTTTTCTTGATTAATCCATATCGTAACATAATCATAATGCATTAAAAAAATATTATTTTTTATTTTTAATTGCATAATAGTATTTACCTTTTTCCTTTCTTTTTAAAAAGTTTCTCAATATCTTTTTTATGTCCTTTTAAATATTTCATTGCTTCGTTAGTAAGTCCTGTTAAATTGTAATCTTTTTTTAATTTTTCTATTTTGTTTGATATCATGTTTGCCATTTTCCCACTAAAATCTTTCCAAGCACTTACTCCTGTTGAATAATTTGATGATGCCCCCATTCCTTCTGTTCCCATTCCAGCAAATGCTTCTGCACTTAATCCAATTCCTATTCCATTACTTGAAAAATCTAAGATTCCATTTTTCATGAGTTTACACAAAATTTTGGACACTCTCACAAATTTTAAACTTGTTTGGTATTAAAATTTGCTTTTCGATTAATGTGTCTGAATTTTTTATTATTAAATGAGTAGGAATTATATCATTAATCATCTATTATAATTTTTTCATCAAATGTTCTGTAACGTTATCAATAACCATATATCTATCGTTATTTAATATTCGTGCTACTGCATATTATCAGATATTTTTTTTATAAGATGTATTATTGTTCTAGAAGAAAGTGGAAAATCTTTATCAACTAATTTACAAATACTTCCTTTTTCTTCAATTATTTTATAATTTTCATAAGTTATTCCTTGATACATTTTTTATATGTATATAATTTAGAATATATTTACATAATTTTTAAAAGCCAAAAGAGAAAGCAAATATTTATAAACAAATTCAATATATTTTTTTTGTCATTACTAAAAATTAATAACGTATATTCAAAATTTACAAATTTTAAATATGTATATATTTCATTTTCTTTTGGAATATTTGAATTAGATAAAAACAACAATTTAATCAAAATAAATATCCTTAAGTAAAAAATAATTACAATTAATATTTTCATAGCTTATCACCTATTGAAATTATAACTAAAATAGATGTCGATATTAAAAATCTAATTAAATAATTTTTAACTTTTAATTTTTTATAAGGTCCATAAATTCCAAAGAATACTAAATACCATAAAAATATTTTTTTTAAATCATTAAATTTTTCAAATAATTTTATATATTTATAAAATATAAATATTATTGCTAAACTTAACACTGAATACAATGAATAATATACATATTCATTATTTTTTATGAATTTAAAAACTATTCCAAACATTCCAATTAGTTTCTCCATTTCTTCTATTATACCAATTAGGACTTCCAGCGGGATAATAGATATTTTTACCATTTGAATTTTTATAATATCCACTATTTATAAATCTGTAATATCTTTTTTGAGATTTTATGATAGTATTTAATTCCTTACCTTTTCCTGAAGCATTTATAGCATTTTTAAAAAATTCTTGATGTTCTTTTGGCCATTTTTCATATGTTTGTTGCCATAATAAATATTCAGTTTGGTAAAATATATCAAAATTATTTTCATTCTCAATTTTCTTTGCTCCATTATAAAAATTATTTTTTATATAATTACTTTCCCAACTTGCTGCCTTTACAGCACTATTAAATCTCTCTCTTTCTTTTCCTAATGCTAAAATTAAAGCTGCTCTACCATTTGAACCAAAATTTCTAAATTCTTTCAATTTACTTACTTCATTAACTGTAAATAATCCAAATGCAATCCAACCTCCTGCTTTTGTTGCAGCTGCATCAGAAAATCCTTTTCCAATTAAATATTTCCTTGCTAAAGTTGAAATAACTGCTATTGTTATTTTTTCTCCAACATGATCTTTAATATAACTTAATAGTGAATTATCATGATCTTTTTGCATTATTTCTTCTACTAAATTTCGATAATTAACTCCTTCCCAATTATAATCTTTACCAACCTTTTCAACTATTTGATTATCGCTTAATCCTTTATATAAAGAATTTTTTATAGTGAAAATATCTTCATATTCTGGACGATCTCCAACATTAACTCCCAATTTACTAGTATCAATAGCGCCATCAGATTTCATAGAAATAGTAGTCTTGTCATCCTTATACTTATCCTGAAAATATGAATTAGTTGCTCTTCTTGTACTTTCTAGTCCTTTTTCTTCAGTTCCTGTTTCTATTTGTCTTCCTTTGGCTCCATTTATAATATGACTCCCTTCTTCCGAAATTGTTCCAATAAGCCCCGATTTTGTACTATTTTCTTTGGCATTTATATTTATTATCATCGTATGTACTCCAGTAGATGAAACATAAGCAGTTCCTGCTTTGTCTTTTAATTCAGGAGTTTCTTCTGGTGTACTAAATTTAATTTCAGCCTTATAACCTAAATCAGAATATGCCTCTTCAAAAGCTGATTTAATCTCATTTTGAGTACTTGCGACTTTCAACCTTTCACCAGCAATATTTTCTACAGTCTCAGAAAGTCTAGTTTCTCTTAACTGTCCAAAGAAATTGCTGTTTGCCATACTAATATTCCTTTCTTTTTTTATTATTTTAACATTAATCATATACAAATGTAAATATCTGCTTAAAGAAAAAAATTAAAAATTTTAACTTTTATTATAAATTTTAAAAAATATCATTTTAAAAGCTCATATAACATCCAAACAGCTCAAAAAGTCAATTTTCGGTAAAAAAAAAACTATGCCTCAAATGAAAATTTTGACTTGTAGAGGTTATATAGGCGAATTTGATATAATCAAAATCTTTTACATTAATTATTTGGAATTTATAAAAATATAGGCAAAAAATAACCGCTGTCTTACAACAATGATTATTTTAAAATTTTGAAAACTGGTTTAGAAAATACATCATCTAATTTATTTAAAAAATGCAGTATTATATTTGAAATTTATATTAAAGAAAACTAATTTGATTGTCCAAAATTTTGGGTACAATATTTTTTTAAAATTTCATTTGCTTCATCTGCAACATAAAGGTTTATTTTTTTAATTTGACCATTATAACTAATTTTTAGTATGTCATCCATATCACAAATATTTCCTTTTGAATCTTTACTATCAACACAATCAAAATTTTTAAATATTTCAAAATTTATTTCTGTATTTTTTCTCTTTAATTTTATTTCAATTCCTTTCATATCCTTAAGATCGCTAGATACTTGTTCTTGAAACGGAGAAACATCGTAATTTTCTCCTGTAAAAATTTCATTTATTATCTCTTTTTCCTTACCTTCTATTTTTTGATTTTCTAAATATATTTCCGTATCTTTTTCATCAATATATTCTAAAATTTTATCTTTAATATTTTTAACATCAATATCTTCTTTAAAAGCACCTAAACTTATTAATGTAATCAAAATAAATAAAAAACTAAAAAGCCAAATAAATATAAAAATTTTTGTAAATAAATTATTATTCATTTTGTGATAGCCCTCCACAAATTAGATGGATTTGGTAATAAATTTAAAAATTTAGCTATGTTATCAGGAACTTTTATTGCTTTTTGCATCTTTAAATTTACTTTTTTTGAATCAGTAATTTTACTTAATTTTAATTGACTTTTTATTGCATTTTCTATTTCTTTTTTAATTATTTTTTCTAAATCTATACTGATTTTTTCAGGCAAAAGAGGATTTTTTAGTCCTACACTCATTCCTACATTAAGAAATCCACTTATTCCATAAGTTCCATTTATAAAAGTTTCTGTCATTACCTTTTTTTATTTCCTTCTCTTTTACTAACTTAAAATAAGTAATTCTATTTAATTTCTTTAACTTCAATTCCAATTCCAAAAAATAAAATCAAAAAATTTTGTAAAATTATAAAAATCATATATAAAACGAGTGAACTACTCCCGCTTTTAGAAGCGGGAGCTTCTTGGGAAGTATCTGCTTTTGTTAGCCAAATATATTTACCAAGCTCTTCGGGTAGTTCCTACCCTGTCTTTTTTTATTTTCCTAATATTTCAACATCAATTTTCCAATATTTTTTATATTCAGTGCCGCATTGTAATCTCTATCAATTTCAATTCCACAGCACTCACATTTATAACTTCTTTCTGATAATTTCAGTTCCTCTTTAACATTTCCACATCTACTACAAGTTTTCGATGATGGAAACCACTTATCTATCTTCAAAAATTGTTTCCCTAAAAACATCAACTTATACTCAAGCATCCTCAAAAATATTCCCCATCCATTATCTCCTACACTTTTACCAAAATTTAATGCCTGACTCATCCCTTTCATATTCAAATCCTCAACAACCACAGCATTATATTCTTCAGACAATTTTTTCGATAATTTATGCAAAAAATCTCTTCGGCAATTCTTAATATATTCATGTAATCTTGATATTTTCGCTTTTTGCTTATACCAATTTTTAGAAAATTTCACTTTTCTTGATAATGATTTCTGTAATTTTTTCAATTTTTTCTCCAGCATCCTAAAATATCTTGGATAATCAGCCCTTTGGTTTTCAGAACTGACAAATAATTCAGACATTGAAAAATCAAGTCCTATTACTTTATCATTACTTGGATTTTTTTGAATTTCTTTTTCAAATTCTGTCAAAACAGAAACATAGTAATTTCCATTACTGTTTGTCAATGTTACTGACTTTATCTTGTAATCCTTCGGTATTTCTCTATGATATTTTAATTTTACTTTTTTCAATTTTGGTAAAACTAAATATTTGTTTTCCTCAATTCGTATTGAATTATTCACACAATTTGTCGTGTAACTTTTAATATTATTCTTTTTAGATTTGAACCTTGGAAATTTTGCCCTCTTCTGAAAAAAATTTGTAAACGATCGTTTTACATTCAATTGAGCATTTGAAAGTGCCAAACTGTCCACTTCTTTTAAAAATTGATTTTCACTTTTCAAACTGGCAGGTGTAATTATTTTATTTTTTCTGGTTTCTTCATAAATTTTATTAGCAGTATACAAGATCGTATTGTAGACAAAACGAACACATCCAAAAGTCTTATTTATCAATAATTCCTGCTCCTTATTTGGATAAATCCTGTATTTGAATGCTAAATTATATTTCATAAAATTACACCTCCTTTTGATTTTGAATATTATTTTTAATGACTTCTCTTCAATATTTTACACAAAAATTGTATCATAGGTGTATCCTTTTTTCAATTTTTTTACAAAAAAAGCAATTCATCTCCCACTTGTAGAAAGCCTACGACTTCTTGCTATCTTTTGTTAAATAATCTATACATTTCATCTGGCATATAGTCATCCATAATGAATTTTTGTTTATTCCAACTTCTATTCCTTTCTTTTTTATTATTTTAACATTAATCATATACAAAGTAAATATCTGTTTAAAGAAAAAATTAAAAATCTTGCTACTGCAAATTTTCTTATGTATGTACCGATTAATTTATAATTTTTAAGCATAAAATATGTTAAATAATTTAAAATTTAGAGAATAATAGCTAAAATCTTTTAAAAGACAAATTTCAGTTTTTCAAGTTTCTTTTTTATAAAATTTATTCAGTTTAAATTCATTCAAAAAATATCTTTTTTATGATATTATAGTTATATCAAGAATATTATATCTTTATTTAAAAAAATAAAAAGATATAATTTTGATATTTAAAATAAAAAAAATTATAAGGAGATGGTGCTATGAAAAATCAAAAAAATTTTTTTAAAACAGGAATTTTAAGTTTTTTATTACTAGGAGGATTACTTGCATACGGTGCAACTTCAAATAATCGAAATATTGCAACAAAAATCAGTCGGGAAGAAGCTGTCAAAATCGCTAAAAAAAATACACCGAATGGACAATTAAAAAAAGTGAAATTAGAAAATACAAAAAGAGGATCTGTATATGACATTGAATTGTGGGAAGGAAACACTAACACTAAAAAAGAATATAAAATTGATGCAAATACAGGGAAGATTTTTAGAGCAAAAACAGATACAGATGATGATGAACTAAATCCTGCGATAACAAATACAAAAATTTCAGTTGAGCAGGCAAAAAGCATAGCAAAAAAACAAGCTCCAAATGCAACTTTCAAAAGTATCGAACTTGAAAGAAAAAAAGGAAAGCTGGTCTATGAAGTAGATCTTATAGAAGGAAATACTAAAAAAGAATATAAAATTGATGCAAATACAGGGGAAATATTAGATTTTGAAATTGACTAAATTAATTATTAATAAATTAGAAAAAATTATTTAAATAATATTAATATTTAACAAAATAAATTTTGATTAAATATGTATTTTGATAATTTTCATTACTTTTTTAAAAAGAAAGAAAGTAAAATGTAGACTTTTTTATATTTGATATTTCTATATTAAGAAAAAACTTTCTTTGAACTGTTTACAAGTTAAAAAAAATTTAGTATAATGTTACAAGATAGAGGCGCGGTTTTTAAGAGTAGATTTATTGAGAAAGTCAATTCAATGAAATAATTTGAAAGGGGAAATCGCCGAAGCAGGAAGAGTGATGAACTTTGCTGCTGGGTCTATGGAGAATATCTATAGAACTGCCATTATAACATGTAATGGTGAGCTGTCAGATATATAAATGTGATTTTATTTTAGATTATATATTTTATATGCTGATGTTCGTTATCAGCATTTTTTATTTATATAAAAAAACTTTTAGAAAAGGAAATTTTGTAAAAATATGAAATTTTTGAACTCTAACAAATATTGGCAAGAAGTTTTTTCATTTAACAAAAGATAGCAAGAAGTCGTAGGCTTTCTACAAGCGGGAGATGAATTGCTTTTTTTTGTAAAAAAAATTGAAAAAAGGATATATTTATGATATAATTTATTCAGTGAAATAATATAAAAGTAGGTAATAATAATGTCATATAATAGCAATTATCATTCAGTATTTGATATAAATTATCATATGATTTTTTGTATAAAGTATCGAAGAGAAGTAATTAATGATGAAATTTCTAATAGATTGAAAGAGATTTTTGAAAAAATATGTCCGAAGTATAACATTGTTCTTAAAGAATGGGAACATGATGTTGATCACATTCATATGTTGATTAATGCTATGCCTAATACTGAACTTTCTAAGTTTGTAAATACTTACAAAAGTGCTTCCAGCAGGTTGATAAAAAAAGAATTTCCTGAAATAAGGGGAAGATTGTGGGAAGAATATTTTTGGAGTAGAAGTTACTTAGTTGTAAGTGTTGGAGGTGCACCGTTAGAGATAATTAAAAAATATATTCAAAATCAAAAGGAGGTGTAATTTTATGAAATATAATTTAGCATTCAAATATAGAATTTACCCAAATAAGGAACAAGAATTATTGATAAATAAGACTTTTGGATGTGTTCGTTTTGTTTACAATACGATTTTATATGCTGCAAATAAATTTTATGAAGAAACTGGAAAAAATAAAATAATTACACCTGCCAGTTTGAAAAGTGAAAATCAATTTTTAAAAGAAGTGGACAGTCTGGCACTTTCAAATGCTCAATTGAATGTAAAACGATCGTTTACAAATTTTTTTCAGAAAAGAGCGAAGTTTCCAAGGTTCAAATCTAAAAAGAATAATGTTAAAAGTTACACGACAAATTGTGTGAATAATTCGATACGAATTGAAGAAAACAAATATTTGGTTTTGCCAAAATTGAAAAAAGTCAAATTGAAATATCATAGAGAAATGCCAAAGGATTACAGAATAAAGTCGGTAACATTGACAAACAGTAATGGAAATTACTATGTTTCTATTTTGACGAAATTTGAAAAAGAAATCAAAAAAAATCCAAGTAATGATAAAGTGATTGGACTTGATTTTTCAATGTCTGAATTATTTGTCAGTTCTGAAAACCAAAGGGCTGATTATCCAAGATATTTTAGGATATTGGAGAAAAAATTGAAAGAATTACAAAAATCATTGTCAAGAAAAGTGAAATTTTCTAAAAATTGGTATAAGCAAAAATCAAAAATATCAAAATTGCATGAGTATATCAAAAATTGTCGAAGAGATTTTCTACATAAATTATCGAAAAAATTATCTAAAGAGTATAATGCTGTGGTTGTTGAGGATTTGAATATGAAAGGGATAAGTCAGGCATTAAATTTTGGTAAAAGTGTAGGAGACAATGGATGGGGAATGTTTTTGAAAATGCTTGAGTACAAGTTGATGTTTTTAGGGAAACAATTTTTGAAGATAGATAAGTGGTTTCCATCGTCGAAAACTTGCAGTAAATGTGGAAATATTAAAGAGGAGCTGAAATTATCAGAAAGAAGTTATAAATGTGAGTGCTGTGGAATTGAAATTGACAGAGATTACAATGCGGCATTGAATATAAGAAACATTGGAAAAGCGATGTTGAAATATTAAGAAAATAAAAGAAGACAGGGTAGGAACTACCCGAAGAGCTTGGTAAATATATTTGGCTAGCAAAAGCAGATACTTCCCAAGAAGCTCCCGCTTCTAAAAGCGGGAGTAGTTCACTTAGGAAATGAATTGCTTTTTTCTAAAAAAAAGTGAAAAAATAAAATTTTTGTGATATAATTTAACCAGTAAAAACAAAATTTTTAATAAATAATAAAAATTACTAGGAGGAGAAAGTATAATGAGTAAAAAATATAACGTAGCAGTAGTTGGAGCAACAGGATTAGTAGGGCAAACATTTTTAAAAGTATTAAAAGAAAGAAATTTCCCAGTGGAAAATTTATATCTTTATGCATCGGCTAGATCGGCTGGAAAAGTTGTAAATTGGGGAGGAAAAGAATACACAGTAATCGAATTGAAAGACGAAAATATTAAAGAAGATATTGATGTAGCTTTATTCTCAGCAGGAGGAGGAATTTCTAAAGAGTTCGCACCTAAATTTAGAGATAAAGGTGCTGTAGTAGTGGATAATAGTAGTGCTTGGAGAATGGATAAAGACATTCCTTTAGTTGTACCTGAAGCAAATCCAGAAGCATTGAAAAATCACAGAGGAATTATTGCAAACCCAAATTGTTCAACAATTCAAGTAATGCCAATTTTAAAAGTATTGCAAGATAAATATAGATTAAAAAGAGTAATTTACTCAACTTATCAAGCAGTTGCAGGAGCTGGAAAAAAAGGATTAGATGATTTAGAAAATAATTTACAAGGAAAACCATCAACAAATTTCCCTCATCAAATAGCTTTCAATGCATTGCCACACATTGATGTATTTTTAGAAAATGGATATACAAAAGAAGAAGAAAAAATGATAAATGAAACAAGAAAAATTTTAAGTTTACCAGATTTAAAAGTTACAGCAACTTGTGTTAGAATTCCAGTTAAATTTGGACATGGAGTTTCTGTAAATGTTGAATTGGAAAAACCTTTTGAATTAGAAGATGTAGTTAAAGCATTTGAAGAAAAAGAAGGTGTAATCGTTCAAAATGATGGTAAAAACAAAGTTTATCCAATGCCAATAACAGCACAAGATACTGATGAAGTTTATGTTGGTAGAATAAGAAGAGATGATACTGTTGATAATGGATTAAATTTATGGGTAGTTGCAGACAACATAAGAAAAGGTGCGGCAACAAATACAATTCAAATTGCCGAAACATTAATTAAAGAAGGAGCATTGTAAGAATAAAAATGAGAATGAACAAGATAAAAAGTAGATTAATAGTATTCTTAATTTTTATGTTGACATTCGTAACAGGGTATAGTGCAAGTAATGAAATTAAAGTGGGAATGGAGTGTGGGTACGCTCCATTCAACTGGTTCCAAGACACGAATAAAAATGGTGCAGTACCAACTAATGGTGGATACTGTGGCGGTTACGATGTTGAAATAGCTAAAGTTATAGCTAAAAAATTAGGGAAAAAGTTAGTAATAGTAAAAACAGAATGGGATGCTTTGTTAGGACCCGCGCTGACATCTGGGAAAGTTGATTTAGTAATAGCTGGTATGTCGGCAACGCCTGAAAGAAAACAAAGTCTATTATTTACCAAACCGTATTATGAATCAGATTTAGTAGTAGTTGTTAAGAAAAATGGAAAATATGCTAAAGCAAAATCAATCAATGATTTTTCGGGAGCAAGAATTACAGGACAGTTAAACACATTGCACTATGATGTAATTGATCAAATGAAAGGTGTTAGTAAGCAGACTGCGATGGAAAGTTTCCCAGCGATGATAGTTGCTCTAAATTCCAATAAAATTGATGGATATGTATCAGAAAGACCAGGAGCGATGGCAGCTCAATATTCAAATCCAAATTTAACATTTATATCATTTGATAAAAATACAGGATTTAAGTATGAAACTTCAGAAGTAAATGTTGCGATTGGAATGAAACTGGGAAATACAGAATTAGAAGAGAAAGTAAATAAAATACTTGATGAAGATTTGACTCCAAAAGCAAGACAAAAAATAATGGAAAAGGCGATAAAAACACAACCTGGGAATACTTCAAGATCATTTTTTGAATGGGTTGCATTCTTTATTCAAAAAAACTGGCATCAATTTGTTAAAGGGACAATTATGACACTATTTATTTCATTAACAGGAACTGTGGTTGGATTTTTAATTGGAATGGTGGTTGCCTTGTCAAGACAAGTGGAAGCTGAAGCAGATAACAGAACTTCTAAAGCCAAAAAAGCAGGATTTTATATCTTAAATAAATTATTTGCAATATATATTGCAGTGTTTAGAGGAACTCCGATGATGGTGCAGTCAATGGTAATTTATTATGGATTGTCGCAAGTGTTTGGATTAAATTTATCTCCAATTGTGGCTGCGTTGTTTATTGTTTCGATAAATACTGGAGCTTATATGAGTGAGATTATAAGAGGTGGAATTGATTCAATTGATAAAGGGCAATTTGAAGCCGCAAAAGCGATTGGAATGACAAATTTCCAAACAATGAAGAGCATAATTTTCCCACAAATGTTTAGAAATATTTTACCGATGATTGGAAATGAATTTATTGTAAATATTAAAGATACTTCTGTACTAAACGTAATCAGCGTTACAGAATTATTCTTTATTTCAAAATCTGTTGCAGGAACATATTCGAGATACTATGAAGTATTTATCATAACAAGTGTGATTTACTTCTTCTTAACATTTACATTATCACTACTTCTAAAACAACTTGAGAAAAAAATAGATGGGCCTCAAACATTTGAATTTTTAGAAGAAGTTGAAGAAGGAGAGAAATAATGTCAGATAAACAAAAAGTAATAGAAATTAAGAATATAAGAAAAGATTTTGGGAATAGAACGGTTTTAAAAGATATAAACTTTAATGTACACGAAGGAGAAGTCGTGAGTATAATAGGTTCTTCTGGAAGTGGAAAATCTACGCTTTTAAGATGTATAAATTTACTAGAAACGCCTACTAGTGGGCAAATCTTAATCCACGGAAAAGATGTATTGAATGGCGATGTTCCTTTGGTTGAGTTGAGAGAAAAAGTTGGAATGGTCTTTCAGCAATTCAATTTATTCAATAATTTGAGTGTCCTAGATAACTGCGTTATTGGACAAATGAAAGTTTTGAAAAGAACTAGGCAAGAAGCTGAAAAAGTGGCAAAAAAATTTTTAGGAAAAGTTGGAATGTCAAGATTTATTAATGCAAAACCAAATCAAATCTCAGGTGGTCAAAAGCAAAGGGTTGCAATTGCAAGAGCCTTGTCAATGGAACCAGAAGTACTACTATTTGATGAACCAACATCTGCACTAGATCCTGAAATGGTTGGAGAAGTTTTAAAAGTAATGAAAGATTTAGCCAAAAGTGGACTTACAATGATCGTTGTTACACACGAAATGGATTTTGCTCATGATGTTTCAAGTAGAGTAGTTTTCATGGATCAAGGGATAATTCTAGAAGATGATAAGCCAGAAATTATTTTTGAGAAACCAAAACACAATAGGACGAAAGAATTTTTATTTAGAATGTTGAAAAAGTAATAAATTTAAATATAATTTCAGAGTGGTCATAGCCACTCTATTTTATTTGAAAAAAATTTTTAAAAACATACAAAAATAAAAATTGCAAAAAGATTCTTAAATTATAAAGCTTTCTTTTTTTTAATCCTGATACTTTCGCTTGTTCGACATCACATTTTTCTAGCTTTGTTCCCATGAATGCAGCTTTAAATTCCCACTTTCCATTTACTTCAACATTGTCAACTGTATCTTCTGTCTGTGCATTTCCCAATTCATTTCCAGCATCATCATAACAAGGAATCGAAATTTTTAAAAAATGTCCTTTTTCTCCTCCAGTATTAACCAAAGTTCCTTTTATATAGGCTGTTAAATTCTCTTTTAACATCTATATCTTTTATTTCATATTCTTTTTTTCTGAGTTAGATTTAGACGGAACAGAAATATCATTAGATTGGACATTATTTGTAATGTTATTTACTTTTTCTTTATTTTTTTATTTATAATTTTCTCCTCATTTTTTCTAAAATATTCTAAAAAAAAATATCAATACCGTAAGGATTGATATAAACAAAACTACTTTATGGTGCGAAAGTACGCACTAATCTTAACCACACGTTTTTAGAACGATATTTAATTGACTTCCATATACCATTTTATCACAGATAACTTGAAAATACAATGGAGTTAAAATGAAAAATTTAAAAATCAAAAACTTAGATGAAAAAGATATTCGGAATTTAAAAGAAATTAAAACTATAGAGCTGGAAGAAATGAAACTTCAGGATTTGAAAATTCTGAAAATAAAAATTGGAACAGCTATTAAGAATATAGAAAAATAAGAGCCATATTAGGCTCTTTATTTGCTTTTCTTTTTTTTATATCTCCAGCTGTTTCTCCGTTGTACAATCCTTGATAACCAGAATTCTGGAATTTTGTAAAATTCTGAACACCAACATTTTGAGCTTCAAATGCCAATTTTTTATTAAAGTCCTTTACATCTTCTCTTAGTTTTAATCTTCTATCATCTTCTGAAAGTTCTTTGAAATCAGTTTCAGCAATTTCTTGTTTTCTTGTTTGAATGGCAAAGTATTGTTGTCCTAATGCAATGGCTTTTTTTCTTGGATTACCATTTTGTACAAGTATATAGCAAGCATATCTTGTCAGTTTATAATCTTCTATAGTTTTTTTTGAAATTCCCGCTTCTACGATTTTGATGTCAACATCAAAATGGTCGGAAACCTTAATATTACTATTTTCTAATGAAGTTATAGATTTATTAATTAATTTTTCAAAATTTCTCCAATTTGTATATTCCAATATTGTCATCAGTTCTCTTGCATACCAAAATTCAATTCCATTTTCATCCATGTGTTTAATGTCTTCAAACATACTAACGTTGTATTCTCTTAAATCACCCATAATTATAATTTCTCCTCTATATTTTATTATTAACAATGTGTATTCTTTCTGATTCTGTTATGCTATTCCTTTCCATTCAAATACCCCGTTATCTTTTCTATTTGCCTGTCGCTCAGCTTACTAATTTCTCTAGCATACAATAAACTTAATTTCTGCTGTTTTTCGTTTAATGAATCTAATCTTATTCTCATTTCACCTGAATAAATACTTATAGCCTGTAAAATTTTTTCTTTATCATTATCACTTAGCTGATAAATTTTGAAAAGTTTTTCTGCAAGATCCTTTGGAATATTTCTTTTTCCGTTTTCAATTGCTGATAAATACGAAACAGAAATTTCAAGTTTACGAGCCATATCAGAAGAAATTTCATCATTGTCAATTCTGATTTTTCTAAGTTTTTTTCCTAAATTTGTAACTCCTTTAGTTTTCATATCTACTCCCTGCTTTCTTTCTTTTGAATACATCATATCAAGTATTTTTATTTTTGTCAACAATTTTGAAAAAAAATTTTACAAATTTGTAAAATATACTTTTCACTCTATTTTTAAAATATTGTGACTTTTTCATTCCACAAAAAAAGATAGCCATTTCTGGCTATCTCCCAAACACTTTGACAGCTCTTTCTTTATCTTTATTCTCATCAATTACTCTTTGTCTATCAAATCCAGCAATAATTATCAATGCCACTATATTTGTTCCTATCAAAAGCAACATATCCTCTTTTTTTGATTTTTCTTCGATATTATCAAAAATCTCTTTATTACTTTCACTTTTTAACCTGCTTCTTAATAAATTCAAGTTCTGATGTCTTTGATAATTTCTTAACTTCAATGTCAAAACCGAATTTAAAAATATAACGGCTAGCATAATAAACGCTAATTTTCTACTTTTGCGATGCTTTTCCATTATCATCACCTTTATCCTTTTTGACAAACCCCAGCTTTTCCAGCAGCAATTCTAAAAAGCCTGTACTAATGCCATATCTTTTTTGGTTTATCGTTTCCAGCAATGCCTCTCCAAAAAATCCAAAAACTGGACTCCACGGATACAGGTATTCTGCCGAAAAATGTCCTATTATCTTGTTTAAAGACAATGTTATTGACATAGTCATCCCAGCAACCGCTATTCTTTTCAAATATGGCTTGACAGGCTTGTTGTCAACCATTTTTTGAGCCACTACACCAAATAATACTCCGCTAAAAAATAAGATCAAGAAAAGTCCGTGATTGTCAATTATTATTTTTAAGTCCTCTATCATTTATGCTCCTACAATATGTTTTTGTTCCCTGCTTTTTCCTCATCGAAAATTTGTTGCAGTATAACTTTTAAGTCAAACGTCTTTCTGGCTTCTTTTAAAACTTCTGTTAGAACTTCTTCACCAATTTCTTCTGCAAAGTCAGGAATCCATTTTCTGTCAATTGATTTTTCTTTTTTTAACAGATCTTCCAGCTTATCCCAGAAGCCTTCATATACCTGCTTAAACTTTTCTGCTCCAGCTTTTCCTTTTGCAGCTATTTCTGTTTTATAGATTAAAGTCTTTCCCAATTCTAAAATTTTACCTGTTAAATATATTTTTGCTGCTAATTTATCCATTTTATCATCTCCTATTTTGTTATTTTTCATACAAAAAAATCACAATCAAATTAATGACTGTGATTTAGTGTTAATTATTATTCAAAAAATATTTCATCTAAAACTTCAACAGGATAAGTATTTATTAGTCCGTATCGGCTGTCAACCGTTGTTCCTATTAATAAATCCTTTTCCCTGCATATCTTAGTCGCTTTCTTTCCTATCGAAGGTGCGTGATATGATTTTGGCTTTATTCCTTTTATATTAGCATAGGCTATTACTGTTAAATGGTTGCTTGTTACTGTTCTTCTTTGATTATTTTCCAATCTTTTTATGCTCTTGTCATTATTCTCAATAGTGTTTGCAAGTCCAATTACATTGTTCTCGATATTATTCATTCTGCTTTCAGCTTCTACCATCCATTGCCCTTGCATTACTATTAATTCAGGTATTGACATTGGCTTTGGTTGTTTTAATGCCTTTTTCATTTTCTCAAATTCATTGATGTATGCCACGTTTAAATCAAATGCTATAGGTACTGACGCATTATATCCTCCAACCAATTGTGCAATTCCTTTTTCCGTGATTAAGTAATTTTTTACTGTCCTACCATTCAAAGCCTTGTAATTACTAGGTATATAGAATTGAACGGAAAGTTCCGTTGAACTAAATTTACTTATATATCCGTCTATTTTCTCAAGTAAATCATAATGTTTTACTCCCAATTCCTGTGCCACTCTATTACTTGTTGTTACTAATACTCCGTTTTGATTTTCCACTAATACTTTAATTAATTCCATTTTTATCCTCCGTTATACTATATTTTTTCTTTCAATTCTTGCCACTTTTTCAGCAACTTCCTTTTCACAGTTTCTTTGAACTAATGCGTCTATATTTGAACCAGCTTCGTAGTATTCTCTTTTAATTGTTTGATAATATTCGCCCAAAGCATCTTCCAAATCCATTAATTTATCTAAATTTTCTTTAGACAGCATTTCGTACATTTCCTCTAATAAATCAAATACCACCTTTTTTGCTGATTTTAACTTGTGATTGTGTTCATCCAATAAACTTTCTGTAATTTCAAATCCTAGCTCTTGTCTAAGTGTCATAAAATTTTCCTCCTAAAATATTTGTTTTTTAAGAGAATATATAGTATAATAGTATTGGTTAGATATCTATTATCTATATACTCTCTGTTCATTTTGGATAGAGGGTATTTTTTTATTTATCCAATTCTTTTTCCAAAAGTTCTAATCCTTTTACAATTGTACTTGTCTTACTTAATTTTAAAGTTTCTGACATTCTTTTCAATTTTTCATTTTCATCTTTATTCAAAGTAATTTCCAATCTTATATTTCTTGGATTATCACTTTTTGGTCGTCCGATTTTTTTCATTTTCCACCCACTTTCTACCCGTGAATATATTATATATTATCCCGTGTAAAAAGTCAAGAACTTTTTTTAAAAATTTTTATACTATTTTCTCAAAACAAATATTTTAGTTTTCACAGTCATTTATTCAATTGTCATTGTCCTTTTTCTTATTATGCTCTTATTCAGCCTGTGTCAAAGCCGTTTTTAGAGAGATTTTAAATAATTTTCTTTTCTATCCACTCTGTTTAGCCATCCTTTTAAAAAAACTTTTTGCGATGGTCTGTTTGCTGCTATCACTTTATAATATCTTCTCTGCAAATCGTGATATTTTTCTAAAAATTTATTTTCATCAACTTCATTTAACGCAGCTAAACTTTTTTCTCCTAAAATTCCGTCCACTCTCAAATCAAATCCTAATTCATTAAGTGCAGCCTGTGCTTTTTTAGTTCCCCAGTTTCCAGCGTTTACTACAAAGTCGCAAATTGATAAAGCTATCTTATCCGATTTTAAAGTATCAAGTCCATTTCTATGATAGTATTTCTTATTATAAATATCTCTCGCTATATCAAGCGGCATATCTCTCATATCACCTTTGTACCCATATTCTCTAGCTTCTGATTCTATAATACCATATTTTGTTTTTCCTCCAGTGTCATATTTATCATTTGAGTATCCGCCTTCTACTTTTAAGAGATATTCAAAAATTTTCTCAAATCTGTCCATTTAAATCACTCCTTTTAATTTTTTTAAAACACAATATATTGGTTAAAAATAAAATATAAAAATATTAAATCACAATATATTGTGTTCAATTTATTTTTCTAATTGCTTAATTTCTTTTGTCATTTTTGCTATCTCAGTCTTTAATAAGTCCAATTCTGAATTTATTTCTATAATTCTCTCTTCTGTTTCAGATGTATCAAATCCTAAATCCTCAAACTCTGTCTTCTCCGATTCCTTTTCTGCAAGCTCTTTTTTATATGCCAGATAAGACTGTTGCTTCTTATATCTTTCATTTTTTAAAAATTGCAATTTCAAAGCTTTATCCTCAATCCAAGTATTACCGTCTTTATCCCATTTGCTATATTCATTCGGCTTTGTTATTGTTACAATTGTTTTATGTTCTTCGTCTAAATAACTTCCGTCATCTAAAATTCTTTTCCCAGCTTTAACTTTCTCAAATTCATTCATCTCTCTTAATTGCCCAGTTTCCTTGTCAACAACTGGATTAGTCAATAATGCTTCAGACCATTTCATTGTTTCGTCATTCCAGTCTGGGTAAAATAATATAGGATTTTCTTTGAATTCTCCCACTGTTGTGACAACTGGTTTTGCTATACACTCCATTGTCGCAATTAAATAAATGTAAATTACTGTCATTTTTATCACTCCATTTCTTTATTTTTTTATGATTTTTATTCTGTGCTAACTTATGAATTTATACAGAATTTTGAAAAATATTTATTGATTTTATTGGCTTTATGTGTGTTTTAGATTTTAGTAATTTAATAAAAAATGTATGCAAGCATAAACTAAAATCATCTCAAAGTCTTTGAAAATCACTATTTGTATTTTTAAATTTCGTGCAAATTCATAAATTTCTCTACTTTTTACTGTTAAAATCCTGCTTTTTTGCGAATTTCTAACAGTTTGTTTTTTCTATCTCTCGCACTTGTTTTCTTAACATAGTGCTTTTTAGTTACATCTGTTCCACTGTGATTTGCAAACTCACTTGCCAAGTCAATCCCAGCTGTTTTTGCAATAAGATTAATGCTTGTTTTTCTTAGTGAGTGCGGATATAAATTATCTATTCCGACTAACTTTCCAATTTTTCTAACTCTATCTCTTATTGTGCTTTTGCTCATTTGCTTAAATATTCCGTTGTATTTAGTCACTAGTAAGTATTCAACGCTGTCATTTCTACATCTCAACCACTCCCTTATTAGTTCTGTTGTTTCTTCAAATATCGCAAACTCTACAATCTTTTGTTCCTTTTCCACGATTCCACTTATTATCCCATTCTCCAAGTCAATATTTTTTAGTTTTATTGACTGCAAAGCAGTAATTCTACAAGCTGTGTCGATTATCAAATTAAATATAATCCTGTCTTGTAAATCATGCCGTTTGTCCATTTCCATTTTGATATTTATCTCTATTATCTCTTTGTTTGTAAGATAATAACTATTTCTCCGTTTTTCCACATCTGTAACTTTCAAACGGTCTAATTTATCCCTAAATGGATGTGTTGCTATTAAATCACGCTTAACTGACCAAATGTAAAAGCTACTAATCGCTGTTATCTTATTATTGATAGTTCTAGCATTATTCCCTTTCACTTCCCTGCAATAACGAATATATCGTTCCAATACGCTCACAATAATTTTCAAAGTATCTTTACTAAGCAAGTAACGATTGTTTTCATACTTCTTGATATACTTAACAAACTGTTTCATGTTGTTAAGATATGTCTTGTAAGTCGTGTTTTTAGTTGCTTCGTTCTTTGCTATGCTACTGTTAAGATACTCTAAATATATCTGTGCATTTCTCCCTTTGATTAATTTCAATTCCATTTTTTATCATCTCCTCTATAATATTTACTAATATTATAGAATGGAAAATTTGTTTGAATTTAAAAACGGACAGTTTAAAATTGGAAACATAATTTTTAAATTTGGAATTACAAATTATTATGCAAGAGACGGAATTAGAGCAACACCATTTTCTTACAGCGTGCCGTTTCCTAACGCCACTATTTTTCTTTCAGCAACAGATATAGGCGGTGGAGCAAATTCAGTAAGTCTTAAAAATGACGGAAACTTCGGATTCAGCTCGTGGGCAAAAAAAGATGGAATTTTTTCTGATACAACATTCTGGTGGCTTGCTATAGGATATTAAAATCCAACTGCCAGCCAGCGAAATCCAGTTTTCGTGTATTTTAAACTGCCAGGGTCTGTTCCAAATAGTCTGAAAACTTCATTGGTAACAGGAACTGTTCCAATTACATGTGTTCCGGGACCGTCATCGGACACAACAATCTGATAATCTGTTGACTCAAAAGGTGTGTTTAGATTTATTAAATCATTTCCATTCGGTGCTGTATTAGTTCCCCATTGTATTGTTAGCCCAAAAGGAAATTTTATCCAATTTTTTCCAAATGTGAATAAATTTTCCACTTTATCCGAAATTGGCTTATTAGAAATAGCTCTAAATTTTCCTGAATCGTTGTAAGTTAGACTGTTATCTTCTATGCATTCGTAGTAAAATTTTGTTACACTGTCATAATAAAATTTACCTTTCGTTTTATTGCCAATGTCCTGTATGTTTCCACCAAATTCTAGCCCCAACATTTTCATCTTATCTTTCAATGTTAAAAAATTATCTTCTGCATATTTTTTTGTTATATACGATACAGCTGGGTCGATAGTAGCAGTAATATTTTCCACTTGATCCACAATTATCGTATCTATATACTCTATCTCAACTACATTATTTGCTGAAAAAGGTGGCAAATAGTCCGCATTTGCTGAAGTGTTGTAAGCATAAAGTATTTCAACATTATCATTTCCGTGAGCAAATATCCCCAGCTCTCTTATATAAAATCCTGTCGTTACTGATTTGTTTGTCAATAAAGCGTTAATTTCACAAGTTCCATTCCCTTTTGTATCTACATTTAAAAGCGGCAATGTTGTGATTTGATTAACCAACGCTGTCATTTCTCTTTCAGAAGTTGCTGTAGTTCCATCTCCTATTGCCATTTTAGTAAATGTTATTGTTTCTCCCGCCAATCCTTTTGCTAACAATTCTCTCCCTTTTTCTGTTAATATAAATCCTTTAAATTTTGCCATGATTCCTCCTATCTTATTTCTCTTAGTATTCTTGTTCTATGCACTGTTCCAAAATTTGCTTTTAATAAATCATTTGGAATATTTATATCAGTTGAAGCTAAATAATATTTTATTTTGCTTCTTCTTACAAAACCATAACTAATTTTTCTTTCTTTTTTTCTTAAAAATCTTATTCCATCAAGCCAGGAACGGATATTTTTATATTGTTCTACCACTTCTAATATTTTTTTATACTCTTTGTCATTTGACATTCCTCCATCTGTGCTAAGTTTAAAATAACCTGCCTTTCCTCCATATTTAAACCATTCTGTTATTCCAACTTTTCCGTCAAATAATATTTCACATATTTCTTTCGTTCCGCCTACAGTTCCTTTATTAAAATGTGAAAAAACCGCTCTTTTAATCAATTTAACCTTTGTTTCTTTTGAAATATTTGCGTCAATGTAATCAACATGGTATTCCCACATCAAAAAGTCTAACTCTACATCATTTAACTCTGATAATTCCAAGAAAAATTTCCTTTTAATCGCATCATGCTTCTTTTTGATAGCAAAATTTATAGATTCATAAATCCAAAGTGTTATTTTATCATTCAAAGTTGACTTAGCTGCTATATCCGTTAAATTCAAATCATCAATAGTTATCATATATTTTCAACTCCTAAGTAATTGCTTGTAACACCTGTATTCTCTGCTATCTCATTAAAATCTAAAACTTTAAAAGCGGGATTTCTTAACACAACTCTTTTTACTCCAGCTAGTTTTAATAATTTTATTAGCTCATCAGGATTAATATCTCTCCCCATTTTATTTTGTTGCCAAGTCTTATATTCTTTTACAGCTTTTTCAACATTATTTTTAATAACATTTACAAGCGTTTCATTAGACTTATCAATGTAGTAGTCAAAATCAATTGTGTATGATGTCTTTATTGCCTGTTTTATTGTCACATTGTCTGTCAGTGGTCTTATGTTGTCAGTATTCAACATTTCTTCGATTCTCTTTTTGAGTTCATTAGTAAGTGTCAAGGAATCAGTTAAAACATAAATATCCACATTTGTTGCGCTTGGACTGTATGCCACAACATCGACAATATTCGTACTTGTTGACTTAGCCCAAAATTCATAAGCTCCTTTACTTCCAGCTGTTGTAAACGATTCAGGGATTTCTCTGATTCTAGCTCTATAATTGTCATCTTGCTCTATTTCAGCTCCGTTATTTGATGCCGTAATGTTTTCAACCTTGTCATAATGCGGGAAAATATCGACCATTGTGTTAATTTGTCCAACTGGAATATCATTCCCAACAGTTCCTGATGTGTTGCAAGTTGCAATTCCATCTACATATAAATCACCTTTTTCTATTTTATATTGTTCATCTGTCGAAAAATACAACTCATTGTATTGAATCCTTGACCCTTTTGGAATTATTATGTCCGTCGCTTGAATATCAGTAATATAAAATCTAAATGTTGCCACGGCTGGTTGTTCTACGAGTCTTTTACCTCTATTTCCGTAAAATTCTCCTTTCAAATCTAACCGCTCATTTCTTGCAAATCTTAAATAATTCTGTTTCATTTCATCGTTGTATTTTTCTTCTCTCAATCCAATCATGTAAGCAACTGTTTCAAAAATAAGTGTTTCTGGACTCGCTTCTGTCAATTTTCTTCCGCTCAATTCTTGGAATTTATTAATCATATCTCTTTTAAGCTCCCAAGAATCCGCATCTATAATTTCATATTCTTCATTTGATATTTCACTCAATATTTATCACCTCAATCCCTAATTCAATGTCAAAATCATTATTATATGTATCTTTCATAATGATTCTAGTTTGTCTTAAAACAGCTCTTGGCTCATATTCTCTTATAATTTTAGTCAAGTGGCTTGTGATCCTATTCTGCACAACATTAATGTTCTTATCAATTAAATCACTGTCAAATGCAAAATCTCGATTGAGTGGCTGTTCTTCTTTGCAAACTCTTAAAATCATTCCTACATTTGTAACTACTTCTTCTAAAACATTTTTTGGATTATAATTTATTTCTTCAGAGCTATTTACTGTTATCATTATTTACAGCCTCCTTCTGCTCATTCTCGATGTCGTCTTGATTTTCTTCAGTGACTTGCTGATTTTTTTGTATTTTTCTTTGTTCAATTAATTGATTATACAACTTAGGATTTTCAATATACTCTTTAAGCGTAATATTCAACTTAACAACATCAAATCCCCCCTCTTCTTTATTAAAATAACTGCTTTCTTCTGATAATTCTGTTATCAAAAAAGGGTATTCGCCAAATACTTGACCACCAAAGACTAGATTAGCATACTCTCCAAGTTCAAACATTTTCTTGATTGTATCTAGTTCTTCTTTTAAAGTAGTCTGCTGTATTAAAGATGATACTAAAGTCATTGTAAAACTAACTTCTAGTAAATCTCTACCTTGGAATCTTAACATTCCAGGACCGTAAATTGCTTGATGTTCCGATATTTTAGCCTTGTATGATCTGCTTATTTGATTATTAAGCGATACAATCTGATCTTCTGACGCTTCAAAAATTACATCTCCAAAACTTCCTATCATTTCGGACCTCCACTCATATCTCCACCAGCAGTTACTCCATCATGTTTATGTGTGTTAAGATTAATACTTCCACCAGTTGTAGTCGTTCCACTCACTTCTAAATCTCCATTAATTACAACTTTACCAATATTTAAAGTCAATGTATTGCCGTCATAAGTCCAATTACCTCCGTCAGAAAAGGTCCTTTTAACTTCGCTTTCGCTGCTAGAAGCACCTCGCATAGGACAGCCAAGCACCACTCCTTGCTCAGGCATTTCTGAGAAAAATAAACAATAAACAGTTTGACCTAGACTGAGTGTATAATTATCACTATGACTTTCAGAGTAAGGTACTAATACATTAAGCCAGTCCGTTGTTTTATCGTCGTCGCCTTTTAATAGCACTCTTACTTTTCCAGTTTTTGAATCTATTGCACTTACTTCTCCAGATTTTAATGTTTCAATCAATTTAACCACCTGCCTTATCACTTTTTTTGTAACAAAAAAATCACAATCAAATTAATGACTGTGATTTTCTTTTAAATCTTATGCTCCTTCTTTTTCTCTATCCATATTTGCTTTTATTCCTAATGTTTCTAACAAAGTACGAACAAATAATCTCCCTTTTTATAAACTACATACCTTGATAAATAACAACTTTATCAAAGATTTTTTCTACTTCTTCTGGTGAAATTCCATACTTCTTAGCTATTTTTTTATTGATTTTTTCTTCAATATTTTCTTCTTCTTGTTTAGTATAGTTTCCTTTTGATTTTAAAGTTTCATGAAGTGTTTTTGAATAATCAATATAAATATCTTTTTCTTTATCACTTGGAATTTCTTTTTTAGCTGTATAAGTTTCATTTTTCACAGTTCCATCAGGATAATAAGTTATCATTCCATGTGTTTCACCACCAAGATTAAAGAACTTTTTATCTCCATAAGCACGAATAAACAGAATATCCGCATCTTTTATTTGCTCTTTTCCTGCTTTTCTCATTACTTTCTTTAGATTTTCTTCAGAAATATTATCTTTAACTAATATATCTATTGTATTTTCTTTTTTAGTTAAGTTACTTGTATCTCTTGAATTTTTTAATACTTCATATTTTAAGTCGTCTTGACTAGCCAATTTAACTTGTTTCTTCTCTTTGTCAACTTTCTTTTTAGTTTCCTTAGCCTCTTTAGCTTTTTTCTTTAACTCTTCTTCTTTTTTAATTGCATTTTTTGTGCTTTCGGGTACTGTTATCCCAACTAAGATAAATGCAAATATATTACACAAAAATACAATACAAGTTTTTTTCACTTCTTTAGATAGTTCCTTTTTCTTGATTGCAAAATAAATCAATCTGATTATTTGAAATATTAGAATTAAAAATAATACTAAAAACAATATTACAAAAATTGCCATAAAATTCCTCCTAAAAATAATTTTATTATATTATACCTTATTTTTAAGAAAAATTAAAATTGCTTGTTATCTCTCAAAAACAAATATTTTAGTTTCACAGTCATTATTTGATTGTCATTGTCCTATAAAATTCTATTTCTTTTTACTAGATCTTTTAGTGTTTTTCTTATCTCTTACTTTTTTAGTCGATTTTTTCACAGTTTTTCGGCTCTTAGAACTTGTTTTAGCTTTTGATTTCTTAGAACCTTTTTTCTTAGCTTTTTCAGCTTCTTTTTTCTTTTGTTCTTCTTTAGTTTGAGCTATTGCTTTTTTCTCTGCATTTTCTCTCGCTCCAAGTTTCATTGCTGTAATTTCGCAAGTATAATCACCGCTTATCTCGTGCGTTACCTTGTCAATTACATATTTGCCTTCAAACTTTCCCCAGCTTTCATCAAGCTCAATTATTGCTCCAGCTAAGTATTTAGTACTTCCATCAACATTTAAAGTTATCTGATATTCTTGTTTAAGATTGTCTTTCAAAGTCTTTTTTGCAACTTTTTTTGGTTCTGTTTTCCCTTTAGTTTTAACTTTCAAGGTTTTTTCTTTTTTAGTTCTTTTCTTCTTACTTTCAGCTTTCTTCTGTAATTTTTCTTTTGATTCTTTAATCGTTTTACCTTTTTTCTTACCAGTTGTATTTTTCTTCATTTCAACCTCTTATTTTTTCTTAGATTTAACCTTTTTAATTGTCTTTTTGTTAGTCTTTTTCTGACTCTTCTTATTTGTTTTCTTACTATCTTTAGCTTTAGATTCCTTTTCTTCCGAATCCCCAGTAGTTACTTCATTACGCTTGTCAAGTTCCTCTTTTGTAATAATTTCCTTAACAACTTTTTTCTTATCAGGATCATAGTAAGAAACTTCAACTTTATCATAAATCTCTTTATTTTTCTTTTTCAAGCTGAAACTTCTAATTCGATAATCTTTAATATTAAAAACTTCAATGGTATCGTTCTTTTCCATTTCTTCGTCATCAAAAATAATTATTTTGTCGTCAGACACTTTCATGTTTAATCCGATTTCTTTAACAACTCGATTAATAAAAGCCAAATCAGTTTCTTTGTTTTGATCTAATCTCTCAAAAAATACATTTTCTGCATAAAGCTCTGCATTCATTTCATGCTTATTAGCAATTTGCATTACCAGTTCTTTTAATGTTACTCTCTCCCAAGCAACACTATTTTTTTGGTCTCTAATATTTTGATCAAGCGGTAAAGCTAAACATTTTAAAGTAAGTTTCTGATCTTCAAAAGTCGGCTCATCCACATAAAAAGTTCCCAAATCCAAAAAATTAGTTTCGTTTTCCAGTTCCTCATGGATTCCAACAAGTAGTTGAGCGTTCTCATCAGGATACCACTCTTTAAGCCATCTATAATCTAAATTTTCTAGTTCTATTTCTAAATCATCTATAGCATTTTTGGAATTGTCCGTGTAGTTAAGAGATGAAATAGAATGCGCTACCTCTTCAGAAATATCAACTTTATTAAATATAACTATAACCCTAATATTTCTAGCAAAAGCCATTCCTATTCACCTCTCTTCCACGGCGGTAAACTTGTATCATTATCACTTTCTTCAGCAATTTCAGGAAGAATAATTGGAACATTTGCGTCAAAAACGGCGATGTCGATTAAAGCTAAATTACTTCTAATAAGGTCATGATAATATCCTTCACTTCCGTAAACTCTATAAGCTATCAAATCCCAAGTGTCACCACTTTGTGTCCTGTAAACTCTAACGTTAGCCATTATCCAAACGCCGTCCTTTCTTTTTTATTTTTAGCTTTCGCCAATGCCCTCATTACTGCTTTCTCAATTGCACTTGTATCGGCATTTCCATTTACTGTTATGCTAATATTGATAACATCTCCGCTGCTTGAACCTTCATTGCTTCTAAGCCCTGACATTCTCTCTTTTAGTTCACTAATTTTATCTCTAAAACTATTTCTAGTTTCACGATTATTCAATATTTGAGTACCACGAGGTAAATTCAATAACATTTCGTGTTCCGCTAAAAATGCTGGTTTACCAGGTATTTGAATTAATTCAGCTCCACGTTCTGCTACTGTTGTAAGTCCTCCACTCCAGTAGTTAGTTCCTGCTGCATTTTTCCCAAATCCTAAAAGTCCTCCAACTGCTCCAAGTCCTTTTGAAACCATATTTTTCAATCCGTTCCATTTATCCGTGAAAAATTTTACAACACCACTGATTGCACTTTTCAATCCAGAAGCAACTGCATCAAATGCTGATTTAATACCATTCCATACAGCGATTGCAGCTCCTTTTATTCCTTCCCAGGTTGATTTAAAGAATGAACCTACTGCTGTTATTCCGGATTTCAAACCGTTCCACAATGCTATTGCCGTTGATTTAATAGCATTCCATACAGGAATAACCACACCTTTAATTGCATTCCAAACAAATCGTGCAACTGCAACTAAACCTTTCCATATAGTTTTTATTATCATAATATTTGTCCTGATTACAACGACAATAGCAACAATAACAACTAAAATTACAGCTTTTATCACGGTCCATACAACCTTTACAGCTATTGTCAATACTTTCCAAGCCACTTTTATAATATTAATGTATGTCTTAATATATACAGCTATTATTTTAATCACCACAAGCACAACTGCTTTGATTGCATTCCAAACAGCAACCACAACAGGTTTCAAAACTCTCCATATAGCTTTTAAAACAGCGATAGATGCTTTTACAAGTATCGTTATTCCTTTCATTGCAACACTTGCTGCCATCTTAATAGCATTCCACACCTCCATTACTGTCGGTTTAATTATTTTCCAAACTAGTTTAATAAAATCAACACCTTGTTTAACAATATTTTTTATTCCTGTTATCACGTTCATTACAGTTGGTTTGATCCCTTGCCAGACTTGTTTTATAAAGTTAGCTACTGCTTTAAATATCGCATTCACTCCATTCCTAAACCAAGCACATTTATTATATAAAACTACAACAATTGCTATAACAGCCACTATTGCAACAATTATTAAAATAACAGGATTTGCCATAAAAGCCGCTTTGATCGCCAAGCCTACTTTTTTGAACATTGAGCCAATTTTAGATATTGTCGGAAATGCCGTTTTAAATCCTTCAGCAAAACTTCCAGCCGCTTTAAACTCATCAAATATATGAATTCCTTTAGATATTCCACTAAAAACTGGTGCAAATCCTTTAGCTAATCCACCAATACCTATTTTAAATGCTGCAAATCCCGCTACAGCTTTTAGAATATTTGCAGTTAATTGCGGATGTTTTTGTATTAATTGAGAAAATTTAGTAATAAGTGGACCAATAGAATTTGCAACTTGAACTAAACTTGGACCTAATGCCGAACCTAAATCTACACCCATGTTTACAACTCTATTTTTTAAAGTTGAAAAAGCATTTCCCATTGTTTTTAATCTTTGGTTGTATTCCTTATCGACACTTCCGGCTGTTTTTGCTCTGTCATGAGCTTTTTTCATGTTCGCACTAACATCATCAATATGGTTTGCTAATTCAGATGCTGATTGAATAGATTCTTTACCGAATAAATTTTTAAGTGTCGCAGCTTGAACATCCTTGGGAAGTTTTTTTATTCTTTGAAAAACATCAACTAAAGTTCCTTCTCCGTCTTTTGTCATTCTTTTAGCTACATCTTCTGCGTCTAATCCTAAAGATTTGAAAGCTGCTCTTGCACTTTTTGTTGCCGAACTTCCAGCCATTAATCCTAGTGATATATTTTTTAATCCAGTAGCCGCAACTTCAGATGGAACAGAAAATGATACTAAACTTGCTCCTAATGCCGCAACTCCTTCTTTGGAAATACCAGCCATTCCACCTAATCCTGCGACTCTGCTTGAAATATCTGCTACTTCTGGAGCTGTGACAGCCACGGTGTTTGCTAAATAATTAATTACATTAGCATACTGCATTACTCCATTCTGATCCAAATTAAGTTGTGCCCTTGTTTTCGCCAAAAAGTTTCCTGCTGCCTCAGTGTTCATATCAAAAGCAACTTTAATTTTAGCTGCATCTTTAGTATATCTTTCCAATTCATCTGTTTTTATTCCCGCTTGAGCCCCTGCTCCTGCAATTTGAAATAATTCTACTTGAGATAATGGACTGTTTTCACTAAAGTTTCTCATAGCTTTGTAAAATCCATCTTCCATTTTTTTAGAACTAAAATCAGCAACTTTTTTTAAGTCTGCTTGAGCATTTTCTAGATCAACTGCCAGTTTAACAGGAACAGCCAAAGCTCCAGCCATTCCCATACCTTGCATTATTTGCTTATCTCCAAAGTCTTTCATTTTTCCAACAGTTTCTTGTCTAGCATCGTATCTTTTTTGAGCTTCTTTCAGTTTGTTCATTTTCTCGATTTCTTTTTCAACTTCCTGAACCTTGTTTCTGTAGTTAGATAAACTAGCGCCTTCCGCTTCTATCTTGCTTCTTGCAGCTTCAAATACATGCTGTTGTCGTTCTTTTTGCTTATTCAATTTTCCAACATTTTTTTCAGCCTGTTCTATTTCCTTAGCCAGTTGTTTATTACTGCTTCCAGTTCTTTCATATTCGGCTTTCAATTTTTGCAAATGTTCAGCTGCCTTTTTATACTCCGAATTAATTTTATTTAATCCGTCACGAGCCTTGTCCATATTTTGAAACGCTTTTTGTGCTTTTTCCATGCTTTTGATTTCTTTTTCAAATTCTTTGACAGATTTCGTCGTATTTTTTAAAGCATTTGCAACTTGGCTCATTCCACTAATAGCACTAGCTACTGCCGCACCCAGAACTATGTTCAGTTCCAAATTTTTTGCCACAATATTCCTCCTTTTCTCTTAAATATGGTATAATATATTAAATAAATCAAAGAGGTGATTTTTATGAAAATTAATAAATCAGATAAAAAATATACTCCGCTAGAAATGACTTTAATAATATTATTTGGTCTAGTTGTATCTATTCCATCATTATTTTTCTTATTTATATTTATATCATTTATGTTTGCTATAAGTCCTGTAATCACAGTTATAGCTCTTATCGTAGTTCTATTTAAATTTTCATCAGTTTTCATTGGTGGGGACGACTAATCCCCTTTTTTTATTCACTCTCTTCTTGCCTTGCCTTTTCATCCTCAATCAACTTATTAGCCCTTGCTATCCAGTAATCCAGCTCATCAAATGTACATTTCATAAGCGTTTCATAACTGATATTCATTTTAAAATAGTTAAGTCCGCTCAATAAATCTGTAATCAAGTCTAAAAAATCATCTGTTATGCTTCCGTTGGAGCTTTCTCGTCCTTGTCTTCGTCCGTTCCCCAACCTTTTACTAAAAAATTCTTAGTTTGATTTACCACTTTTAAAAAGTCTTCAGCACCTAAGGTCATTAAATGCCCATATTTAATACCTGATGCCCTTTCAGCTACAGTCAATGCCCAAGCGTCATCAAAATCTTTAAAGTTTTCAGCATTAGATTTCATTCTTGATTTATAATCTTTTCCACATTCTAATAAATCTGCTCCTGTTAAATTATCCAGTTTTAAATCTATTTCTTTATATTTTTTACTTCCTAATTCATATTCTTTTGTTAATTTTATAATCATTCTTATCCTCCTAAATATGTCCTAATAATTGTCTTATGATATTGTTAAAACTTCCATTTACATTTGAAATTCCGTTCAATACATCAATTTCAATGATTGTTTTACCATTTATCGTTAATTTATAATAAGTAATACTCAAATCAAACGAACCTTCAAATTTTTTACCATTTTCAACTTTTGGACCATCAAATTTTGTGATAAATCCCTTTAATGTTGCATCTGCACCAGTTATTTTTGGTGAGTGCGTCATTCTATCTAACTGTTGCAAAGCTCCCAAACACTCTAGTGTGATTGAGTCATTATTATTAAAATTTAATAATGTGTCATTCATACTGTCCATTTTTACCTTAGCCGACATCTTTTTATAATGTCCAATTAACGGAGCTTCAAATTCAGCAGCCATACCAAATTGTTCAGTTGTTATTGTTGCTGATTCTACATTCGGAAGTTCTACTACTCCAACTCCTTCTAATGCGTTTGAACCATTGACATAAAGGTCAGCGTCAACAATTCCTAAAGGCAGTTTCTTTTTAGCCATTTCTTCATTCCTCCTATTTTCCTAAACTCTTCGCAAACTCAGTCAATGCGTCTACATCATATTTTTTCTTAAATGTTGCTGATTTCATGCCTGGAATTACTCCTAGCTTAATAACCCAAGTTATATCACCATTCATAACGTTAATAGGGTCGTTATCCTCGCTTGATAAAGTCGCACTTGCACTTAACAAATCATTTCTAGCCACAATAGCATTTAATCTAATATTCATTGATTTTGTTACTGTTTCGGCTAATTTTTTAGAAAATTTCTTATCCACTTTATCAAAATAGCTTATAACCAATTCATTCCCTATATACTTAAACATTCTACGAGTGTATATAAATTTGTCTTTCGGATCTGTTGCCATTGGATTAAGTGCTGTTTCAGACCCCCAGCAACGCCAACCTTTAAAATTAATAGCAGTTACCACTCCATTTTTATTTAATAAATTAGCTTGTTGCTCTTTGTCTAAGATTATTTCTTCAAGATTTCCACTCGAATTTTTCCAATATAAACTGTCGCATTTATATGAATAATTAGACGGAGTTTGTGATGGCACTCCACCATTTTCATTATCTACTGATAACGACAAAGCAGCATACTGAATAGACTGAATATATTTTTTACCAGCCAATCCCAATGTTCCATACAACACAATTTGGTCATTTCCGTTAATATTGTTGTCATCTTTCCATTTTGGGATTTGGTCATAAGGCTTGTCAATCGGCGCATTAATCAATGCAACTGCTTCAAACATATTCCCGTTTATATTTTTAGCTTTTGTTTGCATAATTGCAGCAACTTCACTATCGCTTGAAAAATCTGGAATATCAATGAAAGCTGGTAATTCCGAATATTTTAAATAAACTTCATCTAATAATTCTAATCCAGTTCTTTTCATTGTTGAAATATCGTATCCGCCTAAAGCCTGTGCTTTCGTTACTTTTGACAAGTCAATTTCTTCATATTCAATATCAATTTTAGTCCCATTTGACGGTTTAGCATATATTTCAAGTCCTTCATCTGTCCACATCGTTACAGCGTCTGAAATAACTTGTGATGTCGCATTTTCTTTAACCACTAATGTATCTGTTATCAATTTGTGGTTTGGAATAACAACTTTACCATTTGTTAAACTCAAATCATTTTGAGTTTTTTTAACCGTTTTATGTTTTTCGAGATCCAAGATATTCACAACATAAAGTGGCGCTACTTTATACAACTCAAAAAATACTTTTATCGCTTGTGAAATTGAAAAATCCAAATCGTAAGTGTCTCCAAAATACTGAATAGCTTCTTTATAAGTTCCTAGCCTTACAATTTCATTCACTCTTCTGTTTTCTTTTTTCACTTTATTCATCGGTGCAGTCCCTACAATAAAATGCCCATAATCCAGCACTATCGGTAGTGATATGTCACTCGATGTCTCAGTTTGATAAGTTCCGTGTTTGTAACCCATTATTCAGCCTCCTCTCTTATTTGGTCTTTAATTTGCTGTGTTACCGTTTCAAGCAATTTTTCATTTTGTAATGCTTCACTAGCTTGATTAACATCCACCAAAGTTCTTTTCAAAAGCGGATATTTCTCAAGTTTTGCTTCAATTACTTCATTGCTGTAGTAAATAACACCTTTTGTAAATCTAATATCTTTAAATTCAAGTGTATCTCCCAAATAAATATATTGCTTTTTATCTTCCATTATTCCTCCTTCAAAATTTCAGGCTCGACAGGATAATCCCAAACTGTAAATGTAATTCTTGAAAATATAAAATCTCCAAACTCGTCACAATATAACTCATACTTAAATTCTTTATCTTCCCGTATCGCCCAGCCGTTTTCATCATAAACTTTACCTAAAAGTTTTTTTCTAATTTCCTCACATCTATAAAGATTGTCAATATAATCCTCATTTTTAGTACCAACGATTATTTCAAAAGTAGCATCGCAATCATAACTGTCCATTCCTTCCGTAATTTGTCTGGAATTTAATAATCTCAAAGTCACGCAAGGAAAAAGTGGCTTTCTTTGTCCACTATTTTTATCAATCTCACTATATCTCCTGATAGGCAATGCTCCACGAAATATTTGTATTTGAGATTCAGCTTCCTTAAATTCCTCACACAAAAAATCATACAAACTTTTTTCAATTGCTTTAATACTCATATTTTCTTTCTTCCACCTATTCCTAATAAAATTCTAGAAAGTTCATGAAAAAATCTTTCTTCAGTTTTTTTATTTATAAATTCTTCCAAATCAGGCAAAGAATTCGTAGGTCCCAACATTTGTGGAGCAGAAGGTCCATATTTTCTTTGAATTGGCAATCTTCCACTTCCTGTTCTTTCAAATGCTCCCAAATGCCCATCTCTATAAGCTATAAATGTATTATCATTTAAAGAAAATGCACTTCCTGATTTCACAGCTGCTGTAACAGATGTTCGCCCTTGCCTAGTACTTGGATTTAATTGAAAATTATCTAATCCTAAATAGTTTCCACGCGAATGAATTTGCCCTATCAATTGATGTGGAAAAGCCTTTCTGACAGTTAAATTTTTCAATAATTCGCCATATTTTACTGTGTATGTTTTTGTCGCATTCCTTATCATTCGAGTTTTAGCCATGTTTGAAACTCTATTTATGGCAAGTGCAAATCCTCGATGCGCTTCTTCTGGAAATTCCTCAAACTTCTGTTCTATATTACTTAATAAAGTTTCATCAAATTGAATTGTAAACATCTAAATCAACTCCTAATAATCAGTGTATCTATACAAATCGAGTTCATACATACCAAAGTTTTCCTTGCAGTTTGCAACTATCCATTCTTTATCATCAAAATCTATCCTCATATTACCCTCAGGTTTATACTTCAAATATTTTTTATCAATAAACACCGTAATCCCTTCCTTGTAAAATCCACTTTCTATTGTTAATTTTCCACTAATTTCTTTTTCTTGAAAACTGTCCTCATCTGTCACACAAATAACATCAGTCCCATTCAAATTATGTGTTTCCCCAAACTCTTCTGAACTTAAAAATACATTTTGTATATCATTTTCTAAAATATCTTTAAAATTCATTCTTTTTGCCTACTTTTTCTTATTTTTATCTGATTTAGATTCAGAATCTGACACTCCTGTTTCTTCAGGAATGTCATTTATGTCTGCTTTTTTATTGTCTTTTTTCTCTATCAGTCCTCTATCAATACAATTTTCAATCACATCTTTTTCCAGTATTTGAACTTCTTCGCCGATATTTTGTATTTTCCCGCCATAAATAAACGATTCTTTAACTATATACACTGTCATCAACCATCACCTACTTAACTTTTAGAACTTTTAATGATTTTGTGTTCAAAGGAATTGTTACTGGTTTTGACATTGTACGGATTGTTATAGTATCATTTTCTTCCTTTGTGTGAGTTCTAGGAATTAAATCCCCTTCCAAAAGTCCATCATTAATTGTACTTACAGCTCCAAATTTTACTAAATTGCCTTTCGGTGCAAATAAAGCTGTATAGTCTGGAATAATTGCTTTTGTTTTAGTTTGTTTTGTAGTTTTATCCACATAATCGTAATATTCCTGATATTCAAAAACATCGATTCCTAATCCGGTCAATGTACCAATATAACTCGCACCATTTACACCCTCAACTTCAGGTCTTATGTCCCCAAAATAAGCATTTCTAAGATTCATCATATTTTGTACAGCTTTATTATTAATAAATAATTCCGCTGCCAACGGATCAAGAATTATTGCTTCTGGTCTAGTTCCTCCAGCTTTATTAATTTCGCTTAATACAGCCTTTATATCTTTAATTGGGTCAGAATTAGCATTGTCCCAAGTTGAAGCGACGGTTGTATGATGTTCCGTAGAAGAGTTATCATAATATTTGATTGTGTCTGATATTCCTTCTCCGTCGATTGTAGTTTGTAATTTATATAATGTTTCAGCTGCCATCGCTTCCCAACGTCTTGCAATCTGTTCGCTTTGTTCCTGCAAAGTTTCGGCAATTTTTTTCTGCCTTTTTGTATCAGGATCACTTTGTGAAAACGGATTTTCTCCTGGCAATCTTTCAAAGGTCAGTTCATCTGCATGAAACGTCTTTTTAGGAGCCACTGCATACGGTTTGAATGTTTTTCCTGAAAATGTATCTTTTGGCATTTCCTCTCCGTCAACATATCTATCGACAAATGGAGCCATCAATCTTCTACCATTTTTAAATTCAATAGTTACTGTTTCAGTATCCAAATTTTCTCTGTTTCCAAAAAACGTATCAAATAAAAATGTTCTTGGTCTCGGCATTGCCTCTGTTACTAAAAATAATGTTCTTAAACTCAAATCTAAATTCATGCTCATTGTTATTCCTTACCTCCTAATGTTCTTAAATAAATATTTCTGTCGCTGCATAACTCAATTACTTTTTCTTTTGTCGCTGTACCGAAGTTTACTTTTTCAATATTAAATTCTCCTTCAGTATAAACAGTTGTTTTCGTAGTAGCTCCAGTTGCATCGGCATCTCTTGTAACAATTCCAAACACTTTTCCAGTATCAGTTATTATTGCACCATCTTTATCCACAATATCCCCTCTTTTTACAGTTTTTCCAACCTGTAAAATAAGCTCCACTACAACTAGCTCTTTTTTGCCAACAATCAAATGATCTGACTCATTTGTATAATCATATTTCATATTTATTTACCACCTTTCTTAAAAAATGCTAAAATTTTATTTGCTGCTTTTTGCTCATCATTAACCCCATCATCATTACCTTTTGGCGTATTGTTAAGTGGTTTCCCTTCATCTTGTATTCTGTTAAGTTTATTTTGATTTTCCTGTTTCATTAAACTTACAATTTCCAATGCTAAATCTCTAGCATTTTTAGGCTCTTCAAATTTAGCTTTATCAACTACTTCGTGGTTATATCCTAAATTCTCAATTTCCTGTATCCTTGTTCTTTCTTCCTTTACTCCAATTTTTTTTCCTTCATTTACAATTTCGGCATAAATGTCAGGAAATTGTGCTTTTATTTCATCTTTTGTCATTTTTCCACTTCCTTTTCCATTATTTTTTATATTTTTATCAACATTAAAGTTTTTAAATTCCGCCATATTAAATACCATATTATTAGAAATAACCTTATTTTCAACTACTTGAATATCTGTGTTTTCGGTTATTTCGTCAATAAATCCATATTCCAATGCTTCTTCGGCGTTTAACCAAGTTTCGTTGTCCATTAATTCTGATAATTTCTCTTTATCAATATTAACCTTTTGCAAATAGGTTTCTGTTATTGAATTTTTGTATTTCTCAAGTACATCTGCCTGTTTCCTCATCTCTTCTGAATCCCCCATTGCAATTGTTGAGGGATTGTGTATCATAAACAAAGCATTTTTAGGCATTCTAACTGTATCTCCAGCACAGGTGATTAAAGTGGCTGCACTTGCTGCGATACCGTCAATATTTACAGTTACTTTAGCTTTGTGTCTTCTCAAAGCGTTACTAATTGCAATAGCAGTGTCAACTACTCCACCGTTTGAATTAATATAAACGTCAATATTTTCTACATCTAAGCCAGCCAAATATTCCGTTACTTCTTTAGCACTTACCGTATCTCCCCAAAAACTTTCAGCTATATCTCCATAAAGCATTAATTCAGCACTTTTATCATCATTTTTGACTAAATTCCATATAGTTTTATTCCTCTGGTTCATCGTTTGGTGGTTCGGTATAGATTGTCCCATCCAAAATCACTCCTTTCTCATTTGCTATTTTTTGTTCTTTTGCCAATATTTTTATATTTTGTTCAAAATCTCCCCCATTTAATTCAATAGTTTCACGGCTTCTCGTTGATAACCCAGCATTTATTCTCAAAATTGCCGCATTAACCTCTTTTATAGGATCTAACTGTCCTTGTGAAGTTCCACTCCAAATTGCATTACTGTATGCTTTTCTAATCAAAATGTCATTTTCAAAATCTTTTATTTCTATTCTTCCAAGCAAAACAGCCTCTCTTAGCCACTCTTCATAAATAAGTTGACAAAAATTTTTTGCAAACCATTCACGCTTTTTTCTAAAAGTCTTCCACGCTTCTAATAAAGCTGCTCTACTCGCCGAATAACTGCTTGTAAAGTGCATTATCATAAGTTCATAAGGAATGCCCAAGCTGCTTCCAATTTGCCGTATTATAGCTGTCATAAATGGGTCAAATTGTGCATTAGGTCTTGCTGGATTCACTGATGTCGCTTTTTCGCCTTTGTTAAGAGATACTATTGCACCGCTTGAAAGTTCCAGCGTTCCAGATTCTTCATTTGCTATGGCATCTTTTTGTCCGACGTTCGATAAATCCCCTGGATTTGTTTGAGGTATATCAGCTGATTCAATAAAAATTGTAAACATACTGCTGATGATTGCACTCGTTAATTCTGCATTCGTGTATCTGTCGAGCTGTTTCAAGCTTTCCATTACAGGAGCTAATATCGGTACACCCCTCACCTGTCCTGGACGCTCCGCAGTTGTCAAATGAATTATATTTAACTGATTTTCGTTTCCATACATTTTTACATATTTATACTGATTCATGCCTCTGATTTCATCATTTGGATTATGCTCTTGAATATAATAACCGTTAACACGCCCATTTTTGTCCAATTGTACTCCCTGAACAATAGAAGTGTCGCTCATTTTATTGCTTGGAGTATTTACTCTATCAGGCTCAATTATGGATAATTTCAAGCTATACGGATTTTCTGGAGTTTCAAAATAATTCAAATGAATAAAACATTCTCCATTTAACAACGTTGTCAAAAAAACTAAATCTTGAATTTCATAAAAATTAAGCAAACCTGTTTGATCTATTTTAGAATTGCTCCACAAATTAAATTCTTTTTCAATTTTTGTTTCTAACACTTCTATTTCATTTTCAGATAAATCTATAATATCTGAATCAATACTTGACTTTAATTTTAGCCCTGAACCAACAGCATTCATTTTCATTGTATTCAATGCTCCATTTGCCAAAGGTGCTCCCATATACAAATCTCTGGAACGAGCCACAAGTTTTTCACGGTAGTTATAAATATCATTCTTTACTCCACCTAGAGAAGCAAACCATCCTCTCAAAGATTTTTTACGGGTACTTGCCCCGTGTTCTCCATAACCTTTATTCATTATTTTTTGATTTTGGTTAAACAGCTTTAGCTTTTCTCTTGCTCCAACCATTTTTAATGCTTTTTCTGGATTAAATACTCCTACTGCCTTATCAAATAAATTCAATCATTTCCACCTCCTAACTATTACAAATCTCTTATTATAACCTGTACAGACTGTGTACGCCGTCCACTGTTTTGTGCAAGTGTTAAATTATGCTCCCATAATTGTCTAGCTTTTATAATTTCAGTTAAATCTGCTCTCGTCAGTTCTCTACTTCCAATTTTATAGCTCTGTCCTAACAATACAGCCTTTTCAGCCTCAATATATGAATTTATCATTTCTTTGCAAGTTTCTATACTATACATTTTTACCTCCCTATATTCCGCTACGAATTATTCGCCTGCCGCTATTTCTTTGTTGTGTCCTAAAACTATTAAGTACATCCGTTGAATACCGTATATTTAAGTTGGGGTTTGCTATTCTTAATGCCGCTTGTGCATAATTCCGAATGTCCAAAGGCTCATTTCTTTTGTCTCCAATTGTTTTCCACTCAATTTTAGCTTGTCCCTTGCTAAAAGTAACAACTTTTATTTCAGAAGTAAGCCCTTTGAAGTAAACTTCATCATATCCACGCTTAGGATCATTTGGATAGTGCATATATTTAGCTCCTGGTTCTGTTACTTTAAGATTGCTCATTATAGTATCCTTTCCAGTATTAACTCCCAACACAAATAAAGAGATTCCTCCTTTATTATTTTTACTAGGTCGTGAAATAAGAGGTCTTCCAGCTTCTCCACTTCCTTTTATTCCAAAAATATTCAACTGTTCTCTTGCTTTTACATACCTGTAAACATCGTCAGTATGATGTCCACCTGTATCAATACAAGTACAAGCAACTCTTATTTTCTCTCCATTCTGATATTCAAAATCTCTCATAAGAAATTCATCCAACGTATTCCACACATACGGCAACGCAGGATTTCCCATAATCACTTTATAATAAATCCCCCAGCTTTCTTCTCCTGGTCCCCATCCAACAATTTCAACTTCAAGCCTATTATCTTGAACATCCACTCCAGCAGTTAATACAGTAACTTTATCAGGTATTTCAATATCATTTATCGTACCATCTTCTTCGTTTATATATTCTCCATAATCCTCAGCTCTCGCTTGTATTTTTTCAAAATCAAATCTTTCAACTTTTTCTTCCCAGCATTCCCCAAGAGCTGTATTGACAAATACTTTCATTAATTGCTCGTCGCCTTTTGCTGCTCTAAATTTACGAATCATACTAGCCCATTTGGTGAACGGGCTATATAACTCTGATACATGAAACCCTCTTGAAATATGTGGGTCTACATCAGGATTGGTACTTCTCCATTCACCTTTAATAAGGTTTCGTTTCCACTCGTACTCTGTTGAAGTTTCCATACATTTCTCACATTTATGTGACACATCTTCAAAAACGATATTTCCCCATTTCAAAGTTTGCATCTCTCCACATTTTGGACAAGGAATATAATACTCGTCTTTTGAGCTATTCTCGTATTCAAGTTCTATCCTGCTCCCACCTTTGATAGTTGGTGTGCTTGTCAAAACTATTTTACTGTTTGGCCAAGTTTTTACCCTTTCAATCGCCAAATTCAATGGGTCTCCATCTTTTTTAGCACTTCGAGGGAAACGGTCAATTTCATCTGCTAATAAAATTCTAATTGGTCTACTTGCTAATTCTGAAGCTGAATTACTCCCAGTTAAAACAATGTATCCGCCTGAAAATTCTTTTTGCCTTTTTGTATCCCTGGCATCAGTACTTTCGATAACTTTGCTCCTAAGTTGTGGTGTCGATTGAATCATGTCATTAAGCCTTGTTGTTGAAAAATCAGCTGCCATATCTTTCGTGGGCATTAAAAACATAATCGGAGAAGGTTCGTAGTCCATAAAATATCCAACTGTATTCATAAGAATTTCTGTTTTTGATAGCTGAGCCCCATACATCATCACAACTTTTTCTGTATTTTTATCAGAAATTGCCCTCATTACTTCTCTTTGAAATGGCACTCTGTCAGTTTTCCATTTTCCCGGAATCGCTGAACTTTTAGTTGATAAAACTCTGTACATATCCGCCCAAGTATCAATTGTTAATTTTGGCGGTGGCTTTAAAACCAAAGCAATTTTTTTAAATAATTTAACTGTTCTTTTTAGGTCTTCCTCTAATTCTTTTTTCACTTTCAACTTTCACTTCCATATCTTCCTCATTTTCCACAAAAATTTTATTATTTTTAAACATTTCTGGATCGTACTCACTGAGTTCTTCCAAAACCTCGAATATTTCATCTTGAATAACATCCTGAATTTCCCCAAGATTATCCGAAGCAATAACTGCTGGTGCTACCTTGCTAGATATAGAAAGCAGCTTTCCTTTAATGTTCATAAGCATATCAGTCATTACTTTTTCTACAATTGACGCTAAATGTAATTGATTTTTAGTTTCCTTAATTTTTAAGTCTTTTAGTTCAACATCTTTTTTTATTCGTTTTATCTCTTCCTTAATCTTTTCATCTTTCAAATTCAAATCCACATCATTTTTAGATTCAATATACTCAATATATCCAAGTACATTTTCCCAAAATAGATACTTGCCTTTTTCCGTTTTTTTTATTATTCCTTCACTAGCTAAATTGCGGAGGTGTCTATCTGTTATACCTAGCAATTTTGCTAACTCGTTTGCCTTTATTATCTGATTCTCTTTTACTAACATAACACCTCCATTTCGGAACGGAACTAAAACTTAAAAAAGGCATCATACATATTTTTTTTGGGGCTTCGAACCCGTTCGCTCTTTTTTGACCTCTCAGAAGTACCTTTTTAATCAAAATTTTATTTTTTCTTTATTTCCACTTTAATATTTACTTGATATGCTCACTATTTTGAACATTTGCTCTCTATTTCTGTTAGCTTATCTCTTAATCCTTTGTCTTCTTCTCTCTGTTTCTTCATTCCTACTCTACATCTATCAAGATATCTGTTATATATCATTATCTTTAATCCATCTATCTTGTTATCTATATCTTTTTCAATCTCTTCTAATTTGTCCAAGAGTTCCAAATTTCTTTCGATTCTTTCTTTTATGTATTTTTTTGTCCCATAACAAATAATTTGAAATAGTATTAATATTACTGCTATATTAATAACAAAACTTGCAATCAATAATATAATTAACATTTGTTATCCCTTTCTTTGATTCTTAGACAAAAAAAGAGCCACTAAACAAATAGACTATTTCTAATCTATCTATTCAGCGGCTCACTCATCCGAGGTTTATTTGCCCCTATGATATTTTTTTGTTTTGTATTCTTTATCTTTTATTTCACCTTTTTTTATGTATAAAGTAATTTTGATATTATCCTCAAAAGTTTTTGCTGTTTTTAAATCTTGCAAAAAATACAAAACTTCTTTATCCTTTAAAAGCTCATTAATATCCTCTTGTGTAAGTTCTTTTTTTTTGTTCAATTTTACCTCCTAATTATACCTTATTTTTTATGTATTTGCAACCTTTTTCACACTCTAATCGCAAAAAACTTTATAATCCAAATCAATCCATAAATCACAAACAAATTTATTATTGTAGCAACTAAAAATATTATTACATTGCTTATGTTGAATCTGAATCTCTTTGCCTTGTTTTTATATACAATAACTAATTCACAAATGTATTTTAACAGCACTAAAGTGGCTGTTACTGTAATCAGTCCGTTTATCATTCTCATTATTATTCCCATTTATTCCTCCTCTGTTATCACGATTGCATTATCAATTGTAACTCTGCGATTATTCTCACTTATTAAATTTAATGATATTCTATCGCTTTCTTCTGAACTTCTTATTCTAATCATCCCCTTATACTCTTTCAAAAGTTTCCCATCTAAAGTATAAACTCTAACAATTCTTTTTAATCCACTTGTATTACTTTCGATATCTTTTTGACTATCTTCCCAACTTGCGCAACTTCCTAATAATCCTAAAATTGCAATTCCTAATAATAATTTCTTCATTTTGATTCCTTTCTAAAACATATTAAAATTTATTTGTTAGCCATATACCAAATACAAAGCTTAGAACTAATTTACTTAAATCCAAAAAATTTTTAGTTTGTGAGATGGATACAACTCCTATGAACAATAATATAAAACAAATTATCATTCTTATTATTTTACTTGACATTTCTACTCCTAACCTTTCTCTAATTAAAACGACTTTTCACGACTGTCATTTTTCCCTATAAACACTATATTTCAACCTGTTTTTCCAGCCAAAACGACTTTCTGCGACTGAACTTTTTTATTCCTTAAACGCTTTAAAATGCCCTTTATATATTTTCTTCAATTCCTTAACTTCTTCCTCGCTCTTTATTTCAAAAGGCTCTATATTCAGCTCTTTCAGTTTTGACATTAAATTTTTTCTACCACCACCAACTCCATGATCTACTCCTATATGCCACTCTGCTGACAAAGGCAAATAACTGTTCCCTATTCCTTTGTCATATTTGTAGCCTCCCAATGCTCCAGCACTTTTTGAAATATGTGCCAACTGTGCATTCGGTTTTCCTGTAATAACACATATTTTCTTTTTTAACATCCAGTACACCCAATTTCTATTTTCCTGTTGTCTATACAGTTCATGTATCTCCTGCCACATATCAATATCATTCTGCAAAAAATAGTCAAACAGGAAATTGGTAAATGCCACAGCTTCGGCATTACTCATTAATTTAAGTGCTAAACTAAAAGTATCATTCAGTTTTATAAACAACATTTGAATCTCGTCAGTTACAAAATCCATTAAATCGTTTGTGATTATATTAATTTTGCTTTCTTTCGTATAGTTCTTGTCAATTATATCTCCAATTCTGTCTTTCAGCTTGATTTCCATATTCTTAAAAGGCTCATATCCCTTTATATTCTTGCCACTGTGCCTGATATAAAGTTTTTTCAAGTCCTCCTTTGCCTTGTATAAAAAATAATCTGAAATGGCAGGCTTTTGCTTGCTAGTCTGCCAATTTATATCTACTCCTTTCAAATGATAGGCGTAGCAGTCTATAAACCAGTAAATTAGTTTTTGGTTTTCCCTGCTCATTCTCTTAGACATTTTCTCTTAGCCTTCCTTTTCTTAATAAATTTAATATTCTTGAACAAATTAGCATTTAACTTCATAAAATTAAAATCGCTGTCATTTACTTTTATTCCATTTAAAAGTCTTGACTTCATTCTTTCTAATACATTCTCATCCACTTTTTCTCCATCCTCTATTTTTAAAACATAATTTTATCATTTTTTATATTTTATATATGTTTTAATTTATACTATCGTATAATTTTTGCTATTTTTATATTTTATTTACTATTTGCATAAAAAAAATCACAGCTAAATTAATAACTGTGATTTTAAATATTTTTAATTGCTATTCTAACAACCCTTCCATAACTTCATTATGAAACTGCTCTACTTTTTCCGCTATTTCTAAAAATAGTTCTTCGTAATCTGATTTCAAATCTCCTATTATAACACTTGTATCTATCTGTTGCATTGGTATTGAAACCATTCTATGTGTCCTAATATACGATAATCTAGTCAAGTTTATTTTGGGAAATTTTGACGGATCTATTTCTATATCATATACTGGATTTACATTTATTCTGTTTGGAATAGTTGAAATAGGAAGAACTACATAATCATCATTTTCAGGACTTCTTAATACTAAAGCAGGTCTTGATTTGATTGAATTTCTATGTAATCTTGTATCGTAGTATTGAGTTAAACATCTGACTATTTTTCCTACCATCAAACCACCGCTTCATAGTCATCAAATTCATCATAGTACATATCCCACATATAGTCATAAGGTCTTACTTTCTTTGCATCTTCTCTTATATCTTCGGTTTGGATTTTAATCCTTCCGTTTTCTTCCTTTTTAAGTCCCTTTCGAGAATTCATCCAAGAAGTTTCTTTGTGTGTTAATGCACTTAATTTCCACGATGCTAATGCTCCGTATTCCTGAATTACATTATTTATTATGTATTTACTTTCACTTTTTATGTCTTCTGTTTCATAATTTATTCCGTCCGTTGTATAAGAAGTCCGTACCTCTCTTGATACAGGTCCATACTTCCAGCCTTCAAACACTTCATCAAAAAGAGGCTCATTTAAAATAGCAAATGTTTCTCTTTGTGAAAAATACAATAATTTTTGCAATTTCATTTCATCAATAATTTCTCCTGTCACTCTTTTATATTCATTAAAAATATATTGAGCAACATTTATTATTTTTTCCATATTGCCACCCTCCTCTTGTTATCATTTGACAATTAAATTATATCTTAAAAGTAGCGAAAGTGCAACAAAAATTTAGAGTTTTTTTGACATTGTAAAGTAAAATATTACAAATCACAGTTATTATTCAGTTGCCATTGTCCTTTTTTATAAAAAAATCACAGTCATTAGTTCAACAACTGTGATTCCATTTACTATTTGTTATCTATATTCATTTAAAAACCATTTTTCAGGATATTCTTTTAGTATTTTTTCTAATTCTTTCGTAAAAACGTCGTATAATCTATCACTATATTCAGGATCGTTTGCTATTTCTTCTGCCACTTCATCATTAATGACAAGTTTTGTTCCATCTTTTTCTATTTTTTCATACCATTGCCCTGTCTCAGGTATCATTTCTTCAATAAATAATTGTAAAAATATTTTTGCTTTATCTACCATTTTAAGCCCCCATTTCTTCTTGTTCGATTATTGGTAATACACCTTTATCTTTTAAAAAATTGTATAAGAATATTCTTCCTTTTTGTGTCCAATACATATGCGGTTTTCCGTCAGGTGTTCCATCACTTCTTACAAAAGCATTTGTTTTTGTTTGTGTATATCCGTAAATTGCATACTTTTGATATAAAAACCATACTCCGCTTTGGTTATATTGGATTCCAAATTCATGTAACATTTTATTAAATCCTTTTGCAGCCATTCCATAATCTTTAGCAATCATTGTTGTACTTAATAAATCCTTACATTGCAAAATCAAATCATAATATAATGCCTTCGGTTGCAATTCTATTATCTGCTGTTCCTGAACTTTATTAGTAAATTTAAGATTTTCATTTTCTTGTCTTACTTTTCCATAATTAATTAGAAGTTCTCCTATTTTTTCAGGTTCATTCATTATACTGTTCCATACATCGTCAGTCATATACATTCCTGTTTTTCTTATTGCTGGAATAACTTCTGATGTTATCCACTTTCTAAATGGTTTTGCTTCCTTTTTGTCGCTTCTTACAATCAAAGCGTACAATCCACTTTCATTAATAAAATTGGTATTTCCTTGACGACCTATGTTAAACATAGACCGTTCATCTTCATCCAATCTCTGTACAGCTTGAGTAACATTTTTTATTTCCAAAATATCGCAAACATCTTTTGCACAAACCCATACCTCATTATCCACCAATATTGTTCTTACACTTCCTAAATTTTCTTTACTGAATATTTGAAATCTTTCATCATTTATAACTTTTAAATCGTACATTCTTTATCCTCCATTATACTATATTTTTTCTTTCAATTCTTGCCACTTTTTCAGCGACTTCTTTTTCTTCGTTTCTTTGAACCAATGTGTCTATGTTTGAACCAGCCTCATAGTATTCTCTTTTAATTGTTTGATGATATTCACCCAAAGCATCTTCCAAATCCATTAATTTATCCAAATTTTCTTTAGACAACATCTCATACATTTCCTCTAATAAATCAAATACCACCTTTTTTGCTGATTTTAACTTGTGATTGTGTTCATCCAGTAAACTTTCTGTAATTTCAAATCCTAGCTCTTGTCTAAGTGTCATAAAAATTTCCTCCTAAAAATATTGATTTTTTGGAGTTTATACAGTATAATAAAGTTGGTTGGACAGTTTATACTGTATTCTCCTAAAGCCTAACTAAAAGGATTTTAGGAGATTTTTTATTTCTTTTTCAATATTAACTGGTTGTTCTCTTCATCAAAAAACAATTCAACGGTTCTGTCTTCTGGTGTAACCCCTAATTTTCTTAACCAAGTGATAGGTACTGTCAATCTAGTTGCAGTTCCGTTTCCAGCTTTGTAAAAAGAAATATTTAAATCTCTTTTTTCCATTTCTTCTCCTTTCGTTAGTCCCATATAACTATAACATATTGGGACTAACTTGTCAACTACTTTTTTTAAATTTTTTATTATACTCTATAAACTCCACAATATTTCTAGGTTTCACAGTTATTATATTTAGTTGCCATTGTCCTACTTATGCACTTTAACTTGTATACACATAAGTTAATAACTTTCTTTCGTTCTCTCATTCATATTCTTAAGCCACTTCTCATGATGTATTTTCAAAAACTCTTCTTGGGAAACATCTAAATTTTCTAATATTTTCCCGACTAACTCAAACCATATACTTAAAAATTCAAGATTTAAAATATTACTTAATTGAATTAAATTTTCTTCTATTTTATCACTTAGAACAACTGCCCCTCCTAAAAATTCGCTCCAAACTGTTTCACTCAAGAAATCCTGTCCTTTCTTATTATTTTTAAGACTTAATGCAAAATGCATGCAATCACTTAATTCTTCTAATGTTTTTCTTTTGTCCATCTCTTTAAAATTATTTTTCCAGTAACACCATTTTGGCTTTAATTCGTGAATAAATTCGCCAACCTCATCTATATAAGCCACTCTAATTTTGTTAGGATCAATTTCTTCCGTCCCCATTTTATCTTTAAATTTCTCATCCAGCATTGCCTGTCTTCTTAGCAATTCTTTTACATCAAATGTTTTTAACGCTTCCATCTATTTCAGCTCCTCCAGTTCAATTTCTACTTTATTAAATCCACAGCCAACTAACTTTTTCACGTTAAGTTCTTCAATTTGCGAATCATCTTCATAAATAATTTTAGTCATTGAATCCAAAATCGCCTTATTATAGTTGTCTATATCTCTTTTTCTCTTATCCTTGAAATAAAGCGATATATGGACTTTTAAACCATTATCCAAAGGTTTACGCCTAAATTGCTTTTTAAGTTCACTACGAGCTGTTTCCTCGAATATCTTGCCCTTTTTAGACTTATACCTCCCATTTGGTTTATTTATCCAAAGTGTATTTACACTTGGTGGTACAGTCGATAATTCCAATTTTATCATTTATTTCCTCCGTCAATTTTATATACTACCCCTTTATGTTATAATATTAGTGCCAGTAAGATTAATACAAAAGGAGGTGTTTTTATGCGATTGAATCCTGATTGTATTCGTGATATACTTTTACAAGTTGAAAACGGAAGTTTTACACTTCCTAATCGTTCAAGAATCCAAGATACTTTTTTTGAAGAATTAGAATTTTTAAAAAACTATTCTTCAATTGAAATTTTCTATCATATCAATCAATGTAATATGATGGATTTTATTCTAATATCAGAAAATTTAAAAGAAACCACTATCTATGATTTAACACCCGCAGGTCATTCTTTTTTGGCGGATATTAGAAACAATACTATTTGGAACAAAACCAAATCCACTGCGAAAGAGCTAGGAATTAATTCTTTACATGGATTTAAAGAAATTTCAGTAAATGTTATTGCGGCTATCATCAGCAGCAAATTTACTAGAAAATAATATTTCTAATTCCATACCCAGCAATTGAGTTAAGTATTTTATTTCGTCTTTTCTTAGTTCTGGGTATTTTTCAATCACATCATCTCTTAACTCTCCGCTTAATTTTTTTAAATTTTCAAACCGCTCTTTTGCTTCATCTAAAAAATCCATTTTCTTATCTCCCTTTCTTTTTCTCTATCAACCTTGCTAACCTCTCAATTTTTTTGTTATTCTTATCAATCAAAATTCCGTTCTCGTTAATTGCTTTTGTTTTCTCATTTATCGTTTTCTGCATTCTCTTGTTAGCTGTTCTCATCTTTTTGTTTTCTGATTCAAGCTTTTTTATTTCACTTTGTATTTTCTCCATTTATCCTCCTACCCAAAAATTTCTTCAAAAATTTCTTTTTTCACTTCTTTTCTTCTGCTTTCCCAATTAAATGCTAGACCTTTGCAGTTCTCTTTTAACCTGTCAAGAACATCATCGCTGCCATTTATGCTTAAATATTCCGACATCTGCTCAGGATCTAACGTTGTTGAGATTATTAAGCACTTTTCTTTTTCGTAAAGCATATTAAATATATCAAACAGTTTTTCTTTTCCCCACTCTTGACTTAAATATTCTTTACCTAAGTCATCAAGAATTATCAAGTCTGCTTTTAATAAGTCATTAAGCACATCTTCTTCATCCTGATCTTGCATTTTCCAAGTTTTTTTTATTCTTTTGTAAATGTTCATCAAGCTTGTGCGGTAAACTCTGTAATTCTTGCATAATTCGTTATAAATGCACAAGCTATAAAAAGTCTTGCCTGTCCCTCTTACACCGTAAAAATACAGTCCTATTCCATTTTCGAGAGCCATTTCAAAGTTTTTGCAGTATTTTTCAAGCATGACTTTTATTTTTTTCTCCTTGTCACTTTTTACAATTGCTTTTTCAAAAGTGCAATTATTAATTTTTTTAGGCAAATTCGACAATCTTTTAAAATATTTTATTTCCATTTTTCTTTTATTTTCTGCCATGTCAACATCGGAAAATGATGGAAAACTGCTAAAACTCAATGTCGTAGTTTGGTTTTCTTTCTCCAGCTTTATTCTTTCTACCCTCTGTTTTATTATATCTGACACCTTTTGCATTGCTATTTCCTCCGTTTTTTGTATTTTTATAGTTCTCTACCCATTCAGGCTCTAATCCTGTCCATTCCCTTTCTTTAGCGATTTCTATTGCTTCCGAAAGCCGTTTGGAATCAGGAAAATCTTTCAACAATTTGTTAATAGGAGCTATTGTCTTTATTGTTTTTTTTATTTCTTTGCGATATTTTATGTATTCTAAAATCAAGGCTTTGTATTCGTCTGATTTTTCAAGTTTGTTTACAAAGTCTTCAATTTTACTTTTTGTCTTTTCTTTTTTACTTTTTTCTTTTATATTATATTGGGTATTTTTAATTGTGTTTTTTTCATTGTGTTTTTTTAGATTTACATTTTTGTCACTATCGGAAGTGACACCTGTGTCATCTAGGGAAGTGACAACTATGTCACTATCATTTTTGTCATTATCAATTTTGTCACTATTAAGAGCAACATTTTTTAGATAATAAATGTTCGTTTGATTGAATCTTCTCTTTTTCTCAATTAATCCTTTTTCTTCCAGCTTTTTCATATATCTTATTACCGTTCTTTTATCTTTTCCTATAATTTCAGCTAATTTCTCAACGCTCGGAAAGCATTTTCCTTCTGCGTCCGCAAACCTTGCTAAAATCATATACATTGATTTGACTTCAAAAGACAAGTCAGTTCTATCTATTAGTTCATTTTCAACCCAGAACCAACCTTTTTTTCTTATATCCCTCATCTTTTTCCTCTCCCTACATCTTGTGTTCTTATCAAATTTATGTTATAATTAACACAAGATATAGTATTTTATAAATTTTTGTTAGCACTCCTAGGAGTGCTTTTTTTGTTTTGTTCTTTTAATCTCTTAAACTCGTTTTCTATCATTTTTCCTATTATATAAAACTCATCTTCAATTACTCTTATGAAAAAAGCCTACAAAATGCTTAAAGAAGCTAAAGAATGGTTTCCTGGTATGTAATCAAAATTTTCTAAAATAATGTTTCAATTCAATTCCCAGTGTTTCGGTTATTAATTCAACATCTATTTCCGTTATTTCTGGGAATTTTTTCTCTATAATTTCTCTAAATTCTTTTGTAAGTTTCCTTACTTTGTCAATTCTGTCATTATAATCATAAGAATTTATTTTCTCGTTCATCTCACACCTCCTTGCTTTTCTTTTGGATTGTTAATTTTTATGATATACTTCTAATATCGCACAGAGTGGAAAGAGGTATACTATGAACGAAATTATTGCAAATTTATTAATTGAAAATCTTTATCAAGAAATTAAAATTGCTGCACTTGCAAAAATACTGTTTGAAAACAACATAATTTCTGAAAAAGAATTCAATGACAAAACTTCAAAATTATTAAAAGATAAAGATTTTTTGAAAAAACAACTAAATAAGATATTACCTGAAGATACATACCAAGAAATATTTCATAATATCTTAAACGACTTTATGGCTGACTAAATAACCAAAATTAAAATAACTCTGTGCGTTTTTTCTTTTCTTCTCTGTTCATACCTTTTAATATTTTTATAACAGACTTTAGAATATTGTCTTTTCGTTTTTTTCTTTTTCTGCAATAATTTTTATATCTCCCGCTCTTTCTGTACATCTCACACCTCCTCTCTCAATATTTTTCTGTAATTTGTTTTTAGTTACATTTAACTTCAAAAAAAAATGAGAAAGGTACATTTAAAGCAACTGCCCACTTTTCAAGAGTTTTAGTATTTATAGTTTTTCCGTTTTTTAATCTATTCAAAACAAAAGATAACGCTGACTTTGATATTCCAATTTTATTAGCTAACTCTCCTTTGCTTAAACCTTTTCGATTCCTTGCAAATTCTATATTTGCATAAACATTTTTATGATATTCGCTCATTGTCATTATTCTCACCTCCTATATATTGTAATTTATTTTTAGTTACAAGTCAAGTGTTTTTTTAAATTTTTACAAAAAGCAACAAAAAAGAAGCCCTTTACAGCTTCTTATATTTTTAACAATTATTTTTCTCAAAATAAATATTTTTATTTCATCGTTATTGCTTCAGGACGAATTAACGGAATATTTATCATAAACCTTTCTTGAATTTTAAATATAATTTGCCCTATAAAATACAAAACGTTGTCTTCTCCAACCTGATCCAACATTGCCTTTTCTCCTGCAATTTCTAAAGCTGATTTCCATTTTGTTCCCTCGGTTACATCTCTGTCCAAAAACTCATCAAAATAAACATTTATTTCATCGTAATAAACAATCAACGCTTGTTTTAAATCTTCTGCTGTTCTAACGGATTTGAATAATTCTTCTATTCGATTTCTTTTCTTTTTTATTTCTTGCAATATATGATCCAAAGTTTTGTTCTTTAGTTCTATATTCTTATCTTGCAATCTTTGACCTAACAATCTGACTCCAATTTGCAACATCGAGTATAAAAAATTAGGATGAGATAAAGCAACATCGTAAATTTCTTTGACTTTTTGTCCGTGATTTCCGTCGTATATAGCTTTTAAAGTTCTGTCTATCAGCTCTAACGTATGGCTAAAAAAATCCTCGTTTATAACTTCCAACTCATATTCCTCGAACATATTATTTATATGATCAGTAATTCCGTGTGTTCCATCTTTCCAAGGTTTTCTTCCTGCTATTTTGTTTCTTATTGTGACTCCTTTTATCCTTCCTGTTTCCATAAGATAAACATCATAATCTTTTAATCTGGGTTTCACAACTGTTGCCATCATCGTAACTGTTGCTTTCACCATTACTTCTGTAACTGACATTCTGTTGATTTCCGCTATCATTTTTATTCTGTTACCAACTTGTATTTCATCTAATTCGTACATTTCATTCCTCCTCTAAAATAATTACCGCTTCTTCTGTTGTATAACTTTCCAATTTTTTTATATGTTCTTTATAATTTTCAATTAATTTTTTTATCATTTTTTTTAATTTATTTTTATCTTTTTCATCCCATGTTGTTAAAATATCAACTTTCGCCATTTTAAGATTATTGTACTCTATAATATCTTTTATGGCAAAAATTACTTCATTTCTACGAACATAATCATAATCCAATGCTTCTAAAAATCTTGTATCTTTTTCTTCCGTTTTTAAAAATTCTTTCTCAATAATAAAATTGTTAGAAGCTTTAACAGGTGCTTTTTTTATTCGTATTAATTCCTTCTCCAGTCTTTTTTTCTCGTTCTGCGTTAATTTAACCTTTTTTAAAAAATTTTCAATAAATCTTTTTGACGCTTTGTTTGTTCTTTCAACCAAACTTATTTGGCTTGTACTATATTTTATTTTTTCACTCATTTGTTGTAATGTATATTTGTGTTTTTTCCTATATTCCTTAAAAAAAATTCCTATTTTCATTTTTATTAACTCCTTTAAAACTCAATCTTTATAGTAGTATTATAACATATTTTTCCTATTTTGTTAAAAAAATAATAGGAATTACTAACACAAATATTTTATCTCTCAAATCTGCTTTTCAACTCCGCCAGTCTCATCAATGCTTTTATATTAATATTTTACATATCTTTTCATTTCTTCTAATACTTGCAATCCTAAATCACAATTTCTAGCAACTTCATAACTAATTTCTTCTTGATACTTCATCAATTCTACAGCAAATTCATTTGCTTCGCTTTCTAACTCTGGAGTATAACACAGAAAATTATTTTTCAAAAGAAGTTTGTTTTTTGAACTGTGATAAATCGCATGTCCTAATTCGTGGCATAGTACAACTAACTGCGAATATTCATCCAGTTTTTCATTTATAACAATGTATTTTCTTTTTAATATTCGTCTAAAAAAACCTTTTATGCTTTCGTAATAAAAGTATCTTATTTCGATGTTTAGTTTTTCACATAATATATACGGATTACTAGTATTATATTTCTCTACCAAATTTTTTACTCTGAGTTTCATATTTCTACATTTTCTCATATAAATCCTCTATTTTCTCTTATTTTTTATTTTAGCATCAAAAAAAAGTTCTTGTAAACTATCGTATAATTTTTTCTTATCCTCGTCGCTTACACTGTTATCGTTAAAAAAGTAGGCTGCACTATTCATAACTTCATCTAGTTGTACTCTCTCCCTCTTGTTTAATCTTGAAATCCTGTCAAGTTCTTCGCTTTTGCCAATTGTTTCCCTTCTTTGTTTTTCTAATTTTTTTAATTTTTCAATTTTTTTATCTTTTTCTAACATAGCTATTAATTCTTCTTCTTTTTTTGCACACTCTGGAAATTTCCTTATTAAGTTTTCAACAAATTTCTTGGAAGCTGTTTTTTTACCGTTTTTTATGTTGGATACATAAACATGTGTAACTTCCATTTTTTTTGAAAATTCTGTTAAAGTCATATTTTTCTTATTCAAAAATTCTGTCAAAAATTTTTCTATTTGATAACTCATGGATTCAACTTCCCTTCGTTCATTAATTTACATTATTATTTTACCACATTTTTTCACACTTCCTAGAAAAAATTTAAAAAAATTCAAAAAAATACTTGACTTGTAACTAAAAATAAGTTACAATATGTTTGTAAATAGGATATACAAATAACTTTAATTTTTTTTGAAAAAAATCGTAACTAAATTTTAGATACAAAATTTATTTAAAGTTACAATAACAATAGGAGTGATTAAAATGACAGAACTAGAAGAAATAAAAGATATTGTCTCTGACGAAATACAGAGACAGATTTCAAACGGTACTTTCGTGAAAAATTACGACGAAGGTACAATTGAATTTACTGATGAACAATTAGAAGAAACTCTGCAAGAATTTGCAGAGAACGGCTGGGATTCAGAAGAACAGAAAGTTATAAAAGAATGTTTCGAGAGTTATGAATTCGAAGAAGAAGAACCAGAATTCTTTGAATTTAAAACGGAAGGTGGAGGAGTTGACTGGTATGAGAGTGGATATACAATAAATACTCGTTTTGAGATGAAGAAAGTAGGGAGCAAGTAAAATGAACTTCGCTTTATATAAAGATAATAAATTCATAATCCGAAGAAAACATTTTTATCCTTTAAGAGTATATCTCCTGAAGGCTCTAGGAATGAAAAGTGTTTTTGAGATAAGTACAAAAGAAGTAATAAAAAAAGCAAAGAAAAATAATTATAGGATAGAGGTAGAGAGATGAAATTTGAAGCATTAAAAATAGTAAATGATAACAGCAGTAAAGTGAGAAAAGAAAACAGCAAAAAGTTAGTGAACAGAATTAAGAAATTGTTTAAAAAGTAATTGATGTTTTACCAAGCTCATTAACGTTAGTTAGTGAGTTTGGATAAGATATTAGTTATCTTAGACAATAAAAATATAGATGGGAGAGATTTTTTTATGAAAAATAAAATAACAATTGAAAGAAGAAAAAAAGCTGGAGTTTTAGTTCCAAAACTAAACGGAGAAATTTTGGAAGGAGTAAAAAATATAAATATTTCTTACTCCTACGGTGAAACTGAAGAAGAAAAAAAAGAAATTGTTGAATTAACTTTTGAAAATTCTGAAATAGAAATTATTGACATAGACTAATTTCTTTATCTATAAAGAATCTGAAAGAGAAGAGATAGACATACTTTCGGTAGAAAATGAAATTGAGAGAGTAGAATTTGAAAAGTTTAAAAACGGATTGAAGCAAGATTTATTCTTAATAGTCAATTTTGGGGTTGATATAAATAGAAAATAAAATAAAAAAACGGAAAAAGTTTTTAAATGATTTTGAAAAGGAAGTTAAAGAGGCGCTGTGTACAGGAAAAGTAAAATATACAATTAAAGAATTAAAATTATTTTAGAAAGGATAAGATATGAAGAGAGATATTGTAGAAATATACAAAGAATGCGGTAATTTTCATCAGGCAGTCAAAGAAAGCGGATTGCCAGCACTTGTAGCACATGTAAAACTACTATCAAGCGGAGTATTAAAAATTCAAGACAAAATAAAATATGGAAGCGAAAGTGCAAAGCTTGGTGGAAAAGCTGAAGAACTTTTTCAAAAGCTAGTTCCAGAAGCAGTTGACGCCAATAAATACTGGCAACAAAATAATCCAAAATATGATTTTATGTACAAAAATATGACCATAGATGTGAAGTTCAGTTCTTATCTCAAAAGCCGTAAAAATGAAAATTCAAATGCAAGGTATTGGGCTGCAAGATGTAACGGAAGCGCAAATTTATATGTGATATTTCTAGAAAACGAAAAAAATACAGATGAAGATAAAAAACTAGAAAATCCTTATATATTATTAATCCCTAACGGGTTTTTAAATACCCGTCAGAAAAAACATTTTACAAAAGGCTCGGTATTCTTCACAGATTTTCAAGTAAAAAAAGATGAACTTAATACAATGTTAGACGAGTATGCTGGAGCTTTGGGGGAGGTATTATGACAATAAGAGAAAAACTTGAGTTAGAAATGGATCAAGAAGAAATTAAGGAAATGGAGGAAGAAAATGATGACAACAGTGAATGCAACAAAATGGATGATTTTGATACTGACATCAATTTGGATTCAGATTGAAGTGATTAAAATCAAAGGGCATTGGATAGCAGGAGGCAATGTTAAAGACGAAATCAGCAAATTAGGAACTGAAAGAGCTGAACTCATTTTTGAGTTGAGTGAATATAAAGATACAACAGGAAGAAAATTGTCGAAATGAAAGTTGGAAGCATAGCTAAAAAGCATAATCTAAAAACAGAAGAATTTGGCTTTTGGGCTTATGATAAAGCAAAGCATAGCAATAAACAAGTAGAAAGTTTTAGATACTATGAAAACGTGATAAATGAATTGAAAAAATATATTTAGGAGGAAAAATGAAAAAGAGAATATTTAAAAATACTGTAAAAGTGATTTTGACTATCGCATTAACTATTGCAGCTTATAGATATGCTGCGATAGAAAGAGGGTATTTTTTAGGAGTGATTGGCGGTGGAGAAACTTTTATTCCAGCGTTGTGCGGAATGCTGTTTTGGCTTTTGCCTTCAATGGTTAAAGAAATGTTGAGAAAGTAGGAGAAAATTATGAGCAGTTTGAGAAGAATTAAAAAATTTCAAAAGAAAGAAAAATCAAAACTTGCAAAAGAAGTTTTAAAAGACTCTGCAAAGGAAGTACAGTTAATGGCAATTTATTCATTAGCAAAACTGTGCGGATATTACAAAGCATATTTTCACTTGAATATTGACTTTGATAAGATGAAAAAAGGCGAAGGGAAAGTTGAAAAGATGACAGAGAAAAATACATTGTGGTTTGATTTTCACTTGGAAGAAATCATACTAAGAGCGTGTAGGAGTTTAAAAAGGATTTTAGATGAGATTTTAGGTTCGGATAAAGAAAAATTATTTATTAAAATATTTGATGACGACGAAATTGTGAAAAGATTTGAAAAAAAACATATGATGGAATCAGCAAAATTAGGGATAAAATATGGCGGTTTTATCAATCGTGCTTATCCAGAGACAGAAAGGGAGACATTAAATTTTTTAGATTTATATGGAATTTTTAATATTTTTCGAGAAAATGCGGAAAAAATAGGATTCCCAAATCTAACAAACAGATATGTTAAAACTTTTATAACTAAAACAAAGAATAAATTCAACGAAATGCTAGAGGTCTTAACAGAAGGTGGGGAAATTAATCACGAAGAAGAAGCTTTAAGTTTATTAGAGTTCGAAGAGGCTGGAATAGAAATTAAATGGGTAGGATATAGCAGAAAAGAAGCTTTAAGAATAAAGAAAAAATACGAGAGGATTAGTGGGTAAATGAAAAAAGAAATTAAGGAAAAAGTGATGAAAATAATGGATTTAGCTCTCGAGATTAATTCGAAAGAGAAAAATACAATTTTTGTTGAGTATTTTGGTCACACGAACGAAATTTGTGCTAAAGTTTACGAAAAAGGTTGGGAATACTGGAGAGAAAATGGAGAAGGAAGAAAAAAATTAAATGAAAGTTATTTATATTTAGACAAAGACGATTGTGTTGAAAAATTAAATAATTTAATAAAAAAATTGAAAGAAATGAAAGGGTAAAGATATGAATATTTACGAAAAAATACAACAGGCAAGAATTGAATTACAAGAGATGAATTTAAAAAAAAGTGGATTTAATAAATTTGCTAATTTTAAATATTATGATTTAAAAGATTTTTTACCAGAAGTAAATACTCTCTTTAACAAATTAAAACTTTTTTCAAAATTTGATTTGTTAGAAGAAAAGGCAACTTTAACTATAATTAATGCTGAAAAAATAGACGAACTTGTGGTTTTTGAATCACCTAAAGCGGAAATAACATTGAAAGGACAAAATGCTTTGCAAATGATAGGCTCGACACACACATACTTAAAAAGATATTGCTATTTAAATGCTTTAGAAATCATTGAAGATGATGAAGTAAATGCAACAATTGACAAAGATAAGAAACAACATACAAAAAAAGCCGCTACTGATGAGGAAAAAAGAAAAAATATGGAAGACTACATAGCAAAACATACTCAAAAATATCACCAACTAATAGATAATTTTTTGGAAATAAATAAAGCCGAATCAATAAAAGATTTAACTGATGAAGAAGTGAGCAACTTAGCACGTGGAATATTAAAAAGAGAAAAAGGAGAAAAATAAAATGAACAACGCAATTTTGATTGGTCGGATGACGAAAGACCCTGAATTGAATTACACTTCGGGAAGTAAAGCATTTATAAGATTTAACATTGCAGTAAACAGAATCGGAGAAGGAACTGATTTTATAAACTGTGTCGCTTGGGAGAAAACAGCTAAAACAATAGCTGAGTATTTCAAAAAAGGTCAAAGAATTTTAGTTCAAGGAAGTATTAGAACAGGAAGTTATGAAAAAAATGGTCAAACTATTTACACAACTGATATTTTAGTAAGCCGATTTGAATTCGTTGAAAGCAACAATAAAAGTAGCAGTAATAAAAACTATGATAATGACGCTAAATTTGATAGTGATGACAATGATGATGACGAGGATTTCCCATTTTAAATAAAAAAGGGGAATGTGAGCAAAATAGGAGGAAGATATGAGCAATTTAAATTTAATAAAATACGAGTTAAAAGAAATAAATAATATTGCAAATTTTTTAGACAGCGAAAATAACGAATTAGACGAAAAAACAATAAATGACACAAAAGAAAGTATAGAATTGCTTTTAGAAGAAAAATCGGAGCAGTTAGAGCTGATATTAAAAGAACTTGAAGCAAAAGAAGAAAAGTGCAAAGAAATTGCTGATTTTTATTCTAAAAAAGCAAAATATGCAAACGAAAAGAAAAAAATGTTCAAGGAATTAATCCTTGGAGCGATGCAAAAACTTGACACTAAGAAAATAGAAACTGCAACAGGAACATTCACAATTAGAAATAACATGCCATCACTAATTATTGAAGATGAAAATTTAATTCCGCAAAAATTTATAACGCATATTAGTTCTATAAAAATTGAAAAAAACGAAATAAAAAAAGAAATTAAAAATGGGGTAGAAATTCCAGGAGTGCATTTAGAAACAACTCAAAGTTTATTGGTAAAATAATTAAAGTGAGGGAATGTTTGAGAGAAAAAGGAGGATAAAATGAGTAAAGAAATAAAATTCAGAGCTTGGCTTAAAGAAGACAAGAAAATGGAAAATGTCAAAACAATGGATTTTACAGATAAAACTATACGATGTTTAAAAAAGAATGAATTTATTAATGCATATCTTTTAAGAAGAGTGAGCTTTGATGATGTTGAGTTAATGCAATATACAGGATTAAAAGACAAAAACAGCAAAGAAATTTATGAGGGGGATATTGTATTAGTTAAACCAGGCGGGATATCAACTTGGTATAAAACAGTTGTTAAATTCAAAGAGGGAGCTTTTATTGCTAGTTTAATTGACGGAGAGAATTATATTTATATTTTCAATCGTGGATTTGACAGTAATGATTTTGAAATTTTAGGAAATATTTATGAAAATCTTGAATTATTGGAGGAGAACAAATGAGTAAATACAAGGTAGGATTTTATGCGAATAGCAACGCAAATGTCTACTCTACAAATGCTGAAGTTATAGATTTAGTCGAAGATTACGGCTATACAGAGAAAGAGGCGGAAGAAATAATAAATGATGAGAAAAAGCTGAAAGAAGAATTCGAAGCTTGGTTATGGGATAATATAGAAACAGGTTTCCAAGTCCTAAAAACAGAAGAGGAAGTTGAGGACTGGAAAAGGATGGATCAATGATAAAATATGCTGAAATACACAAAATCAAAATTGAAAATGAAATAAGATATATAGCAAAAGTTTATATTGGTAGAGAAGAAATAGAAGATGAAAGTTTTAGCAGTTCAACATTTGAAGAAACTGCTAAACACATTTTGAAAGATTGTGTCATATCGAATTACCTTGATATGACAGAAATGGAGGAATGATGATGAAAAACAAAGAAGAGGTATTAAAACTATTATACAAAATTAAAGCAGAACAGGACAAAAGGAGAAAGTAAATGAAAGCAATTATATATGCAAGAGTTAGTACAGAAATTCAGGAAGAGGGGCGTTCACTTGAGTTTCAGATAAGAAAATGTGAAGATTTTTGTAAAATGAGCGGTTATAAGCTCAAGGAAGTTATACAGGATGTGGAGAGCGGAGGCAACGATAATCGTGAAGGCTTTCTTAAACTACAGCAAGAAATCAAAAAGAAATCGTTTGATGTGCTTGTAGTTTATGAGAGCTCCCGTATCTCTCGTATAACTTTAACTATGTTAAATTTTGTTTTAGAGCTGCAAAAAAGCAATATAAAATTTGTATCCATTTCACAGTCTGAAATAAATACAACAACCCCTACTGGTATGCTGTTCTTTCAAATATTCGCTGTATTGGCAGATTACGAAAGAAAGCAAATATCAATGAGAGTGAAATCAAACAAATGGGCTAGAGCCAAAGCCGGAATATGGCAAGGCGGAACTATTCCGATTGGTTATAAAAAAGATGAACACAACAATATTACAATAGATCCTGAAACTTCTGAAGATGTTATAAGCATTTTTAACACATACTTAAATACTAAAAGTCTATCTGAAACAGCAAATATTTTCAACAAAAACATTTCATCTGTCAAATGGATTTTGCAAAATGAATTTTATATTGGAAATCTGATGTACGGAAGAAAAGAAAATAATATTAATACTGGAGAAGTGAAAATAAACAAAAAAATAACGATATTTAAAGGAAATCACAAAGCATTAATAAGTGAAGAAGTTTTTAGGGAAGTACAACGTCAAATGTTATTTAAACAACGTGTAATACGTAAAGAAGGAAAGTTTTTATTCACAGGTATATTAGAGTGTACCTGTGGCGGTAAAATGTTCAAAAATGGTGTTAATTATAGATGTGACAAATGTAAAAAAGCAATATCTATGAATAAGGCTGAAAAGTTTATAATACATAAATTATTAAACTTAAAAGAATTAGAGTTTTTGAATGAAAAACCTAATTTAGAAAAATATACAAAAGATAGAGAGAATATAGATAAACAAATTAAAAAAATAGATAAAGAAAGAACTAAATATTTAGAATTATTTGCAAAAGAATTGATAAATGAATTTGAATTAAATGATAAACTTGAGGAACTCAAAAATAGAAAACGAATATTTGAAGATTCCTTAAATGATATTGATAGAATAATAAAAGACAAGACAATAAGCGAAGAAAAAATGGACAATATAAAAATTTTAAAAGAAGTGCTTGAAAATATGGACGAAACAGACAGGTATAATTTATTTTTGATGTTCAGAATGTTGATAAAAAAGGTAAAAATAAAAAAATATCAACCTTTAGAAGTGCTGATATTACTAAACTAATCCACTATTTCGTGTGGGCTTTTATGGTGCGAAAGGTGGGACTCGAACCCACATGTCAAAGACGCTAGATCCTAAGTCTAGTGCGTATGCCAATTTCGCCACTCTCGCAAAAATTTTTTTAAATGGTGAGCCATACTGGGATCGAACCAGTGACACCTTGATTAAAAGTCAAGTGCTCTACCGACTGAGCTAATGGCTCATATCATGGGGTGATCGACGGGACTTGAACCCGCGACAACCAGTGCCACAAACTGGCGCTCTACCAACTGAACTACGATCACCATATATATGAAAGTTTTATTTTAATTTTCAAATAAAATGGAGCGGGAGACGAGGGTCGAACTCGCGACATTCAGCTTGGAAGGCTGACGCTCTACCAACTGAGCTACTCCCGCAATTAGTGGTCGGTGTAGTAGGATTTGAACCTACGACCCCCTGCTCCCAAGGCAGGTGCGCTACCGAACTGCGCTATACACCGCTCCTAAGTAATAAGTTTTTTATTTTCTTAATACCTATTGGACAAGAAATATAATATCATAATTATTCTTTTTTGTCAACACTTTTTTTAAATTTTTTTTGTGTTTTTCTTAATTTTTAAAAAACCTCTTAAAATAAAAGAGTTTAAGAGCACTAAAAAATTATTTTTACTTTTATGGATAAAAAATCAAAATTTTGATATACTTTTTTATAATAAGGAGGAGATATGGATTTTCATGGTGGAAATATTTATAAAATTTTTAGAGAAAGAAAAATTAAAAACATACTAGATTACAGTTCAAATATCAATCCATTTGGGATATCAGAAAACTTAAAAAAAGTTATTTTAGAAAATTTGGAGACTCTGGAAAAATATCCTGACCCCGACTATTTTGAGCTGAGAAAAAAAATTGCAAAAAAAAATGGCGTTCATTTAGAAAATATAATTTTGGGAAATGGGGCAACAGAAATTATATTTTTAATTACAAAAGTTTTAAATCCAAAAAAAGTTTTGATTGCGGCACCAACTTTTGGAGAATATGAAAGAGCGGTAAAAAGTTTGAAAGATGATGTTGCGATTCAATATTTTAAACTTGAAGAAAAGGAAAATTTTAAATTTAATCAAAAAAAATTTGAGATGGAAATGGAAAAAAATTATGATTTGGTTATAATTTGTAATCCAAATAATCCGACGGGAAAATTTTTACAAAGAGATGAAATGGAAAAAATTTTGGAAAAGTGTAACAAAAAAATACAAAACTTCTTGTGGATGAAGCATTTATTGAATTTGTTGAAAATTGGAAGGAAAAAACAATTGCACAGACAAAAATTGATAAAAAAAATTTATTTATAATCCGAGCATTTACGAAATTTTTTGCAATACCTGGATTAAGACTTGGATATGGAATTTTTTTTGACAAAGAAGACATTTTTAAAGTAAACGCTAAAAAAGAGCCGTGGAGCGTCAACAGCCTTGCTGAAATTGCTGGAACTTACGTAATTGATGATTTAGAATATATAAAAAAAACAGAAAATTGGATACAGTTGGAAAAAAAATATATGTTTGAACAATTATCAAAAATTAAAGAACTTGAAGTTTTTGAAACAGAAGTAAACTTTATTCTAGCAAAAATAAAAAAAGGAATGAACTCAAAAAAATTACAGGAAAAGATGCTGGAACATGGAATTTTAATTAGAGATGCTTCAAATTTTATTTTTTTGAATAAAAATTTTTTTAGACTTGCAATAAAAGATAGAAGAAATAATGATTTTATTTTGGAGAAATTATCATTGATTTTTTCTTTTGAAAAAAAATAAATATAATTTAATATTTCATCACTCAATCTGTTGATATTCTCACTTTTTTTTGTTATAATTATTTTAATATAAATTAAAATAGGTGATGATTATGGAAGGGATTAATTTGGAAAATTTAGATAATAATGATTTGGGACGTTTTTTTGAAGAAGGAAAAAGATACTTTGAAAAAGGGGATTTTGTTTTAGCTGAAAAATATTTAAAAAAGGCGACAAAATCTGGGAATAGAGAAGCATTTTTATTGCTTTTTGACATATTCTTAAAAGATGATAGAACTAACATTGCAGAAAAATATTTAAAACCTCTTGCTGATGGAGGAGATTTTGAGTTTCAAAATAAACTGGGTGAAGTTTATAGAAAAAAAGCGAATTTTGAACTCGCAGAATATTATTTTAAATTAGCAATTGGAAATGGGAATAAAAAAGCGCATTACAATTTGGGAAAACTTTATTATGAATACAAAAAAAATAATTTGGCGACAGAAAATTTAAAAATTGCAGCGGATCAGGAACAGGATCAGCAAGCGCAAGTTTTACTTGCCAAAATTTACAAGGATTTAGGACAAATTGACCTGGCACAGCAATATTTCAGTGCTGCGAAAGACAACGCAAAAGCTTATTATTATTTAGGAAACTTATATGAAGAAAAAAATGAACTGACTCTAGCTGAAAACAATTGGAAAATTGCAGCTGATGAATATGATGATAAAAAAGCACAAAAAAAATTAGTTGACTACTACAAAGATAATTTAACATTAAGAAAACATTATTTATCGCTACTTGCCGACAAAAATAATTTAGATGCATTTGTAAAATTGGGAGATATTTTTACGCAAGAAAAAAATTATGGACTTGCATTTTCAAACTACAATAACTTTTTTAATGCAACATCCCATCTAAAAGAAAAACCTACATTTTATATGGACAGAATTGATAAAGAAAAATTAAAATTCAATTACGGTAAAAGCTGTGTTTCACTTGGGAAATTTGACATTGCTGAAGAATGTTTCAAAGAAAACAAATATCTGTGTGAAAATGAAAATATTATCGAAGTGGCAAAATTATATGAATCAGCGAATCAATTTAAAAATGCTATTGAATACTATAAATTAGCGCTTCACATTCAATAAAAAAGAAAGGATATTAAATTTATGACTTCTACAAAGACAAAAATTGCGAATTTTGAATTTGACAACTGCATTATGAATGCGGCAGGAGTTTTGTGCTATGACAAAGATGAACTGACGAAAATATTAAATTCTGCAGCTGGAACATTTGTTACAAAGACAGCGACTCTAGAACCAAGAGAGGGAAATCCAGAACCTCGATACCATGACACAAGGTTGGGAAGTATTAATTCAATGGGTCTTCCTAATTTGGGATTTGACTACTACCTTGACTATTTATTAGAATTAAAGAAAACTCATCCCAAAAGAACCTTTTTCTTTTCACTTGTGGGAATGTCGCAAAATGACACTCACACATTGTTAAGAAAAGTGCAAGAAAGTAATTTTGACGGAATAACAGAACTTAACCTGTCGTGTCCAAATGTGCCAGGAAAACCGCAGATAGCTTACGATTTGGAAACAACTGAAAAACTATTGACAGACATTTTTTCATATTTTAAGAAGCCACTTGGAATAAAATTGCCGCCATATTTTGATTTAGTTCATTTTGACCAAGCAGCAGCTGTTTTTAACAAATTTCCACTATCTTTTGTAAACTGTGTGAACAGCATTGGAAATGGAATTATAATCGAAGATGAGAAGGTGGTTATAAAACCTAAAAATGGATTTGGAGGAATTGGTGGAGAATATGTAAAACCAACCGCTCTTGCAAATGTTCATGCTTTTTATCAAAGATTAAAGCCAAGTATTCAGATTATTGGAACTGGGGGAATTTTATCAGGAAGAGATGCATTTGAACATATTCTATGTGGTGCAAGTATGGTTCAAATTGGGACAACTTTACATAAAGAAGGAGTAAGTGCATTTTCAAGAATTACAAGTGAATTAAAAGAAATTATGGAAAAAAAAGGATACAAAAGTATCGAAGAATTTAAAGGAAAACTAAAATATTTATAAAAAGAAAAAGAACTGTCAGACATATAAAAATTTTAAAAAAAGGATTGATTTTTGTAGAATTCAATCCTTTTAGTTATATTATTTTATTTTTTTTGAAGCGATAAGTTTTATAGATATTACAAAAATATAAATAAACACGATGTAAGGAATTAACTCAAATCTATGTAAAAACGCCCATAACACATCAAAAAGTAATATTAATACTGAAATTTTTAAAACTTCAAATATTTTTTTTATTAAATTTAATTTGTAACCAAAAACTACAGGTCTAAAAACTTTGTTAATCATTTTTGAAAAGATATTTAAAACAATTATTGAATATGACAATGTTTCAAACTGAATACCAAGTTTCCAAAATATAGCCATTGTCAGTCCCATCATCATTCCGTAATAAAATTTCCCAAAAGAATATGTTGGACTTGTAGGCATATCTGTCGCCATAAAAATTCCTGTGAGCATAAGACCTCCCATTGAAATTTCAATCTCTTTTATAAAAAGTGAAACTATAAAAACTGTAGAGAATAAAGCTACTGGAATGTGCCAAGAAATTCTATTTTTTATAAGTAAATAAATTCCCCCCACAATAAGTGCTAAAACTGAGGCTTCTCCCAACGCACCCGTTGGATTTAGCAGCATTTTATCCAAATAATTTGTAAAATCGTTGTTATTTATAAAAGAAAATATTTTTAATTCTGAAATATTTAGTGAATTTCCAGACCATATCGCAGGTGAAGTCATAACAAGCGGAAAAAATACCGTCATAAACTCTCTTCCTACAACAGCGGGATTTAATCTATTTTTTCCAATTCCGCCGAAAATTAATTTTCCGAAAATTATCGCCATTGCAGCGCCAAATGCAGCTACATAAATTGGAGTGTATGGTGCCAATATAAATGCCAGTAAAATTCCCGTAACTATAGCTGACAAATTTTTTATGCTAGTTATTTCGTTAAAAAATATTTTTGAAAAAACAATTTCTGTCAAAACTGCTGACAAAACGCAAATTACGATGATTAAAAATGAAGATAATCCATAAACTAAAAGTGAGAGTAATATTGCCGGTGTAAGAGCTAAAATTACGTCAAACATTACAGCTTTTATATCATCTCTTGTTCTTATATAAGGCGTGTAACTATTTTTTAACTCCATTATTTATTTACCTCCATTTTCATTAAATTTTCTTTTCCATTTTTTATACTCTCAATCAAAGGTACCCTCGATGGACACGCATATTCGCAGGCACCGCACTCAATACAATTCATTATATTAGCTTTTGCCATCATTTTATATTCTTTTTTTTCGTAAAATTCAGCGAATTCAAAAGGCATTAAATTCATCGGACAGACTTCAACACAATATCCACATGAAATACAGTTGTTTCTCTCAATTTCTCCTTCATTTTTTAAAAACAAAATTCCTGAGGTTCCCTTTATAGTTGCCGTTGACTTATCAAATATTTCCTGCCCCATCATAGGTCCGCCAAAAATGATTTTTGAGTTTTCATTCGGCTCCAATATTTTAATTATGTACTCAAGCGGTGTTCCTATTTTTATCAAATAATTTCCAATTTTTTCTAGATTTTCCCCTGAAACAGTGACAATTCTTTCAACTAGCGGAGCTCCTTTGAAAAAGGCATCGTAAACTGATTTTACGGTGCTTACGTTGCTTACCACAACGCCTTTATTTATGGGAAGCTCTCCTTTTTTTATTTTTTTCCCAGTAACTGATGCAATAAGTTGTAATTCGCTCCCTTGTGGATATGAAGTTGGAAGTATTTTTATTTTAATCTTTATCTTTTCTTCCAAAATCGCTTTTTTTAAAATTTGCTTCAATTCCAGATTTTCTTTTTCAATCCCAATCACGATATTTTTAGGATTGATGAGATATTTTACAATTTTTATACCCTTTATTAATTCATTTGCAAAACTTTTAATAACGGAGTAATCCGAAGTCAAGTAAGGCTCACATTCTGCGCCGTTTATAATAAAAGTTTTAACTTTTTTATTTTTTATGTCATATTTGACGTAAGTTGGAAACTGCGCTCCACCTTCTCCAACAATTCCACTATTTTTAATAATTTCAATAATTTCTTCTTTTTTATAATTTTCTAACTCTGAAATTTCTCTTTTTTCTTTTCCAATTTCTTCATTTTTAAAATCATTTTTTATAACAATAGTTTTAGCCATTTTTTTATTTGGCAAAATCATTTCTTTTATATCAATAACTTGACCAGACACAGGCGAGTGAACAGGTGAAGAAATATTTCCTTGCATTTCCCCAATTTTTTCATATCTTTTTACAAAATCTCCAACTTTTACTGTTTCTTTTGAAATTTGTCCGATATGCTGTGCCAAATAAATATGAAAAATTTTTGGATCTTGCAATTTTTCTATTTCCAAAACTTTTGTCATATTTTTCATTGACTCAATTTTCATTATATCTTTACTCATTTTCTCTCCATTTTTTTCTTTTTTATAATTTAAATTTAAAATTTTTAAATTTTTTATTTAACATATTCTAAAAATCTGTCAGTATAATGTATTTCCCCATTTTCATCAATCAAATATCCTTCAATTTTTATTTCTTTTGAAAGTTTTTTTATTATTTCATGAAAATTTTTAGGAGTTTGATTATAAAGTCCAGTTGAAATCATATCTCCAAAAAAAGCATTTTCAGTAATGATTCCAATCTGTTTGTTTTTTGCAGGAAATCCTGTTTTGGGACTGATTATGTGACCATATTTTTCACCATCAATTTCCAAAAATGTATTTACCTGATTTGAAGTAGAATATGTTAAGTCTTTTATTTCTATCTCAAATAAATCATTATATTCGTCATTTCCTTCATACTTTTCTTTTGTAATTTTCAAAATTTTTCCATCATCATTTTTTAACAATTTTTTCTCAGGTTCAGGATTTTCTACAATAATTCCCCATCCGTTAATAGCCACAATACTGCTTCCACCAGCATTAATTATGGCGTCGTCAATTTTAAGTTCTTTCATTTTTTGAATAGCTTTATCAATCGCATATGCTTTTATAAAAGAACCTGTTATAATTTCTTGATTTTTATCAATTTTTACTTTTAAATTTTTTTTATCGATAATAATTTTTTTATAATCCACCAATTTTTTTATTTTTTTAATTTCAAGATTTTCTGGAATTTTACAGAATTTTCTTTATAAAATCCCCATAGTTTTATAAGTGGCATTATAGTTATGTCATATTCTCCATTCATAATTTCAGAAAAATGCACTACTTTTTCCAATAAATTCACAGTTTCTTCATTCACTTGCACAAATTTTCCGTTATTTTTATTAATTTTATCAATGTAAGAATTTTTTGAATACGAATTATAATTTTTATTCACATCTTCCAAAATTTCAAATAGTTCATCAAAAACTTTATTTTCAAAGCTATCAGGAATTTTTATCTTAATATTTGTGTGAAATAAAAATCTAGTTTGCACTTTATATTCTCTTTCCATTTTTTTCCTTGAACAATTTTATAATTTTTTTATAAATTTTATTAATTTTTATTAGAAGCTGTTCCTTCAGAACTTTTTACTTCAATTGGGTTTGTTTTTTTCTCTTCATTAGATGCTTTTCCAGAATCTTTATTTTCTTTTTGAATTTCTAAATTATTTTTATTTTCTGGATTTTTATTTTGATTTTCATTCTTGGAAGAAGTTGCTCTTTCTTTTGTTTTTTGTTCAATCTTTTCATTATTTTGCTTAACTTCTTTTTGTACTTTAGAAGAAGATGAAGCTCTTTCGGCTCTTTTATTTTCTTTTTTTATGAAATTTTTATTTTCATCTTTTCCTTTAGAAGAAGTTGAACTCTCAGGCAATTTATTTTCAATAGTTGTGCTATTTCCTAAAGAATTTATATTTCCAGAAGGATTATTTGTGGTCACTTCTACTATTTTAGATTTTTGTTTGACGTAGTTTCCCCATCCGATAAGAGCTATTGCTCCTAAAAATAATATTATTTTTTTTATATTTTTCATTTTTATCTCCATTTCATTTTTATCAAAATATTATAGTCCACTTTTCTTTGTTTTTACTTTTTTAAATTATTTTATTTCATTTCATATGTATAAAAAAATGAATTTAAACTGAATAAAAAATTTTTGCTTTTTGTTGCACTTGATTTATTATTATATTGTTTAACAGCAATTAAGCATTAATTAAAAAAATTTATTGACTTTTTATATAACAGGTGTTATAATACTACAAAATTAAAAATAATGGAGGTATTTTTATGAAACAAAATATTTTAAGTAACAGTATAAAAATTAAAACAAAAGAAAAAGAATTTTTAAAAAGTATCTTTTTGGTATTAAGCGGAGTTATATTTTTATCAATAATGTCGCAACTTATAATACCGCTTTATTTTACTCCTGTACCTATTTCACTAGGATCATTTGGAGTAATGTTAATAGCATTGTTATACGGTAGAAAATTGGGAACAGCAACTGTGCTTTCCTATGTTGCAGCGGGTAGTTTAGGAGCTCCGATTTTTGCTGGATTTAAAGCAGGTTCGTTATTTTCACCAACAGGAGGATATATTTTAGGATATATTGCAGCTGCATTAATTTTAGGTTTTTTATTCGATAAAGGTATTGCAAAATCTTATGTAAAGACATTTCTTTCACTATTACTTGTAAGTGTCATTATTTTTGTATTAGGTGCATTAGTATTGATGTTATTTGTGCCTATTAAAAATGTATTTATGGCCGGTGTACTTCCTTTTATTCCTGGAGATATGTTAAAAGCAGTTGCTGCAACTCTTTTATTTCCAAGATTATGGAAATTTATAAAAAAAAATAAAAATTAAGTTATTTTATTTGTTGAACAAAAAATCTCCTTTATAAAAATTTTAGGAGATTTTTTATTTATATTATTGTATCTTCCATTAATACAATTTTTTGAATACAAAGAAAGGAAAAAAAGAAATGTCGAAAAATAATAATAATCAAACTGAACTAGTTAAATTTATATCAAATTTAAAAAATAAAATTATAAATGAAAAATACGATATAACTCATGAAGAAGCAATCTTTTTATCAAAAATTCCTAATGATGATATCGAAACTTTAAACTTGCTTTTTGAAGCAGCGAATCAAATTAGAGAAAAATTTTGTGGAGAAAATTTTGATTTATGCACTATTATTAACGCAAAATCTGGGAAATGCTCTGAAAATTGCAAATTCTGTGCACAGTCAACTCATTTTAAAACAGCAGTAAATGTCTACGGTCTTATTTCAAAAGAAACAGCGCTTTGCGAAGCCAAAAGAAATGAAAACGAAGGCGCTCATAGATTTTCACTTGTAACAAGCGGTAGAGGATTTAATGGAAATGAAAAAGAATTGTATAAATTAGCTGAAATTTATGAATTTATGCGAGAACACACTAAAAAATTAAGTCTTTGCGCTTCTCATGGCATCTGTACAAAAGAAGCGTTACAAAAATTGGCTAATGCAGGTATTTCGATGTATCATCACAATTTAGAAACATCGAGAAGATTTTATCCTAATGTCTGTACATCTCACACTTATGATGATAGAGTTAATACGATAAAAAATGCAAAAGCAATTGGATTAAACGTTTGCAGTGGAGGAATATTTGGATTAGGGGAAACTATTGAAGATAGAATTGATATGGCATTTGATTTAAAAGAATTAAAAGTCAATTCTGTTCCGATAAATATTTTAACTCCAATCCCTGGAACTCCATTTGAGAATAATAAAGCAGTAGAGCCATTAGAAATTTTAAAGACTATATCTATTTACCGTTTTATTATGCCTAAAACTCATTTAAGATATGCTGGAGGAAGAATTAAATTAGGAAATTATGTAAAAACTGGTTTAAAATGTGGAATTAATTCTGCACTTACAGGAAATTTCTTAACAACTACAGGAACAACAATAGAAAAAGATAAGAATATGGTAACAGAATTAGGCTATAAAATTTAAAATACGAATGATATTAAAGATATGCTTAAGAATTTACTTAACGAGGTTCTAGGATTCTGGATAGAATAAAGTGAACCAAGCAAGTGCTTGTTAAATGTTTTAAATGAATTGAAAAACAGGATGATAAAAATTATCATCCTGTACCATATATTGCATTTTGAGTTTGAACAAAATTCCAGACACTCTCAAATTATTGATTATTTTTGTAGCGATTACCTTCCGAAGTACCTTTGATATTTGTTTTTGGCGAATTTTCATCGGTTTTTTTCTTCTTAATCGCTTCATCTATTCCAGCTCTATTAACATTTTCGTCTTCTTTATCTTTTTTGTTTTTATCTTTTTTCTCAATTTTTTTAAAAATATCACCTGTACCTTGTTTATTAGTTGTTTCTTTGTCTTTATCTTTTTTAACTATATTTGAAATTCTTTTTCCCAATCTTTTTAATCTTCTAGAAGATGAAAAGCTTAGTGCTGATCCCATAACTAAAAATACTAGTATATATTTTTTTATTTTCATTTTTATTCCTCCGCTTCTTTTTTTATTTAAATAAGTATACTCCTGTTTTCTTTGTTTTAAATTATATTAAACTTTTTTTGATATTAATAAACTAGCTGAGAATATACTTCATATCCATCTAAAAGTTCTCTTCCTTTTAAATCTGCAAGTTCTATCATAAATGCTAATTCCACGACTTTAGCTCTTAATTTTTCCACCAATTGAACCATTGCTTTGGCAGTTCCACCAGTTGCCAGTAAATCGTCAACTATTAAAATTCTATCACCTTTTGAAAAAGCGTCTTTATGAATTTCTATACTATTTTTACCATATTCCAAGCTATATTCCACGCTTTCAACTTCGGCAGGGAGTTTTCCAGGTTTTCTTGCCGGAACAAATCCTGCTCCGATATTATAAGCAATTGCAGCACCGAAAATAAATCCTCTGGCATCAGCTCCTACAACATAGTCAATTCCTTTATCTTTATATCTCTCTGTCAAATCTTTTATAATAATTTGTAATCCCTCTTTATTTTTAAGAGCCGTTGTAATATCTCTAAAAATTACACCTTTTTCAGGGAAGTTCTCTACACTTCTCACTAAATTTTTAACAAATTCTTTTTCTTTTTTATTCATCTCTTTTTGTCCTCTTTTTCTTTTTTTATTTTTCTAGTCATTCCATAAATTTCCCAAATAACTTTCAACTTTTTCTCCATTCATTATTTTTACAAGATTATCTTTAATATTTGGATAAATTGTCAAATCTTTTATCTCATCTTTTCCAAAAAATTTTAAATCTGCAAGTACAGCTTCATCTCCCAATTTCATAAATTTATTATCTCTATTTCCCCTGTGAACTCTGTAAAATAAATTTAGCACATGTCGACTTTTATCTGGCGAAATTGTTTCAGAAAAAAAGAGAAATTTGTCGACTTTTATATCAAGATTTGTTTCTTCTTTATATTCACGAATTACAGCTTCTTTTGTGCTCTCTCCCCAGTCATTTCCACCACCTGGAATTAGCCAATATTTTTTATCATTTTTTTGATGCTGAATTAATAAGATTTTATCATCTTCAATAAGTATTCCTGCTACCCTTATGCGAGGTCTTAGCTCTTCCATTTTTTTACTTCTCCTATTCTTCTTCTTTTTTTTCTAAAATAACTATTCTGACTCTTTCCACTCTTTTATTGTCAGTATCCAGCACCTTCATAACAAAGTTATCTTCTTTAATCTGGTCAAAGACATCGGCAACTTTTCCCAATTTATCTTGAATGTAACCTGATATTGTGTCATATTCCTCAGATAGCGGAATATCTAAATCAAGTTTTTCATTTATTTCCTCAATAAGTGTATCACCTTTTACATCAAATATCTTTTCTCGAATTTTCTGAATACTTTCTTCTTCCTTGTCAAATTCATCCCTAATTTCTCCAACAATTTCTTCTAGCAAGTCTTCGATTGTTACAATTCCCTGCGTTCCACCATATTCGTCAATCACAATTGCCATATGAAGCTGTTTTGTCTTAAATTCTTCCAAAAGTTCCACAAGAGACTTTGTGATCGGCACATAATATGCTTCTTTCATAAATTCTTTCACCAAAAGATTACCACTGCTCTTGTCATTTGCATAACGAAGTAAATCTTTTATGTGAACCGTTCCTACAATGTTGTCAATTGTTCCGGTATAAATCGGCATTCGAGTAAATTCCTGCTCTAAAATTTCTTCCCAGACATCTTCTAGCTTGCTTTCAGAATCCAGCGCAAAAATATCTCTTCTCGGTGTCAAAATTTCTTTCACAGTCATATCAGCAAATTCTATTATGCTTGAAATCATTTCTTCTTCGCCCTCTTCAATCGCTCCACTTTGAGTTCCTGCTTTTACAAATGTCAAAATTTCTTCTTCTGTTATTTCAAACATCTGATCTTTCACTTCTATTTTAAATATTTTCATAACAAACCGTGAAATATGGATAAAAAGTGAAATAATCGGTTTTATCGCAATTCTTAATGTATTTAACGGAATTATCGCAGCTTTTGAAATTTCATATACTTTTACTCTCGCAATAAGTCTTGGAATCATTTCAGCAAATATTAAAATTATTATTGAGAAAACAAAAAATACTAAATAAAAATATAATTTTTTCTCAAAAAATTGCCTTATTAAATTTATTTCTAAAAAAATTAGAAAAGAACACAAAATTGTTTTTACAAATAAAAGTGTCGTCAAAAGCTCATTTGGATTTTTTAGCCATAATTTTAAAAGTTTTTCTTCTTTTACATTCTTTTCGTTGTCACCATCAATTAAATGAATTTGCCTAAGTGACAAAAGAGCTGATTCAGCCGTTGATAAAAATGCTGTAAAAAATAGCATAACTATTAATAACACAATATCTATTGATATTATTTTCTCTTCCAAATCTTATCCCTTCTTTTTTAATAAACCTATTCAAAAAATATTATTTAATTATCATTAAAGTTTGTCCTTTTTTTATTGCCTCTCCATCTTTTACTAATACTTTTTTTACTGTTCCTGAAACTGTTGATTTTACTTCATTCATAAGTTTCATTGCTTCAACAATACAAAGTGTCTGTCCCTTTTCTACTTTTACCCCTTCTTTTACAAACGGTGGCATATTTGGCGACGGTGCCGAATAAAAAGTCCCAACCATTGGTGAAGTAATTTTATTTCCCGTAATTTCTTCAGTTTCTTCACTTGTTTTTGACTCTTGCACTTCCACAACTTGTTCTTGTGTTGGCACTGTATTTGAAACTATATTTTGAGGAATCGCTCCCGCACTGACTATAACATTTTTTTCTTTTTTCTTTTTACTTAGTATAATTTCAAAATTATTTTCTTCATATTTCACTGTTTCAATTTTATTTTCATTCATACTCTGTGCCAGTTCTTTAATAAATTTAATTTTTTCTTTCATTAATTTTCTCGCTTTCTTTTTTTCATAATTTTTTACTCCTATATTATACATTGATTTTAAATAAATAACAATAAAAATATTAATCAATTATTATTTTTATAAAAAAAGACCAGTTTTTTACTGATCTTTATTCAAAATATTAATTATAAAATTTCATAAGCAACTCCATAATCTTTTGACGCTATTTGTTTTGCTTCTTGAATAGATTTTGCCGCTATTTTAATCGTCAATATTTTTCCTGTCTGTCTATCTTTTATTCTAATTGTATATGTTGGCATAATTAATGCACTTCCTTTTTTATAATTTACTTTTATAACTTTTAAATGTATTTTTTATAAGGCTTGCAATTGTCATAGGCCCTACTCCGCCAGGAACTGGTGTTATAAAACTAGCTTTTTCAAAAATTTCGTCAAAATTCACATCTCCACAAAGCTTTCCATCCACACGATTTATTCCAACGTCAATCACAACTGCATTGTCTTTTATATCTTTACCTTTTATCAATTTTGGAACTCCAACGGCTGCGACAACTATGTCAGCTTTTTGCAATTTCTTACTTAAATTTTTAGTCTTTGAATTACAAACTTGGACAGTTGCTCCACTTTGAATTAAAAGCAGTGCAAGTGGCTTTCCAACTATATTGCTTCTCCCAACAATTACTGCATCTTTTCCAAGAAGCTCAATGCCATATTCTTCAAACATCTGCATAATTCCGTATGGCGTGCATGGTAAAAATCCTGTTTTGTCGCCTATCATCATTTTTCCAATATTTTCAGTATGAAATCCGTCCACATCTTTTGAGCTTGCAATCTCATTTATGACTTTTAGCTCATCAATATGTTTTGGAAGTGGCAATTGCACCAAAATTCCATCAATTTTTTTATCTTCATTTAATTTTCTTATTTCGCAAAGCAACTCTTTTTGCGTAATGTTCTCTGGTAATTTTATATTTTCAGAATAAAATCCAACTTTTTCACAAGCTCTTATTTTATTTCTCACATACACTTGCGAAGCCGCATTTTCTCCGACTATAATTACTGCAAGTCCCGCACTTCTCCCAATTTTTTCTTTAATTTTATCGTGCTCTTCTTTTATATTTTCAAAAATTTTTTGTGAAAGCGCTTTTCCATCAATAATTTTTCCCATAAGACCTCCATTTTATTTTTCTTCTTTATTCAATCTCCAAAAATTTAATTCTTGCAATTTTGCCGAAATATCAATATTTACAACTGTTATATCTGAACCTAGCTCAAGTTTGTAAGTCGTCATATTCAAAATAGCTTTTATTCCATTTTTCACAAGCTGTTCTGCCGCAAATTGCGCCTGTTCCTTTACAACCGCAAGAATTGCCGTATCAACTTCCCCACAGAAATTTTCTCTAAATTCCTTTACATCATTGACATCACGAATTTCAAGATTGTCAGAAACAACTTTTCCTATTTTATTTTTATCTTTGTCAAAAATTCCAACAATCTGAAAACCTTTTCCCAAGACATTTCTGTTAGACGAGATCATTTCTCCCATTTTTCCGTGTCCAACGATTATGACGTTATTAACTTTATTTATTCCCAAAATATCTTCGATGATTTCAATCAATTTAGAAATATCATATCCTTTTCCACGCACACCAAAATCTCCAAAAGTTGATAAATCTTTTCTGACTTGAGCTGATGTCGTATTCATTATTTTGGAAAGCTCAATCGAGTTAATTTCATTTTCATATTTTTGAACATCTTTTAAAATTGATAGATATTCCGTCAATCTCTGAATCACTTTTTCTGAAATCTCTAATTTTTTAAATTTCATTCCACCACTCCTTTCAAAAATATGCAAAATTTTATAATATTTATAATTTATTTTTACTAAATAACTATTTTAAACACTCACCAATAGCCATTTTTCTACCATTAATGACATCTGCTCCTCTTTGCAGTTTTTTTCCTTGAAATTTCACTTCGAGCAAAACTAAAGCTCCATTTTTAACTTTTACAACAGGTCCTTTTTTATTTATAATATCGACAATCTGACCATTTTTCCCTTCGTATTCTTTATCTAATTTTTCAGTTTTATAAACTTTTATATTTTCATTTTTTTCATTAAAAGTGTGCGCCGCTGGAAATGGATTTAACCCTCGAATTTGATTAAAAATCACTTCTTTTGTATTGTTCCAATCAATTTTAGCCTGTTCTTTCGTAATAGGTTTAACAAATGTTGCAAGACTTTCATCCTGTTTTGTAGCTTCAACTTTTCCATCTTCAATCAATTTTAACGCCTTTTCAAGCCCTATCGCTCCCAAGTCCTTTAATTTGTCATGCAAAGTTCCAAGCGTATCATTCTCCAAAATATCACAGCTTTCTTGCAGTATCACATCGCCAGAATCTAGTCCTTCCTCAATGTACATTATGCTCACGCCACTTTCCGTGTCACCGTTTAAAATTGCCGAGTGAATCGGAGAAGCACCTCTGTATTTTGGCAAAAGCGAAGAATGGACATTGATTATTCCATATTTTGGTATATCTATAATTTCTTTTGGTAAAATCTTCCCATATGCTACAACTACGATTAAATCTGGATTTATCTCTTTTATTTTTTTGATTATTTTTTCATCTTTAACTTTTTTTGGCTGAATGACTTCAATTTCGTTATCAATTCCAAACTGCTTCACTGGCGAAAAGATTATTTTATTTCCTCTGGCATTTACTTTATCTTCCTTTGTAAAAATTGCTCTCAAATCCGTATTTTTTGCCACAACTTTCAAACTTGGAATCGCAAATTCCGGCGTTCCCATAAATATTGTTTTCAAAAAAATTCACTCCTTTTTTAATCCAAATCTTCCCTATAAATTCTACCTTTGCTAAAATCTTTTTTCAAAACTTCTATTTTTTTTGCAACAAGCCTTTTATTCATAACAGAAAGTCGCTCTGTAAACAAAATTCCGCCCAAATGATCAAGTTCGTGCTGAAATGCTCTAGCCCACATTTCATCAAGTTCTTCTTGAACTTCAATCCCATTTTCATCAAAATATTTAACTTTAATTTTTTTAGGTCTTACAACCTTTTTATAAATTCCAGGAATACTCAAGCACCCTTCTTCAAAATCCACTTTTTCCACACTAAATTCCAATATTTCCGGATTAACGACCTTTTTTAAAACTCCTTCGTATTCCAGCACAAAAAATCTTTTAGGAATGTCGACCTGATTTGCTGCAAGTCCCACTCCATTAGCTTTTCTCATCAAATTAACCATCTCATTCAATGTTTCTCTCAGTTCATCATCAAATTTTTCCACCTTCTCGGCAACTTTTTTCAAAGTTGGATGTCCAAATAAAACTATTTTTAATTCTTTCATTATATTTAATTTTTTCTCCTTAATTTTATTTTCTTGTTTTTTTATTTTTCTTTTTTATTATTATTTTACCATATATTTAAAAATTTTTACAATTTTTTTATTTTATAAAGATAGCGTAAAAATTTTACGGGCAAATTTTAATTTCAATATTTTTTAATTTATTTTTGTCTACAAGATGTTATTTTATTTAGTATAGTTTTTTATTTTTTTACATAAGGGGAAAGGGCCGCCATTTCCCCTTATAATCCCCACGCTCGTCTAAGCATTTTTTGGAAGCAAAGCCGAAACTCACTTCGTTCAAACAGTCGTCTTTACTCCCAAAAAATCACGACACTTTTATATGGTAGTAAAATTTAAACCGTCGGAGCATTTTTATGTGCTGACAAAACTGTCTGAGCACGATTAGTGCGAGTTTTTTGTCAGCGCATAAAAATGTCGAAGACTAGCCGGGGTGCAGGGGTGCGGCGATGAGCACTTCTGCTTAAAAAAATAAATTATTTTATTAACTTCGTGGATTGAATAAGAAACTTAAAATAGAAGTTTTTATTTACCTTAAATACTCTATTCATTTTATAAAAATACTAAAAAAATTCAAAATTTATTATTCTTTGTATTTTTTTAAATAATTTTCTATTTTTTATTTTCTACAATCACTTTTAGTGAGTGCCAACTAAGTGTAGCACATTTTACTCGAGCAGGCATTTTAGCCACATATTCCAAAAGCACTGCATCTCCTAATTTTTTCATTTCTTCCTTTGTCAATTTTTCTTTATTTTCGTCTATGCTCATCATTTTAAAAAAAATGTCAACTTTTTCTTTTGCTTCTTCCAAAGTTTTTCCTTTTATCAAATCAATTAACATTGCCATCGAAGCAGTTGAAATAGCACATCCAGAGCCGATAAATGCCGCATCCACAATGACATTATTTTCCACTTTTAATTCCAATGTCAAGTCATCTCCACAATTGGGATTATGACCTCTCTCCACATAAGTCGGATTGTCCATTTCGTGATTTAATTCTTTTCTACGGCTATATTCCAATATTGTCTGCTGATAAATTCTCTCCAAATCCATTTTTAATATCTCCTTTTTATTCTTTTATTTTCTAAAATTTTTAATTCTCAATTTTTTACAATTTAAAAACTTCCTTTACTTTCAAAAGTCCTTCAATTAATTTTTGAATATCACTTTCATCATTGTAAATGCTAAAACTAGCACGACAGCATGACGCAACTCCAATATATTTCATAAGTGGCTGTGCGCAGTGATGACCTGATCTCACGGCTACATCAAAAGAATCCAAGATGAATGCAACATCGTGCGAATGAACTCCAATCACATTAAACGCAATAACTCCTGTTCTTTCCACATCTTTTGTAAAATAAGTTTCCACAAAATCAAGTTTATTTAATTCTTCTAGTGCTTTATTTGCCAAATTTTCCTCAATTTTTTCAATTTTTTCATACCCAATTTCGCAAATAAACTTAATCGCCTCTTCCAGAGTCACAGCTCCTTCCACATTTTGAGTCCCACCTTCAAATTTATTCGGTAACTGCGCAAAAGTTGATTCCTGTTCTGTAACAAATTCTATCATATCCCCGCCATACAAAAATGGTGGCATTTTATCCAAAATCTCTTTTTTCCCATACATCACACCAATTCCCATAGGTGCAAAAATTTTATGTCCTGAAAATACCAAAAAATCTGCATCTAATTCTTGCACATCGTGTTTAAAATGAAGCATTGACTGTGCTGCATCAACCAAAACCAGAGCATTTTTACTGTGAGCTATCTCAATTATTTCTTTTATCGGCTGAATTACACCTGTTACATTCACAACCGCAGAAATTGCGACAATTTTAGTTCTATCAGAAATTTTACTTTTTAACTCTTCTAAGTCAAATTGTCCATTTTTTGTAAGATAAATATATTTTAACTTAGCTTTTTTTTGTTTTGCCACAAATTGCCACGGCACGATATTGGCGTGATGATTTGAAATTCCTAAAATAATCTCATCGTTTTCACTTATAAAATTCATTCCATAAGTATAAGCGACTAAATTTATACTTTCAGTCGTATTTTTTGTAAAAATCACTTCTTCGGCTCTTTTTGCATTTATAAATTTTCTCACACATTCTCTTGCATTACTTAACAGCGACTGTGCTTCCACAGATAATTTATGTGACCCTCGTCCAGGGTTTCCATTATACTTTTCATAATATTCTCTAATTTTATCCAGCACAACTTTTGGCTTTTGAGAAGTTGCAGCTGTGTCTAAATAATGATTTTCTATATTTGAAAATATCGGAAATTTATTTTTATAATTCATTTTTATTTTTTTTTTCCTTTCTTAAGAGTTTTATTTTATTTTATTTTAAATTAAATCATATTATTTTATTTTAAATTTTTTTATTTTTTATATTATTTGTATTTTTTATTTATTTTTTTATTTTAAATTATTAAAAAATATAATTTAACCCACTTCACTACTACTTTAAAGTATAGCACTCAGTGGGTATTTTTTCAAATTTTATATTTTTTTATATTCTTTCTTCCAATTCTTCTAATAAATGCTCTCTTAATGTTTCATCATCGATATTATTTAATATTGGTTTAAATGACGATTCCACAATTAATTTTTTGGCTCTGCTCTCAGATAGGCCTCGACTCATCAAATAAAACAGCTGTGATTCGTTGACTTTTCCGATTGACGCATAATGTTCTCCAATTACATCGTCTTCATCACAAAATAATGTCGGAATTGAGTGAACATTTATATTTTTGTCCAGCAAAATGGCAAATTCTCCTTCTCTTCCTTCCGATTTTGAAGCCCCTTGCTTAAAGTACATATTTCCACGAAATACTTTGGTTGCTGTGTCTTTTACAGCTCCTCTTCCGTGAATGTCTCCCAATGTTTTTCTGCCGTAAAATACTGTCGAATATTCCAAGTCAACTTTTCTATCTCCGTCAGCCAAATATCCTGGAAATACATAAGCCTGTGAATTATCTTCCAATAAATATGAAGTGTGGCTAACTGCATTTACTTGCGCCCCCAGTTCAACGCTGTAATAATTTACGATTCCCTGCCCTTTCACTTCAATTTTAGAGCTTTCAAAATTTCTGCTTTTTGTATTCAATGTTTGAATTTTTATTATTTTCACATTTGAATTTGCTCCAGCAAACACTTTTATAACTCCGTTGTGATAACTTTCGGCATCGTCACTTGAATTATAGCTTATAATAATTGTAGCACTTGCAAAATCTTCTACTTCAATCACATTGTAGTCAACTAAAAAATTATTTTCTTTATCTGCCACATAAGTCAAATAAATTGGATGTTCAATTTTTTTTCTCTCTTTTATTTTAATAAATTGTCCCTGATTATAAAAAGCAAAATTTTGCAATTTGAAAAACTCTCCAAGTCCGTATTCATAATTACTTTTCAATCTTTCCAAATCTTCTAGGGAATCATTAATCCCTTTTACTTCCATACCTTCCTGGTTTTCATTTTTTGTTGAAAAATTATCAAACTTTTTAAATTCTTGCGGTTCTTCATATTTATATTTAACTCTTTTCCAGTCAGGTTTTTTCAAGTCTTTATATTTTTCAAAAACTTTTAGCCTGTATTCGCTATTTTCAAGATTTTTTAAACTTGTCTTTTCTAGCATCCCATTTCTCCTTTATAAATTAATAATTTAATTACATTTATTTATATAAAAATTTATCCAATTGTCCCTTCCAATTCCAATTCAATAAGTTTATTTAACTCAACTGCATATTCCAGCGGCAACTCTTTTGAGATTGGCTCAACAAATCCTCTTACAATCATCGCTTTTGCCTCATCTTCATTAATTCCCCTCGTCATCAAGTAAAAAATTGCCTCATCACTAATTCTTCCAATTTTAGCTTCATGCCCAATATCGACGCTGTCATTTCTTATGTCGATTATAGGTATCGTATCTGAAGACGAAATATTATCTAACATAAGCGATTCACATTCAACTGTCGCTTTAGTTCCAGTCGCTTCTGGCATAACTCTTAGTAGTCCTCTATAAAAAGAAGCTCCTCCATTTTTAGAAATCGATTTTGAATGCACTGTTGAAGTTGTATTTTTTCCAATATGGACAATTTTACAACCAGTATCCAGGTTCTGTCCGCTTGAAGCAAAAGTAACTCCAGTAAATTCACATCTAGCACGGTCTCCTTTTAAAATACTCATCGGATAAAGCATTGAAATTCTTGACCCAAATGAACCTGAAACCCACTCAATTACACCATCTTCTTCAACTAGTGCTCTTTTAGTATTAAGATTATACATATTTCTCGACCAGTTTTCTATCGTAGAATATCTAAGTCTAGCCCCTTTTCTCACAAAAAGCTCAACCGCTCCAGCGTGAAGCGCATTTTTCTGATATTTTGGCGCAGAGCATCCTTCAATAAAATGTAAGTCCGCTCCTTCGTCAACAATTATTAGCGTATGTTCAAACTGTCCAGCTTCTGGCGCATTTAATCTAAAATAAGATTGAAGCGGCATATTGACTTTCACACCTTTTGGCACATAGATAAACGAGCCTCCCGACCAAACAGCCCCGTGAAGCGCTGAAAACTTGTGGTCATTTACTGTGATCAAAGTCATAAAATATTCTTTTAGAATATCTTCATATTCTTTGATGGCTGTTTCAATATCCGTATAAATGACACCTTGCTCAGTTAATTCCTTATGAATACTGTGATACACAACTTCTGAATCATATTGCGCTCCAACTCCTGCAAGTGACTGTTTTTCCGCCTCAGGAATTCCAAGCCTATCAAAAGTATCTCTTATATAACTTGGCACATCGTCCCAATTTTCATTCATTGGCGCAGAATCTGGCTCCAAATAGTGAATTATGTCATTCATATCCAAGTCTGACAAATCTGGACCCCAGTCAGTCATCGGCTTTGAATTATACACTTCTAGCGCTTTTAGTCTAAAATTTAACATCCATTCCGGCTCATTTTTTCTAGCAGAAATTTTTCTAATTATTTCTTCTGTCAACCCCTTTTGAACTTTATATCTGTATTTAACTTCGTCTTTTATGTCATAGACTCCCCGTTCAATATCTGCGACATATGTTTTTTTTCTTGTTTCCATAATTTCCTACACTTTCCATTTTTTAATTTTTTCTCTTAAAATTCTATAACCCAAATTGCTTTTTCATTTTTCCATAACCATTTTTTTCAATTTCTTCAACTATTTCCTTTCCACCAGTTCTCACAATTTTTCCATCCATCAGAATATGTACAAAATCTGGATCTAAATAGTCCAAAACTTTGTCGTAGTGTGTTATAATTAAAAGCGCTGTATCATTTGTCTTTAATTTTTGCACACCTTCAAACACAATTTTTGTCGCATCGATGTCAAGCCCTGAATCAGTTTCATCTAAAATCGCCAATTTTGGCTCAAGAACCGCCATCTGTAAAATTTCATTTTTCTTTTTTTCACCTCCAGAAAATCCAACATTCAAATGTCTTTGAGCGTATTCTGGATTAATGTGGAGTTTTTCCATCTTTTCTTCTAATTCATTATGAAACTGCATCAAATATTGTTTTTCTCCAGTTACAGCTTCTTTTGCCGTTCTCAAAAAATCTTCCACTGTTAGCCCCGGAATTTCTTCAGGATATTGAAATGACAAGAAAATTCCTTTTTTTGCTCTCTCATCAACAGTATCATCGTTAATATTTTCTCCATCCAAAATAATATCTCCACCGATTAACTTATGTTTCGGATTTCCCACCAGAATACTTGCAAGCGTAGATTTTCCAGCACCATTTGGTCCCATTATAACATGGACTTCCCCCTTGTTGATATTTAAATTAAGACCTTTTAAAATCTCTTTCCCCTCAACTTCAGATCTTATATCTTTTAATTGTAATAAACTCATTTTATTTTTACCTCCTAAATATTTTATTTATAAATATTTTTTTATCAAACAAAATTGACAATTATATTTTACCAAAAAATTGTAATAAAATCAATTATGAAATAATTTATTTTTTTTATAAATTTAAAATAATTAAAATTTTAAAATTATTTTATTTTAAATTCATAAAAAAATAAAGTATAATAATATAAAAAAAATGATTTTTATAAAAGAATAAATAAAATTAAAGAAAGGGAAAAAGAAAAAATGAAAAAAATAAAAAAAGTATTGATTGCTGGAACAAATAGTGGAAGCGGAAAAACAACAGTTACAAGCATTCTTATGTCTTGTCTAGCAAATGTCGCTCCTTTTAAAGTGGGTCCTGACTACATCGATACAACTTATCACGAGATTTTCACAGGAAATAAGTCACATAATTTAGATATTTTTATGGTTGGCGAAGAAAATGTAAAAAATATCTTTGAAATTTATTCACAAAATAAATATATTGCGGTTATTGAAGGAGTTATGGGACTTTTTGACGGACTTTCCAATGAATTTGACAATTTTAGTACAGCGCATGTTGCAAGAATTTTAGATATTCCAGTGATTTTGGTAATCAGTGCTAAAGCGATTTCTACAAGTTGTGCCGCCATCGCTCTTGGCTTTAAAATGCTAGATCCTAGAATAAATATATGTGGCGTTATCTTAAATAATGTGAGTTCACAAAGACACTATTTGAGCTTAAAAGAAGCTATAGAAAAATATACAAATATTGAATGTCTCGGGTATGTTCCAAAAAATGAGAGTTTGGCGCTTGAAAGTCGACATTTGGGACTGAAATTGGCATTCGAAGAAAATAAAAAAAAGATTTTGCAGCGAAAAAAATTATTTTGTGAAATTGGAGAAAAATATTTGGATTTGAAAAAAATTAAAAAAATCGCTAAAAATTTTGAGCCAAAAATGACTTTTGAGAACTGGGAAAAAATTAAAAATTTGAAAAATAAATACTTTGGCAAAAAAGTTGCAATTGCAAAAGACAGAGCTTTTTCTTTTTATTATCAGGAAAATCTTGACTTATTAAAATTTTGCGGCTTTGAAATAATTGAATTTAGTCCGATTTTCGATAAAAAAATTCCAGAAAATATTGATTTTATTTACTTTGGCGGTGGTTATCCAGAACTTTTTGCAAAAGAGCTGCAAGACAATACTTCTATGAAAAAAAGCATTTTGGAACAATTTGAAAAAGGAACAAAAATTTATGCGGAATGTGGCGGATTTATGTACTTAGCTAAAAAAATCCATCTGTTAAACGGCGAGAATTATAACTTTTGCGGAATTCTTGATTTGGAGATAAAAATGCGGGAAACTCTTAATATCAAGCGTTTTGGATACATAAATATTGAAACAGGAAATGAGATTAAATTAAAAGGACATGAATTTCACTATTCTGAAATAGTTGAAAATAAAGAAAATTTTACATTTTATAAAATTTTTAAAAACGACGATAGAAAATGGAATTGTGGATATAGAAAAAAAAGTTCTCTTGCAGGATATCCACATATTTCTTTTTTCTCAAATTTAGAATTTTTTAAATTTTTAGTTGAAGAATTGTGATTCTATTAATTAATTTTATTTTTATGTTTGACAAAAAATACATATCAATGTTATAATACTATGAATTAATCACACTTTGCATTATTTTGCAATAGGGTGTTGCAAATTCTGCAATCTGTTGCAAAAGAAAAGTGGGAGAAAAAACCAAAAAAATTTAGGAGGAAATTAGTAATGGCAGTAATTACAATGAAACAATTATTAGAAGTAGGAGCACATTTTGGACATCAGGCAAAAAGATGGAATCCAAAAATGAAACCTTATATTTTCACAGAAAGAAATGGAATCCACATTTTGGATTTACACCAAACTTTAGAAGCAACTGAAAAAGCTTATGAATTTGTAAGACAAATTTCTGAAGAAGGTGGAAAAATTTTATTCGTAGGAACTAAAAAACAAGCTCAAGAAGCTATTAAAGAAGAAGCCCAAAGAGCTGGAGGATTTTATGTAAACCACAGATGGCTAGGAGGACTTTTAACTAACCTAGAAACTATTAAAAAAAGAGTAAAAAGATTAAAAGAATTAGAAGAAATGGATGCTGATGGAACTTTAGACGAAGCTTACACTAAAAAAGAAGCTGGATTATTAAGAAAAGAAATGGCAAAACTTTCTAAAAATATCGGTGGAATTAAAGAAATGAACACTTTGCCAGCGGCACTATTCGTTGTTGACATCAAAAAAGAATTTTTGGCATTGGAAGAAGCTAAAAAATTGGGAATTCCTGTAATTGCATTAATCGATACAAATGTAGATCCTGATTTAGTAACTTACAAAATCCCTGCAAATGATGATGCTATAAGATCAGTAAGATTATTTTCTCAAGTTATAGCAAACGCTGCAATCGAAGCTAACGGTGGAGTTGAAGCTAACGCTGACCAAACTGCTGCTCCATTAGATGAAGAATTTGAAGTTACTGAAGAAGTTGTGGAAGAAGAAGTAGTAACTGAAGAATAATTTTTAAAAATCAAAGATACTATATAAAATTTGATGTGCCAAAATACAAAATTATTTAATTTTTTAGAGAAGATTTGCTTTTTCTTTTAGTTAAATAATTTACCATGAAATGTATTTTAGGAGGAAATATTATGGAAAAAAAATTATATAAATCATTAAAAGATAGGAAAATAGCAGGAGTTTGCGGAGGAATTGCTGAATATCTTAATATTGATTCAAATGTTATAAGAATACTCTGGATTATTTTTGCATCTGCATTTGGAACTGGAATATTACCATACATCGTCTGTGCTTTAATTTTAAAAGACAATCCAGACGAATATCAATAATTAAAGTAATTAATTCTTTGCTAAATAGATAAAATACAATAGGGAAATAAAGTCATTTCCCTGTTCTTGTAAAAATAGCAAGTTTAAATTAATAAAAAACGAACTCACATTTTTATTGGTCAAAAATAAAAAAGAAACGGTGAGCGATTATGAAAAAAGTTTTGATTGGACTATTTTTAATAGCAAGTTTAAGTGTTCTAGGTGCAAATAGCCAGAAAAAAACTACGAGCACTTCAAATTATACGGCAAATATAGATAATCAATATTTTGCAGTAGATGGAAGCCTTATGAATATGTATTCAAAAGAAAAAACTGAATTTAAAAATAAATACATGGCTTTAACTCAAAAGAGAGATAAGAAAAATCTGATTGCATTATTAAAAGAATATGTTAAAAAATATCCAAATGATGCTTACGCTTATGAAGAGATAGGAACTGATTATGATATACTAGGTAATCAAAAAGAGGCAGAGAAGTATTATTTAAAAGCAATTGAATTAGGAGATGACGACACAGGAGTGTATTCACTGTTTTTATTATACAGTGACGAAGATTATCTAAAATCATTAAATTTGACTGTTAAAGAGAAAAATGAAAAAAATAGCATAGTAGACAAATATGAAAAGCAACTGTCGGATGCCGGCTTTACGCATGATAAACTTAAAGAACTTAGAGAACACAAACAAATGGCATTAATTGGTAATGCATATTCTATATATAGATTAGCAATTTATTATAGTGGTACTAAAAATCATAAGATGGCAGAAAAATATGCAAAGGAATTTTTAGAATTTGATAAAACAAATCCAGAAATCTTAAATATATTAAAAAATATTTCAAAATAATTTTTTTAACAAAAAGATAGTAAGAAGTCTCCAACTTCTATAAGTGGGAGATGAATTGCATTTTTGCTTGATATTCATAACAAAGTTTATTATACTAAATATATCAGGACAGGGACTGTCCGTAGAGCTTGGTAAATATATTTGGCTAATAAAAGCAAATAATTCCCAAGAATCTCTAACTTCTAAAAGTTGGAGCAGTTCACTAATAAATTGATTATTAAACAAAATAAAAAAAACAAAAATTAGAAATAAATAATATAGGAGGAAAATAAAGTGGCAATTACAACAGCACTTATTAAAGAATTAAGAGAAAGAACTGGAGCAGGAATGCTTGACTGTAAAAAAGCTCTAGGAGAAAATGATGGAGACATCGAAAAAGCAATTGACTGGTTAAGAGAAAAAGGAATTGCTAAAGCAGCTAAAAAATCAGGAAGAGTAGCAGCTGAAGGATTAGTATTCGCAGCAGTTTCTGAAGATAGAAAAAAAGGTGCTATCTTGGAATTTAACTCAGAAACAGATTTCGTTGCTAAAAATGACGAATTTAAATCTTTTGGAGAAAAATTAGTTACATTAACTTTGGAACACGATTTGACAAGTGAAGATGAATTAAAAGCATTTGAACACGAAGGAAAAACTATCGAAACTCACTTGACAGAATTAATCGCTAAAATTGGTGAAAACATGAACATCAGAAGATTAAAATTAGTTGCAACTACAGGATTTATCGAAACTTACATTCACTTAGGCGGAAAAATTGGAGTTTTACTAAATGTAAATGGTGAAGCAACTGACGAAAATATTGAAAAAGCAAAAGGTGTTGCAATGCATGTAGCTGCAATGGATCCTAAATATTTGGACAAATCACAAGTTACAACTGCTGACTTGGATAGAGAAAAAGAAATTGCAAGACATCAATTAACAGCTGAAGGAAAACCTGCAAATATAATTGAAAAAATATTGGAAGGTAAAATGAGAAAATTTTATGAAGAAAATTGTCTAGTTCAACAAAAATATGTAAGAGATGACAAAGTTACTGTTGAAAAATTTATCGCTCCAAGCACAATTATTTCATTTGACAGATTTAAAGTTGGAGAAGGAATCGAAAAAGAAGAAGTAGATTTTGCTGCAGAAGTGGCTGCACAATTGGGACAATAATAATTTAAATTACTCTAAGGGGATAAAGTCCCCTTTTTTTAAAAAAGTTTACGAAAGGGTTGAATTTTGTGTTAAAATATAAAAGAATACTTTTAAAATTAAGTGGTGAAGCACTTGCAGGAAACAAGGAATTTGGATTTTCAAACGAAGTCTTGGAAAGCTTTGCAAAGCAAATTAAAGAAGTCCATGAAAAAGGTGTAGAAATAGCTATCGTAATTGGTGGTGGAAATATTTTTCGCGGAATAAGCGGTATGGAGAAAGGTTTTGACAGAGTTACTGGCGACACAATGGGAATGCTTGCAACTATCATGAACGGACTTGCACTCCAAAATGCAATTGAAAATCTGGGAGTGCCAACTCGTGTTATGACTGCACTTCAAATGCCACAAGTAGCTGAACCTTTTATCAGAAGAAAAGCTATAAGACATTTGGAAAAAGGAAGAGTTGTAATTTTTGCGGGAGGAACAAGTAACCCTTATTTTACGACAGATTCATCGGGAGCGCTAAGAGCTGTGGAAATACAGGCTGATGTACTTGCCAAAGGTACAAAAGTTGACGGTATTTATGACAAAGACCCTATGAAATTTGATGACGCAATAAAATATGATACAGTTTCATTTGACGAAGCAATTTCAAAAAATTTAGGCGTGATGGACACGGCCGCACTTTCTCTTTGCAGGGAAAATCAAATGCCAATCGTAGTTTTTAACGCACTTCAAGAAGGTAATATTTTAAAAATGGCGCAAGGGGAAACTATCGGAACAACAGTAAAAAAATAAATAAAAAGGTGGTAAAAAAATGCTAAATACAATTTTAAAAGAAGTTGAAGAAAAAATGTCAAAATCAGTTGAAAATACAAAAGAAAGATTTTCTCACACAAGAGCAGGCAGAGCAAATGTATCTATGCTTGATGGTGTTACAGTTGAAGCCTATGGTGCACCGACTCCTCTTAATCAAGTTGGGACAATTTCAGCTCCAGAAGCAAGACTTTTAGTAATCGACCCATGGGACAAATCACTAATAAAAACCATTGAAAAAACAATTTTACAGGCAAATTTAGGATTTAATCCTTCAAACGACGGAAATATCATAAGATTAGTGGTGCCTGAATTAACTGAAGAAAGAAGAAAAGAATATGTAAAAATGGTAAAAAAAGAAGCTGAAGAAGGAAAAGTTGCCATAAGAAACATAAGAAAAGATGTCAACAATAAATTAAGAAAACTTGAAAAAGATAGTGAAATTACAGAAGATGAACTAAAATCAAGTGAAGAAAAAGTTCAAAAAACAACAGATAAATTTATTGCTGCAATTGATACAGCTCTCGCTGCAAAAGAAAAAGAATTATTAACTGTGTAAAAATTCTTTACAAAAGTTAAAAAATTAGTTATAATAATAAATATAAAAAAGATAGAGGTGCAATTATTATAAGTAGATTTACGGAGAATGGTCAATTTGATGAAATAAATTGAAAGGAATAATTGCCGAAGTACAAAGTTTGACCAGCTTTGATACTGGGTCTGTGGAGAATATCCGTAGAACTGTCATTATCAATAGGATAATGGGGAGCTGTCAGATATAATTCATTATTTAAAATTAAAAGTTAAAGATAAATGTATGTTTTATATGCTGATATGCTATTATCAGCATTTTTAATTATTAATTTTTTTAGTTTATTACTTCTTTAAGGTGCTGAATAAAATAAAAAAATAAATTAAATAATATGAAAGGATAATAATTAAATGAAATTATTTGGAACTTCAAAAATTAATGAAAAAGGAAACTTGTCCATCGGCGGAGTTGATGCACTAGAACTTGTAAAAGAGTTTAATACACCTCTTTATGTGATGGATCAGGAATTAATCGAAACGACTATTGACAAAATGAAACACGCTTTTCATTCGACAAGATTTAAAACGAGAATAGCTTACGCTGGAAAGGCATTTCTTACAACTGGAATGATTAAATTAATTGAATCAAAAGGACTTGATTTAGATGTCGTTTCAGGTGGAGAACTTTATACTGCCTACAAAGCTGGATTTCCAATGAAACGAGTGCATTTGCATGGAAACAACAAACTTATAAATGAGATTGAAATGGCTGTTGAATATGGAATTGACACAATTGTTGTAGATAATAAAGATGAAATTTCTAAAATTGAAAATATTTGCCTAAAAAAAGGAAAAAAACAGGCGGTTTTACTGAGAATTGATCCTGGAATCGAAGCACACACACATCATTACATCAAAACTTCTGGACTTACTTCAAAATTTGGAATTTCATTATTTCAAGAAAACTTAATTGATATTGTAAAAAGATTAAACGATAGTCCCTATATTGATTTTAAAGGATTTCACACTCACATTGGTTCACAAATTTTTCAATCAAAATTTTTTATTTTTGCATTGGAAGAAATTTTCAAATATTTGGACAAATTGAAAAAAGAGTTAGGAATAATCGTTCATACTGTAAATATGGGTGGTGGATTTGGAGTTTACTACAAAGAGGGAGATGACCCTAAACCTATTGAAGACGTGCTATCTGAAATAATTACCTACACAGAAGCAATGGAAATTAAATACCAAATTGGATTTAAAGAACTTTGTATTGAACCAGGAAGAAGTATTGTCGGAAATGCAGGAACTACTCTTTACGAAGTTGGTGGAATAAAAGAAACTGTCGGCGGAAAAACTTATGTGTTCATCGACGGAGGAATGTCAGATAATATAAGAACTGCGCTTTACCAAGCTGAATACGAAGCCTGTGTTGTAAATAATCCAAATGACACCGACACAAGAGAAATCACACTTGCTGGAAAACTATGCGAATCGGGAGATATTATCATAAACAAGGGAAAATTGCCAAAATCAACTAAAATTGGAGATATAGTGGCAGTTGGGACAACTGGAGCATACTGCTACACAATGTCAAGCCACTATAATAGAATGGTAACACCAGCAGTTGTATTTGTAAAAGATGGAAAAGCTAAGGTGGCAGTTAGAAGAGAAAACTATGAAGATTTAATAAAAAATGATGAAATTTTTGAATTATAATAAAAATTAAAAAATAAAAAAGGAAGGTGTATTTATTGTGATTATTGTGCATAAATATGGTGGTACTTCAGTTGCCACAACAGAAAAAATTATGAACATTGCTAAATATTTAGGACGGGTAAAAGACGCTGGAAATGATGTTGTTGTCGTAGTTTCTGCGATGGGAAAAACAACTGACGCATTAATTAAACTAGCTCACGAAATAACAGAAAATCCAGATTCAAGAGAAATGGACAGACTTATGTCAACAGGGGAACAGCAGACAATTTCACTTTTAAGTATTGCTCTAAAAACTTTGGGATATGACGCAATTTCGTTAACAGGAGCTCAAGCGGGAATCAAAACAAGCGGGCATTATATGAAAAACAGAATTGTCGACATTGATGCGAACATTATAAAAAAACATTTAAAAAGTGGAAAAATTGTTGTAGTAGCTGGATTTCAAGGAGTAAATGAAGCAGGAGATGTTACAACTCTAGGACGTGGTGGTTCTGACACATCAGCAGTGGCACTAGCATCAGCGTTAAAAGGAAAATGCGAGATTTATACAGATGTTGACGGAATTTATTCAATTGACCCAAGAGTTTATAGTGATGCAAAAAAATTGCCATTTATTTCTTATGATGAAATGATGGAATTGGCTTATTTGGGAGCTGGAGTGATGGAACCCCGTGCCGTTGAACTAGGTGGAAAATATGGCGTTGAAATTTACGTAGGAAAATCATTGGGTGAAAAAAATGGAACGATAATAACTTCAATCGAAAAAATAAAGGAGAATAAAAAAATGGAACAAAAAGTAATCACAGGAGTGTCAATAAACGAAAATACAATAATGGTGAATGTGGAGGAAATTCCGACAAATGCGCAAAACGTCTACGAAATTTTTGAAAAAGCAGAAAAAAGCGGAATAAATGTAGATATGATAAGTCAAAACGATGTTTCAAGCCATCACGGAAGCTTTGCCTTTACTTGTCCAAAAACTGATATGGCGGCGCTTGAAAAAATTGGAGAAAAAATTGAAGCAAAATACGAAAATACATCTTTTATAATAAACCCTTATGTTACAAAAGTTTCAATCGTAGGAATAGGATTAATAAGTAATGTAGGCGTAGCTTCAAAAATGTTCAAAATTTTAGCAGAAAACGACATAAGTTTTCACCAAATTTCAACTTCGGAAATAAGTATTTCTCTAATTGTCGATGAAGTGATGGGAAAAAGAGTGGCTGAATTATTTGCTAAAGAATTTGATTTATAGGAGGCTTTGCATTGAAAAAAATATTATTATTTTTACTGTTGTTTATTAACATTCTATCCTTTAGTGAATTTAATGATAAAGCTCAATTAAAATCAGCAATAAATAAAACAATAAATCAGTTTAATGAAACTGAAAAAAATAAATTATTTAATGAAATGATGAAAAAAAAATCAGTTTTGACTGATGAGATGATACAATTTAACGGTATGGAAGCGGCAGATAAAAAGAAACAAAAATCATTTAGAATCTTGATGGAAATGATTACAGAACAACACTTAAAAAATATTATCTATAATTCAAAAATTGAATTGTATGATATTACAAATATATCAAAAAACAAGGCAAATGGAACTCTTGAATTAAAATTTGTAGATGCACTTGATACTTTAAGTAAATTAAAAGAATATATGATAAAAAAATATGGAAAAAATGGTCAAGTAGATTTGGACATACTTTTAAATGAAAAAATAAAATCTGAAATATCTCAATATTTAGATATCTATTCAAAAGAATTAATGAAAAATGATAAAAATATCACAGAAATTATGGACATTGAATTAAGATTTGAATTAAAAGGAAATGAATGGATTCCAAAAGAAAGTATTTCAAATTACATACTAAAAAATTTTCTAGAAAACTATAAAAATAATTAAAATAATTTATTAAAATTAAGAAGTTAATGGAGGTTAAATTATGTTAAAATTTGAAAAATATCAAGGAGCTGGAAATGATTTTGTCATTGTAAACGAAAGAGACTTGATAGAAAAAGGAATTCCCGACTACAATGAATTTGCAGCTCAAATTTGTGATAGACATTATGGTATTGGTGCAGATGGACTTATAATTTTAAAATATGTGGCAAATATGCCATTTATGTTCTTCTTTAACTCAGATGGAAGCCAAGCGCCTATGTGTGGAAATGGAATTAGATGTTTTTCTCAATATCTAATTAACAATCATTTAGTTGAAGGAAATGAATTTACAGTAAAAACTGTTCCTGGGGATTTAAACATCAGAACAAGTTATGATGATGAAAATGATATTTTTACAGCTCGTGTGAATATGGGGAAACCTGTTTTTGATGCAAATAAATTAATTAATACAGAAAAAGAGAGATTTTTAAAAGAAAAAATTACAGTTGACGGAAAAGAATTTGAAATTTCTTACATTTTTACTGGAACTGACCACTGTGTAATTTTCGTCAATGAATTTGACGACAAAATTATTAATACTTTTGGGAAAAAAATTGAAAATTATACTGAATTATTTCCAAAAAAAGTTAATGTAAATTTTGTAAAAGTGTATGACAAGACTCATATTGAAGTTATCACCTGGGAGAGAGGAGCTGGAAGAACTCTTGCCTGTGGGACAGGTGTCACTGCCGCTGCTGTTCTATCAAGAATTTTTGGCTATACAGAATACAAGGTCAATGTAAAAGTGCCTGGTGGACAGCTTGTCATAGAATATGACAAAGAAGGTGATGACGCTTTCATGACTGGGCCTAGTGAAAAAGTTGCTGAAGGATTTTATAAATATAAAAGATAAAAAAATTGAAAGGATAAAAAAATGAAATTTGAAGGATCTTATGTAGCTCTAATTACACCATTTAAAAATAATGGAACCGAATTAGACGAAGATAAATTGCGTGAATTAGTAAATTATCACATTGAAAATGGGACAGCTGGAATTGTACCTTGTGGGACGACTGGAGAAGCACCTACACTTACATTTGCTGAGCATGAAAAAGTTATTAGAATTGTTGTGGAAGAAGTGAAAGGAAGAATACAAGTTATTGCTGGAGCTGGTTCAAATAACACAAATAGAGCAATAGAACTTACAAAATATGCAAAAGAATTGGGAGCGGATGCTGCACTTAGCACTTGTCCTTATTATAATAAACCAAGTCAACGTGGACTTTATGAACATTACAAAAAAATTGCAAATGATTCAAAATTTCCTGTAATGCTATACAATGTTCCTGGAAGAACTGGGACAAATATTGAGCCTGAAACAATCGCAAGGTTAGCCGAAATTCCAGAAATTGTAGCTGTAAAAGAAGCAACTGGAAGTCTTGAACAAATGATTAAAATTCAAAACTTGTGTGGCGATAAAATTGAAATTTTATCAGGCGAAGATCATCTAATTTTACCAATGTTATCAATTGGAGCAAAAGGAGTAGTATCTGTTGTTGCAAATATTATGCCGCAAGAAATGAATGATTTAATCAGTTCATTTTTAAACAAAAATTTTGCAAAGGCTTTTGATCTACACACAAAACTTTACGACGTAAGTAAAAATATGTTTTTGGAAGGAAATCCTGTCACAGTGAAAGCTGCTATGAAAATTTTAAAAATGATAGACAACGACGATGTAAGATTGCCACTTGTTTCGGCAGAACAAAAAACTTATGAACAATTGACAAAAGTTTTTAAAGAAAAAGGAATTTTATAAAATTATAATTTAACTTTATCCTTATACGATAATTTTAATTATATTTTAATTGAAAAAAATTGAAAAAAAGGGTAAAATAGCAATTGAAAAAAATAAAAGTCTTTTAGGAGGAAAAATGACGATTAATAAAAATGAATTAAAAAAAAGTATTACCAGAGAATTAAGAGCAAATTTTGGTAAAACTATCGAAGAAGCTCATGAATATGAATTATATTATGCAGTTTCTCGTGCGGCTTTGGAATATGTTGTAGAAAAATGGTACAACACTAAAAAAACTTATGCCAAAAAACAGGCAAAACAAACTTATTATCTTTCTGCTGAATTTTTAATGGGAAGATTTATGGGAAACAACTTGATTAACTTAAGAATTAATGATGTTATTAGAGAAACTTTGGACGAATTTGGAGTGGATATTAACAAACTTGAAGATTCTGAAATGGACGCTGGACTTGGAAATGGTGGACTTGGTAGACTTGCTGCCTGTTTTTTAGATTCACTTGCAACTTTAAAATTACCTGGACACGGATATGGACTTCGTTACAAATACGGAATGTTTGAGCAAAAAATCGAAAATGGATTCCAGGTGGAATACCCTGACGATTGGACAAAATACGGTGATCCTTGGTCAATTAAAAGAGTTGACAGAATGTTTGAAGTAAAATTTGGAGGACAAATTGAAGTCCATAAAGATGAATATGGAAAAGAATATTATAAAATGATAAATACTGAAACTGTTCTTGCAGTTCCTTACGATGTGCCTGTAATCGGATATGGAAACGATACTGTAAACACGCTAAGATTGTGGGAAGCAAGATCGCCTGAAGGATTTGATCTAAAACTATTCAATGACCAAACTTATTTACAAGCTTCGGCAAAAGCGGTAGAAGCTGAAGATATTTCAAGAGTATTATATCCAAATGATACTAAAAAAGATGGAAAACAATTAAGATTAAAACAGCAATATTTCTTTACTTCAGCATCATTACAGGATATTGTAAGAAGATACAAATCAATCTATGGAAACGATTTCTCAAGATTTGCTGACAAAATTGCAATTCAATTGAATGATACACATCCAGTTGTTGCAATTCCTGAACTTATGAGAATTTTCTTAGATATAGAAAAATTAGGTTGGGACGAATCTTGGAACATCTGTAAAAAAGTATTTGCTTATACAAACCATACAATTTTATCAGAAGCATTAGAAAAATGGGATATTCCTTTATTCCAACCACTTTTACCAAGAATTTATCAAATTATAGAAGAAATCAATAGAAGATTCATTACTGAATTACAACAAAAATATCCAGGAGACTGGCATAGAATTAACAAAATGTCAATTATCGGAAATGGACAAATTAGAATGGCGTGGCTTGCAATCGTAGGTTCACACAAAGTAAATGGAGTTGCTGAACTTCATACAGAAATTCTAAAAAATTCTGAATTAAAAGAATGGAACGAATTGTATCCTGAAAAATTCTTAAATAAAACAAACGGAATCACTCAAAGAAGATGGCTTCTAAAAGCAAATCCTGAACTAGCTTCTTTAATTACCGAGTTAATCGGAGATAAATGGATTACTGACTTATATGAACTTAAAAAATTAGAAAAATATTTAGATGACGACAACATCTTAAATAGAGTTTCTGAAATTAAATTTAACAACAAACAAAGATTAGCAAATTATATAAAAGAAACAACTGGTATTGTAGTCGACCCGCATTCTATCTTTGACATTCAAGTAAAAAGATTACATGAATATAAAAGACAATTACTAAATGTTTTACACATTATGGACTTATATAATAAATTAAAAGATAATCCATATTTAGATGTAGAACCAAGAACTTTCATCTTTGGTGCAAAAGCAGCCGCTGGATATAGAAGAGCCAAAGGAATTATCAAATTGATTAATTCTATCGCAGAAGTTATTAACAACGACTCATCTATCAACGGAAAAATTAAAGTTGTATTCTTAGAAAATTATAGAGTTTCACTTGCTGAAAAAATATTCCCAGCAGCCGATGTATCAGAACAAATTTCAACTGCAAGTAAAGAAGCTTCAGGAACTGGAAATATGAAATTTATGTTAAATGGTGCATTGACACTAGGAACAATGGATGGAGCAAATGTGGAAATCGTTGAAGAAGTTGGAGATGACAATGCATTTATTTTCGGACTTTCAGCTCAAGAAGTAGAAGCTTACGAAGCTAATAATGAATACAATCCCTATGAAGAATATGTGAATGTAGAAGGTCTTAAAAAAGTTATTGACCAATTGGCAGACGGAACTTATGACGACAATCACACAGGTATCTTTAAAGAATTGCAGAATTCATTGTTATACGGTGTAGACGGTTCAAGACCTGATGTTTACTTCCTATTAAAAGATTTTGCATCTTACAGGGAAGCTCAGGATAAACTTCAAAACGCATTTAAAGATAAGAGAGAATGGACTAGAAAAGCTCTTAAAAATATTGCAAATGCTGGTAAATTCAGTTCTGACAGAACAATTGCAGAATATGCAAAAGAAATTTGGAATATTGAACCAATTGAAGTAAATGATTACATTGACTAATTAGGATTCAATAATAACAAAGAATCTCAAATTTATTTTGGGGTTCTTTTTTTATTCTTTTAAAAAAAAACTACACCTAAAAAGGTGTAGCTAGAAAGTCAAATAATTTATTATTTTCTTTCTCCCATTTCTTTATCCAACAAATATAATTCAACATTTTTGTTGTCAACATTTAACAAAGTGATTTTATCAATTATTTTTTTAACTGTTTCTTCTTCTTCTTCCTGTTCTTCGATAAAGAAATCTAAAAAGTTTTCTACTCCAAAATCACTCAAATTTCTTGCAACTTTGTAAATATTTTCAATAGATGCTGTAACTTTTTGCTCGTGTGCCAATGCCACTTCAAATACTTCTTTTACTGAAGAAAAATCAGCTTTAGGCTTATTTAACTCAAAATATTCAATTTTTCCTTCTCTTTTTAAAAGATAATCATAGAATTTTTTAGAATGTCCCAATTCTTCTTGTACTTGAGCATCCATCCATTTTGCAAATCCTTCTAATTCTCTTCCTTCAAAATAAGCTGACATAGCTTTGTATTGGTATGCCGCTTCAATTTCCATGTTTACTTGTGCGTTTAATAATGCTTTTAATTCATCATTTAATTTCATTTTTTTATCTCTCCTCTTTTATTTTAATTTTTGTTTAAACATTTAGAACAAGTTCCTTTTAGATAAAAATGCATCTCATTTACCTCCACATCACCTAATGACGACAAATCAAACTTTGACAAATCTACATCAAAATCCAATATTTCTCCGCATTTTTTACATTTAAAATGACCGTGACTTTTTGTTACTACATCATATCTAACTTCATTTTCTTCGATTATAATTTCTTGAACAATATGATTTTTCACAAATATATTCAGCGTATTATAAACAGTAGTCTTTGATAAGGTCGGCATCTCAGGTGACAAATTTTTGAAAATATCATCAACTGTTGGATGCGTATGATGATCTAGCAAATATTGAAATATTCTCATTCTTTGGACAGAAGGTTTTATACCATTTCCTTTTAAATATTCACTTATATTTTCTACGTGCATATTTTCCTCCTTGATTTTATTTATATTATTTTATTTAATTAATTTATGAAGGTATTTCAATAACTTATTTGTATCTATTACAATTTTATACTTTTTTTGAAGATTTGTCAATCTTTATATTTAATTTTATTCTCAAATTTTTAATTTTTTTATAAAAAATGTAAATATCGTCTTAACATTTGGCTCACTTTCAACATTTATCAAAATCTCGTGACGCTGTGCTATCTCCTTTGCTATTGCAAGTCCGAGTCCCATTCCATTTTTATTTTCAGTACTGTTTGACTTATGATAGCGATTAAAAATTTCTCCAATGTTTTTAGAATCAATTCCAGCTCCTGTATCAATAATTTTTAATTCATATTTATCTTTTTTTTTGAGCGTTTTCAAAAAAATATCAATTTTCTGATTTTCTTTAGAAAATTTTATTGCATTGTCAACAACAATTATTATCATCTGTCTAATTCTTTGATAATCTCCACGAAATAAATAATTCTCTTTCAAATTTTCAAACTCAAAATTAATTTTTATATTTTTTTTAGAAGAAATTTGTTTCATACTTCTTACCACATCGTTTATTATATCTTTCAAGCTTATTATCTCTTCTTTTATCGAAAAATCCAAATTTTGTAATTTTGTTAAATCAATTAAATCGTTTATCAAGTGTTGCATATGAATACTGTCCGCTAAAATTTGATGATTATATTCATCAAGTTGTTTAGAATCATTTATAATTCCATCACAAATGGCTTCTATTGACCCTCTTATAACTGTTATTGGCGTTCTTAGCTCATGTGACACATTTGCTATAAAATTTTGCCTCATTTTTTCAAATCTCTCTCGCTCTTTTAAAGATTTATCCAATTTCAGTGCAAGAATATCAATGCTTCTAGCTAACTCCCCTATTTCATCACTCTGTTTCACATTCGTTTTAATTTCATAATTTCCTTTTGCAAGTTCCAAAGTAGTATTTTTTATTTTATTAAGTGGATTTGTAAAACTTGCAGACAGCCAAATTGCCGCAATACTCGCTAAAAATAAAGCGATGATTATACTTAGAACAAGAGTATAAGTTCCACTTTTCAAAGAAAGAGACAAGTATTTTATAGGAGAATGCAGTAGAACCACTCCTTCAATCTTTGTGCCATTCTTTATGGGAACTGCAACAGTTATCGAATTCTCACTCAAATAATCATTAAAATTTTCAGTAGTTGTAACTTTTCCATCTAATGCTTTTTTTATAGTATCTTCAGCATTTGGCGGAAGTTTAAAATAAGAAATTAATTGATTTTTTTCTCCCTGTACTATATTTCTTGTCTTTGCATCCAAAATCCACACTTCTGCCATCGCAATATTTTCAATCATTTTCATACTTCTAAAAATTCTAAAGCTATTTTCCTGCTCTTCGTCAACTTCATGCAAATTTTTATTATTTTCTTCTTCGCCTATTTTAGGAATCTCTTCTACTTTTGGAGAATTATCATTTTGAAAATTTTGATTATTTAAATTTCCGATTGCATTTGGAAAATCAGGAGGCTTTGGAAACTTCCTTTTTTCTTTTTCCATTTTTTTTCCACCGTCTTTCAAAAACTCCTTAGGTCTTGGGGAAAACCACATATCCGACAAAGTCTCTGATATTTTTATGGCTCGTTCTTCCAAATTCTTTTTATGCAACAAAATAGTATTTTGCCGAAAGACATAATAAAAGAAAATCCCCACTACAATTGAAAACACAAGAAGCGATAAACCAAAATAAGAAAGCAGTTTAAAAAATATTTTATTTTTAAACTTTATTTTCCCAAAAACTCTCATTTTCCTCCTCTTTTTATAAGATATGCTTATTATACAATATTATCACTCATTCTCAAAATTTTTTTATAAAAATTAAATTTATTTTTCTAAAAAAAGACTTATCACAAAGAATAAGCCTTTTTTATTATTAAATTATAAAAACTAGATTTTTTAATACCAACCTCTTACTTTCATTGCTTTAGAAATTGTATCAATACTCTTCATATAAGCTGCATTTCTTAGATCTACTTTATATTCATCAGCTATTTTCCACACATCTTCAAATGCTTTTGACAATAGCGCATCTTCTTTTTGCTGAACTTCATCAAATGACCAGTAATAGCTTTGCAAGTTTTGTACCCATTCAAAGTATGAAACTACAACTCCACCTGAATTTGCAAGTATATCAGGAATTACTGTAATTCCTTTTTTAAATAAAATTTCATCAGCTTCTGGAGTAGTAGGCCCGTTTGCTCCTTCTGTAATCACTTTAGCTTTAATTCTGTCTGCATTTTCAGAAGTAATTTGATTTTCTAGTGCACAAGGTGCAAGTACATCAACTTCCAATTCTAACAATTCAGCATTTGTGATGTCTTTTCCATAACCTTTATTTTCAATGATACGACCATTTTCTTCAAAATCTTTGATAACTTTTTCCATATCGATTCCATTTTCATTGTAAATTGCCACATCGGTATTTGAGAAAGCTACAATTTTTGCTCCGTCTTTGTGGGCGTAATAAGCTGTATAAAATCCTACATTCCCAAATCCTTGAACCGCATAAGTTGCTCCTTTTATATCAATTCCTAATTTTTCAAGTACTTTTTTAGCATTTAAGTTAACTCCGTATCCAGTAGCTTCAGTTCTAGCTAATGAACCTCCAAATTCCAATGGTTTTCCTGTGAAAATTCCTTTCGCTGATCTTCCAACTTTTTCTTCATAAGCTTCAACCATCCAAGACATAATTTGTCCATTAGTGTTGACATCTGGAGCTGGAATATCCACTTTTTCTCCGATTACTGGCGAAATTGCTTTTGCAAATCCTTTTGAAATTCTTTCTAATTCACCTTTTGAATATTCTTTAGGATCTATTGCCATTCCACCTTTTCCACCACCGTAAGGAATTCCTGCAACAGAGCATTTGAATGTCATCCAAGTAGACAGAGCTTTTACTTCATCTCTTGTAACTCCTGGATGAAATCTAAGTCCACCTTTGTAAGGTCCTACTGCGTTGTTATGCTGAGATCTGTAACCTATAAACGTTTTAATATCTCCATTATCCATTTTTACTGGAAATGATACTTCCAATACTCTTTGAGGGTTTTTCAAAATTTCATACACAGCTGGATCTGCATTTAATTTATCACAAGCTGATTTAATCTGCTTTTGTGCAATTTCAAACGGATTTAATGTTTCTTTTGCCATAATTCTTTCTCCTTATCTTCAAAATATATTTCGATTAACAAATATTTTATACTATAAAATTTGAAATTTTGCAAGTTTTTTTTTAAATTTTTTCAAAATTTTTATCTTCAATTACTTTTAAACTTATTTTACTTTTTTGAAAATTATTGCCTCATATGGCTTTAAAATAAGTTTATTCCCATTTATTTCAGGACTTTGCACATAATTTGAAAGTAAAATAAAGGCTTCTTCCAAATCCAGCCCTTTTACATCGAATTCAGTAGTTTTGTCATAAAAATTGGCAATTATTATCAATTCTGCATCTTCTCCTACTCTCTTATAGGCGTAAACTTTTTTGTTTTCTAAATCAATATCTTCATATCTTCCAGTAATTAAAAGCTCTTCTGTTCTTCTTAACTGAATTAGATTTTGGTAGTGATAAAATATTGAATTGCTGTCTTTTAGTGCATTCTCGGCATTTATCTTCTTATAATTTTCTGGAATTTCAATCCACGGAGTGCCACTTGTAAATCCGGCATTTTTTGTATCATCCCATTGAACTGGCGTTCTTGAGTTATCTCTTGATTTTTGCATCAGAATATCAAGTACTTCTTTTTCAGAAAGTCCTTTATCTCTCAATATTTTATACATATTTTTAGACTCCACATCCCTATATTTTTCAATTTTATCAAAATATGGATTTGTCATTCCAAATTCTTCCCCTTGATAAATATACGGAGTTCCTTGAAGCCCATGAAGTACAGTTGCAAGCATTTTCCCTGATTTTTCATGAAAATTTTTGTCATCTCCAAATCTTGATAAAGCTCTTGGCTGATCGTGATTAGTCCAGAAAGTTGCATTCCATCCATTTCCTTCATACATTCCAATCTGCCATTTTGAAAGTATTTTTTTAAGTTCTACAAAATCAAATGGCGCTTTTACCCATTTTTCTCCATTTGGGTAATCCACTTTTAAATGATGAAATGAAAAAGCCATTGAAAGTTCTTTTTCTTGCGGATTTGAATATCTTACACAATTTTCAAGACTCGTTGATGACATTTCTCCAACAGTCAGTAAATTGTTTTCTCCAAATACCTCTTTGTGAATTTCCTTCAAATATTCGTGAATTTTAGGCCCATCTGTGTAAAATCTTCTTCCATCTGGAACAAATCTTGCATCACTTCCATCGTCGTTTAAAAATCTCTGGTCTTTTGAAATTAAGTTAATCACGTCAAATCTAAATCCGTCAACTCCTTTATTAAGCCAATATTTTATCATTTCATAAACTTTTTTTCTCATATTTTCATTTTCCCAGTTCAAATCAGCCTGAGTTACATCAAATAAGTGCAAATAATACTGTTTTCTTTTTTCACTCCACTTCCAAGCATTTCCACCAAATTTTGACTGCCAGTTTGTCGGTTCTTTTCCATCCACTGCATCTTTCCAAATATAGAAATCCTTGTATTCAGGGTCACCTGCTTCAGATTTTTTAAACCACTCATTTTCAGTTGAAGAATGGTTTACGACAATGTCCATCACTATTTTTATATCCCTTTTGTGAGCTTCTTTTAACATTTCTTCAAAATCTTCCATTGTCCCATAGCTCTCATCTATGCTGTAATAGTCGCTTATGTCATAACCGTTATCATTTTGTGGAGATTTATACATTGGTGTTAGCCACAGCACTTCCACTCCTAATTTTTTTAAATAATCTAATTTTTCTGTAATTCCTTTTATATCTCCTTGTCCACTTCCAGTCGTGTCATTAAAACTTTTTGGGTAAATTTGGTAAACTACTGATTTATGCCACCATTTTTGCTCAAAATTTTTTTCCATTAATTTCACTCTCCCTATTTTTATTTTTATTTTTAAAATTTAATTATTTCATTATAATATAATTATACCACAAAAAAAGGGAAATTTTTTTCATTCCCTTTAAAAAAATTAATTCATCTCAAATTCAATGTAAACTTCTTTTGAAATATTAAGTTTCGATGGATTTATCACAACATTTTTTTCCAAAACTTTGTCCATTAGCTCTTTGTCGCTTTTTTCTAAAATTTTTGAATCAATTGAAGCATATAAATTGTAGCTGTAATCGTAGTCAGAATATGCTCGGATTATACCATTTGACTTGTCAGTTATTGTAACAGGATTTTTTAAGTTCAAATTAGTTTTTCCCAAAATAACTTGCGCTTTTTTTAACGCTTCCTTGTAAGCGCTTTCATATAGTTCATCTTCCAATTTCTGCTTGTTATCAATATCATACTCAATATATCCGTTTGTTCCAATTCCAACTGCATATGCAACGCTTATTATATTTCCCAGACTTTTCATATCTCTAGTTGTAACTTCCACATTGTGAGTGACTGTGTTAACTTCTTTTTTTACACTTTCTCTTTTTTCAAGACTGACTTCGTCATTTTTAAATCCAGCAATTTTTATAATATTTCCAAGTCCTTTTGTGCCAAGTTTTTTTTGCAAATCATTAAATTTATCAATCGCTTTCTGGTAAGCAACTTTAGCTGTTTTATCCCTTGCTTTTATCTCGAAAGTATTTATTCCTTGTGAATTTATTTCCACTTTATAAATTTTTTCATTTGATAAAATCTGCAAAAAGTCTTTTAAACTATTTAACTCAATTTTATTTGCTTCAATGGTCAGAACTGTTTCGTATTCCTTTGCTCCTTTGTTGACTGTTTCATATTCCCAATCGTAAGATTTATCGGTAAAATAAGAAACTGAATCTATTTTTTCATATTTTCCACCAGATTTACTCAGTAAACTTTTAAATTTTTCAAGTCTTTGTGAATTTTCCCGACTTGCTTTATCCAAATTTTCATCTTGAGTTTTTATTGTAAGCTGCACTTTTGCTAAATTTGGAAATATTTCTTTTTTTGCAATTCCTCTAACTTGTATTCTTTTTCCAGAGACGACATCAGAAAATGTCAAAACACAAGTCATCATAAATAAAAATGTCATTATTTTTTTCATTTTTTCATTTTAAAATTATTATTTAAATAATTTTATCTCCTTTCATTTATTTTTTTTGCATCTCATACATAACAGATATATTTTGCTCTATTTTTAAAGGTTTGGGAGTGTAGTCAACTCTTGTTTTATTAGCTTTATAGCCTCTATTAAAATCATATCCACCTCTTATCTGCATTCCTGAAGAATTTCTTTCTTCTGTTAAATCAGCAACTTGTGTTTTGACTTCCCATTGGCTGTCAATCCTGTCTATCATTTTTTGCTGAAAGTCCACATCTTCGCTTACGACAATCACATCTCCAACTTTTAAATTACTTGATTTTAAGATACTTTCCGCCTTTTGTCTTGCTTCATTATAGGCATCGCTGTACATTTGCGACTCGATTTCATTTCTGTTGGACAAGTCAAATTTTATCGAACCTGCTATATTAAGACCATCGGTGTCTGCCAAAGTTATTATCGTATTCAAATCTTTTAAATTTTTTGTTGTAACTTTTAAATTTTGAATTACTTCATAAACTTCCGTTTCTTTATAATTTTCGGCATTTTCTTTAATTTCATAATCTCCAAAAAAAACATTATTTTTTGTTGCATTTATTGTTTTTAGTTTATTTCTCAAAATATCCAGTTTTGAAAATAATTTATTCAAAGTGCCATTTAATGTCTTATCGCTTTCTTTTAACTTAATTTCGTAAACATTTTCTTTCTCGTCCTTTTTCACGCTTTGAAATTTATCTCCGTTATTTAGTTCAATGAGTTCTCCCAGCTTTTCAAAATCTATATTTTTTACGAAAACACTCATTTGACCAGAATATGAAGACACACTTTTATTTTCTGAATAATTTTTATCTTTAATTTTTCTATCTGAAATAGAAACTGTTTCAACATCGCCAGACACTAAATTTTTTGTTTTCAAATCTTTCTTAAATTTTTCCAATTTTTGTTTCACTTTTGAAGATGCCACACTCAAACTTTTGTCCTTATCCTTAATTTGAAAACTCAATGTTGCCATATCTGGCATGATTTCTCTTTGTGCATTTCCCGTCACGCTTATTTTTTTTACATTATCTTCATTTGCAGAAAAAATATTTAGACTTAATAATGCAAAAAGTGCCACTAATATTTTTTTCATGTTTATATCTCCTTTAAAGACTTTACAACTTTACCAATTAATTAACTTTTTTACTTACTTTTTTGCTTTTAAATTTTTAAATTTTTCCTATATTATTCATTATACCTTATTTTTTTTTAAAAACTAAATAAAAAAGCTATTTTTTAAATAAAATTTTAAAATATAGCTTTTTTTGTACTATTGACTATTGCAATTCTAAATTTTTTATCAACTACAAAATATTTTTAAAATCTTCTCCTGTTTTACAAACATCATAGTTTATTTCTTCAGAAATTGCTTCAAAATGTTTTTCTCCACATCTAATTTTACCATTTTCACTGTCTCTTCTATCATTTTTATTTTTTGAACCTTTAGTTTCTATTACAAAATAAAGTTTCTCTTCTTCTTTGTTTATATCAGGTTTAGCAAGTATAGCCCAGTCAGGATTATAATTTCCCAGTGGAGTTGCTATTTTAAACCATGATGGAAGTTTGGCATAAACAATAACATTTCCATATTTTTCTAAATTTTCAGCAAATTTGCTCTCTGTTTCTGAATCCACAACAATACTATCGTAAGGTGTTTTTTTAGTTTCAACTATAATTCTTTTTGAAAATTCACTTTTTAAATACCCATATATTTCACTATCTTCAAACAATTCCTGTGAATAATATTCCGTATCCCCTATTTTTTCATATTTTATACCATCAATTATAAAATTTTTCATAGTACTTTTAATTATCTCACTAACTTGTTCTAAATAATACTGTGGATTTTTCCTAAAACTCTCTAAAGTTCTAGATCCTGTCAAAATTTTTACTATACTTCTTCTTGTAAGATTAGTTTCATTCTGTAAATAAGTAATTATATCTGGAAGTTTAAATCTATCAAAAGTGCTTATATCTTCACTTATTTCATCTTCACTTTCCGATTCAATTCCACCTTTTGTAATTGATAATGTTTTTTTATTAAACAATAACTTTTCAGAAGGTATATAAATTTCATTATCCAGACCTTTTATACATTCCTTTATCAGTTCTTCTTCATTAAAATTAACCTGATATGTAGTTTTATATTTTATTTTATCCCATAATTTTTTAAATTCATCACTTAAAAATACTTCTTTATTTATTTTTATTTTCTTTTTATCATCTGCATTTTTAATGACTAATTTTCTAGAAATAGGTTCAAGTTTTTTTATAATTGATTCTTTTATATTTTCAAATTCTTCAGATATTTCTAAAATCCCTTTTTCCAAATCTTTTTTTAATTTTTCTTTTGGATTTCCATTTTCATCAATATAATTTTTTTTGATTAAATCTTGATATATTTCTTTTGATTTTTCATGACCAAGAAACTCTTCTTTTCCATTTTCATCACTAATTACAATATTTGCAAAAATAAAATCTTCTACAATTCCAAATTTTATATTTTCTTCTTTTTCCATTTCTTTCTGCAGTGATTCTACAAACTGTTCATAAGATTCATTTGCCATTACTGTCAGTGTATTTACATTAAAGCCTCTGACTCTTTCACCATCTTGGTTTACTGCTATTCTAAGCCCTCTACCTATTTCCTGTCTTTTCTTCATTTCAGAAACTGTTTCATTCAGAGTACAGATTTGGAACACATTAGGATTATCCCAACCTTCTTTCAATGTAGAATGTGAAAAGATAAATGCCAAAGGCTCATCAAAACTTAAAAGTTTTTCTTTATCTCTCATTATCTTGTTAAATGTATCATTATCAGCTTTTGTATCACCTTTTGTGTTTTTAATTTCCGAATACTCTTTACCATTTTTAGCTTTTTTCGTATCCTGCGAAAAATAGCCGTCATGCACTTTGCAAACTTTCCCCATTGATGAATATTTTTCCAATTGTAGAAGTTTATTATATTCTTCTTCAAACATTAAAGCATATTTGCCTTTTTTAGCTTCCCCTGTCTCTGAATCATATATTCTATAGTTTTTAACATTATCTATAAAGAAGAGCGATAAAACTTTTATTCCTTTATCTTTTAAATTTAACTGCTTATCAAAATGTTCCTGTATTGTTTTTCTTATCTGCAATCTTTTTATAAAATCAGGTTCCAATCCTCCATTTACCTGTCCTAAAGTTAATCTTACTTTTCCAAAGTCTATAAAAGAGCTTGCAGGATCAGATTCATTGTATGTAATTTCATTTACTATGTAATCATCATAGATATCTCTTTTTGCCTTTTTACTTAAAATATCTCCATACTTTATACTAATTTCTTTTCTAGTAACTCCCGATTTACTTTTTATATCAAGTTCTATTTTCGCTGTAATACCAGATTTGCTAGTTTTTATACTAGTAACTTTTATATATTCTGTATTTGCACTTTTAGTAACACCGACAGTAGCAACTTCTATTTGTTTCACAAGCTGTTTTTCATAAGCATCTATTGAATCCAGTTTGAACACTGGATTATATTTTTCTTTATGGGTTGCCGAGTATCTTAATGTACACAAAGGATTTAACGCTTTTATAGCTTTTTTTGCTATATCAGTTTCCATATTTTGTGGTTCATCAACTATTACTATCGGGTTGCATTGCTTTATATAGCTTATAGGACTGTAGCCATTTACCTGCTCCAGCTCCTTATAAATATTATTTGGGTTACTACTTTCTATATCTTTGTTAAAAGACTGTATAGTTATAATCATAATTTCTATATTATTATTCATAGCAAAATTTCTTATCATGTTTATTTTTTCAGAATCATAAATAAAATAATCATAAGGAGTATTTTCATATATACTCTTAAAATGTTCTTCTGTAATTTGAAGTGTTTTATACACTCCTTCTTTTATCGCTATTGAAGGTACAACTATAATAAATTTTGTAAATCCATATTTTTTATTTAACTCCATTATGGTTCTTAAATATACATATGTTTTTCCTGTTCCTGTTTCCATTTCAACAGAAAAATTGTAATCTTCCTTTTTTAATACTGTTGTTTTTTCCAAACCATTTCTAATTTGAATATTATTTAAATTTTCTGAAATTTTTTCAGAAGATAATAAAATTTTATTTCCTATCCCTAAATAATTTTCTTTCTCAAACTTTAATTGAGGATTCATTGCTTTCTCAACTGTAAATACTGTTCTGCCTGTTTCCTGTCCTGAAAATATGCCAGTTACAGAATTTATCGCTTCTAACTGATATTCTAAATTTTCTTCAAATCTAATCTTCATAGTTTCTCCCTATATACTTCTAATTTCACTTATTCCAACTTGTTCTAATCTCTTTAGTGCATTTGTCTTATCTACATCATTTTTAAATGAATTATCTCTCAATATTACTGTTGTTTTAAATTCCTTATTTATTTCTAATATTTTTTTATATTCTTCACATATCGAATTTATCACATCTAAATCAATTTCATTATTTAAACTTACTAAAAGAATTCCTCCTCCTATCGAGTAGAAATTTTTAGTTTCCTTTATTGGAACATTTAAATCTAATCCATATTTTAATAAAATTTCGTATAGGACATCTAACGAATTTCTATCTGATTTTATATTTTCCACTGAATCTAACAAAGATTGTTGTAAATCATTTGTATCTGTATCCCATTCTTTTATATTTGATGAATCCAGTTTAAATACTTTAAATCCTATATCCAGTTTTTCTCTATTTTCAAGTGGTAATGTTTCATCTTCTTTTATTTTATCTCCTGCTCTTCTTATTCTTTCTTTTCCTATTTCACAAATATTTTTATATCCTGCTTTATAAGCTTCTTTATCTTCTTCACATAATTCAGGAAGTTGAACCATTATATATTTTCTATTTCCTCCGTCTTCGGCATTTAGTTGCATTACTGAGTGAGCTGTTGTGGCTGAACCTGAGAAAAAATCAAGAATTACCTCTTTTTTGTTACTGTTACTACTTCTCATTAATAAGTACATTATGAATCCTACATATTTTGGATTATCAAAATAGTTTATTTCCAAATCATCTAAATTTTTACTTCCGCGTTTATTCTCTAAATAAAACATTTCTTCTAGTGTATTAAACTTTTTTCTAACAACTTTTTTTAACTGTGGATTAAATTTATCATTTTCAAAATATATCTCTACCAAGTCTCCATTTATTTTAGTTTTTGTTGGTTTACAATTATTTTTAAAAAATGCTCTCATATCACCTGGACTTCTCCATCTAGCTTTTAATCTTACAGCCTTTTCTAATCTTCCTTCTTTTACTATAATAGGATCTAAATTATCAATATTTTCTTTACTGTTCTCAACTTTTCTAGTTTCCTCATATATACCATCTTCTAAATTATAACATTTTAACCCTTTTGGAAAGGTAATAATCGGAGTTGTTTGATTTTCATTCCCAATCGTTCCTCTCGAGATTGTTTCTATAAAATTATCACTTAATTGAAACATTTGAATATTTCTAGTATAAATATAAAGATACTCATGATTATTTAGTGTGTTTTCTGTCGCAATCTGACTAGCTTTCTTTATAATCATAGTTGTTATAAAGTTTTCTTCCCCTAATATCTCATCACATAGTTTTTTCAAGTTGGCTTGTTCATTATCATCTATTGATATAAATATTACTCCATCATCTGTTAATAAATTTCTTGCCAACTTTAATCTTGGATACATCATACTTAACCAATCTGAATGATATCTTCCATTAGTTTCTGTATTAGTTGTTAATTTAACTCCTTCTTTGTTTACTTGTCCTGTTATTTCTTTATAATTTTCTATACTATCTGTAAGATTATCTTTATACACAAAATCTTTTCCTGTATTATATGGCGGGTCAATATATATTATTTTTATTTTCCCATAATATGATTTTTGTAACAATTTTAGTACTTCTAAATTATCTCCTTCTATATAAATATTTTCTGTATTATCCCAATTCTTCGATTCTTCTTTTGCAGGTCTTAATGTTCCTGTACTTACTTCCTGTGCTCTCTGTCTTGCTTCTGATTTTCCATTCCAGTTTAGAGAATATCTTTCTTTAGAAGTATCTACCCCTCCCCCGAAAATTTGTCTCAATACATCAAAACCTACTTCTCCTTCCACAAATGCTTCTGGAAAAATTTCTTTCAATTTTTTAATATTCTCTTGAACTAAATCCATGCTTTTTCCATTAAATTTTTTCATTATTTTATTTTCCTTTCTAAAAAATTTATTTTATTTCATACATCACAGACACATTTTGCTCCAATTTTAGTGGTTTTGGAGTGTAATCAACTTTTGTATTTACCGCCCTTTTTGATGTACTATAATAGTTGACACGATCTTCAAGATAACTCTCTGCTACTGGCGCTGAAAGCTCTGCTGTGTTTGTTACTGCTTTCACTTCCCACTGACTGTCAATTTTATCTATCATTTTTTGCTGAAAATCCAAATCTTCGCTGACTATAATTGGCTTTCCAAGTTTTAGCACACTTGACTTCAAAATGCTTTTAGCTTTCTTCTCGGCTTCATTAAATGCCTGTTTATACATCTGCCGCTCAATTTCATCTTTATTTGACAAGTCAAACTGAATTGAACCATTTATGTAAATGTCGTTGTCTGCCGCAAGGGAAATTATCGTATTCAAATTTTTTAAATTTTTTACTGTCAATTTTAAATTATGATTTACATAATACATGTCAACAGGTGTTTTACTGTCATTTGTAAAATTTTCAGTAATTTTATATCCGCCAAAGACGACATCGTTTTTAGTTTCACTCAAATTTTGCAATTTTTCTTTTACATCGTTTACTTTGACAAATAATTTATTCAAAGCTGTATCCACAGTTTTATCAGTTTCTTTTAAATTTACAGAATAAGCATTTTGAGAAAAATTTTTTTCAATTTTACTAAAATTTTTTCCCCCGTCTACGCCAATTAATCCACTTAATCTATTAAAATCAATATTTTTTACCAAAATCTCAATTTCAGCGGTATAAGAAACTGGCGTTTTTATTTCACTTTTTTGTTTTTGATTCTTTAAATTTTTTGGCTTTACATCTTCTTCATACTCCGTCTTTTTTGTATCGTAAAATGAAACTGTCTCAATTTCTCCCGTTTGAATTTTTCTAGCGCCAAGTTCTTTTTTAAAATTTTCCAGCACATCTTTTGTCTTTTTGGTCGCCACATTCAAATCTTTGTCTTTTTCTGAAATCAAAAAATTTATAACCGCAATATCTGGCATAACTTCTTTTTCAGAATTTCCAGTCACGCTTATTTTTCTTATGAGATTTTCGCTTGTTGAAAACAAATTAAAGCTGCTTAAAATAATCAAAGACATCATTATTTTTTTCATAAAATCCTCCTTTTTTTTATTTTTTAAATTTTATTTATTTTTTTTATTATCTTAATCATAATTATACCATATTTTCTTTATTTTAAAAGTTATAATTTCAGAGTTGATTTTTTAGTTTACAATCTTTCATTTAAAAATTGTATTTATTTATTAATTGTGATATTATATAAATGAGTAATTTATTAAAATAAAATCTATAAAAATATGAGGTGTGTGATGTCAACAAAAAAAAAATTAAATCCCGGTAAAATAATAAGATTTGTTATTGTGATGATTTGTTTAGTGACACTAGGAATTTTTGGACGAGGTGTATTCGATAGACATTTTTTTAACACTCGCATGACCGTTATTCCAAATGTTATGAACTTAAATGAAAAAGAAGCGATAAAATATTTAAAGGAAGCTGGACTGAAAGTTAAAGTCATTCATTCAAAAACCGAAAAAGTACCACTAAATGTGGTTCACAATCAGGATCCACGACCTGGGAAAAAAGTTAAAGTAAATAGAGTTATAAAGATTTGGGTAAACAACGGTCAAAATCAAGTTGTCCCAAATATAATTGGACTCGAACTTTTAGAAGCTAGATCAAAGTTAAAAGGACAAAATATTCAAATTGAAACAATTGATTATTATCCTTCAAACCAAAAATATAACACAATTTTAGGAGTTTATCCAAAACCTGGAACAAAACTTGAAATCAATCAAAAAATTTCAATACTTGTATCTTCACAGCAGATGATAGATCCGTCTGTTATGCCAAATATAGTTGGACTTGATTTAAATGATGCAAGAGAACTTGCAAAACAAGTTGGGATAAATATTCAAAATGTATCTTACACAAGCGATCAGACTTTGCCGCTAAATACTATTATTTCTACAAATCCTGCAGCAGGAGCTAGAATTCAGCGGGGACAAAATGTATCAGTTGTCATAAATACAGCTTCTCGTGCCAGAAGACGTCAAACAACTGAAGAAATAATAAATAGATCAAAAAATGACATTAATAAAAACGGAATAGAAAAAGCAATTGATGACACAATTAATAAAATTGATAACAGTAATTCTGGAAATAATAACAGCACAAATAATCCGACAAATAGTGGAAATGGCGGAAACAGCGAAGATAATCCATCGCAAGGAAATAATTCAGATAGTCAGCAATCGGAAGATGACAGCGGAGAATAAAAAAGAAAGGGGACTAAATCATAAAAGAAAAAATTAAAGGAAAAGTTATTAGAAAAATTAAAGGTTTTTATTATGTCATAAAAGAAGATGCCAAAAATTTGAGCAAAGAAAATATTTTTGAGTGCAAATTGAGAGGCAGCTTAAAAGTGAAAAACAGTAAACTAAACTGTATTATTGGAGATGTGGTCGAATTTGACGAAGATGAAAAAGTTATAACTAAAATTTTTGAGAGAAAAAATTATTTACACAGACCACTTCTCTCAAATATAGATTTCATTGGAATTCTATTTGCAATTGAAAATCCTAAGTTTGATTTTATTAATTTTCAAAAAATGCTATTAAATTCAAATTATCAAAATATTCCGTGTATTTTGATTTTATCAAAGATTGACCTTGTTTCTAAAGATGAATTAAACCAATTTTTAGAAGAGTTTCTAAAAATTTTTGGAAACACAGTCCGTGTTTTTCCAATTTCTATAAAAGGGAATTTTGGAATAAAAGAATTAAAAGATTATATAAAGAGGAAATCCATCGTAATTTCAGGACCGTCTGGCGCAGGAAAATCTTCACTTATTAACTCTTTAATGGGAGAAGAGCTACTTGCCACAAATGATGTCAGTCAAAAGACAAAAAAAGGACGACACACGACTACAGAGAGTAGATTTTTTATGACGGATGAGCATTCTTATATAATTGATACGCCAGGATTTTCTACGCTTGATTTTCCAAGATTGAAAAGCAAAAAGGAACTAGAGCTGCTTTTTCCAGAATTTTTGGAATTTTTGAAAAATTGTAAATTTCGTGACTGCATTCACACAAATGAACCTAATTGCGCAATTAAAGAAAATGTTCAAAATCATAAAATTCATAAGAAACGATATGACTTTTATCTTTATTCACTAAAAAATATAAAAATCAAATAAATTTAAAAAGAAAAGAGGAAATTTTGATGGGAAAAGAAATAATCGTTGCGCCTTCTCTACTAGCAGCAGATTTTAGCAATTTAAAAAAGGAAATTCAAGAAGTGGAAAAATTTGGAGCGGATTTTCTTCATCTTGATGTAATGGACGGAAATTTTGTGCCAAATATCAGTTTCGGCTCTCCAATTTTAGAAGCGATAAGACCACACACAAAACTTGTTTTTGATGTTCATTTGATGGTTGAAAATCCTGACCGTCTGATTCATCTATTCAAAGACTGTGCGGACATCATAACCATTCACGCAGAAAGCACGAAACATTTGAACAGAACCATTCAACTGGTAAAATCTTTTGGAAAAAAAGTTGGAGTTGCTCTTAATCCATCGACTCCGCTGGATTTTATAAAATATGATTTAGACAATATTGACATGGTTTTAATTATGACGGTAAATCCTGGTTTTGGCGGGCAAAGATTTATTCCTGAAATGCTTCCTAAAATAAAAGAGCTAAGAAATTTAGCACCAGAAATTGACATTCAAGTGGATGGCGGAATAAATGACAAAACTGGAAAACTGGCAGTCCAAGCTGGAGCAAATATATTAGTTGCAGGTTCTTACATATTTAGCGGAAATTATGAAAATAAAATTAACTCATTAAAATTTTAAAGAGAGGGAAAAATAAATGTATAATAAAATAGAAAATTTATTGGATCAATTTTATAAAACATACTATAAAATTGAAGAAATTAATTTAAATCAAGTTATAAAATGTCTCACGACTACTGAAATACATGTAATTGAAGCCATCGGACAAGATAAAATCACAATGAACGAACTGGCTGAAAAACTTGGAATTACAATGGGAACTGCATCAATTGCCATAAATAAACTAAACGAGAAGCAATTTATTGAGCGAATTCGTTCTGACGAAGACAGAAGAAAAGTTTTTGTAAAACTTTCTAAAAAAGGGGAAATGGCGTTAAATTATCACGGGAATTTTCATTCAACAATTTTAGAAAAAATTACAGAAAATATTCCAAAAGAAGAACTAAAAGCTTTTGTCACAACTTTTGAAACCATTTTAAACAATTTGGAAGTGATAAAAAAAGATATTCAGCCTGAATCAATTTTAACTTTTGAAGAAGGCGACACCGTTCAAGTTTCTTCCATCAAAGGAAGTGTTGCAATAAGAAAATATTTAAATGAAAAGGGAGTCTTGATAAAATCTCTTATAAAAATCATAAATATCGACAAATTTTTAATTACGATGTTAGTTGACGGAGATGAAAAAATTTTAAATGTGGAAGATGCAGAAAATATAATGGTTAGAAAAAACTCTCTGTAATTTTTTAAACTTAAAAACTCTTTCTTGCATTTTTTCGATTATTAAAGAATAATAATTAAAGAAAGAGTTTTTATTTTTCTGAAAAAAAAAGAAATTGAAAAAATTTAAAAAAATTTGAAAAAAAGTTTAAAAAATGAGAAAGGCAAAAAATTTTATAAAAAATCATGAAAAAAAATGGAGAAAAAACGACAACACCGATTAAAGATTTGAAAATTATTCAAAGAAACGATTTTCAAAATTTCACTTTAGATTCTGTACTAATTTCTGATTTTGTGAAAATCAACAGAAAGACAAAAAAAATTCTTGATATTGGAACTGGCTGTGGAATTATTTCAATTCTTTTGGCAAAACGAAGTAAAGCAAAAATTACTGGAATTGAAATTTTGGAAACAATGGCTGAAATTGCGAAAGAAAATGTTAAAAATAACGGTTTTTATGAACAAATTTCGATTGTGAACGAAGATATTAAAAATTATAAAAAAACTTTTTCAGAAGCGCAGTTTGACACAATTGTCACAAATCCACCATATTTTGAATTTAAGGGAGATTTTTCTCAGATTAATGACTTGGAGCAATTGGCTTGTGCTAGACATAATATGAATTTGACGATTGAAGAAATTATAAAAATTTCTACATATTTATTAAAAAATATGGGAAGTTTTTCGATAGTTTTTCGGAGTGAGCGGCTAATTGAAATTTTGGAATTACTAAAAAAATATAATTTAGAGCCAAAGAGAATGAAAAACTGTTATACTAAATGGAATGAAAATGCTAAAATTTGCATGATTGAAGCGATTAAAGATGCAAATAGCGGACTTTTGATTGAAATGCCAATTTTTGTTTATGATAAAAATGGGAAAAAAAGTGAATATATTGAAAATCTGTATAAATAAAATATTTAGAAAAATTTAGTTATATCTTGACATTTACTTTAGTCTATGATAATTTTTATATAATTAAATAAATAAATAAATTTAGAAAGGTAAATATGTTTAAAAAAATATTAATTTTAACGACATTTTTTTTATTTAGCGTCATAACATTTGCTCAAAATAATAAATTTTTGGCAGTTGGAAATGTGAAAATTGTGCGGCAAGAGCCACTTGCAATTAAAAGAGAAGATCTTAATATTACAATTGAAAAAGATAACACTATAAAAGTTGAAAGTTTTTACAATTTTGAGAATGTTGGGAATTATAATGTAAAATCAACTTTTCTTTTTTGGCTGGATTCAAATATAGAAAAAGTTGAAAAAGAAGATTTTAGCAATAAAAATACGAATAATCGTGGAAAATATATTAACAATATAAAATTTTTCTCTGATTACAAAAAATCTCAAAATTTGAGAGCGGTTATAAAATTTGACGAAAATATTTACAAAAATCAAAATGGAGAAGACATTCAAAGAGAATGGTTTGCAATTTCAAAAACTATAGAACCAAATAAAGAAGGGAAACTTTATCTTTCTTATGATTTAAAAAACATAGATTTCTTGCGAACAAAAAATTTCACATACAGTTTTGATTTAGTGAATAATTTTTTAAATAAAAATAAAGCAGAAATTTTTTATGTAAATATTTATAATAAATCGGCTAAAAAAATAAAAAATATTGATTACAAAAACTATGAATTTAAAAATATAAGTACAAATAAAAATAAGGAACATTTTGAACTTCTTGTGGGAAATGTTAATTTAGATGACAAAATGATCATAAATTTTTATTAATTAATTAATTTAACAGATGAAAGGAGAAAAATGAGAGTTGTTGCTGGAAAATTAAAAAACAGAAAAATTTACTCAAGAGAAGGAAGAGATACAAGACCAACTTTAGAGAGAATTAAAGAAGCGATATTTAGCATACTTGGCGAACAAATTGAAAATGCAAGATTTCTAGATTTATATTCGGGAACTGGAAATATTGCGATTGAAGCACTTAGCCGTGGAGCTAAAAGAGCTGTTATGATTGAAAAAGATAAAGAAGCACTGAGAATAATTATTGAAAACATAAATAATTTAAATTTGGCAGACAACTGCAGAGCTTACAAAAATGATGTTTTTCGTGCGATAGAAATACTTGGCAGAAAAAATGAAAAATTTGACATAATTTTTTTAGATCCGCCATATAAAGAAAATATTTCAGTAAAGACAATTAAAAAAATTTTTGAGTGCGAAATACTTGACGAAAATGGAATTATTATTTCAGAACATGGCGTATATGAAAAAATTCCGGAAAAAATAGAAAAATTTGTAAAATATGACGAGAGAAATTATAATAAAAAAATTGTCAGCTTTTATAATTTTGAATAAAAAAATTTAAAAATTAAATTAAATAATTTAAATTAAATAAAGGAGAAAAAATGGCAGCAAAAAAACAAACTTATGAAGAAAATATTGAACAAATTGATAAAATTTTGGAAAAATTGGAAAGTGAAGAATTGTCGCTTGACGATTCGATTGAAGAATATGAAAAAGCGATAAAACTGATAAAAGATTCGGAAAAATTACTAGAAATTGGCGAAGGAAAAGTGCTAAAAGTTTTGGAAAAAAATGGGAAAATAGAAGTTGAAGATCTAGATTAGTTTAAAAAATACTTTTAAAAAATTATTCTAATTAAAAAAATTAAAAAATATATAAATATGAAACGGTGTAAAAACTATGTTAAAAGATTATTTAAAAGAAAAAAAGAAATTATAGAAAAAAATTTACAAAAAAAATTGCAAAAATATGAATATCCAGAAAGACTTTCCGAAGCGATGAATTATGCTGTTATGAACGGCGGAAAAAGAATTCGTCCCATTCTTATGTATATGATGTGCGACTTATTTCAAAAAAGTTATGAAAATGTGGAAGATATTGCAGCTGCACTTGAGTTTATTCACTGCTATTCGCTTGTTCACGACGATTTACCAGCAATGGACAACGATATGTATCGCCGTGGAAAATTGACAACTCACATAAAATTTGATGAAGCGACGGCTATTTTAGTGGGAGATGTGCTTTTGACGGAAGCGTTTAATATCATTTCCAGTTCAACGAAAATTAGCGATAAAAATAAAGTTGCGATAATTCTAAAACTTTCAGAATATGCAGGATTTTACGGAATGGTTGGCGGACAATATAAAGATGTTGAATCTGAAAAATTACAAAATTTAGACACAGAAAAAAATATCAAAAAAAATATAAATATTGAAGAAAATAAAAAAATATTAAAATACATTCACACCCATAAGACAGGAAAACTTTTAACCGCTGCAATTGAATTGCCGCTAATTGCTTTTGATACACAAAAAGAAAAAAGAGAAAAATTAGTGGAATATTCAAAACTTATTGGACTTGCTTTTCAGATAAAAGACGATATTTTGGATATTGAAGGAGAATTTGAAAATACTGGAAAAAAATCAAACGATGTGGAAAATGGAAAATTGACTTATCCAAGTTTGTTTGGTTTAAAAAAAAGCAAAGAGATGTTAGATAAATGTCTTAAAGAAGCGAATGAAATTATAAAAAATGATTTTTACGGAAATGAATTGCTTATGGAACTTACGCAATATTTTGAGAACAGAAAAAAATAAAAAAATTTTATTTAAAAAGAAAGTGGGAACTTTATGAAAAAACTATTTATGATTTTTTTACTTGCTATGTCAATACAAATGTGTGGTCCTGACCTAAAATTAGATTACAATGTAACCAAAAGTGAAAATTATAAAATTTCTGAAAAAAAGATGAAAAGAAATTCTTTGGAAGTGAAAAAAGCGTTTGAAGAAGATCAGAAAAAATTTAAGGAAAAAGTGAAAGAACTTGCGACAAAAGTGATTGAAGAACAAATAAAATCAACTAAAAACGGTGGCGATGACCTAAGTCTTCAAACTGCTAAACAAATGGCAGTTAGAATGATTGAAAAAGGAATTGAATATCAAAAATCAAAAATCGAAGAAATAAAATTTTTTAGTGATAAAGACGCTCAAATTTCTCAAAAAGTGAAAATTTTAGACAACTCTAAAATTCAGAAACTTCAAAATGAAGGCGTACTTTTTGATCTTGTGGCAAAAAAACTGAAATATAAAGATGTAAATGACATGATTTCTAAAATGCAATCAATGGACAAAAACGAAGGTACTTCTAAAATTATGAACGGAATTGCCGAAGTTATGGACGATGAAATGAAAAAAGAAGAAAATTACACACAAGTAAGTGCAACTGTGAATATGGAAAAAATTAACGGAAAATGGCAAATTAAAGATTTGAATGAACAAATTAAAAATATAGAAATTATATTTTCAAATTTATCACAAGCCATTATAAAATAAAGGGGAAAACAATGTTTGTTGAAAAAGAAAATTATTTCTACATAGAAGAATTTGAAAAACTGGGAGTAAAAGCGATTTACACAAAAAAAAATGCTGGAAATATGTCAGATTACTGTCCCATTGAAAATCAAATTGAAGGAATTCAAAAAGAAAACAGAAAAAAATTATTGGAGCAGTTTGGATTTGAAAATAAGAAGTCCGTTATGGCATTTCAAACGCATTCTGCAAATGTTTTTGTAATTGATGAAAATACAACAAAATATTATTATGAAAAGGAGTGCGACATCGACGGATTTCTTACAAAGAGAAAAGACATCGTCATTTTTACTTTTTATGCGGATTGTCTTCCAATTTTTGTGTACGACAAAAAAAATAAGGTAATTGGAGTGTGGCACTCAGGTTGGCCAGGAACATTTAAAGAAATGATGAAAAGTGGACTTGATAAGATGAAAGAGATTTATAAAACTAATCTAAAAGATGTCTTAATGGGACTTGGAATTGGAATGCAACAAAAATATTATGAAGTTGGAATAGAATTTTATGAAAAGTTTTCGGATAAATTTGGAAAAGAAACTGAGTTTATAAAAAAATCTTTTTACTGGAACGAAAATACAAAAAAATACCACTTTGACAATACAAAATTTAATGAAATTATGGCACTAAAACTGGGCATTTTAAAAGAAAACTTAATTATCTCAAATGAAGATACTTTTGATCCAAGATTTCATTCTTACAGAAGAGAGGGAAAAATGAGTGGAAGAGCTACAGCTATGATTAGTTTTATTTAAAAACTTCTATATTTGATATTTCATTTTTAAAATGTTATAATTTTAAACAACTTAAATTGGAGGTAAAAGATGAAATTTTTTGATTTTATAAAAAAATTTTTTTGGTTCACTTTAAAAGAAACTTATTCATTTTTTTTGAAGCTGACATTATTGATAATCTTAATTTTTATTATAGGATTTTCAACTGTGGCAATTCTAGATTCTAAATTAAATGGCGAAAAAGTCAAGAAAAATAATGATTACGTGCTATTTAATGTTTCAGATGTTGTAGAAGACAAAGTTATCGGTTCAGATTTTCTTTCTGACAAAAAAGATATATCATATATGGATATTTTACAAAGTTTGGATGCAATAAAAAATGATAATTCTATAAAAGGAGTTATTTTGTCGCTGGACAACATTAATTTATCTTCTTCTAAAATTGAAGAACTTACGAAAAAGTTTTTAGAAATTAAGCAAAACAATAAAAAAATATACGCTTTTGGAGCATACATCACAAATGCGAATTATAAACTGGCATCCATTGCCGATGAAATCGTGGCAGTTCCATCAGCTTCAGCTAGTGTAAATTTAACTGGCTACAACTATTCTGATATTTATATGAAAGGGCTTCTTGACAAACTTGGTGTAGATATGGAAGTTGTAAGAATCGGAAACTATAAATCTTATGGAGAGAACTACATTTCCAATCAGATGTCGCCTGAACTAAAATCGGAACTTACAAGAATTTTTGAAAATAGATACCAAAAATTTGTAACTGATATTTCAAAAAATAGAAATATTGATAAAAATGCTTTAAATGACGATATTGTAAGCGGTGTAGATACTAATCTATCAATTTTTGATGCAAGGGATAAAAAATTAGTCGATAAATTGGAACATTTTTCTGACTTTACGAAAAGGTTAAATATTAAAGAGGACAATGTTTCAGATATTTACGATTACTATGAAAAAAAAGTTAAAGATACAAAAGTTGGAAATGGCTCAAATGGGACAATTGCTGTGATTTATGCAGAAGGTTCAATTTTGTACGATGCAAGTGGTGTTACACAAGGTGTGATCACTCCTGACAATATCACTCAGAAACTTGAAAAAGCGATGAAAACTAAAAATTTGATGGGAATTGTGCTTCGTGTAAATTCTGGCGGAGGTTCAGCTTTGGCTTCAGAAGTTATCTATCAGGAACTTTCTAAAATAAATGTTCCAGTTTATGTTTCAATGTCTGATATGGCAGCGTCAGGCGGTTATTATATCTCAATGTCAGGTAAAAAAGTATTTGCCGACAATGCAACAATTACAGGTTCTATCGGTGTTGTTTCAATGGTTCCAAAATTATATAACACTCAAAATAAATTGGGGATTTCATCAAATAGCATAAGCAAAGGGAAATATTCAGATATTGACAACAGTTTTACACCATTATCTGAGGAATCAAAACAAAAACTTGTTCAGTCAATGCAGCAAACTTATGCTGAATTTAAATCTCGAGTTACAAATAATAGAAAAATTGACGAAAATGTATTGGAAAATTATGCGCAAGGAAGAATTTGGCTTGGGGATGAAGCTAAAAATATACATTTAGTTGACGGAATTGCTAGTCTTGATGAAGTTATTAAAACTATGGCAAAAGATTTGGGAATTGATAAAAGAGATTATGCGGTTGAAAATATTTATTTGGAAGAAGACTTTATGACAAAATTACAAATGCTGACTTCAAAAGTTTCTGAAAAATTTAAGTTATCAACTGAATTGAAAGAAAAAATTCCTGGAGCTAAAACGGCACTTGAAGCATATGATGTGGCTCTTGCGAATAAAAATAAACCGCTTTATTACTTGCCGTATAAACTAGAACTTTATTAAAAATTATAAGATAACAAGAGGTTTTTATTTCTTAGTTAAATATAATTTGAATATAATTATAATTAAAAGGAGGTAATATGCTTTATTTGGATGGAATTGGAATTTCATTTTTGGTTAAGGAGATTAAAGAAAAAATTTTAAGATATAAAATTACAAAAATTTTTCAATATGACAGAAATTCATTTTCACTTTTTTTCGGAAAAAATAATTTAATTTTTCAAGTGAAAGATAATTCTACAATTTTTTATTTAAAAAATGAAAAAGATTTAAACACAGATTATCAGTCAAAGTTTTTATTATCTCTGAAAAAATATTTGCAAAATTCAGTTTTAATAAATATAAGACAGGAAAATTTTGACAGAATTGTATATTTTGATTTTGAAAAACTCAATCAATTTGGAGATATTGAAAAATATACACTTATTATTGAAATAATGGGAAAAGCGAGTAATGTCTTTCTCACTTGCAGAGATAAAATTTTAGCTGCACTTTATTTTACTACACTTGAAGTTGGAAATCGTGTCATTATGACTGGCGCAAAATACACTTTGCCATTTGAAGAAAAGAAAATTCCGCCAATTTATTTTGAGAGCGAAAATTTTCCTTTTGAAACGGATGATTTTTTGAAAAAATGCGAAGGTGCTGGAATTCCATTTGCTGTGCAGTGTGCAAGTAATTATGACACTTTTAAAAAATATTTGGAAAATTATAAACCTGTGATTTATAAAATTTCAAAAAATAAAAAAATACAAAAAGTTTTTACTTACAATGAATTTTCTGAATTTGAGAAAAAAAAAGTTGGCGAAAATGAATATTATGAAACTTTGAATGAAGGTCTTAACGAATATTTTAAAGCAACGATTACTTCAAATGTGCTTAACGAAAAGAAAAAAAATTTGCTAAAATATGTCGACACGCAAATTAAAAAATTTAAGAAAATAAATAAAAATATAAATATTGATTTGAAAAAAAATGAAAATTATCAAAAATATAAAAATATCGGCGATATTTTAGCTGCAAATATGCATAAATTAAAATATGGAATGAAAAAAGTCACTGTTTTTGACTTTTATGCAAATGAAGAAATTACAATAAATCTTGATCCAACTCTTTCGCCAAAAGATAATTTAAATTTTTATTATAATAAGTATAACAAAGGAAAAAGAACACTTACGGCACTAAACGAAAGACTTATTGACATTCAAGATGAAATTAAATATTTTGAGCAAATTAAGATGTTTATTGAAAAAGAGAATGATTTTATTGGAATTGAAGAAATTGAGTCAGAGTTAAAAATGTCAAATTTCACTCACACTAAAAAAATTAAACTTAATAAACATAAAAAAAGAGAACTCCTTTCATTTAAATATGACGGCTTTAAAATTTTTGTTGGAAGAAATAATAAAGAAAATGAGGAAATTTCCTTTGCAAAAGGAGAACCAAACGATATTTGGCTTCATATAAAGGATATTCCTGGAAGTCATGTGTTAATTCTCTGTGGAAATCGAGTTCCAAGTGAAGATGTCATTTTTTATGCAGCAAAATTGGCTTGTGAACATTCAAAAGCACAAAAAGGCGACAAAGTCACAGTTGATTATTGTCAGCGAAAATTTGTCAAAAAAATTAAAAATAGCAAACCTGGAAATGTCATTTATACAAATTTTCATTCAATTTTGGTCGAAGTAGAATAGAATAGAATAGAATAAAATAAAAAATAAAAAAGGCTATCCATAAAAATAAGATTTTATGAAATAGTCTTTTTATATTTTTAGAGCTTTAAAATTTTTAGTTTTTATTATTTGGATTAATTCTATATTCTTTAAGCAATTCATCATTTTCCATAATAAACGGTTTAGCCACAGGCTGTCCCCATGCAGTATCATACTTATTCATCAAATAATCGTTAAGTTCAGTCCGATTATTAAATTTCAATGCTTGATAAGGCTGCTGAAATGCCAATTTTTCAATAAATAATAATTTTCCATCTTTCTCAGGAACCAGAATCCCAACATGTCCTACAAATAAAATATTCTTCTTTGGATCATCGTTAAAATGAAAAAATACAGAAATCATCGAAATTTTACTATTCTTATCAAATACAATTCCTCGCTCTTTCCAAGCGTTTTTTACATTTTTAGCGTGAATTCTCACATCTTTAGTCATCTCTGTCGGAATTTCCGAAAATAAATTAACAAATTTATCTTTTTCATTTTGAGAAAATAACTTAAATGGCACATTTTTCAATGACTCCATATCCATAAAAAGCATTTCTCCTGCTTTTACAACTGGCTTTTCCATTTTTATATAATCTTTCATCAATGTAAATGCCGTTATTCGACAGTTAAATCCAGGAAAATTTTTATTTTTTTTGTCCCAAATTTGCTGAATTGCCGCTTCGTCGTAATTCGGATTTATATTTTTAGAATTTAAAAATCCTGATTTTATCAATCCTTTATTTTCAGTCGCTTCATTATAATAATTTACACTTTTCAAAAAAAGGTCTATATTGCCAAAATTAACTTTTGCATTTTCTAAAATTTCACGAATTTGATTTTGAGTGACTTTATCCGCAATATTTGAATAATCTATACTTTTCAAATATTCTTGTTCTGTTTTTAAATTTTTTATATTTTTTATATTATTATTTTTAACGCCATTTTCATTGGAACAGCTTAACGAAAAAATAATTGCTGTAAAAATCAATAACATTTTTTTATTTTTCATTTAATCTCCATCTTAACTAATAAATATTTTTTATTTTATAACTTAGTATTTACAATTACAATTTACTGTTTATATTAAAACTTTTGCTATTATTTGTAAAATAATTTTTTTTATTTTGTGAAACTGATATTTTCAAATCTTCCGTATCATTTTGAGCTGCTTCTTTATTGGAATTTTTATCTTCACTCAATTCTAGATACAAATATTTTCCATCTTTTGCTTCTGCATTTTCATCATCTATTTTATCACTTGTGTATATTTTAGAAACTTCTCTGTTTACTTTTGTTTCTGTTGTATTATTAACTATTGGTTCATCGCCTTTATCTTCTTTTATCTTTTTAGAAATATGTTTTTGAGTTACTGTAACTGCATTTTTTGACAATTTTTCATTCTTTAAAGACTTGTCAAATTCGATGACAACAGCTTTTACTTTTTTTCCAGAACCTTTTTTTTCAGTTATTGCCGTTACATTTTTTACATTATTTACATTCAAATTTCCTTTATCTGCAATTTTTATATCAATATGATTATCCTTGCTTTCAGTCAATATTACAAATCCAACTAATGCAATCAAAGCTCCAAGCACTACATTTCCTAAAGTTTTTATTTTCATAGCAATTCCTCCTATTCTTTAAATATTTTATATTTAAATATTTTATTATTTTTACTATTTACTATATTATATATCATATTTTTGTCAAAATTTTGTTTTTTTCCTTAAAAAATCTTGTAATTTACCAGTATTTTACAAAGAATTGAAAATTATATTATCTACACCTCCTGCCTTGTTTATGTTCAAAATCTTGGTACACTTCAATTATAAAAAAAACCTTATTCACTGAATAAAGTTTTTTTACAAATTTAATTTTAGCTGTCCTTTTCATAATTTAATTAATTTATACTTGCAAGAGTTTTTTCGGCAAATTCGTGCGCCAATTCCAATCTTGCTCTTTCTTTTGAATTTTCAAAAGTTGCAGGTGTAAATGGTATTTCTGAAGTTTTTACAACTAGGAAATAACCAACTGGAAGATTTTTTTCTATTATTTCATTCAGTTTAGAAGCAAATAATTTATTTACTAATTCATCATCTTTTCCAATTCCTGGAACGGTTTCACCTTTTAATAATTTTTTAAATCTCTCTTTTACATTAAAGTTAAATCTGTCTTGTTTTTCAACTTGATCCCAAGTAACTTTTCCGCTTTGAACCTGCGCTTTTAAGTCATTAACTTTTTGTGCAACTTTTTGTTTTGTAGCTTCTGATATATTTGGTGTAATCAAAATGTGACTAACTTTTGCTACATTTGGATTATTTGCATCTTTTGATTCAATATAAATAATGTGGTATCCAAACTGTGTTTGAATAGGTCCCACTATATCTCCAGCTTTTCCATTTTTAACCGCATTTGCAAATTCTGGGACAAGTCCAGATAAATCAGTTGTTTCTCCCAAGCTTCCTCCTTTAGTGGCCGAACCTGGATCTTTTGAGAATTCTTTAGCTTTTTGCGCAAAATTATTTTTATTTGTTGTTTTCATAATTTCTTGCGCCTGTTTTTTAGCATTTTCCAAATCTTGTGAACTTGGCTGATATTCATCACCTATTACATATCCGCCAACACTGCTTTGAATGCTGTAACTATCTTTTTTCTGTTCAAATTTAGCTTTTAGTGTCGCATCGTCAACTTTAAAGTTGTCAATTAAAGAATTGTAATATCTTTTAGACAAATCTTGTAATTGGTCAACTCCGACAAGTTCTGGATCTGGTTTTAATCCAGCAGCTTTTGCTTTTACTGAAATTTTTACTAACTTATCCAATTCCACTTTTAAATTAGCTTTTATATCGTTTAATAATTTTTCAGAATATCCATCTTGTGACTCTGAAATAGCTTTTAAAACTCTTTCATTTACTGTTTTATTTAATATTTTATATTCGCCATTTCTTGCTACAATCACTTTAGAATCGTTATATATTTTTTTTATTTCAGGATTTTTAAATTCAATTTTCGCTTTTTCATTCAATTTTACTAGATAAGAATTTAACAATGCATCATTTCTATCTTGTTGCAAACTTTCTTTTAACTTAACTTTTATATCATTGTAATCTTTTCCAGCAAGTCCAGCGTATTGTTCTCTGTCAAATGCTTTTTTCACATCCGCATCAGAAAGCTGGTATTTTCCAAACATTTTTTCCTGTAATTTTTGCATAATTTTACTCTGTTTTATTGCATTTTTATAATCAGTTAAGTTTCTATAGCCACGAGCTGCCAACGCATTCATAAGCTCTTCTTTTTTCACACCTTTAATTTCCTTATTTACTTGTCTATTAATTTCCCCGTTTGGCACTTTTATTTTAAAATCAGATGCCGCTGAAATTAAAAGCGCTTTACTTATAAGGTTTTGCAAAATTATTTCATCTGTTATGCTATCTGGCACATCTTGCAAATTTTCTTGAGGGATTCCCATCTGCGCCTTTTGCTGATTTAGTTGTGATAATTGATCTTTTAATATCTGTCTATATGATTCAAACTGATCTTTATAAATTTTCTCATTATTAACCGTTACAATAACTTCCCTGTTTGACATTTGTCCAAAAATAGTATTTTTTAAAAAAAGTATCGCACTTGCAAGCATTCCAATTGCAAACACTACTATCATAATAATGGACAATTTCTTAATCATTTTTCTGCTGTTTCCCATTTTCAATTTCCTTCCTTAAAATTTTCCGATTTTTAACTATCATTTATTATAGCACATTCTGAAACTTTTTTCTATTCCAAATCTATTTTTTTAGAATGAATATAATTTACAAGAAAGAAAATTCCAATATTTAAAAGAATTACAAAAATTATATAGGTTATTCCATAATTTCTTAATAGATCAAAAATTATTGTTTCTCTTATACTAATGTCAGAATCCAATTTTACTAAAAAACTCGCTAATAATGAAAAATAAAATATTCCAATTATTATACCTGTGACAATATATGTAACTATTCCCATAACAAGTTTATTAGATTTTACTAAATTTGCAAAAGTTACGCACATCATAAAAATCCAAGAATTTAAAAGATGTTGTAAAATCAGACAGATTACCACAATTATCATTATTCCTACAATCTTTCCAGTATATGGATTGTGAAAAATCTGCTGTTTTAATATATTTATTTCTGAGCTCAAAGTTTTTAAATTTTGACCACTTACAAGTATTCCATTAACTATTCCAATTATGTAAAAAACTATGTAGAATATCGCTGAAACAAATGTCCAAAATATAAAATTCAAATATTTTGCCAAAATTAAATTTTTTGAACTTATTGGCAAAGAATTTATCAAATATCCTTCATTTCCATAAACCGAATTATTGAAATTCGTTATTAAAATAAAAAGAGTTAAAATAGAAACATATGACATTATCAAAAAAAATGAAAGTGAAAATATCATTTTTAAAATATAGAATATAATAAAGCTTACATTTTCTTGTGATACATTGACACTTAAATGTATGACAAACGCTGTACATATTTGATTTACCACTCCAATTATAATTGCCACCAAATAAAGTGGCACAAGTCGTCTGCTAATCGCTCTAAAATCATATTTAAACAATTTTAACATTATTTAAACACCTCCCTAAAATATTCGTCAATACTGACATTATGCTCTTTTTTAATATTTTCAATCGAATCGTAAAGTAAAATATCTCCATTATTTACAAAAATTACTTCATCTAAAATCTTTTCAACATCGTTGATTAAATGAGTTGAAATAATAAGTGTCGCATCTTTGCTATAATTTTTAACTATAGTATTTAAAATATAATCTCTCGTAACAGGATCAACACCCGCTATTGGCTCATCTAATAGAAACAGCTTCGCTTTTCTGCTCATTGCCAAAATAAGTTGCACTTTTTCTCTATTTCCCTTTGACAATGCCTTAAATTTTGCGTTTGTGTCAATTTTCAAATCTTTTAACATCTCTCTTGCCACATTTTCATCAAAATCGGGATAAAAATCCAAAAATAACTGAATCAAGGAATCAATACTTTGATTTTTATCTAAATAATCCCTGTCTGGAAGATATGAGATTATCTTTTTAGTCTCCACGCCAATCGGCAATCCATCAATTAAAATTTCTCCCGAAGTCGGCTTTAAAAGTCCCACCGCAAGTTTAATAAAAGTCGTTTTTCCACTCCCGTTTGGACCAAGTAATCCGATTATTTTATTTTTATTAATGGATAAATTAATACTATTTAGTGCCATATTATTTTTATACGATTTTTTTAAATCTTTGCACTCCACTATTTTTTCCATAATTTTACTTCCTTTCCATTTTTTCTTGAAGTTATTTTATCACAAATTTAAAAATTTTTAAACAAAAATATAAATAAAAAACCAGCATCTCTGCTGATTTTTTTATTTTACAAAATGATATCATCTACTGGTAACATCACCGCTCCCATCGAAATTCCTCGACCTAAGTCTATTTTCATAATTTTTATAATCCGTAAAATTTCTTCTGCATGCCTATCTTCCAAATAAGTAATTAAAATACTATCTGTTCCTGGCCAAACATGTGTATTAAAATGTTTAAAATCCTTGCTCCAGGAACTATGAATAGTTGGAACAATAAAATATTGCTCTATCCCATATTCTCTTAACTCTTCTTTCATTTTTTCAGTATAAAATGAATCAAAATATATCTCTAATCTTTTCACAAAATTCTCCTCTCTAACTTTTATAAATTTAACTCTATTTGATAACCCGTGAATTTATAAATTATCAAACATTTCAATAAATCAAAGAATTGAATTATTTAGCATATCCTCTTCTTTCTTCTTCTTTTTCTTGTCTTCTTCTTTCTTCTCTTTCTTTTTGTTTTCTTTCTTTTCTTTCTTCAACTAATGAATACAATACTGGTGTAAAAAACAATGTCAACACCGTACAGAATGAAAGTCCAAACATTACTGCAATCGCCATACCTTGATAGTATCCCGAACTTCCTTTACTTGAAAATACCATTGGAAGCCATCCTAATACTGTTGTAAGTGTTGTCATTAAAATTGGTCGAAGTCTTGAACCACAGGCTTCTACTAAGGCATCGTGTATCGTCCAGCCTTTTTTTCGCAATCCTGCAACGAAATCAAGCATTACAATCGCATTATTAACCGCCATACCAAATAACATCAAAATACCGATCATAACGAACATACTAAGTTGTATTCTAGTTATCGCTAATCCAAAAATTACTCCAATCATAGAAAGTGGCAATGTTGTCATAATCATAAGCGGCAATATAAATGATTCTAGCTGAACCGCAAGTACTGTATAAATCAACACAATCGCAAGCAACAAGTCTTTCATAATTTGTCCACCCATTTCAGATTGGTTTTTAGCTTGTCCTGCTACCCCAATTTTGTATCCTTCAGCTGGATTTGTTTTCTTGAATGACTGTTGAATAAATGCTGCTGCATCGTTAAACCCTTTCGAACTATCCAAGTTTGCACCAACTGTTACAATTCTTGTACCATTTTCTGTTGAAATAGTCGAAGCACTTTCTTCATATTGCATTGTAGCAATATCTCCTAATCTAACATAAGTTCCTTTATTAGTTTTTATCTCTAAATCCATAATTTTATTCAATGAATTTTTTTGATTTTTTTCCAATTCCAATACTACATCCAATGTTTCTGTACTTTGAGTTACATCAATCGGATTTGCAGATCCAGAAGCTGTCATAAATAACATTTGAGTAATATCTGTTACAGTTATTCCATAACTTTCTGCTTTTACTCTATCAACTTCCAACTTAGCTTGTGGATACCCACCCTCAGTTGATGACTTGACATCTTTAAACCAAGACTGTCTCTTCATGTCATTCATTATTGAATTTGCAATTCTGTCTAATTCTTGTGGATCATCACCTTCTATTTGAAACGAATAATCTTTCTGCGACGAACGACCTCCTGCTTTTTGTGGCGAAACTGCAAGTGTTACATTTGGTAAATCCTTTAATTTTTCCCTAACACGGTTCATTGCTTTCATTGTGTCTTTTTTTACATCGACATTTATTACCGCTGCACCCTTTGAAGCAAGTACATTTATATCTTTAGTTACTGGATCTGCTTTTACAACAGCTTCCATTTTATTCGCAATATCTCTCGATACATCTAAATCTAATCCTGTCGCAAGCGTCGCAACCACCGAATATTGATTATCATCAATCGTTGGAAAGAATGTAGTTTTTACTGTTTTTCCTATTCCAAATACAACTACTACAAATGCTATTACAATTCCAATTACCATTTTCCATCTATTTTCCAATACTTTTGCCACTAATTCCTTATATTTATCTCTAAATGCATTAAATCTAGCAGCTTTTTCAGAATTTTCTGAGATTTTTTTAACATCTAAAAATAAACTTGAAGCCATCGGAACCCATAACATCGCAACAATAATCGAAGCTGACAACGCAAACATCATTGAAAACGCAATACTCTTAAATACTTCCTTAGCTATTCCGTCAAATAATATAATTGGCAAGAATACACAAACTGAAGTTGCCGTTGATGCCATCATTGGAAGAATTACTTCATTTGTACCTCGTATCGCTGCTACATTTGCTGGTTCCTTATTAACCTGAATATGATCAAAAATATTATCCAGCGTAACAACCCCGTTATCTACCAGTGACCCAACCGCAAGTGACAATCCCATTAACGAAATCATATTCAGTGTTATCCCTTGTGTTGTAAGCAAGAAGAATGTAAACATTGCTGAAATTGGAATCAATGTTCCTACAACTAATGATGCTCTTAAGTTTTTCAAGAATACAAAAAGCACTATAATTGTAATGATAACCGCTTGCAGCCCGGAACTCGCAACATTTTGTATTGATTTACTAACTTGTTCACTATTATCAACTATTATATTATAATTAGAACCTTCTGGAAATAATGGTTTTGCTTCTTTCAAAGTTTCCTTAGCCTTTTTCGCAACCTCTACCAAGTTACCATCTTTACTCTTTTGAATCATAACAGCAACCATTTCTTTTCCATTATATGTTACATATGATGTTGGATCCTCTGTTCCATACTCAACTTTTGCCACATCAGCCAATCTAACTGTCTGATTATTTTGATTTGAAATAACAATATCCTGAATTTGATCAAGCTCTTTTAACTCTCCATCAACTTTTAGGATAAATTCTTTCGTCCCATCAGTTATTGTACCTGCTGGTGTTACCGTATTAGCCGCTTTTATTTTACTATAAATTTCTGCCGCTGACAAATTATACTCCTTTAATCTAGATGGATTCAACCAAACTTTAATTTGTCTTGTCGCATTACCCATTACAGAAATATTACCAATACCTCTATTTCTCTTCAATCTAGGCTGTAATGTTTCTTCAACAAATGATGTTATTAACTCTTTATTTTTCCCAGTAATCCCAATCATCAGTGCCATATTGGAACTACCTGTCGCATCCATTTTTGATACTGTAGGATCTTTAAAGTTATCATCATCTGGCAATTGTCCTTTTATTTTATCTATTTGTGTTTGAACTTGTACCTGTTTAATATCCGTATCTACACCATAGTTAAACTCTATCGTAACTACTGATGAACCATAAGAAGATGAAGTTGTTATATTTTTAATTCCATCTACATTTAATGCCGCATCTTCTAGTTTTTTTGATACTTGTGTTTTTACATCCTCCGCTGTTGCTCCCGTCCAAGTGGCATTAATAACAACTATTGGTATATCGAAATCTGGTATTCTCTCCTGTTTCATACCTGTCATCGCTACCCAACCAGCAAAAATCATAAATATAAGTATCATCGTTGTCGACACTACTCTCTTCGTTGCAAATTCTGCTACTGTCATTTTTTTTCACACGATAAAAATCGTGTACTCCTTTCCTTAAATTTGTGCAAAATAACTATCTGACAATTTTAACTTTTTCATTTGCTTGTACAACATTTTGTCCATCGACAATTAATTCGTCACTAGAATCTAAACCTTGCCCTGTCACTGCCGCAAATGTTTCGTTTTGATTTGTTATATTTATAGGAATTGCCACCGCTTTTCCATTTCGCACGACATAAATAACTTGTTGAACTCCTCTTACAACAATGGCTTTTTTGGGAATTACTAAACCATTTTCTGCTCCTGTTGAAATATTAGCCTTTGCATACATTCCACTTCTTAGTTCTCTATTTTCATTTGGAAGTTTTATTTTTACAATAAATTGTCTACTCTCTGAATCAGCTGTTGCCGCAACTTCATAAACTACACCATTGATTTCTTTTCCTTTCAAGTCGTCAATTCTAACAGTTGCTGGTGTTCCAATTTGAATTTTCTGAACAATATCGGCTGAAACTCCAATTTCCAATTTCATTTCACTTTCATTAACTAAAGTAAACAATTGCTGTCCATTTGAAACTTCTTGACTTCTCTCCAAATTCATATTGGCAATTACTCCCGAAACCTTTGTTTTTATGCTTGATTTACTATTTGTATCTCTTGCTGTATCAAGATCCGCTTGTGCTGAATCAAGACTATTTCTTCTGGCAGACAGTGAATTTACTGCTGTGTGATAACTGCTTCTTGCTGAATCTAGCTTAGCTTGTGCCGCACTTAACTGTGTTTTTGCCTGTAAATAATCAGTTTCCGTTATTAGCCTTTTGTCATACAGCATTTGATATTTTCTAAAGTTAATTCTTGCTTCTTCGACAGCGGCCTGTGCTGAACTTATGTTTCCTTCTGATGCACTAATATCCGCTCTTGCCGAACTTATGTTTGACTCAGCCGTTCGAACATTTGAAGCTGCCGATCTCACTCCAGATTTAGCCGCCTGATTTTCAATCGAAACTATCACTTGTCCTGCATTCACATAATCTCCATTTTGTGCATTAATTGCCACTACTTCTCCACTTGAAGTCGCTGTATACGGTATTTCCTCAATCCCTTTTATCGTTCCACTGGCAGAATATCCTATAGAAATTTCATTTTGACCTATCATTTGAACTTTCACTGGTCTTGAAGAGCTAGACATCTTTGGCTTTTTCTTTCCGCATGAAATTGAAAACATCGCTAGAATTGCCACTACTGCAACTATTTTTTTATTAATTTTCATATATTCCTCCTATTTTTTCTAATCTAAATTATTAATCCAAAAACGCTCCATATTTTGAAACTAAATAATAGTATTTTAATTTTGCCTGAGCATAATTTACACGAGCCTGTCTTAAACTAGTTTCCGACTGCAATAAATTTTCCATTGTGATAAGTCTATATGCATATCTTTCTTTTTCCATTTCATACGACTCTTCAGCTTTTTGTACCGCAAGTTCCAACGCTTTTATACTTTTTTCAAGCGATCTTAGCTGAAAATAAGTTTTTCTCATATTTGCAGTAACCGTGTCAAGTGTCTGATCAATTTGAACAGAAGAAATTTCCTGAGTTTTTTTAGCATATCTCACATTATTTTTTCTCTGTCCCCAGTCAAAGATATCCCAGCTAAAATTAACTCCCGCAGAAGTCGAAAAATTTCTCGGTTTTAAAATATTTCCAAATCTATCTTGCCCTTGCAATGTCCCATAATTAATGACTCCATTTATAGACGGCTTAAAAGAAGCTTCTTCCACTTCCACATTTTTTCTACTTAAATCATTTTGTTTCATCGCAATTTTATATTCTGTATTATCAGTTTTAAGTTTTGCCAAATCTTCATCCAATTTAACTGTTGAAGTGAAGTTGTCATCGACTCCAAAAGGAATTATTTCAATTTGTGAGCTATCTTTCACTCCAATCAAAATCCCAAGCGCTTCTTTTGAAACTTCAATATTTCCTTCCTGTTCCACAATTTGTGCATTAATATCAGCCACACTTCTCTGGGCTTCTGTAAATTCAGGTTTTGTCGTCATTCTCAAATCATACAGCTCCTGCTGTGTCTTCAAATTTTGATTCAATGTTTCTTTAGATTTCTGCAAAACTTCAAGTGTACTCATAGCATCATAGACATCAATATATGCCTTAACTGTATCAAGAATTGTATCTTTTCTCACTTTATCCAAATTAAGCTGTGACAATGTCAGATTCTCTTTACTTATTTCATGCCCTAACTTTAACTTTCCACCTGTGTAAATTGGCTGTGACAATGTCAAATAATGCTGAAATTTTTCTCCTGTTTTGGAAAAATTTTTATTTAGATATGTATTTGCTCCAGCCGTGTAGCCAACTGTGAAAAACTTTTTGGACCACGCCTTATCCACATCAATTTTACTTTGTTCGGTTTTTAACATCGCTATTTTAATATCTTTATTATTTTTAATTGCCATCTCAGCCGCATCTTGAATTGAGATTTTTTCAGCAAAAGCTGGAATTGCAATAAACAATAATAATGATACTAGTATTCTCAAATTATTTTTTTTCATTTTTCCTCCTCGTAAGTCTATTTTAATGCACTATCTATGAACCTTGCAATTTCTTTAATCGCTATTTTGGCTCTATTTTCAAAATCTTTATCTACCCCTTTATTTTCAAAAATCTCTTCCAAAAAATAACCTTCAATTGAAGAATTTATATATTTTGAAATAATTTCCAAATTCCAAATTTTTTTATTTCCATAATTTTTTATGATATTTTCTTTAATATAAGTCGTATAAAAGATAGTTATTTTATTTTTAAATTCATCAATTTGACCTGATTTCATAATATACAAATTTTCCAATTTCATATTTTGAACATATCCCAAAAATAGCTCCACTCTTTTTTCTAATAGATTATACAAAACTTTTGACGGTTCTTCAGAAGTATCTATATCATTTATAGAATTTTCAATTTCAATTTCTATTTTTTCCAAAATCGAGAACAAAACATCTTCTTTTGTCTTAAAATAAGTATAAAAACTTCCTTTGGATATTCCCACTTCCTTTGTTATCCTCTCAATTTTTGTCTCCTCATACCCATTTTTTTTAAATAATTCCCAAGATTTTTTTAAAATTCTCTCTCTTTTTTTCTCCTTTTCACAACTTCTAGCCAACTTTTCTTCTCCCAAAATCGTATTTTTTTATTATATTAAATGACTAATAAGTCACTTAATATAATAAATATAATATAATTTTTTCCCCCTTTTGTCAATATTTTTTTATTCTAAAAATACTTTGTTATATCAAAAAATACTATTATTAACATAATAGCCATCAAAAATATCATTCCGATAATATGTATTTTTTCTTCAATTTTTTTATTAATTTTTATTCCGAAAAATTCTGGCAAAACAAATAAAATTCTTCCTCCGTCAAGAGCAGGAATCGGAAGCAAATTCATTATTCCTATATTTATTGAAATCAAAATAAATATACCGAGCAGAGCCAAAGCACCACCGTTACTGTAAGCCATTCCAACAATTTTTGGAAGTCCCACAGGTCCTGTCATATCATTCATTCCAACTTTCCCTGTGACGAGCATTTTTACACCGTCAAGTGTCATTTTAAAATAATCTTTAAATGTATAAAAAGTCGAATTTATCTTTTCTCCAAAAGTCAATTTTTTTTGCAAAACTTGTATTCCAAGCAAATTTGATTTAGCTTCACTGTAATAAGTTAATTTCACATTTTGAGTCATTTCTTTATTATTTCTCAAGATTTTTAGCGAAATATCTTCGTCTTTATAATTTTTACCAATTTTTGAAATTTCTTTAGTCATCTCTTTCCAATTTTGGATTTTTTTCCCATTAATTTCCAAAATTTTATCATTTTTCTCCAGCTTCCCATTGACTTTTGAGTCGCTTCTAACTACACCAACAACAGGTTCTGTCAATTCCATAGGTTTCATATTAGTTACAGAAAGCATTATAAAAATCGCAATTATTGCCGAAATAAAATTCATTACAACTCCAGCAATCAAAACAGCAAATCTTGCGAACGGAGATTTTGTATAAAATCCATTTTTAGAAATGTAATTTTGTCTTTTTTCTTCTTCTCTCATTTCAAGATTCACTCTTTTTTCCACTTCGTCCACAAATTTTTCGTCGTCCATTTCTAAATTTTTAAAATCTTCTTCTTCTTTCAAAATTTCGGCAATCTCATCAATTTTTTCTCTTTTAAAATTTTCAAAGTCAAACTCTTCTGGCTGCATTCCGCCAATATTGACAAATCCTCCAAGCGGCAAAGCACGAATTGAATAAACCGTCTCTCCCTTTTTCCGTGAAAAAATCTTAGGTCCCATTCCAATCGCAAATTCAAAAACAGGCATTTTAAAAAATTTTGCCATAAAAAAATGTCCCGATTCATGAATTAAAACTATAACTCCAAGTAATATCAATGTTAAAATTATGCTCATAACTATCTATTTTCATCTCCCTTTTTAATTTTTTATTTTTTTATTTAGATTATCACAACTTTATAAAAAAATCAAATTTTTTCATAAAAAAATAAGTTATATGTAAATATAAGTAAGTAATTTAAGTAATTTAAGTTAAATAATATATAAATATAATAAGTTATATATAAATAAAAATAAAAAGTTACTCAAAAATATAAAATTTTTAAATAACTTTTATTTTAATTTTTTTAAATTCTTAAAGTTTTTATTTTAAAATAGAATTTCTAAATTTAATAATATTTGGATGAATAACCGAATCTCTCTCAAGTAAATATTCTAATTTTCTGTCAATTTCAAATTTTATTGCCAAATCTAAATCTTCTTTTGCCAATTTTCTTGCAGTTTCTACACCATCCCAATCTCTTTTTTCTTCAATCGCATCAGCCAAATAAATAATTTTAGGCAAAGTTGTCATATTTTCGCTGCCAATTGTGTGATATTTTATCGCAGAAAAAATGTCATCGTCGTCAACTTCAAATAAATCATAATTTTTTGCGACAAACTCAGCTCCTGCAAATCCGTGTAAAATCGCATTTGTCCAAAAAATCTTATTTTCAATCTCAGGATATTTTCCACGAACCAAATCAAGCATTCTAGGTATTTCAAAAAATTTTGCCACATCGTGAAGAATCCCAGCAGTTTCAGCTTTTAATGGATCCGTTCCATATATTTTTGATAATTCAACTGCACATTTTGCCACTCTTTCCACATGATTATATCTTTTTTCGTCCAAATATTTTTTTACATTTTTTCTAATTTTTTGAATATTCATAATTTTTTCCTACTTTCCTTCGATTTTTTTTATAGCGGCTTTTATCCAGCCAGTAAATAGTGGATGAGGTCTATTTGGTCTGCTTTTAAACTCAGGGTGATATTGACAAGCCACAAAATAAGGATGATTTTTTATTTCCACAACTTCCACATATTTTCCATTTGGAGATAATCCCACAATATCCATTCCCGCTTTTTCAAATTCTTCTCTGTAAGTATTATTAAACTCATATCTATGTCTATGTCTTTCAGCGATTTCAGTATTCCCATAAACTTGTGCCGCAATACTGTCATTTTTTAAAACACATGGATAAGCCCCAAGTCTCATAGTCCCTCCCATATCCTCAATTCCTTCTTGTTCTTCCATAAGGCTAATTACAGGAGTTTTTGTGTCTTTGTCAAATTCTGTCGAAGTTGCATCTTTATACCCAAGCACATTTCTCGCAAATTCTACACAAGCCATCTGCATTCCCAGGCAAATTCCTAAAAACGGTATATTATTTTCTCTTGCATATTGAATTGCATCTATTTTTCCACCAATCCCTCTATCTCCAAATCCTCCAGGAACCAAGATTCCAGCATACTTTGAAAGCGATTTTACATCAAAATCTCCAGCTTTCAAATAGTCAATTTCTACTTTTGTATCAAGATTAAATCCAGCGTGTTCTATTGATTCATGAATACTTATATAAGCATCTTTTAATTCCACATATTTTCCGACAACCACAACTTTTATTGATTTTTTAGGATGTTTAAATTTATCTACCATTTTACTCCATCCTTCTAAAGACGGTTTCTTATTTTCTAAATTAAAATGTTTACAAATCACATCAGCAAGTCCTAATTTTTCCATTGTCAATGGAATTTCATAAAGGCTTTTGGCATCTTCTGACTCAATCACGGCTTCTTCATCAATGTCACAAAAAATAGAGATTTTTTTCTTAATATTTTGATCTACTGGATGTTCACTTCTCACAACTATAACATCAGGTGCAACTCCAAGTCCTTGCAATGTTTTTACACTATGCTGAGTAGGCTTTGTCTTAAGCTCTCCTGCCGCTTTTAAATAAGGTAGCAAAGTCACATGAATATAAGCGATATTTTCTCTTCCAGCTTCTCTTTTCCACTGTCTAATAGCTTCAATAAACGGATCACTTTCAATATCTCCAATTGTTCCGCCAATCTCAGTAATTACAAAATCTGCACCAGTTTTTTCTCCTGCAAGTTTTATATTTCTTTTAATTTCATCGGTAACATGAGGAACTGTTTGAACCGTACCTCCTAAAAAATCTCCTCTTCTTTCTTTTTCAATAATTCTTGACATCACTCTTCCAGAAGTAAGATTATTATACTGTGTAAGATTTTCATTGATAAATCTCTCATAATGTCCCAAATCCAAGTCAGTTTCCGCACCATCTTCAGTAACAAAAACTTCCCCGTGCTGATAAGGACTCATTGTCCCTGGGTCCACATTTAAATATGGATCAAATTTTTGAATTGTCACTTTGTATCCTCTCTCTTTCAAAAGTCTACCAAGCGACGACGCAACAATTCCTTTCCCAAGCGAAGAAACAACACCACCTGTAACAAATATATATTTTGTGTTTCCTTTTACTTTCATTTTTCCTCCTTAAATTATAATTATTGCTATTATTATTTTAGTATTACACTTAATATTAATTTTATTTTTTATTTTATTTATCAGTCTTTTTATTTATTAATTATAAATATTTTACAAAAAAAAGATGAAAAAAAAATTTTCATCTCACTTTAAAGAATCAATGCAAATTTATATGAAAAAGTTAGTAAATTAATAAAAATTACACTAACTTTTCCTTTTTGAATTAATTTTTTAATTTTTTTAATTAAAATTATTATCTTGCAGAACCTGCTTTGTAAGCTCCATCAGATCCAAATACATTTTTGATTTTATCTTTGTAATAATCTCTGATATAGTCTTTAGCTGGTCCTAAATATTTTCTTGGGTCAAATTCTTTAGGGTTTTTAGTAAATACTTCTCTAACTCCTGCAGTAAATGCTAATCTTCCATCAGTATCTACATTAATTTTAGCTACTGCTGATTTAGCGGCTTTTCTCAATTCAGAATCAGGTATACCAATTGCGTCAGCTAATTCTCCACCATATTCTTTAATCATTTTTACGAATTGTTGAGGTACTGCTGAAGAACCGTGTAATACGATTGGGAATCCAGGGATTCTTTTTTCGATTTCAGCTAAGATGTCTAATCTTAATTTAGGATCTTCACCTGGTTTAAATTTGTGAGCTCCGTGAGAAGTTCCAATTGCGATTGCTAATGAATCAACACCAGTTTTAGATACGAAATCTTCAACTTCTTCAGGTTGAGTATAAATGTGTTCAGCTGCTTTTACATCGTCTTCAATTCCAGCCAAAACTCCCAATTCAGCTTCAACTGTTACATCGTGTTGGTGAGCAAAATCAGCAACTTTTTTAGCTTCTGCAACATTTTCATCATATGGGTGGTGAGAACCATCATACATTACTGAAGAGAATCCATATTCGATACAGTCTTTAGCTTCTTCAAAGTTTGGACCATGATCCAAGTGTAATGCTACTGGTATGTCAGATCCTGCAGCTTTAACATAAGCTGTTGCAGCTTTAGCAATCCAAGGTAACATTTCTTTACCGATATATTTTCTAGCTCCTGTAGAAACTTGTAAAATTACTGGAGAACCAGTTTCAACAGCTGCTTCAATAATACCTTGCAATTGTTCCATGTTATTGAAGTTAAATGCTGGAACTGCATATCCTTCTTTGTTTGCTTTAGCAAACATTTCTTTAGTGTTTACTAACCCTAAATCTTTAAAATGATATTTCATTTTTTTTGCCTCCTAAATATTTTAATTAATAAATTAATTTTCCACTTATATGTTACCAAATTTTTTTATAAAAATCAATAATTAAAATAAAATAATTTTTATTTTTTAATTTAATTTACTGTCTTCTATCAATCTCTCCACCGTAATCCCTTTTCTTAAAACATTTTTGTCAGTAAAACCAGGTATTCCTTCGACTCTTCCCTTTTTAGAAATTTGCCAAATTACCCATCTATCATCTTCCACTATTCTCGGATAATACTTGTAATCCGTTATCCAAAGCTTATTTTGCAAGAATTCTCCTTTTATGTAACTGTTATATGTCTTGTAATTCACATAAAAAATCACTTTTTTTTGATAATAATTTTCTAGTTTTTGTATCATTTTTTTCAATTCTGGCAAAACTTCACTCTTTTTATATTTTTTTGTGGAGATTTCTAAATCTATAATCGGCGGTAAAGTCCTGTTTGAATAGGGAACTTTGCTTATATAAAAATCTGCTTGGGCTTCTCCACCACTTGTCATAGTAAAAAAATGATACGCTCCCACTGTAAATCCATTTAATCTTGCGTTATTCCAATTATATGAAAAATCCGAATCCAAAAAATTTTGCCCCTCTGTCGCTTTTAATACGATAAATTTATATTTTTTGTCAACCCTTGTCCAATTTACTTTGTCCTGATGATGGGAAATATCAAGCCCCTGAATATTATGTCCCTTAAATAGAGCAAGTGCTTCATTGTGATTCAAATATCCACACCATTCTAAAAAAACTACTATTCCTCCAAAGATTATCACAACAACCAAAAATTTCAAAATATTGAATATAATTTGTTTCATGATTTTCCTCCTTTTAACTTAATTCACGAATTTTAATCATTTTTTTATGACAATCTTAAAGAAATATTTTTTTACTTAATAACTGTCATTCCACCCATGTAAGGTACTAAAACTTCAGGGATTACAATACTTCCGTCAGCTTGCTGATAATTTTCCATAATTGCAAGTAATGTTCGTCCAACTGCAAGTCCTGAACCATTTAATGTATGTACAAAATGACTTTTTTTCGTCTCTTTATCACGATATTTAATCATAGCTCTTCTTGCTTGGAAATCTTCTGTATTTGAGCAAGATGAGATTTCTCTATATTTATTTTGACTAGGCACCCAAACTTCTAAATCATAAGTCTTAGCAGCACTAAATCCTATATCTCCACTGCAAAGTGAAATCACTCTATATGGTAAATTCAATTTCTGCAAGATTTTTTCTGCACTATTTACCATTGATTCAAGTTCGTCATAAGAAGTTTCAGGTTTTACAATTTTTACCATTTCAACTTTATTAAATTGATGTTGACGAATTAGTCCTTTTAAATCACGTCCACCTGAACCAGCTTCTTTTCTAAAACAAGCTGTATATCCGCAGTAATGTTTAGGCAATTCTTCTTCATCTAAAATTTCTCCATTATGTAAATTTGTAAGCGTTACTTCTGCTGTTGGAATTAAATACATTTCTTCCCCTTCGATTTTATAAGCATCTTCAGCAAATTTAGGAAGTTGTCCAGTTCCAATCATCATTTCTTTTTTTACAAGCTGTGGCGTGAAAATTTCTTCAAAATCCTCTTCTTGAGTGTGAACATCAATCATAAAAGCAATTAACGCTCTTTCCAATCTAGCAGCCGCATTTTTATAAACTGTAAATCTTGAACCACCAAGTTTCGCACCTCTTTCAAAATCTAAAATTCCAAGATTAACTCCCAATTCATCGTGAGATTTTATTTCAAAATCAAATTCTCTTGGAGTTCCCCATTTTCTAATTTCAACATTGTCGTCTTCGTCGTTTCCAATTGGCGTATCAGGACTTAGTTTATTTGGAATTGTATAATTCAATAAAAGCTGTTTTTCATCATTTTCAGCCAATTTTTGGTCCAATTCTTTTATTTTTGCGCTCACTTCCTGCATTCTTGAAAGCAGTTCGACCGTATCTTTTCCCTCTTTTTTGTATTTTCCAATTAATGAACTTGATTCGTTTCTCTCTTTTTTTAGCATTTCCACTTCTTGCAATAAATTTCTTCTCACTTCATCATATTTTAAAAGTGCATCTAAATCAAAATCACTTTTTCTATTTTTTAAAAATTCTTTTACTTTATCCGAATTTTCACGGATATATCTCATTTCTAGCATCTTTTTCCCTTTCTCTATTTTTTTACTTGTTTTTTTTATTTTTTTATTTTTATGTTTAAATAAAATTATATAATATTTTTTACTTTCTGATAATTCTTCAAAATTATAATTTTTTTCAAAATTTATTTTTTTCACATTTCGGATCTCATATTTTTCTATAATTTTGTCAAAATTTTCCACATAAATTTTTTTATAAAGCATAGAAATTTCATTTTCCAAAAAATATTTTATATTTTTTTCATCTTCAAAATCCAAAAAACAGAATTGCGACTTTGTAAAATAATTTAAAATATTTTTTAAAATCTCTTCCACAAAAAATCTTATATTTGAATATTTTTCGCCATTTTCAAGAACAATTTTTTCAACCATTTTTTCTGCAAAAAAAGTTTTTATAAATTTATTTTCATCAGCCGAAACAAATGAAAAATTATATAAAATTTCAAAAAATTTTTTCTTATTTTTGTAAAACATTTCGTTTCCAAGTTTTAGTGCATGAATGCTCTCCCTGTTAAAAAGACTTCTAATAAAACTATCTTCCAATTTTTTAGCTTCGATTTTAGACTGTCTTTTTACATTTTTTTCTTTTTCCAAAAATGTGTTCTCAAATTCACTTTTTATATTTTCCAAAACTTTTTCATCTTTTTTTTCATTTTCACAATAAATATAAGCCATCTCAAGTATAAAAGATGGCTCTTTACGAACAATCTTAAAATTTTTGTCCAAAATAAAATATTTTCTTTTTTCAAAACGATTTTTATGTTCCAAAATAAATTGTGAAAAACTTTTTATCTCCAAAACTTTCTCCTTCCAGTTTTTTAGTTTTTAGTTTTTTTATTTTTTTGTTTTTTTATCTAATTTTTTTCTCTATTTTATTTATTGTTTTTTTATTTTTTATAATTTTAAAAATCTTTTTTCAAATCAAATTTCATTTTTAAAACAAGCAAATTTTCTATATTTTTATCAATTTTAACGGCATCTTTTTCCGTCGTTACAATAAAATCATAGTTTTTACTCTTCTTCTCAATTTCTGCAAAATCTTCAGAGCTATACAAATGATGATCTGAAAATTTAATTTCATCCACATTTTTTGGTGCCAAATTTTTTATCGTCTTGTAAAAAATCGCAGGATTTGCAATAGATGAAAAAATTAAAATATTTTTATTTTTTATAATATTTTTAGAAATTTTATTTTTTTTATTTTCAAAATTTTTATTATTTTCACTATTTATTTTACCAAATTTTTCATCATTTTCAAAATTTAATTTGTAAAAATAATCACTTTCAAAGGAAGCAAAAAAAATTTCTTTTCTATATTTTTTTATTTTCTCCAAAATTTTTAAGATTTCATTTTTTTTAACATAATTACTCTTAGTGATAATTATTTCATCCGCACGATTTAGCGCATCTATCGACTCCCGAAGCCTTCCTTTTGGCAAATACTTCCCATTCCCAAAAGGATTCGTCGCATCAATCAAAACAATATTTTCATCCTTCAAAAGTTTTCTGTGCTGAAATCCGTCGTCCATAATAATAACTTCAACACTACAATTTTCTTTCAAAAATTTTGCACCTTTGTATCTGTCTTTTGACACAACTACTGGAACTTTAAAATTTTCAGCGTGAAAAAACGCTTCATCTCCAGATTCTTTTGAAGTGCAATAAATTTTCTTCTCATCACGTACCAAAAGCAAATCCGTCTTTCTCTTGCCTTTATAACCTCGGCTCAAAATCCCAACTTTCATATTTTTTTTTAAATATTCATTCACAAAATATTGCACAGCTGGAGTTTTCCCCGTTCCTCCCGCAACAATATTTCCGATACAAATCACTTTTACTCCGTCAACTTTTTTAGATTTCAAAATATTTAAATCAAAAAGTTTATTTCGTAAAAATACTATAAATCCATATATCATTGATAATAATTCCAATTTTTTCTCCAATTTTAAGAATTTAATAATTTAATAAATCTTTATACATCGTCTCAATTCTTCGAAATCTATTTTTTATTCCAGATTTTGAAATATTCATCAAATCTGCAAGTTCCTGAAGTGAGAGTTCTTCATTTTCCAGCCGTGCCTTTGCCGTTTCCTGCAACACATTTGAGAGTTCAGCTAAACCTATTTTTTCGTCAATGTATTTTATCATTTTTATTTGTTTTTCTGACGCCGAGATTTTTTTTGTTTCATTCGCAATTTCCCAGTTCATATTTCTGTTAATTTTATTGCGAATCTCTTTATTTATCGTAACTTCTTCAAATGCAAAAAACGAATTTACTGCTCCTGTCAAAAAAATTATGTCCAAGATATCTTCCGAATTTCTCAAATAAACAATTTTTTTCTCTTTTTTTTCAGTTTTTGAAAATTTTTTCCCCATCTCGCTAAATAAATTAAATAAAAAGTTTGAAAAATCTTCGCTGTCTAAAAAAAAGTCCAATGCATAAGATTTTTCAGGAGCTTTTATATAACCGCAACTAAGAAAAGCGCCTCGAATCACTCCTGCAATTTTTTCTTCATCTTCAACATTTTTTGCTGAACAATTTTTACAAGAAAATAGCTTTTCAAAAAAACTTTTATACTCTTTTTCATTTTGCTTTGTGGGAATCAATATTATCCTATATGTTTTCGAGAACAATTGACGCTTGCTTATGATATATTTTAACTGAATATCTAAATTTGTAACTTTTCTCAAATTTGAGTAAACCCTTTTGGCAAATGAAACATTTTCTGTGCTAAAAAAAAGCCCATTTTCCAAAATCGCATTTTTTGAAGCAAGTATTCCAAATAGTTCTGCAAAAACCACTTCATTTTTCTCATTTTCCAAACCCAGTATTTCCCTTTTTAAATTTGCTGAATATGACATTTTTTTTCCTTTTTTTAATTTTTAATGATTTACAGTTCTCGAATTTCCAGCTTTGTCATAGTAAGTCCAAGTTCCAACTCTTCTTCTTCCATTAAGATTTCCAGTAAATCCAACTGCCCCATTTGTATAATAGCCTTTTAGAGTTCCAGCTCCATTATTTAAATTTGCTTCGTAAAATAAATTTCCATTTTCGTAGTAAACCTTCATCAAACCATTAACTTGATCATTTTGATAATTAATTTCCGAAACTTTTGTACCATTTACTTTCCATTCAGTAAACAATCCGTTTTTATAGCCTCCTGCATAAGTTCCTTGCGATTTTTTAGAACCATTTTCATAATATTCCATCCAAGTTCCAGTCATCTTTCCATTTTGATATTCTCCAACTGTTTCTTGACTTCCAGTTTTTCCATAATATGAATAATATCTTCCGTTTAATTCATCGTTAGCATATTGGTATCTCTTCCACAATTTTCCATTTTCGTAGTAAACTAGCCACTCTCCTTCTTTTTTTCCATTTGTATACCTTCCTGTCGTATATTGATTTCCATTTGCATAATATTCAGTGTAATTACCATTTAGAACACCGTTAGCCGTATTGACAACAAGTCTTCTTCCACCTTCATCCATAATTCTGTACTCTCCGCTTCCAACGAGCTGATAAGTTGCTCCATTAATTCTTTTGGCATCTTCTGGACCAATACCTGTAACATTAGATAAGTTTACTTTCCCAAAACTAATACCATAATTTGCAAAAACATCTTTACCATAAGAAATGGCTGACATGGTCATGAATCCCACAATAAATAACATCTTTTTCTTATTTATTCTTTTCATAGTTACATCTCCTATTTTTTTTATTTAATATTCAAATATTCTTTTTACATTATAACAAATTTTTCTATTTTTTAAAAATTTTTTTTAAATTAAAAAGAACTATTTCTAATAATTACAAAATAGAAATAATTCTTTTTATGAAACGAATCAAAAGAAATTTATGACTATAAATAATTGCTATCTTTAGAGTCTTCACCTAGTGAAGCATCAATATCTTCATAATCTATTCCAACTGGAATCGAAGTCAAAACTTTATCTGTAACTTTTGATAAGTGTGCATTCATAGCATATGCTGCTCCACTTACAAAATCTATTACTCTTTGTCCCACTTCATATTCTAAGAATTCCAAACTGAATGTTACCACTTTATTTTCTTTTATCGCATCTGCAATAAGTCTTGAATCTTCAAAAACTTTTGGTCTGATTATTGAAACATAACTAACTTTTGTAGCTGATGCCATTTCTGCTGCCATCTTTGTACTCTCCTCCTTCTTATTTCCTACACCAAAAATACTACCTATACCTTTTTTTTCTTCATTAGGTTTATCCTCTTTAAAAATCGGTTTTGGCTTTGGTTGCTGCTGTGTTTTTGGATTTTCTACCTCTTTATTCTCTTCTGCCGATTGTTCCAATTCTTCATCGTCATCTTCAATGTCATCCCCAAAAAATTCCATTAATTTTCGTTTTAGTCCCAAAATTCTAACCTCCTATTCAAATAATTTGCTTCCAATTCTGATTATTGTTGTACCATTTTTTAGAGCAATTTTATAATCATTTGACATTCCCATTGAAAGCTCTGTCAAATAATCATATTTTTTTGAAAATTTTTCTCTCAATTCTTGCATCTTTTTAAAATAACTATCAATTTCACAATCTGTCGCCAAAAATGGTGCCATCGTCATAAAACCTATTATTTTTACATTACCTTGTGAAAAATATTTCTTGTAATTCTTTTCAAAATCGTCGATATAAATTCCTGCTTTTGACTCTTCTTTTGAAACATTGATTTGCAGAAGTCCATTTACAATTTTTCCGTGTTCAGTCGCCTTTTTATTGATTTCTAAAAGTAAATCATATGAATCTATGGAATGTATCAAATTTACGCTATCAATTATATACTTTATCTTATTTTTTTGCAATCTTCCAATAAAATCCCATTTGATACCATTGTTACCAATTTCATTTAATTTATCCCGATAAAGTTGCGCTCTATTTTCTCCGAAATAATTGTATCCCATTTTGACAATTTCTTTGTGCTGACAAACATCAAAGTATTTGCTGACAAACAAAAGTTTCACTTTTCCTGGATTAGAAGAGTATTTTTTTATATCTTCCAAAATTTCGTTGTAATTTTTTTTTATTTTTTCACAATCAAGTTTTATTTCTTTTTTTTCCATTTTTTTGCTCCTATTTTAAAAATCAAAGAATTTTTGTTATCTATAATTATTTTATTATAACCTTTTTTTTAAATAAATTCAACAAATACATTATTTGCCAAAAAAAGTCCTTTTTTTGTCAATTTTATTCTTTTTTCATAATTTTTAACAAAATTTTTTTTATTTTTAAATTTTATTTTTTCATTTTTTTCAATAAAAAACTCTTCAATCAATCCATTTTTTATAAGTTTTTCAACTTTTTTGGCATCTTTTTCACTATAATTTACCCCTTCTTCAATAAGTCTTAAACCCAACATTTTTTTCAATTTTTCTTTTTCAAAATCATCAATTTTTTCAATTGTATTTTCATCAATTGGAAATTTCTCATCATCAATCAGATTATAATATTTCTTAAAAGTCCGCACATTACTATGCCTATTATCGTCAAAATAACTAGCTGCACTCATTCCAACGCCAATAAATTTCTGATTTCGCCAATATTTCAAATTATGTCTTCCCGCATTTTTCTGCATTTTTCTTAAATCTTCAAATTTTTTTATTTCATTAATTTCAACATCTTTATCTTTGTCGTCAATTCTCGCAAAATTAGAAATTTCATACTGGCAATATCCATTTTTCTCAAAAAAATCAATAATTTTCTCATACATTTCCGCTTCCAAATCCTGATCAATTTCGGATAAAATACCCTTTTGCAGCTTACTCCAAAAAACCGTTCCTTCTTCCCAAATAAGCGAATAAATCGAAACATTTTCAGGCTTTAATCCCTGCAAAATATCAAGATCCCTTTGCAAATCCTCAAGACTTTGATTAGGAATCCCGAACATCAAATCCACCGTAATATTGAAAAATCCTGCCTCTCTTGCCATTTTATAAACATTTATTGCATCATCAGAACTATGCTGCCTTCCAATAAATTTTAAAACATGATCTTGAAAACTTTGAATTCCAATACTTAGTCTATTTATTCCACTTTCTCGAATTTTTTTCAATTTCTCAAAAGTCATATCCGTTGGATTCAATTCCAGCGTAATTTCAGCATTTTTAGACCAGTCAAGTTCATTTAATATTTCGCTTATCATTTCAACAGGCAGCAGAGAAGGCGTTCCTCCACCAAAATAAATTGTATCATATTTAATTTTTGGATACATTCTAATTTCTTTAATCAAATAATCCGTATATTTTCTATATTCTTCTTCCATTCTCACAAATGTGCAAAAATCACAATATTCGCATTTTTTACTGCAAAATGGAATATGAATGTATATTGCATCAATATTTTTTTCCTTCGATGCTTTAATATTTTTTACTTCAATCATTATTTTTTTACCTTTTTTAAATTACTTAATATATTTTACCATATGTAAGATGTGATTTCAAACTTTTTGCATTAATATCTTAATAAAAATTACAAAATTTCAGATAAAACAAAAGGGAGAAATACAACTCCCTTTTTAACCTTTTTTAGATTATTTATATTCAAATTTAAATGGTTTTGTTATCGTACATTTCAAAGTTTCAGGATTTTTTATTTTCACTCTTATTCTAGCTGCTCTCCTTGCCTCCTGCTGAAATATTGAGCTCCCGCCTGATACTGAAATCACACTAACAGAACCACTACTATTGAAATGAAATTTTACTGAAACTGTAACAACTCCTTTATCTCCAAGTCTTCGTGCTGCAATAGGATAACTCAAATTTGGATTATATGAAACTGTAAAATCTTTCCCTTCATTGCAGACATTCTCATTTCCCTCTTCCCCTTTTTCAGTACTTCTTTTTCGTTCAATATTATGATTTTTACTAGAATTTTTGCTAATTTTTTCTAAATTTCCTGTTTTTGAATTATCTCCACTTTGACCTTTTCCATTAATATTTCCCCTGTTATTTCCATCTTTTCCATTATTCCCATTATTTCTTCCTTTTTGAATAAAAGAATTGCTTTTACTGTTTTTATTAGTACCATCTCCCTGATTCTCATTTTTTCCAGCAACACTATTAGTTCTTGTTTTATAAGTATGAGAATCATTTTTGTGATTTCCAGCAGCGTTTTCTGAAATATTTTTTGAAATATTTGTAGATGTTGATACTGCATTTGTCAGATTTTCTTTTGAAATTACTTTCAAGTTCTCATTTTTTTGTAAAATTTTTTCAGTATTTTTTGAGGAAAATATTGATTCTAAAGGTGAGGTTGATGAAATACCAGAAATAGCCTGTGAAATATCCTTTTTCTTATTTTCTAATGGAAATACTTTTAGCTCTTCTTTTTCTTGTTCATTTTGTGAGATTGTCTTAATATTTTCAGTTTTCCGACTTTCTTTCTGATCGTTTAAGTTATTAATTTTTTCTGAGTTAGATTCAGAATGTGAATTTGAGATTTCATTTTTTTGTGAAACTTTTATTTTTTCAGAATTTCCAGTATTTTTAGTGTCATCAGAATTCTTTACACTCTCATTATTTCCAGATTCTCCATTTTTCTCTCCAATATTTTCATTTCCAGTTGTTCCTTGTGAAACACTTTGGAATACACTTTCGCTTAAATTTACTGTTATTGGCTCGTTTTGCTTATTTTCTTTTTTACTGCTATTTGAAGTATAATAGGCTACTGGAATAAACAAAATCATAATATTTAAAATAACTGAAATTATATAAAATTTCATTTTTTCCCTCTCTTTAACGCTCTAAACAAATTTATGAAATAAGCTCACTTTTCTAAAATTCATAGCTTGCTCCAATATAATAAGTTCGTTCGTCAGCTGGTGAATATACTGTCTTTCCTGTAAGTGGATCTTTTCCTTGAGCGACATTATATTTTTTGTTAAATACATTTTTTACTCCCGCATTAAGCCCAAATCCACTTTGATGTTTGTATTTTAAACCTAAATCTGTTGTAGAATATGAAGGTATTTTTTCATTGTAGGTATCCACTGAGCTTGAATAATAATTTAAGTTAGCAGTAGTTCTCAAACCGTCTGCTATTTCATAATCAAGTCCTAATGTAACTTTTGTAGATGGAACTCCTGGTATTTTTTGCCCATCTTTAAAATTATAAGTTGTTGAAGTTAGTACATCATCTCCCACTTTTTTAATTTTAGCATTCACGTATGTAAACGACTCATTTACTCTCAATTTACCTAAATATTGCTCAGCAAATAGTTCTACACCTGTTCTTTCGGTAGCTTTTAAATTATGGAATGTCCATCTTGCTGTACTTGGTCCTCCCAATACTCCGTGATCCATATTCAAGTATATTTCGTTATCTGTTCGTGTATGAAACGCTGTAGCACTTACAAACGAATTCCACAACATATCTTTAAATCCTACTTCATATGTATTAAATTTTTCTGTTTTTAAATTATTTAAAGTATAATTTCTAGCTCCTGGTGCATAATCAACAAATTCTGTTGCAGCTGGTGATCTAAATCCTCTTTCATATTTGGCATAAACATTTCCTGTATCAGAATATTTGTAATTAAGTCCCAATTCATAAGCACTATTACTGTCTTTTCTCAAACCGTGCATTTCTCTTGATGGAATATTCACAAAGCCTCTTCCACCAGGTATCGGCATTCTCGTAGACGGAACTTCCCTATTTGTTTTATATTCCGCTCTTTCGTATCTATAACCTGCTGTTCCTTCTAAATTGCCAACAATTTTATGACGCCCTAGCAAATAAAACGAATTCGTCTCTTTCGCCAAATCAACATTCATAATTGGCGTTCCAAATATAGTTTGCTCTCTACTTCCTTTATGGTCGATGTAGTTATATCCAAAAATTATATTCCCATTTTCAAGTCCATAATTTCCCTTAAAATTGATTCCTTTTTTATTATCTTCAAATTTTGTTTTAGGCATTCCGTACATAATTTTATTTGTATCCTGTTTATATCCTGTCAATGATAACTTCAAGTTATCGGTAACTTTCCCTTCATATCCCAAGCTATACTCTTTTCTATCAACATCAAGATCACTCAAAGTCCCAGACTGTCTTCTGTCACTCAAAAGTTGCGATTTTGTTAAATCTGATGCCAATGTTTCTTCTGAATTGTATCTCGCCGCCTTAAATTTCAAACTGTGATTATCTGTTATATTATATTTCAAGCTCCCATTCAAATATTCATACGCTTCTTTAGAACCTCTTCTATATCCTTTTCCATTAACATTTTCATACCCCAAATCAATGATAAATTTATTACCATAATTTATTCCAGCATCAAATCCTAATTTATTTGTTCCATAAGAGCTATTTTGATAGTAAGCTTTGCCTGAAGCTCCTTCTTTTGTTCTATCTTTCGTAATAATATTTACAACTCCACCTCGAGTTCCACTCCCATACAGAACTGTTCCCCCACCATTTATTATCTCTACTCTTTCCACATCATTAACTGATATTGTATTTAAAGGAATATAAGCATGGGAAGTATCAATCGTATCCATAGCAATATCTCCATCAATCAAGATTTTTACTGAAGAAACTGCTTTAGAAATGTTTGCACTCGTTCCTAATCCAAATCTCCCTTGACCTCTCATATCTACCGCTGAACCGAATCCAGTTTGTGTGATATTAACTCCTGGTGCCTGTTTTAATATATCTTCTACAGTATTATACCCTTTTTCTTGAATATCCTCCGACGTAATAATCGTAACATTTTTTATTTGATTATCAATGTTATCATTAAATCCTGTCGCTGTTACGACTGTTTCTTCAAGTTTTCCCTCGTATTTTCCTTCTGCATACAAAGAAAGACTAGCTAAAATTAAACTTAAAATTGCAATTTTTTTTAACATAAATTTCATTCCCGCATGACAATTATATATATCTGTCACGCTCTCCTTTTCTTAAAATTAATATTTATTATTTATCATTTTTTTGTATATTAAGACTAACATTTTTTACATTCTCATTACGTAATTTCGACATTATTTCTACAATATATCCATATTCAAGATGCTCATCAGCCGTCAATGTCATATTTTCAAGCATCTCTTTTGGCAATCTCAAAATCTCATTATGAATATTCTCTCCCGAAATTTCTTTAATATTATTTCCTAACTTCAAAAAATTTTTTTTCTCTCTATTAACTATTATTTCTGCCTTCGTCTCCTCTTTTTTATCAAATTTAGCATCCGATTTAGGAATAGAAAGCTGAAATTGTGAATATTTATTAAATGTCGTGGCAATCATAAAAAATATTAATAACATAAATATGACATCGATAAGATTAAGCATTGATATTTCCGCATTCTGCCTATTTCTTCTATTAGAAAATTTCATTTTTTATTCCCTTCAATACTTTATAATTCTATTTTTTCACTCTTCCCATAATATGCAAAGCCGCTCTCTCCATTTCCAACGCTGTCGCATCTATTCTTCTATTAAAGTAATTGTAAAAGATTAAAGTAGGTATCGCCACAATTAGACCAAACGCCGTAGTGTACAGAGCCTCTGATATTCCTGCTGCAACTGTTTTAGAACTTTCCACACTTGCAGATAATGCCGAAAATGATGTTATCATTCCAGTAACTGTTCCAAGAAGCCCCAACTGAGGTGCTGTATTTACTACTGCCCCAAGAAGCCACATCCCTTTTTCCAGTTTTCCTGTCTGTGCCAAAACAGCTTCTCTTATTATTTCCTCAAGATATTCCTTCTCTGATTCCTCAATTTTATTTAAATCCAAATCTATATTTTCCATTGTTTTTGTAATAATTCTAGAAACTGAATCTCTTTTTGAATTTGTAATCTTAATAACTTCCTCTTTACTCTTTGTTTGCAATGCCTTATACAGCTCTTTTCTATACTCTTTTGTAAAATCCTTTTCCATTGTAAAAAAAATCCATAATTTTTCCAAAATTACTGCGACTCCGCAAATTGAAGTCGCCAGTATTCCCCACATAAATATTCCACCTGAAATAAAATAGTGTAGCAACATTAATTTTTCCTTTCCATAAAACTATTTTTTAGATTCATGCCTTTTAATTTCATCTGAGATTTTATCTATTAATTCATCTAGAGGGAATCCACCACGCATCGCAATCATATCAAGCGTTGCAACTTTAGACATTATCATATATTGAATTGGATCAAGCAGTTTTTTGTATGTAGGCGACAATGTTGGCATAAACTCTCTTATATAAGGATATTTATCTATTATTTCTCCGATTATTGTATTTTCTGTTAATCCATAAGGATTTTTATCTTCTTTAGAATTTTTTTGATTTTCCCGATTAATTTCAGATTTTTTAGGTTTTTCCCAAGTTACAAGCGTTCTCTTTCCTTCAAGGCTTCTTATTCTCGTAACATCTTGCATCATCTCAAGGACTCCCTTAAATATACCATTTTCATCTCTCACAGCTACATAATAGATATAAATAAATTTCCCATTCATTTCAAGCCAGAAATCCACTTCATCTTGCTCATTATTTCTAAACGCATCAATTATTTCCAAAACCGAAGCAACACTTTCTCTCGGATGACAGTTTTTAACATCTCTCCCTATAACTCCCGCACTTCTAGGAAAAATTCTATGTTTCGTATCAGTATAAAACTTAACAATCTCATTCTCGTCCACAAAAGATAAATCCACTGGCATATGTTGGAAAATCAAGTTTATTTGCTCCAAAGTAAGTTTTCCTTGTTTGACATCTAACACGTCAGATTTTTCTCCACCTGCATTCATATTATATTTTGAAAGAAGTCCCGCTAAGTCGTTCATAAAGTTACCTGTTTGAGACGTATTTATATTTGCATTTTCCTCTTTTTCAATTTTTTCCTCTTTTTTCTCAGGCAAAAATCCTTTAGGCTTCTCAATCAGGAAATATCCAATCTCATCATCCCCACTTCTCATATTTCTAAATTCTTCCTCAGTAATCATTTTAAGTGAAGTCGGAAATAAAACCTCTTCTTCCTTGTGCATTATATCCAACGTCAATTCCAAAGCAATTTCCTGTTTTGCATAAAATTCTTCCATTTTATCTTCCATTAAAAGCTTTCTAGCCTCACTTATATTATCCCTGACTGCATTATCAAAAGTCCACATTATTCTAGACGGTCTGTCAAATCCTTTACTTTCAAGTATTGAAAATAATTGATGCTGTTTTCTAGCCAAATGTGTCAAATTAAATGTATAAAGTTTATCGTAAAACTCCAGCCATCTATTTTTTATAAATTTTTTATTCAGTTCTTCCTTCATTTCAGCAATTAGTTTTCTAGCCGCCTCATTTTCCCTCAAATAGGTTTTTATTGGATGTCCTTCAGGCAGCGAAGGTTTCTCTCTTTCAATAATTTCATCAAACAAATCAAGCACATCATTCATTTTATCATGAACAGTCTCATCATCAAATCCCAAATCTTTTATTTTCTGTTCAGAATAGGCAAACTCAGCAGGAGTTATCTTTTTATCCTTAAAAGTTTCCTTTATCCGCCTTTTTGTCGTTTCAACATCCGCCGTTCCCTCTATATAATCTTTCTTAATTTCAGTCATTTTTTCAATCAGATCAAAATTTATATTCAAATGATCCTTCATATTCGCTTTTTCCATAAAAAACACCACCTCATACTTTATTTTTTTAATCAAAGTTCAAAATCTTTTTACAAGTTAATTTTATTCAAAAAATATTTGATTGCAAAACTTTCTTTTATTTTATCATATTTTTATCTTCAAGACGTGTAACTTATGATACATTTTTTAAAAATATTTATATTTTTTAAGTAAGTAAAACAAATTCAATCTCTATTTTTCATAAGAATTCATATAAATCAAAAATATTTTCAATTTTCAAATAAAAAAACAGGAAAATCATTCTCATCACAAGAAATTTCCCTGTTTTCATCTATTTATTTACTTTAATTTTTACTCAATTTTATAAACTTTGTATAAAATTTTTATTTTCTCTCAATCTATCAAATTTTTCAAAACATTTACTCAAAAAATTATAATCCAATAAATTTAGAAAATTCTTCCATTGTTTTATCAAGTTTAGCTTTGACATTTTCGCTAGAATCTGCATTTACGCTGAAATAGAATTTGATTTTTGGTTCTGTTCCAGATGGTCTTGCTGTAATGAATGTATTGTCTTCAAGCACGAATTGTAATACATTTTCTTTTGGCAATTTAATTTCTTTTTCTTCACCAGTTTCCAAGTTATGTTCTTTGTGTGAGAAGAAATCTCTTTTAATTTTAATTTTCTTACCAAGCAATTCATCTTTAACATTTTCTCTCAAGTTAGACATTAATGCTGCCATTTGTTCAATTCCATCTTTACCTTTTAACATTACTGATTTAATTCCTTCTAAATAATATCCAAATTTTTCATATAATTTTTGTAATTCTTTGTAAATAGAAGTTCCTTTTGAGTGGTAATAAGTTGCCATTTCAGAAATAACCATTGAAGTTACCAACGCATCTTTATCTCTTGCATGAGTTCCAATCAAATATCCGTAGCTTTCTTCAAATCCAAATAAATATGATCCTTCCAATTCTTTGTGTTCAAATTGTCTAATTTTTTGTCCAATGTATTTGAATCCAGTCAATGTTTTCATAACTCCAACATTTTTAGCAGGTGCAACAACATCAATCATAGGTGTTGAAACAACTGTTGTAATAACTTGTGCATCAGCTGGAATATCTTTTTTGTAATTCAATAAATATTGCAATAACAACAATCCTACTTGGTTTCCATTTGGATAGTACCATTCATTTTTGTCATCTCTTATCGCAATACCGATTCTATCAGCATCTGGGTCATTTGCCAAAATTAATTGTGCTCCAATTTCATTTCCTAATTTTGTTCCCAATTTAAATGCTGCCACTTCTTCTGGGTTTGCATAAACTACTGTTGGGAAGTTTCCATCTGGCTCAATTTGTTCTTTTACAACTTCAAAATTGTATCCAAAATCAGATAAAATTCTCTTCATTGGTCTTCCACCAGTTCCATGAAGCGGAGTATAAACAATCTTGAAATCTTCTTTTCCTGGAATATCTGTATGTATAGTTTGTTTTTTAATTGCTGCTATATAGTCATCATCAATTTTATGATCAAGCTGAATGATTAATCCTTTTTCTCTTCCTTCTTCTTCAGAAATAACTTTTATTTCTTCCAATGTAGAAATTTTATTTACTTCTTCAACAATTGCCGGTGCATGTGGATCAACAACTTGTGCTCCATCATCCCAATAAACTTTATATCCATTGTATTCAGCTGGATTATGAGAAGCCGTAACAACGATTCCTGACATACATCCTTTATATCTTACACCAAATGACAATTCAGGAGTTGAACGTAAACTTTCATAAATATATGCTTTAATTCCATTTGCAGCCATTACTCTTGCAGTATTTAGCGCATATTCTCTCGAACCTATTCTACAGTCATGAGCAATTATGATTCCTTTTTCTTTTGCAGCTTTTTCATCAAAACTTAGCATATAATTTGCAAGTCCTTGAGTTACCTTTCTAATTACGTATTTATTCATTCTGTTAGTTCCAATTCCACGAACTCCACGAATTCCACCAGTTCCGAAGCTCAAATCTTTGAAAAATCTATCTTCTATTTCTTTTTCATTCCCTGCGATGCTTTTCAATTCTTCCCTGTCTTTTTCGTCAATGGCATCTGAATTTAGCCAATATTCGTATTTTTTCATAAAATCCATAGTATTTTCCTCCTAAAATTTATTTTCCAAATTTTTATTAAATAATTTATCCACTCATTTTAATTTTACCACATTTTACGAAATTTCCAAATTTTTTTCGTTGACTATTTAAAAAAAATATGGTAACATAAATTTGTGTACTTGTAGCTCAACTGGATAGAGCGTCTGACTTCGGATCAGAAGGCTTGGGGTTCGATTCCTCACAGGTACGCCATTTTTTTATTCAAAAGTTTTGGAAAAACTTAACAACAATTTTTTATTTTATCATAAATTACAATATTAAATGTAACATTTTTTAAATTGCCTAAAATTTAATTTCATATAAAAATTTTTCAAATGATGTTGTGTAGTTCAAACATTTTCTAGGTCTTGAATTTATTAGCATTAAAGTTCTTATCAAGTCTTCTGTTTCTACTTTTGATATATCTGTCTTCTTTGGGTAAAATTCTCTCAGAAAACCATTGCTATTTTCGTTGCTGCCTCTCTGCCACGAGCAATAAAGATTTGCAAAATGGAATCTAGCTCCCAATGTCTAAAAACTTCTTTTGTCTTAATTTCTTTTGTTCTCACATCAATTGACTTTTCAACATAAACTTCTCCTCTTGTTTCTTTTGGTTCTCGCTTTTTTTTCTTTTCCTTTTATAATATAAAAAGTGAACTACTCCCGCTTTTAGAAGCGGGAGCTTCTTGGGAAGTATCTGCTTTTGCTAGCCAAATATATTTACCAAGCTCTTCGGGTAGTTCCTACCCTGTCTTCTTTTATTTTCTTAATATTTCAACATCGCTTTTCCAATGTTTCTTATATTCAATGCCGCATTGTAATCTCTATCAATTTCAATTCCACAGCACTCACATTTATAACTTCTTTCTGATAATTTCAGTTCCTCTTTAACATTTCCACATTTACTGCAAGTTTTCGATGACGGAAACCACTTATCTATCTTCAAAAATTGCTTTTCTAAAAACATCAGTTTATACTCAAGCATCTTCAAAAACATTCCCCATCCATTGTCTCCTACACTTTTACCAAAATTTAATGCCTGACTTATCCCTTTCATATTCAAATCCTCAACAACCACAGCATTATACTCTTTAGATAATTTTTTCGATAATTTATGTAGAAAATCTCTTCGACAATTTTTGATATACTCATGCAATTTTGATATTTTTGATTTTTGCTTATACCAATTTTTAGAAAATTTCACTTTTCTTGACAATGATTTTTGTAATTCTTTCAATTTTTTCTCCAATATCCTAAAATATCTTGGATAATCAGCCCTTTGGTTTTCAGAACTGACAAATAATTCAGACATTGAAAAATCAAGTCCAATCACTTTATCATTACTTGGATTTTTTTTGATTTCTTTTTCAAATTTCGTCAAAATAGAAACATAGTAATTTCCATTACTGTTTGTCAATGTTACCGACTTTATTCTGTAATCCTTTGGCATTTCTCTATGATATTTCAATTTGACTTTTTTCAATTTTGGCAAAACCAAATATTTGTTTTCTTCAATTCGTATCGAATTGTTCACACAATTTGTTGTGTAACTTTTAACACTATTCTTTTTAGATTTGAACCTTGGAAACTTCGCTCTTTTCTGAAAAAAATTCATAAACGATCGTTTTATATTTAATTGAGCATTTGCAAGTGCCAAGCTGTCTACTTCTTTCAAAAATTGATTTTCATTCTTCAAACTGGCAGGTGTAATTATTTTATTTTTTCCAGTCTCTTCATAAATTTTATTCGCAGTGTACAAAATTGTATTGTAAACAAAACGAACACATCCAAAAGTCTTGTTTATCAATAATTCTTGTTCCTTATTTGGATAAATTCTATATTTGAATGCTAAATTATATTTCATAAAATTACACCTCCTTTTGATTTTGAATATATTTTTTAATTATCTCTAACGGTGCACCTCCAACACTTACAACTAAGTAACTTCTACTCCAAAAATATTCTTCCCACAATCTTCCCCTTATTTCAGGAAATTCTTTTTTTATCAACCTGCTGGAAGCACTTTTGTAAGTATTTACAAACTTAGAAAGTTCAGTATTAGGCATAGCATTAATCAACATATGAATGTGATCAACATCATGTTCCCATTCTTTAAGAACAATGTTATACTTCGGACATATTTTTTCAAAAATCTCTTTCAATCTATTAGAAATTTCATCATTAATTACTTCTCTTCGATATTTTATACAAAAAATCATATGATAACTTATATCAAATACTGAATGATAATTGCTATTATATGACATTATTATTACCTACTTTTATATTATTTCACTGAATAAATTATATCATAAATATATCCTTTTTTCAATTTTTTTTACAAAAAAAAGCAATTCATCTCCCGCTTGTAGAAAGCCTACGACTTCTTGCTATCTTTTGTTAAAACTCTCATTTTACTTTAATGTTTTGATAATATCATATTTTTGAAAACAAAAAATAAGAATGTATGATAAAAAATAAAAGGAGATGATTATTTATGAAAAAGATAAATGTAAAAAGAGCGATTTTAGAGAATGGAACTTTAAGAAAAGAAGTGAAATTTGGATTTTCATGGGGAGCATTTTTTCTAGGATTTATATATCCGTTAATTAAAGAGGATTATATGGTGGCTGGAATTTCTTTTGTCGTGATTAGTATAGCAAGTATGATATTTTTCCCATTGATATTTGTTCTATCAATGGTATTCGGTTTTCTATACAATAAAATGTATGTTAAAAAGCTGATTAAACAAGGATGGCATCCGTTTACAGAAGAAGATGCACAAATTCTAAGAATGAATGGAATTCTTTTTGATGACAAAAATAATTCCTCTGAAAATAATAGGGAAAGAATAGCAAAAGAAATTGAGTATTACGATATGCAGCCGTCAGAAAAAACTGAAGTTGTTAAATTCAAGAAAAATGACAGTATTAATGATTTTTCTGATACGAGTAATAACAGTATGGATAATATGAATACTGATAATTTTCATAATGGTAATCCAAATGTTCCAAAAATGAATTATAAAAACCGTACAATTCAGAAATTTGTAGCAAGATCAATTGGTGGAGGATTTGTTTCGCTTGTTTTAGGAGTTTTTACAGCAAATAGTATTTTAATTCTTTTAGGAGCAGGACTGACAGGCGGAGGAGCATTTTTAGCAGTAAAAAATAAGGATAAGATAAAATGGAAATAAAAAAATATTTAATTAAATCTGAAAATTACAAAAATTTAATAAAAAATTTTTTTCTTTTTTCTCTGTTTTTAACGGTATTTATAAGGTATAATAGAAATGAATTGTTTACAGAAAATGATGAAAAGTATGAAAAAATAGTAGAAATAGAACAATTAAAACTATTTTGTGAAAAGAATCAGTGTATCCTGATGAAAATGGAAGAGAGTGAAAGATGATGAGATTATTAGTTGTGGAAGATGAAAAGAAATTAAATGAACTTATTACAAAAAAGCTGGAAAAGGAGTATTACGGAGTTGACAGCTGCTTTGACGGAGAGGAAGCAGTCAGATACGTTGAAGGAACAGAATATGATGTAATAATTTTGGATATTATGCTTCCAAAACTTAATGGATTTGGAGTGATAAAAAAAATAAGAGCAAAGAAAAATAAAGTTCCAATACTGCTTCTAACAGCAAGAGACAATATAGATGATAAAGTGAAAGGGTTAGATTACGGTGCAGACGACTATCTTGTGAAACCTTTTATCTTTGAAGAACTTATGGCTCGTATCCGTGTACTTTTAAGACGTAATTCTGGAAATGCCGATAATATAGTTACAATAGCTAATCTTAAGGTTGACCTTGATGCTAAAACAGTTTTTAGGGATGATATACTTATAAAACTCTCAGCTAGGGAATATTCTGTTTTGGAATACTTGATACGGAATAAAGGAAAAATTTTACCAAGAGAAAGAATAGAAGACCATATATGGAATTATGAATACGCAGGCGGAACCAACGTTATAGATGTTTACATCAGATATTTGAGAAAAAAGATAGACGACAGCTATACTCCGAAACTCATTCATACAGTTCGTGGATTGGGCTATGTCCTGAGGGTTGATAATGAAAATAAATAAACTTTCCATAAAATCCAAAATAGCTTTCTGGTATATTGGCCTTATGATAAGCCTCGCAATCATATTTCTTACAACAATAATTTATATCAGTGAAAATCTTGTACGGGCAAACGCTTATAAAAATTTGAAAAGCTCTGTAATCTCAGCATTTGATGAAATTGAAGTTTATGATGGTGAACTTACAATTGACAATGATTTTATTATTTTTAACAATAATGTCCATTTGTCGGTCTATGACGATGAAACAGGATTTATTTATGGGGATATTCCGCTGGATTTTAAATATGATGAAACTTTTTCCGATAAAAACGATGTGAGAATTATAAAACATAAAAATAAAAAATGGTATATCTTTGACAGTAAAAAGAATTTTTCAGGTTATGGTATTATTCATATTCGTGGAATTGCTCCTGCAACAGAAGTGGAAAATGTTATTGAAACAATTGTTTTCATTTCTCTGATTGTATTACCATTTTTCTTGTTATTTTCAGCAATAAGCGGATATTTCATAACAAAGAAAGCATTTAAACCGATAGAAAAAATAAGGGAAGCTGCGGAGAAAATCAATGAGGGAAACGATTTGACACAAAGAATTAACATTGGAGAAGGAAATGATGAAATTTACACTTTGGCAAATACATTTGATACAATGTTTAACAGGCTGCAAAACTCCTTCGAAAGAGAAGTGCAGTTTACATCGGATGTTTCACATGAATTGCGGACACCTGTAGCAATTATTATTTCTGAATGTGAATACGGGCTTGAAAATCTAACTTCAATAGAAAATGCAAAAGATACAATTTCTTCTGTACTGGATGAAACTAAAAAAATGTCAAAATTAATCTCGCAACTTTTAACTTTATCAAGAATGGACAGAGGTAATCAGAAACTTAGTTTTGATAAAATAAATATTAGCGAGATGGCGCATCTTATTGCTGACAGTCAACAACATAATGCAGATACTAAAAATATAAAAATCCATTCTGAAGCAGAGGAAAACATTTTTATTGTTGGCGATGAGACGATGATTATGAGAGTCTTTGTAAATTTAATTTCAAATGCAATTAACTATGGTCATGAAAACGGTAATATCTGGATAAAGTTATCACAGGATAAAGATTTTGCAATATGTAAAATTATCGATGACGGAATTGGTATTGAAAAAGAAAATATACCTAAAATATGGGGACGATTTTATCAGGTGGACAGTTCCAGAACAACAGAAAATCTAGGGCTTGGTTTATCAATGGTAAAATGGATTATAGAGGCACATAAAGGACAGATTGCTGTAGAGAGTGAAATTGGAAAAGGAAGTTCGTTTATATTTAGGCTGAAAAAGGAGAAAAAATGAAAAATAATTTTTTTAAAATATTACTTATTATGTTTTGTATTATAGTAACGGGAGTTTTTGCAAACGGAAATTCAGCTAAAAAGACCAAAACCGTAAGAGTTTTAAATGTCGATGTAAAAATTTCAATTGAACAGGCAAAACAACTTGCATTGAATCATTCAAAAGTGTCAAAAAATATGGCAAAAATGACTAAAATTCGTTTGGATAAAGAAAATAGAAAATTTATTTATGAAATAGAATTCTATACAGAACGAAAAAAATATAAATATAACATTGATGCAAACACAGGAAAAGTTCTGAGTTACAGTGAAAAAGAACGGTCATCAGCTTCAACAGTAATCAGAGATGACGGAAAAATTATTAATACAAATGGCAGTGATACAGAAATAAGAAAAACAACAAAATATATTGGAATAGAAAAAGCAAAAGAAATAGCAGTTGCACGGATTACTGGTGCGAAAAAAATCAACGTTACAAATATTCAGATGGATAGTGAAAAAGGAAGAAAGATTTATGAAGGAAAAATTGTATATAAAAATACAGAGTATAAGTTCGACATTGATGCTATAACAGGTGAAGTAATAACTTGGGAAGTAAATGAAAATTAGTAGAGTAAAATATCCTCTAAAGTTTAGTATACTGAAGAGGGTATTTTTTTGTTAAAAATTATGCTTTGTAAAGTTTTTCATAATTAAATCTATTTTTAAGCTGTTTAAGAGTATAATCAAATATGAATAAAGGTGGAATAAATACAATAATTAATGTTATTATCGGTATATTTTGAAGATAAAATATCTTTTCAATTGTAATTATAAAACGCTTATATAGAAATATTGAAACAAGATTGAATGTCGAATGCAGTAAAATTGTCCACCAGATTGGACTGGGTCTTAGTCGCACATTTCCGAAAAAGATACCTGATATTGTTGTGTATATAATCTTAATTGGATTCAGGTGAAGTATTCCAAAAATTACAGCCTGAATTAAATTAGCATATTTTGTTTTTTTCTTTAAAAAATGAAGTATTAGTCCTCTCAATAAAAGCTCTTCCCCAACAGGATAAAATACTAGAAATTTAAGCAGTTCATTAACTTCAAAAGACTGTTTTGAATAATCGTCAAGAATTATCTTTTTTGATAACAAAAAACTTAAAACGGTAAGCAAAATTATTACAGATGTTATAATTAATGCTGAGTAGCAGGCTGTATTCAATATCAGCAGTCCTAATTCTTCCATTTTAGATTTACTAATATTTTTTTCCATTCTGATTATTCCTCCTTTCATGAATTATTCTTATAAAATAAGCTACCATTAGAATATTAAAATAAAATGAGAGATATTTTACTTCTATTTCTATTTATTTTATTTTGTAGTAAAGTAACTTTCAGCTATTTTTAAAGATTTTATTTGAGAAAAATCTTTTTCTGTTATATAATGTACTTAAATAACTTTAAAATTAAATTTTTACTTTATATTGCATATATGGAAGGAAAGAAAATGAAAAAAATTATTATTATACTGACACTTATATTTTTTAATTTAAGTTTTTCTGCAGAACAGATTGAAAAAATTATGTGCTATATTCCTAAAGAGTTAAAAACAAACAGTAAAGCAAGATTAATTTACGAAGATACGGAAAAATATAAAGATGAGGAAGTACCGGCTGACGTAGCAAATCCTGAAATTGTTAAAACATTAAAAGAAAAAAGGCTTGTTGTATTTCAAATGAGGTGTAAATATGATGGCGATATGTACCGTTACATAACAGCTTCAGACTATGCAGTCGAATATCTTACAAAACAGACGATAAATAAAGAAGAAGGAGATTATTATTTACTGGAACTTCCGACAAATAAGGCACTCGCTTTTCAGGATATGTTATTTATTGGAGATTTTATAGATAATTCAATCAGCACAAATGATGAGCTTTTTCAAATTCTCTATATGATAAATGTTCAGTTTCTGGAAATAAGACAGCAGGAACTGGAGGAAGAAGGATTGAAAGTAGTCTATTAATTTTTATTTTTGCAGGGATTGTTCATTTTCGTAAATCCCTGTATTTAATTTTCTCATTTCTTTTGTATAATCTTATTAAACATTTTTTTATTGCATTTCACATTCAGAAAATTACAAATCTTGTTATTTAAAAAATAAAAATAATTTTTCTCTCTAATATTCCTTTAATCTAAAAAGCATATTGTTAAAGTGAAATAAGATTTTTAAATTCTATATAAAAAAACATGATGGGAGGATTTTAGATATGGAAATGAATAGTAGAAATGGGTGCTTCAAGAAAGAGATAACATTGAGCAAAGAAGAGGAGATAAAGATAGTGAAAATTGGATTTTCCTGGGTAACTTTCTTTTTCGGTTTTCTTGTTCCGTTTTATAGGAAAGACTGGAATACCGGCTGGATGCTTTTGACAATAATGGTTATATCCCATATGATATTGCCTTTACTAATGTTTTTGATATTGGTGGTATTTAGTTTTTTATATAATAGGATTTATATTAATATGCTTTTGAAAAGTGGCTGGAAATTTGCAACAAAAGATGATGAGATACTTTGGGAAAACAAAAAGGAAATGGCAGAAAAGGTTGATAATATGGTTTTAACAGTAAAAAAAATGAAAACGAGAATAGATAAAAAAATAGAAGGATATGGATTTATCAAAAAATTTGCCTGGGGTGGAATATATGCTCTTTCTATTGGAATTTTAATAAAAAATACTCCTCTTTTGGCTGTGGGAATAGGTTTTTTTGTAATAAGTTTTATTAAAAGAGGGAAAATGTAAAAAATCAGATTTTAGGAGGTAAGAACTATGAAATTAAATTTAAAAAAATTATTTGCTATAGCAATTATTGGAGCAGGAGTATTTGTATCACAACAGTCACATGCATTTATGGGATATGATTATTATATGGATCCTACAAATTTGCCAAGCGATACGTTACGGGAAAATCTTTTGCAGCAAACTTTTGATAATCATAACAAAGTTTTTAATAATAGCAATAAAACAAACGGCAATATGTCATTACTGCCTTCAATTATATTTCTTGCAGCCTGGTTTTATATCTATGAAAGGAAAAAAGTGAAGTAGAAACTTTCATTTTATTTTAATTAGAATTACATATCACAAAATTAAAAAATAACTTTAAGTAAGGAGTAAAAATTATGAAAGTAAACTTGAAAAAACTATTTATTGCAACAATTATCGGAGCAGGAGTATTTGTATCACAGCCTGCAAAAGCATTTTATTATGATACGTCAGACAATGTTAACTATACAAACAATCTGATAAACAGTACAAGAAATTATATACTTGGTAGTGAAGTAATAGGGCACACTGGAAAAGGGAATTATACTATGTCATTACTGCCATCAATTATATTTCTCGCAGCCTGGTTTTATATCTATGGAAAGAAAAAAGAAAAGTAGAATTCTCATTTTATTTTAATCTATATTACATATCATAAAATTGAAAAATGACTAATTAATTAGTATTTGAATAAGGAGGAAAAATGAAAAAAATATTTTTTGGAAGCCTGTATTTTATTCATCTGCTCTGTTTTAATATTCTAGTACTATTTTTTCTGGCTGTATTAGAAGTATCAGTTTTAAGTAATTTGAAAATGATTGGAGGTTGGAGGTATATATGCCATATACTCGGAAAATCTTATATTAATTTTGCTTAATATTATTTTTATCATATTTTTATGCAAAAGTAGGAATAGGAAAAAAGGCTTTGATAATTTTAACAATAATTGGTGTAATATTAAAAATACTAATATTTTTAATATCGTATAAATATTTAGTTTCATCAGCAGAAGATGAAGAATTTTTACCAACTTATTATGCTTATTTTGTCATAGGTTTATTGGATGTAATATTTCTTGTGGGGCTTGGTGTAAATTTATTGATAGGAAGGAGAAAACAGCATGATAAAAATTAAAAAATTGACAGGATTTATGATTTTTCTACTTTTTGGAATAATATTTATTTCCTGTGGAAAACCTTCAAAAAAAGACATAATAGACAAGGGATATATATTAGAAGTAGGTGTATCCAATGAGATTGACAGGGAATTTGCCGAAAAAATAGAGCATTCTCCCACTTATACTATTTTCAAAGCGACTGAATATAAGGACAGTGATATTATGGTGCAGAATCTCAAAAATGGAACAGTTAAAGCAATCCTTTCGCCTATGCTGTCGTTAGGAAATTCTGATTACGGCTATTATCCTGTCTATGTGGATAACAAAAATTATGAAACTGTATATCTCATATACAGAAAGGATATTCCCAATTTTTTGAAAAATAGCTTTGAAAAAAGGGACGGCTTTATGTTAAATAATATGGAAAAATATTCTAAAGAAAAATATAAAGACAGATTTTCATTTTTTAGTAATATTGAAGATTTTGAGAAAAAAATAATGGCTAATGAATGGGCTCTTGTAAATATTGCAGGGCTTGAACTTAAAAACAGTAAAATTTCAATAAAACTTGATAAAGGAAATGTTGTTATAACAGGAAAAAATGGGAAAAAATATTTGGGAAAATATTCTCTGAAAAATCACAGGATTTCTTTTGAAATAGATAATTTGAACAATCTGCTGGAAAAATGGAGCGAACTGACCAACAGTGATAAAGATTTTTTAGATGATTTAAGTAATGCCGATGTAATAACACTTATGAATAGCGAGCAGACTCTCTATATCGGAGTTCCTGAAAGTAATCTTGTATTCAAAAAAACATCAAAAAATAAATAAAAAGTAAAAAGCTCTAATGTTCTTTTAATCTAAAAAATATACAGTATAATCAAATAATAGAAATCATAAAAAAATAAAATTTTTAGGAGGAATAATTATGAAAATAAATTTAAAAAAACTATTTGTTACGGCAATTATCGGAATGGGAGTATTTGTATCGCAGCCTGCACAGGCATTTTATTATGATATGTCAGACAGTTTTAACTATACAAACAATGTGATAAATAGTACAAGAAATTATTTACTTAGTAGTGAAGTAATAAGCCACATTGAAAAAGGAGATTATTCTTCAAAGAAAAAATCAAATTCTAAAAAAACAACTACAAAAACAATGGGAAGTTCAGCAACTTCAACTACAACCCCAAAAACAACAAAAGCAAATATTACTTTTAAATCGGATGGAAATACAAGAGGACTTGATTATTTTGTTAATAACTATCCGTCAAAACAGAGAGGGGAAGCAAGAACATATCTGAAAAAAATGCAGGATTCTTTCCCGCAGGTAGCACGTTCTGTGGGAATACCTACAAATGACCTGTCTTCAGGACTGGCAGCTGCAATAGCAGGAGCATATATGGCATATAACAATGTAAGTCTGAATGATGATTATATGAAACCTATGCAAAATCAGTTAAAAACAGTGCTTCAAGGTGTAGATGACTTTGATAAAATGAGTAACAGTGATAAAAAATATATTTACGATCAATTGGTAATAATAGGAATGACTTTGGCTGTAAATCAATCTCAAAATCAACAAAATCCAAATACAAAAGTTACTGCCCAGTTAAGAAACGCAGGAAAGCAGGTACTTGAAGGACTTCTTGGAGTAAGCGCAAGTAAAGTAAAAATAACATCATCAGGGCTTGTTTATTAAATAAAGAATAGTTTTATATTCACAAAATGCAATAAGGGGTTCAGTTCATTTACCCCTTATTAACAGAAAAGAAAAAATTAGGAGTAAAAATGAATAAAAAAGATATATTTTCTAAAGGGATAAATTCTTTTACACTGCATATTCTGGCAATGACATTTATGGTGGCAGATCATCTGTGGAATATATTTTTTCCTAATCAGATATGGTTAAATATGCTTGGAAGACTTGCTTTTCCTATTTTTGCCTTTATGCTCGTGGAAGGATTTTTTAGGACTAAAAACAGAAAAAAATATTTAATACGTATTTTTATTTTTGCGACTATTTCGGAAATTCCGTTCAATCTTTTTGCAAGTCTGGCATTAAGAGGAGAAATAATGGTATTTTATCCATACAACAATGTATTATGGACTTTCGGAATTGCTCTATGCGGAATGAATTTGCTGGAAAAAGTAGAAAAATCAGAAAATCTGAATAAAATAATAAAATTTTTTGCAAAAGCTGTTATAAGTATTATCACTGCTATAATTGCACATTTTGCAAGAAGTGATTATTTGGAATATGGAATTATAACTATTTTGATATTTTATTTTTTCAGGGAAAAAAATTATAGGAATATAATATTTCAGGCTTTATTAATGGTGTTTCTAAACATATTTATTATGCCTGGACTTGAATTACCGTTTAACTTTTTTGGAAATGAGATATTTATAAAAACACAGATATTTACGATATTCTCACTGCCGATAATATGGCTTTATAATGGGAAACAAGGTATTCATAACAAATTTACAAAATATATGTTTTATTTCTTTTATCCATTACACCTTTTACTAATAGTGGCGATTTATGTTTCTTTTATGATATATCTGATTTCTTTGATAGGTAAGAATTATGGAAATTAAGTCAAGCCAATATTTACAAAGCAAAAGTTTAAGAAGAACTGTTAATAAAATAAAAACATAAAAAATTCTATATCCATTGGGGAAGTGATAAAATTGAAAAAAATTTTAATAATAGCTATGATAGTTTTTGTTGTTTTTAGCTGCAATAAGAAACAGGAACAAAATAAAACAAAAAAAAGTAATAATATTGATATAAGCCAGAGCGAGAAAAGTAAAACTGAAGAAAATAAAGAAAATTCAGAAAAAGATAGCACTAAAATAGAAAAGCAGAAGGAACTTTCATCAGAAGAAGCTATAAAAAAAGCGGAAGAGGAATTTTTAAAGGACAGCAAAAATCTTGAGAAATACCGTAATTATGTAACCGTGGCATTTTATCAAAACCGTGAATTAAAAAAAACAAAGGAAATTACAGAAATATTTTTAAAAAATGCTCCTGATTATTCCTATGGTTACAGAGTGATGGCAGATATTCTCTTTTATGAAAAAAAATATAAGGAAAGTACTGAATATTATGAAAAAGCAATAGGTATTTTAAAACATGGTAAACAGAGTTATGCGGAATACAAGGATATTAAAGTATTAAATAATGTACTTTCAGAAATAATTGAAAAAAATTTGATACAAGCTTACAGATTATCAGGAGATAATGAAAAAGCAGTAGAAACTTTTATAATTAATCAAAAATTTCTAAAGGAAAATTATAATCCTCTTTTGTATAATATAGCATTAAATAATGCCAAAAAAGATAATGAAACGCTAAAATCTTCCAACAGTAAAAAATATGAGGAAAACAAGAAAATATTATCTAATTTAAATTAACAGTAAAGTAAAAAAATTATAGGAGGAGAAGCTATGAAAACAAAATTTATGAAAAAAATATTTCTTTTAAGTGTTTTAACACTAGGATTTGGAATTTCAAGACAGGCTTATGCTGATTACAGCGATGCATTTAAAAATGGGATTATGCAGGAACTTCTGAATATAACTTCGTCTTCACAAGGTAATTCCTATGGAAAATCATCGCTCACTTTCACACAGGACGGAAGTACTGATGGACTGGAAACATTAGTTGCAAGTTATCCGAAAAGTCAACATAAAGAAGTAAGGGCATCATTAAAACAGCTGTATGAGGCTTTTCCACAGGTAGCACGTTCTGTAGGAATACCGACAAATGATTTGTCTTCAGCAGTAGCGGCTGTAATAGCAGGAGCATACATGGCATATAACAATATAAGTCTTAATGACGACTATGTGAAACCTATGGCAAATCAGTTCAAAGCTCATCTTGAAAATAGCAGATTCTTTGATGGAATGAGCAATAGAGAGAAAAAAAGCATGTATGACCAGATGGTTATGGTAGGAATGACTTTGGCTGTGGGACAGTCATTAAATCAGAGTAATCCAAACTCACAGACTACAGCTCAATTAAGGGAGGCAGGAAAACAAATACTTGAAGCTATTTTAAAAGTGGATGCTGACAGAGTCCGTATAACAGCTCAAGGAATATCTTATTAATACGGAGGGGACTGAAATGAATTCAATTATTGCATTAGTGTATCTTTCAGTTGCTGTTATATTAATTGTTTTTGGTGTGAAACAAATAAAAAATAGAAAAAATCTTCGTAAAATTAATCAAAAACAGGAAGATGAAATTAAAGAAAAAATAAAACGTGGAATTTTAACCGCTGATACGGTTTACCGTAAAAAGATAGAAACAGGAAGAGTATTTTATGAAGTGCCAGAGGATTTGAAAAAAGCAGTTGTTCTAAATCTTATTTGCTTTGCCATAATGCTAATATTAATATTTTTGGGAATAAAAATTGGAATACTGCTTTTAATAGTCTGTGCTGTAATAAGTACGATATATGGATATAAATATTATTATTCAAAAGAAAAAACAAAAAATACACTTGAAATAATAAATGAAGACTTTTACTTAAATGGAAAATTGTTGAATATTAAGGGCTACAACTGGGGTACTGAATTACTTCCCCTATTTGGAACTAAAATAATATACTCTAAATCCCATATTTATCTTCTTGATGGCAAAAAAGAAATCTGTTTTATACCTGAAAGACAGTTAAAAAGATCTCGAATAGACATAATAATGGAAGATGACAGAATTTCAAAAATTATAGATGATATTATTGATGTAATCAAAGAAAAACAAATTCCAAAAGTAAAATTCAGACTTTTTAAAATGAAAAAAATGCAGAGCATACTTCTTTTTTTACTTTTTATATCAATTGTGACACTTGTTTCTTTGTATAAAAGTAAAGCATATATGTATTTATTTTAAAATAACTGATGGAATTTTGAATAGTTAAATATAAACAGAGGTAAAAAAATGAAAATTAAAAAAGTAAATCTGGTTGTAATGGCAGGAATGATTTTAATAAGTATGGGATGTGAATCAAAGGGTAAAACTTCTCAGGGTACCATTTCAGGAAAATATAATGTGGAAACGCTGACTACAAAAGGGCAGACTGTAAAGGTGGCAGGGCAGAAATGCTTTGAAGATTCATATTTTGAAATAAAAGGAAATATTGCCTATATAAGCCTTAACAATGTAGTTAATGGGAAATGTATAACAAAGGCAGGAACTTATGACATGCAAAGTAAGGACAACGGGAGATACATTCTTGTAGGAAACGGCAAGGAATCAGATGAAATTATTGTAAAAAATGGAAAAGTGCAGTATAATCAGGATACAGGAATTTCAATGATATTTTCCAAAGATGTGGCATCTACTCCAGAAAATATGGAAGAATAGTTTATTTTTTGATTAAAAAGTTAAAAGAATATAGTATTTCTCAGTACAAATGAGAAAATTTATTATTAGAAAAATCAGGAGGAATCATGAAAAGATTTATATCATTTATTTTACTGGCAATCATATTTATAACAAGCTGTGGAATTAGTGAAGGTTCTGAAAATGATGATAAAAAGGCAGTAGCATCGGCTTTTAGCGATTATATCAATGCAGCAAAAAATGAAGATACAAAAAAAGTTAGTGAATATCATTTAATGTGGTTTAATATCTGGCGTACTTCACAAGAAAGTTATAAATATCTTACTTATAAAATAAATAAAATTGAACTAACAAAGCAGAAAAATGGAAACGGAAGGGACATAAAGCTGGCTTATGTAAATGTGTCATTAAAATATCCCGATTTAAACTATACAATGTCTAAATTTTATAAAAACAAAGACTTTAATTCGTTGGTAAGAGGAAAAAGCAGATCTACACAACTAGAAATAATAGAACAGGAAATCTCTTCTTTTTTGAAAAGTGAATTAAAGAAGAATGACACAAAATATATCGAAAAAGAGATGACTGTAAAATTTGAATATAATATTCCAATCGGAAGATGGGTAATTCCCGAAGACTGCAATAAGGAATTTATAAATATTCTTTCGCTTGACAATTATAAAATAAAGGGGATGGATAAAACAATAGGAGAAATTACAAGAACACCATCAGATGATAAGGATAGAAAACTTTTAATTAGTGAAAAAGAGGAAAAAATAAAAAATAAAACAGCAAAAATTGATGATTATAAACTGCTTCTAATACTTTATTCACCGGTAAAAAATCCTGATAATAGTAACTTTAAAAGAATATCGCAAAAATTAATAGAAAATTTCCCTGATTATCCGGAAGGATACCGTATTATGTCAAATTTTCTTTATCATAATTATCCTGATAATTATTCAGAAATATTAAATTATGCACAAAAAGGAATTGAAGCATATAAAAATGTCAATACAAAAAAATATCCAGAATTTGTTTATGAAAATAGCAGAAATCATCCAATGAATGAACTGTTCACAATTATGATAGATATTTATTTGAAAAAAGGAGAAAAGGAAAAAGCATTGGATATATTCAATAAAAATAAAAAAATTATAAAATACTGGATGCCTCCTGCGAACTATGTACAGCTTATAGAAAAATTGGGAGTAAAATGGTAGAATTTATAAATTTTCACAAATAACTAAAAATTATAATAATAGGAGCTGATTTGTTATGAAAAAAATTATTTTTGCATTTTTAATATTAGCAAGTGCTTACAATTTTGCAGCACAAGGAACTTTACGAACAGTAGAAAAATGTCGTGTGACTTCAAGAGGTATAACAAAAGATGGTAAAAGATTCGCAAACTGTGTTAGCCTTCAGTCAGGAAAAACATTTAATTTTACAGGACTTGTTGACCAGACTTATTACAAATTCTCAAAAGGAACAATATTTAAAGTATATTTTTACGGAAAGGGAAATAGAAATCTAACTTTGGAAACTTTTGACTATATTCGTTAATTTATAAAGAAAATTTTTAAATTTCTGCCTTTTTTATCTCCTTTGTTATTGGTATTTACCTGAGCTTTTTTAGCACAATATTCACCTTTAACTCTTTTAATTTCCCGATAAATATAGTAGTTCTATATTTTTTAAGAATTTTAGCAATTCTTGTTATTTTATAATTTTCTTTTAGCAAAACCTCTAGTTGATTTCTTTCATTTATGGTAAAATGCTTACGACTCATGATAAATTTCCTTTCGTTAATGTTTTTATAGTTACTAACATTTTAACACGAAATTATCATGAGTTTTATTTTATTTTAAATCTGTTACATTTTATTATACAATCTATCTTAAACAAAAATATTTTATAAAAAAAACATAATTTTCAAATCTTAGATTTTCTGTTCGATCTGTCAATTATGTTTTTCTTTTAATTTTCAAAGTTACTATCTTCTTTTACAAGATTTTTCGATATTATTTGCTCCTCTGTAAATAACGTCTTTTCCGCCTTTAAAGAACTCAATATCTCCACCTTTAGATACATATCTTGCTCCACTACCTGAAACTGCTACATTTAAGTTATAAACTTTTCCAGCTTTTGTTACTACTTTTGCAGTTTTTGTTGTTGGGTAAGAAACTGTTATTTTTTCAGTACCGCAAGTGTATGATTCTGAAGGCACTTTTTTTGTAGCAGTTTTTTTGGCAGACGATTTTTTATTAACTACTTTTTTAGCAACAGTTTTTTTAGCAGACGATTTTTTCCCAGCTTTAGCTGTTGCAGCAAAACTCATTCCTCCAATTAAAGTCATTACAGATAATACTAACATAGATTTTTTTAATAATTTCATCTTAATCATCTCTTCTCCTCATAATTTATTTCAATAGGAGTATACTACAAAGAACTATGATTTCAATTATAAAAAACTAATAAATTCAATATAAAACACATAGAATTACTTGTTTTTTATTTCCAATTTCTATAATTTTCTAAATTTATATTTTTTTCATTATCAAAATTCTATTACTGCCTCCAACAATCTTTTAGAATAATCTTTTTTTATATTTTTCAAATTTCGTATATCATTAATTTTTTCTTCAATTTTTCCATCTTTAAAAAATATTACACTATCACAAATATAAGTTATCGTCAATAAATCGTGAGTTATAAATATATACGATAAATTATACTCTTTCTTCAATTTTTGCAATAAATCTAAAATTTCAACTTGTGTAGAAACATCAAGAGAACTAACAGCTTCATCCAACAAAATAAACTTCGGTTTTGTCACAATTGCTCGTGCTATACAAACTCTCTGAAGCTGTCCGCCACTCAATTCATTTGGAAACCTTTCCAAAAATTCCTCCGAAAGTCCCACAATTTTTATCAATTTTTTCACTTCTTCATCGATCTTCTTTTTATCAATTTTACTTTTATTCACTTGAGAACTAATTATTAACGGTTCAGCAATAATCTGAGCAACTGAAAATCTAGGATTTACCGATGAAACATAATTTTGAAAAACAATGCTAATATCATTTTTTGCATCTTTATTTTCTTTTTGGTGAATATTTTTCCCCTCAAATTCGACTATGCCAGAATCTGCTTTCTCAATCCCAGTAATTATCCTTCCAAGCGTACTTTTTCCACTCCCGCTTTCACCAATAATTCCAAGACATTTCCCTTGCTCCAACGAAAGTGAAACATTATTCAATACAGTTTTCACAAATTTTTTCAGAAACTTTTTCTGTGTATAACTTTTTGTAATATTCGAAGCTTTCAGTAAAATATTATTTTTATTTTTTATTTCTTTATTCATAAATTTTATTCTCACCTTCATTTAATGTCCAATCAGCCACTTCCTTAAATTTTTTCATCAAGGTCCTTCGAGTTTCAATCAAAAAATTTGTATGTTCGTGATTGTGATTATTTATTATCTCAGCTGTCGTTCCACTTTCGACAATTTTTCCATTTTGCATAACAATTAATTTATCCGCCAAATATGACAAAATTCCCAAATCATGTGTTACAAAAAGAATTGACACAGCTATTTCATTTTTTAATATTTTAAATTCTTCAATAATATCTTTTTGATTGAGAGAATCTATCGCTGTTGTCGGCTCATCAGCTATTATCAACTTTGGTTTCAATGCAATTGCTATCGCTATCATTACTCTTTGCAACATTCCACCACTTAACTCATGCGGATATTTTTTTAAAACAGCATCAATTTCCTTCATTCTCATTTTTTCTAATGATTCCTTCGCCAAATCCAGTGCTTCTTTAGATGAAATATCCAAATGTTCCAAAAAAGTTTCAACCATTTGATTTTGAATTGTAAATAATGGATCAAACGAGGTCATTGGATTTTGCAAAATCATACAAATTTGTTTTCCACGAATATTTTTCATTTCTTTTTCTGTACAATCAATTAAATTTTTTCCATTAAAAATAATTTCTCCATTTACCCTGAAATTATCATTTAAAATATTCAAAATCGACTTACATGTAACACTTTTTCCACTTCCACTTTCCCCAAGAATCCCAACACAGCTATTTTTTCCTATAGAAAAGCTAATATTTTTTATAATTTCTTTGTTATTTTTTTTAAGAATTACTTCCAAATTTTTTACTTCTAATATGTCCATTTTGCCAAAACTCCTTTATTGATTATCCTTAAAACTATCTCCTAATAAATTAAAAGCTGCAACTGTTATTACGATAGCAAGTCCTGGAACTAGCATTTGTTCTGGTCTTGTACTAATTACATTTTTGGCCTCACTAAGCATTGCACCCCATTCGGGAACTGGCGGTTGTACTCCCAATCCTAAAAAAGATAAGGTCGATATACTCAAAATCATCCAACCCATATCCAGTGTAATTAATACGATTAATTCTGGCATTATAAATGGAATAATGTGCTTTTTAAAAATATATGATGTTTTGGCTCCAATTGCTCTTGAAAAAAGAATGAAATTTTTATTATTTTGACGGATTACATTTCCACGTATCATTCTTGCATACCACATCCATTTCACAACAATATTCGCAATAATCACATTTTTTATTCCTATTCCCAAGGCCCCAATTATAGCTAAAATCATTACTTGACTTGGAAACGACATCATTACATCGCAAAATCTCATAAGAATTTCGTCTATAATTCCTCGAAAATATCCTGAAATAAGCCCCACAATTAGTCCAATCAAAATTGTTGGAACCATTGTTGCAACTGATAAAAACAAAGTCGATCTTACTCCATAAATTAATCTTGTAAAGGTATCTCTTCCCAAATAGTCTGTCCCTAAAAGATGTTTTAGCGACGGACTTTTAAATTTTTGAGTAAGACTTCCTTCAAGCGGATTATAACTCGAAATAACTGGTGCAAAAATACCTAAAAGTACAATTATTGCAAGTATAATCAAACACGCCAACGCCACCCTGTCTTTTAATATTTTTTTCATTTTATACCTCTTTCTCCACCATTCTTGGGTCAATATAGCAACTTGCAATATCTACAATTAAATTGCACACAATAAACAAAACTCCCATAATTAGCACATAAGCCTGTATTATTGGATAATCCCTTCCAAATACCGCTTGTACACAAAGTCGTCCAATTCCCGGCAACACAAAAATATTCTCAATTATAAATGTTCCTGCAACTAATTTTACAACGCTCATTCCAAGCGCATTTAATGACGAATGAATGGAATTTTTTAATGCATGTCTAAAAATTATTGACTTTTTTGAAAGTCCTCTAACTTTCGCATAATAGATATGATCCTGCTCCAATGTTTCAATCATATTTGCACGAATTAATCGAACATATATCGAAATGTAATTCATACTAAGTGCAAATGCAGGTAAAATATACCCTGAAACCGAATTAACTCCACTAATTGGGAATATGTTAAGTTTTAACGCAAAAATTGATAAAAGTATTAGCGATAGCCAGTAATCTGGAATTGCAGTTCCTAAAAATACGATTACTCTCGTCATTTTATCAAAAAAGCTATTTTTCTTAATAGCACAAAATATTCCAATCGGAATACTCATCCCAAATATCATAACAAGCGAAACTCCCGCCAATTTTAACGTTACAGGCAAACTTCTAGCAATTTCATCAGTAACCTTCCTATTTGTATTTACATATGAAATCCCAAAATCAAAATGCAGACTCTTCCAAAGCCAGTCAAAATACCGCAAGAAAAATGGTCTATTTAACCCAAGCAATTCACGCATCTTATGAATATCAGCCTCTGTCGGAGTGATGTCATTCACACGCAAAGCCACTTCAGCTGGATCTGATGGAATCAAATTTATCAAGCAAAATGTAATAAATGTAATTCCAATAATTAAAGGAATTGATATTAAGATTCGTTTTATTATATATTTTTTCATCTAATAAATTTTCCTTTCTAAATTTCTTAAAAATTCTCTTTAAAAAATTTTACTTTAAACAAACTTGTTCGATAACCAAAACTTTTTAATTTTTTGAAATTACCGAACAATATTAATATTAATTTTTATATTCAAACTTGTCAAATATATATTTAGATATAAATTTATTTTATTCTATTTTATTTTAAATTCATTGAGTAATAAGGAACTTCGTATAATGATGTTCCGAATTTAACATTTTTTACTCTATCATTGAAAATTGCTCTATTTGTCTCGTAAGTTACTGGAATGTAAACGGCTTCATCTTGTAAAGTTGTTAACACATATTTGAATAATTCCGCTCTCTCAGACTCACTTGTAGTTTTCAATCCTTTTAAAATTGATTCATCAATTTTCGATTTTTCTGGCAATCCTTGCTGTGCTGCAAAATCTCCATAAACAGGTTTTCTCATACCACCAAGGAATGATTGCGGATCATACGGAATTCCCCAAGATATATTAAATACTATACCAAAATCACCTTTTTTCATTCTATCTCTATATGATTGCTCTTCTTCCCCAACTGTTTTCAATTCCACTCCAATTTTAGCCAACTGCTGTCCAAAATACTCAGAAATTGCTTTTTCACTAACACTATCAGCATTATAATTCAATGTAATTACCAATGGTTTTCCATCTTTTTGTCTTTTACCGTCAGCACCTTGAACCCAGCCTGCAGCATCCAACAATTTTTTTGCTTCATCTAATGAATAATCGTAAACTGGCACATCAATATTCGCATACGGAACTGTTTTCGCAAGAATTGAATCAGCTGGAGTTTCTGTACCTTCAAAAATTCCTTCTGAAATTTCTTTCTTATTTAAAACATGTTGCAACGCTTTTCTCACATTTTTATCTTTCAACGCACCCTTTGTAGTATTCACAAGCATCATTCTAGTCGCAACTGGCTCAGACATTATAGCTGAAAATCCTTTTTTATCTTTAAATTTCTTAAACGATTCACTATCAATCATATCACGCCCGAACACAATATCAATATCCCCTTTTTCAAGTGCCAATGCCCTTGTCTGTTCTTCAGGAATAACTTTTACACGAATTGTCTTAATTGCTGGTTTTTTTCCCCAATATTTCTCATTTACTTCAAAAATTGCTTCTTCATCAGTTTTATTTGATTTTAAAACATATGGTCCAGTTCCAATATACTTGTCAACTCCATTTTTTGTACTTTTACCATTTTTCATAGCTTTTGGCGAAATAAATCTAAATGGACGAATCGAACCAAGCTCAATCAACATTGGATAATAAGGCTCTTTTAATTTAATTTTAAATGTATAATCATCTGGTGTTTCAAATCCATTAAATAAACGCACACTTTCAAGCCACCCATGTCTATCTTTATTTTCCATAATTGCATCAAAATTCGCTTTTACAGCCTTTGCATCAAACTTTTCCCCATCTGAAAACACAACATTTTTTCTAAGATGAAATGTATACTCCTTCCCATCTTTTGAAATTTCCCATTTTTCAGCCAACTGCGGAGCGATACTCCCATCTTTATTAATCGAAACAAGTCCCTCATACAAAATATTCTGTGCATAAAGCTCACCTGCATAGTTATGCGGATTCAAATCTCTAATATCACGAAAATTAGCGGCTACAATTTCGTCTTTACTAGCATTTTTTCTAACATTTCCTCCACACGACATCACAAACATCAAAATTCCAATCATCATCACAAGAAATTTGAAACTCCTGTTTTTCTTCATTCTGCTTTTTCTCATCTTTTCCATCAAAAATTCCTCCTACAAAATAATTTCTTCTAAAATTAATCCTCAAATTTATAATTTAATATAAAATTGACATAAATCCTATTGGATTTAATAGCAAAAAACTCCTATTTGATTACTTTTAGAGATCTTACTAATTTATTAAATATTAAAAATTTTTACATATGTTTAATTTTATCATAAATTATTTTGATAGTCAAATTATTTTATTTTATTTTTTATTTTCTTAAAATATTCCGCAGCCGCCCTCTCAAATTTATTGTTGCCAAATTCATAAAATTTTATTTTTTCATTCATATAGACTTGATCAATATAGTGATTTTCATAGTTGTGAGGATATTTATAATCTTTTTTACCAACTTTTGTAAGATGAACTGGAACTTCCTGAATTTTTTCATTTTCAATGTGTTTGAGTGCTGAATTTATAGCATTGTAAGCTGAATTGCTCTTGGGAGAAATTGCAAGATAGATTGCCACTTCAGACAAGATGATTCTAGCTTCGGGCATTCCAATTTCCTTTATCGCATTAAGCCCTGCCACGGCAATTGGTAACGCCTGTGGATTTGCAAGCCCAATGTCTTCAGATGCCAAAATTATAAGTCTTCTTGCAATATACAAAATATCTTCACCACCAGAGAGCATTTTTGCCATCCAGTAAACAGCTGCATCAGGATCACTTCCACGAATACTTTTTATCATTGCAGAAACCGTGTTATACTTGTCTTCCGTCTTGTGATAAGATTTTTTCGTATTCAGCACTTCCTTCACTTCATCAAGTGTAAAATCCACCCCAACATTCGCAATTAATTCCAAAATATTTATAGCCTGTCTCGCATCCCCTTCAATAATCTCTGAAATATACTTCAAAATCTCATCTGAAATTCCAATTTTTTCTTTTTCATTAATATTTTTTAATATTTCAAGTAAATCTTTTTCACTCAATTTTTTAAATTCAAATGCCATACATCGTGACAACAACGCATTATTCAAGTTATAATAAGGATTTTCAGTCGTCGCACCAATCAAAATAATATTTCCATTTTCTAAATCCTGTAAAAGCGAATCCTGCTGCAACTTATTAAATCTATGAATCTCATCTAAAAACAAAAGTGTCTGCTGTCCGTTCGTATGAAATCTGTTGTGTGCTTTATCAGAAATCTCCTTTATATCAGTCACAGATGCCTTTATCGCATTCAAATATTCATAATGATAATTCATTTTTTCAGCAACAATTTCCGCAAGAGTCGTCTTCCCCGTTCCCGGTGCTCCCCAAAAAATCGCATTCATAAAATTTCCGCGCTCAATAATCTTCCTCAAAATTCCATTTTCTCCAACCAATTTTTCCTGACCATAAAAATCATCCAAACTTTTCGGACGGTATCTAAACGCAAGTGGCTTTTTATTTTCATATGCTTTGTCAAATAAATTCATTTTTTTACTCCCTTTTACTTTTTAATTAATACAATATTTTTATTCTAAATTTATTGTATTTCACTATACAATCTATTTTGTAATAATCAAATAATTTACTTTTTTATAATTCATATTATAATATATTCACTTAGTTAAAACAATAAAATTATTTATAAATAAAAAGGAGGGGTAATGAAGATGAAAAATCGCAAAAAAAAGAAATTACCAATTGGAATATCTGATTTTAAAGAAATTATTGAAAATAACTACTACTATTTCGATAAAACAAAATTTATAGAAAATATTTTAGAAGATGGCTCTAAAGTTAAATTATTTACTCGTCCGAGAAGATTTGGTAAAACTTTAAATATTTCGATGTTAAAGTACTTTTTTGACATTAAAAATAAAGACGAAAACAAAAAATTATTTGAAAATTTAGAAATTTCTAAAAGTGAATATTTTGAAAAACAGGGGAATTTCTTTGTAATCTCTATTTCTTTTAAAAATTATGATGCAGAAAACTGGGAAAGTGGATTTAACACAATTAAAAACGAAATAAAATTACTGTATAATGAATTTTATTTGATAAGAGATAATTTAAATCAAAGTGACTTGGCAGATTTTGACGCTATTTGGCTAAAAAAAGATAATGCTGACTGGATTAATTCCTTGTTTAATTTGACTAGATATTTGTACGAACTTTCTGGAAAAAAAGTTGTTATTTTGATAGATGAATATGACCAGCCAATAATTGATTCCTATATAAAAGGAAATTATGAGAAATGTATTGCGTTTTTTAAAGCATTTTATGGAAAAGTTTTGAAAGATAATAATTATTTGGAAATGGGAATTTTAACTGGAATATTACGGGTTGCAAAGGAAAATGTCTTTTCGGGATTGAATAATTTGGAAGTTCACACAATTTTAGATGATGAATTTACAGAATACTTTGGAATTATGGAAAATGAAGTTGAAAAATCTCTTGAAGATTTTGACTTAGAATATGAATTAAATGATGTTCAAAAATGGTACAATGGGTATTTATTCGGCGAAAAAAAAGTTTATAATCCTTGGTCGATTATTAATTTTTTAAATCGTGGAAATTTAAAATCTTACTGGGTAAATACAAGTGGAAATGGATTAATCAAATTATATCTCCAAAAATTAAAAAATGATGTTTTTGACGATTTTTCAAAATTATTAAATAAAGAAAGTATTCTTAAAAGAATAAACAACAATATGACTTTTGAAAATTTGAAAACTAATTTTGGAAAAAATATTTGGAATCTATTTTTTCATAGTGGATATTTGACTTTGGCTGATAAGTATGATGTGATGAAAAAAAATGCTAGTATTAAAATTCCAAACAAAGAAATTCTAGAAATGTTTTCAGAAATGTTTATCGAAATTTATTTCAAAGATTCTGAAACCTTTCTAGATATGACTGATGCACTTGTAACTGGAAATATTGAAAAATTTAAATTTGAATTGAATAAAATCTTATTAGAAAATATTGGTATTTTTGATGTAATTGGAATTTATAAAGAGCAGTTTTATCATGGATTAATGTTAGGACTAATCTTAATGTTAAAAAATGAATATGAAATTTCATCAAATAATTTTTCAGGAAAAGGTCGATATGATTTACTTTTGAAACCTAAAAATATTTTTGGAAGAAAAGAAGGAATTATCATTGAATTAAAAGCAATAAATATAGATAATTTGAAATTAAATTCAGAAAAGGTTCACAAAAAATTGTTAAACGAATGTGAAGTTGCACTACATCAAATTGAAGAAAAAGAGTATACTTCAATTTTGAAAAATGCTGGAATTGACAATATTTTAAAAATTGGAATTGCGTTTTTTGGAAAAGAGTTTGAAGTAAAATTTGAGAGAGAATAATTTATGAAAAATTTTTTGTAATTTGAAGTTAATTTTTTTAAATCAATTGTACACTCGGACCTATTTAAAACCAAACTACTAAAATTGTATAAATTTGGATTTTAAGTAAGTAGCCATAACTTTTGAGTTTAGTTTTAAAGTAGTTTTACTATAAATGAAAATTAAGGAGTAAACGCAATGAAAAAAAACATTTATTTTTATGAAACAAACACTCCAATTGGAAAAATTGGAATTGCTACGACGGAAAATGACTCTCATATCACAGATTTAATTTGGGAATCAGATTTTGAAGATTTTAAAAAACATAATGATTTTAAAATTTGTGAAACTGAACTGATTAAACAAGCGAAAAAACAACTTTTTGAATATTTTGAAAGAAAACGAAAAAATTTTGATTTGCCATTTTTGAAAGAAGGAACGCCATTTCAAATTTCTGTTTGGAGTGCTCTTGAAAAAATTCCTTATGGCAAAACTCGTTCTTACAAAGACATCGCAATCGCAATCAATAATCCAAAAGCTGTCCGTGCAGTTGGAATGGCGAATAATCGAAATAAAATTTCAATTTTTATTCCATGTCATCGTGTGATTGGTGCCGATGGGAAATTGGTTGGTTATGGCGGGGGACTTCATATAAAGCAGTTTTTGTTAGAATTGGAAGGAGTTCAAATAAAATAATTTGATAAATAAAAATCTAAATAATAAAAAAGGAGAATTTGATGAAAAAAATAATTTTGATAAAATTTTTGATTTTAAGTATTTTAACTTTTTCTTTTACAAGAGAAGAAAAAATACAAAATAGTTTGCAAAAATTGGGAATTAATCAAGAAATTATTAACGAAACGGTAAAAGCTGATTATGATGCGAGAGACATTGTGGCTTTTCAAACTGATGAAGTTGTCATTGGGAAAATATTACAACGATTTTCAGATATTTTGAAAAAGGATGAAAGAAATTATGTTGCTGCTGAGAATATTATTACAATCTATGAATCAAAAATTGGAAAAGATTATAAAAATTACTTGGATTTATTTGTAAAATACACACCTTATGACTTTGAGAAAACTTTTGCTAAAATGGTTTACGAGCGAAGTTATGGAAGTCAAAAAAAATATGACGAATATTATTCTCAGTTAAAAGAAAAATATAAAAATACGCCGATTTTGGAAATGATAAAAATTTATACAACAAAAGACAAAATACAAAGGCAAGCACAAATAAAAAAAGTGTTAAATTTATTAAAAGATGAAAATGTGAAAAAAGAGCTGGGCCTGTCTGATGAGGACATTCATTCAATGAATTTGACCTACACGCTTGTAGAAGCAAGAAAATATTATAATACTGGAAAAATTGAAAAAGCAGTTTTGGAATATATAAAAAACATTGGAAACAGTGATGTTCCTGATAATATCAGAAAATATAATGAACGAAAAGAAACTTTGCTATTTCTAAATATTCTGATGATAAACGAAGAAATCAAAAATCCTGCTCTAAAAAAGGAAAATTTAAAAAAATTAGAAAATACATTTATTGCAAAAAAAATAAAATTGGAAACTGCAAAAGATGAAGATTATTTGGAGAAATATTTGGAAGGAACTGAGTTTGAGAAAAATAGTAAGAATTTAGAAGAAATTTTTGAAAATAATAATATGATTTAAAAATATATAAATATTGCTGTTTTATGACAAAAAAAAAGCTGTCTCAAAATTTTAATCATTTTTGAGACAGTTCCTTTATTTAAACAAATCTAATAAATTTATTTCTATTTATTTTGATATTTCACAATTAATTTTGTTATTCCAAATCAATATATAAATTTTTATTTTTCATAATATGAAATTCAAATATCTGAAATAATATTATACAAAAATTCCTAATTCTTCTAGTGTTTTACTACATAAGCAATAGTATAAATTAAACCTATAGCCATCAACACTGCAGCAACAAGCATAAAAAATCCACTTATTATTATTGAGCAAACATTCATAAAATTACGATTTTTTTGATTTTTTATGCATAAAACAGACAACACGAAAGAACCTAGAATACACAAGGCATTTACTGCACCAAACATATGCGCTATTACATAATTTACCTTAAATATTGACATAACTTGACTTAAAATAGGTACTACGCTCATAATTAATGCTATTCTGCTAGCCATTAAATGTTGTTTTTTATCTGCAAAAACATCATCGCTTAATTTTTTTATTAGTTCCATTTTCATAATAATCTTCCTCTCATCTATTAAATTTTTTATATTTATTTTATACTTCCTTCCTTTCCTACACTCATATATTACCATATCAACCTTACGATAACATTCTCTCTACTTTACATTTACCTTACTTTTTTGAAAAATAAAAAACTGAAATTAATTTATATGCTATAATTAATTGATAAAATTTTAAATAGCAATAAAAGGAGATTTTGAAATGATTGAAAAATATTTGACAAATAAATGTATTTTAATTGTTGATGATGAGCAGGAAATTTTAGATATGACTACATCAATTTTAGCTGATTACGGGTATAAAAATATACAGACTGCAAAAAGTGTGAAAGAAACTATGAAATGCGTTGAAGAAAAACAGCCTGATTTAGCGATACTGGATGTTATGCTTCCAGATGGGAACGGTTTTGAATTACTGGAAAAGTTGAGAAAAACCAGTAATTATCCAATATTATTTCTTACAGCACGTGGAGAAGATGAGGATAAATTCAAGGGCTTTGGATTAGGAGCGGACGACTATATTGTGAAACCTTTTTTGCCAAAAGAGCTTTTATTCAGAATTACTGCTATTTTGCGGCGAACTTACAAAAAAGAAAGTCCAATTGTAAATTTAAATGGCTGTCAAATTGATTTTTCTCGTGGAGAAATTATAAAAGATAATAAAAATATACCGTTAACCGCAAAGGAATATGAATTATTACAGACTCTTTACCGAAACGCAGGACATATTGTAACCATTGATACATTGTGTGAAGCTGTATGGGGCGAAAATGCCTATGTTTATACAAATTCACTGATGACACATATAAGACGCATTAGAGAAAAAATTGAAATTAACCCTTCCCATCCTGTGTCATTAATAACAATGAAAGGATTAGGCTACAAACTAATTGTGGAGGGAAAATGATATGAAAAGCATACTAAAACTAATACGTCGTTTTATAATAACCTTAATATTAAGTTTTGTCCTACTTCTATTCTTAAATATTTTTTTATACGGATTATGGATTCTTAAATATGTGTCAAAGAATCCTCCCATGAACTATACTTTTAAAGTAGCAGATATGTTAAAATTTGAAAATGGTAAATACACTTTGCCTGACGAAATGACTGCTGACTTAAAAAAACAAAATATATGGGCAATCTTGATTGACAACGATTCAAAGAAAGTTATATGGCAAACAGACAATTTACCTGATGATATTCCAAAAGAATACTCAATATCTGATATTGCCATATTTTCACATGCCTATATAAAAAACTATCCTGTTTTCACTTCCAAAGTTGAAAATAATTTACTCGTGCTAGGCTATCCTAAAAATAGTTATTGGAAATACCCAGTAGCCAACTGGAAATACGGACTTGTCAAAAATATTCCAAAATTTTTACTTATACTTTTTTGTCTAAACATAATTTTTGTATTTTTAATATACATTATTTCCAACTCTAAACTTTTAGGTTCTGTAAATCCAATAATAAAAGGCATACAAAATTTGCCTAAAGATACGCCTGTACATGTGAAAGAAAAAGGCGTTTTGTCAGAACTTGCAAAAAGTATAAATAAAACTTCTGAAATTTTGCAAAATCAAAGGGAACAATTGCGAAATAAAGACACGGCACGAGCCAACTGGATTGCAGGAGTTTCTCACGATATTCGTACTCCACTATCAATGATAATGGGTTACACAAGTCAATTGAAAACATCTTTGAATTTATCAGATGAAACGGATAAAAAGCTTTCCGTCATTTTGAAACAAAGTGAGCGTATAAAAAATTTAATAAATGATTTGAACCTTGCTTCAAAGTTAGAATATAATATGCAGCCTTTTGAGCAGAAAAAAGAAAATCTAGTAGCAGTAGTTAGGCAAGTTGTCGTTGATTTTTTGAATATGGATATCGATGAAAAATTTCCGATAGAGTGGAAGACGAAAAATGAACTTGTATCTTGCTTTGCCAATATCGACAGTAATTTGATAAAACGAGCTCTAGCGAACTTAATTCAAAATAGCATCAATCACAACGAAAATGGATGTATAATTTATATCTCGGTAAAAGAAGATGAAAAAAATTGCATAATTTGTGTTGAAGATAATGGAACAGGAGTTTCTGACAAAGAGCTGGAAAAACTCAATAATGCCCCACATTATATGGTTTGTGATAAAAATATGACAGAACAGCGGCACGGTTTGGGACTTCTTATCGTAAAGCAAATTATTGATGTCCATAATGGTAAAATTATGATGAAACATAGTGAATATGGAGGATTTAAGGTTGTTTTGGAGATTCCTGAAATTTAAAGGAATTTTTTTACAATCTTGTAAATAATCAGATAAAACAGTATAATAAATATATTGTATGGTAAAACTTATTTAAAACTAAACTCAAAAGCTATGACTATTTTACTCAAACCTTAAATTAGCAGTTTAATTTAAAATGGATTTGAGTATATTTCTTGATTTGAAGGGAGAAAAATGGAGAAAAAATATGTAATTTTTTTAAATGGTGAATATAAGTATTCGCAGGAATTTATGGATAAATTAGTTTCGGAAAATGCAGTTTGCTTTTGTGCAGATGGCGGAGCGAATTTTGCCTTTAAATATGGAAAAATGCCAGAAATGATTATTGGAGATCTGGATTCGATTGAGAAAAAAGTTTTGGAATATTATAAAAGTAAAAATATTTTGATAAAAAAATTCCCAAAAGACAAGGATTTTACAGATTTTGAGCTGATTTTGAAAGAAATTAATAAAATTTCGGAAAATAAGAATTTTGTTGAGAAAATATTTGTTGTTGGTGGGCTTGGGAAACGAATTGATATGACTTTGAGCAATTTATTCATAATGGAAAAGTATAAAAATCTTGTTTTTTTGCAGGAAAATGAAGAAATTTTTTATGCAGAAAAATCTTTTGTCCTAAAAAATAAAAAGGAATGTGAATTTTCAATCATTCCAATTAGTGAAAAAGTTGAAAAATTAACCTTGAAGGGCTTTAAATTTGAAACAGATAAAATTGATGTGAAAAGGGAAAGCTCCAGACTTGTGAGCAATGTTATTCTTGAAAATGAGGCTAGCGTGGAATTTAAAAATGGGAAACTGATAATTATTTTGAAAAATAATAATAAAAATCTTTTATACTAACACCCTCATTTAAAAAATTAAATCTAATTTTTAAGTATCCATCTTAAAGACTTTTGTACTTTTATTTATAAATATTATGATTAATAAATGCTTTTTCTTATTTCATTTATATGTTTTTTTAACGTAAGGGCATCAGATGCCATGCCCTTACAACCCCGCTTTACGCAAAACTTTCTTATAAAGAAAAAATAAAACTCGCTTCGTAAAAACTACGCTCAGACAGTTATTTTTCCTTTAACGAAATTTTGCTTATTTAATATTTTCCAAATGTAAAACCTAAAATTTAAATATAATAATTTTTATAATTTAATATAGAATGTCGTGATTTTTTTGGAATGAAAACGACTAAACACATAAATGTGTTTCTTTCGCTAGAACCTTCATAGCAAATAAATTTTGTAAAGTTGTTCTAATCTTCGTTTGCGAAAGTGAGCGTCAGCGAGTTTCGTTTTCGTAGTAATCAAGGTTTTATCCAAATAATAAATGTTTAGACTACTTTCCCAAATAAAATTTGTGAATATTTCAAAAAAATACTTAGACGAGTCAGGGTTAGTGCGTAGCACATTCGCCATTCTCTTTAATATATCATTATTTAAATATGTTAGAATAACTATTATTGCGAAATGAAGGGAAATGGCGATTGATTTCCCTTGCTTTATAAAAAGAGAAAACATAGAATTATGAAAAAACATTTATTAACAATAAGTAGTTTTTCATAACTCTAAATAAAATCCCTTATATGGATACTTAATAATTAACTTTAATTAAAAAATATTCTATAAGTACATAGATTATAAATAGTACAATCTTGTAAAAAAAGCTTTAATTAAATGAATTTTCTGATTTTTATTATTTAAATGGGAAGATGGTATAATAATAGATTTGTTTAGCAACTTATTTTTAAAACTAAAAGCTTATTAAAAAATAAATTTGTAAAAAGGATGTGTATAAATAATGAAAAAATTTAGGATAGAAAAGGAACATCAGAGGATGAAAATCTCGCAGTATTTGCGGGAAGTACAGAATTATTCGGGAAGAAGTTTGAGAAATGTGGAAGTTTTTTTGAATGGAAAGCAGGTAAGATTAACTAAGAAATTGCCGTCACACGGAAATTTGAGAGTTGTGGAGAAGAAAAAGGGGACGGACATTAAGCCTATTAAATTGCCACTTGATATTATTTTTGAAGATGAAGATATTTTGGTTGTGAATAAAGAGCCATTTTTATTGACACATCCGACACAGAAAAAAGCTGATTTTACACTTGCGAACGGAATCGTAAATCATTTTTTGGAAAAATATGGTGAAGTTCGAGTGCCACGATTTTACAACAGGCTCGATATGAATACATCTGGACTGATTATTATTGCCAAAAACAGTTTTGCACAGGCATTTTTACAAAATTTTTCGATTTTTGAGAAAAAATATTTGGCGATTGTGGATGGAATTATTGATGATGAGGAAATTTCTAGAATTAAAGATGAATTGGCAAAAGATGAGGAAAATCATAAAATTCAGGATTTTGAGAAAGAAAATTTGAAAGCTGAAGTTGAAAAAGTTAGAAAAGTTGGAAAAATTGAGAATGAAGAATTTGAGGAGAAGCAAAATTTTGAAAAAGATGAAAAAAATAAAATAATTATCGAAAGACGGATTTTTCGAGATGGTGATAATTTGGAGAGAATTATTGACGAGAAAGGTCAGTATGCGAAAACGGCTGTAAAAGTGTTGAAAACTTATCATGAAAAAAATGTGACGCTTGTGGAATGTGAGCTTTTTACAGGAAGAACGCACCAAATTCGTGTGCATTTGAAATCCATCGGACACACAATTATAGGAGACGAACTTTATGGAAATGGCTTAAATAAAGAACTTGGAATAAATAGACAATTTTTGCACGCCTACAAGGTAAAATTTACACATCCTGCAAGCAAAAAGGAAGTTGAACTGGAAATACCAATGTTTACAGATATGAAAGAGTTTTTAGAAAAATAGAAAAATTATATTTTTTACAAAAAACTATTTTTAAAATAAAAATAAAAAATTTATGATTTAAAAACAAAAAGAAAGGACAAAAAATGAAAAAATTTAATTTTTCGGTTGATTTGATAAATGATAATATTTTGAAGTCGCTTCTGATTTTTTCGATACCGATACTTGTGTCGAATATTTTTCAGCAGCTTTACAATATGGCGGATATTGCTATTGTGGGGCATACTTTGGGAGATAACTCGCTTGCGGCTATTGGGGCTTCGGCTGCTATTTTTGAACTAATCTTTGGATTTGCGTTAGGAATTGGAAATGGGCTTAGTATGGTTACAGCTAGAAATTATGGGGCGAATAATAAGAATCTTTTGAAAAAGTCTGTAGCTGGTTCAATTGTTATTGGAATTTGGATTACTGTGGGAGTAATGATTTTATCACGGTTTATTCTTATGCCACTGCTAAAAATTTTGCATACGCCTGAAAATATTATAAAAGAAGCATTTGAATATATAAACATAATAACAATGTTTATTGGCGTAACTTTTTCCTACAACCTGTCGTCAGGACTTTTACGTGCAATCGGAAATAGCTTTATGTCGCTCGTATTTTTGGTAATTGCCTCAATTTTAAATATTTTTCTTGATATTTATTTTATAACTTCCCTTAAAATGGGAATTGGAGGAGCTGCGGTTGCAACAGTTATTGCACAGGCAATTTCAGTTATCTTAAGTATTATCTACATTTACGTAAAAGAGCCAATTTTAATACCTAGAAAAAAACATTTCAGATTTGATAAAAAATTGTACAAGGAACTGCTTGGACAGGGACTTTCTATGGGATTTATGATTGCAATTGTACTTATGGGAACGCTTATTTTACAGTATGCGATAAATGGGTTTGGATACTTGATTATCGCTGGACATACTTCGGCAAGAAAACTTATGGGATTTTGCAACATTCCGCTAACTACAATAGCACTCGCACTTGCAACTTTCGTTTCCCAAAATAAAGGTGCAAACAAAGTAGACAGAATCCGAAAAGGCGTATTTTACGCTAATATGATAGATATAATTTTTGCAATTGGAATCACAATTTTTGTATATTTATTTTCCAAAAATATGATTCACCTAATGTCTGGCTCAAACTCTGAAGTAGTCCTTTACAACGGTTCAACCTACCTAAAAATAGCCTCACCATTTTTCACAATATTAGGCGTTTTATTCAACTTAAGATACGCTCTACAAGCTCTAGGAGAAAAAGTAATCCCTCTAGTTTCCAGTATAATCGAATTTTTTGGGAAAATAATTTTCGTAATTTTTATTGTGCCAAAGTTGGGTTATTTTGGTGTGATGATTTGTGAGCCGCTGATTTGGATTGTGATGACGGGACAGTTGGCTTGGGCATTTTATGGGAATGGGTATATTAGAAAAATGAAATAAAAAAGAATGTCTCATAAGAGGAATAAAAATACAAAATCATAAATTTTATATATGATTATTTTTATAAAATTAATAAAAACAAAAATCTTTAATTTATAAGAATATATAATATATATGTTTTTTGGATTATTTCTAACTTATGAGACACCTCTCTAATTAATCAATAAAATCAGCCATTAACTCGTTTACAACTTCTTTAACAGATTTAATTTCCTTAATAAAACTTACTCCTAAACCAACCGAAATGTATCCATTTTCATCCCCATCAAGCATTCCGAGTTTCATATTTTTTCCTCCACCCTGTTTTAAGAACAGTTCTTCTCTTGTAGCACCGTTTTTATCCATTTCAACTAATTCTGCCGATAGTTTTGTAGGAATAGATCTGTAAAAGTGGGGCAATGTTCTAAAAATATGTAAATCTTCAGCGGTTGTTTTTAGCATCAGTTCTTTTACATTCTGCGCTGTTCTTGCTTCTTCTGTAGCTAAAAATCTTGTTCCAAGAAATACTCCTTCAGCTCCAAGTGCAAATGCAGCTCTGACACCACGTATATCAGAAATTCCTCCAGCAGCCATAACAGGAATATTTTTTACAGAATCTACTATTAAAGGTACTATTGAAAAAGTTCCTATCTGCCCTCCTGGAAGCATTCCTCCTTCATCAAATCCTGTTGCAACAAATACATCTGCTCCTAATTTTTCTATAGTTCTAGCATTTTCAACAGTTGGTTCCCCTCTAAAGACTATTTTAATCCCAGCATTTTTTAATCTTTTAAATGTACTTTCAAAATCCATTCCTGCGACTCCGTTTACAAGTGCAACTGGAACTTTTTCTTCAATTATCATATCTAAAAGAGGATTTGTAAATTTCATATCTACATCTACTATTATTACAACACCAAAAGGTTTGTCAGTTAATTCTCTTGTTTTTCTAATTTCTTCCCTCATTCTTTCCATTGTTTCCTGTGGAGAAGGCGTCATTGTTGTTTGACCTGCACTAGGTCCTAAAATTCCTAGTCCACCGGCATTACTAACGGCTGCTACTAGTTTTGCATCTGTTAGCCATGCCATTGGTCCTTGTATTATCGGATATTTGATTCCTAAAATTTCTGTTATTCTATTTTTTTTCATTATTATTCTCCTCTCAATTTTTATTGATTTTTTTGTTTTAAAATATTATAATACATTTACACTAAATATTGAAGTAGGCAATAAAAAATGACATAGTATTAAAAAATGTACTTTTGTGATATGAGGAGGTTTTATAATGAAAGATTTAAAAAAATACAAAATAAAGAATATTGAAAAGAATAATAGAATATGTGGAATAAATTATACTCAAAAAATTTTTGCAGGAAAATGGAAAATAACAATTATCTGGTTTTTAAAAAATGAAGCCAGAAGATATAGTGAAATCAAAAAGTTTTTATCGAATATTTCTCAAGGTTCACTTACTAAACAGTTAAGGGAACTTGAAGAAGACGGTATCGTGGGAAGAAAAGTTTATCCTGAAGTTCCTCCTAGAGTTGAATATTTTTTGACAGAGAAAGGAAAAAAATTGATTCCTGTCCTCGATACAATGGAAGAATTTGGTAACTTTTATGTTGAGGAATACATAAAAAATAAAAGTATATAGAATTATATTATAAATCTATGATTATACAGAAAACAAAATTAGTTGAATTTTTTTCAGATTTTAATGGATTTAAAGTGGTAATGAAAAACTTAAATTATGATTTTATAAAAAATTTAAATAATAGGGAATCCACAATTAAAACTGAAATCAAAAAAAGAAAGATTTTAGAGGTGCAAATTCAAAAAATAATGGAGTTTTTTGAAACTAATGATGAACTTACACGATTGAAATTAGAAAAACTTTTGAATGTAAAAGAAAGCCGTGCTAGAGATTTGTTAAGATATTTGGTGAAAAATGATATATTACAAAAAATAGGAGCAACTAGAAATATCAGATATATAAAAACCGTCGGAAAAAAATCAAGCAACGAAAATCACTAAGAAATCGTTGCTTAAAAATTATTGATTATTTTTGTATTTTTGATAATTTAATTTGTTATAAGACTGCAAAGTTTTTTGTTATCTGAAATACGATATAAATCCATTTTAGGTCTATTTTTTTTATCAAATGAATAAGATAATTTGTAATTTGAAAAAACTTGTGTTTTGTCACTCAAGTTTGTAAAATAGATAGAATTTTCATTTTCTTTTACTTCGTAATCTAATTGTGAAAGTTCAAGCGAAACTTTTCCTGTTTTTAATGCTGCGCGATTATCCAATATGCTAACTGAAATAGACGGCTTGCCATTTTCATTCAAGAATTTTATATAAGTAAGTCCCTTAAAAGTTCTGTCAACAGAATAAGGGCATCTCCAAACTTCAGAAGATATTTGGTCAATATTAGTGTCAGAAAAACTTAAACTGCAAATTAACAAAGAAAATAAAAATATAAATTTTTTCATAAAATCACTCCCATAATAATAATTTTTTTTATATTTTATAATATTTTTTTAGGAAAATCAACAATAAAAACTAATATTTAAAATTTCATATTATTTTTAGAACTAAATGCATTTTGAAAAAATCCATCGGACAAGTCAAATTCAAAAGTTTCACGATTGATGTAGCCGACAGTTTTGTCGCTTTCGTAAAGTTGAATGAGAAAATCTGCCATTTCTTCGGATGTATGATAGTTTGGATAAGATTTATCATAATCAAAATCAGTCTTATCAGTTGCGACATTTCCAAAGTCAGTTTTGGTTGCGGCGGGTGCTAGGACTTTTGCTTTTAATTGTGCGTTGTTTTGCTTTAATTCTAGTGCGAGTCCTTCTGTGAAGGCATTTACGTAAAATTTTGTGGCACAGTAGACAATTACGTTTGGAACGATTGTGTAACCTCCTGTTGAGGAGATATTGATTAATTGAGAGCCTTCTTCGTTGTGGTAATCTTGGACGTATAAAGAAGATAGCAAAGTTAATGCCTCTACATTGAGATGAAGCATATCTAAAATTTTATTTAAAGGCTGCTCTCTTACATCGCCATACATTCCAAAACCTGCATTGTTTATTAAAGTTTCAATGTGATAATTTTTTAATTTTGAATATAGTTCAGGGATTTTACCGACATCAGTTAAGTCAAAATCTATTACAATAATGTCCAAATTAGGATTTTTCTTCAAAATTTCGCTTTTTAAGTCTTCTAGTAAATTCTTTCTTCGTGCAATTAGAACAAGATTTTTATTTCTTTCTGCAAATTTTAGAGCCACAGCCTTTCCTATTCCCGAACTTGCTCCTGTTATAACAGTATATTTTGTTTTCATAGTTATTACCTCCATAAATTTGATAAATAAAGGATAGCAGTTAGAGTATGGTATAAGTCAAGAGTTTTTTGAAAGATTTTCGCAAATTAATTTTTTCTAACAAATTGTTTTTATTTTACATATTTAGTATAATATAAAACAATAAAAATATCTAATACTTATAACTAATATTTATCTATTAGTTTTAGTTATAGTAAAAAAGGAGAAAAAATGGAATTAAGAGTTTTAAAATATTTTTTAGTTGTGGCAACAGAAAGAAATATTTCTAATGCGGCTAAAATTCTTTATGTTTCACAGCCAGCACTTTCAAAGCAATTAAAAAATTTGGAAGAAGAATTGGGTGTTACACTTTTTAAAAGAGGGAATCGGAATATTACTTTAACAGAAGATGGTGTTTATTTTTTAACAAAAGCAAAAGAAATTTTAGCATTAGTTGATACGACAGTTGCCAACTTGACACAAGAAGATATTGTTGGAGGAGAGATAAATATTGGTGCAGGAGAAAGTGCTCAAATGGGACATATTTTTAAGATTATTAATGATATGATGATTGATTATCCAAATATAAAAACAAATGTTACTAGTGGAAATGCAGACGAAATGCTTTTAAAACTGGATAATGGAACTTTAGATTTTGCAATTACATTTGGGTTTGTGGATAAAAGTAAATATGAGCATTTGAGTTTGCCCTGGTGTGATAAATGGGGGTTACTTGTGAGAAAGGATAATTTTCTTGCAAAAAAAGACTATATTTTGTCCAAAGATTTAGAAAATATTCCTTTAATTATTTCAAAACAAACAAATGTGGATAATTTTTTAGCTGGCTGGATAGGAAAAAGTATAGAAAATTTTAACAAAAAGACAGCAAGAAGTCGTAGGCTTTCTACAAGTGGGAGATGAATTGCTTTTTTTGTAAAAAAATTGAAAAAAGGATATGTCTATGATACAATTTTTGTGTAAAATATTGAAGAGAAGTCATTAAAAATAATATTCAAAATTAAAAGGAGGTGTAATTTCATGAAATATAATTTAGCATTCAAATACAGAATTTATCCAAATAAGGAGCAAGAATTATTGATAAACAAGACTTTTGGATGTGTTCGTTTTGTTTACAATACGATTTTGTATGCTGCAAATAAATTTTATGAAGAAACGGGAAAAAATAAAATAATTACACCTGCCAGTTTAAAAAGTGAAAATCAATTTCTAAAAGAAGTAGACAGTCTAGCACTTTCAAATGCTCAATTGAATGTAAAACGATCGTTTACGAATTTTTTTCAGAAAAGAGCGAAGTTTCCAAGGTTCAAATCTAAAAAGAATAATGTTAAAAGTTACACGACAAATTGTGTGAATAATTCAATACGAATTGAGGAAACAAAATATTTGGTTTTGCCAAAATTGAAAAAAGTTAAATTAAAATATCATAGAGAAATACCGAAGGATTACAAGATAAAGTCAGTAACATTGACAAACAGTAATGGAAATTACTATGTTTCCATCTTGACAGAATTTGAAAAAGAAATTCAAAAAAATCCAAGTAATGATAAAGTGATTGGACTTGATTTTTCAATGTCTGAATTATTTGTCAGCTCTGAAAACCAAAGAGCTGATTATCCAAGATATTTTAGGATGTTGGAGAAAAAATTGAAGAAATTACAGAAATCATTATCGAGAAAAGTAAAATTTTCTAAAAATTGGTATAAGCAAAAAGCGAAAATATCAAAATTGCATGAATATATTAAAAATTGTCGAAGAGATTTTCTACATAAATTATCAAAAAAATTGTCTGAAGCGTATAATGCTGTGGTTGTTGAGGATTTGAATATGAAAGGGATGAGTCAGGCATTAAATTTTGGGAAAAGTGTAGGAGATAATGGATGGGGAATGTTTTTGAGAATGCTTGAGTATAAGCTGATATTTTTAGGGAAAGAATTTTTGAAGATAGATAAGTGGTTTCCATCGTCGAAAACTTGTAGTAGATGTGGAAATATTAAAGAGGAGCTGAAATTATCAGAAAGAAGTTATAAATGTAAGTGCTGTGGGATTGAAATTGATAGAGATTACAATGCGGCATTGAATGTAAGAAACATTGGAAAAGCGATGTTGAAATATTAAGAAAATAAAAGAAGACAGGGTAGGAACTACCCGAAGAGCTTGGTAAATATATTTGGCTAACAAAAGCAGATACTTCCCAAGAAGCTCCCGCTTCTAAAGGCGGGAGTAGTTCACTGTTGTAGGTACTTATAACTTACTTTATAATGCATCATTAATGGCAAATCAAAATATTGGAAGTGTTCTATGTTTTGATGGAATAATAAATACGGGTGAAAGCAATTTGAAATTCATTCCATTAAAACCGGAGCTTGAAACAGAGATGAGCATTATTTGGAAAAAAAATCAAACTTTATCAAATGTTTCAAAAAAATTTTTAGAAAATTTGAAAATATATATTTCTAATTATAACTAAAAATTATAGTTATATATAAATTAGAAGTATTTGAAATAGTTAAAAAAATGATGTACAATTCACTTGTGAAAAATGAAAGAAATAAAATATCAAAATAAAGGAATGTGATAATAATATTAAGAAAAAGGTTATTAGTAACTACAATATTAGGAATAATAAGTATAGGAGGAAATATTATGGCAATACCTGCAATTAAACAAGTGAAAGATTCGAGTATAAAATTAGAACAAAAATGGGATAAAACTTTCCCGGGAAGTAATAAAGTTGAGCATACTAAAGTTATGTTTAAAAATCGTTATGGAATAACTCTGGTTGGGGATTTGTATGTTCCAAAAAATATTGGAAATCAAAAACTATCTGCAATAGCAATTTCAGGTCCATTTGGAGCAGTTAAAGAGCAATCATCAGGACTATATGCACAAACACTAGCAGAAAGAGGATTTGTAACATTAGCGTTTGATGGTTCATATACAGGAGAAAGTGGAGGACAGCCAAGAAATGTTCCATCACCTGAAATTAATACTGAAGACTTTAGTGCGGCAGTTGATTTTTTAGGAACACAATCATTTATTGACAGAGATAAAATTGGAATTTTAGGAATTTGTGGATGGGGAGGATTTGCTTTAAATGCAGGAATTTCAGATACTCGTATTAAAGCAGTTGCAACTTCGACAATGTACGATATGACAAGAGTTTCTGCAAAAGGTTACAACGATTCAGTTGATGCAGAAGGAAGATATAATCTGAAAAAAGAAATGAATGAAGCTAGATGGAAAGCCGTTGAAAATAATTATTCTGATGTAGTACCACCTGTTAATTTAAGACAAGATCAAATAACAAAAGATACACCAAAATTTGTTGCTGATTACTCAGATTATTACACAACAAAAAGAGGATTCCACCCTCGTTCAGTAAATTCAAATCCAAATGGTGGTTGGACAACAACTGGAATGTTACCATTAATTAATATGCCAATTTTACAATATGCTTCTGAAATGAGAACGCCTACTTTAATAGTTCACGGAGAAAATGCTCACTCAAGATACTTTTCAGAAGATGCTTATAAAGCATTAGGAAATAAAAATAAAGAATTATACATTGTAAAAGGTGCAGTGCATACAGATTTATATGATGGTGGTGGAAAAAATCTAATTCCATTTGATAAATTTGAAAGTTTTTTTAAAAATAATTTGAAATAAAGTGATGAATTTAGGCTATTGTATTTTGCAGTAGCCTTTTTTTGTTGTATAATAGTTTTATAAATTGTTTTTGAAAGAGGAAGTAAAAATAATGCAAATAAAGGAATTTTCAGAAAAAACAGGCTTAACTCCATATACAATAAGGTTTTATGAAAAAAAGGAGCTGTTTCGTGTAAAAAGAGATGAAAAAAATAGAAGAATATACGATGAAACTGATATTGAATGGATAAAAATGTTAAAAAGATTAAAAGATATGGGAATGAAATTGAGTGAAATTAAGAAATATTCAGATTTACGGTATGAAGGGAACGGAACGATAAAAGAAAGAATGAAAATTTTGACAAATCATAAAAAATATGTAAATATAGAAATTGAAAAGTGGCAAAAATATTTACAAAATCTTGATGATAAACTTGAGATTTATGAAAATTATTTAAAAAGTATTTCTGAAAAATAAAAGGGTTATAAATATATAGAAATTTAGGAGTAAATATGCTTACAAATACAAATATAACTTGGGGATTTGTCTTGTTATCCCCTTTTATAATTCCAATATTAATTTTATTAACTTTCTGGTTTTTTGTTTCAAAACGAAAATTTAATTTTCTTATTGCATTTACAATTTTGTCATTATTATTTGTTAGGTATCTTCGTTTTCCCTATGACACAGTTAACCGTAACAGTGAACTCGAAGTATCACGAAATTTTTTGATAAAAAGAACTTTGAGTTCGGATTCAGAGCATGAAGTTTATAAACTTGTTGATAAGACGAAGCCTGAAGATTTGATTTTGTATTTAAATGGATTAGCTAAAATTAATAATACTTGGGTTGGTTATATCGAGGAAACAGATTCTTACGAAGGAAAATATGGTGTCAAACCAGAAACATATTTTTGGATTAACGGTAATAAGATTGAATATAACTTAGATGAAAAAACTTTAGAAAAAAGATTAGGTTTAAAAGAAATAAAATTACAGGATGCAGAGCACTTTGTTGATAAATTTGGAAGTAAAAAAGAAATTCTGTATCAATATCAATTAGATAAAACAGGAGATTTAGATGAAAATATTTCTTTAAATTCAGAATTAAGCAAGAAATTGGAAACAAAGTATAAAAAAGACAGAGCATTCTATATGATGTTTTGGAGTGTAATGTTGCTTATGGAAATTATTTATCTGTTTATAAAAAATAGAAAAAATCACGAAAAATAGATGAAAATACATCAATGTTTACACCAACACAGTGAAAAATGTATATTTTCTCACATATTTTTTATACAATCAAAATGCTTTTTAGCGATAAAGTTAACGAAATATTAGATGAAATAAATTTCAAAGAAAATAAGAATATTAAAAAAACATTTAAAAATAATAAATTTTTTCAAAATAGGTTGTAAATTTTTTCATAAAAAGTTAGAATACAGGATATATTACAAAATTTTGGAAAGGAGGCAGTATTTTATACTGTTAAAAAATTTATGAAAAAATTTGGTTTGACAACCAGAATTATGATTGGACTGGCACTTGGGGTTGTATTTGGGTTAATTTTGAGTCCTTTTTCACAAAATCCATTTGTGAAAGATGTTGTTATTGATTCGATTCTTGCGTTTTTTGGAGGAATGTTTATCAATCTTATGAAAGTTATGATTGTACCGCTTGTTTCTATTTCTCTTGCGATGGGAGCAGCTTCCATTGGAGATGTAAAGAAACTTAGAAGAATTGGGACAAAAGTTTTAGGATTTTATTTTGCAACTACTGCGATTGCCGTAGCCATTGGATTATTTGTAGCAAAAATTACTAATGTTGGAAAAGGAATGATTCACGGAAATCTTCCAAAAGGAGAATATGAAATTGCTCAGCAGAGCAAACTTATTGACGTGTTGCTTGATATGATTCCAAAAAATATCGTAAATGCGATGTCAGAGGAAAAAATGCTTGCTATAATAATATTCTTTTTGCTTTTAGGAGTTGCAATTACAGCTTTGGGAGATAAAGTTAAAAATTTAAAGACTTTACTTGAAGAAGCAAATGAACTTGTATTAAAAATGGTAGAACTTATAATGCAAGTTGCTCCACTTGGAGTTTTTGCACTGATTTCAAAAGTAGTTGCTTCAACAGGAATAGATGTGCTTGTTAAATTAATAGGATTTGTTGTCGTGACATTAATAGCTTTTGTAATTCACACAGGAGTTTATCAAATAATGCTTGTAGGTATGGCAAAAATGAATCCAATTAAGTTTTTCAAAAACTTTTTAAACGTTGTTTCAGTGGCATTTTCTACATCCAGCAGTAATGCGACAATTCCAGTAAATATTGAAACACTATCAGAAAAATTCGGTGTTTCAGAAGAAATTAGCTCATTTACAATACCACTGGGAGCGACAGTAAATATGGATGGAACTGCGATTATGCAAGGAGTTGCGGCAGTATTTATCGCAAACCTTTATAGTATCCATTTGGGACCAACACAATACATTGGAATTATTTTAACAGCGGTATTAGCTTCAGTCGGTACGGCAGGAGTTCCAGGAGCTGGAATGCTTATGTTGTCACTTGTGTTAAAACAAGCTGGACTGCCGCTTGAAGGAATTGGAGTTGTAATTGGTGTTGACAGAATTCTTGATATGTTCAGAACAGTTGTAAATATTACAGGAGACGCTGTCTGTACAATTGTTGTGGCAAAGAGTAAAAATGAAATTAGAGAAGTAAATGATAAAAATTTCTCTGATTAATCTGAAATAATCTCATAAAAAATATTTATTCAAAAAATCAATAAAAAGAAAAAAGGCTGTCTTTTTCGACAACCTTCTTTTTTTATCCAAAATTATCAATTTTTACTTTTTTATTGTCAACACCTTTATCTTTTAATGCCACTCTCATTGATTTAATAAATTCTTTAGTTCCTACGATATAATAAACATAGTCATTTAGATCTCCAACATGAGCTTCAATAAAATCTCCATCAATTCTTTTTTGAACTCCTGTCAAAACTTTTATATATTCGTAATTATCGCCAAGTGGATAATTTTCCAATTCTTTGTCATAAGTTACAATATCAGGCGTACGATTGCTGTAAAATAATTTAATTTTTCCTTCATGTTTTTTATCTTTTAATTTTTTGAAAAATGGCAATACTGGCGCAATTCCAATTCCTGAAATTAAAAGAGCTATATTTTGATCTTTAGGAATTTCTACTGGAATAAAGTTTCCAAGTGGTCCAAAAAGTGAAACAGGATCTCCCGTTTTAATTTCTTTATACATCTTTTTAAAATCGCTTTCACTTTCACGAACTACGAATTTTAGTACATCTTCTTCAGGATGTGAAGCAATAGACAGTGGTCTCATCATATTGTCTTCAGTTTCAAAATATGGTTCCGGAAATTTAAAATTAACATATTGCCCCACTTCATATTTAAATCCTTCAGGTTTTGAAACAGTCAGCTCATAAGTTTTATTTGCAACTTTTTCTCTTTTCACGACTTTTGCCGCCCAATCTTTTTTTATACTCATTTTCTCTCCTTCTATAATATAGACAAGTTTTGTTGTCCATATTTTTTTAAATTACACTAAAATAAATATGATTACAAAATCATACTACTCTAAAATAATACCCTTAATTTGAGAAAAAATCAACCTTTTTTGTAATAAATGTTATTTTGTAAATAAAATATTTTTATATTTAAAACAATATTTTTATAAAATTTATAATTTTATTTTTAAAAAAAATTTTCTTACAAATATTTCATAAATTATTCCAAGTAAAATACTGATAATCACTGTAGTAAAAGATTTAAAAATCATTTCATCACTAAATTTCACAACAATTTTTAAAACTAATAAATGTACTAAAAATGCAAAATATGTTGAATTTGAGACAATTTTAACTGCTTCATTTCTATTTTTAAAATCAAGTTTTATAAAAAAAGTAAAAAATGAAACTGTCATAAAAAATGTTCCAAGTGAATTTTTATCAAAAAAGTCGCTGATTCTGTTTCCTGTTTTTAATAAAACATATTTTGTGGAAATTGCACTTATAAAAAATCCGATTAAATAAATTATAATTATTATAGAAAAAGGTACTTTTTTTATTTTATTTCTATCGACTTTTATGTAATAACCCAAAATATAGTAGCCTATAAATTCTGTTATTGGAAAATGTGAAAATGGAATTCTTGGAAGATCAAATTTTATCAAATGTGGATTTAAAATGCTACATAAAAACCATAAAATTAATATTATAAAAGTTTCTTTTTTAGCAAATTTCAGAACTTTTTGAAGCCAAGGTGTGATAAAGTAAAGACCCAAAATCATATAAATATACCAAAAATGTGGAGCTACAATTTCTTTTCCTTGTAATACTGGCATTATTTTTACTTTATTTACAAAAATATAAACTATATTGAAAAATATGAAAAGTGGAAATACCCCCTAATTCTTTTTTTAAAAAAAACTGACATTTTTTCTGATTTATCTAGAAGCAAATACCCACTAATCATTATAAACAAATTAACCCCTATAGAAATTACGCCATATAACAAAATCCATATATTTATCCCGTATTGAATATTTACTGTATGAAGCAATACAATAAAAATAAAAGCTAGAATTCTAATAATATCAATAGCCATAGTTCTCCTATCTAAATTTTTTTAATAAAAAATGACCGTTCCCAAAATAGTAAATTTTAGAAACAGCCATAAGTGAACTACTCCCGCTTTTAGAAGTGGGAGCTTCTTGGGAAGTATCTGCTTCTGTTAGCCAAATATATTTACCAAGCTCTTCGGGCAGTCCCTGCCCTGATGTACGAGATTATACCATATAATAATTATTATTTCAAGTTATGTTCTGCAATTCATCTCCCTCTTGTAGAAGAGGGAGACTTCTTGCTAGATATTGTTAAAATGAAAAAATTATATATAATAACAAACTTTATTTTTTATCTTTCATCTTATTTTTCTGAAATAGCCGCTACACCTGGTAATACTTTTCCTTCTAAGTATTCCAATGAAGCTCCACCACCTGTTGAAATATGAGAGAATTTGTCAGCAAATCCCAACTGAATTGCTGCTGCCGCAGAATCTCCTCCACCAATAATTGTTTTAGCATCTTTCAATTCAGCGATTGCTTTACAAACACCAATTGTTCCTTTAGCAAAATTAGACATTTCAAATACTCCCATAGGTCCATTCCATACTACTGTTTTAGCACTTTCTAAAGCTTTTTTGAATAATTCTACAGATTTTTCACCTATATCTAATCCCATCCATCCATCTTCAATTTCATCCACTGAAACTGTTTTAAATGGTACATCATTGCTAAATTCTTGAGCTACAACAGCATCTACTGGCAACAATAATTCAACACCTTTTGCTTTAGCTTTTTCAATCAATGATTTAGCTAAATCTACTTTATCAGCTTCCAATAATGAAGAACCTGTATTTTTTCCCAAAGCTTTTAAGAAAGTAAACATCATTCCACCACCGATAATTACTTTATCGGCTTTTTCTAACAAGTTATCAATAACTCCAATTTTATCAGAAACTTTTGCTCCACCTAAAATAGCTACTAATGGTCTTTCAGGATTATCAACAGCTCCTCCAATAAATTTAATTTCTTTTTCAATTAAGAATCCAACTGCTGATTCTTTGATATTTGATGCAATTCCTACATTTGAAGCGTGAGCTCTGTGAGCAGTTCCGAATGCATCATTTACGAATAAATCTCCAAGTGATGCCCAGTATTTTCCTAATTCAGGATCATTCTTAGATTCTTTTTTACCATCCAAATCTTCAAATCTAGTGTTTTCAAACATTAAAATTTCTCCAGGTTTCAATTCTGCAACCGCTTTTTCCAATTCAGGCCCTCTTGTTACAGGTACGAATTTAACTGGTTTTCCTAATTTTTCCGCCAATACTTTAGCAACAGGTGCCAATGTTTTTGAAACTTTATCTTCTTCAGTTTTAACTTTTCCCAAGTGAGAAAAAGCAATAACTGCTCCACCATTATCTAAAATATAGTTTAATGTAGGTAATGCAGCTGTAATTCTATTATCGTTACCAACAACTCCGTCTTTTATAGGTACGTTAAAATCAACTCTTACTAATACTTTTTTTCCTTTTACGTCTAAATCTTTTAAAGTTTTCTTAGCCATTAGTGCCTCCTAAATTTATTATATTTATTATTTTATTTTCCACTAAAATTATATCACTCTTTAATCTAATTTTCAAGTTATTTATTGCACAAATTTATTCTCTCTTAAAAACGTTTTTTATTTGTTAAAAAAAATCATTTTTATTTTTTCTTTGTCAATTTGTGATATTTTTTTTAATTTTCGTGGTTTTTTTTCATACTCTAAAATTGCTTTATGAAACCAGGTTACGCCTATCCACTTTCCAAATTTATAGCCTGAATTTTCAAAAATTCCAACTTTTTTAAAGCCAAAACTTTCATGTAATTTATCACTTTTTTCATTTGGATAAGTTACGCAGCCATACACATTTACGACATTTTGCAATTTTAAAATTTCGATTAATATTTTATATAATTTTTTTCCTAATCCATTTCCTGTGTAATCTTTATCTATGTAAACAGAAAGCTCCGCATCCCACTGATATGCAGCTCTCATCCAAACTTTGTGAGCATAGGCATAACCTAGTATTTCATTTTTATATTCACAGACAATGTATGGATATTCAAGCAGAGTATTTTTTATTCTCTCTTTAAATTCCACAAATGTTGGTACGTCGTATTCAAAAGTTATAGTTGTATTTTCTATATAATATTTGTAAATTTCTAAAATTTTACTGGCATCTTCAGCTGTCGCAAATCGGAAATTTACTTTTTTTTCTTCCAATCTTCTCATTTATGCCCTTTTCTTAAAATTTTCCCTTCTTTTGGCTTTAATTTTAATTTTATCTTTCCGTTACTAGTAGAACGAAATGTATTTCCATTTATCAAATTTATAAATCTTTCGTCTAAGTAATCAGTTGAAAATTCAATTTCTTGTTCATAAAAGGAATTATTAATTATGACAATTATTGAATGCCTGTCATTGATTCTTTCATAAACAATGACATCTTTTTCATTGTCTGCCATTATTTCTTTAAATTTTCCATAGACTAAAACTTTATTTTCTTTTCTTATTCTTATTAATTTTTTGTACCATTGAAACAAATCTCTATCAACTTCTTGCGGATAAACTTCATTTTGATTGATATATGATGGATTTTTTTCATCATCATAAATAAATTCTTCCCATAACATAGGTTTTCTGCAATATGGATCAGTTGCTCCCCACATTCCAACTTCATCGCCGTAAAATAACATCGGTGCTCCAATATAAGTCATTTGGAAAATTGAAATTAATTTTAAAATGTCTTTCGGCTTAATTTCGCTATTTCTCCAGTCAATTGTTGTATTTGGATGATAATTTCCTGCAAGACACGGTTTTATGCTGTTATAACCTTTTTCCAACTGCTTTCCTTCTTCCAGATTTCTTCCAATTCCATCGTTCACTATTCTTGAATAAAGTCTATCCGTATCGTGAGAACCATTTAAATTTTGACTGGCTTGAAGTGCCTGATACGGATACCAAGAGCTCTTTTCCCGAAGTTCGTTAAAAAAATCCTGTGCCTTTAACTTATATCGATCTCCACCTTGGCTACTTTGGTTTACAAAAAAACCAATTACAGTTTTTAGCCACTCATAATTCATGACTGTGTCAAACTTATTTCCGTTATTTATATCAGCTGAAGCATTTCCCCATAATTCTGCTGTTATATATGAATCTTTTTTGCTCTCTTTTACAACTTTTCTCCATTCATTCCAAAATCCTTGATTTTCCAAACAATTTGGCACATCTAATCGCCATCCATCAATTCCGTCGTCCTGTCTCCAATCTTCACTTTCAACTCCATCTGGACCATACATCCATTTTCTCGTGATATTAAAAATGTAGTCCTTGTATTCCTGATTAAATGTATTAAATTCTGGAAGTGAATAAAATCCTGCCCAAGCGTTATAACCTACTTTTTTCTTATTCATTATAAGCGTTTCATAAGCTTGTTCATCAGTCATATCATCAGTTACTGGAACATGACCACTAAAATCAGTAAATTTATACCAATCTTTATATTTTGAACTTTCCCCTTGTGCCATTACAATATTAAATGACCAGTGTCTATCGCTACTATGGTTAAAAACTCCGTCAAATATAACTCTTATTCCATTTTTATGCAACTCTTTTATTAAATCAACCATTATCAAATCTGATTCTGTCCAAACCCAAGTCGCCGGATCTTCAGTTTCACCATAGCCGTTTTTACCTCTGTTTTCTCCTTTTAAATTTACTTGTAATAACTTCAGTTCACTATTATTTTTTACATTTGATCTAAGTACATCAACATAAGATTTATTCCCAAATTTATTTTCTTTGTTAATTCTCACACCGTATTCTTTTCCACTCGTCTTAATAGTTCCAAAATCTGGTGAAATATGTCTAAAATCATTTGCTCCATATTTGTGGTTTTGATATGAAAAAAATACTGGATTCAACCATATTGCGGTTACTCCTAATTCCAACAAATACGGTATCTTTTCTTTTATTCCCTGCAAATCACCACCATACATTCTAGCATATTTTAAGCTATAATCTATATTTTGCTCCCCGACTCTCTCCCAGCCAACTTTATCCTTAAAATCAGCTGTCCAACGGTTTCTGTCAAATTTTCCATATAAATTATTAACTTTTCCCCATCTATATTTTTCTATAAAGTTTTGTTCGTGAAGTTCATTTTTTTTGAATACTTCTGGTCCAAATTCATTAAAAACAGGATCATTATAATGGTTTTTATTATAAAATCTATCAGGAAAAATATTATACCAAATAACTTCTTTAGCCCAGTCAGGAATACTAAAAATTTGAATGTCATCTGATTTTGTATCAATTACAATTTTAGGCGGCACTTTATAATCCAGAATTTTCCCGTTAAAATAAGCTTTTACGCCACCATCTTCCAAAATGAAGTAATAACGAATTTTATCAACTTTTTTACCAAAATCTATAATTCTCTCAAAATAATCAAATCCATTTGTCCTGTCACGAAATCTCTCAAGCTCATAAATCATTTCATAGTTGTCTTCTTCATGTAAGACTATGCTTATATAAACTCTTTCAACATCATTCATCTGCGTTCTAAGCTTAAATTCATATTCCCTATCAGAAATTTTATTAAAATACTGTAAACTTTTGTAGTTATGTGCAATCGCTTTTAAATTAACATTTTTGTCAATTGCTTCATACACAAATTTTCCAGTTCCCAAGTCTCCTTTGGCAAATAAATCTCCATTTTCTCCAATTATTAATTTTCTATTCGCACCTTCAGGATACCATTTTCCATCAATTTCATATTTATATTCGTAACTTCCCTCAGGAATTGCTAAAATTACTTCATAATTTGTCTTGTCAAGCTGTCTTATTGGATCGTCTTCCAATCTCCAACCGTCGTAATTTGTTGCAATTTTTATATTCTTAGCTTCACTCAATCCAAATTCAGCTATATTTAAATTCATCTTATAAAACTTCATCTTTTTTAAAATAAATTTCTTTTCTTCTGGTACAAATATAATTAAAATGTCGACACCTTTTTGAAAACCTGTTATTGGTTTAGAAGGGACACTTTTTTTGACAACAGCCTCAAAAGTTTCAGCAAATGGAGCTGTGTGACTATAAGTAACCCCATAGGTTTCGTCGTTTTCATCTTTTATTTCAAAAAAATAACTTCCCTTATCAACATTTTCCCATTTATAAATTAGAAGTTTATCTCCCTTTTCTCTGAAATCGGCTTTTTTATAAAACTTATTATCTTTGTATATATCTATTCTATAGCTCATTTATATTCTCCTTTATATTTCAAAAAACACTTTATACGCTTTATATGTTTCATACAAATCAGCTTTTGAAGAAATCTCAAATAGCGAATGCATAGATATAAGTGCAGGTCCTGCATCTATTGTCCTTATTCCATAATAAGCCAAGAATTTTGCAACAGTTCCTCCACCGCCTTCGTCTACTTTTCCAAACCCTCCAATCTGATATTCTATGGCATTTTTCTCGAAAACTTTCCTAACTTCTTGAATAAATTCCGCGTCAGCATCACTCGATCCGAACTTTCCTCCGCTACCGGTATATTTTGCAAAAGCTATTCCATAAGATAATCTCGCCGCATTATCTAAATCGTGAACTGAAGAAAAAACTGGATTTATAGCCGCCGTCACATCTGATGACAATGCTTTTGAGTTCCACAATGTTTCTCTTAAAATTTGGTCATTATAATTTTTCTCTGTCATTGACAAAATTTTTCCTACAATATATTCTGGTAATGTCGATTTTAATCCCGTTGAGCCCTCACTTCCAATCTCTTCCTTATCAGTCAAATAAACCATAACTGTTTTTTTAGGATTTTTAACTTCATATAACGCTTTTAGCGAAGTATATGCACAAATTCTGTCATCTTGTCCATAACCACCTATCATAGTTTCATCTAGACCTACATCTCTTAATTTACCAGCTGGAACAATTTCTAACTCTGCTGTAAAAAAGTCATCTTCTTCTATTCCATATTTTTCCTTTAATTTGTTTAAAACCCATTGTTTCACTTTTTTATCAATATCTTTGTTCTTTACAGGCGTATTCCCGAAAAGCAGTTTTAATTCCTCACCCTTTATTACTTCTGCCGTTTTTCTTTCTCCTTGTACTTTATGAGCTAAATGTGGCAAAATATCAGGTACACAAAATACAGGTTCCTTTTCTTTTTCTCCAATTGATAAAGTTACTTTTTTACCATCTTTTAGATAAATTACTCCGTGTAATGCAAGTGGAGTTGAAGCCCATTGATATTTCTTTATTCCTCCATAATAATGTGTATTTAATAGTGCAAATTCTTCTACTTCCTTAATCGGATTCGGTTTCAAATCCAGTCTAGGAGAGTCCAAATGCGAAACGACCATATTAATTCCATTTTTTATATCTTCTTTTCCAATAATTATTGCAATAATATTTTTATCTCTATTGTTAAAATAAACTTTATCTCCTTCTTTTAAAGTTTCTTTTGCATTTATATCAATAAAACCATTTTCTTTAAGTTCCTTTTCTGTTACTACAACAAATTCTCTTTCCGTTTTTGCCAAATTCAAATATTTTTTATACCCTTCGGCAAACTCAAATACTTTTGATTTTTTTTCTTCGGAATAGTTTTTCCATAAATTCTCTTTTGTCACCGCTAACTCCTTTTATTCATTTCTCATAAATATATTTTATTATTTATCTTTAAATTACTTTCAATTAAATTTTTCGATAAACAATTTAATAATTAAACCAATTTTAAAATTAATATTACATCTATCCAAATATATTTTACATCTTTTTTATAAAAAATCAAGTTATTTTTAAAATAATTAAAAAAAAGTTATTTTTTAATTTTCTTTTACTAAAAAATAACCCTTTTTTACTACATTTATTTTTTAAAAAAATCTTTTATTTATTCCATTTCTTTTAACTTTGCTTCCAATTCTTTTCCCGCTTCTTCATATCCTGGCTTTCCAAGCAATGCAAACATATTTTTCTTGTAAGCTTCTACTCCTGGTTGATCAAATGGATTTACACCCAATATATATCCACTTACTCCACATGCTTTTTCAAAGAAATAAAAAGCGTATCCTAAATGATAAGGAGTTGATTCAGGAATATTTACCGCTAAATTAGGTACTCCACCATCAACATGAGCCAAAATAACTCCGTCTCTCGCTTTTTTATTTACATAATCCAAAGTTTTCCCTGCCACAAAATTTAATCCATCCAAATTTTCTGCATCTTTTTCAATTTCAAATTCAACCGATGGTTTGTCAATTGAAACAACAGTTTCAATGAATACTCTTTGACCTTCTTGAATATATTGTCCTAAAGAGTGCAAATCAGTTGAAAAATCAGCTGATGATGGATAAAGTCCTTTTCCATCTTTTCCTTCAGATTCTCCAAATAATTGTTTCCACCATTCAGCGAAATAATGTAATCTTGGTTCATAATTGACCATCAATTCCACACTTTTACCTTTTCTAAGTAAAATATTTCTAACAGCTGCATATTGCAGAGCTTGGTTTTCTTCCAATTTTTTGCTAGAAAAATCTTTTACAGCATCAGCCGCTCCTCGCATCAACTCATCAATGTCTATTCCAGCCACAGCGATTGGCAATAGTCCAACTGCTGTTAAAACAGAAAATCTTCCTCCAACATTATCCGGTACAACAAAAGTTTCATATCCTTCACTTGTAGCTAATGTTTTTAATGCTCCTTTTGCTTTATCAGTAGTGGCAAAAATTCTTTCTTTTGCACCTTCTTTTCCGTATTTTTCTTCCAACAATTTTTTGAACACTCTAAAAGCGATTGCTGGTTCAGTTGTTGTTCCAGATTTTGAAATAATATTTACTGAAAAATCTCTGTCTCCAATTGCTTCAATTAGGTGTTTCAAATAAACTCCGCTCATATTTGTTCCAGCGAAATAAATTTCTGGGGTATTTCTTTTTTCTTTTGGTAAATTATTATAAAAACTGTGTGATAAAAATTCAATTGCAGCTTTTGCTCCCAAATAAGAACCACCAATTCCAATTACGACCAACACTTCTGAATTATTTTTAATTTTTTCGGCAGCCTTTTTTATTCTAGCAAATTCTTCTTTGTCATAGTCGCAAGGTAAAGTTGTCCAACCTAAAAAATCGTTCCCCGCTCCTTCCTTGTTTACTAAAACTTCATTTGCCAATTCTACAAATGGTTTTAGTTGAGTAATTTCTTTTTCATCAAAAAAATTTTTTGCAAATTTATAACTAAATTCTAATTTCATCTTTTTTTCTCCTCAAATCTATAAAATATTTTTTTACATTTTAAGTATATCAAAAAAATATATTTTTTTCAAATAAAAATACTACTAAAATTTTTACTTACAAAAAAGTATGTTATTCATATCAAATGAAATAAATGTTAAAATATCAATTAAGAGGCAGATAAAGAAAAAAAGGAGAAAAAATAAAGATGAAAGACTTAACAAAAGGAAACGAATTAAAAACTATAATTTATTTTTCTTTACCAATTTTAATAGGAAATTTATTTCAGCAGATTTATAATATTTCAGACACAATCATTGTGGGAAATTTTTTAGGAAAGGAAAGCCTTGCGGCTGTAGGCTCAAGTTATCAGATTAATGTACTTATAATAGCTGTTTCAATAGGAATTTCATTAGGGACAAGCATTCTAATTTCCCAATATTTTGGTGCAAAAGATATGGACAATTTGAAAATCACGGCAAATACAGGATTTATTTTTTCCATAATTTTATCTCTTATTGTTACAACACTAGGTTTTTTACTGTCAAACAATATTTTAATTTTAATTAATGTTCCGCAAAAATTGTTACTGGAGGCAAATCTCTATTTAAAAATTATTTTTATTGGAGTTGTTCCAACTTTTGGCTACAATTCTCTTACAAACACACTAAAAGGCGTAGGTGATTCAAAAACGCCGACTTACATCTTAATTACTTCCGTAATTTTAAATATTATCTTAGATATATTTTTTGTAGCAGTACTAAACTCTGGAGTTGCTGGAGCTGCAATTGCAACTGTTATTTCACAGTTTGTTTCTTTTTTTCTTTGCTTATTTTACATAAAATTTAAATATCCGAATCTAATTTTTCAAAAACATTATTTCAACTTAAATTTTAATATTTTAAAAGAAATACTGATTATTGGAATGCCAGCAATGTTACAGCAAGTTTTAATCAGCCTAGGATTTATTGTTATTCAAATTCTTGTAAATGGATTTGGAACAGACTGTATTGCAGCTTTTATTTCTGCTTCCAGAATCGACTCCTTTGCAGAATTGCCATCCATAAATTTAGGACAGGCGTTGATGACTTTTACAGCCCAAAACTATGGAGCCAAAAAAATGGATAGAATAATTACAGGTGGAAAAGATAGCCTAATTTTAGGAATCGCATTTTCCATCATAATCTCAATTATTATTTTTATTTTTCCAGCATTCTTTATTTCAATATTTAACCGAAATCCCGAGGTGATTTTTATAGGAAATCAATATTTACGTATAATTTCAGCATTTTACGTAATTTTCTGCACAATGCAAATACTAAATGGGTTGCTACTAGGTTACGGAAAATCCTTAGTTCCACTAATAGCCTCTATCACTTCATTTTGTATGTTTCAAGTGCCTCTAGCCATTTTACTTTCCAAAACGTCGTTAGGCTATAACGGAATTTGGATTGCCGCACCGATAGGCTGGACAGGAGGACTGCTAATTCGAGTGTGGTATTTTATAAAAATTTCTAAAAAAATATAGAAAAATTAAAAGAATTATAGTAAAATGAAGATTATTTGGTATTTTTTAAAATTTCAAATAATTTCATCGAAAGGAAAATTTATATGGAAGAAAAAATTTACACTTGTCCGCTGGAATTAACTCAAAAAATATTATCAAAAAAATGGACAGTCATCATATTATGGCTTTTAAGACACGGAAAAGTCAGAACAAAAGATTTCAAAAATCAAATAAAAGGCAGTAACGAAAAAATGATTATTGAGCATCTAAACTATTTAATCGAAGAAAAACTCATCGAAAAAAGGGAATATGATGTTTATCCAAAAAAGACAGAATACGTTCTCACTGAAAAAGGAAAAGATTTGCTGCCTATTTTGGAACTTATGCAAAGTTATGGGAAGAAATATTATGTTAAATAAAAATTTTACATTTTCTAAAAAAATATGTTAAAATGACATTAGAAAATAAAATTTAAAGGAGTGATTATTTATGAAAAAGCTACTAACTTTTCTCTTACTAACTTTGTCAATCCAGCTATTTTCAGACAATTATAAAGTTATTCAAAAAAAAGGTGTCACTTTATCACAGCAAGAACTGGATAAGAATAATAAAGAAATCGAAATTGCAGCTAAAAGAGACTATAATTTAATTTTACAAGGAGCATCAATTGGAACAAAATCAATGCTTTCCCGAATGATGAACCAAGAATTACAAACATCTAAAACTAATAAACAAATGTTTAAAAATTATCAAAAAAAGATGGAAAAATTTTCTAGCGATACGTTTGATTATGTGTTAAATAACAATAAAATTGAAGTTGAAAAAATAAGATATGTTACAAACGATGTCGCAGAAGTTACATTAAATATAAAAATGCCAGATGTGGCAGGAAGCTACAAAAAAATATTTGAATTAATGACAAACGAAGATTTTATAAGCAAAAAAGAATTGAAGAATCTGTCAGAAGATGAAATTTTTGATAAAATAACAACAAAAATGTTTGAAACTGTGAAAAAAACTTTGGAACAAACACAAGAATATTCATCTTCAAAAGCTACAATTTATTTGGAAAAAGACAATGGAAAATGGGGAGTTGCTGAACTTGAAGAAAAATTAGAAAATTACAGACAAATGTATAAAATTTCAAAATAATTATATAAATTAAGTTCATAAAAGGGCTATCTTATAAAAAGATAACCCTTAATTTTTTATTACTCTTGTTCTTCTATGTAAATCTTATAAAATTACTATTTTTTAAATACACCAGTAACTTTATTTGCTAAGCCCTTAGCTCCTTCTACTGTCTTGTCTACTGCTTCCTCAGTACCTTTTTTCACATCTTGAACAATTTTATTATTTGAAGCTTTTTCTGCTAAATCTTTTGCGCCTTCCACAGTTTTTTCAAAAACTTCTTCTGTTCCTTTTTTAATATTCTGAGCAACTTCGCTTCCTGCAACTTCCTTTGCTTTTTCAGCAGCCTTATCAGCTAAATTTTTTGCTCCATCTTCAGTTTTCTTTAAAGCGTCTTCCGCTCCTTTTTTCAAATCATCAAATTTCATAATTTTTTCCTCCATTTTCATTATTATTTATAATTATTAGATAATTATCTTATTCTACAGTTACTGATTTTGCCAAGTTTCTTGGTTTGTCCACATCATTTCCTTTTAATTTTGATAAATAGTATGCTAATAGCTGATGGATAACGATTGTTGGAAATCCTGCATAATCATCTTCTACATCTGGAATATAGAACACTTCATCCGCCACTTCTTCCACAACTGTGTTTCCTTCTTTTGCAATTGCGATAACGTAGGCTCCTCTTGACGTAACTTCCTTAATATTTGATACTGATTTTTCAAACAACCCAGACTGTGTAACGTTTACAACAACTGGTACTCCGTCTGTAATAAGTGCAATTGTACCATGTTTCAATTCCCCTGAAGCAAATGCCTCCGAATGAATATACGAAATTTCCTTGGATTTTAATGCACCTTCCACAGCGATTACATAGTCAAGCCCACGTCCAAGATAGAACATGCTTTCGCTATCTTTAATCTTGTCTGCGGCATTTTTTATTTTTTCGTCATACTCCAGCATTTTCTGAATACTTTGCTCCACATCATACAATTTTTTAATATCTTCAACTGCTTCATCTTTTGTAATTTTTCCAAATTTGTATGCAAAATCAATTGCCATCAAGTTTAAAATTACCATTTGAGTCGTGTATGCCTTTGTAGAAGCAACAGCGATTTCAGGTCCTGCCCAAGTATAAACTACGTGATCCGCTTCCCTTGCTATCGAAGAACCAACTACATTTGTAATTGCAACAACTCTCGCTCCATGTTTTTTCGCTTCTTTCATAGCCTCAAGTGTATCCAAAGTTTCTCCAGACTGGCTTAATACAATAACCAGCGTCTTCTCATCAATCACAGGATTTCTATATCTAAATTCTGACGCAATTTCAACATCCACACGGATTCTTGTTTTTTTCTCAATAATATGCTTTCCAGCAAGCCCAGCGTGATAAGCAGTTCCGCAAGCCACGATATAAATATCATTGATTCCGCTCAAATATTCCTTTGTAAGCCCCGCATCATCAAAATTAATGTTATAATTTTCATCAACTCTGCTGTTTAAAGTTTTTACAAGCACTTCTGGCTGCTCATGAATTTCTTTTTCCATAAAATATTCATAGCCACCTTTGGAAGCTGCTTCCAAATCCCACCCAACATGTGTTATATCTCTTTTTATCTCATTTCCATCTACATCCATTATTTTGACAGAATCTTTTTTTATTTCTACAATTTCATTATTTTCAATTAAATATACATCTCTTGTATATTTCAAAATTGCTGGAATGTCAGAAGCGATAAAGTTTTCTCCTTTTCCAAGTCCCACAATCAATGGACTTTCTTTTCTTGCAGCAATAATTCTGTCAGGTTCTGAAATTGACATCATTCCTAGCGCATACGCACCTTTAATAATTTTTAGCAATTTTTTTACAGCTTCTAATAAATCACCTTCATAAAGGCTATCTAGCAAATGTACTACAACTTCCGTATCAGTTTCAGAAACAAACTCATATCCTTTGGCAATTAAATCTTTTTTTAGTTCCAAATAATTTTCAATGATTCCATTGTGAACTACAACCAAAGTTTTATCCTTGTTGAAATGTGGATGAGAATTTATGTCAGATGGTTTCCCGTGAGTTGCCCATCTCGTATGCCCTATTCCAATATTTCCTTCCAAAGGATTTTCCTTTAGAGCATTTTCCAAATTTTTTAGTCTTCCAACTTTTTTTACAATGTTAAATTCTGACTTTCCAGTATTTACAGCAATTCCAGCTGAATCATATCCTCTATATTCCAATTTCTCCAATCCATCAATTACAAAATCCTGAGCATTTTGTGAACCAATGTAACCTACTATTCCACACATAGCATTCTCCTTTACAAATATAAAATTCAAAAAGAATAATCACTATAATATTTTTGTTTTATAATTTCTTATAATTTTTGTATATTATTTAGGTTGTGATAACCTAAAGAGCATCCGCTGAAATTTCGATAACTCTTTTTCCTCGTCTCCTTTTAAAAAAGGACTAGCGCTATTTTAATTTTTATTCTTTTTGTCTAACAATTATATCAAATTTATTTTTATTTTTCAATATTTTAATTCTTTTTATGAAATATTAAAAAAAAACTGCCTTTTCAGACAGTTCGTATAAATAACTATTTTAAATTTTTAAAAATGGCTGGGCTGAATGGATTCGAACCATTGCATGCTAGAGTCAAAGTCTAGTGCCTTACCGCTTGGCGACAGCCCAACAAATTATAATTTTTTTTTTACGACTTCACAAGTATACCAAAAAAAAATAATTTTGTCAACACTTTTTTTATTTTTATCCAAAAAATTTTTTATGGGTAATTTTAAAATAAAAAAATAGAGAGAATATCGAACTTCAATCTCAATATTCCCTATTTTTAAAACTTACTTTTACAAACTAAATATGCCACATAAAAAAGTCCTCTTCGGCTTTTTGAATAATTCTGGCAGGAATTCCAACAGCTACGGCGTTGTCGGGAATATCTTTTAAAACGACAGAATTTGCACCTATTTTTACATTGTTTCCAACTGTTATATTTCCCAAAATTTTTGCTCCCGCACCGACTGTCACATTATTTTTTAATGTAGGATGTCTTTTTCCTTTTTCAGTCGTCACTCCACCTAAAGTCACACCGTGATAAATTACACAATCATTACCAATTTCAGCAGTTTCTCCAACTACAATTCCCATTCCGTGGTCAAAGAAAATTCGTTTTCCTAAAGTTGCTCCTGGGTGAATTTCTATTCCAGTAAAAAATCTTGAAATTTGAGAAAAAAGTCTAGCCAAGAAAAAAAGTTTTTTCTTTTGAAAAAAATGCGCTATTTTGTGATTTATTACTGCATGTAGCGACGGATATAATAAAATTTCCAATTTATGTCTGGCCGCTGGATCTTTTTGAGCGATATTGTCAAATTCTTCTTTTAATTGCTTAAAAATGGCAAACTCCTCCTTCTTTTAGTTTTTTTAGCTTTCTATATATTTAATTTTATAAAATTTATAAAAAAATTTCAAGTAAATAATTTTATTACTACTTGAACTATTCTCATATTTTATATATTTTTTAAAATCAAGGAAGCAAAAATATGCTCCCTCTTTTCTTTTTTTTATTGTAAACTATTTCTAAATGCATCCACTGATAAATATTTTTCCCCACCGTCTGGAAGTATGGCTAGTACTTTTTTACCTTTTCCTAATTTTTTAGCAACTTTGTACGCTGCAGCTATTGCACTTCCCGAAGAAATCCCAACGAATAATCCGTTTTCCTTGGCAGCTCTTGTTGAAAATTCCACAGCTTCTTCATTTGTTGTTTTTATAATTTCATCGACTACGCTGCTGTCATAGTTGGCAGGAACAAATCCAGCTCCAAGTCCTTGCTGCAGATGTTTTCCAGGTTGTTCTCCTGATAACACAGCTGATGAAGCAGGTTCTACAGCATATATTTTTGTTCCTGGTCTTTCTTCTCTCAATCTTTTTCCAACCCCAACAAGAGTTCCAGCTGTTCCAACTCCTGAAATATAAGCATCCAGTACAGGAAAATCATCTAAAATTTCTTTTGCTGTTGTTTCATAATGTTTTGCAGGGTTTGCAGGGTTTTTAAATTGTTGTGGCAAGAAATATCCATTTTCTTTTGCAAGTTCTTCAGCTTTTGCAATTGCACCCTTCATTCCTTTAGCACCTTCAGTTAAGATTAATTCAGCTCCGTAAGCAGATAAAATACTTCTTCTTTCAATACTCATTGAATCTGGCATAATAATTATAACTTTGTAACCTTTTGCTTTCCCTATCATTGCTAATGCAATTCCTGTATTTCCTGATGTTGGTTCTACAATTGTTCCACCTGGTTTTAATTCTCCAGATTTTTCCGCAGCTTCAATCATTCCAAGAGCTGCTCTATCTTTTACACTTCCTCCGATATTATATTTTTCCAATTTTACATAAATATCAGCAACATCATCACCTTTTAAAAAATTTAATTTTACAACTGGTGTATTTCCGATTAAATCAATAATATTTTCGTATATCATACGTTTTCCTCCATAATTTATTATATTTTTCAACTCTCATATTTGTATCTACAATTAGTATACCACTAAACATTTGTAAATGCAAGTAAAAAATAATTATTTAATTATATATTTTTTTTATAATTTAATATATTTTATTTATAATTTCATATCATCAATACTGTCCAAATATTCTTTTATCTTTGGCACAACTTCAGCTAATACGCCTTTTTCAAAAGGATTTTTTAAGTTTGCCGACTTCATCAACTCAAAAAATGGTTTACTTCCACCTAATTTACATAAATTTAAATATTCACTCCAAGCCTTTTCTCTATTTTCATTGGCTTTTATCCAAAACTGGAATGCACAAACTTGTGCTAAAGTGTAATCTATGTAGTAAAATGGCGATGAAAAGATGTGTCCTTGTCTAAACCAGAAAATTCCGTCTTTTAATTCTTCGACTTCTCCATAATCTCTTATAGGAAGATATTTTTTTTCAATTTTAAGCCATTTTTCTCTTCTTTCCTGTGGCGAAACTTCTGGATTTTCGTAAACCCAGTGCTGAAATTCGTCCACAGTTACTCCGTATGGAATGAATAAAAGCGCTTCTGATAAATGAATAAATTTGTATTTTTCGGTATCTTCTTCAAAAAATAAATTCATCCACGGCCAAGTTAAAAATTCCATGCTCATCGAGTGAATTTCACAGGCTTCGTAAGTCGGCCACAAATATTCTGGAACTTCATAACCACGGCTTTGATAAACTTGAAAAGCGTGTCCGGCTTCGTGTGTCAAAACATCGACATCGTGCGAGGTCGCATTAAAGTTCGCAAAAATAAATGGCGATTTGTAATCTGGAATGTAGGTGCAGTATCCACCGCTCATCTTTCCTTTTTTTGAAAGCAAGTCAAGTAAATTATTTTCAGTCATAAATGTAAAAAATTCGTCGGTTTCTTTGGACAATTCTTTATACATTGTTTTTCCGTTATTTAAAATCCATTCAGGTGATCCGTGCGGATCGGCATTTCCAGAATTAAATTTTATCGCTTCGTCATAAAATCTCAATTTTCCTACACCCAATCTTTTTTCCTGTCTTTTTCTAAGTTCTGTATAAATTGGCACAATGTTTTCTAACACTTGTTTTCTGTATCCAGCGACCATTTTTGCGTCATATTCAAGTCGAGATAATCTTTTGTAGCCAAATTCCACATAATTTTTGTAACCCAATTTTTTTGCCATCTTATCTCTAACTTTTACAAGCGAGTCGTAAATGTTGTCAAATTCTTCTTTATTTTCAGAGAAAAAATTAGCAACTTTTTTAGCCGCTTCAATTCTCACATTTCTGTCTTTCGACTGAGTGTAAGGCACCATTTGTGACAAATTTAGCTCTTTTCCGTCAAACTCAATTTTTGCACTTGCGATAAGTTTTTCATATTTACTTGTAAGTCTATTTTCTTCCTGAAAATCTGGGATAACTTCGCTAGAAAATGTTTTTAGCGTATTTTCAGCCAGGTCAAACAAAAATTTTCCGTATTTTTGGATTAGCTCTTTTTTAAATTTAGAATTTACAAGCGCTTTATAAAAATCATTTGTAAAACCAAATAAAATTGGACTAATTTCGTCCATATACTCGTTTTCCTTATCGTAAAATTTGTCAGTTGTATCAATGCTATGTCTAATTGACACAAGTGTCTGCATCGTATCCACATAATTTCTAAGTTTTATAATTTTGTCAAAATATTCACATTGTTCTTCCATGTTTTTAGAATTTTCAAAATTTTTAATATTTTCAGAAAATTCATCTTTTATTTTTTCTACTTCTATATGTTCGTATTTGTAGTCATTAAAATTCATTTCTTTACTTCCCTTCACTTAATTTTTATACCCAAAGATTACCACAGTTATGGAAAAAAAGCAATTTTTTTATGTAAATAAATAGAGTAAAATATTTAGGAGTAAATAAAAACTTCTATTTTAGATTTCTTATTCAACCCATAAAATTATTAAAATAACATTTTTTTCTTTTTTATGCAGAAGTGCTATACAAAAGATGTTGTGATTTTTTTGGAGTAAAGACGACTGTCTGAACGAAGTGAGTTTCGGCTTTGCTTCAAAAAATGCTTAGACGAGCGTGGGGATTATAAGGGGAAATGGCGGTCCTTTCCCCTTATTTAAAACAATAAAAAACTATATTAAACAAAATAACATCCTATAATCAAAATATGCCCCTAAAATTTTTACACTATCTCCAAAATAGAAAAAAATAGCGTATCAACCCAAAATGTGATATAATTTTTTTATCTAAAAAGAGGAGGAAAATATATGTTTTTACAAAGAGCGGACAGACTTGCTTTAGTCGATTTTAAAAATAGACATATAAATTATACTGAGCTTATAAATAATATTAAATATTTTTCAGAATATGTAATAAATTTAGAAAAAGACAGATTTGGACTTATAATTATGGAAAATCGTCCCGAGTGGATTTATGGATTTATGGCTATTTGGGATAAAAATTCGGCGGGAATTGCACTTGATGCGAATAGCAACCCTCAAGAAATTTTGTATGTGTTAAATGACGCAAATCCTGATATTATTTTGTGTTCTGATGAGACTCAAAAAAATATAATTGATGCTGTCAATCAATATGAATTTAAAGATAAAATAAAAATAATTAATGTTGATAAAGTTAAAATCTCAGAAGAAAAGTTAAATTTTATAAGAAATTCAGATTTTGAGTTAAATAATCCGACTGGAAATGAAACTGCTGCTATGCTCTACACTTCTGGAACGACTGGAAATCCCAAGGGAGTTATGCTCTCATTTGATAACTTAAATTCTGAAATGGAAGGAATTTATGAAAAAGGAATTTTTGACTACCGTGACCAAATTTTGGCGCTGCTTCCATTTCACCACATTTTGCCACTTACAGCGACTGTGCTTTTGATGTTAAAATATCAGACTTCCATCGTTTTTGTGGAAAAAATTGCAAGTAAAGAGATTTTCGAAGCTCTTGAAAAAAATAGAGTTACAGCGCTAATTGGGGTTCCAAGAGTGTTTAAATTATTTTATGATGGAGTTATGGAGCAAATTAATGCAAAATTTTTAACAAGAACTATTTACAAAATTATGAAAAACTCAAATTCTATAAAATTAAAACGAAAAGTATTCGCAAAAGTTCACAAAAAATTTGGAGGACGTTTGGATTTCATCGTCGTCGGTGGAGCAAAAATGGATCCTGAAATTTCAAGATTTTACGAAACTTTGGGAATTTATTCTCTGGAGGGTTACGGACTTACTGAAACTTCGCCAGTTATAGCAGTAAATTCTAAAAAAGAGAGAAAAATTGGAACCGTTGGGAAAAAACTTTTTAATGTCGAAGTAAAGATTGAAAATGAAGAGCTTATGGTAAAAGGACCAATTGTGATGAAAGGTTATTACAATAAACCGGAAAAAACAAAAGAAGTGATTACTGAAGATGGATGGTTTAAAACAGGGGATTTGGCAACAATTGACGACGAAGGATTTATTACAATTCGTGGAAGACGAAATACGATGATTGTTTTATCGAATGGTAAAAATATTGATCCTGAAACCCTAGAAGATAGAGTTCTAAAAAAAAGTGACGGACTTATAAAGGAAATCGGAATTTTTAATCATAAAAATAAACTTGCGGCAATAATTGTTCCAGATTTATTGGAATTTAGAAAAAGAAATATTACAAACACAAAAACTTACATAAAAAATATTGTTGAAGACTACAACTTAAAAGCTCATAACTATGAAAAAATACTGGATTATAAACTTTTTGAAAATGAATTGCCAAAAACTCGAGTTGGAAAAACAAGAAGATTTATGTTGCCTGACTTATACGAAAAAGGTGAAACGGATAAAAAAGAAAAAGTAATCGAGCCAGATAACGAAATTTACAGAATTTTAAAAGAATATGTCAAAAAGAATAAGGGAATTGCTCCACAGCCACAAGAAAATCTGGAACTTGAAATTGGAATGGATTCACTTGACATCGTCGAATTTTTTGCATATATTGAAAGTAACTTTGGAATTAGACTGGATGAAGATGAGTTTTCTAAAATGCCTAATTTGCTTTTGCTTTCTGAATATATCAACCAAAAAGCTACAAAAATTGAAGATAATGAAGTTGACTGGAAAAAGATAATTGATGAAACTAAACCGATTGTTGACAATAAAAATCGTTGGGTTACAAAAATTTTAAAACCACTTCAACCAATAGTTGATTTGTATTTTAGGACAAAAAAAATAAATAAAAAAAATCTTACGGCAGAACCTCAAATTTTTGTCTCAAACCATCAAAGTTTTGTTGATCCAGTTGTATTAGGAACTCTGCTTCCACGAAAAATATTAAATAACACTTTATTTTTAGCAATTGACTGGTATTTTAAAAAAGGTTTTATGAAACTTCTTGTAAACCATGGAAATGTTATTTTAGTTGACATAAACAAAAATATAAGAAAAAGCGTGGAAGAGATTGTTGGACATTTAAAAAGTGGTAAAAGTGTGCTAATTTTCCCTGAAGGTGCAAGGACAAAAGATGGTAAAGTTGCCGAGTTTAAAAAAGTATTCGCAATCATAGCTAAAGAAATGGGTGTAGATATTCAGTGCCTTGGGATAAAAGGCGCATTTAACGCATATTCGAGATATATGAAATTTCCAAGACCGAAAAAAATTGAAGTTGCGGTACTAGAAAAATTTAAGCCAGCTGGCAGTTATGACGAAATTTGCAAGAAAGCACAAAATATTATAAAAAAATATGTGGAAAATTTAATAATAAATAATTAAAATTTTTATGAAAAATAAAAATACATAAAAATTAAATTTATAAAAAACAATTTTTTCTTAACATAAAAATAAAAAAAGATAAATTTTAGATATTTTCTAATTTTTATCTTTTTTAATTTTTTATTTTATAGTAAAACTGTTTTAAAACCGAACTCAAAAACTATGACTATTTTACTCAACTCCTAGATTTATATAATTTTTAATAATTTAATTTTAAATAGGTTTGAGTATATAATTTTACCAATAAATTTCTCTTCCATATTTTCCAAATGCTGATAAGATACGACCTTCATCATTTACTTTAATTTGATAAAACTCCACTCTCTTTTTAAAAGTTCTGTTCACTTCTTTTACCAATTCCCTAAAATCAAGTCTTTTTTCCGCTGTAAAATAAAAAATTAGCTTATTTTCATCAAAAGTATACTCGCCAATTACAAGATTCATTTCAGGAAGAAATCTTTTTACAATTTTTTTACATATAAAATAAGCCTCGTCTGCCTTTTTATCAAGCTCCGTAAGTTTATTTATTTCACTTTCATTCAATTTTCGCTTAACTTCACGCATTTTAAGTTCTTCTTTTTCCTCCAAAATCTTTTCCTGATTTAACACAGCATCTAAAACAATCCCAATCTGCTCTCCCCGAATGGTATCAACCAAGACATAGTCTCCTTTTTTATAATTTTCCACTTCATTAATTATAAACGGATAAACTTTTTTAGTTTTCCTAAATTTTATATTTATTATTTTCACAATATTCCACCTTCTAAAAAGCTGAAATATCCCCGCTCACTAATTATCAAATGATCCAAAAGCTGTATTTCTATCTTGTCAAAAAGTTCTTTTATCTTTCTTGTCAAAAAAATATCTGAATCTGATGGCTTTAACGATCCAGATGGATGGTTATGGACAATAATTATTGATTTTGCATTATAATTTAATATCTTTTTTATCAATTCCCTGATATAAACTGTACTTCTATCCAAAGTCCCAAAAAATAACTCTTCTTCTTTCAGCAATTCATTTTGACTATTTAAAAATAAAACTTTAAAAACTTCAACATCCCTTTTTAAAAGAGAACAACTCAAATAATTTAATAATTTAGTATTACTGGATATTTCGATTCTTTTGTTATAAATTTTTTTATACAACCCATTTTCAATTATTTCAAATATCAATTTCAAAAAAACGACAGCTCTTTCTGTCACATTTTTATTTTTTTGCAATTCTTCGCCAGATTGCTTCAAAATAGAATACAAATCCCCATATTTCAAAAGCAATTCTTTAGCAATCCCCCTGCAATTTTTTCGCACAATTGTATAAGTCAAGAGCAATTCCAAAATTTCATAATCCTGAAGCCCTTTAGTTCCAACAGTCAAAAATTTTTCTCTCAACCGCTTGCGATGCCCTTTTTCTTTTTCTTCATCTTTTTTTAAAATTTCTTCCATTACAATCCCCTCAATTTTTTAACCCTTTTTTATTATATCGTATTTCCCTTTTTTTTTCAACAAATAAAAAAAAAGATGTTTTTATAAAACATCATACTTAAAATACAAATTATTGAATTTAATGGTGCCCAGACGCGGAATCGAACCACGGACACAGGGATTTTCAGTCCCTTGCTCTACCGACTGAGCTATCTGGGCATATGGCGGGTGAACTGGGATTCGAACCCAGACATCTTGCGATTTCGCCGGTTTTCAAGACCGGTCCCTTAGCCGTTCGGACATCCACCCACAACTTAAAAATTTATATTATAATTACTTCAAAAAAAATACCACATATTAATATGGTTTTTAAAAAAAATGGTACGGTCTAGGGGAGTCGAACCCCTGTTGCCAGGATGAAAACCTGGAGTCCTAACCACTAGACGAAGACCGCATAAAATTCAAATGGTGGATCCAGCTGGACTTGAACCAGCGACCGCTCGGTTATGAGCCGAGTGCTCTAACCAGCTGAGCTATGGATCCATATGGCGTGCCTGAAGAGATTCGAACTCCTGGCCCACGGCTTAGAAGGCCGTTGCTCTATCCAACTGAGCTACAGGCACATATGGTAAAAATGGTGAGCCATACTGGGATCGAACCAGTGACACCTTGATTAAAAGTCAAGTGCTCTACCGACTGAGCTAATGGCTCATACTTTGGAGCGGGAGACGAGGGTCGAACTCGCGACATTCAGCTTGGAAGGCTGACGCTCTACCAACTGAGCTACTCCCGCATAAATATGATTGTGGTGCCTCGGGCCGGACTTGAACCGGCACGGAATAATATTCCACAGGATTTTAAGTCCTGTGCGTCTACCGATTTCGCCACCAAGGCATAATCTTTTTTCAAAATTCCTAACTACCCAGTTAGTATATCATATATTTTTTATCTTGTCAACACTTTTTTTAATTTTTTTTGAAAGTACATTGTATAATTAAGTGTAACAAAAAAATGCATTAAAAAACATAGTAAAAATGATATACTAAAATATCTCGCCTAATTAGAAAAAATCATTTTTACTATGCAAGGTAATAATAACATAAATTTAAAAAAGTTACTGCAAATATTTAATTTTTTCTGAAAAAGACAGCTCCTTTCTAAATTTCTCTAAACTTTTATCTGTTTTTTATTTTTTTCTGAAAATTCATCCACTCGAACACATTTTCAAATGTCTTTCCTTTCAACTGAGCTTTCTTGTTTCCACCTTTCCCAGAATTGCTTGGCTCAAAACCAAAAGTTGACTCATCTTTAGAATTTTTTATTTTTTCTCGATTTTGCACACCTTCCACTTGATTATTTAAAAAATATATCCACGAAAAATGTCCTGGAAATCTAGAATTTGGCTCATCTGTCCCTATCACATTTTCATAGTACGAATACCACGCATTATCTGCTCCAGCCTTCAATAAATCTCTGTATGTTGGAAGCGAAAACTTTTGCGGCGTTACAATTCTATCATCTGCCGCTGCGATAAACCAAATTGGCGTTTTTTTCATTTTTTGAATTTTTTCCTTTGTTACCCATAATTTCTTTGTTTCTTTAAATTTTGAAACTGCACTATTTTCCCCGCCTGCAGAAACTTCAATATCATTTGTTTTATAAGTTCCGTCAGCATTTCTCTCATATTCATAATAAGCATACGCCTCACAAATTGGTACAGCCGCTGCAAAATAGTCTGGATAATTAATTATCATATTTACTGTCATATATCCGCCGTTTGAATCTCCAGCAAGATAAATTCTTTCTGTATCAACAGATGGATTATGTTTCACATATTCTTTAATTGTATCCATCAAAATTTGAGTATATCGTGAAATTCCACTTCCGTTACCATTTGTCCCGTCACCTTCGTCCATCCAGTAAGTAGGCGACTGCACAGCTAGCACAAATGCTCCCTTCGTATCAGTTCCACTCGTAGTAAAATATTTCTGAATTTCCTCTTTCGCAAGTGCTGAAGTTTCTGTTCCCAAAATGTCAATATCAGGATCATCTCCACCTTCACCTTGTCCATGAAGCCAAATAACTAATGGTTTTGTCTCACCTTTTTTCAAATTTTCAGGCTCATATGCAGCCATTTCCAATTTCAAATTTTCCATCTTTTTAGTAATCGGATTTTTGTAATTTCCACTAAATGAACTTCTGTAATTAAATAATGCTGTATCACTTGAAACACGATTATTAATTACATCTTCCTTTTTATTAATCGCATAATCTTTCCCATCAACAGTAACTTTCCCGTCAATTTCTACAACATATTCTTTCGCCCATTCATTAAAAAATTTCTTAATATTAAATGAAAACGGTGAGCCTTCGTATTCCAAAGTCTTCTGATTAAATACATTTTCCAATTCAAGCGTAACAATTCCAGTATCAAAGGCTTTTTCCCCCTTATCATCTGAAATATATACATTAGTTACCTTTCTCTCAACTCCATTAGTCTTGACCTTCCAATTATTTTTATCAAGCCCAGTAATTCGATAATCATCCATTTGCAAAATAATTTTACTCACTGTAGGCCCACTTTCAAAACCTTTTACAAAAATACTGATTTTCTTTACTCCATCATAATTCGGTAATTTCACGGACTTTTCACTTACCTTCCTAAAATTTCTTGTTTTTACATCAATCTTTTTAGCACTATTCCCGACTACTCCAATCGCTAAAAGAAAAAATATTGCAGTCATTAAGCTTTTTTTCATAATTTTCTCACTTTCTCTATTTTAATTTTTTACAATTGATATTTCTTAGCTTCCAACAACCTATCCAAAATTACAATCGCCGTAGCCGCCTCCAGTACTGGCACCGCTCTCGGCACTATTATTGGATCATGTCTTCCATGAACTTCTAAAATATCATTTTTCTTAGTTTCAAGATTCACAGTTTTTTGTGCTTTTTCAATTGAAGCCGTCGGTTTTATCGCCACTTTAAATGAAATTGGTATTCCAGTAGTTATTCCACCTATGATTCCACCGTTATTATTTGTAAATGATTTTATTTCTCCATTTTCATCAAAATACATTTCATCATTCGCCTCATATCCTGTCATTTCCGTAATTCCAAAGCCTGTCCCAAACTCTATTCCCTTTGTAGCTGGCACCGAGAAAATCATTCTCGAAAGTTCGCTTTCCATTGATTCAAAATATGGATCTCCTATTCCCGCAGGAAGTCCTTTAACCATAAGTTCTACAATTCCACCAAGTGAATTCTTTTCTTCCCTAGTTTTTTCCACAGCCTTTTCAATTTTTTCCACAATTTCCTCATTCAAGACAGGTAAAGTCATATTTCTGAGTTTATCAATATTTTCCTCTATAATATCGCTTTCCACAAAATCTCTATCTTCAATATCTTTCACTGATTTAATGTGAGCTGCAATTAAAATCCCCTGCTCCTTCAAAATCTGTTTTGCAATCGCTCCAGCAAATACCAACGAAGCCGTTATTCTCCCAGAAAAATGTCCGCTTCCACGAATATCATTAAATCCGTTATATCTATTAAATCCGCTCCAGTCTGCATGTCCTGGTCTTGGCTTTCTTTTTAATTCGCTGTAATCCTTTGAACGCTGATTTGAATTTCTAATAATCATTGCAAGCGGTGTTCCAGTAGTTTTTCCATCAAAAAATCCGCTCAAAATCTCAAATTCATCCTTTTCCACTCTAGGTGTTGTCAATTTAGATCTTCCAGGTGCTCTTCTTCTCATTTCCTGCGAGATAAATTCCAAATCCAGCTCCGTTCCTGCTGGAATTCCATCAATATTTATTCCTAATGCACTACCATGCGATTCTCCAAAAATCGAAATTTTATAATTTTTTCCAAAATTTGCTGCCATTTTTTTACTCCTTCTATTTTATGCAAATCATAATAAAAAATGATTTTTATCTTTTAACAATTTTTCTTTAATATATTTTAAAATATTCCACAATACTTTAAAAATTTAATTTTTAACTTTATATCCATTTTTAATAATATCAATCTTTATTTGCAACTTTTAAGATTGAAAACTCTATTTTTCAGCCTTTACTAAATCTTTATAATTTTTAACTTTTGTTTTTTCTTCTTTTGAAAGTAAATTATATAATTTACGAACCATTTCCACATATGATTTTTTCGTATATTTTTCGCCAGTTCTCTTATTCAATACTATTTTTTCAGCGTTCGGAATATCACTTATCAATTTACTCACAATAATATAAGGTTTCCAATCTTCTGTGTAAATATCACTTTTTCCATTAGGCGTATATTGAGCTGTGTTCAATTCAGCAGTCCCAGATCCTTTTTTAATATTTCCATTTTTATCACGACCAAGCCATTTATTTTTCAATTGTTCCACTTTTCCACGAGCTTGAGCAGTTTCCCGTCTTTGCTCAAATAGCCACTCAAAAGGATAATCTATTTGATATCCATATTTCCAAGTCGACATATGCGATCCCTTGCTAAATTCTCCCCAGTTAATTCCAGTACCTGGTTTTGTATTATCGTGGATTGTCATTTTTTTATCAATTTTATTTTGCTCTTCAATTGAAAGATACGGATCCCATTCATCATGAGCAATTTCAACTCCTGCAGCCTTAAAATATTCCTGAATCGTTTTCCACAAACTTGTTGCCATCAAATCATTTGAAGCTGTATGAACCAATATATTATCATCAGAAATCATATAATACCAATTTTGATAATTCTTTTTATCAAGTCCAAACCCATTAAAACTAATCGAATCATTTTGTGGTGAACGAGCTGGCGCACCATTATTTTGAAAATCTTTATTATAATTATTAGACCATTGAGAACCTAAAATTGCTACACCTGCAAAAAAATTATCTCTTTGTGCCGCCATATCTAAAAGAAGCATTCCTCCCATAGATTGACCTGTTCCATAAATACGGCTTTCATTAATATATCCTTTATATTCCTTCAAAACAGAATCCAAAAGTTCCCAAATTGCTGGATTTTCTTCGCTCGAAGAAACAACATCATTAGTAGAACGACGATTTTCTTCAACTTGTGGAACAATGATTATTGCTGGATGTTTCTCTTGAAGTTCTTTACTTGCCATTTTTGCAGCCGCTTTTGTAGAAGTCAGCGAAGCCATTGGATCAGTATCATTTGCTCCTGCGTGTTCCATATGAAGTACAACCGAAATATTTCCTTTATTCTTTTCTAAAACTTCTTTATTTGGAATATAAATTGCATAAGGTAACTCAAAATTCTCATATTTCCCAGTATATTCACTATATGCCTTAGTTGCCTTAAATCCTCCATTTCCAATATAGTTTATTTTCCAACCACTATTTTTGTCAAATTCTGGCAAGATAATTTTATTTTTATCTGCTGTAATAATACTCTGCTTAACTGTTTCACCTGTTGGTCTAGTTTGCTGTTTATCTTCCAAAGTATAATTTGAAATTTCCCTCGTTCCAGCAGCAATTTTTCCATTCTTACCAGTAACCTCTCCAATTTGTTTCACTCCAGCCATCATTGTGCTCGTATAGGATAAATTCTGTCCCATAAGCATATATGCTGTATTCACTTCAATAATTACATATTTTCCCTCTTTAGTACCACCATTTTTGGAAATTTCTGTCTTATCATTGACATAAATTTTCGTAATTTGCCCTTCATTCCCTTTCATACCATCTCTATCAATTTCCACAGTTTTCTCAAAACCATCTTTTTTCTCGCTATAAATCGCATAATCTGTAATCTCATAATCATTTTTATCCACAGAATCTGACTTAATATTCTGATTATACTCAACAATAATCGCCGAAGTTTTCGCACCTTCCAAATCTACAAATCCATAAGATTTAACATTAACAATTGCATTATCAGCTAAAATTGATTTTGATATTTTACTTTTATTCACAGTTTTTGCAACAGAAATAGTACTAAATGTCATTCCTGATAAAAATAAGACCATCAGTCCAAAATATAGTTTCTTTTTACAATTTAATTTCATAAATTTTTCTCCACTTCTCACAATACTTTTTCCACACTAACGTTTATTTTTACTTGTTATCATTTTTTACAACAAAATCTTTTCCATTTACAAAAACTGCCTCACTATTACTTATTGGAAGCAATTTTAATTTATTTCCATAAATTTTTATAGTTTCTTTTGTACTTTCGACAAACGGAAATTCATTATTATGTGGCAAAATATAAAAATCTGTAATATTCATTGCTTCATAATTATCTAAATCAGGAGCAATTTCCTTATTATCCATTATCTGATTGTATTCTATATTTTTAGAAGTAATAATCGCTCCAGCCGATTCTCCTATATAAAGCATTCCATTTGAAATTTTATTTTTAATAGTATCCAAAATTTTTTTACGTTTTAGCTCCTGCAATAGATAAAATGTATTCCCACCTGATACATACAAAATTTTTGTATCCTTCAATATATTTTCTATTTTTTGTTTTTCTGTTTTTGAAATATCTAAAATATTTATTGAAAATCCCAATTCCAAAAATGCCTCCTTAGCTTCGTCTACATATCCTTTATAATCTTCAGTGTTTGAAGCAGTAGGAACAAACGTAATTTCTTTTTCTAGTATATCTTTTAAAAATTCTTTCACTAAATTTTTCGTTCCCGCTAAATATGATGTCAAAAATAATTTACTCATATAAATTCCCTTTCCTAACGGTTTTAACAATATTTAATTAAATTTCACATTCGCATATTCAATTAACTCTCTATTTCTATTTTAAAAAATTTTATTTTAAATTCTACCATTTTTAACTTATTTTTCTATTACAAATAAACTTTATCTTTCTAAAAAATCTTTTTAAAAGTCTTTCTCTATTTCTCCACCCATTTTCACAAAATCATCCCAGAAATGCGGATAAGATTTTCTAACGCTTTCAGCCTCTTCCAGAATTATTTCCTTTTTGCATCTTGTTGAAGCGATCGCAAGCGACATTGCAATTCTATGATCATTCCAAGCATTTACAGTCACTCCGCCTGCAAATCCTTCTACACCTTGAATAATTAAATTGTCTCCTTCCTCAGTCACATTCGCACCAAGTTTATTAAGCTCTGTTTTTATTGAAGTAATTCTATCCGACTCCTTAATTCTAAGTCTTTCTCCATTAATAATTCGAGTTTCTCCTTCGCTCAATGCAGCAAGCACAGTCAAAATCGGTGCAATATCAGGACATTGAGAAATATCAATCACAGTTCCTTTTGTTTTAGATGGCTTCACAATCACATAATCATCCAAAATCTCAAGGTTTGCACCCATTCTTTCAACAATTTCTATTATTTCCTTGTCACCTTGTAGCGAGTTCTTATTCACATGCAGGCATTTCACTTCATTATCCTTGTTTGCAGAAATTATTCCAGCCACAATCCAGAACGCAACTTGTGAATAATCCCCCTCAACAGTATAATTAAACGGCTTATAAATCTGATTTCCCCTTATATCGAAACTCTTATAGTCATTGTTCACAATTTCAATTCCTGCCAGTTTCAATATTTCCAATGTCAAATCAATATATCCCTTAGACTCCAAATTCTTATTAATAGTCAGCTTTGAATCTCTGTCCAAGAGTGGCAAGGCATACAAAAGTCCCGTAATAAACTGTGAACTTATATTCCCGTCAATTTCATAATTTCCTGCCTTCAATTTTCCATTTACTGTAAGCGGCAATTTCCCATTCTCATTTTTATAAAAAATTCCCTGCTTATCAAAAATCCTATAATACGAGTCAAGCGGTCTGTCCACCAGTTTTCCTTTTCCATCGAAAATCAGTTCATTTTCACTTGTAATCCCAATCGGTATCAAAAACCTGATTGTAGATCCCGACTCATTACATTGTACATATTTATCTTTCGGAACGACTTTCCCATCATTCCCGATAATCTCAAGAGCACTCTCAAATCTTTTAATTTTCGCTCCCCAGTTTTCCATAATATCTGTCGTTGTTGTAATATCCACAGAAAACTTCAAATTATCAATCTTTGACTTCTTCCCGCCTTCAGCTAATGCAGCCGCAATTACCGCCCTGTGTGAATAACTTTTTGATGGTGGTATTTCTATTGTACCGTTTAAGGTGCTTGGTTTTATTTTTATTTTCATACATCTTTCTCCTTTTTCTATTTATTTTTTTCTCTTCATTTTAGGTCTAAAAGAAGCCTTTAAATCAAAACCTTTACTCAAAATCTTATCCTTATCCAAATCCTTTTTCAACACTCAAAACTAAAAATTTATCCTATAATATCCGCTTCACTGCTAAATTCCCCGCTAACATTCCCCATTAAATCAATCCAATGCCCTGCAAAAAATACTTCATCATCATAAAAATACACCGTAAAATCTCCGTCAGAAGTTATGTTCAAACTTTCTAAATAAATTCCATTTTTAAAAACTTCTTTTGAAACTTTTTGTTCTTTTAACTCTTCCTTTTCTTTTTCCGTAAATTTAGAATTTGAATTTTTTTCAAGTATTTCTATCATTCCATCCACATCTTCCTCATCGACCGAAGAAAACCAATCTTCCGCTAACCAACGCAAATCTTCCACAATTCTATCTCTTATTCTCTCATCCCATTCTTTTTGATTGAGATACATAATTTTAAATTGTTCAATTGCCCCTTTAACTTCTTCTACTTTTTTCTCTTCACTCCAATTATGCCCAATTCCACCATCAAAACTCACACTTATTTTTCTCCCAAGCCACTCAACTTCAGTTTCAAAATTTTTTATTTCTCCAAAAACTTCATCTTTAATAATTTTATTATCCATCTTATTCCTCCATTTTATTCTTTTTTAATTCAAGATTTTAATAAATTTATCAGACACTGCCTAACCTTTTCAATTTTCCAATATAATCACACATTTATATTTCCACACTTGCAAATGCTTACTCAAAAATCTCTTCCGCCCCAATCTTCATAATCTCAACTTCCCCAATTTCCTTCAAAATTACAAAATTAATTCCATCACTCGTACTTTTCTTATCTCTTTTCATAATCTTAGCAATCTCATCTTTTGGATACTCAATTTCAGTCGGCAAATTCAATGCCTTAAGCAATTTTGCAATTTTCACAGCTTCCCCTTCTTTAGTAAATCCTTTTTTCTCCCCAATTTTCGTAATATCCACCATCCCAGCAGAAATCGCCTCTCCGTGTGAATATTTTTCATAATTTGTAAACTGCTCAATCGCATGACCAATCGTATGCCCAAAATTCAATATCATTCTCAAGTTGCTTTCCTTCTCATCTTTTTCCACAACTTCCTTCTTTATCTCACAAGAACGATAAACAAGCTCATTCACATACTTCATCAAATGTTCACGCAATTTTTTTATATAATTTTCATCATCTTGCGAAACCCCAACTTTTTCCACAATTTCCACAAGTCTATCAAAAAATTTCTTGTCATAAATACATCCATATTTCACAATTTCCCCAAATCCGTCGTAAAAATATCTATCTGTTAGTGTATTTAAAAAACAATTATCAATTAAAACAAGTTTTGGCTGATGAAATGCCCCAACAAGATTTTTCCCCTCAGGCAAATCAACTCCAACTTTTCCTCCAACACTGCTGTCAACTTGCGAAACTATTGTTGTAGGAATTTGAATAAAACTAATCCCTCTCAAAAATGAGGCCGCTGCAAACCCAGCAATATCCCCAACAACTCCACCTCCAAAAGCCACGACTAAATCTTTTCTTTTTACACCAGCTTCTACCATCGCTGAATAAATTTCCGGCATAATTCCAATATGTTTGTTTTTTTCTCCAGCTTTTAGTACATAAACCGTGTAATCAAATCCACCAAACATTTTTTCATAAATATTTTTGTAAATTTCGTTCACATTCGAGTCAGTTATGACAAATAATTTTTTCCCGCTATAAATTTCTTTTATATATTTTGGAAAATCTTTCGCATAATTTTCTCCAATTAAAATATCATAAGAATTTTTTTCCAAACCAACACGTAATTTTTTCATAATTTTTTCTCCTAAATATTTATATTTTTATAATTCAAAAGTGAGGCTTTGACTACAAAACTCTTTTTTTGTGAAAGCACTCACTATTTTTTATCTTTTATATTTTTTTGTTTTTGTTTTTGATTTTTTTTAAAAAATTTTATTTTATTTTTATTTTTTTTGGAAAAATTTAGAACTAAAAATCTTTTAGTCTATTTTTTCCCTTCTTCTTGTGGAAATTATAAACTGCTCTTTTAATGTTCCAATGTCATCATTTTTCAAAGCATTTTTTATTATATCCAGTTCATTTTCAAACTGCTGAATCATTTTCAGCAAATTTTCCTTATTTCCCAAAAATAATTCTGACCACAAGTCTTCATTAATTTTGGCAATTCTTGTCAAATCTCTGAAGGAATCTCCGATAAATCTATTTGTATCATATTTTTGATTGTCGCTGTTTACGAGTGAAACCGCTATTGCGTGAGTAAGCTGACTTGTAAATGCAATTATTTCATCATGTTCTTTAGCGGTCAAAAAACTTACACTTTTGAAGCCCATTTTTTTAATTATCTCACTCAACAAATCCAGATTTTCTTTTTTATTCTTTTTATCTTTTATAAGAATATAATTCGCATTTTGAAAAACACGGCTATCCGCAAAATCAATTCCTCTCTTTTCACGCCCCGCCATCGGATGTCCAAAAATAAAATCAATTTTTTTTTCACTTTTTTCAATAAACGGATCTATCTCTTCGATTATTTTCCCTTTAATTCCAATAACATCAGTAATAATCGCACCGTCTTTAAAATTTTCAATATTATTTACAAAAAATGATTTCACAATATTCGGATAAAGCGTAACTACAACCAAATCCGATTTTTTCAAAGGATCTTTAGTTTTTACAAATCCTTCGGTTATAATTTTTTTCTCTTCAGCCTTTCTCAAAGTTTCTTCGTCAATATCAATCCCATAAATTGTTTTTACCCCAATATTTTTTAAGCTTTGAGCAAATCCCCCGCCAATCACTCCAAGCCCAACAATCGTTACCGTCAAATCTTCTATTTTTTTCAAATTATTTTTCATCATAATTCTATCTCATTTCACAATTTAATCTTAAATTACAACAGCTGTACCACTGCAGGTAACCATAAGCATTCCATTATCAGCACCCAACACTTCATAATCCATTTTTACTCCAACAATGGCATTTGCTCCCATATCTTTTGCTCTTTCTTCCATTTCTTTCAGAGCTTCAGTCCTAGCTGCTAGCAATTCTTTCTCATATCCTCCAGATCTTCCACCAAAAAAATTTCTAATTCCTGCTCCTATATCCTTTAAAATATTAATTCCTGTTATAACCTCACCAAAAACAATTCCTTTATATTCCAATATTTCTTTATCTTGAACTTTATTTGTAGTTGTTACAATCATATTTTTTTCTCCTTCATTAGCTAAATAATTTATTTTGCTTCAAAGCTCTTTCCTAACACATTTGCAATTTTTTCCACATCTTGCATCAAATCTTCGAATACGTTAAATTTCAATGATTGAGGCCCATCTGACAATGCCTTGTCTGGTTCAGGATGCACTTCTACCATAAGCCCATCTGCTCCTGCCGCCACTCCTGCCATTGCAAGCGGTTTTACCATCCAGTATTTTCCAGTCGCATGAGCTGAATCTACAATTATTGGTAAATGTGTCAATTTTTTAATCATTGGCACTGCATTTAAATCAAGTACATTTCTATAAGCTGTTTCGTAAGTTCTGATTCCTCTTTCACAAAGAACTACATTTTCATTTCCGCCAGCTAAAATATATTCTGCCGACATAAGCCATTCTTCTATTGTCGCACTAAGTCCTCTTTTTAAAAGCACTGGAATATTTGTTTTCCCAACTTCTTTTAATAAATCAAAGTTCTGCATATTTCTTGCTCCAAGCTGAATCATATCAACGTGTGGACCAAATTCGTGAAGTTGAGAAATTGACATAATTTCACATATTATTGGAAGCCCTGTTTCTTCTTTTGCCTTTTCCATAAGTTTAACACCTTCCATACCAAGTCCTTGAAATGCATAAGGAGATGTTCTAGGTTTAACTACTCCACCTCTTAAAATAGTTGCTCCTGCGGCTTTAACAGCTTTTGCTGTATCAATTATCTGTTTTTCATTTTCAACTGAACAAGGCCCTGCCATCATCACAAGATTACTTCCTCCAATTTCCACATTTCCTACTTTTACAATCGTATCTTCTGGATGAAATTTTCTACTTGCTCTTTTATACGGTTCTTGCACCCTTTGCACATCAATTACATATTCCAAAGATTGAATATGTTTAATATCAATAGAGCTAATATCTCCAACCAGTCCTAAAATTGAATATTCTGCCCCAATAATTGGCTTCACTTTAACATTATTTTCTTCTTCCAATCTTTTTATCAATCTTTCTAACACGCTTTTATCAATTTTCCCATCTACTTTTATAATCATAAATTTATTTCCCTTTCTTTTACTTTATTTTCTTTTCTTTTTTTATTTTCAGTTCTATTCTATTGTATTCTATTCTGTTCTATCAAATTTTCTAATTTTTATAATTTATTGCTGACATACTTTTTTATAAAATTTCAAGTGTTTCAAAGTTTTAAAAACAAAATCTATTTTTCAACAAAATTATTTTGCTTTAAAACTTTTTCCTAATACATTCGCAATTTTTTCCACATTTTCCATCAAATGTTTAAACACATCTTCTTTCAATGATTGTGGTCCATCTGACAACGCTTTATCTGGTTCCGGGTGAACTTCCACCATAAGTCCATCTGCTCCTGCTGCCACTCCTGCCATTCCAAGCGGTTCTACCATCCAGTATTTTCCTGTAGAGTGAGCTGAATCAACTATTATTGGTAAATGTGTCAATTTTTTAATCATTGGCACTGCATTTAAGTCAAGCACATTTCTATAAGCGGTTTCATAAGTTCTTATTCCTCTCTCACAAAGAACTACATTTTCATTTCCTCCTGCCAAAATATATTCAGCCGACATAAGCCATTCTTCTATTGTCGCACTAAGTCCTCTTTTCAAAAGTACTGGAATATTTGTTTTCCCAACTTCCTTTAATAAATCAAAGTTCTGCATATTTCTTGCTCCAAGCTGAATCATATCAACGTGTGGACCAAATTCATGCAATTGTGAAATTGACATCACTTCACATATTATTGGAAGTCCTGTTTCCTCTTTTGCCTTTTTCATCAATTCAATTCCTTCCATTCCTAGACCTTGGAACGCATACGGTGATGTTCTTGGTTTTACTACTCCACCCCTTAACATTGTTGCTCCATATTTTTTCACTATTCTTGCCGCTGTCATAATTTGCTTTTTATTTTCAACCGAACAAGGTCCTGCCATCATCACAAGATTATTTCCACCAATTTCTACATCTCCCACTTTTACAACCGTATCTTCTGGATGAAATTTTCTGCTCGCTCTTTTGTACGGCTCTTGCACTCTTTGCACATCAAGCACTCCTTCAATTGCCAAAACTCTGTTCACATCTATAACACTTGTATCTCCAACTAATCCAATTATTGTATATTCACTTCCATAAGACAAATGTGGCTTTAAATTAAGCTCTTCCACTCTTTTCAATAATTTTTCCATATTTTCCTGTGAAATATTTTCATCTACTTTTATAATCATAATTTTTCCTCCATTTATTTTTTATTTTGTAATAAAAAAACTCTCTATAATAGGAGAGTTGAAAATTGCACTTATATTTTATTATATAAAAACTCAATAAAATAAATTTATAAAAAGAAACTCATTGACAGAATTTTTATTACTAAAAAATATTTAATTTATAAACTAAAATTTACAAATAATTAATTTTAAAAAATTTATTAAATTCAATACTACTAAATTATGCAAAAACGCATATTTTCCTACCAATAACTACATTTTATAATTTTCATTTTCACTTCCAAAATTTGCAAAAAAGTGCAAATTATACCTACTATCCTACATTTTTTTATTTTTATTTTTTACTTGTTCATTCTATCAAAAATATAATTAATTGTCAACTGCCAACCTAAAAAATTCTCAAATTTTTATTTCTTAAAATAAGTACTAGCTGCAAGGAGAAATCAAAAATTTTTTCTCCTTACAAAAAATAAATAAAAAAATTCATTTTAAAAACAATTCCTGCAATTTTAGCGCTTCTCCATCTTCCATATTTTTTCCTACATATTCAAAATCACTTGGCAACAAATTTTTCAGTCTATCAATGGCGTTTCCCATAGCATAACCTTTTCCAACCATCGTAAGCAGCTCAAAGTCATTTTCTCCATCGCCAAAAGCTATAGCTTCTTCCAATTTTACATTTTCCTTTTCCAGCAAAAATTTCGCTGCAAGTCCTTTATTAGCTCCTTTTGACATAATTTCCATACATGTATCTGTAACAAAAATCACATTTACACCTTTAGTCACCTTCAAAATCTCCTTTTCCAATTTTAAAAGCTCTTCGTGGTCGCCAATATAAAAAATTTTTAAAATATCCAAATTTTTTAATTCTGTTTCTGGAACTTCCCTAAAATTCACTTTTACTTGATTAGTTATTCTGTCAAAGACATCTTGTGCTGTCCCTTTTGTTATAATCCATTCATTTCCAGAAAAGATATTGAGATGAGATTTTTTTGCAATATTTCTATAATCTAAATTAAGTATCGCATCAGAATCTTCTTTATTTAATCCTCTTTCATAAATCAACTTCCCATCTCCATCAAAAATTCTTGCACCATTTGCAGCAATCACAGGAATTTTTATGTCAAGCTGTTCTGTCACATAACCAATTTGCTCATAGCTTCTTCCAGAAGCAATATAAAATTTAATGCCTTTTTCCATTATTTTTTTTATTGTATCAATGGTGACAGGCGAGATATAATGCCCTTTGCCAATTAATGTTCCATCTAAATCACTAATAACTGCTTTATACATTTTTTGTCTCCTTTTACGAATTTTTATAAAAATCTTTTTAACTTAATAAACTCATTTATAGCGTCTAGAATCTTACCGTATATGAAAAATTTTTCCTAATTTTTTTAATTTATTCAGTAAATTCAATTTTACAAGAATAATTTTGAAAATGCATCTATAAATTCTTCATCAGTAAATGGTTTTGGTAAAAATGATTTTGCTCCTGCTTCACGTCCCATTTTTTGATAATTTGGAAACATCACCATTGTGCTGCAAATCAATATTTTCGCATTCCTATCATAATTTGAAATTTCTTTTGTAGCCGCAAGTCCATGCATATTTGGCATATTAATATCCATTGTCACAACTGTTGGTTTTATTTTTTTATACATTCTCAAAGCTTCCAGTCCGTCATTTGCTTCGTATACCTCGTATCCCATTTCTTCCAATATATCTCTTATATCTTCTCTTATATAAGGTGTGTCATCGACAACCAATGCTAATTTTTTCATAACAGTTTCCTTTCTAAAAATAATTTTTTTTTACAATTTTTTCACTTCAAAAAACTACAAATCAAATATTTCTTGCACTTTTTTAGCCATTCCATCATTTTCATTACTTTCAATAATTTCTATATCAGAAAGTTTTTCCAGCAGCCTATAAATAGAATTTTTCATTGCAAATCCAAGTCTCGTCTGCGTTATTAAATCATAATCATTGACTCCATCTCCAAAAGATACCGCATCTTTTAATGTAAGCCCATCTTTTTGCAGTAAAAAGTTAGCTGCGACAGCTTTATCACAAGTTTTTGAAAAAATTTCCAAACTTCTTTTATTTACAAAAACGATATTCGTTTCGTCATTGGTAACTTTTTTAACTTCTTTTTCCAATTCCAAAAGATTTTCATGATTACCCAAAAAAAATATTTTAGAAAAATTTTTAGTGCTAAAATCTTCAAAAGAAATCTGTTCTGGATACAATTTTCTCTCTGGCTTTTGCGCATAAAAATAAGCTTGTGCATCTTCGGTCACATACCAATTGCTGCCTGAATATCCATTTAAAATAATATCACTTCCAAATGATTTGTAATCCATCGCAAGTAATTTTTCGACATATTTTCTTGCAAGATTATTCACATAAATTTCAGCTCCAGATTCATCTAAAATTCTTGCTCCATTTGATGTAATTAATGGAATTTTTAGTCCAATTTCTTCCATAACTTCCTTTGCGCCAAGATAACTTCTTCCAGTTGCGATATAAAACTTTATGCCTTTTTTCAAGAGCAATTTAATAGTTTCTCTTGTGTATGGACTAACTTTGTGATTTTCATTCAAAAGTGTTCTATCCAAATCACTGACAATAGCTTTGTACATAAATACCTCCTTTGCTAATTTTAACACATTCTAAAATAAAATCAAAATTTTTATTTTTTTGATTTCTAAAAATTATTTTATAAAAAAAATAATTCCTTATCTATCTAAGTATAAAAAATATCAGGAAAATCTCTTGTTTTTTGCAACAAATGGGGTATAATTATATTGAAAAGGTAACAAATAACATACAGAAAAGGAGAAAAATTTATGAAAGTAACAGATGTTCGTATTAGAATTGGAAAAAAGCCTGAAGATGCCAATGATAGATTAAAGGCACATGTTGACATTACTTTTGAAGATAGCTTTGTTATACACGGTCTAAAAATAATTGACGGTCAAAATGGATTATTTGTAGCAATGCCTTCTAGAAAAATGCCAAATGGAGAATTTAAAGATATAGTTCATCCTATAACTCCTGAATTACGGCAAGAAATAACAAAAGTTATACTTGATAAATTTGAAGAAGAAAGCAATAAAACTGAAAAATAATTTTTTTTTTACGAACTAGCACAATAATCCCCCCTTTTTTAATACGGGATAAATTGTGCTTTTTTAATCTAATCGAATTCATTTTTTGCTTTTATTTTTGAAAGAAAATAAAGCAAAACTTCTAATAATACCATTCCAATTATTAAAACAATCCTATATATCCAAAATGGCTTTATAAATCCAAATATTCTAGGTTCAATATATTCTCGCAAGAACATTGCATTTATATCTTTAAATAAAAAATTATAAAATGCGGCATACAAAAATATTATAAGTAAAGTTACTATAGATTGAAAAAGCCCTTTTTTCGTAGGTTCTCCATCTAAATATTTTGCTCCAAATACAACTGTAAAAACAATCAAAGCGTGCATTATCATAAAAATATAGACATAGTAATTGTTAAAATAATTCGTGATTCCTGGTAGAATTAGCGCTAAAATAGGACCGAAAGATAGATAATAGACGACATTATACAAATATTTTGTCCTAAAAATTAGATAAAAAGCAGCAAAGATTGCCACAAAGTTGCAAAGATGAACAAGCATCACATTATAGATTGGCTCTTTTTGATAAATTACCCGATAGACAGAATCAACAACTTTAAAAAATAGCAAAAAATACCCCAAAAAAAGTGAATATTTTTTCAAATCAAGTCTTTTAAAAATTTTTGGAACAAAAAGCAGCAAAGTGCAGAATAATGCTGAAACAATAAATGTTTCTATATGAATTGGACTGAAATAACTAAAATTATACATAAATTTCCTTTCTCTATTTTTTTACAATTTTTTTAATTTTATCATAAATTTTAGTTTTTTTCTATTTTTTCTTTATCAAATTTATTAAATAAAATAAGTAAAAATACAATTCCCATTACAGCAATATTTGTAATAAAAGGCAAAAATTCACTCATTTTCAAAAGGTGTCCTGATAAAAGGGAGCCAATCGCATTTCCAAGCGAGCCAACAGCGGACGCCACTCCTAAAATTTTTCCTTGATTTTCTTTATATCTTTTAGCAATAATTGTATTTCCAAGTGATCTCACCATTTCGTAAGACATCGTATAAATTGCCATTATAACATACGGAATCACATCCAATTTCACTTCAAACAAAATTACTGCCATAAAAATTATTCCAATCAAAATCATAAATTTATAAATATTTTTTTCTTTAAATTTTGAAACCAATTTTTCCAGCAAAAATGCCGTTCCAAAAAAAGCGGTAAGTGAAGAAAACATCACAAAAGTTCCTATTGTATTTGAGGAAACTTTTTCATTAAACCGCAAAAAATAGTTAAGCGCATTGGCATATGAATAAATTCCTATTCCAGATAATAAAATTATAAGACAAAAATATCTTGAATAATTATCCAAATCTTTTATATATTTAAAAGTTGCAAATGGATTTAATTTTTTTGGATCAAGCTTTTCAGTTTTATCTTTTCTGCAAATTATTTCTTTCATAAGAAATAATATAATAATGGAAACGATGCTTCCACATATAAACTGCAGTACAAAAGAATATCTTGGGTCAATATCAGCGACCATTCCTCCAATTTTCTGACCAATTGCGCCACCTATTACAGTAGCCGAACTGACTTTGGCAATATTTTTAGCTTTCTCGCCACTTTTCGACAGTTGACTCACATACCCAAAAGCAATCGCATAAGTCCCACCAGATGCGAATCCTGAAACAACTCTTGCGATAAACACCAAAGGCAATTGGGGAACAAATCCAAAAAATAACTGAGAAGTCCCATAGATAAACGGCATAAAGATAAATAACTTTTTCATTCCAATATGATCTGCAATAGCTCCCAAATATGGCGACGAAATAAACATAGCCACACTCATAAATGCCAAAAGTTCTCCTGACACACTTTTTTCCCATCCTCTCATTTCAATTAGTGCTGGAGTTCCAGGATGTCCAAAATTATAGACAATTACACACAAAAACATCATTATTATCATTTTATTGATATTTTTTTTCTTTTCTAATTCTTTATTTTCTTCCATTCATTCTCCTTAAATTTTTTTTAAAATAAAAAAACCAATAAAAACTATTTATTGATTTTCAATGTCTAATATTTTTTTTATTTAATAAACTATGGCGCACCTGACAGGAGTCGAACCCATAACCTTCTGATCCGTAGTCAGACGCTCTATCCAGTTGAGCTACAGATGCAAAAAAACCTTCTTATAAAAAAATGGCGGAGAAGGAGGGATTCGAACCCTCGATCCAAGTTTTAGCCCGGATACTCCCTTAGCAGGGGAGCGCATTCGGCCATCTCTGCCACTTCTCCAAAATTATATTTAATGGCGGGTGAACTGGGATTCGAACCCAGACATCTTGCGATTTCGCCGGTTTTCAAGACCGGTCCCTTACCGTTCGGACATCCACCCACACGTTACATAAAGTATGTTATCATATTTTATATAATTTGTCAAATATTTTTTTATTTTTTTATAAAAAAACCAGAAGTTTCGTTCTGGTTTATTCTTATATGGCATGAAAACTACAAAAAATCTAAATTTTTATTAAAATAATCCTGGAATGCTTACACCACCTGTAACAACTTCCATTTCCTTTTCAGCCATTTCTTCAGCTTTATCTAAAATTTCGTTTACTGCATTTATAATTAAATCTGAAACTATTGTTGAATCATTTTCCTCAACAGCATCCTTTAAAACATCTAAAGAAATTGATAAATCAACTATTTTTTTTTGACCATTGGCTTTAACAGTGATTCCACCACCAGCTACAGAACTTTCTACAAATTTATCTTTTAATCCTTCTTGAATTTTTAACATTTCTTGTTGCATCACTTGAGCTTGTTTTATAATATCTTGTTGGCTTCCTCCTGATTTATTTCCTGCTCCTTTTATTTTTCTAACCATAATTAATATTTCCTCCTATGAAATTATATGATTTTTCATATTAAAATTTTTATAAAAAAAAATGGTGGAGAGAGAAGGATTCGAACCTTCGAAGGCTGAGCCGGCAGATTTACAGTCTGATCCCTTTGGCCACTCGGGAACCTCTCCACAACATTATTAATTTTTTATGGTGCCGCTTGTCGGACTCGAACCAACCACCTACTGATTACAAGTCAGTTGCTCTACCAGATGAGCTAAAGCGGCAATCAAATTTTATGGCGGAAGTGACGAGACTCGAACTCGCGACATCTTGCGTGACAGGCAAGCACTCTAACCAACTGAGCTACACCTCCATAAATGGTGGTCACAATTGGGCTCGAACCAATGACCCCCTGCTTGTAAGGCAGGTGCTCTCCCAACTGAGCTATGCGACCATAATTAATACTTGGTACGGTCTAGGGGAGTCGAACCCCTGTTGCCAGGATGAAAACCTGGAGTCCTGACCACTAGACGAAGACCGCACATCGTATCTATAAAATCTTAATATCTCACAGACAAGAGAGATTATATCATATATACTTTTAGATGTCAACACTTTTTTTCATTTTTTTTATTTTTTCAAAATAATTTAAAATTTTCAAAAAAAAGTAAGTTATTAATAACTTACTTTACTGAAAATAATGCTTTTTGAATTTTAGGACTTAATGTTTTAATATTTTTTAATAATATTTTTTTAACTTGATCAACATTTTTTCCTTTCAATGTTTTCATAGCTTTTGTACAAACTTTTACTCTTATTTCACTTCCATTAATATTTAAAAGCATTGTTTGTAAATTTGGTTTCCATATTCTTTTTGTAGCTTTATGAGAGTGACTTACTCTATTTCCGTGGCTAACTTCTTTTCCAAAAACTTCACATCTTCTCATTGTTTTTCACCCTACTAAAATTAGTAGCTCCTTTCTTAATTTTGAATATAGCTTTCACTATTTATAACTTTTAATTAACTAATTTTTTTAGTTAAAATTCTTCACATATCGGTTTATATTTTATCATATTTCTCAAATTTTTACAAGTATTTTCACTATTTAGACAGAATAAATTTTTTTATTTCAAAAACTACTTATCATTTTTTTCAAAAAATTTCTTTAAATTTGGCGGAAAATAATTCGGTCCTTTTATAACTTTCCCATCTTCCCGATAAATCGGATCTCCATTTTCATCCAATTTGCTAAGGTTGCTTCTGTGGATTTCTTCAAAAACATCATCAATCACATTTTGCATTCCATGCTCAATAATTGTTCCACAAAGAATATAGAGCATATCTCCAAGTGCGTCTGCCACTTCTACAACATTCCCTTTTTTAGCCGCTTCCAAATATTCTCCATTTTCTTCAGCCATCAAGTCAAACCTCAATTTTTCCAATCCATCCTTTAATTTTCCAATCGGCTTTTTAGAATTTCCAAGTTTATAAATTCTGTGAAACTCTTCCACACATTCTATTTTTCTTTTCATCTATTTTTATTTTCCTTTCAAATTTATATTAAAATTATCGTGCTTATTATAAGCAAAATCAGTATTTTTACAATATCCGTATATAAAACTGCCGCCACATAAAATCTTATTTTTTCCAAAAATTCAGTTTCATTATTTTCTAAAACTTTTATTTTTATCATTTTTTTTATTTTTTTGAATCAAAAATTATTAAAATTATCGCTAGAAATAACGATATTATTAGCAATATTACAGATAAAATTCCAATATTTTTCTGAAACAAAACTTTTATTACCGAAGAAAAAATTGACAAATTTAAACCTGTCAAAAGTGAATAAATTACAAAACTTGATTTTATAATTTTTTTGCTTTTGTTAATTATAATTTTATATAAAAAAAATGTCAAAAAAATTTCTAAAACAATTATTCCAATAAATAAAAACGATATTTTATCCAAAACTTGCTTCATTTTAAAAATATACATAATTTTATACATTTCAGCCTGTAAATTTAACATCTGCGACAACAAAACTGAAATCAATATGCCGCAAAACACCCAAATTTTACTGTTTATAATTTCATCGTTAATGAATTTTTCCGTATCATTATTTAATTTGTTATCTTGCAAGATTTTCCCACTTTCCTAAAAAATTAAAATTGCTTTAAAATCAGAAAAACTCCGACTTTAAAGCATTTTTCACATAAATATTTTTAATATAATTTATTTTCTTCTTCCCAATATTCTTAAAATATACAAGAACAAATTTATAAAGTCTAAATATAAATTTAATGCTCCCATAATTTCGATTTTATTAAGAATTTCTGTATCTCCTTGCACAGCATGAGCAATTATATTATTTTTTATTCTATTTATGTCAACAGCGATAAAAATAACAAATATGATTATTCCAAGAATTGTCATAAACCAGACTACACCGTCACTTTGTAAAAATATATTTACTATACTTGCCAAAATAATTGTAATAAGTCCTACAGTTGCAATGCTTCCAAATTTTGTCAAATCTTCATTTGTGACATAGCCGTAAATCCCCAAAATCAAAAATAATAGTGCAGTTACAGAAAATGCTGTAATTACAATATTTAAATCAGTTGCAAAAAGGACTGAAAAACTTATTCCCGTAAGTATCGAATACACAATAAACATCAATTTTAGAACTCTTGACGACACTTTGTAAATTAAAAACGTGAACGCTAAAACTGTTACCAGTTCCAATATTACTGATATTTTTACTAAAGCTGCAAATACCTCGTACGAAAATATCCCAACATAAGCTGCATTCATTACAAAAAAACCTGCGATTCCAGATAATACCAATCCAAAAACCATCCAAAACACACTTCCACGAACCTTTGAAGCAACTAACCTGTTTAAATCTTCATAAGTTGCAAGTCGTGGATTTTTTTCTTCATTTTTGTACTCCTGTTCCAAAAAATCGTTATTTTCATCATAATAATTACTCATAAAAATCACCTCTATTTTTATTTATTTAGTAACTTTAATAATTTTTTACATAAAATTATTTTTTAAACGGAACTTTTGATTCTTCCAACAAAATATTAACAATTTCATCAACTGAAACATTTTTGCTTTCTTGTGAACCAAATCTTCTAACATTCACTTCATTATTCGCAACTTCATTTTTACCAATAATCAACTGAACTGGTATTTTTTGATCTCCATTTGCTTCCCTAATTTTATATCCAATTTTTTCCGCTCTTGTGTCAAGTTCAACTCTAATTCCTGCATTTTGAAATTTTGTAAATAATTCTTTTGCAAAAGGCACTTGTTCATCAGAAATTGTTAAAATTCTTGCTTGTACTGGCGCTAACCAAGTTGGGAAAGCTCCTGCATAATGTTCAATCAAAATTCCAAGGAATCTTTCTAAACTTCCGTACATTGCACGGTGAATCATTACTGGTTCATGTTTTTCTCCGTCTGCTCCGATATAGCTCATTTCAAATCTTTGTGGTAAGTTGAAATCTAATTGGATTGTTCCACATTGCCAAATTCTTCCAATTGAATCTTTCATCTTAAAGTCAATTTTTGGACCGTAAAACGCTCCATCTCCAGGATTTAATTTATAATCAATCCCTTTGTGTTCCAAAGCTGATTTTAAATTAGCTTCAGCCATTTCCCAAATTTCATCTGAACCGATTGCTTTATCTGGTTTTGTTGATAATTCAATATGATATTCAAATCCGAATAAAGTATAGAATTTATCGTATAAATCAATAATTTCAATAATTTGTTCTTCAATTTGCTCTTTTGTACAAAAAACATGCGCATCATCTTGTGTAAATGCTCTAACTCTCATAAGTCCGTGCAAAGCTCCACTAAATTCGTGTCTGTGAACAAGTCCCATTTCTCCATATTTTAATGGTAAATCTTTGTATGAATGCAAGTTATTTTTATATGCTATTATTGAACCTGGACAGTTCATTGGTTTAATTGCATAAATTTTTTCATCAATTGTCGATGTATACATATTTTCTCTGTAATTAAACCAGTGTCCAGAAATTTCCCAAAGTTCTCTATCCAGCATAATTGGAGTTTTTATTTCCTGATAACCTCTTTTTTTATGTTCAACTCTCCACATTTCTTGAAGTTTGTTAAAAATTTCCACACCTTTTGGCATAAAGAATGGGAAACCTGGTCCATGTTCATCCAAGAAAAATAAGTTAAGCTGTTTTCCTAATTTTCTGTGATCTCTTCTTTCAGCTTCTTCCATCATTGTCAAATAGTCATCCAGCTCTTTTTTAGTCGCAAAAGCTACTCCATAAATTCTTTGAAGCATTTTATTATTTGAATCTCCACGCCAATAAGCTCCAGCAGTTGACATTAATTTAAATGCTTTTAAATATCCAGTTGATGGAACATGTGTTCCACGGCATAAATCCACAAATTCTCCCTGTTTATAAATACTGACTTTATCAACTCCCAAGTCATCAATTATTTCAACTTTATAAGTTTCACCTTTTTCAGCAAAGAATTTTTTAGCTTCTTCGGCACTCATTTCACTTCTTTCAAAAGGATAATTTTCTTTTACTATTTTTTTCATTTCTTCTTCGATTTTTGTTAAATCTTCTTCAGTAAAAGGTCTTTCAGGATCAAAGTCATAGAAAAATCCATTTTCCACAACAGGCCCTATTGTAACTTTTGTATTTGGAAATAATCTTTGCACAGCTTGAGCCATTATGTGAGCCGCACTGTGTCTAATTATTTCTATTCCTTCTTCGCTAGTATTTGTTATTAGCTGTATATTTCCTGATTTTTCAATTATGTACGAAGGATCTACTTGGGTTCCATCAATCATAGCTCCTACAGTTGCTTTACCTAAACTAGAACCAATCGTTTTTGCAAATTCCACTACTGTCATTGGTTTTTCTAGCTGTCTTTTGCTACCATCAGGTAATATCATTTCTATCATTATTTCATCCGCTCCTTCATTCTTTATTTTTTTTTTATTGTTCATTATAATACAATTGAGAAATTTTTTCAACTTAAAATTTATCCCAAAATATATCTTTTGAATAAAAAACTCAACATTATTCCTAAAACAGTACCCCAAAATACTTCTCGTGGAGTATGTCCCAAAAGTTCCTTGAATTTCTCATTTATTATTTCTATTCCTTCTCGATGTTCTATCGCTTCTATTAATGTATTTAATGCTTTTGCATGTTTTCCAGCTTGACGTCTGATACCTGTCGCATCGTACAGGACAATTCCAGCAAATACCATTGAAATAGCAAATTCTATGGAAGCAGCGCCTTTTATAAAAAACACGCCAGTTGCGAGAGAAACAACCGTTGAAGCATGAGAACTCGGCATTCCACCTGTTTGAATTAACCTTCCCCACTGCGGTTTTCTTCCCTTAAATACAGGAAAAAAAACTTTGTAAAATTGCGCTGAAAGGCAAGATATTGCCGCAACATCCAAAAGTCTATTTCCAAATAATATTCCTGCACTCATCTTCTTTTCCTTTTCTTATTTCTTTTCTTCACTTTACTTCTATTTTTTCTTTTTTCAATTTTTTTATTTTTTATTTTTTTTCTTTTTAAATTCATTAAATTCAGTTGTAATTACTGCATCTTTTGTATTTTTAGGTTTAAAAAATATAAGAACATTTCCAATTTTATCCACAAAAATTGATTTTGTATCTTTTGCAATTTCATCAGCTAATTCTCTATCAAATCCTACTGATGAATTTTGCAAGATTTTTACTTTTATTAATTCTCTTTTTTTTACAACTTCAGCAATACTTTTTAAAACATTTTCATCTATTCCTTCTTTTCCAATTCTTACGACAGGCTCAAGATTGTGTGCCAGCTTTCTCAAAAAAGCTCTTTCTCTACTTGAAAGTTGCTGTACCATTTTGTATTATCTCCTTTCTCAATTATCCATAATTATTGGTAAAATTATTGGATCTCTGTCAGTTTCTTTTGACAAGAAATCTCCGACTTTTATTCTAATTCTCTGTTTTATTTTTCCAATTTCTTTAACTTTTTCACTCTGTAAAACGGAAAGTTCTTTTTTTACCAATTCCTTTGTTTTAGAAAGTAAGCTTTCTGCATCTTTATTGTAAACAAATCCCCTTGTAACAAGTTCTATATTTTCATTAAAAGTTCCATTTTTGTATTTTAAAATCGAAATAATTACTATTCCATCATCAGCTAAGTTTTGTCTATCTTTTAAGACTGCATTTCCAATATCACCAATTCCAAATCCATCAATGAATGTCGCTCCACTTGGTACTTTTCCAACTTGTCTAAACTCTCTTTTGGAAAGTTCAAATTTTGCTCCATTTTCACCCAACAGTATATTTTTTTCTTCAACTCCCACAGCAACCGCCAACTCTTTATGTTTTTTAATCATCGCATATTCTCCGTGAACTGGCAAGAAAAATTTTGGTTTCACAAGATTTATCATAAGTTTTTGTTCTTCTTGACAACCATGTCCCGAAACATGAATTCCAATTCCTTTTTCAAACACGACATTGGCCTCCCGCTTCATCAATTGATTGATATTTTTGGTTGCAGCCTTTTCATTTCCTGGAATAGGTGTTGCTGAAATTACAACTGTATCCCCTTGTCTTAACGTTATATATTTATGAGTTCCATTTGCGATTCTTGAAAGCGCTGCAAGTGGCTCTCCCTGAGTTCCAGTACATAAAATTAACACTTTATCTGCTGGATGTGTTTCCACTCTTTCAATATCTATCATTATGTCTTTTGGAAGTTTTAAATATCCCAGATTTGAACAAATTTCAAATATTTTAATCATACTTCTTCCATCAATTGCAATTTTTCTTCCATGAGAATAGGCAATATTTACAATTTGCTGTAATCTGTGAACATGAGATGCAAATGCCGCAAGTATTATTCTTCCTTTGGCTTTTGAAAATTCATCCTTCAAACTTTCTCCAACAGTTCTCTCAGATGGTGTAAATCCAGGAATTTGTGCATTTGTACTGTCTGACAAAAGTAAATCCACACCTTCTTCTCCTAGTTGTGCCAGCCTTCCAAAATCAAATCCTTCTCCATCTACTGGCGTCAAATCCACTTTAAAATCTCCCGAATGTAAAATTGTCGCAGCAGGAGTTTTTATGCAAATGGCGTAACAATCAGCAATACTATGTGTAACACTTATAAATTCCACCGTAAAATATTTTGAAATCTTTAAAATATTTCTTCCAGTTATAACTTTCTCTTTTGGAAGTTTCGCATCCTTTTTCTCAAATTTAGCTTTTGCAAGTGCAAGTGTTAGTTTTCCACCATACATCGGTATATTTTCTGTTCCCAATTTTTGGTAAAAATACGGCACCGCTCCAATATGATCTTCGTGCCCATGTGTCAAAAGCAAAGCTTTTATTTTATTTCTATTCGCTTCTAAATATGCAAAATCAGGTATTATAACATCAATTCCCAAATGTTCATCCTCTGGAAATGTAAGTCCGGCATCCACCACAACTATTTCGTCTTTATACTGAAATGCCGTCATATTTTTCCCAACTTCTTCCAATCCGCCTAATGGGATTACATACATTTTTTCATCTCTTGCCTCATCTTTGAAACTTCTTTTGTCAACATGTCTATTTCTATTGTTTGCAAGTGGAACATATCTTGTTTCGTTTTTTTCATCTAAATGTCTTCTATTCGTACTTTTTCTTCTAAATCTCTTTAAATTAGATTTTATTTTATTAGTATCTTCTTTTTTAGAAAAATGTCTTTTTATTGTTGAATTTAAACTTCCTACTTCTCTTCTTTCTTTATCTGACATTTAGTAAACACCTCCTCACTTTATTTTTTTATATTTTTATATTTTCAAATTTTATCCTTTTTTATTTCCGTTATTTCCATTATTTTTATCATTTTCGTTATTTTTATTATTTTTGCTATTTTTATTATCATCTTGTGTTTTATCTTTATCTTTTTGTTTTACTTTTAAAACATATTTTTCTCTATATTTATTTATAAAGACTCTAGCCATTTCTCCAGATGCGTCTCCACCATATCCTCCACCTTCTACGACCGAAACAAATACAATTTGCGGTTTATCTGATGGAAAGTATCCAGCTATCCACGAGTGATTGTCTCTAAATCCAGAATTTTGTGCCGTACCTGTTTTAGCAGAAACAGGATATCCCTCTATTCTAAGAATTTTTGCCGTTCCGCCTGAACCCATTACTGGCAATCTTAATGCATTTTGCAACAATTTTAGCGTCTTCGGACTTACATTTAATTTTCTCGACAATTTTGGCTGATTCACTGTGACTTTTCCGTTATAAGTGACAAATCTGTCAACTACAGTTGGTTTTAACTGCACACCATTATTTGCAATTGCTTGATAAACCGAAGCAATTTGTATTGGTGTAACAAGCACATAACCTTGTCCTATTGACATATTGATTAAATCTCCTGGAAGCCATTTTTGATCTTGTTTTTTCTTAAATCTTTTCTTTTTCCATTCAGGACTTGGCAATGTTCCCGTAGATTCTCCAGGTATGTCAATTCCTGTTTTTTCACCGATTCCATATTCTTTAGCATATTTATCAATATTTTTTATTCCAGCCTTTTGAGAAAATACATAATAATATGTATTTACTGATTCTTCGATAGATTTAGCAAAGTTAGTTATACCATGTCCAGCTTTATGCGAATCTCTAAATACTGAACCTCCAAATCTATATTGTCCTGTAGAATTTACTGTTGCATACGGAGAAATTCCAGATTCCAATATTCCTGTACCAGTTACTGCCTTAAATGTCGATCCAGGAGGATAAAGTCCTGCAATTCCTTTGTTTACAAGTGGTTTTGATTTAGAATTTACCAAAGCGTTCCACTGAGCTCCAGGAATTTTTGAACTCATCAAATTCAAGCTTATTTCAGGATTGCTTACAAAAGTGACTATTTTCCCAGTTTTCGCTTCCATTGCAATAAATGCACCAGTTTTCCCGCTAAATGCTTCTGTCATAGCTTTTTGCAAGTCAAAGTCGAGTGACAAATATACATTTTTTCCAGCAATACTTTCGTTTGTGGAAATTTGTCTTATTATATTCCCCTTTGCATCAACTTCAATACTCTCTTTTCCATCCTGACCTTTCATCTCTTTGTCATAAGAACGCTCAACACCTTTTTTCCCAATTAGGTCACTATTTTGATAACCTTTGTCTTTTAACTCGTTATATTCTTTTTCACTTATCGGTTTTACATAACCTATAACATGAGATGCTATTGTATCTTCAGGATAAAATCTCTTATTATATTCAACTATGTCAATTCTATCGTTATCCAATTTTTCAATAGCTTTTAGTGCAACATTTTTATCCAAATCCTCAATAACCAATATTTTTTTATCCGTTCCAAGTCTTTGCTCTTTAAAAAATTTATCAATTATGTCATCCAAATTTGTTCCAGTCACTTCATTAATTTTTTTAATATCAAGCATTGTCTCTTCCAAGTCCTTAGCTTTTTTCTTTTTCTCACTTGAAAGTCTTGCATGAATTTGCTCTGGATTCATATTTTTCATTTCTTTCAATATTTTCACATCATTTGCATCAAGCGTTTTTGTCCCAATGTGAACCAATTGATATCCTGTCATATTTTTTGCAAGTAAATGACCTTCTCTATCGTAAATTTCACCACGGTTAGCTTTTATTATATTTGTTCTAATTCTATTTTGCTGTGCTCTTTCTTCATATTTAGAAGCTTCTAAAATTTGTAAAATAAATAATTTTGAAATTAATACTAAAAATCCTATTCCTACAAGCATAATAAAAGCAATAAACCTTGGATTTTTTTCTTCCTTGTCTAATTCTCTCATTTTTTTTCCTTCTTTTTTTGCCTTGTCTTTATTTTTTTATTTATTTTAAAATATTTTATTCATCAATTTCTTTATTTTCTTTGTTTTCTTTATTTTTTCCATTTACTCCGTTGTAAAATTCATCTAATTTGTAATAATCTCTCGCATCTTTACTAAATATACTAACAATCACATCTCCTGCATCAATCAAAACCCAATTAGCTTCTTCCAGTCCTTCAACACTTCTAACCGTTTCCAAACTTTTTTTTACATCAGTCGCAATCGCTTCAATATTTCTACTTGAACTTCCAGTACAAAGTATCGAATAATCAAAAAATGGTGATTTTCCACGCATATCATATACTTTTATGTCCTGTGCCTTCTTATCCTCCATAATGTCAATTATTTGTTGAATTTCTGCACCAAATTCATTTTTTATTTCACTCATTTTCTTTTTTTCCTTTCTTTAATTTAATTTTGTTTTGTTTTTTATTATTTTTAGTTTTTTAATTTTTTATTTTAAATTTAAATTTGAAATAATTCCCGCAACTACAATTGAAGCTGTTTCAGCTCGTAAAATTCTAGCGCCAAGACTCACTTCAAAAGCATTTTTTCCTTTCAAAAAATCTACTTCCTCTTCGGTAATTCCGCCTTCTGGTCCAATTATACACAAAATATCTTTATCTTTTTCATCAATTAATTCAAAAATCGACTTTGAATTTTCACTATTTTCATAGGCAAATATTATTTTATCATATTTTTCGTAGTCAATTTCACAAATTTTTTTTATTTCTGAAATTTTGGGAAATTTCACTCCTCTACATTGTTTTAGCGCTTCTCTTACAACAGTTTCCCACTTTTCTTTTTTTTCATTAATTTTTACAACGACTCTTTTTGTCTTTAACGGAATTATTTTATTAACACCTATTTCCGTCAATTTTTGTATCGCTAAATTCATCTTGTCGTTTTTTAAAATTCCTATCGCCATGTCAATATTCACATCAAGTGAATAATTGTCCTCCATTTTTTTTATTATTTCTAAAATGACTTCTTTTTTAGAAATGCTTAAAATTTTTGTCAAATATTCAAATTCGCCGTCAATAACTCTCAATTCATCATTTATTTGAAGTCTGTACACATTTTGAATATGTCCGCAATCCAATTTATTATCAATAATAATTTTTTTATCACTGATATTTTTCTTTTCTGCTATCACTGTCAACAACAGCTTTTCACCTCATTTTTATTCTTCCAATATTTTTTTTATTCCTAAATGTCTGTAACCAGCTTCAGTTACAACTCTTCCACGGGGTGTCCGCTTTATAAATCCGATTTTAATTAAATACGGCTCATAAACTTCTTCAATTGTTCGTCTGTCCTCTCCCAGCAAAAGTGATAATGTCTCAATTCCAACAGGTCCGCCGTTATAGACATCAATTATCGAACTTAAAATTTTTCTGTCAAGTTCATCCAAGCCATTTTCATCGACTCCCAAAAGTTTTAAAATTCCATTTACACTTTTTTTGTCCAAAACTCCATTTCCTTCAACAAGTGCATAATCTCTTGCTCTTTTCAAAAGTCTATTCGCAATTCTAGGCGTTCCACGACTTCTTTTAGAAATCTCGCTAATTCCGTCTTCATCGTACGAAATGCTCAAAATTTCAGCTCCTCTTCGAACAATTTCTGTAAGCTCATCAAGATTGTAAAACTCCATTTTATGTGTCACACCGAATCTGTCCCGAAGTGGCGTACTAAGTTGTCCCGCTTTAGTCGTCGCACCAATTAATGTAAATTTTGGCAACTCAATCCGAATACTTCTAGCTGACGGTCCTTTTCCAATTAAAATATCAATTTCATTGTCTTCCATCGCAGGATACAAAATTTCTTCAACTGAAGTATTTAATCTGTGAATTTCGTCAATAAATAAAATGTCATTTTCTTCAAGCGAAGTCAAAATTGCCGCCAAATCCCCTGATTTTTCCAAAACTGGTCCAGTTGTAATTTTTAAATTTACTCCCATCTCATTTGCAATCACTCCTGCAAGCGTCGTCTTTCCAAGTCCTGGAGGTCCATATAGCAAAATGTGGTCCACAGTTTCATTTCGCATTTTTGCCGCTTTTATAAAAATGTTCATTTTTTTTTTCAAATCTTCTTGACCGATATATTCTCTAAAAGTTTTTGGTCTAAGTGACTTTTGAATATTGTCCTCTCCCAGTTCATCGGGTGCCAATACTCTTTCTTTTTCCATCTTTTCTCCCTCTCTCAAAACTTATATCGCTTTTAGTGCCACCATCAATAAGAATTGAAACACTGCGATAATTCCCCCAAGAACTCCACCTATTATTTCAATATGCTTTAGTTCATTTTTTGAAATTCTTAAAATAATTTCTTCTATTTCTTGCAAAGAAAAATTCTCCATTTTTTCCAAAATAATTTCACGAAAATTTATTTTTTCTTTTCCTATTTTTATAATTTCCCCAATAATTTCTTCTTTATTTTCCAAAATGCTCTTTTTAAAATAAGATTTTATCTTTTCAATCACGCTATCATTTATAAACATTTTTAATAACGGATTTTTATCCAATATATTTTTTTGCAATTTTTCTCCAATAACTTTATCTAATAACTTATCAATAATTTCATCTGAAAGTTCCATTTCTTCAATTTTATCTGCGATATCATCCACAGAAATCAGCTCTTTTTCCACAACATCGGCTATATTTAAAGATATTTCCGCTCTTCTTTTGGGAATTAATCCCTGTATTTTAAAAAAGAGAAAATTCATCTCCTTATATGGTCTAAAAAGTAATTTTATAGCTAAATAATTAGTAAACCAACCTATAAGTGTTCCAACAAGCACCATAAGACAAAACTGTAATATCAAATTTCTCAATTTTTTCCTCCAAAAACTTATTTTTTGAAATAGTTTATATTTAATGGTATCACATTTCTTATTTAATATCAAGAATTATTAATTCTTAGGCAAAATAAAATATGTTTGAAAAGAAAAAAATTTTTACTTATTTAATCAAGGGGGAAAAAATCCCCCTTTTTTTGTTTTTACTACAATACTATTTTTCTTCCATATTCTTTACATTTTTCAATTTTTTCATCATCATCAGCTGCCAAGTGATTTATAAATCCTTCTCCTACGATTGAGAAATTTTCGCTAGTTAGCTGTTCTACCCAACTTTCCATAAAAACTCCTGTTCCCCAATCGTAAGAGCCAAAAAGTCCAACTGTTTTATTAAAAATTTTATCTTTATTGGATTCAATAAATTCAACTATTTCTGGCGCTATTTCTTCCGCTCCTGCAGCAGGTGAACCAAACGCTAAAAAATCAGCATTTACTGATTTTTCGTCAGCTTCTTCCACATTTATCACTTTCACATCTGCTCCCGCATCTTTTGCACCTTGTGCAATATATTTTGCCATTTCTTCAGTATTTCCTGTCGCTGAATAGTAAATTATATTTAAACTTGCCATTTTTCCCCACCTAACTTTCTCTTGTAAGTCTATAAGTATCTCTCGCTATCATTATTTCTTCCGCCGTTTCAATTTTATAAACTTTTACTTTAGAATTTTCTTTAGTAATTTCTACATTTCCCGGTAACCATTTACTTGATTTTTCTTCATCTAAATCAATTCCTAAATATGTCAAATCCCTACAAATATCTCTTCTCGCATAAAAAGCATTTTCTCCAATTCCACCTGTAAATGCTATTGCATCAAGTCCATTCATTGCAGCGGCATAAGCTCCAATATAAGATTTTATTTTGTAACAAAACATTTCATATGCCAATTTTGCTTTTTCATTTCCTTCTTCAACTCCAGCTGCCAAGTCCCTAAAATCCGAGCTAGGTCCAAAAATTCCTTTAATTCCAGACTGTTTATTCATTCTTGTATTCATTTCTTTTGGAGTTAAACCTCTTTTTTCCATTATATAAACAACTGCCGATGGATCCACATCTCCGGTTCTGGTTCCCATCATAACTCCAGCAAGTGGAGTTAGACCCATTGAAGTGTCAACAACTTTTCCGTTTTTCACAGCTGTTATACTAGCTCCATTTCCAAGGTGACAAACTATTATTTTGGAATCTTTTTTTCCAAACATTTGAGCTGCAATTTCGCTCACATATCTGTGCGAAGTCCCATGTGCACCGTATTTTCTAACTTTTAACTCTTCATAGTCTTCATACGGAAAAGCGTACATATATGCTTTTGGCTCCATTGTCTGATGAAACGAAGTGTCAAATACCACGACATTTTTTTTATCTGGAAGTAGTTCCATCATAACTCTCACACCCATTGCCGCAGCTGGATTGTGAAGTGGCGCAAGTTCTCCAAGTTCTTCAACTAATGAAATAACTTTTTCATCGACTAAAGCCGAATCTTTAAAATAAGCTCCTCCTTGCACAACTCTATGCCCTATCGCATCAATTTCATCAACACTTTTAATAACTCCCATACTGTCGTCCTGAAGAAGTTTTAATACGGCGTCAATTGCCATTTTATGATCATCCATAGGTTCTGGCTTTTCAGTTATTTTTATATCTTTTATCAAATTTTTGTAACTGATCATTGGATTTGCAATTCCTATCCTCTCGCACAGTCCTTTTGCAATTGATTTTTCATTTGTCATGTCAATTAATTCAAACTTTAACGACGAGCTTCCACTATTTATAACTAATATTTTCATCTATTTATTTCCTCCAAAAATTTTTATTTTTTTCTTAATCATTATTATTTTTCATCAGATTCAACGGCTGTAATCGCCACAACTTCAACTATATCTTCCACGCTGCAACCTCTCGATAAATCATGGACAGGTCTAGCTAATCCTTGAATTAACGGTCCTAACGCTTTCGCACCTGAAAATCTCTGAGTCAATTTGTAACCGATATTTCCTGCATTTAAATCAGGGAAAACTAATACATTCGCATTTCCTGCCACTTTTGAGTTTGGTGCCTTAAGTTTTGCCACTTCTGGAACGATTGCCGCATCCAGTTGCATTTCTCCATCAAATTCAAAATCCACATCTCTCATTTTTAAAATTTCAATCGCTTCTCTAACTTTTCTAACTGATTCTCCGTCGGCACTTCCTTTTGTTGAATAAGACAAAAATGCCACCTTAGGCTCTTTTATCCCAACTGTAACTTTGGCTTTTTCAACCGCTGAAATTGCTATATCTGCAAGTTGTAACGCCGTTGGATTGGGAATAACTGCCGCATCTGTAAAAATAAGTGTTCCATTTGCTCCAAAGTTCGAGTCAGTTACCATAACAAACGAACTTGAAATTGTTTTTAGCCCTTCTTTTGGTCCAATTACTAAAATTGACGCTCTTAGTACATGAGCTGTTGGAGAAATCGAACCTGCGACCATTCCGTCAACTCTTCCTTGTTTTACAAGCATTGCCGCAAAAAATCTAGGATCTGACAACATTGTGGCTTTTGCCGCTTCAAAAGTCATACCTTTTTTTTCTCTTCTCTTTCTCAAAATTTCTGACATTTGGTCAATAGTCGCACAGTTATTTGGATCATAAAAAATCGCTCCATCCAAATTTACTCCCAATTTTTCCGCCTCTTTTTTTATTTTTTCTTCGCTTCCCACAAGTGCAATTTTTGCAAGACCTTCACTCATAACTTTTTCAGCCGCTTTTAACACCCTTGGATCTTCCGTTTCTGGTAATATAATTGTTTTTTGCAATATTTTTGCTTTAGCCTTCAAACTTTCTAATAAATTTTTAGACATTTTTTCAACTCCATTTCTTTTTTTATTTTTTATTTTTATTTTCACACATTTTTTAAAGCTAATCAGAAAAAATCGCTTCTACAAACTCTTTAGAATCAAATTTTCTAAGATCTTCAATTCCTTCCCCAACTCCAATAAATTTAATTGGCTTTTTTAATTCATTAGTTATCGGAAAAATAATTCCACCTTTTGCAGTTCCATCAAACTTAGTCAAAATAATACCTGTTAAATCCACAATTTCGTTAAAGATTTTAGCTTGTTCAAGCCCATTTTGCCCAGTCGTGCTGTCAATTACAAGAAGTGTTTCAAATTTATCATTTCCCGATTGTTCTTTTATAATTTTATTAATTTTTTCCAGCTCTTTCATCAAATCTCTTTTATTATGAAGTCTTCCCGCAGTATCCAGTATTGCCACATCAAAATTTCGATTTTTAGCTGTTTTTACCGTATCAAATATGACAGCCGCAGGATCACTTCCGTGAGATTGTTTCACAACTTCAACTCCTGTCCTTTTCCCCCATTCCTCAATCTGTTCAATTGCAGCCGCTCTAAATGTATCTCCAGCTCCAATTATAACCTTTTTTCCTTTATCCTTTAACTTTTTCGCAATTTTCCCAATCGAAGTCGTCTTTCCAACTCCATTTACTCCAACTACCAAAATAATATTAAGTTTTCCATCTTGAATATCAAGTTTCGTATTTTCTTCGGTGTTGTAGACCAACTTACTTTTCAGTAGTTCCTTCAATTCCTCATAGACATCCTGCGACGCTTTCAATCTCTTTTTGTCAACTTGTTTTTCCAAATCTGCCACAATTTCCATCGTCATATCCATTCCAATATCAGATTGAATAAGCAGTTCTTCCAACTCTTCATAAAGTTCATCGTCAATTGTTTTTCCCAAAAACATCTCTTTCAATTTTGAGAAAAATCCTTTTTTAGGTGTGGCAAGTCTATCTTTTAACGGTTTTAACTTTGGTTTTTTCTTAGTTTTTTCAATTTTTTCTTCTTTTTTTTCTTTTTCTTCTTTTCCTTTTTCATTTTTGTTTTCTTCTGATTTTTTTTCATTTTCTAATTTTTTATTTTTTTTATTTTTTTCAGAAATTTCATTGCCTTTTTTTGTTTTTTCTTCTTTATCATTTTCTTTATTTTCTTTGTTTTCTATATTTTTTTTAATTTTTTCATTTTTTTCAGTTTCTTTAGTTTCTTCAATCTCTTCTTCTTTTTTCTTCTTTTTTCCAAATTTAAAAAAATTTTTTAACGCCATTATTTCTTATCCCTTTCCGCCTGTGATTTTTCCAAATAATTCGGTCTTAAATTAAAAATATCAGTTTTTTTATCTTCAAGTTTTCCTGCGAGCATCATTTGAACAAAAGTTGCCACATCAATTTTCAAATTTTTTTCTTCAAATAAATGGACACTTTGCCTCAAATTTTCTTTTATCTTTTCTTTATAATTAAAAACTGCATCTCCAATCATATAAATTTCATTATTTTTATTTTCTTCTCTATCTTCTTTATCTTGTTTACTTTCTTTATTTTTATCTTCTTTTTCATTTTTTTTATTATTAATTTCCAAGATTATATCATCCAATTTAACAACTTTATAATCTTCCACTAATTCAAGTTTATTTTCAAAAACTTTATAAGCCGCAAAATAAACTTTTTCCTTTCTCGAATCTATCAAAGCATAAATTTTTTTATTAAAAAAATTATCGCAAGTCGCACAAATATTAAAAAATGCCTGATAACCTAGCGCATCAAGTTCATTCACTTCATAAAATGTAACATCTTCTCTTCCAAAAAAAATTCCTTTTACAACCGAAATAGCTATTCTCACACCTGTAAAAGAGCCAGGTCCAATCGACACAACCACATTTTTTATATCAGTTAATTTTTTTCCAGTCCACTTTAAAAGGCAGTCAATTTGCTCCAAAATTGTTGTAGAATGTGATTTCGCAACTTCAATATGAATTTTCCCCAAAACTTTCTCATTTTCATAAAGCGCAAGACCAGCCAATTTAGTGGTCGTAGTTATTGCAAAAGTTATCATAATCTCCCTTTCTTTATTTATTTTTTTATTTCTCCTATCTTTTTGTTTTTTCTTCTATTTCTTTTTTCTAATTTTTCTTTTTTCATTCTCCCAATTTTTCTAAATAATCTATTTTTTCTCCATTTTCAAATTTATAGACGGAAATTTTTCTCATATTTTCAGAGTGGTGATTAATTTCAATAAAAATCGTATCTTGCGGCATTTCAGATAAAATTTTATCTGCCCATTCTACAATTATGACGCTCTCTTCATCTCCGATAAAATCTTCAAATCCAATTTCATAAATCTCTTCAGTATTGCTAATTCTATATACATCAAAGTGGCTAATTTTTTTCCTTCCACTCTCATATTCAATGACATAAGTAAATGTCGGACTTTTTACATTCTCTGTAACTCCAAAATATTCACAAATTTTTTTCGTAAAAGTCGTCTTCCCCGCTCCCAAATCTCCAATTAGTCCAACACATCCGCCATTTTCCAACTTTTTTGCTAAACTTCGTGCCAAATTATTTATTTCATCAAAATTCATTATTTTCATATTTTAATCTCACTTTTTATAAACTTCAATTATTTTATTAATTATATCCGTCGTAGAAACATTATCCACAAAAGATAAAATTTTAACTTCTCCGCCATTTTTTTCCACAGTCTTTGTTTCCGGCAAATCTTCCTTTCTGTAATCTCCACCCTTCACATGAATGTTAGGTTTTAGAATATCCAGAAGTTTTTCCGGCGTCTTCTCATCAAAAATAACCGCAAAATCCACAAATTTTGTCCCCAAAAGCACGAACGCTCTATTTTTTTCGTCGTTAATCGGTCTTTTGTCGCCTTTATTGACTTTGACGGAAGAGTTGCTGTTGATACCCACAACCAGAACATCTCCTAAATTCCTAGCTTCTTCCAAATAAGTCAGATGACCTATGTGCAAAATATCAAACACTCCATTTGTAAAAACTACTCTTTTCCCCTCTCTTTTCAGTTCGATTATTTTTTCTCTCATTTTTTCTACAGTTAATAAATTTTCTCTAAAATTATTCTTCAATTTTTTCTCCTGAACAATACATAATTATAATAAATTATATCACATTTTTTACAAAAAAAGAAAATATTTAATCATTTTTTCTCATATTTTTTATTATACAAAAAAAAGGCCTTCGCCTTCTTTTAAAAATAATTTTAAAAAAATTATAAAATTTGAGAACTACTAAAAAATAGTTCCCAAATTATTAATTATTATTGGTTAATGAATTTAACATTTTTGAAGTCTACATTTTGGAAGAATAATTCAACTCTTCTGTTATTGTATCTTCCTTGTTGTGTATCGTTAGTATCCATTGGGTTAGTTTCACCTTGTCCAGTGATTGTTCCATAAGAAATTGAATTTTTAAGTCCATATTCTCTTAACAATCTTGCTACGTTTTGTGCTCTTGCAACTGATAATTTTTGGTTGTAAGCATTTGAACCAGTTGAATCTGTATGTCCAACGAAATCAATTGTTCCACCATCAGCAAATTGATTAATTACGTCTGCAATTTTTCTCAAGTCGTTTTGTTCATTTTCGTTTGGTACTCTTCCATCAACTTTAAATCCTCTGATTACACATTTTTTATCATCAACTGAGCAGCTAAATGGTAATACAGCATTTCCTCTAGTATCAATTGTATTATCAGGTGTAGGAACTGGAGTTGGTACAGGTACTTCTACTGTTTGAGTTATAACTTTAGGTGATCTGTCATTTTTCAATTGACCAATTCTATAACCTACTCTTACTCCAACTGAATCTAAATGATCTCTATATTTAGTTACACCAACATTTGGAGTTTTATCTGTTACTTTAAAGCTAGATCTTTCATATAAAGCTTCCAATGAAACTGGTCCAAATTCAGTACCAATTCCTGCTGCAGTATATAGACCACCTTTAATGTCTAATCCTGCCTGCTTTCTTGCTTCTCTTGATTCTTTAGCGAAGTTATATCCTGCTCTACCTAATACATATAAAGCATCGTTTCCTCCATTAGTTGTAATTAAGTTAAATTTACCTAAAGCATAAACTGGTACATCTCTACCAAGTTTTTTAGCAGTTGAATAAGTACCATTCCATTGTTCTTTTTTAGGTTTTAATTTTCCTGAGTTATTAGAGAATTTGTATTCTCCTCCTAATCCCCATTCAAATTCACCTTGGTTGTCTACGATGTATTCAACACCCGCAGTTGCACCATTTTTTACTTTAAAATCAGAATGTTTCCAATAATCTGCTCCTGATTTATATTTTCTGTAGAAATCATATCCACCTTTTACTTGGAATTCAGACGCTACAGCATTCAAAGCTAATAAAGCTGTTCCCAAAATAACTAATTTTTTCATTTTAATTCCTCCTGAATTTTCTATTTAATTTTACTTCTGCACTGCCTTGATTATGCTTAAATAGGTACACAATAAGACACTTTCATTCAAATTATATATTTTCTAAAAAACCAAAAATTAATTAATTTTTTAAAAAAATTTTCCAATAATTTGAATTTTTTAATCTAACTTTACTTAAGTAAGTATACACTATTTTAGCAAAAAAATCAAGTTTTTTTTGTTAATTTTATATCGGGTTATATTTAATTTAACCATCGTTTTATGGTTAGATATTAGCACTTTTTTTTTAAAAAGTCAATACTAAAAATTTTATTTTTCTATTATTTAACTGTGAAAACTATTCGAGATTCCAATATTGACTAGTAATTCAGCAATTAAACAATTCAAAATTTCTTAAAAATTTTATATATTTATCATTTTATCAATCGATTTTTCTAATTTTTTAAGCGTAGAAACTCTGTTATTTTTAATTGTTTCATCATCTGTGTTAATTATTACATTATCGAAATAGTTATTTATTACATTTGCGTTATTCAATAAAACTTGAATATAATTTGCGAACTCTTTATTTTCAAGCAGCTCCAATTTATTTCCTAAGTTAAATATAGCTTTTTCCTCGTTTTTTTCAAATAAATTTTCTGAAATTTTGATTTCATCTTTATTATCCTTAACTATATTTTTTACCCTTTTTAATAAGTTAATCAATGTTTCAAAATTTTCTGTTTTTGACAATTCCAATAATACTGACAATCTGTCATTTAATTTTACGATATTGTTTTCAAGGTTAATTTCATATGAAATCAAATCTTTGCTGTATTTTTCGCCTAAAACATTTGATAATCTTTGTTTAAACAATTCTACCACATTTTTCACAACATTTTTATCCAACACTTTTTTGTCAGCCGCAAAAATTTCGTAAGCCTTTTCAACTAATTTTTCGTAATTTAATTCTAATTTAGAATCCAATGCCACTTGAACGATTCCTTGAACCGCTCTTCTCAACGCATAAGGATCTTTTGAACTTGTTGGTTTTAAACCTACCGAATAACAACCTACTACAGTATCGATTTTATCAGCAATTCCAGCTAATGCTCCTTCAATAGTTGTTGGTAAAATATCGTTTTGGTATCTTGGCAAGTAATGTTCAAAAATTCCAAGTGCCACTTCTTTATCTTCACCTTGTTTTTCAGCATAAACTGATCCCATAAATCCTTGCAATTTTGTAAATTCTTTTTCTGCAATTACGTTTGAAACCAAGTCTGCTTTTGAAAGTTCCACTGTTCTTAAGATATTTTTCTTTTTCGCTCCATATCCCAATTCATCTGCCAAATATTCAGCGATTTTTTTACTTCTTTGTATTTTTTCGTAAATTGTTCCCATATCTTTTTGGAACGTAACTTCTTTCAATTTTTCCACATTATCGGCAAATTTACCTTTTAAATCTTCATCAAAGAAGAATTTCGCATCAGCAAGTCTTGGCTCAATAACTTTTTCATTACCTTTTTTCACAACTTCTGAATATTCAGGTGCATTTCTGATTACAATAAATTTATTTGTCAATCTTCCATTTGCATCTTTCACTGGAAAATATCTTTGATGTGTTTCCATAGTTATCGTGATAATATCTTCTGGAAGGTCCAAATAATCAGCATTAAACTCACCTTTTATCGCAAAAGGATATTCCACCAAATTCACAACTTCTTCCAATAAATAATTATTAATAATCGCAACATCACCATCATTTTCACAATTTTCTTTTATACTTTTCAAAATTTCCGCTTTTCTTTCAGCTTTTCTAGCAATTACACTATTTTTTCTCAATTTTGAAACATATTCGTCGGGATTTGAAATTTCCACATCTTGCGGTGCAAAATATCTCATCCCACGAGTTTTCTTTCCACCTTTTAATCCTTCAAACTCAAAAGGCAATACTTCTGTTCCAAGCAAAGTCACAAACCATTTTATCGGTCTTGCAAATCTAAATGTTCTGTCTGACCATTTCATTGATTTTTCAAACTCGATTTTTTTAATAACATTTGACAATATTTCTGGCAACACTTCTTTTGTAGGTTTTCCAGCAATAAATTTTTCAATTGAAATATATTTTCCTTTTTCATTTTCGATAATTTTTACATCATCAGGTGTCGCTCCTTGTGATTTTATAAATCCTTCTCCAGCTTTTGTCAATGCTCCATCTTTATAAGCGATTTCCACTGAAGGTCCAACACTTTTTTTATCCAAATCCGCTTGTTTTTCAGCAATATCTTTAACAATAATCGCCACTCTTCTCGGCGTACTAAAAGATTCTATTCCTGAAAATGCAATTCTTTCTTCTTTTAACTCTTTTTCCGCAATTTTTTTCAAATTACTTTCAGCCTCGTCTACATATCTCGAAGGCAATTCTTCTAATCCTATTTCAAAAAGAAAATTCAATTTTTTCACTCCTTTCGGTATTTTCACTCTTCTTTTTATTTTTTTATTTCCTATAAATTTTCGCCACAAAAAGAAGCAAAAAAGACTTTATTTTTTATTTTAATTTCTCATATTTTCTTACAAATTTTTCCTCAAATTCCTCTTTTGAGTAGGTGTGTACATTTTTGAAGCAATAACCTTTGAATTTTTCAAGTCCAAAACAAATGATTTCATCTTTACCAAAAGTATTTTCTCCAACTGATAAACTACTTCCCTGATTTATAAAATAATTTCCAATCTCTGAAATGGAATTCTTTTCATTTGGTGAATTTTTTTCTTCATTGTAGACTAAAATATAATTTGTAATTTCTTTTAAAGTATTTAAAGATTTTTTCTCAATATCTCCTAAAACAAACATACTATTAAGAATCTTTAACTCTATATCCTTTAATTTTTTTATATCAATTCTATTAGACTTATCAAGTAATTTCCCATTTTTAAATTCAATAAAAGTATATCTTCTATCGCTATGTAAAAATAAAACATCATTTGTTTTCAGCTGAATGCTCAAATTATTATTTCTAGTGTACTTATCTCCTCCAACACTATCAAAATTAATTACTTTAATTTGACTTTCTGTCATATATTCTTCATTGTTATCATCTTTTGAAGTTTGCTTTAATGTAGAAGTATTATATATTTTCAAATTAATTTTTTTACTCATCTAAATCACTGCTATATCTAATATTTTCTAAATCCTGAATTGGTCTTGCTAATTTTCTATAAATTTCTCTTGTATTTCCTGTTACATCTTTTATAATACTGCTATTTCCTTCATTTTCAGCCACATAATATTTACATTTATCATCAATTTTATGTCGTTCCGAAAAAACTTCAATTGCATTTAAAAAATACGGACTATGTGTTGTCAATAAAATATGCATTCCAAACTCTCTTTGCAATAAAACTATCAATTCAGCAAATTTTAGTTGCCATTCTGGATGTAAATGAATTTCTGGCTCATCAAGAATTATTGTTCCATTTTCTTCCAAAGTTCCATTTTGCAATAACATTTTTATAATTGCAAAAGTTTTAAGCCCTGTAGATAAATTTTTTAAGTCAATATCTTCACCATTTTTTCTGTAAACAAATTTAAAATTTTTATTTTCCAAAATCTCTCCACTCAAAACACTGTTTAATTTTTGGTAAATATTATTCAATTTTTTCTTCACTTTTATTTCAGAAATAACACTATTTTCGTTTTCTGAAAAAACATTGGTTGCTAAATGTGTCTGGTGATTTTCATCCTCGAAATCATAACTATCCAAAATAAATGGATTATCAATATACATTGTTTCTTTATTTATTAAAAAATAATTTTGAACATCTGAAATTTCATTATTTTCAATTTTTAAATCTATTTCTTTATCTTTTATTTTAAGACTTATTTCTCCAATATTCATTTTTTCTCTAGAAAAAATGGCATTAATTTGATTATGAAATTCTTTATTCATAATTCGTGAAACAATAACTTTTATGATTTCTTTGTCTGAAATTTTTAAAGTTTCATTTATTTCTTGAACAAAATTTGAAATATTTTCAATTTTTAGATCTTTTTTATAATTATTAATTATAATTTTTATCTCATCTTCTGAATAATTTTTATTATTTTTTAAAAGTTCAATAGCAATTTTTGCTTCAGTTCTATCAAAAATTCCAAAAAAGTCTTTAAAATTATCAGCAATTTTATTATAACCATTTGCTTTCATAAGTTTATCTACAATTTTTTCCAATTCAGAAACTTTTTCATTATAAACTTTCTCATCAATTTCATAAAATCCATTAAAAACACTCCACAAAACTTTCCCAACCGTACTTTTCCCAGTATCATTTTCACCAGTGATAACCGTTATTCCATCAATTACAACTTCAGCATTTTTTAATTTCCCGATATTGTTAATTGTTAGTTTCATTACACACTCCTTCCTTCTCAAAATCTTTTGAAAAGCCCCCTTTTATATTTCTTATTTTTTCAACAATGGATATCCCAATTCTTTTCTTGCTGCCACAAATTGTTCGGCACATTTTTTGGCTAAATCTCTTACTCTTAAGATATAAGACATTCTTTCTGTTGTACTGATTGCACCTCTTGCATCAAGATTGTTAAATGTGTGTGAACATTTTAATACATAGTCGTAAGCTGGTAATACCAAGTTGTGATTCAAGCAATTTAATGCTTCTTTTTCATACATATCGAATAATTGGAAGTGCATTGGCACATCGGCTACTTCAAAGCTGTATTTCGACATTTCGTACTCGAATTGGAATCTTCTTTCTCCATATTTTACACCTTTTGTCCACTCTAAATCTTTTACATCATCTTTATTTTGCAAATAAAGTGCGATTCTTTCAAGTCCATAAGTTAATTCTGATGGAACAATTTCAACTTCTAACCCTCCAACTTGTTGGAAATAAGTAAATTGAGTTACTTCCATTCCGTCTAACCATACTTCCCATCCAAGCCCCCAAGCTCCTAGTGTAGGACTTTCCCAGTTATCTTCCACAAATCTTATGTCGTGTTCCTTAGGATTAATTCCTAATGCCACTAAGCTTTCTAAGTAAAGTTCCTGAATATTTTCTGGCGATGGTTTCATAATTACCTGAAACTGATGATGCTGATACACTCTGTTGGGATTTTCACCGTATCTTCCATCTTTTGGACGACGTGATGGCTCAACATAGGCAACATTCCAAGGCTCAGGACCTAATGACATTAAAAAAGTGTCTGGATTAAATGTTCCTGCACCTGTTTCAATATCATACGGATTTGATATTATACACCCTTTTTCTCCCCAAAATTTTTGAAGAGTTAATATAATTTCCTGAAAAGTCATTTATCTCTATCCTTTCTCTTGATTTCTTTTTTTAAAAGTTTTCTCAAATATATTATTCTTAAAATTAATATTAAAATAGCGAAGTATTTGATTACTTCATAACCTATTATACCAATTCCCTTATCTGAAAATGGTATAAAATAATCATCAATTATTTTATAAAATGTTGATTTTTCTTTTTTTTCTCCATATTTTCTTATAATTTTTTCTGGATTTTTCAGATTAAGATTTTTTACTTTCAGTTTTTCTTTTGCCTGTTCTTCTGTCAAATGAAACAGCTGATTTTGCGAATTTATTATAAAATAACCTGAATTCTTATTGTATTCTATTTTTTCTTTTCCAATTTTTTCTTCATCTAAAAATTTAGATATTGCTTCATCAAAATCATAAATATAGCCAATCCAGTTATCTTTTATTTTATTTAATTTTTTTAAATATCCCTTATTTCCTAAAGAAAAACTTACTTCAGGAACAGCCGCATTATAATCGGTTGCAAGTAAATAATTTCCTATTTTCAATTCTGTATTTTTTTTAATTGGAAACCAGATATAGAAAAAATTAATAGTAAAAACCAATATAAATCCGCAAATAATTAGTTCTGCCAATACCTTATTTTTAGAAAAATAAATAATAGTCAAAAATACAACAAATATTAATGCTACAAGAAAAATAAGAGAAAATCCATAAACAGCAGCAAAAATCACGCTATTTACCTCTTTTTATTTTATATTTTCTCACTAAATAATCAATCGCAATAATATAAATACCAATATGAACATACATATCTGCAACGTTGAACACAAAATTCCAGATTCCACGAAAATCTATCATATCTATGACAAAATTTCTGGCAATTCTGTCAATCATATTTCCCAATGCTCCAGCTGCTATAATTGAAATTCCGACTTTTGTCCATTTTGAATAATTCTTAAAATTTTTGTATTCGCTAAAAATTATGAAAATAATTAGAAGTACGCTAAATATCGTAACCACATTTATTTTACCCTGTGCCAGTCCAAAAATCATACCGTGATTTTCAACATAAGTAATATGAAAAAAATTTTTTATAATTGGGATTGAAAAACCCGCTTGACCTTCTGCAACTCGATAAATTATATATTTTGTAACTTGGTCAAATAAAGTCAATCCCAATATTATCATTATATAATTCATAAATTAATTTTTACCTTTCAATTCGTCAAGAACTTTTGCACATCTTGGACATACATCCGAATAATTGTGGTCATGTCCAATTTCTTCACCATATTTCCAACATCTTTCGCATTTTTCTCCAGACGCTTTTTCCACAGCAATGCCTATTCCACTAATTTCACTTTCTTCCAAACTATCATTTACAAATTTAACTTGAGATACGATAAATAAGTCAGAAACTTCATCTTCTGTATAATCTTTTAAGAATGAATAATCATCATTTGTGATATTTAAAAGAATTCTTGCATCAAGCGAGTGCCCAATTAATCCTTCTTGTCTCAAGCTTTCAATTTTTTTGTTCACTTCTTTTCTTAAATGAGCAATTTTTTCCCATTTTTTTGATAGTTCTTCATTTTTGTAAGCTGGATTTGGTTCAATCCAAGATGATAAATGTACACTTTCTTCATCTTTCAATGATGCAGGAATTCTTTCCCAAATTTCTTCAGCTGTAAATGACAACACTGGCGAAATAATTCTTACCAACACTTTTAACACTTCTGTCAACACAGTTTGAGCACTTCTTCTTGTAAGTGATTTTGGCGCTTCGCAGTAAAGTCTATCTTTTACTATGTCAAGATAAAACGATGACATTTCAATTGAGCAGAAATATGTAATTTCTTGGAATAAATTATAAAATTCATATTTATCGTAGTATTCAGTTGTTTTTTCTTTCAATTCTTCCAATTTGTGCATTGCCCATTTATCAATTTCAAACATATCGTTGTAGTCGACTTTTTCAGTTTTGTAATCAAAATCATTCAAGTTACCCATCAAAAATCTTGCTGTATTTCTAATTCTTCTATACGCATCTGACATTTGCTGCAAAATATTTTCAGAAATTCTCACATCTTCTCTGTAATCTACTGATGATACCCAAAGTCTTAAAATATCTGCTCCGTACTTTTCAATAATATCTTTTGGAACAATTGTATTTCCAAGCGATTTAGACATTTTTCTGCCTTGTCCGTCCATTACGAATCCGTGAGTTAAAACTCTTTTGTATGGTGCATCTTTTGTACTTGCAATTGAAGTTAAAAGCGATGATTGGAACCAACCTCTGTGCTGATCGCTTCCTTCCAAGTATAAATCAGCTGGTCTTGGCAAGTTTCTTGGTGCTAAAACTCCTCTGTGGGAAACTCCAGAATCAAACCAAACGTCCATGATACTTCTTTCTTTTCTAATTTCTACATCTTTCAAGTTTAATTTTTCCAATAATTCTTCACCGATGATTTCTTTAGCTTCATATTTCCACCAAATATCAGTTCCTTCTTTTTTCACTAATTCGATAACTCTGTCCATGATTTCAGAATCGTAAATCACTTCATTTGTTTCTTTGTTGTAGAATAATGGAATTGGTACTCCCCAAACTCTTTGTCTTGAAATTGTCCAGTCTGGTCTTGTTTCAATCATCGCGTTAATTCTATTTTTACCCCATTCTGGCACGAATTCTACTTTTTTCAACACATCTAACGCATTTTGTCTGATGTCACTTTCATCTACGCTAATGAACCATTGTTCAGTCGCTCTGAAAATAACTGGTTTTTTACTTCTCCAATCGTGCGGGTACGAGTGAACGAAAGTTGTGTGATACAACATATGTCCGCTTTCAGTCAAGTCTTCAACAATCGCCTTACTTGCTTTTGCATAGAACATTCCTTCATATTTTCCCGCTTCTTTAGTCATATGCCCCTTATCATCTACTGGCGACAAAATTCCAATATTATATTTTAATGAATAATTATAGTCATCTGCTCCATGTCCAGGCGCTGTATGAACTGCTCCTGTACCTGCATCTACTGTTACATAATCAGCATTCATTACCAATCCTTTTCTATCTAAGAACGGATGCTTGTAATGAGTGTATTCCAAATCTGTCCCTTTAAATTCTTTTAATAATTCATACGACAAGTCCAATGTTTTGAATACATCTTCAGCTAATTTTTTTGCAACAATCAAATTTCCTTTTTCAGTTTTATACAACCCGTAATCAAATTCAGGATGCAAAAATACTCCCAAATTTGCTGGTAATGTCCAAGGTGTTGTTGTCCAAATTAAAATACTTGCTTTATCCACACCTAATTTATCAGCCAAATCTTTTTCCCCTTCAAATTTCACATAAATTGAATGAGAAGTTACATCTTTATATTCAATTTCTGCTTCTGCAAGTGCAGTTTCAGTAGTCGGTGACCAGTACACCGGTTTTAGCCCTTTATAAATATAGCCATTCTCATAAATTTCTTTAAATACTTTTAATTGTTCTGCTTCAAATTCAGGTTTTAGTGTAATATAAGGATTATCCCAATTTCCTAAAATTCCAAGTCTTACAAACTCTTTCTTTTGTTTTTCTACCCATTTCAAGGCATACTTTTTACATTCCTGTCTAATTTGAAGTGGAGTCATTGCTTTTGCTTTTTCTCCCAATTCTTCCATGATTTTCCACTCGATTGGAAGTCCGTGAGTATCCCAGCCAGGAATATACGGTGCATCATACCCTCTTAATCTTTTATATTTCAAAATTATATCTTTTAACACTTTATTCATTGCATGTCCAATGTGAATGTTTCCGTTTGCATACGGCGGTCCATCATGCAAAATAAAGAATGGATGACCTTCTCTTAATGACTTTTCATAAATATTTGATTTTGTCCAATCTCTTAAAGTCAATGGCTCTTTTTGTGCCAAATTAGCTTTCATTTTAAAACTTGTTTTTGGTAAATTCAGTGTTTTTGCATAATCTACCTTCTCAATATTTTGATTTTCTGACATTATTTCCTCCTATATTTTTCTAAAAACTAACTCTTTTTTTATGTTTTTTATTATATCATAATTCTTTACATTTTTAAATAACTCTAGCTTAAATATCCTTAAATATACAAATAAGGAGATACCAAAATTTTTCTAACTTCAGTATTCTCCTTTTCATTAACCATTGCATTTACTTTTTTTAAACTTCATAATTTTTAGTTTTAAATTTTTAATGAAGCATTCCTGCTCCAATGAATGTTAAAATACCTAAAACAGCTGCATAAGCTATTGAATATTTAACAGTGAATTTAAGCATATCTCCTTCTTTACCCATTAATCCAACTGTTGAAGCGGCAATTGCAATATTTTGCGGAGAAATCATTTTTCCTCCTGTCGCTCCACCTGTACCAGCAGCGATATACAATGCTTTCAATGCTTCGTTTGATCCTGCTATATTTACTTGAACTCCACCGAATAACAAGTTAGATGCCAAGTCACTTCCTGTTACGAATGTACCGATAGTTCCTAAGAATGGCGAAATTACTGGGAAGAATTTACCTGTTGCAGCAAATCCTTTTGCTATACTTTCAATCATCCCACTATGTTTCATTACTACTGATAATGCTACAATTCCCATAATTACCACAACTGAAGGTAATTTACTTAAAATTGTCTCTTTTAATGTTTCAACCATAACTTTTGGTTTTACACCTTGAATAAATCCTGCTATAACAGTTGCAACAAATAATGGCGCAGCTGGTGCTAAAATCCATTTGAATATTACACTTGGATCTCCTTTATCCTTAAACCATGTAGCTTCATGTCCCAAAGCAAAATTGAAATGTGTAGTTGTTGGTTCTAACGCTTTATGAACAGCTTCTACAACTGGACTTGTTCCAATAATTAAGATTATCATTAAAATATATGGAACCCAAGCCATAAATGCATCTTTTCCAGTAATAGCTTGACCTTTATTAGATTTTGCACTTTCATCTTCTTTAATAAAGATTTTAGTAGCAACTATCATTAAGATCATTGCAAATAAACTTGATAAAATTGTTGGCAATTCAGCACCCATTGCTTTTGCGATAAATGGTTGTGTTAAATAACCAATAATTGAAGCAATAACTACAGGTAAAATTCCTCTTCCAAATGCTGCATTTTTTCCACCATCAATTTCTTTATTAGCCATTATTACCAAGATAAATGGTATAATACATGTCAAAACTAATAACAATAATGATGTATAAAATGCTGTTTCCCCAGCATTCAATTTAAAGTTTGAAATCATTGTTGTAACTGGCAGTCCAACTGTTCCAAACGCTGTTGGTGTTGAGTTTGCAATAAGACAAATTAAAGCTGCACTTAGCGGAGTAAATCCTAATGAAACCATAATTGCCGCTGGAATCGCAACTGCTGTTCCATATCCTGCAATACCTTCTAAAATCCACCAAATCCCCAAGCTAATATCAATGCTTGAGCTCTTTTATCTGTTGAAATGCTTCCTAACATTGATTTGATTGTTTCAATTTTACCAGTTTTTACTGATAAATCATAAGCAAATAGTGCTGCAAATACTACAAAACCGATAGGCATCCATGCTGTCGCAAAGCCTTCAATAATTGAAGCAAAAACCCCTTGAATCGGCATTCTCCACCCTGGCATAACAAAATTTAAAATAATTGCCACTACTAAACTGGCATACGCACTAAACATTGCTGATTTCTTTAAAAATGTCAGCAATATCAAAAATACAACTATTGGCACTAATCCAACTAAAAATTCCATTCCTGAACCTTCCTTCTTTCTCTATATTTTTTTAAAAAAGTTTTAAAAAGAAAAATTTCTTTAAAAATTTAAAATATTAAAAATATTTTATTTTTTAAAATTGATTTGGTTTTTTAAAAATTCTTTAAATTTTTTAGGTCATATTTTATTACAAAAATTAAAAATTTTATGATTTAAAATAGCATTTTATAACTTTTTAACAACCCAAATTTTCTTACTGTTATATATTACCAAATTTTTCAGAAAAGTACAAATATTTTTTTAAAAATTTTTTATTTTTTTCAATATTTGCACTTTTTTTAATTCTTTTTAAATTAGTTTATAATCCTTTTCTCGTAAGACCCACTCTTCCACGCTCTTTATCCAGTGACAATATTTTAACTTTAATAATCTGTCCCACAGAAAGTTCCTTTGTAGCATCTGAAACAAACTTCTCAGCTATTTCCGAAATATGAAGCAGCGCATCACCTTTTAATCCAATATCCACAAAAGCTCCAAATTTTGCCACATTTCTCACAGTTCCTTCCAAAACCATTCCTTCTTGCAAATCATCCATCTTCAAAATATCCGATCTCAAAAGAGGTTTTTCAAATTCGTCACGTGGATCTCTTCTATCCTTTAAAAGAGCCTCATATACATCTTTTGCCGTTTCATTCCCAAATTCATTTTCAGATATAATTTTTTTCAAATCAACATTTTTCAATTTTTGTCTAACTTCTTTCAAATTATCCTTCAAATCACTAGCTTTACATCCAGCCTCTTTTAAAATAGTTTCGGCAACGTGATACGACTCAGGATGAATAATCGTATTATCCAGAGGATTTTCACTATCAGGCACAACAACAAATCCAGCCATCTGCTCAAAAGCCTTCGCTCCCAAGCCTTTTACCTTCTTAAGCTCTTTTCTGTCCTTAAAATCTCCATTTTCGTGCCTATAATCCACAAGATTTTTAGCTACATTTTTCTTAATTCCAGACACAAAACTAAGTAATGCCCACGAAGCCGTATTAATATTGACTCCAACATTATTTACAACATGCTCAATTGTCTGTTCCAAAGTTTCATTCAATTTTTTCTGATTCACATCGTGCTGATACATTCCGACTCCAATTGATTTTGGATCAATCTTCACAAGCTCAGCCATCGGATCCTGAATTCTTCTAGCAATCGAAATCGCTCCTCTAGCCGTTACATCCAAATCTGGAAATTCCTCAATCGCAATTTTTGAAGCTGAGTAAACTGAAGCTCCCGCCTCGCTTACAATCAAATATGACACAGGTTTTGATGCTTCCTTTATAACATCTGCCACAAAACTTTCAGTTTCACGAGAAGCGGTTCCATTCCCAACTGCAATGATGTCAACATCGTATTTTTTGATGTAGTCCAAGATTTTTTTCTTTGCGGTTGCAAGCTGCTTTGAATTGTGCATCTCTTCAACCAGGAAAAGTACATCGTTTGTTTCATAAAAGCCATCTTTGTTGATAATTACCAATTTACAACCTGTTCTGTAACCAGGATCAAGGCCCATCAATGTTTTTTTACTCAAAGGCGGTTGTAAAAGAAGTTTTTCTAAATTTTCAGAAAAAATATTAATCGCTTCTTCCTCAGCTTTTTCAGTATAAATATTTCTCACTTCGTTTTTTATCGACGGATAAGCCAGTCTATCCAGCGAATCTTTTATAACTTCGCTCAAAAATTCAACTAAATTTTTATTTTCAAAAGTATTCAAAATAAAGTCCACTATAAATTTTTCAGTTTTTTCGTCAATTTCAATGTCAACTTTTAATATTTTTTCTTTTTCACCACGATTTATTGCCAAAATTCTATTAGAAGCCGCTTTTTTAATAAGCTCCGAATATTCATAGTAATCTTGATAAACCCCTTTTTCATCGTTTTCTTTGTTTTTTTCTACAACTCTTGAAGTCAAAATTCCAAATTCTGAAATTTTATTTCTCAAAAATTCCCTTATTTTCACATCTTCCGAAATATTTTGTGCAATAATCAAATGCACTCCATTAATCGCATCTTCAACCGATACAACTTCTTCACTCAAATATTTTTCTGCTTCTTTTTGTAACTCTTCAAAAGTAGTTGTCGAAATCAATGCAAATTCTGTCAAAGGTTCTAGCCCTTGCTCTTTTGCAATATCCGCCTTCGTTTTTTTCTTCTTCTTGTAAGGCAAATAAAGGTCTTCCACTTCCTGAAGTTTTGTTGCACAAGTTATGCTACTTTTCAGTTCATCAGTCAATTTTCCCTGCTCTTCTATAAGTCTTAAGACTTCTTCTTTCCTCTTTTCTAGATTTCTGTAATAAGTAACTTTCTCAATTACATCTCTAATTTGCTCCTCGTCCAAATTTCCCGTAACTTCTTTTCTATAACGAGCAATAAACGGCACAGTCGACCCTTCATCAAAAAGTTTTATTGTATTTTCCACTTGTGACTCATTAAAATTTAGTTCATTTGCCACATTTTTTAAAATATCCATTTAGCCTCCCTGATATTTTTATTTTTTATTATCAATTTATCCCATTATCTTAAAAAATCTTTTTGAATTTTTTTTAAATTTCTATCTATATCTTTTCTTTTCAAAGTTTCCCTTTTATCGTGAAGTTTTTTCCCTTTTGCAAGTGCAATTTCCACTTTTACAAGTCTTTGCTTTTTGTAAACTGAAAGTGGCACAATTGTGTATCCTTGCTCTTTGATTTTGGCTTCCCATTTATTGATTTCTCTTCGGCTCAAAAGTAATTTTCTCACTCTTGACTCTGGCACATTGTTAATATTTCCAAATTCGTAAGGTGTTATGTGCATATTCATTATAAAAACTTCATTTCTTATAATTCTTACAAAACTCTCTTTTATGCTTATCTTACCAGCTTTTACAGATTTTACTTCTGTTCCCACAAGCTCGATTCCAGCCTCCAATTTTTCTTCTACAAAATAGTCATGATACGCTTTTTTATTTTTTGCTAAAACCATATTTTCCCCCTTTTATTCATTCACCACTCCAAGCGAAAATAATTTTATTAAATCTTTATTTTCATTGGCGCTAAGTCGCCATTTTTCATCATTTTTTACATAATTTACCGTCAATTTTTCTTTTAAAAAACTTACTTTATTTTCTTTAAATTTTTGAGAAAAAAAACTTTTTGTAAAATTTCTCATTTCTTTTTTTCCCTGATCAATCGTTAATTTTTTATTTTCAATCTCTTGCCCTTTACTGGCCAATTGAACTAAGTATTCTTGCATAACACTTGAAATATCTGGATAATTTACTTCTATTGCCATCTTAGCTCTATTGCCATTTACTTCAACTTTTTTTATTTTATATTTTATTCTTTTAAATCCTTCTTCAACAATTGAAAATTCCTCTTCACTAAGTTCAGAACTCATTTTTTTTACTTTATTGTAGTCACCTGTTCTCATAATTCCCATAGTGGCATCAAAATCTTTTCTGATTTTTTGCTCCTCTTTATTTCCACAACTTATGACCAAAAAGAAACAAAAACTTATTAAAATTAATAACTTTCTTTTCATATAAAATTCTCCATCTCATAAATTTACATTAATTTAGGAAAATGCATAATCCTTTTTAAGTATTTAAGTATTTAATAATTTTTTTTATCTAAAATCTAAAAATCAAATAAATTTTCTAGTTTTCTAAATTTATTTCGCTTTTTTCTTCTTCAAACGGAATAACTTCAATTTCCATCTTTTCATAACTTGCACTCATAACACTCACTTTTAGTGTGTTTCCCATCGTAAAGCTCTCATTTGTCTTTTTATTTATAATTTTAAAATTTTCTTCATCGTAAATGAAATTATCCCGTGAACTTGTAATATTATAGACAACTTCTATATGATTTTCAAGTTCCATAAATATTTTATTTTTATTCATTCCGCTAAGTCTAGCTATAAACGTTTCACCAATTTTATCTTGCATATATTCAATTAATTTAATTTTTACACTATCTTCTTCCAATTTATCGGCAATTCGCTCAGTTTTGGAAATATTACTTGCTATCACTTCAAAATCAGATAAATATTTTGTTTTTTCCCTCTCATTTATGAACCTTTCAATCGAACGCCCAAGCATCCTGTGGACAACTAAATCTGAATATCGCCTAATTGGCGAAGTAAAGTGCAAATAATATTTAGAAGCCAAACCAAAATGCCCAAGATTTTTATTCGCATATCTTGCCCGCTGCATAGCCCGTAAAATTAACTTGTGAATCAAATATCCTTCTGGCAGTCCCGTTGTTTTATTTATAATATTTTGAAATTTTCCAGGATGAATTTCATCCATATTTTTTAGTGAATACCCAAATTTTATAAGCGTTTCATTTAACGCTTGAATTTTAGCCTTGTCTGGATCTTCGTGAACCCTGTAAATCGCTGGAGTTTCTTCCCAAAATAATTTTTCTGCCACAGTTTCATTTGCAATTACCATAAAATCTTCAATTAACTTTTCAGCTTCCCCACGAGAACGAAGCTTAATGTCTTTCACAAGTTTATTTTCATCCAGCACAACTTTTATTTCTGGCAGTTCAAAATCAATGCTTCCTCTTCTCTTTTTATTCGCACGAATTATTTTAGAAAGTTCCAACATATTTTTTAGCATTTCCGAAATTTTTTCATATCTTTCAAAAACCTTTTTATTTTCAAAAAATATTTCTTTTTTTTCTTCAGACAAATTCTCATTCTTTTCGTTTTTTCCGTTTTTTTCACTCTTTTTATCTCTTTGATAATCAAAAATTTTATTCACATCGTCGTAAGTCATTCGATATTTGGACCTTATAACTGATTTATAAAAATTATTTTTTACAACTTTTCCTTTAAAATCAATTTCCATCTCAACCGAGAAAGTCAGTTTATCTTCATTCGGATTAAGCGAACAAAGGTTGTTTGACAATTTTCTTGGAAGCATTGGAATTACTCTGTCCACAAGATAAATCGAATTTCCCCGCTTTAGTGCTTCACTGTCAAGTGCAGTATTTTCGCCAACATAATGAGAAACATCGGCAATACTTACAATAAGTTTGTATCTATCTTCTTTTTTTTCAACATACACGGCATCATCCAAATCTTTTGCATCCGCTCCGTCAATCGTAATGATGTCAAGATTTCGCAAATCTTTTCTATTTGAAAGTTCATTTGTAAAATCTTCATCAATTTTATCTAGTTCTTTTAAAACTTCATTAGAAAACTTTTCTTCAATTCCCTCATTTAAAAGCAACGACGAAATCAAAACTTCTGTATCTTGCGGATTTCCCAAGACACTCACAATTTCTCCTTCTGGTTTTCGTGTATCGTCTCCCCAAAAATCAATTTTTACAGCAACCAAATCCCCAGTTTTTGCACCTTTTATAAATTTTTTCGGAATGTAAATGTCGCTTGGAGAATTTTTTGGACGAACAAAGCCAAAGCTCAAATTATGCTCAAAAATCCCAACTATAATCTCTCTGTTTCTCTTAATTACATTTACAACTTCGCCCTCTCTTTTTTTAGAACTGCTGCTTTCTTTCAGAATTCGTACCAAAACTGTGTCGCCATCCATTGCCGTGTTCAAATATGCGCCAGGAATAAACACGCTGTGTTCTCCTAAAATATCCAAAAATCCAAAATTCCCATTTCCAATCGAAATTTCTCCTCGCAAAAATCCTTCTTTTTCAGGCAAAGTGTACTTTCCATTTCTCTTTAAAAAGATTTCTCCCTTTTCTTCCCAATGATTTAATAACATCTTATAAATTTTTCTTTTTTTGGGACTCCACTCCAAGAGCTGCAAAATTTCTTGAAAATTAAACTCATATTCCGCCAATACTTTTTTTAAATATTTCAGTTCTTTTTCTTCCCTTTCCTCAAATTTTTTTATTTTTTCATTTTCACTCTCATTTTTTTTCAAAACTTTTTTTCCAAAAAATTTATTGTCTTTTCTTTCTTTTTTCTCACTTTTATTTTTCTTTTCTTTTTTACTTTCGTTTTTATTTTCTTTAAATTTCTCTACTTCTTTTTTATTTTTTTTAGATTTTTTCTCTCTCATCTCCATCACCTTTTACTTTTTTAAAAAAATTGTCCCAAAAAATTAATGAAACAAAAAAATCATTAATTATTTTAGGACAATTATTTTCTACCCGATATTTGTTTCCCCATCTATCTGAATTACAACGCTTTGAATATTTGAAAAATTTTTCAAGATTGTATTCGACACTGCTTGGGAAAAACCATTAAATAATTCAGGATTTTTTTTCAAATTTAAAAACTCTCCGTTTAATTTTACAACTGTTGTGTTGACATTATTTATTCTTAAATTGTAAGCACTTCTAAATTTCATATTTTCATTAATAAAATCTGAATTTTTTATAATTTCATTAATAAAATCTCCTTCAACTAAATTTAGCTGTTTAGGAATTGTCACTTCTTTTTCATTTATAGTTTTAGTATTTTTATCATATACAAAGATAGTAATTGTCTGATAATTTTCTGCATTATTTTGAATTCTCTCTTCTTCTGAACCTTTATCCACAGTCACTTCTATCATATCTTCGTGATCTTTGTCATAGAAACTCGTAGCTACAACTCCACCAGTTGCTAAAACAAGCAATATCACCCAGCCATTTTTTCTAAAAAAACCTTTTTTTTTCTTAATTTCTTCTGCCATAATTTTCTCCAAATATTCGTAAACCTAATTATCTAAAATATTGTCTAATTGCATTAGCAATAGCTTGTGCTGCTCTTTCTTGACCTTCAGGTGTTAAATACTGTGATAAGTCACCGTAGTTATTCATAAATCCTAATTCCACCAAAATTGAAGGCGAATTACTTCCCCGAAGTACTGCAAAATTTGCTCCAAAAACTCCTCTTCTTCTAAGTCCAATAGTGTTTATAAGATTATCTAACACAGTTGTTGCAATAGCTTGACTTTTTTTCTGATTCGTTCTATAAAATATATCTTTTACGACTAAATCTGAAAATGGCGTATCTCCATAGCTTGAATCCACTCTATTTTCAATCTGTGCAACTCTTGCAGCATAACTTTCTTCATCTTTTTTACTAAAGTAAAATACTTCTGTTCCATTTGCCGATGAGCTTGAACCTGAATTTAAGTGAATACTTATAAAGAAATCTGCATTTGCATCATTTCCAATTTTAGCTCTTGTATCTAATGGTACAAAGAAATCTGAATCTCTTGTCATTATAACATTATAATCCCGTCTTAAATTGTTAGCCAATCTTGTTGCTACTTGTAATGCTATATCTTTTTCATTATATCCATTTCCTCTTGCACCTGAATCATGTCCACCATGTCCTGGATCTACAACAATAGTATATTTTTTATTTCCTGAAGTGGAATATCTTGGACCTGTTGGTTTTTGTTGTGGCGGTGTGTAAGTATTTGTGTTATTATTTGGTCTTGAATAACCACTTGCTTGCGGTCTTGAGCTTATACTTGTACTTGTTGTACTTGTATTTGGTCTAGTTGTTACCGTTGTCTGTGTCATAGAGTTAGCATCTCCACTATTAAATGTCACTTCAATTTCTTTGTTTCTTGTAACTATTTGATATTTTGCCGATGGTTTCAAATAAAACATCAACGAAGTTGAAGAATCATTTTCATAAACTTGAATTTTACTTATATACTGATCATTTACAGAAGTACTTTGCGGAATTCTTGCCGCTTTTGTATTTAAAAAACTTAAAATTAAAACATTGTCATTTCCAACTTTAGTCACAGTTGTCCCTGGAATCATTTTTTTATTCTCTTTAAAGATTCCTTTAAATGTCCCATTTCTATAATTTATACTTTCCAAATTTTCTGCAAATATGACAGAACCTACTAAAAATAATAAAAATATCAATATTTTTTTCATTTTTCAAAACCTATCCTTTCTAAAAAATTATTTTTTTTCTACGCTTGAAATAGATGTTTTCAAAACTGTAATTTTTGCATTTTTATCAACTTTAATTTCCAAAGTTTCACTCAAAACATTTGTAATTGTCCCTAAAATCCCTCCAGTTGTAACAACTTTGTCTCCAACTTTAAAATTGTCAATCATCTCTTTTTGTTGCTGTTTTCTTTTTTTATTTGCAAGATATGTAGGTAAAAATATAATTACCATTAAAATCACGTAAAATATTATCACAGTTGCATTTTTCATTTTCACTTTCTCCTTAATCTAAAATTATTTTTAATTATACCACAAATTTCTATATGTTTCAATTTTATATTTTTTCTTAAAAAAAATATTATTTTATTTTTAAAATAAAAAAGGTGTTGTGGAGACACCTTTTCTACTTTTTGGAGAGAAAATCAATTCGTGAAAATTGATTTTATCTTAGTTATATATGAATATAGCTAAAATCATAATTATACTTGTGAACTTTTTTCACAAAATTTTACTAAAATTCCTTTTTAATTTGTTCAACCCAAGCATCAATTCTTTCATCTGTCAAATCAGACTGATTTACTTCATCCAATGCAAGTCCTAAAAATTTGTCGCCTTCCACTGCTCTTGATTCGTTGAACTCATATCCTTCTGTTGAAGTATTTCCAATTACAGTTGCTCCTGTTTTTGAAATTTCTTCATTTATAATAGCCATTCCGTCCATAAATGTATCAGAGAAAGTCCCCTGATCTCCACTTCCGAAATATGCCACTTTTTTTCCAGCTAAATTTAAGTTAGCTAAGTCGTCTAATACTGCTTGCCAGTCATCTTGCAAATCTCCGAATCCCCAAGTTGATGTTCCTAAAAGTAATACATCATAGTTTTCAAGCTCATCAACATTTCCATCAATGTTAAAAACTTCTGCTCCATCAATTTTTTCAGCAATTCTATTTGCTATATCTTCAGTAACTCCAGTTGTTGATCCATAAAAAATACCTACTTTTGCCATTTTCTAACCTCCATTGGATTTAGTTTATATTCTATATCTAGTCTTTTATTTTAAATTCGTATGACTAAATATATCATATTTTATTTTGATTGTCAAATTTTTTTTAAAATTAACAATTTTTATTTTTATTATATCAAAATAATCAAATTTAGACAACTATTTTATTTTTTTCTATTTCTAAGATTAAAGTAAAGATTTTAATAAATTATAATTCCTGCAATCGCCGCAATTACTGTCAGCAATATCGGACTCATTTTCCATTTTAACACAAGTGCCACAGATATAATGAATATCACAACACTTTTCCAGTCACTGAACCTCCCACGACTAAAGTCACAGGGTTCTAAAATCTTTAAAATTATTCAAAAATTTTCTAAGAAGTTTGATAGCTTTACACTACCCTTATTCTTTTAGGCATGTTCAGTTCACCTCTATTGTATAGGACGCTTAAGTCCACAACTTTACTTTTTCTTAATATGTTTAATGCTCCGTTACAATCTGCATTTATGAGTTTACCTATGCTTGTTTGATATAGTCCTCTTTTCCTTTTTCCACTGAATATATATTCTTGCGGATTTTCTTTATCGTATATTGGAATTTCATCTCCATCAAAGAAACTTGCTTTTGATGTATAACTCTCTTCTTGCAGCTTAAATTCTATTCCATATAACTTAGATAGATATTCTAATTTATCTCTTAATTTTCTATATGGTATATTTACAAAATTTTGATTATTTATACTTCCTATATTTGAATTTCTTTGAAAGTCCTCATTATATCCTAGAACTATTTTCCCTATATCATTATTAAGACAATAATTTACAATTATTCTTGCTGCTTTTGAAAGATAATCTTCTATACGATTATTTCTCCTTCTAGCTATTCTCTTTTGCCTTAATGTTGTTCGGGAGGTCTTTTGCTTATCTTTTATGCTTTGTAATTTTGCATTTATCTTGTTATAGTATTGATTTATTGATTTTAATTTTCTACCATCTATTATGAATGAAGCTCCAGTATTTGTAACACAAGTGCAAAGATTGTTTATACCTAAATCAATTCCTAGTGCATTTTCTTTATTTAATTCCCTTTGAACTTCTTCTACTTCGTAAGTATATTGAATTTCAAAGTACCTAGAATGTTGTTTGGGTATTATCCTAATCTCTTTTATTTTCTTGCCTTTTAATATTGGTGGTAGTTTAATTTTAACTTCCTGATGAGTTTTCTTAAACGAATTTGAATAAGGAACTATCAGAATATCATCTTTTATTCTAACAAAACCTATAACAAGAGTTGTAAAACCATCTTTAGCAAGATATTTAGGTAATTTTATATCTTTAAAATTATATTGACCATTCTTAGCAAGTTTTAAAAGCCCAAAAAATGATTTAAAACTTCCGTCTGCTTCTTTTAGAATTTGTTGAGCCATATTAGAATTTAACTTCTTATAGTTTTCACTGTTTTTAAGCATTTTATAGTTTTCGTTATAGCTTAAATACTTTTTCTTGTTAAAATAATACTGTCTAATATTATATATAGCTTCATTAGTTAAGTTCTTGGCTATATGAGATAAATGTTTTAAATTCCTAAACTCCTTTTTGCTAAGATGTTTTACCTGTTGTTTTAAAGTTAAATACATAGATATCACCTCCTTTTCATCAGAGATATTATACCATCATTCTACATTTATCTGTTTATTTTTAAATATTTTTAAAGTTTTTAAAACCCCACAACAGCGGGAAGCGTCGTTCACATAAATACGCTACCATTTATGCAGTTCTCTTATGAACTTCTTGTTATCTCTAACAAGCACAGACTATATCTTATCCATATCCTATTTCAAGGACTTAGGCGAAACCACTTCCAATACCAATCGCTTGTATTGTACTCCCCTCACGAGGGATAGTCGTTGAACTTTCCTTTTCAGGCTTAGCTGCTGATTGTCTATTATCATAATGTTTAGGATTTAACCTTGCACCATCTAGTATATTTTTTCTGCTTTCGCCACCTTCACACCTATACCATATTTTAACGAAGGTATTATGTTGTGGTTATACTAGCTTTAAGAGTTCCCAGCAGTTCAGTTTCTTTGTTGCACGGTTTTGCTCCGTGTCCACATACAAGTTTCCCTATATGCTTACTAAAATTTTCGTGCAATTATCTCACTCCTTGCGTCGCGAATGTTCTTGCACTATTTAATAAAATTATTTTTATCAATCAATAGTATTGCAGCCGCTAGAATCAATCCTACAACAACAATTTTAAGTCCAGCAAACGCATTATCTATATATTTATTATCTTGAAATTTTAAATAAAATTTACTGAAAAAAGTCATTACAATAACTGATGGAAGAATTAATCCTATCGTTGCAATTGTTCCAGCTAAAACTCCATTCCAAATTCCTGCTTTGTTCCCGACTAAATATCCGACATAAGTTGCTGAATTTAACGAAATAGGACCTGGAGTCACTTGAGAAATTGCCACAATATCTGTAAATTGCTGTATATTTAACCATTTATGAAAATCTACGACATCAGCCTGAATAAGCGGTAAAATCGCATATCCTCCACCAAGAGTGAATGCACCAATTTTGAAGAAAATCCAGAATAATTCTAAATAAACTTCCATTTTGTCTTACTTCCTTTCTAATCTAAAATGATTTATTTTTTATTTTATCACAAACATTATAGTATTGCAAATACCATATTTCGTTCTGATGAACCACTCCCACTTGTAGAAAGCCTACGACTTCTTGCTATCTTTTTGTTAAAATATAAATTTTCTCTCATTTAAACTTAGCCAAAAACATAAAAATGCTTTCTATCTTAAAATTGATTGAGATTTTTTTTTGTGTTATAATATCTTAAAAGACTTCATTTTAAAAAATTTTCTTAAATTGTGATTTGACAGAAACTTTTTAAATAAAAAAAATTTATATATAATATAAACTGAAAGGAATTTTAAAAGATGAAAAATTATGATGTAATTGTAGTTGGTGCTGGACATGCTGGTGTGGAAGCCGCTTTAGCTTCTGCCAGAATGGGTCTAAATACTGCAATTTTTACAATAACTTTAGATAATATCGGCATTATGTCGTGCAATCCTTCTATTGGCGGACCTGCAAAAAGCCATTTGGCAAAAGAAGTTGACGCACTTGGTGGAGAAATGGGACGAAATATGGACAAGAGCTTTATTCAAATGAGAATTTTAAACACAAAAAAAGGTCCAGCCGTGAGATCTCTTCGTTCCCAAGCTGACAGAAAAATTTACGCATTAGAAATGAAAAAAACTGTCGAAAAACAAGAGAATCTTGATACAATTCAGGATATCGTGACAGAGCTTGTGACAGAAAATGGCGAAATCAGAGGAATTAAGACAAAAACTGGAATGGAATTTTGTGCAAAAGCTGTTGTACTCGCAACAGGAACTTTTCTTCGTGGACTTTTATACATCGGAGAAAAAAGGGTTAAAGGTGGAAGAATGGGAGAACTTTCAGCTGATGACCTGACTTCGTCGCTAAAAAATTTAGGATTTAAAATGGGAAGATTTAAGACAGGAACGCCACCTAGACTTGATATTCGAACCCTTGACTTAGAAAAGTTAGAAAAACAGCCTGGAGAAACTGAAGTTCCACTAAAATTTTCAATGAGGACTTCCAATGAAGAAGCTCAGAGCCGACCACAGTTATCATGCTTTTTGACTAGAACAAATTTGACAACACATAAAATTATAACAGAAAACCTTCATAGAGCGCCAATGTATAACGGAAGTATCAGCAGCACAGGACCTCGTTATTGTCCATCAATCGAAGACAAAGTCGTAAAATTTAGCGATAAGGACAGCCATCATTTATTCTTGGAGCCAGAAGGATTTCACACAACAGAAGTTTACATAAGCGGACTTTCCACAAGCTATCCAGCTGAATTGCAGCAAAAAATTGTAAACTCAATTGAAGGTCTTGAAAATGCTCACATTATGCGGTATGGTTACGCTGTTGAATACGACATTGTAAATCCAAGCGAACTTGACTATTCGCTTGAAACAAAAAGAATAAAAGGTCTGTTTTTGGCAGGTCAATTAAACGGTACAAGCGGTTACGAAGAAGCTGCAGCTCAGGGAATTATTGCGGGAATAAATGCAGCTCTTAAAGTAAAAGGTAAAGAACCTCTAATTTTAGACAGAGAAAGTTCTTATATTGGTACAATGATTGATGACTTAATCAATAAAGAATTATTTGAGCCTTACAGAATGTTTACCGCAAGATCGGAATATAGACTTATTTTAAGAGAAGATAACGCAGATATTAGACTTTCTGAAAAAGGTTACAAAGTTGGACTGCTTCCGAAAAAATATTACGACAAAGTTTTGAAAAAAATAGAGAATGTCAAAAATACTATTACAAAATTGGAAGAAACAAAACTTGGAACTAGCAACAAAAAATTGGTGGAAATTCTTGAAAAATATGGAGAATCGCTAAAAAGCGGAACAACTTTAAAAGAAATTTTGCGTCGACCAAAAGTTACTTATGAAGATATAAAATACATTGCGCAAGATATTGAAAATGGTCCCAAACTCGATTTTGACGCTGAAACTGAATATCAAATTGAAGTACAAGTAAAATATGAAGGATATATCACAAGAGCGCTAAGTGTCATGGAGCGTGAAAAAAAACTTGATACAAAATTAATTCCAAAAGATTTTGACTACGATACAATGAAAGGGATAACACGGGAAGCTAAACAGAGATTGAAGGAAAAAAGACCATACAATGTGGGACAAGCGACAAGAGTTGCAGGTGTAACTCCAGCTGATATTTCAGTACTTATAATGTATTTAGACGGAATTTTGAAATAAAAATTTGAATAAAAAAAGAAAAGAAACAAATAAATATAATAATGAATAATTAAAAAAAGAAAAGAGAAAAATAAATTTATGGAAAATATAAAAGACTATTTTGAAAATTTACTTTTAAAAGCAGAGATTTCACTTGAAAAAGAAAAGTTAGAAAAAATGTTGGATTTTTTGGAACTACTTTATGAAAAAAATAAAGTGATGAATTTAACTGCGATTCGTGAGAAAAATGGAATGCTGGAAAAACATTTTATTGACTCGCTTTTGCTTACAAAAGTTATAAAAGATGAGGAAAAATCCTTTATTGATGTCGGTACAGGTGCAGGATTTCCAGGACTTGTCCTTGCGATTTTTTATCCTGAAAAAGAGTTTTTGCTAGTTGATTCCGTGAGAAAAAAAATCAATTTCATCAATGAAGTCATTGAAAAGTTAAATTTAAAAAATGTTCAGACAAGTTTTAAACGAGCTGAAGAATTGATAAAAGGAAAAAGGGAAACTTTTGACTGCGCACTTTGCAGAGGAGTTGCAAATTTAAGAATTATTTTAGAATATATGATACCTTTTATCAAAGTAAACGGAAGATTTTTGCCACAAAAACTAAATTTAAATGAACTTGACGAAAGTAAAAATGCACTTTCAAAGTTAAACTCAAAAATCGAAAATATTCACAAGTTCAATCTTCCTGACAGTTGTGACGAAAGAATCATTTTAGAAATCAAAAAAACAAAAAAAACTGACGAAAAATATCCAAGAAAGACGGGAATTCCATCAAAAAAACCACTATAAAATAAAAAAAATTTTAAGTATCTTTATTTCTGCAAAATAAATCAAAAATTTAGAATGTAATTTTTTCGTAATCATAATAAAACATTGCTATTTTAATGGATTTATATACAACTTCAAAAAAATTATGAATATTCTTCAAACATTTTTAAAATTTAGACTAACTGTATCAATAAAAAACTATCTCGAAAAAATTCTGAGATAGTCTTTTTATTATTTTAATTATCTTCTTCTTCTTCTAGGCTCTCTTTTTACATACACTTTTTTTGATTTTCTAGCTCTTCTTGCTCTTCTTATTGCCAATCTACTCTTTATAGTTGAAATGATTCTACTAGGTTCCCTTTTCACATAAACTTTTCTCGCTGAAAAAGAAATTGCTGAAAAACTTAGCATTCCTAAAATTAATAACGATTTTTTTATGATATTTTTCATTTTATCATCTCCAATCTAAATTTTACACATTATAGCACTTTTTTATCTAAAAATCAAAATTTTTTATAATAATTTGAGCTCATTTTTTAATATTTTTCAAAATATTTTTTATTTCTATCGAAATTCCGATGCTTAGTATCCTTATCAGAAATTGTAAGCTCACTGGAATCAATCCCAAATTCCTCAAATTTCCAGTCAATTCCAATAGTTTTGTCATTCCACATGATTCCACTATCATATTCTGGAGAATACAAATCCGTACACTTGTACATGAATTCCGTACCATCTTCCAACGTCAAAAATCCATGCGCAAACCCTTCTGGCACATAAAACATAGTTTTATTATTTTCTGTCAACAAAATTCCGTACCACTTACCAAAAGTTTCGCTATCCTTTCTCAAATCAACAGCAACATCGTAAACACTACCTTTTGCAACCCTAACAAGTTTCCCTTGAGTATTTTGAGTTTGAAAATGCAACCCTCTCAATACGCCTTTTTTGGATTTTGAGTGATTATCCTGAACAAATTCCATCGTAAGTCCCAATTTCTCAAACGACTTTTTATTATATGTTTCCAAGAAAAATCCTCTTTCATCTCCAAAAACTTTTGGCTGAATTACTACTAAATCTTTTATTGGTGTTTTAATTACTTCAAAATTATTTATAATTTTCTTGTATGACATTATAACAAATGCCATATTCTCCTTTCTTTTTCATTTTTTTAATCTTTAATTTTATAGCAAAATCCTTCTTCTAAATCTAAAATCAAAAAATTATAATTTATAAAAATTCAAAACTTCGTTAGTGAACTACTCCCGCTTTTAGAAGCGGAGCTTCTTGGGAAGTACCTGCTTTTGCTAGCCAAATATATTTACCAAGCTCTTCGGGCAGTCCCTGCCCTGTTTTCTTTTATTTTTCTAATATCCCATTATTTCTTTTCCAACATTTCTTATATTCAATGCCGCATTGTAATCCCTATCAATCTCAATTCCACAGCACTCACATTTATAACTTCTTTCTGATAATTTCAGTTCCTCTTTAACATTTCCACATCTACTACAAGTTTTCGACGATGGAAACCACTTATCTATCTTCAAAAATTGTTTCCCTAAAAACATCAGTTTATACTCAAGCATTCTCAAAAACATTCCCCATCCATTATCTCCTACACTTTTTCCAAAATTTAATGCCTGACTCATCCCTTTTATATTCAAATCCTCAACAACTACAGCATTATACTCTTTAGATAATTTTTTCGATAATTTATGTAGAAAATCTCTTCGACAATTTTTGATATATTCATGCAATTTTGATATTTTCGCTTTTTGCTTATACCAATTTTTAGAAAATTTCACTTTTCTTGACAATGATTTTTGTAATTTTTTCAATTTTTTCTCCATCATCCTAAAATATCTTGGATAATCAGCCCTTTGGTTTTCAGAACTGACAAATAATTCAGACATTGAAAAATCAAGTCCAATCACTTTATCGCTACTTGGTATTTTTTGAATTTCTTTTTCAAATTCCGTCAAAACAGAAACATAGTAATTTCCATTACTGTTTGTCAATGTTGCCGACTTTATCTTGTAATCCTTTGGTATTTCTCTATGATATTTCAATTTTACTTTTTTCAATTTTGGCAGAACCAAATATTTGTTTTCCTCTATTCGTATCGAATTATTCACACAATTTGTCGTATAACTTTTAACATTATTCTTTTTAGATTTGAACCTTGGAAACTTTGCCCTCTTCTGAAAAAAATTTGTAAACGATCGTTTTACATGCAATTGAGCATTTGAAAGTGCCAGACTGTCCACTTCTTTTAAAAATTGATTTTCACTTTTCAAACTGGCAGGTGTAATTATTTTATTTTTTCCAGTCTCTTCATAAAATTTATTCGCAGTGTACAAAATCGTATTGTAAACAAAACGAACACATCCAAAAGTCTTGTTTATCAATAATTCCTGCTCCTTATTTGGATAAATTCTGTATTTGAATGCTAAATTATATTTCATAAAATTACACCTCCTTTTGATTTTGAATATTATTTTTAATTATTTCTTTAGAGATTTTATCATTAATGATTTCTCTTCGATATTTTATACAAAAATTGTATCATAAGAGTATCCTTTTTTCAATTTTTTTTACAAAAAAATTAATTCATCTCCCACTTATAGAAGTCAGAGATTTCTTGCTATCTTTTTATTAAAAAAATGTAAATAGCCAAAATATAAAAATTTTATTATCTACTTTTATTATATTTGATTTCATTTTTTCTTTCTAAACTCTTTCTCAAACGAACTCAAATCCATATTTTTCAACACTCTCTCAAGTAAAAGTGGCAAATTTTCAGGATTACAAGCAAAACATGGAATTCCAAGTGAAGCAATTTTTCCAGACATTTGTGAATCATAATAAGGTTTTCCATCTCCAGATATTGCTAAAAGGCAAACTACTATTACTCCCGAATCTTTCATTTCTTGTAATCTTCTTAACATTTCACCACGATTCCCACCTTCAATTAAATCAGAAATTAGAAAAAATATTGTTTTTTTCGGATTTTCAATATATTTTGTACAATATTTAATTGATTTATTGATATTTGTTCCACCACCTAGCTGAAATCCGTATAGTAAATCAACTGGATCATCTGATTTTTCTGTCAAATCCACAATTTCAGTATCAAAAGCTACCACACGTGTTTTCAGTGAAGCTATACTCGCTAAAATACACGCCATTACTGAAGAATAAATTACAGATTCTCCCATAGATCCACTTTGGTCAATATCCAAAATGACTGTAAATTTACTCGTTGGATTAACGCTTGCTCTCTCAAAAAAATAATAATGCTCTGGAACAATTTTTTTTAATTCCCTGTTGTAATTTTTTATCCCTCTTCGTATCGTTGTTTTAAAATCCAAAGATGATGCAGATGGAATTGGCGAGTGCTGTTTCTTGTTAAGTGCTGCTCTAACCGCTCTTCTAATATCACTTTCCAACAATTTATTAATTTCCTCTACAATTTTTTTTATGAAATTTCTAACACTTTCTTTACTTTTTTGTGGAATTTGCTCTTTCAAAAGCATAATTGTTGAAGCAAGATTTATGTTAGGCTCTACCTGATCCAATATTTCAGGCTCAAAAAGTAATTGTTTCAACCCACATCTTTCCATCGCATCCGTCTGAATAATTTTCACCAATTCTTTATCAAACAAAGTTCTAACATCTCCAAGCCATCTACTAATTTGCGGATTAGACGGACCTCGCCCAGCAGAATCTCCACCCATAAATTGTCCTGTCGGATTATAAATCGCATCCAATGCCTTATCCATCAACCAATCTTCCTCTGTAAAACTTGGAATAGCTTCTGAATCCATAGACGAAAATTCTTCTTCCGTATCTTTTCCAAGAATTAATCGCCAACGTTTTATATCTTCTTTATAGTCCATTTTTACACCTCCCTAATATTTTATTTTTTTATCAATTATCTAATTTTCAATTTTTTTTTCAAGAAACTATTTTCAATCAAATATCATCAAAATCAAATTCTTCTAATCCTGCAATTATTTCTTTCTCATTTTCTCCTAAATCATCATTTATTACAGCACTTACATCATTTTTATTTAAGCCCCATATTTCTGCGATATTTTCAGCAATATCATGCTTTTCATTTGAAGTAAAGTCAGCAAAAGCTCTTCTTAAAAATAATAATGCTCTTTTAAATTCTTCCTCATCTAAGTTTGAAATATAGTTTTGGAGTTTTTCCCAAAGTCCAAGCCTTGCAATTAAGGTGTAATGATTTTTCATCGATAGACCTTCAAACCAAGTTGCTCCTAAATCTGCGGGAACTCCTTTTGATAATCTTTTTTCAACTTCTTTTCCAAGTACTTCATTATCAATTTTTCCAGCTTCCAGTAATATAGCCATTGCAAGTCCTGAGATTTTTGTATTTAAATCGTCTCTCTTTGAAATTTCTAAAAGAAGTGAATACCATCTTTCTCTATCTAAAAAATCATGATTTTCAACTACAGTATGCATTATTATTATACTTTTAGCTAGTTCTACCGCTGCATTATTGTCGCAAAAAGACTCGCTTGGCAATATTAAGCAAACTCTTAAAAAGAGTTGCTCAAGAATAGGAATCAGAACTTTTGTATCTAATTTTCTGATATCACCATAACGAAGCATCAGTGATAAAGTCGACATTGTCTTGGCTATTTCATCAATAGGTACGTCGCCTGTTATAAAATTTTGTAACGCTTGAAACGCTTTTTCTAGTGCTTTTGGCATTCCGCAATAGAAGGCATCTTTCACTATTTCTGCCATTTCTGACAATGTTTTTGCACCTTCTATTCTTTGCATCAATTCAAAAGCTGTTGCAAATTCAATTGTATCTCCTTTTAAGATTGTTTCCACAATTTCAATTTCTGTTTCTGGTTTCCATTGTAACATCCACTCTTCTGCCCAAGTTGTATTTTCTTGGCGATTCCCGATAAGTTTTGCAAACGAAATATTCAAAACTCTCAATTTATGAAAAAAGAATGAACGTTCCAAGTCCGTAAATGCTAATTTTTCTGATTGAACTCTTAATTTTTCCCTCAAATCTAATTTTATTTCTGTCGCTGTTAATGAACGATATTTTTCAAGTTTCAATTCCCTCAATAAATTGTAAAAATCAGACTGTATTGATGTTTGAATAGCTTCCTTTGGAATACTTCCGATTTTTTTTCCAACTTCAACATTCGCCATTGCTAAAACTAGTTCTGAGTAACTTCCGTGTGCCATACAAGTAATCGCTGCATCTTTTATATCCTTCAACGTCGGTATTTTCCCATCGTGTAAATTTGCCAATGAAGTTGCTAGATGAACTGCTTCTATAATTTGAGCTGAAGATACCATATTTCCATTTTCCCTTTGATATTCTACAATTTTACTTAAATACATATATGTCGCAAAAAATGGGTCTTTTTTTTCTAAACCATTCCACAAAAATTCATAATACCCTGGTGCCTTATTTCCAGCTCCATAATTTGAATAAGTCGACAGTTTATAGTAAGAATAAGGCATTAACATTTTTGTAGATTCTAATTTTGGTAATTTTTTGATTTCCTTTTCAGTCAAAATCAATTTGCCACTTTCTATTCCTTCAACATGAAAAGCCCCAACAACCATAGCAATTTCATCCATTTTGTAGCCTTCTTTACACACATCAGAAACAACTTTACACATGTACGACTCCCTTATAATATTTTTCGCATCAGACACCGTATTTGATAAAGTCAACTCTCTCAAATGTTTTCCATAATCTCTCGCTCCACTGCGATATGCCTTGTAATCAGAAGCCTGTTCCATTACCCTTTCCCAAAATACTTCATCATCTGAATCTTCTGAATATTCATTAATTTTTCTATAAATGTAGGCATTCAAATTTCCCTCTGGATTCTCATCTAAATTTTTCTTTACACTTTCTACACCTAAAAAAATTGAAGATGGCAAATCACAAAATCTACACTCTACTCCATTTTCCTTTGCCCATAAAATAGCTTGATATTCTGGAGAAAACTCTGCAAATGGATATACTATTGTTTGGATAGGCGCTTCTAAAGTGTAAGCCATTACGGCAATTGGCGGAACAATATTTTTTCCAGTAATTTCGCTAATAAGGTCATTAAAATCAGAAGGCCCTTCTATCAAAACAATTTTTGGCTGTATTTCATCTAAATAATCTCTCAAATAATGTGCTCCAGCTGGTGAAAAATGCCTAACTCCGAATATATTCGGTTTCACTTCATTTTGTTTTTTCATTTATTCCACCGCCTTTATTTAGTAGCTTTGTTAAGTGCCTTACATTCTTTATAAAGATCCAGCCATTCTGAACCTCGTTTTTTCATAATATTTTCCAAATATTCTTCCCAAATTTGCCCATCTTTACTATCTTCTTTTACTACAGCTCCCTGCAATCCTGCCGCCAAGTCATAATCTGATATCTCTCCATCCCCAAAACTTCCAGCCAACGCCATGCTATTCGCTAAAAGTGAAATAGCTTCTGCAGTCGATAACACATTTGCAGTCGGCTTTATCTTTTGTCTTCCATCTAATGTAACACCTTGACGCAATTCTCTAAATACCGTACAAACTTTTTCAATAACTTCCTCTTCAGGCAATTTCGCATTTAAATCCAAATTTCCTGCAAGTTGCGTAACTCTACTTCTAACAATATCTATCTCTGCTTCAAGCGTATTCGGACTTGGTAACACCACAATATTAAAACGTCTCTTTAACGCTGCCGACATTTCATTAACTCCCTTATCACGAGTATTCGCAGTTGCAATAATAGAGAACCCTTTTTTAGCTGGAATTTCTACATTCAATTCAGGTACACTCATTCTTTTTTCTGACAACAAAGAAATCAACGCATCTTGCACTTCTGACGCACAACGAGAAATTTCTTCTACTCTAGCAATCGCCCCATCTTCCATCGCTTTATAAATCGGACTTGGTATCAACGCATCTTTTGTAGGTCCTTCTGCAATCAACATCGCATAATTCCAAGAATATCTAATCTGCTCTTCAGTCGTTCCCGCTGTCCCTTGAATAACTCGAGTCGAATCTCCATTTATCGCCGCCGTCAAATGCTCTGACAACCAAGATTTTGCAGTTCCCGGCTCCCCAATCAACAGCAATGCCCTATCCGTAACCAAAGTCGAAATTGCAATCTCAACTAATCTTTTATTCCCAATATATTTAGGCGTTATCACTTTTCTTCCAGCTTTACCTCCACAAATATATGTCAACACTGATTTAGGTGACATTTTCCATCCAGTAGGTATTGGATTTTTTTCCGCCTTAATTAACGCATCAATTTCATCTTGGAACATCTGTTCTGCTGTTAATCTTTGTAATTCTTCTTTTTTAGCCATTTTTTACAACTCCTTCACTCTCATTCCACTATTGAATTTTTCATTTTTAATTTTTTAAAATTTTTTCAATCTCATATTCATTATATCGATACAATTTTTTATATAATTTCACCATCTTATCTGTAAGTTTATTTTTAGTACACGAACATAATATTGAAACTTCTCTTTGAACATTATATTTTTCATTTTTGTCAGACAAATCCCTATTTTTCAATCCTTCAACATATTCCTCAACATAATTTTCCAAATAATTCTTAACCCATTGCTGCTCTGTTCCCGCCATATATTCTATATTTTCAAACGGTTTTTTTCTAAAAAATTTATCCCACTCTTTTTTGACTCTCTCATCATCCATATACGCAAGACTTTCAAACACTTTATTTTTCAATTTCCCACGTTCTTTTTTCATTAAATCTAAAAGATAGTCAACGTTATCCTGATTATATGCCAAAGCTCCAATCGCAACTTCTTTCACTTCTTTTCCACCATTTTCAACACAATATTTATAAAATTCATTTTCCTCACCTTTACAAATATCCTCGATAATTTCCAATCGAGCAATCATTTCCTTTTTACCTTGAGGATCAAATCCTTCTTTCAATAGCGGAACTATCTCTTTCCCCTGTTTCTTTAACATTTGAATCATTAAATCTATAATTCCAGAATAACTATCATTAAGTCCATTTATCATAAATTTCTTCACTCTAAAGTCATTCACTATTTCAGGATTATTCCATCGCAATGTCGAATCAATAACTCTGAAACGACCACCACCAGTTCCTTTAAATGCAGCAATTAATTCACTCAACTCACTGTAATGAAGTTCTTGATAAAAATTTTCTTTTCCAGCAGTCGTTTCTATTTTTTGCAAATTATCACCTGAATAAGTTGTCGCTTGGGTACAAAGCACCGCATCAAGCAAAGCCAACAAATCTAATAATAAATCACATTTATCTTCCTCATCATCTTCAATCAATTTTTGCCCCATTTCATAAATTTGTTTAAATACTTTGGCAGCTGAAGCATACCCCTTCATTTGATCAACAGCTCTTTGCAAACGAAAATCATCTTTCACCAAATTTATCCCAACAATCGAAACATTTTCAAGCCTATTCTTCAATTCATATAACGGTTCTAAATTCATTTTTTCTCCCTCCTAAACTTCATTCTAAAATCCAAAACGAATAATTTTATCATCAGTTATGATACTTTGTGCTTGGGCATAAATATTTCTACCTTCATAAAATAATTTTACAAACATCACTTGATTTTCCAAACATTCATTTGGCAAAAGTTCATAGAAATTTTCTGAAAATTCCTTGCTTTTTTTATCTCTAAGCTCTATCATCTTTTGATTTTTATCAATTAAAATATATTTTTTCTTACCTTCTTCTTCAACAAACATAATTTTTTCAAATTCTAGTAATAAAGCCACTTCATTATTTGTCAAAATATTTTTTAATTCATTTTTAGCAATTTTTATAGCTTGATCTATACTTTGAGCATGTTTTTTTATCTCTTTGTAACAAGAACTTTCAATTTTATCAAAACTAGCGGCATCCCATCTTATTCTCTTATTAACTCCACCTGGATAAAAAGTTAATGTAGGCACCGTCAATAATGAAAAATTAGAATTTTCCTGCTTAATATATTTCATCGCCGAACGAGGTCTATAATTGGCAGTATATGACACTTCCCCACTCTCTAAATCAATCCAGTATCCACAATCTGTAAAAATCTTACTAGCCTCATCATAATTCACTTCAAATGAAAGCTGCACCAATCTCGCATTTTCCTTTTTTAACCCCAAATCATTCAACTGAGTTAACTTCCACACGCCTCCTAAATCCTCATACAACGTATTATCCGTCAATTCTGGATCATTCTTTTCAAGTTGCTCATTCAAAAACTCTCTACCTTTTTTCTCAATCGCCCTTAACTTTTTCAAACATTCTAAAGCCGTCTGATAATGTCCCTTATCCTGATCCTCTTTATACGCCTGAATTTCCAAAAGTAATCTTTGAAACAAAACTTGTGGTCCTGGCAAATAATAATCTCCCAATTGTTTTACAATATCTCGATACTCTGTAATCGAAACACTCCCCATTGCAGAAAGTCCAACTTTCAATAATTGCGAACTTATTTTCTTTATCAAATCTAGCCCTTCAAGTTGCTTTTTAATTTTCTTTGTTCTAGCTGATTTAGATGCTTTTGAAGAAGTTTTTTTCTTAACTTCCTTTTCCTCATTCGCCTTTTTAGCCTTTAATTTTCCCTTTTTTTCTCTCTTTGCCAAAATATCTTCTGGTATTTCACACTCCTCAAATTTTTCTCCTCTCAATATCTCAAATAACAAAGCTAATCCATGCTTACAAGGAAATTGTCTACTTGGACAAGTACATCGTGTAACAGGATTTTCTTCATCAATAAAATCCACTGAAACCGTATAATTCGATTTCCCACTTCCCTTACACTCGCCCATATACAAAGTATCGTCAACCGAACGCCATAATTTCAAAAATGCCCCTTTATTGCACAATTTTTTTGCATTTGAAATCGCCGAAGCATTCGGAGCCATAGCAAGAATTCTACTCTCCTCTAATTTCTTCACAATACAAACCTCCTTCTTTTTTATCCAAAATTCACTCAATTTTTCTAAATTTATATAAACAAATAACACTAAAACAAATATTGAAAATTTAAGTAAAATAATTTTAATTTATTATAACACAATTCACTATAAAAATATGAAAATATTTTTGCACAAAAAAAGTTCCCACTTTATTATTAAAATGAGAACTTCTATACGAATATTAAGGGTGTAAAAATTTTTGTGTAAATAAAATAGCGAAGTACTTAATTTACTAGATTTTCTATTAGTTCATACAAAATTCTAGACACTCTTGCAACATTAATATTTTTCAAAATATTTCTTATTTCTATCAAAATTCTGATGTTTAGTATCCTTATCAGAAATTGTCAATTCACTAGGATCAATCCCAAATTCCTCAAATTTCCAGTCAATCCCAATAGTTTCGTCATTCCACATAATTCCGCTATCATATTCTGGAGAATACAAATCCGTACATTTATACATAAATTCCGTATCATCTTCCAATGTCAAAAATCCATGCGCAAACCCTTCTGGCACATAAAACATAGTCTTATTAGCTTCTGTCAACAAAATTCCGTACCACTTACCAAAAGTTTCGCTATCCTTTCTCAAATCAACAGCAACATCGTAAACACTGCCTTTTGCAACTCTCACAAGCTTTCCCTGAGTATTTTGAGTCTGAAAATGCAATCCTCTCAATACACCTTTTTTCGATTTTGAGTGATTATCCTGAACAAATTCCATCGTAAGTCCCAATTTCTCAAACGACTTTTTATTATATGTTTCCAAGAAAAATCCTCTTTCATCTCCAAACACCTTTGGCTGAATTATTACTAAACCTTTTATCGGTGTTTCAACTACTTCGAAATTATTCATAATTTCCTCCTTCATAACTTTTTTCATAACTTTCTATTTATTTCCATACATTTCATCATAATATTTCTGATAATCACCTGAAGCTACTTCATTTACCCAATCTTGATTTTCCAAATACCATTTGACAGTTTTTCTGATTCCTGTTTCAAAATCAGTTTCAGGGTACCATCCCAACTCTTTTGCTATTTTTGAAGGATTAATTGCATATCTCATATCATGTCCTAATCTATCCTGAACATAAGTTATCAAACTATAATTTACGCTTTCTAAGTCCGTTTTCAAAACTTTTTTATACTCATCGTTATTTGAAATTTCTTCTTTTAAAATATCAATTACCAATTTTACAATGTTAATATTTTGCTCTTCATTGAATCCACCAATATTGTAAATTTCTCCCACTTTACCATTTCTCACAACTAAGTCAATTCCTTTACAATGATCTTCCACATAAAGCCAGTCCCTTACATTGTCTCCTTTCCCATAAACAGGCAACTTTTTACCTTCAAGCACATTTTTTATCATCAAAGGAATTAATTTTTCCGGAAAGTGATAAGGACCATAATTATTAGAACATCTGGTAATATTTATCGGCATTTTATAAGTTTCTCCATACGCAATTACAATATGGTCGGCTCCTGTTTTTGATGCAGAATAAGGACTTCTCGGATCGACTGCTGTTTTTTCTGTAAAAAATTTATCCCCATAAGTTTTCAAATTTGTTCGATTTTTTACAACTTTTTTTACTTTTTCGTCATCAATTATTAAATCAATCGCTGTTTCATAATCTTTTGACAAACTTCCATAAACCTCATCAGTAGAAACTTGCAAATATTTTACACCACCTTTATAAATTGGATACCCATTCTCATCTTTAGAAACCGTCCAAGCCTTTTTAGCATTTTCCAACAAATTTTGAGTTCCCAAAATATTAGTTTCCAGGAAAATTTGTGGGTTTTCAATCGATCTATCAACATGCGATTCCGCTGCAAAATTTACCACAAAATCAACATCATTTTCAGAAAAAACTCTCTCAATTTTTTTCCTATCCCTAATATCAACTTTTTTAAATTCCACTCTTGCATCTTTAATTTCCTCTTTAATAGTCCCCAAATTTCCTGCATAAGTCAATACATCAACAACTATAACTTTTATATCTTCTTTCCCCTCATACTTTTTCAAAATATATTTCAAAAAATTTGCCCCAATAAATCCCGCTGCACCTGTTACTAAATATGTTTTCATCTATTTTCCTCCTAATAACTCATATTTATAATTATATCACCTTGAATTCAAAGATCAAAATTTATATCTCCTCTTTTAAATACTAAAAATAGCATAAATATTAAATTAAAAATTTTATAATCTAATACTTATGCTTGAAATGTTTTAATACTCTAAATTTAAAACTTCTTATTATTTAATTTTTTTTAAAATATCTTTCTCTAGTTTCATCATTTTTAATTTTTCGCTCTTTATCAAAAAACCATCCCCATTTGTTAAAATACTTAATAGCTGATTTTACATGAAACATCATCATTTTTCTCGATTTATACGAAGCCTTCCCATGCTCATGAAATATCTCGACTTCTGGATAATAAACAACTTTATATTTCTGTCCAATTCTTCGGCACAAATCGTAATCTTCCATATACATAAAATATCTCTCATCAAATCCACCGATTTCCTTTAATGCCGAAACTCTTAAAAAAATAAAACACCCAGAAAGTATCGGAACTTCCATTATTTTCTCAAAATTTGCCCATCTCATTTCATAATCATAATCCATTTTATAAACAATATTTTTAAATGGTAAAAACCTTCTAAATACAAGATTCAAAGGTTTTGGAAACAATCTGCAAGTATAGCTGAAATTCCCTTCTAAATCCCTAATTTTAGGACCAATTTGCCCAATTTCACTATGTCTTTTCATGTACTCAAAAATTTTCTCAACTATATTTTCCTCAAAAAAAATATCCGCATTAATAATCAAATGAAATTCAGATATTTCAGAACTGTTAATCAATTTATCAATAACCACATTATGCCCAGCCCCAAAACCTTTATTTGAATTATTAAAAATATATTCTATTCGGTTATCATCTATTTCCTTAAAAAAACTTTTCAAATCATCTTTTTCAGAATTATCTGAAATCCATAATTTAAAATTTAATTTAATTTTTTGAAAACATTTAATTATTTTCTTCAAATCATTTTTTGGAGTATTGTATGTTACAATACATGCTGTAAAATCATACATAATCTCTCCTTTTCTAAAAAGTCAACTTAAAAGTATTATACCATTTTTTTAATAATTTTAAATAAAAAATTACTTTTTTTATATTTAAAGAAAATATTTTAAAAAACTTGAATTTTAAAATAAAATTTTATATAATAAAAGTGAAAGTTTAAAATGAATGGAGATGTTTTTTATGATAAAAAAATTAATTGAAATTGAAGGAATGCATTGTGAACACTGCCAAAAGAAAGTAGAAGATACATTGTGTTCAATTCCAGAAGTTGAAGAAGTGTCAGTAAATTTAGACAAAAAAAATGCAAAAATAACTTTAAATGAAGAAGTGGATGACATTCTAATCGCTGATTTAATAAATAATGCTGGTCATTACAAAGTCAAAAATATAACTGAAATTGCTGAATAAAAACAAATTTTAAAATAAAATTTACCAATTCTAGGGAACTAAGAGTTGGTATTTTTTTATTCAATAAAAAATGGCGTCCCCGGCTGGGCTCGAACCAGCGGCCCTCTGATTAACAGTCAGATGCTCTAACCAGCTGAGCTACGGAGACGCAGAAAAAGAAAAGTTTGGCGACTGCCCATTTTCCCTGGCACATGCCAAGTATCGTAGGCGCAAGCAGACTTAACTGCCGGGTTCGGGATGTCACCGGGTGTATCCCTGCCGCAATGGTCACCAAACAAGAATGGATGTAAAGGGCAATGGGAAATAAATAGCAGGCAAGCAAAAGATTAAAAAAGCCCAAGTAATATTAGTACTGGTCAACTGAACGCATTGCTGCGCTTACATCCCCAGCCTATCGACCACATGTTCTCTGTGGATACTGCGAGCACTCATCTCAAAGCCGGCTTCTCGCTTAGATGCTTTCAGCGATTATCCTGGCCAGACGTGACTACTCAGCCGTGCCACTGGCGTGACAGCTGATACATCAGAGGTCTGTCCAACCCGGTCCTCTCGTACTAAGGTCAGATCTTTTCAGTGCTCAAGCGCCTGCAGTGGATAGGGACCGAACTGTCTCACGACGTTCTGAACCCAGCTCGCGTGCCTCTTTAATGGGCGAACAGCCCAACCCTTGGGACCTTCTCCAGCCCCAGGATGAGACGAGCCGACATCGAGGTGCCAAACACTTCCGTCGATATGGACTCTTGGGAAGTATCAGCCTGTTATCCCCGGGGTAGCTTTTATCCGTTGAGCGACGGCCCTTCCATGAGGGACCGCCGGATCACTAACTCCTACTTTCGTACCTGCTCGACCCGTCGGTCTTGCAGTCAAGCTCCCTTATGCGTTTGCACTCGAAGGCTGATTTCCATCCAGCCCGAGGGAACCTTTGAACGCCTCCGTTACTCTTTTGGAGGCGACCGCCCCAGTCAAACTGCCCGCCTAGCACTGTCTCCGCGAGCGGATTAGAATTCCGGCAGCATATGGTTGGTATTCCAACAGCGACTCGGAAGAGGCTGGCGCCTCAACTTCGCAGTCTCCCAACTATCCTATACACACATTGCCAGAACCCAATGCCAGGCTGCAGTGAAGCTCCACGGGGTCTTTCCGTCCTACTGCAGGTAGCCGGTATCTTCACCGGCATTACAACTTCACCAGGTCTCCAGCCAAGACAGCTCTCAAATCATTTCACCATTCGTGCAGGTCGGAACTTACCCGACAAGGAATTTCGCTACCTTAGGACCGTTATAGTTACGGCCGCCGTTCACCGGGGCTTCAAATCGGAGCTCTCACTCCTCCTCTTAACCTTCCGGCACTGGGCAGGTGTCAGCCCATATACGTCGCCTTCCAGCTTAGCATAGACCTGTGTTTTTGGTAAACAGTTGCTTGAGACTCTTCACTGCGGCCTGTTTCCCCTTGAGGCGCTTCTCCCCTCAGGTATGTCAGGCACCCCTTCTCCCGAAGTTACGGGGCTATTTTGCAGAGTTCCTTAGCTAGAGTTATCCTGTCGGCCTTAAGTTTCTCACTCTGTCCACCTGTGTCGGTTTAGGGTACGGGCGCTGTCCAGTCTCGCTAGAAGTTTTTCTTGGCAGTGTAGGATCTGTGACTTGTGCAGGAGCACTTGCCCATAGGGTCTCACCTTTAGGCACGCGGATTTTCCTGCGTGCCCAGGCTACGCCTTTAGAAAGGCTATTCCGTCAGCCTTCTCACATACCTTGCTGCGTCACTCCGTCACTCAGGCGACTGACAGCGGTACAGGAATATTAACCTGTTTCCCATTCGCAATCACATCTCTGCTTACGCTTAGGTCCCGACTTCCCCGGGGCGGACAAACCTTCCCCCGGAAACCTTGGACTTCCGGCCGGAGGGATTCTCGCCCTCCTTCTCGCTACTCATTCCTGCATTCTCGCTTCTGATGTCTCCAGCAGGCCTTCCGGCCAGCCTTCGCAGACCTACAGAACGCTCTCCTACCAAGCGGCATGGCCGCTTCCACAGCTTCGGTTTATGTCTTCAGCCCCGTTACATCTTCGGCGCAGATACTCTCGACCAGTGAGCTATTACGCACTCTTTCAAGGCATGGCTGCTTCTAAGCCAACCTCCTGGTTGTCTGTGAATATCCACCTCCTTTCCCACTTAGACATAATTTGGGACCTTAGCTGGTGGTCTGGGCTGTTCCCCTCTCGTCCACGGACCTTGTCATCCACGGACTCACTCCGAATCAGTAATAAATGGTATTCGCAGTTTGCTTGATTTCGGTAAGCAGTACGCCCCCTAGATCATACAGTGCTCTACCCCCAGTTATCTAAGATTCAGGCTGCACCTAAATGCATTTCGGAGAGAACGGGCTATTTCCTAGTTCGATTGGCTTTTCACCCCTAGACCTATCTCATCTCCCAACTTTTCAACGGCGGTGAGTTCGGCCCTCCACTGAGTCTTACCTCAGCTTCAGCCTGGACAGGCCTAGATCACTAGGTTTCGCGTCTATGACCAGCGACTTAGCCGCCCTGTTAAGACTCGGTTTCCCTTCGGCTTCATTAATTAGCCTTGCCACTGATCATAACTCGCAGGATGATTAACCAAAATCCACGCAGTCACCCCGAAGGGCTCCTACCGTTTGTAAGCACACGGTTTCAAATTCTATTTCACTCCCTTGCACAGGGTTCTTTTCACCTTTCCCTCACGGTACTCTTCACTATCGGTCAATAACAGTATTTAGCCTTGCGTGATATGGTCCACGCTGATTCACGCCAAGTTCCTCGTGCTTGACGCTACTCGGGAGTTTCAAGTCATGGCTCAGCATTTACGTGTACAGGACTGTCACCTTCTACGGTTCAGCTTTCCAGCTGATTCTACTTGCTGCCAGGCCACTTAGACATTATGGCGTCAGTCGTATGAAATCCCACAACCCCGCGCCGGCAACGCTGCCAGCTTGGCACCGGCACGGTTTAGGCTTCTCCCCGTTCGCTCGCCGCTACTCAGGGAATCGTTTTTACTTTCTTTTCCTCCTGCTACTTAGATGTTTCAGTTCGCAGGCTTACCACTCTCGTGCATACTCTTCAAGCATGCGGGTTGCCCCATTCGGAGATTCAGGCGTCATTGATTATGTGCATCTCGGCCTGACTTATCGCAGCTTATCGCGTCCTTCTTCGGCTGTTATTGCCCAGGCATCCTCCGTGTGCTCTTAATTAGCTTTTTTTATCAAACAGAATAATCTATTTTGTTGTAATCTTTTACCTACTATTCATTTCCCATTGTCCTTAAAATTGGTGGAGATAAGCGGGTTCGAACCGCTGACCTCTGCCTTGCAAGGGCAGCGCTCTCCCAACTGAGCTATATCCCCAAAAAGTAATGGTGGGCATGGCTGGACTCGAACCAGCGACCCCTGCGTTATCAGCACAGTGCTCTAACCACCTGAGCTACACGCCCAAATCAAAAGAAGAAGTGCAGGAAAACATGCTCCTTAGAAAGGAGGTGATCCATCCGCACCTTCCGGTACGGATACCTTGTTACGACTTCACCCCAATCACTGTCCACACCTTAGATGCCTTCTTCCGAAAGGTTAGACCGGCAGCTTCAGGTGCAGACAACTCTCGTGGTGTGACGGGCGGTGTGTACAAGACCCGAGAACGTATTCACCGCGGCATTGCTGATCCGCGATTACTAGCGATTCCAACTTCATGAAGCCGAGTTGCAGGCTTCAATCCGAACTTGGACTGGCTTTAGAGGTTGGCTTGGCATTGCTGCGTCGCATCTCTCTGTACCAGCCATTGTAGCACGTGTGTAGCCCAGATCATAAGGGGCATGATGACTTGACGTCATCCCCACCTTCCTCCTGCTCTTCGCAGGCAGTCTCGCTAGAGTCCCCAACCTGATGATGGCAACTAGCGATAGGGGTTGCGCTCGTTGCGGGACTTAACCCAACATCTCACGACACGAGCTGTCGACAGCCATGCACCACCTGTCACTCGGCTCCCGAGGGCACAGCGGCGTCTCCGCCGCCTTCCGAGGATGTCAAGATCTGGTAAGGTTCCTCGCGTTGCGTCGAATTAAACCACATGCTCCACCGCTTGTGCGGGTCCCCGTCAATTCCTTTGAGTTTCAGCCTTGCGGCCGTACTCCCCAGGCGGATTACTTATCGCATTAGCTTCGGCACGGACACTCTTCATGCCCACACCCAGTAATCATCGTTTACAGCTAGGACTACCAGGGTATCTAATCCTGTTCGCTCCCCTAGCTTTCGCACTTCAGCGTCAGTTGCCGTCCAGTGAACTATCTTCATCATCGGCATTCCTGCACATATCTACGAATTTCACCTCTACTCGTGCAGTTCCGTCCACCTCTCCAGCACTCAAGCCGGGTAGTTTCCAAGGCAGGCTGCTGGTTGAGCCAGCAGTTTTCACCCCGGACTTACCCGGCCGCCTAGATGCCCTTTATGCCCAATAATTCCGGATAACGCTCGCGACATACGTATTACCGCGGCTGCTGGCACGTATTTAGCCGTCGCTTCTTCTGCAGGTACAGTCACTTCCTTCCTCCCTGCTGAAAGCACTTTACGATCCGAAAACCTTCTTCGTGCACACAGAATTGCTGGATCAGGGTTGCCCCCATTGTCCAATATTCCCCACTGCTGCCTCCCGTAGGAGTAAGGGCCGTATCTCAGTCCCCTTGTGGCCGTCCACCCTCTCAGGCCGGCTACCTATCATCGCCTTGGTAAGCCGTCACCTTACCAACCAGCTAATAGGACGCAAAGCTCTCGGACGGCATCCCTTTTCATGGGCCAGCCATGCGGCCAGCCCACAGTATCCGGTCTTGCCAGCCGTTTCCAGCTGTTATCCCGGTCCATCCGGCAAGTTCTTTACGCGTTACTCACCCGTCCGCCATGGTTGCCACGGCGCAAGCGCCGCTTCCCCATCGACTTGCATGTGTTAAGCATTCTGTCAGCGTTCATCCTGAGCCAGGATCAAACTCTTCATTCAACATTATATTTCACCTTATTGTTCCTTGACGAGGCCTATTGCTAAGCCTTGACTTCTATTTTCTTATCTATCACTCTGCTTTTTCTTCTTCTCTTTCCATTGTCCTTCCGCCGACCTTTTCCCAATCGACGGAATATATTATATCAAAAAAAATTTCCGTTGTCAACTCTTTTTTTGAATTTTTTTACTTTTTTGTTCCTTGCTTTTTCAACGTTTTCTTTCCAGGTTTTTTCTACTTTGGAATTTTTTTACTACATCTTTTAGTTTTATAATTTAAGTATAATTTAATTTTTTTATTTTCTCTAAATTTGAAGTTGAGATACGATATATTTTTAATCCATAACTTTTTAACTTATAATAAGCGGAATGAGAATTGTATGATGTATCAAAAATTATTATATCTGAATTTTTTAATTTATCTGAATTTCTAAAAACTTCTGTCGCATTTATAAATTCTATATCAAATTCTGTTTCTTCTGCGTATTTTTGAGCTTTTTTCATACTTTGTAAACTCCATTTTCCGCCGACGACTTTTATATTTTTATCTTTAAAATTTAAAGTTTGTTCTTCTGGAAGTTCTTTTATATTTATATTTTCAGTCACTTCCATCTTTTCGTCCTGCTCCATATTTTCAATTTTATTTTTTAACTTTTCGATTTCTTTTTGCTGTTTTAAAATTAGTTTTTCAAGTTTATTATCTCCTTGATTTTTCAAATTTTGTTTTAGTTTTTTATTTTCTATTTCTAGTTTATCGTGTTCCAAAATAAAAAAAAGATTTTCTCCTTCAAGTTTTTCCAATTCAGCCATCAATTCTTCTACTTCTTTTTCCTGCTCACTCATTTTACTAAAATTTGCGTTAAAAATTTCAAACCCAATTTTAAATTTTTCTAGCATTTCAAAATATTCTTTTATTTTTTTATCAAAAAAAATAATATATTCTGTTGGAATAGAAAAACATTTTAATTTTTTATCAAATTCTAAATCGTATTTTTCTGATATTTTCTCTAAATTTCTTTTTTTTATATTTTTGAATTTTATGTCTAAATAATTTTCAAATTCTTCTTGAAAATTTTTAGATTTAAAAATTTTTTTTAAAAACGGAGCTTTTTCAAAAATTTTACCACTTTCTTCACACAAATTTTGTCTCAAATTCAAATATTCTTTTTTAAAAAAATCTAAATATTCTTCCATATCATTTGTAGTCAGAATATAAAGTATCATTTGTTCAGGATTTATTCCACGCCCAAAAATTTTTCGTATTTTGATTTTCCTAAATTCTTCCAAATACTTTTTTTCCGACAAATTTAAATAATTCTTTTTAACATATTCGTTATTAAAATTTATCAATTTTTTTAAAATTTTTTTATTTCCTTTTTTTATTTCTGCAATAATTTCAATCTTTTTTTCAAAAAAACTTTTATTTGATTTTACATTATTAAAAAAAACTTCTTCAAATATGATACTGCTAAAATTATCAATTAACAAATCTGCAAATATATTTTTATTTATCAAAAGCAAATTCTCTATCAATGCCATTATATTTTTATTCACTTTATTCATTTTTCTTCTTTTTTCCTTCTTTTTTAAATCTTCTTAATTCTGAATTTTCTTAAATTATACATTTTTTAAAATATAACATACTGTATTTATCATTAGAAAAGTCTAATTCAAATATTATTTTATAAATTTTTTCACAAATCTTGTCATTCGTAAAACTTCCAGGTATAATAAAATAAAGAGGTGATTTTATGAAAAATGAAAAAGAAAAAGTTATCGAATGGATAAAAAAATATTTTGAAGAAAATGGAAAAAACTGTAAGGCAGTTGTAGGAATTTCAGGAGGAACAGATTCTTCAGTCGTGACAGCACTTTGTGTAGCGGCTTTAGGAAAGGAAAATGTGATAGGAGTTCTTATGCCAAAAGGTATGCAACATGATATTGATTATTCCAAAAAATTAGTTGAGTTTTTGAAAATAAAGCATTATGAAATAAATGTTGAAAAGCCTGTGAATGACTTAAAAGAATTAATTTCGCAGCAAACGGGAGTAAATCCTGATGAATTTGATGCCTACAAGACTAATCAGCCTGCCAGAATACGGATGGCTGTGCTTTATGGGATTTCTGCCATTGTTGGCGGGAGAGTGGCTAATACTTGTAATTTGTCGGAAGATTTTGTGGGTTATTCAACAAAATTTGGAGATGCTGCGGGGGATTTTTCTCCAATTTCTGATTTTACAAAAACCGAAGTGCGAAAACTTGGAGCTGAACTTGGACTTCCTGAAATGTTTTTGAAAAAAGTGCCTGAAGACGGGATGAGCGGTAAATCTGATGAAGAAAAATTAGGATTCAGCTATAAAATTTTGGATGAATATATAAGAACAGGTGATATTTCAGATTTAAAAGTAAAAGAAAAAATAGATTATTTGCATAAAATTAATTTGCATAAAATACTACCTATGCCAAAATATAAAAAGGGAGATGAATAAAATGAAATTAAAACCTATTATAACATCTTTACTAGATACGGATTTTTATAAATTTAATATGAATCAGGTAATCTTTCACAAACATACGGATTTAGTCGGAGAATATCACTTTAAATGTCGAACTCCAGAAATTTCCTTTACGCAAGAAATGTTGGAAGAAATAAATGAGCAAATTGATTATTTATGCAGCTTACGTTTTAAAGACGAAGAATTAAATTATTTACGTTCAATAAGATTTATAAAATCAGATTACGTCGAGTTTTTAAGACTGTGGCATCCAATTAGAGATTATGTAACTATGGTACTTGAAAATGGAAAACTTAGAGTAATTGTTAAAGGTCCGCTTTTTAGTGCTATGCAATTTGAAATTTACTTGCTTGAAATTATTAACGAAGTGTATTTTAGAATGAAATTTAATTATGATGAATTGCTTATTTCTGCAAAAGAAAAATTGGAGAAAAAAATTTTGGATTTTAAAAATAAAAAATATAATTTTAAATTTGCTGAATTTGGCTGCAGAAGAAGACTTTCAAGAGAATGGCAGGAAGAAGTAGTAAAAAAATTATCCTGTGAAACTCAAAATATGGTCGGAACTTCCAATGTATTTTTGGCAATGAAATACAACTTAGTGCCAATTGGAACTTATGCACACGAATATGTCCAAATGTATCAGGGAATCGACTCAATTCCGCTATCTTACACAAATCATTACGCATTAAAAGACTGGTATGACGAATACAAGGGAGATAACGGCACAGCACTTACCGACACGATAACAACAGACTTATTTTTAAGGGATTTTGACAGAAGCATGGTAAATAACTATACAGGAGTACGGCATGACTCGGGAGATCCATATATTTGGGCTGAAAAAATATTGAATCACTACGAAAAATATGGAATAGATCCAAAGACAAAGACACTTTTGTTCAGTGATTCACTAAATTTTGATGAAGCTGAAAAGATTTATCAGACTTTTAAAGATAAAGTAAAAATTTCTTTTGGAATTGGAACATTTGTGACTAATGACACAAAAGAAAAACCATTAAATATTGTAATCAAACTTCAATATGTAAATGCTAGACCAGTTGCTAAATTAAGTGATGTGGAAGGGAAAGTTATGTGTGATGATGAAAAATATTTAAAATATTTGAAGGCATCGGTAAAATTTAGGCTGGAGCGGGAAAAAGAATATTAAAAAAGTTTAAATCTGTAAATAAGCGGTTATATCAGCAAAAGGTCATAAACCCTTGTAAAAATATTAAAAAAAATATTGAAATTTTATATTTAATTTATAAAAAATGGAGAAATTTTAATGAAAAAATATAAGACAGGCTTGGTTCTGGGAAGATTTCAAACATTTCACAATGGACATGAATATATTATAAATAAAGCTCTTGAGATATGTGACAAAGTTTTGGTATTTATTGGTTCTAGCGATAAATTTGGAACAATAGAAAATCCTTTTTCCTATGAATTAAGGAAAAAATTGATAAAAAAAATTTATGAAAATGAAATTGTGGAAAATAAATTAGTAATTTCCCCACTCGCTGACTTGGGAGCTGGAAATGTTACAAAATGGGGGGATTATTTGTTTTGTGAAGCAGAAAAAATTTTGGGAAAAGTCGATTGTATTGTTTATGGCAAAGAATCTAAATGTAAGAGCTGGTTTAGTGAAAAAATAAAAAAATCTGTAAATTTTATTGTAATTTCCAGAGATGATATAAAAATAAATGCTTCCACATTGAGAAATTATATGAAAGAAAATGATTTTGAAAGATGGAGGAAGTTTGTAAATGAAAAAAATTGGGGTGAGTTTGAAAAAATGAGGGAAATTTTGATTAAAATTTAAAGATAATTTTAAATTTTATTTTTTATAAGGCTGTTTCGTACTTTTTTTATGAGACAGCTTTTCAAATTTTTAATTCTGAACTACTTTCTACTTTTATAACATATAATTTTTAAAGACCTAAATTTGTTCCTGTTAATTTAAGAAAAAAATCAAACATTATTAAAATTTTATCAGAAAAATATTCATTTACAAAATATGCTATCATTATTATTATTACAACTCCATATTTTTCAATAAAATCATAAACTTTTTTTATTTTTCCAGAAGAAAAAAAATAGACAATTCTTCCGCCATCTAAAGGAGTTATTGGTATTAAGTTAAAAATTCCTAACAACAAATTTATTAAATAAATATAAATCAATATTTTTACAATATTATTATCAATTCCAAGTCCATTTCCAATAATTCGAAGTACAATTAACGAAACTGCTGCTAAAATAAAATTTACCATAACTCCAGCTATGCAGACACAAAAAATCCCTTTTTTTCGAGGAGTCAACTTACAAAAGTTTACAGGCACAGGTTTTGCCCATCCAATTAAAAACTTAAATCCACATAAAAATATTATAAAAGGAACAATCATTCCAAATAAATCAATATGCTTTAGGGGATTCAAAGTTATTCTTCCCATATTTTTTGCCGTGTCATCTCCAAAACGATATGCAACATATCCATGTGCAATTTCGTGAAAAGTCATTGAAAACATATAAACAACAAAGATAATCGCCATATCTATCGATAATTCAAATTTTTCAAGAAATTTAAAAGCGAAAAAAATAGTTACTAATAAAAATATTCCCAATCTAAATTTAAAATTTTCATTCCAAAAAATCACAATCTTATCAAATAACTTACTTTTGACTCCCATAGAAACACTCCAAAAAATAAAAAAAATGGCGTCCCCGGCTGGGCTCGAACCAGCGGCCCTCTGATTAACAGTCAGATGCTCTAACCAGCTGAGCTACGGAGACGCAGAAAAAGAAAAGTTTGGCGACTGCCCATTTTCCCTGGCACATGCCAAGTATCGTAGGCGCAAGCAGACTTAACTGCCGGGTTCGGGATGTCACCGGGTGTATCCCTGCCGCAATGGTCACCAAACAAGAATGGATGTAAAGGGCAATGGGAAATAAATAGCAGGCAAGCAAAAGATTAAAAAAGCCCAAGTAATATTAGTACTGGTCAACTGAACGCATTGCTGCGCTTACATCCCCAGCCTATCGACCACATGTTCTCTGTGGATACTGCGAGCACTCATCTCAAAGCCGGCTTCTCGCTTAGATGCTTTCAGCGATTATCCTGGCCAGACGTGACTACTCAGCCGTGCCACTGGCGTGACAGCTGATACATCAGAGGTCTGTCCAACCCGGTCCTCTCGTACTAAGGTCAGATCTTTTCAGTGCTCAAGCGCCTGCAGTGGATAGGGACCGAACTGTCTCACGACGTTCTGAACCCAGCTCGCGTGCCTCTTTAATGGGCGAACAGCCCAACCCTTGGGACCTTCTCCAGCCCCAGGATGAGACGAGCCGACATCGAGGTGCCAAACACTTCCGTCGATATGGACTCTTGGGAAGTATCAGCCTGTTATCCCCGGGGTAGCTTTTATCCGTTGAGCGACGGCCCTTCCATGAGGGACCGCCGGATCACTAACTCCTACTTTCGTACCTGCTCGACCCGTCGGTCTTGCAGTCAAGCTCCCTTATGCGTTTGCACTCGAAGGCTGATTTCCATCCAGCCCGAGGGAACCTTTGAACGCCTCCGTTACTCTTTTGGAGGCGACCGCCCCAGTCAAACTGCCCGCCTAGCACTGTCTCCGCGAGCGGATTAGAATTCCGGCAGCATATGGTTGGTATTCCAACAGCGACTCGGAAGAGGCTGGCGCCTCAACTTCGCAGTCTCCCAACTATCCTATACACACATTGCCAGAACCCAATGCCAGGCTGCAGTGAAGCTCCACGGGGTCTTTCCGTCCTACTGCAGGTAGCCGGTATCTTCACCGGCATTACAACTTCACCAGGTCTCCAGCCAAGACAGCTCTCAAATCATTTCACCATTCGTGCAGGTCGGAACTTACCCGACAAGGAATTTCGCTACCTTAGGACCGTTATAGTTACGGCCGCCGTTCACCGGGGCTTCAAATCGGAGCTCTCACTCCTCCTCTTAACCTTCCGGCACTGGGCAGGTGTCAGCCCATATACGTCGCCTTCCAGCTTAGCATAGACCTGTGTTTTTGGTAAACAGTTGCTTGAGACTCTTCACTGCGGCCTGTTTCCCCTTGAGGCGCTTCTCCCCTCAGGTATGTCAGGCACCCCTTCTCCCGAAGTTACGGGGCTATTTTGCAGAGTTCCTTAGCTAGAGTTATCCTGTCGGCCTTAAGTTTCTCACTCTGTCCACCTGTGTCGGTTTAGGGTACGGGCGCTGTCCAGTCTCGCTAGAAGTTTTTCTTGGCAGTGTAGGATCTGTGACTTGTGCAGGAGCACTTGCCCATAGGGTCTCACCTTTAGGCACGCGGATTTTCCTGCGTGCCCAGGCTACGCCTTTAGAAAGGCTATTCCGTCAGCCTTCTCACATACCTTGCTGCGTCACTCCGTCACTCAGGCGACTGACAGCGGTACAGGAATATTAACCTGTTTCCCATTCGCAATCACATCTCTGCTTACGCTTAGGTCCCGACTTCCCCGGGGCGGACAAACCTTCCCCCGGAAACCTTGGACTTCCGGCCGGAGGGATTCTCGCCCTCCTTCTCGCTACTCATTCCTGCATTCTCGCTTCTGATGTCTCCAGCAGGCCTTCCGGCCAGCCTTCGCAGACCTACAGAACGCTCTCCTACCAAGCGGCATGGCCGCTTCCACAGCTTCGGTTTATGTCTTCAGCCCCGTTACATCTTCGGCGCAGATACTCTCGACCAGTGAGCTATTACGCACTCTTTCAAGGCATGGCTGCTTCTAAGCCAACCTCCTGGTTGTCTGTGAATATCCACCTCCTTTCCCACTTAGACATAATTTGGGACCTTAGCTGGTGGTCTGGGCTGTTCCCCTCTCGTCCACGGACCTTGTCATCCACGGACTCACTCCGAATCAGTAATAAATGGTATTCGCAGTTTGCTTGATTTCGGTAAGCAGTACGCCCCCTAGATCATACAGTGCTCTACCCCCAGTTATCTAAGATTCAGGCTGCACCTAAATGCATTTCGGAGAGAACGGGCTATTTCCTAGTTCGATTGGCTTTTCACCCCTAGACCTATCTCATCTCCCAACTTTTCAACGGCGGTGAGTTCGGCCCTCCACTGAGTCTTACCTCAGCTTCAGCCTGGACAGGCCTAGATCACTAGGTTTCGCGTCTATGACCAGCGACTTAGCCGCCCTGTTAAGACTCGGTTTCCCTTCGGCTTCATTAATTAGCCTTGCCACTGATCATAACTCGCAGGATGATTAACCAAAATCCACGCAGTCACCCCGAAGGGCTCCTACCGTTTGTAAGCACACGGTTTCAAATTCTATTTCACTCCCTTGCACAGGGTTCTTTTCACCTTTCCCTCACGGTACTCTTCACTATCGGTCAATAACAGTATTTAGCCTTGCGTGATATGGTCCACGCTGATTCACGCCAAGTTCCTCGTGCTTGACGCTACTCGGGAGTTTCAAGTCATGGCTCAGCATTTACGTGTACAGGACTGTCACCTTCTACGGTTCAGCTTTCCAGCTGATTCTACTTGCTGCCAGGCCACTTAGACATTATGGCGTCAGTCGTATGAAATCCCACAACCCCGCGCCGGCAACGCTGCCAGCTTGGCACCGGCACGGTTTAGGCTTCTCCCCGTTCGCTCGCCGCTACTCAGGGAATCGTTTTTACTTTCTTTTCCTCCTGCTACTTAGATGTTTCAGTTCGCAGGCTTACCACTCTCGTGCATGCTCTTCAAGCATGCGGGTTGCCCCATTCGGAGATTCAGGCGTCATTGATTATGTGCATCTCGGCCTGACTTATCGCAGCTTATCGCGTCCTTCTTCGGCTGTTATTGCCCAGGCATCCTCCGTGTGCTCTTAATTAGCTTTTTTTATCAAACAGAATAATCTATTTTGTTGTAATCTTTTACCTACTATTCATTTCCCATTGTCCTTAAAAGGAAAAACTTCAAAGAAGAAGTGCAGGAAAACATGCTCCTTAGAAAGGAGGTGATCCATCCGCACCTTCCGGTACGGATACCTTGTTACGACTTCACCCCAATCACTGTCCACACCTTAGATGCCTTCTTCCGAAAGGTTAGACCGGCAGCTTCAGGTGCAGACAACTCTCGTGGTGTGACGGGCGGTGTGTACAAGACCCGAGAACGTATTCACCGCGGCATTGCTGATCCGCGATTACTAGCGATTCCAACTTCATGAAGCCGAGTTGCAGGCTTCAATCCGAACTTGGACTGGCTTTAGAGGTTGGCTTGGCATTGCTGCGTCGCATCTCTCTGTACCAGCCATTGTAGCACGTGTGTAGCCCAGATCATAAGGGGCATGATGACTTGACGTCATCCCCACCTTCCTCCTGCTCTTCGCAGGCAGTCTCGCTAGAGTCCCCAACCTGATGATGGCAACTAGCGATAGGGGTTGCGCTCGTTGCGGGACTTAACCCAACATCTCACGACACGAGCTGTCGACAGCCATGCACCACCTGTCACTCGGCTCCCGAGGGCACAGCGGCGTCTCCGCCGCCTTCCGAGGATGTCAAGATCTGGTAAGGTTCCTCGCGTTGCGTCGAATTAAACCACATGCTCCACCGCTTGTGCGGGTCCCCGTCAATTCCTTTGAGTTTCAGCCTTGCGGCCGTACTCCCCAGGCGGATTACTTATCGCATTAGCTTCGGCACGGACACTCTTCATGCCCACACCCAGTAATCATCGTTTACAGCTAGGACTACCAGGGTATCTAATCCTGTTCGCTCCCCTAGCTTTCGCACTTCAGCGTCAGTTGCCGTCCAGTGAACTATCTTCATCATCGGCATTCCTGCACATATCTACGAATTTCACCTCTACTCGTGCAGTTCCGTCCACCTCTCCAGCACTCAAGCCGGGTAGTTTCCAAGGCAGGCTGCTGGTTGAGCCAGCAGTTTTCACCCCGGACTTACCCGGCCGCCTAGATGCCCTTTATGCCCAATAATTCCGGATAACGCTCGCGACATACGTATTACCGCGGCTGCTGGCACGTATTTAGCCGTCGCTTCTTCTGCAGGTACAGTCACTTCCTTCCTCCCTGCTGAAAGCACTTTACGATCCGAAAACCTTCTTCGTGCACACAGAATTGCTGGATCAGGGTTGCCCCCATTGTCCAATATTCCCCACTGCTGCCTCCCGTAGGAGTAAGGGCCGTATCTCAGTCCCCTTGTGGCCGTCCACCCTCTCAGGCCGGCTACCTATCATCGCCTTGGTAAGCCGTCACCTTACCAACCAGCTAATAGGACGCAAAGCTCTCGGACGGCATCCCTTTTCATGGGCCAGCCATGCGGCCAGCCCACAGTATCCGGTCTTGCCAGCCGTTTCCAGCTGTTATCCCGGTCCATCCGGCAAGTTCTTTACGCGTTACTCACCCGTCCGCCATGGTTGCCACGGCGCAAGCGCCGCTTCCCCATCGACTTGCATGTGTTAAGCATTCTGTCAGCGTTCATCCTGAGCCAGGATCAAACTCTTCATTCAACATTATATTTCACCTTATTGTTCCTTGACGAGGCCTATTGCTAAGCCTTGACTTCTATTTTCTTATCTATCACTCTGCTTTTTCTTCTTCTCTTTCCATTGTCCTTCCGCCGACCTTTTCCCAATCGACGGAATATATTATATCAAAAAAAATTTCCGTTGTCAACTCTTTTTTTTGATTTTTTTTACTTTTTTTTATTTCTTATTTTGAGAACTTCTTTTCTGGTTTTTTTAGATTTTTTTTTATTTATTTTGCTGAATTTTTTTTATTATTTTTAAAAGTAATTCTCTTGGAAATATTTTACTTGCTAAAATTGAGAATTTATTTAAATATCCTGGAACTATAATTTTTTTCCCTTTTTTAAAATCTCTAAAAGCTATTTTTGCAACTTTTTTAGCAGACATAACCTTTATTTTATCTCTCCAATTTTTTATTTCTGACATTTTTTCAAATTCTGTAATTGTTGGTCCCGGGCAAAGTGCAGAAACTTTTATACCTGTATCTTTTAATTCATATCTGATTCCTTCGCTAAAAGATAGCACAAAACTTTTACTTGCATAATAGGTTGCCATTAAAGGCCCACCTGGTTGAAATGCTGCTGTTGAGGCAACGTTTAAAATTGCACCTTTTTTATGTGTTTTCATTTTATTCAAAAATATTTTTGTGAGTTTAACAATTGCTATCATATTTAAATTTAGCATTTTTTCTATCTTTTTCATCTCTTCTTTCGATAATTCCAAAAAATTTCCGTAAACTCCCATTCCTGCATTATTTATTAAAATATCTATTTTTATATTTTCCTTTTTCAACAAAAGAAATAAGTCTTCTGGTGATTTGCTTTTAGAAAGGTCTATTTCTATAACTTTTACTTGAATTTTGGGATTACTTTTTTTTATTTCACTTTTTAATTGCTTTAATCTTTCAATTCTTCTACCTACTAAAACCAAATCGTAATTATTTTTCGCATAAACTTTTGCCAACTCGCATCCGATTCCACTACTTGCACCCGTTATTAAAACTGTTTCCATATATTTTTCCTCGACTGATTTAAAATTTTTTAAAAATAAATAACCTTAAAAATAAATTTCAAGGTTATTTAAGGTTATTCTTTATTTTTTAAAATAAAATATCTAAATTATCCGTTTCTAAAATCAAATTCTTTTCTATTTTATTTTTCATATCCTCATAAAAATTTATGAAACACTTTTCAAAATTATTTAAATTATTTTTTTCGTTTAATTCTCTTAACTTATTTTTGCATTCTATCCCCAAATTATTGTTTTTCAAAATATCTTTTACACCATCATTTATCAAAAGTACTTCGTTTATCGAAATTCTTCCGCTATGTCCGTTATTACAACCGCCACATCCAATACCACCGCATTTTTGACATTTTTTTTGCACCAATCTCTGACCAACCACGCCTATTAAAGAATCTAAAATTAAATATTTGGGAATCCCCATGTCCACTAATCTCACAATTGTTGAAACAGCGTCATTTGTATGAATTGTTGAAATAACTAAATGTCCAGTTAACGCAGCTCTCACTGCAATTTCTGCTGTCACCTCATCCCGAATTTCTGAGATGACTATGACATCTGGGTCATTTCTTAAAGTTGCCTTTAGAATTTCTGAAAAAGTTACACCTATTTCGTTGTTTATTTGAACTTGCACTATTCCATTTATTTTAATTTCTACAGGATCTTCCACAGTTATTATTTTTCTCTTCCCATCATTGATTTTATTTATCATTGATTGAAGTGTAGTCGATTTTCCAGAACCAGTCGGACCACTCACTAAAACAAGTCCGTGTTTTCTTTTCAAAATTTTTTTTAAAAGTTTTATACTTTCTGGAAGAAATCCCAAAGTTTCCAATTTCACATTATCTAAATAATTTTCTAAAATTCTAAGGACAATACTCTCTCCATAAAAGGTTGGCATATACGCCGCTCTTATATCATATCTCTTGTCTTTTAGTGAAATTGAAAAACTGCCATCTTGCGGCTTTCTCTTTTCCGCAACATTCATCTGTGACAATATTTTTATTCTGGAAATTATTTCCACAATATTCTTTTCCAACAAATTTTTGTTTATATTTTTGTATAAATTTGAGCTTTCTATAAGATAGCCGTCTTTTCGGTATTTTATTTCCATTCCCTCAACATTGTCATATTTTATGTGAATATCACTTGCATTTTCAAAAATTCCTATCTTTAAAATTTCGTTCACATATGAAATTACACTTTTTGAAATAATATTATTTTTATTTTCCATTAAAGTTCCCCCAAACCCTTTTATTAATATATTTCTTTTTTTATTTTTTTATTTCTTCTTAACTGCTTTTCCGTTTTTAACTTCTTCCAAAACAGTTTCAGTCTGTTTTTTCAGTGTCTTAAATAATCCTTTTTTTATTAAATTGTACCATTTTAACGTTGCAACTTGTGTGTCAATTCCTTTTATTGTTTCATTTAACTGCAACTTAAAAAAATCTATTTCCTCATAAGAAAATTTTACATCTTTTGTCTTTTCTTTTTTATTTTCTTTTGTAATTTTTACTTCTTTTTCCAAATAATTAAAAAAACTAAAAAGATTTGGCAGCTGTCTTTCATATTGTGCCATCGCCTTTTTCATTTCTTCAATCATTTTTGCGACATAACCTCTCGACATTTTTGAAAAAGTTACTGTCACTCTTCTTTTCCCTTTTCCAATTTTTTGAACTAATTGCTGCATTTTAAATTGTGCTTTTTGATTAATCAAATCCATGTTGCTCACAGAATTAGGATTCATCACTTTTGCCATATTCTCTCCTTTTATTTTATTAAAATTCTAATTTAAAACTTTAATTAACAGTCAAAATTTTTTTCTATTTCTTCAAATAAAATATTTCCTTGCCTAAGCAAAGTCAATTTCCCATCTTCATATTTTACAATTGTCGACGGCTTTCCTGTCAAATTTTCATTTTTTTCATCAAAAACTACCGCATCTGATTTTCTTTGTATTTTTAAATCTAAATCTGAAATTCGAGAAACCGCATTTTTCCCAGAAACATTTGCACTTGTTGTAAGTAAAATTCCTCCAACTTTTTCAATTAATTCCAAAGCCAGTTTATTTTTAGGAATTCTTATGCCAATAGTTTCCATTTGTGCATCAAATTTATGTGTAAAATTTTTATTTGCACGAAAAATAACCGTCAGTTCTCCTGGCCAATATTTTTCCAATATTCTATCTATTTTTAACATATTTTCACAAGACTCCTGCACCAAATCTTTTAATATTTTTTTGTCACTTATTAGTGCAATTATTTTTTTACTAAAATCTCTTTTTTTAATTTTATAAATTTTTGCAACAGGTTCTTTTTGCGGAAGCGCACCGATTCCATAGACTGTGTCCGTTGGAAATACGACAACACCTCCACTTTTTATAACTTTTATAATATTTTCCTGTATTATGCTTTTTTTATTTTTTTTTATTTTTTCCATAGTCTATTTTTTTTCCACAGATTCCACTGGCATTTCAAATAAATCACTGATTGCTTTACTTGTTGCTATTCTTTTTATTGTTTCTGCAAACATTTTACTTGTTGTAAGTATTCTTAACTTTTTAAATTTCTTATCTTCAGGAAGTTCGATACTATCTGTTATTACAACTTCTGTAAATGCTGACTCTTTCAATCTTTCAACTGCAGGTCCTGAAAATACCGCGTGTGTCGCACACCCATAAACTTCTGTCGCTCCTTTATCTATCAAGGCTTGAGCCGCATTACAAATTGTTCCAGCCGTATCAATCATATCATCAATTAAAATCGCTTTTTTACCTTTTACATCTCCAATTATGTTCATAACTTCTGAGACATTTGCTTTTGCTCTTCTTTTGTCAATTATTGCAAGCGGCGTGTGCAGCCAGTTTGCAAGACCTCTCGCCCTTTTCACTCCTCCCACATCAGGTGAAACTACAACTGTATCCTCTGGACTAAATCCGTACTTTATAAAATGTTTTGCCAAAATTGGAAGTGCTTCCATATGGTCAACTGGAATGTCAAAAAATCCTTGAATTTGTCTTGCATGTAAATCCATTGTGATAACTCTTGTCGCTCCTGCAACTGTAAGTAGATTTGCCACTAATTTTGATGTAATTGGCTCTCTTGGACTTGCTTTTCTATCTTGTCTAGCATATCCATAATAAGGCATAACTGCTATAATTTCTCTAGCTGAAGCTCTTTTTAGCGCATCAATAAATATCAGAAGTTCCATCAAGCTTTCATTTACTGGTTTAGAAGTCGACTGTACAATGAACACTTTACAGCCTCTCACACTTTCATCTGATTTTACAAAGGTTTCTCCATCCGCAAATTTTACGATTTGAACTGAAGATAACTTCATATCCAAATAATTTGCTATTTTTTCAGCCAGTTTTTTACTCGAAGAACCTGCAAATATTCTCATTTTTTCTTTGTCTTTTGCTGATAATGACATCATTTTTTTCCTTCTTTCTCTCGCTATAAAATTATTTTTTTTCTTTATTTACTTGTCTTGCTCTTCCAAATGCCAACATTTTATTTGGAATATCTTTTGTAATTACCGAACCTGCCGCTGTGAATACCTCATTTCCCATTGTAACAGGTGCTACAATTATCGAATTACTTCCAATAAATGAACCACTTCCAATAATTGTCTTATGTTTATTTTTTCCATCATAATTGCAAGTTATTGTTCCTGCGCCAATATTTGTATCTTCTCCGACTTGTGCATCTCCGATATAAGTTAAATGTCCAGATTTTACTCCTTTTTCAAGTGTCGCATTTTTAATTTCTACAAAATTTCCGACATGAACTGTTTCTTTTAAGTACGCTTTTGGTCTTAGATGTGCAAAAGGACCAATTGTTGCACTTTTTTCAACTACTGCGCTTTCGATAACTGAACTTTCTATTCTCACATTATCTCCAATTGAAGAGTTTTTAATTCTTGTATTTGACAAAATTTCACAATTTTTTCCAATTTTTGTATTTCCTTGAATTACAACGTTCGGATAAATTACAGTATCTTCACCTATTTGTACTTCCTGCTCAATATATGTTGTTTTTGGATCAATTAAAATTACTCCGCTATCCATCAGCTCAATATTTTTTCTCATTTTTAAAATTTCATTTGCCTGTGCAAGTTGAACTTTTGAATTTACTCCTAAAATTTCACTTTCGTCATCAATTGTAAAACTATCCACATTATAGTTTTCACTTGTCAAGATTTTTATAGCATCTGTCAAATAATATTCACCTTTTGAATTATTATTATCAATTTTTTGAATTGCATAAATTAAACTTTCATATTTGAAAATATAGACTCCTGTATTTATTTCATCTATTAATTTTTCTTCATTTGTAGCTTCTTTTTCTTCCACAATATTCGTAATCTTTCCATTTTCTTTAATAATTCTTCCGTATCCAAATGGATTTTTCACTTTGCATGAAAGAACGATACAGTCCAATTTTTTTTCTTCAAACGCCTTTTTCAAATTTTTTAGTGTTTCTTCTTTTAACAGTGGTGTATCACCACAAGTTATTAAAATATCTTCCTTGTATTTTTCAATTTTATCTTTTGCTATTAAAATTGCATGACCTGTTCCAAGCTGTTCTTCTTGGGTTACATATTCTATATTTTTCATTTCTTCAAGTACAACTTCTTTTTTGTGTCCCAAAATAAAGATATTTTTTGTAATTCCTACATTTTCAATCACTTCAGTAACCAATTTTAACATTGGCTTCCCGTTTACTTTGTGTAAAACTTTCGGAATTGAAGATTTCATCCGTGTCCCTTTTCCAGCTGCCAAAATAACCGATAACATTTTTCCTCCTAAATTTCTAATATTATATAAATATTTCTCTTAATTCAATTATAACAATTTTTTTTATTTAATTCAAATTTTTTCAAAAAACTTCAAAAATATGCAAAAATATGTTATAATGCTTTAATTAGCTAGAAGTTTTAAAATATTTTTTATGCTCATTTTTGCAAAATTTGTTGTCATTTTCAATAATCTTACAATAATATAAAATAAATAAAAAATTAAGGAAAATATTTTATTATATAATGATTATTGTTTCAAATATTTTATTTTTAGCAAAATAATCTTAACAAAAGGGATAAAAATGAAAAAAAGACTGGATTTATTGCTTGTGGAAAAAAAATTTTTTGAGACAAGAGAAAAAGCCAAAAGAGAAATTATGGCAGGAAATGTCATTGTCAATGAACAGGCTGTGACAAAAGCTGGAATGATGTTTAAAGATACCGACGAGCTAAATATAAGAATTAAAGACAAACTAAAATATGTCAGCCGTGGTGGATTAAAATTAGAAAAAGCCATAAAAATATGGAATTTGGATTTTAAGGACAAACTTGTTCTGGACATCGGGGCTTCAACTGGCGGATTTACCGACTGCTCCTTACAAAATGGTGCAAAACTTGTATTTAGCGTGGATGTTGGAAAGAATCAGCTGGACTGGAAATTAAGAAATAATGAAAAAGTTGTCTCAATGGAAGAGATGCACATAAAAGATTTGAAGGAAAGTGATTTAAAAGGCGAGAAAGTCGATTTTATTGTAATTGATGTGTCATTTATTTCGCTAACAAAAGTCATACCGTATTTTAAAAAATTTCTCAAAGAAGATGGAAAAATTATTATGCTTATAAAACCGCAATTTGAAGTTGGAAGAGAGAAAATTGGAAAAAATGGTGTTGTGGAAAATGAAGAATATCACGATGAAGCAATAAAAAAAATAATTTCTTTTTCTAAAGAATGTGGGTATACATTGGTTGGAGTCGAAGATTCTCCAATAAAAGGGACAAAAGGAAATAAAGAATTTTTGATTTATTTAAAAAACTGTAAAAAAACTAACTAGTTTATAAATTTAATTTTTTATATTAAAAAATTTTAGGAGGAAAAATGAAAAAAAATAAAATATTGAAAGTAATTTTTGGAGTGGCACTTGTAAGTTTACCATTAGCTGCTGCCACTGCGATTAAAACTGGTCAGATAGACAGATCAAATGATGCAAGCATCGCAAAAGACCAGACAGAGCTAAATAGAATTGTAGATGTCATAAACATCGTCGAAAAAAGATTCGTCGGAAAAGAAGCTACACCTAGCAAAAAAGACCTTTACGAAGGCGCAGTTGCTGGAATTATCGGAAAATTAAACGATCCTTATTCTGAATATTTGTCATCTGATGACTTAAAAGATTTTTCTGAAGATATGGATGGAGAATATGTTGGGGTTGGAATGACCATCAGCAAGAAAAAAGGAGAAGCACTAGAAGTTTTGGATCCATTTATCGGAAGTCCAGCTGAAAAAGTTGGAATAAAACCAAAAGATAAAATTACAAAAGTTGACGGAAAAGATATTTTGCCACTGACTGCAAATGAAACAGTGAAATTACTAAAAGGAAAAGAAAATTCAAAAGTCGAAGTTGAAGTGACAAGAGCTGGAAAAAAAGAGCCATTTAAAGTTACTATGACAAGATCTAAAATCAAACTTGAAATGGTTGAGAGTAAAATGCTTGACAACAAAATCGGTTATGTAAGTTTAATTAGATTTGGAAACAATGTTGGACACGAAGTTGAAAAAGCTATCAAAAACTTACAAAGTCAAGGAATGAAAGGTTTAATTTTTGACTTGAGATCTAATCCAGGTGGAAGTTTAACTGAAGCTCAAGATATTACTTCACTTTTTGTAAAAGAAAACTTAATTGTATACCTAAAAGATAAAAATGGTTCTCAAAAGAATTACAACAGAACACTAAACTATTTAGGAGATTTTCCACTAATTGTACTTACAAATAAAAATAGTGCTTCTGCTTCAGAAATTGTTACAGGTGCATTAAAAGATTATAAACGAGCTACAATTATCGGAGATAAAACTTTTGGAAAAGGAATCGTACAGCAGGTTATACCGCTTCCAGCAACAAACGATGCAATTAAACTTACTATTGCTCAATATTTTACACCAAAAGGAAATTACATTCACGAAAAAGGAATTGAACCTGATATAAAAATTGATATGGAAGAATTGCTTACACTAAAAGGTTACACAAACGAAAGTGAACAGGCGAAAAAAAATCGTGAAAAAGAAATCGAAGAAATAATTAAAAAAGACAAAGGTGACGCTGAAGCTAAAAAAATAATTTCAGCTGGAGATGTTCAATTAAAAAGAGCAATTGAAGAAATGAATAAAAAAATTAAAAAATAGAGAAAAAACAAAATAAAAAAATTAAATATTAAAAAAAATAAATAAAATAAAAAAGAAAAAAAACAAGAAAAAAAGGAAGTAAAAATTATGTTTTATGTTGTTGGTACACCAATTGGAAATTTAGAAGATTTGACTTTTCGAGCTAAAAAAGTGTTAGAAGAAGTCGATTATATCTTTGCTGAAGATACGAGAGTTACAAAAAGACTGCTTTCACATTATGAAATAGAAAAAACGGTGTACCAATATCATGAACACAATAAGTTACACCAAATTCAAAATGTAATAAATTTATTAAAAGACAATAAAAATATTGCATTAGTTACTGATGCTGGAACTCCTTGCATTTCAGACCCTGGTTTTGAGTTAGTAAATGAAATTTTAAAAAATGACTTAAAAGTTGTGGGAATTCCAGGAGCTTCTTCAATTGTGACAGGAGCAAGTATTTCAGGCCTTGATATGAGAAGAATGGCTTATGAAGGATTTTTGCCGAAAAAAAAAGGGAGACAGACGCTTTTTAACAAATTAAAAGATGAAGAGCGGACAATTGTCATTTTAGAATCACCAAATAGGATTTTAAAGACATTAAAAGATGTTAGAGAATATTTAGGTGAAAGATATGTTGTCATAACAAGAGAACTTACAAAAATTTATGAAGAAATTACCAGAGGAAATGTTTCACAAATTATTGAAAAATTAGAAAAAAAGCCAATAAAAGGTGAAATCGTCTTGTTTATTCGAGCGATTAACGATGACGGAATTTATTTTAAAAATAAAGAGAAATAAAAATTAAATACAAATTTTAAAATTTTTTTACATTTTACTTTTTCATATATGCTCAAATCTGCTTTTGAGTATATAATAAAATTATTTATTTTGCTTTAAATAATTTTATTATATAAATTTAAAAATTGGAGAAAAAAATGAATATAAACTGGTATCCAGGACATATGAAAAAAACAAAAGATTTGATAGTTGAAAATCTTAAATTGGTTGATATCGTGATAGAAATTTTAGATGCTAGAATTCCTATTGCAAGTAAAAATCCTGATATTTCAAAACTTGCTAAAAATAAAGAAAAGATTATTATTTTAAACAAAGTCGATTTGATTGATGCAAAAGAATTAAAAAAGTGGGAAAACTATTTTATTTCTAATGACCTTTCAGAATATTTTGTAGCTTTGAGCTGCGAAAAAGGGACAAATTTTGGCGAACTGAGAAAAATTATTAATAAAATTTATGAAGCTAAACTTGAAAAGATGAAAAAAAAGGGACTTAGAAAAACTGTCGTTCGAGCGATGATAGTTGGAATTCCAAATGTCGGAAAATCACGATTTATAAATAAATTTGTAAATAAAAACAAAGCTCGTGTTGGAAATACTCCAGGTTTTACTCGTGGAAAACAATGGATAAGAATTGACGAAAAATTGGAACTTTTGGATACGCCAGGAGTTTTGTGGCCAAAATTTGAAGACGAAAATGTGGCTTACAATCTTGCAATTACTGGTTCAATTAAAGATAATGTGCTTCCAATAGAGCAAGTTACATTAAAATTTTTGGAAAAATTAAAAAAATTAAATAAAATTGAAAATTTGATAAAGTCATATAATTTGGAAAAATATTTTGAAAACAGTAATATTTATGAGCTGGATAATCACAAGATTTTAAGTATTCTTGAAACTAGGCTTGGAATTTCAAAAGCTGATGAGCACGATTACAGCATTGTTTCTAAGCGACTTTTAAAGGATTATCGAATGGGAAAAATTGGAAAATTTTTCTTGGAAGAATTTTAAATTTTTATTTAAAAAATAAAAAATAAAAGGAGTAAAGTTTATGAGAGTAGGTATATTTACTGACACATACAAACCGCAAGTGAACGGAGTTGTAAGTTCGATTACAACGTTAGAAAAAGAACTTAGAAAAAAAGGACATAAAGTTTACATCATAACGACAACTGATCCTGATGCAAAAGCGATTGAACCCAATGTTTTAAGAATCCCAAGCATAGAGTTTAAACCTGCGCCACAATATAGATTAGGACTTGTCTATTCCGCAAAGATTATAAAAAAAATAAGCAAATTGGATCTTGATGTAATTCATTGCCAAACAGAATGGGGAGTTGGAACATTTGCAAGATTTGTTGCAACAAAACTTGAAATTCCATTAATTCACACTTATCACACCTTGTATGAATATTACGGACATTACATTTTTGGAAATCACTTAAAAAATCAACGAAAGAAAGTGGCAGCTGCGATAAGTAAATTTTACTGTGAAAGATGTAACGAATTAATTGTTCCAACAAGAAAAGTAGCTGTCATATTAAAATCTTATGGAATAAAAAAAGAGCCAAATATAATTCCAACTGGAATTTATGTCGATAAATTTTATCGTGAAAATTACACCGATGAAGACAGAGAATTTATAAGAGAAAGTTTTGGAGTCGAAAAAGACGACTTTTTGTGTGTCTATGTCGGAAGAGTGGCGCAGGAAAAAAGTATTGATGTGCTAATTGACATGTTTTCTAAAATTAGTGATCCAAAATGTAAATTTATGATTGTTGGAAAAAGCTATGGAGATACAGGCGATAAATTAAAAGAACAGGCCAAAAAACTTGGAATCTCAGACAGGGTTATCTTCGTGGGAGAAGTTCCGCATGAAAAAGTTGCAATTTATTACCAAATTGGAGAAGTCTTTTTAAATGCGAGTGTTTCAGAAACGCAGGGACTTACATTTGTCGAAGCTATGGTTGCAAAAGTTCCAGTTAATGCAAGATATGATTTAAATTTGGAAGATTTGCTTGTAGAAACTGAAGCTGGACTAGTTTACAGAAATGAAGAGGAATTTATTGAAAATATAAAAAAATTAAAAGAGGACATTGAGTTTAGAAAAAAAATGATTAAAAATGCTTTTACAGTTTCTATGGATTACACAGCCGAAAATTTTGGAAACCGTGTGGAAGCGCTTTATAAAAAAACGATAGAGGAGTATGATAGTAGTGAAAGTTTTACTTTATTCAGAGGGGAAAAATTCATTCAGCAAATCAGGCGTTGGGCAAGCCCTAAATCATCAGATAGAAGCCCTTGGAGAAAATGATGTCGAAGTTACATTAAATAAAGAGGACAGCTATGATTTAGTTCACATAAATACAATTGGAATAAAGTCTTATGAGATGTTAAAAGAAGCAAAAAAATTAAAGAAGCCTGTTATTTTTCATACACATACAACTTATGAAGATTTTCGCGGAAGCATAAAAGGAAGTTATTTTCTGTCTCCAATAATAAAGTTTTGGGCAAAAAAATTATACAATGCTGCCGATTACTTAATTTCTCCATCAGAATATACCAAAAATTTGATAAAGTCTAAATATTTAGAAGAAGACAAAGAAATAAGAGTTATTTCAAATGGTGTAAATACAAAAAAATTTAAAAAAAGTGAAGAATTAAAGAAAAAATTTTTAGACGAATATAAAAATATTTACGACATAAAAAAACCGCTTATAATCACAGCAGGTCTACCTTTTGAGCGAAAAGGAATAAGAGATTTTGTAAAAATCGTAAATAAATGCAGCAATTATCAGTTTTTGTGGTTTGGCTCGTCAAGCGTAAAATCAATGCTTCCAAAGAGAATTCAAGATATAATTGAAAATCCGCCCAAAAATTTAATTTTTCCAGGATATGTAGAAAAAGATATTTTAATTGGTGCTTTTAGTGCAGCAAAAGTATTTTTATTCACAACTTATGAAGAAAATGAAGGAATTGTCGTACTTGAAACTTTTTCAGCAGAACTTCCATTAGTTGTAAGGGACATCCCCGTTTACAACGATTGGATTGAAGACGGCAAGAGCTGTTTTAAAGCTAAAGATAACGAAGAATTTTGTCAAAAAATAAAAAATATTGTGGAAAATAAAGTTGAAAATTTGGATGATATTGTAAAAAATGCATATAATATAGCTTGTGAAAGAGATTTAAAAATTATTGGAGCTAAATATAAGAAATATTATGAAGATATTTTAAATAATTTTAGATAAAAATTTATAAAAAAAAAGAAACTCTTAAATTTAAAGCAGTTTCTTTTTTATTGACTATTTATTTTTTTCAAAAGTTTTCATTTCTTCACCAACGAAATAATTTATCATATCTCTGTAAATCAATTCCACAACATCTGGACTACAATCATAAACTTTGGCTTTCTCCCTGACCTTTTTTATTATTTTTTCAACTCTGTCAGCCGCTTTTACATCTGTTTTTGACTTTTTAAAATAAGCAGCCTGTTTTACATAATCTGAACGCTGTGCAATTAATTTTATAATTTTATCGTCTATATTATCAATATTTTCTCTCACTTCTTCTAAACTGTCACATTTCATAACATTATCTCCAAAATTTTAAAATTAAATTTAAAACGCCCAATTTCCATTTCTAAATACTGGCTCTTTTGTCCCATCTTCCAAAATTCCATCAATATCCATTTCAGCATCACCAATCATAAAATCAACATGCGAAATTGACTGATTAATATGAGCTTCTTCCAGCTCCTCTTCACTCATATTAATTCCATTTTTAACATTTGTCGGATAAGCTGCTCCAAGTGCCAGATGATTTGCCGCATTTTCGTCAAACAATGTCTGATAATACAGTAATCCTGAATTTGAAATTGGAGAATCATTGGGAACTAGTGCCACTTCTCCTATTCTTTTGGAACCTTCATCTGTTTCAAGCAATTGTTTTAAAATTTCATACCCTTCTTCCGCTTCAAAATCCACAACTTTTCCATCTTTAAAGGTCAATTTGAAATTGTCAATTATATTTCCTCTGTAAGAAAGTGGTTTTTTATTTGAAACATAGCCATCCACACGATATTTATCCCCTGCCGTAAACACTTCTTCAGTCGGCATATTTGGCAAAAATTCTGTGCCTTTTGTATTTTTACTACCAGCTGCCACCCAAATATGATTTTTAGGAAGTCCAACTGTCAAATCAGTCCCTTTTGAAGTATAGTGAAGTGCCACAAAATTTTTGCTATTCAAAAATTCAGCTTTTTCATTCAAATTATTTCTATGTTCTTCCCAAGCCTTAACTGGATCATCTTTATCAACTCTTACGGTTTTCAATATTGCATCAAGCAATTTTTCCTGTGCAACATCAGTATTTGTTTCGTTTGGGAACACAAGTTTTGCCCAATCTGCTGAAGGATAACTTGCAATCGTCCATGAATTTACATCTGTCATAATACATGTTCTGTAATGTTTGTAGGCTTCCCCCGCATTTTTTGCCAATGCTCCTAATTTTTCTGGATCAATTCCTGCAAATAAATTTGGAGAACTGCTTAAAATGTGGATAAACACTACATTATTATCAAGATAATCATTTCTCTCGTCAATTGCCCATTGAGGAATATGAGAATAATCTTCTTTCGACTGATATTCAGCATGAAGTCTCGACAATTTATCATCTGTCAATTTAACATGAACATCACTCGCTCCCTCTTTATAAGCCAATTCCGTAACTTTATAAACCAATGGCAACGCATCAGTCGTACAGTTTACCCAAACTTTCTGACCTTTTTGCACATTTGCTCCAATTTTTACAATTACTTCTGCATATTTATTTAATTTTTCTTCAAAGTCGTTCATTTTTATTTGTTCCTTTCAAATTAAAATTTTTAATCTTTATAATTAGGTTGATATCCAAATTCTAATGAAACTACACTATCTGAAAATTTATCATTATATCTTTTAGTAGAACTAGAATATTGCCTTTTAAGTCTTGGTGTTACAATACCATTTATTCCAAATGAAAATCTGTTTTTTTGAACTCCGATACCAATGGCTCCATATCCATTTAATGGCATAGCTTTTATTTTCCCACTACCACCATTTTTATCAGTCCATTTTACATTTCCATTTGCAACTGAAAAACCAAATGAGAATTTAGTATAGATTCCATTATCTGTTCCTGTTCCTATCATAAGATAAATTGGAATTGAAATTAAACTTCCTGAATTGCTGTTTATATCTTTCCCTTTAACTTTTAGAGAATTGTACATCAACCCCATTCCAACATCATCATCAACTCCACCTTTTCCTTCAAGCGAGATTTTAATTCCGCTTCCTGTAACACCTTTGACAGGAGCATTTTTGTCATTATTGTTTTTTTGCTTACCATAAATAGGACTTACAATAATTTCATTTCTTTCTCCATATGCCATTGCAAACGGTGTTAATAACATAAACATTAAAAATAATTTTTTCATTTTAAATTCTCTTTATTGTATAAATATTTAATTTTTGAAAACTCCTAATTTTATAATTTTTTTATTATTCGTATTTAAGAGCATATCCAAAATCTAACGATATTGCAGCACCGCTTAACATAATGTTATCTCTATAATGTTTAGTAGGGCTGGAATAAGTTCTTTTTGCTTTTGTCGATGTGCTGGCACTTACTCCAATTGAAAATCTGTCTTTTCTGATACCAACACCAAAAGCAGCATATCCAGTTAGCGGTCTAGCCTTTATTTTTCCAGAACCTCCATTATTGTCAGTCCATTTTACACTTCCGTTTCTAACTGCAAAACCAGCTGAAAGTTTTGTGTATATTCCATTATCTGTTCCTGTTCCAAATATCAAATAAAGTGGGATTGAAACTAAATTTCCAGAATCGCTCTTTATGCCATTTCCTTTAACTTTCAAAGAATTATATGAAACTCCCACTCCTGCCCCTATTACGGCATTACTTCCATCACCAAATGAAGATATGGTTTCTGTCAAAATCTTGACTCCACTTCCAAGTGCATATTTTCCAACTTTGGAACCATTTTCCTTCTTTTGATTGACATAAGTTGGACTGACAATAATTTCATTTCTTTCTCCATATGCTATTGTAACTGGTGCTAATAACATAAATGCTAAAAATAATTTTTTCATAAAAAATCCTCCTAAAAAATTTTTATTTATGTTTTATAATGATTATTAATCTTTAAATCCATTTGGATTTTTCTTTTGCCAATTCCAAGAATCACGGCACATATCTTCAATTGTATATTTTGCTTCCCAATTCAATAATTTTTTAGCTTTTGAAGCATCTGCATAACAAACCGCAATATCTCCAGCTCTTCTGCCATCAATTACATAAGGAATTTCTTTTCCAACAGCTTTTTCAAAATTACTTAAAATTTCAAGAACGCTATAACCTTTTTCGCTTCCTAAATTTATCGCATCAAAACCAAGATTTTCATTATTAAATAAATAATTTAATGCTGCTGAATGTCCTGCCGCCAAATCATTTACATGAATAAAATCTCTTATACAAGTTCCGTCTGGAGTGTCATAATCATTTCCAAAAATATGTAATTTTTCTAATTTTCCAACTGCAACTTGAGTTATATAAGGTGAAAGATTGTTTGGAATTCCGTTTGGATCTTCTCCAATTCTTCCGCTTTCATGAGCACCTAATGGATTGAAATATCTAAGAGCAATTATATTCCAAGTATTGTCAGATTTTGCCAAATCCATTAAAATATGTTCGATTATTACTTTTGTACGCCCATAAGGATTTGTAACTTCTCCCATTGGATCAGTTTCCACAAAAGGTACTTTTTCAGAAACACCGTAAACAGTAGCTGACGAACTAAATACGATATTTTTTACATTAAATTCTTTCATTACTTCAAGTAAAGTAATCATTCCAAATAAATTGTTATCATAATACATTAGTGGTTTTTCTACAGATTCACCCACTGCCTTAAATCCTGCAAAATTAATAACAGCGTCAATTTTATTTTCTCTAAAAATTTTTCTCAAACCTTCTTTATTCTTTATATCCATTTCATAAAAATTTATTTTTTCTCCAGAAAGTTCTTCTAAAATTGTAATAACTTTTTTACTAGAATTACTAAAATCATCCACTATAATAGGATTAAATCCTTTTTTAATCAAATCTAACACAGTGTGTGAACCGATATATCCTGCTCCACCAGGAACTAAAATAGTTTTCATATCTTCCCTTCTTTCTTAAAAATAAATATCGCAAATCAAACTACAATATTTTTTTCATATTTAATATCTTATATTTTAATTATTTTAAAAATCTACTAAAACATTTTTTTACTAATAAATAATTTTCTAACTCTTTAATTTTATCATGTTTAATATTATCATAACTAAAATTTTTTTTCAAGCAAATAAAATTAAAAACAAATAGAATTCAGTAAAAAGAAATGAGAAAAATGTAGAATTGGTATTTTTTAAGACAAAAAAATGGCGTCCCCGGCTGGGCTCGAACCAGCGGCCCTCTGATTAACAGTCAGATGCTCTAACCAGCTGAGCTACGGAGACGCAGAAAAAGAAAAGTTTGGCGACTGCCTATTTTCCCTGGCGCATGCCAAGTATCGTAGGCGCAAGCAGACTTAACTGCCGGGTTCGGGATGTCACCGGGTGTATCCCTGCCGCAATGGTCACCAAACAAGAATGGATGTAAAGGGCAATGGGAAATAAATAGCAGGCAAGCAAAAGATTAAAAAAGCCCAAGTAATATTAGTACTGGTCAACTGAACGCATTGCTGCGCTTACATCCCCAGCCTATCGACCACATGTTCTCTGTGGATACTGCGAGCACTCATCTCAAAGCCGGCTTCTCGCTTAGATGCTTTCAGCGATTATCCTGGCCAGACGTGACTACTCAGCCGTGCCACTGGCGTGACAGCTGATACATCAGAGGTCTGTCCAACCCGGTCCTCTCGTACTAAGGTCAGATCTTTTCAGTGCTCAAGCGCCTGCAGTGGATAGGGACCGAACTGTCTCACGACGTTCTGAACCCAGCTCGCGTGCCTCTTTAATGGGCGAACAGCCCAACCCTTGGGACCTTCTCCAGCCCCAGGATGAGACGAGCCGACATCGAGGTGCCAAACACTTCCGTCGATATGGACTCTTGGGAAGTATCAGCCTGTTATCCCCGGGGTAGCTTTTATCCGTTGAGCGACGGCCCTTCCATGAGGGACCGCCGGATCACTAACTCCTACTTTCGTACCTGCTCGACCCGTCGGTCTTGCAGTCAAGCTCCCTTATGCGTTTGCACTCGAAGGCTGATTTCCATCCAGCCCGAGGGAACCTTTGAACGCCTCCGTTACTCTTTTGGAGGCGACCGCCCCAGTCAAACTGCCCGCCTAGCACTGTCTCCGCGAGCGGATTAGAATTCCGGCAGCATATGGTTGGTATTCCAACAGCGACTCGGAAGAGGCTGGCGCCTCAACTTCGCAGTCTCCCAACTATCCTATACACACATTGCCAGAACCCAATGCCAGGCTGCAGTGAAGCTCCACGGGGTCTTTCCGTCCTACTGCAGGTAGCCGGTATCTTCACCGGCATTACAACTTCACCAGGTCTCCAGCCAAGACAGCTCTCAAATCATTTCACCATTCGTGCAGGTCGGAACTTACCCGACAAGGAATTTCGCTACCTTAGGACCGTTATAGTTACGGCCGCCGTTCACCGGGGCTTCAAATCGGAGCTCTCACTCCTCCTCTTAACCTTCCGGCACTGGGCAGGTGTCAGCCCATATACGTCGCCTTCCAGCTTAGCATAGACCTGTGTTTTTGGTAAACAGTTGCTTGAGACTCTTCACTGCGGCCTGTTTCCCCTTGAGGCGCTTCTCCCCTCAGGTATGTCAGGCACCCCTTCTCCCGAAGTTACGGGGCTATTTTGCAGAGTTCCTTAGCTAGAGTTATCCTGTCGGCCTTAAGTTTCTCACTCTGTCCACCTGTGTCGGTTTAGGGTACGGGCGCTGTCCAGTCTCGCTAGAAGTTTTTCTTGGCAGTGTAGGATCTGTGACTTGTGCAGGAGCACTTGCCCATAGGGTCTCACCTTTAGGCACGCGGATTTTCCTGCGTGCCCAGGCTACGCCTTTAGAAAGGCTATTCCGTCAGCCTTCTCACATACCTTGCTGCGTCACTCCGTCACTCAGGCGACTGACAGCGGTACAGGAATATTAACCTGTTTCCCATTCGCAATCACATCTCTGCTTACGCTTAGGTCCCGACTTCCCCGGGGCGGACAAACCTTCCCCCGGAAACCTTGGACTTCCGGCCGGAGGGATTCTCGCCCTCCTTCTCGCTACTCATTCCTGCATTCTCGCTTCTGATGTCTCCAGCAGGCCTTCCGGCCAGCCTTCGCAGACCTACAGAACGCTCTCCTACCAAGCGGCATGGCCGCTTCCACAGCTTCGGTTTATGTCTTCAGCCCCGTTACATCTTCGGCGCAGATACTCTCGACCAGTGAGCTATTACGCACTCTTTCAAGGCATGGCTGCTTCTAAGCCAACCTCCTGGTTGTCTGTGAATATCCACCTCCTTTCCCACTTAGACATAATTTGGGACCTTAGCTGGTGGTCTGGGCTGTTCCCCTCTCGTCCACGGACCTTGTCATCCACGGACTCACTCCGAATCAGTAATAAATGGTATTCGCAGTTTGCTTGATTTCGGTAAGCAGTACGCCCCCTAGATCATACAGTGCTCTACCCCCAGTTATCTAAGATTCAGGCTGCACCTAAATGCATTTCGGAGAGAACGGGCTATTTCCTAGTTCGATTGGCTTTTCACCCCTAGACCTATCTCATCTCCCAACTTTTCAACGGCGGTGAGTTCGGCCCTCCACTGAGTCTTACCTCAGCTTCAGCCTGGACAGGCCTAGATCACTAGGTTTCGCGTCTATGACCAGCGACTTAGCCGCCCTGTTAAGACTCGGTTTCCCTTCGGCTTCATTAATTAGCCTTGCCACTGATCATAACTCGCAGGATGATTAACCAAAATCCACGCAGTCACCCCGAAGGGCTCCTACCGTTTGTAAGCACACGGTTTCAAATTCTATTTCACTCCCTTGCACAGGGTTCTTTTCACCTTTCCCTCACGGTACTCTTCACTATCGGTCAATAACAGTATTTAGCCTTGCGTGATATGGTCCACGCTGATTCACGCCAAGTTCCTCGTGCTTGACGCTACTCGGGAGTTTCAAGTCATGGCTCAGCATTTACGTGTACAGGACTGTCACCTTCTACGGTTCAGCTTTCCAGCTGATTCTACTTGCTGCCAGGCCACTTAGACATTATGGCGTCAGTCGTATGAAATCCCACAACCCCGCGCCGGCAACGCTGCCAGCTTGGCACCGGCACGGTTTAGGCTTCTCCCCGTTCGCTCGCCGCTACTCAGGGAATCGTTTTTACTTTCTTTTCCTCCTGCTACTTAGATGTTTCAGTTCGCAGGCTTACCACTCTCGTGCATACTCTTCAAGCATGCGGGTTGCCCCATTCGGAGATTCAGGCGTCATTGATTATGTGCATCTCGGCCTGACTTATCGCAGCTTATCGCGTCCTTCTTCGGCTGTTATTGCCCAGGCATCCTCCGTGTGCTCTTAATTAGCTTTTTTTATCAAACAGAATAATCTATTTTGTTGTAATCTTTTACCTACTATTCATTTCCCATTGTCCTTAAAAGGAAAAACTTCAAAGAAGAAGTGCAGGAAAACATGCTCCTTAGAAAGGAGGTGATCCATCCGCACCTTCCGGTACGGATACCTTGTTACGACTTCACCCCAATCACTGTCCACACCTTAGATGCCTTCTTCCGAAAGGTTAGACCGGCAGCTTCAGGTGCAGACAACTCTCGTGGTGTGACGGGCGGTGTGTACAAGACCCGAGAACGTATTCACCGCGGCATTGCTGATCCGCGATTACTAGCGATTCCAACTTCATGAAGCCGAGTTGCAGGCTTCAATCCGAACTTGGACTGGCTTTAGAGGTTGGCTTGGCATTGCTGCGTCGCATCTCTCTGTACCAGCCATTGTAGCACGTGTGTAGCCCAGATCATAAGGGGCATGATGACTTGACGTCATCCCCACCTTCCTCCTGCTCTTCGCAGGCAGTCTCGCTAGAGTCCCCAACCTGATGATGGCAACTAGCGATAGGGGTTGCGCTCGTTGCGGGACTTAACCCAACATCTCACGACACGAGCTGTCGACAGCCATGCACCACCTGTCACTCGGCTCCCGAGGGCACAGCGGCGTCTCCGCCGCCTTCCGAGGATGTCAAGATCTGGTAAGGTTCCTCGCGTTGCGTCGAATTAAACCACATGCTCCACCGCTTGTGCGGGTCCCCGTCAATTCCTTTGAGTTTCAGCCTTGCGGCCGTACTCCCCAGGCGGATTACTTATCGCATTAGCTTCGGCACGGACACTCTTCATGCCCACACCCAGTAATCATCGTTTACAGCTAGGACTACCAGGGTATCTAATCCTGTTCGCTCCCCTAGCTTTCGCACTTCAGCGTCAGTTGCCGTCCAGTGAACTATCTTCATCATCGGCATTCCTGCACATATCTACGAATTTCACCTCTACTCGTGCAGTTCCGTCCACCTCTCCAGCACTCAAGCCGGGTAGTTTCCAAGGCAGGCTGCTGGTTGAGCCAGCAGTTTTCACCCCGGACTTACCCGGCCGCCTAGATGCCCTTTATGCCCAATAATTCCGGATAACGCTCGCGACATACGTATTACCGCGGCTGCTGGCACGTATTTAGCCGTCGCTTCTTCTGCAGGTACAGTCACTTCCTTCCTCCCTGCTGAAAGCACTTTACGATCCGAAAACCTTCTTCGTGCACACAGAATTGCTGGATCAGGGTTGCCCCCATTGTCCAATATTCCCCACTGCTGCCTCCCGTAGGAGTAAGGGCCGTATCTCAGTCCCCTTGTGGCCGTCCACCCTCTCAGGCCGGCTACCTATCATCGCCTTGGTAAGCCGTCACCTTACCAACCAGCTAATAGGACGCAAAGCTCTCGGACGGCATCCCTTTTCATGGGCCAGCCATGCGGCCAGCCCACAGTATCCGGTCTTGCCAGCCGTTTCCAGCTGTTATCCCGGTCCATCCGGCAAGTTCTTTACGCGTTACTCACCCGTCCGCCATGGTTGCCACGGCGCAAGCGCCGCTTCCCCATCGACTTGCATGTGTTAAGCATTCTGTCAGCGTTCATCCTGAGCCAGGATCAAACTCTTCATTCAACATTATATTTCACCTTATTGTTCCTTGACGAGGCCTATTGCTAAGCCTTGACTTCTATTTTCTTATCTATCACTCTGCTTTTTCTTCTTCTCTTTCCATTGTCCTTCCGCCGACCTTTTCCCAATCGACGGAATATATTATATCAAAAAAAATTTCCGTTGTCAACTCTTTTTTTTGAAAAAATTTTATTTTTTTTTCAATAAATATATTTTTTTCGTTTTTGAGGCAATAAATAAAAATTTTTTTATGTTAATTTTCTAAAAAAAAAGAACTATTTTTATAAAATAATCCTTTTTCTTTTTTATAATCCTGCCCCAAATTCTACACCTTTTCCAGAATAATTGAATTGAATATTTTTTTCTGGGAACGGTGTTATTCCAAATTTTAATGAAACAACTGGATAATAACCTAATTTTTTATTATCTGGCTTATCCCACTTCATTCCTGCACCTATTTCCCATTCAACATTTTCAAAACTATGGCTCAACGTTGCCATTCCAAGCGTAATTTTGTTTACTTTCTTGGCATACCAAGAACTTTCGTATATTTCTGGATCTGAAGCTTTTGGCGCTCCATTTTGAACATACTGTAGTTTTCCACCGATCCACCACGGTTTATCTGGATCTTTTGAAAACATGTATTTTGATTCAAATTCATGTCTTCTAAAATCGAAAGTGCTGTTACGAGAAAGATCATTTCTATAAATTCTATCAGGTCTTTCCATTACAAATGCGTATCTGACAAAAAATTTGTCTAAATATCCAGTTTCAACTTTAAAACTTAAATCGTTTATTTTGTCAAGTCCTTTCATTCCGCTTGGATTTGCTGCGTCAGAACCATCTATTTGCATATCCATACCTATTTGAAAATATTTTTTTTGACTTCTTAAACTTTGTAATTTTTTATTAAAATCGTTTAAGCTGAATTTATTTTGACGATAATTTTCTTCTTCAACATAACTTTTATATGCCTCTTCTTCTTCGCTGCTTAAAAATAACCTGTTATCATCTTTTACTACAATTTTATCAACTATATTTTTGCTTGTGTCTTCAATAGAAAAATTTTGTGTATTTGAATTTTTTACAGTATTTGAATTTTGGATTTCAGTTTCTAATTCTTTTGTGTCAAGACTTCCCAAATCTATTTTTTCAGCTTCTTCTTTTTCAGCTTCCACATCCGCTAAATATCTTGGTTTTGCATCATTTTCATATCTATATAAAAAACCAATTGTCGTATAATCATTTCCACGAATATATTTATCATCAGAAACATTTATAGGCGTATTTTTTAAATCTCTATAAGTTTTTTTCCCAAATCCGAAATTTACTCTAAAATAATGATCCGATTCAAATTTCTTATCTTTCATTTTTTTTGTATCATATACAAATCCCAATCTGTGATAATTTGTTTTTAATTTTAGTGCAGGAAAGCCAAATGTCGCTGTATTTCCAAAAATATCATTTGCTTTTGATACTAAGTTTGAATATTCAAATCCCCATTCGTTAAAATTTATTCCAAAAGTTCTGTCTTTTAACGATTCCTTGTATATTTTCTGATTCCATCCAAGACTCGTATTTAATGGAAACAACTTTTTATTCTTTTCTGAAAATTTATATAAGAAATTATCTCCATTGTTTGACAAAAATCCATATTGAAATTCTCTGTTAAAATCTCTTTGAGATCTAAAATGTTTAAATTCATATTCATCGTTACTTTGTAAATCAAAACTTATAAATCTCTTTCCAGCTATATCCGCTTTAAAATAATTTCTTACATATCTATTTTTTAACCAGTTATCCCGAAAATGTCTATCATTTCTTAAATTTAAATTGTAATTGAATGTGACATTTCCAATCTGATAAATAAAACTATTACCAAATCCTGTAGCATTTGTTGGAATTTCTACAATGTCGTATTCTCCATACATTGCACTGTCAGCATCTGTTCTTTGAACAGTAAATGTTGCATCATTTGTCACTTTTACATCGTATTTGTTGTTTTTTTTGTATGTGTTGTCAAAAAGTGTCGTAAATAATCTTGTGTCCATTGTAAAAATATTCATTGAAGGTTTTTGCCTTATCGTATTTCCACTTGCATTAGTTGCAACTTCGTATCCAGTTGTGGAGTTTAAATCTTCCACTTTTCTCCCATTTTTAAACTTGGGAACTGCCACACTGTTGTAGTCACGATTTTCAAATCCCATATTAAATCCAACAAATGAATCTTTTATTGGCAAGTCAATTCTATCATTTCCAACATTAAATTTTTGACTTCTATATTTTTCATAAATAATTTTTTTGGCTCTTCTAATTGTTTCGTTATCTTCGTAAACTTTATAAATTCTACTTTCGTCACTTGTTGAACTATTTAAAAATAGACTGTTATAATTTTCATTATCCCTTGTATAATCGTATTCATATTCTTTTTTTTGCACATCAACTTGTTTAACTTGCGCACCAAAATATAAATTATTTGAAAAATTTTGATAACTAGTTCTTGGCTCGTATCCAAAAAATTCATATTTTTTAAAAGGATAATAATTTCCAAAAGTCAATCCCCATTCTTCTCTTTTATCATAAGCCTTCTTTTGAACCCAGTGAATAGTCTTATCGTCCCCACGGTCTCTCATTCCAAGTAATTCGCCATATTCATCGTTATCTGAATTAAGATAATCTAACTTTATTTTAGGTCCTTTTAAATTAATCCCATAGTTTCTTTTTTTTCTGTAGGAATTTAAATCTCCAACATAACCTGGATTTATGTCTCTAAAGTCCTCATTGTCAACTGTAATTTCCACATCTTTATTTCCATTTGTATATTTTATGCTTTTATACAAATCGACATCTGTTCTTCTTGGATCAAGACTGTTGTCTTTCATAATTTTATCATTTATGTCAGTTAGAGCTTTTAGCGCCTTTTTATCCTGAGTCCAGTAATATTTTATATTTAATTCCCCATTCTGCCCCAATTCTTGATTTATATTCGCATCCCAGAATCCAATATGCTTATACTTGTCAACAAACGCTGTGTAATCATCTTTTAACTTTGAACCGTCAACCGCATACATCAAATTTGGCGTAATATTTTGATAGTTGATGTTCCAGATTCCATATCCTGCATCATAGAATTTCCTATCTTCTTTTGCCTTTTTAGGAGCATTTCTAACTCTGTGATTTACACGAAAATCCCACTCTTTTTTATGATTTCCAATTGGAACAACAAATCTGTTTATAAAAATATTTCCTGAATTATTTCCCCAAAATGAATAGTCATTGGAAAATTTTAGCGCCAGTTTTTGCTTTGTACTTAACTCAAAATCAACAAATCCCTGTGCAAGCGGTCCTAAATCGTAGTCAAAACCCATTATTCCAAAAAATCCCCTGTCACTATCCATTCCAACATATGGAAAAAGCGTCGCTCTCTGGCTTGCTGGTTTCAGTGAAGTTACATAATATGGTAATTTTAACCAAGTTTTTCCACCAGCAACAACTTTTATATCCCTTGCAATAGCTTTCCTATTTGGATAAATTTCAAGCTCATTAGCTTCAATTTTATAATTTGGCTTTTCATAAGGACTCGTCGTAAACCATCCGTTTTTCACTGTTATTTTTTTATTTCCCTCACTCAAAGTTTCCTCGCCACCATATCTAAGTTTCATATTGGTGTCATAACTTTCAGAATTATAAATTTTAGCTAACTTTGTATCCATATCAAAAATGAGATTATCGGCCTTGACTTTTTGTGAACCTTGATTAAATTCCACATCCCCCGAACCTGTGATTATATTTTTATTCGGAAGTTTTTTTATGTTATCCGCTTTTATTTTTATATCTTTATATTTAACAGTAACATTTCCTTGTGTATTTATTTCTTCGGTGTCTAAATTTATTCTCGAGCTCTCTGTTTCTAATTCTATCATTTCTGCACGTAAATTTTCAAAAAATATAATATAAAATAGAAAAACAAACAGCACTTTATATTTTAGTCTTCTCATAATTTTTTCAACCTTTTTAAAGTTTTTATTTTTTATAAATTTTCTGTATTTTTTAAGTTATTATATCACATTTTTTTAAATAATCCAAAAGTCAAATTCTTCAGAAACTTTATCATATTTTTTATCTTTTCCCAAAATTTCCACAAACTCTTTAAAAGATTTTTTTGTTCGCTCCAAATAAGTTTTATCTCCTACTAGTTCTTCAATTTTTTCAGTAATTCCATGCCAAGCTTCATAAATTTCATCAATTTCATTTAACCCTTTTTCAGTTATTTTTGTAAAAGAGTTTTTCCCCATCTTTTCTCTCACAACATACCCTTTTGATACTAATTTATCCACAAATCTTGTAACTGTTGACGGAGCTATTGCAAGAGAAGATGAAATCTGGTTTACCGAAAGTCCATTTTTCTCTTCTTTTAATAGCATCATTAAAAAAGCGTGAGTTGGACAAATGTCTATTTTTTCAAACGCTTCTTCTGCAATCCTATTTATCATTCTAAACATCTTTGAAATTGTAAAATATAAACACTCACTTATTTCTTTTTCAGTTTTATTGCAGCTCATCTTATCACTCCTTTTCATTCTTTAAAATTATAACTTGTACTTCCATCTTTCGCATCTTTAATTTCTATTCCAAGATTTTTCAAACTGTCTCTAATTTTATCAGATAATTTAAAATTTTTCTCAATTCTTGCGTCTTTTCTCACTTCCAAAAGTAAATCAATCAATTTATCAGTTAATTCACTGCTTTTCTCGAATTTTTTTTCGCTTTCCAATTTTATTCCAAGCACATTTTCGATTTTATTTTTTAGCGATTCATATGAACTTTTTATTTCACAAATAACATCTTTTCTATCTTCAAATTTAGTAAGAAGTTTATTTGTATATTTAATTTGTTCAAAAATTATAGCCAATGCCTGCGGCGTATTCATATCTTCATCCATCGCCAAAACAAATTTTTCGTCAAACTCTTTGATTTTTTCAAATGAATTTTTATTTCCAAATAAATTTTCTTTTGTCAAATTTATTGCATCTTCAAATTTTTTCATTGCATTTATCACATTTTCCAAAGCTTTTCTTGTATCTTTTAGCGCTTCAAAAGAAAAATTAATCGGTTTTCTGTAATGCGTGCTTACCATAAAAAATCTTATTACATTTCCCGAAAATTTTTCTAAAATTTCACGGAGCAAAAAAAAGTTTCCTGTTGATTTTGACATTTTATCGCCATCAATTTGAACAAAGCCGTTATGCAGCCAGTAATTTGCAAAATTTCCGTGATAGGCACATTTACTTTGAGCAATTTCATTTTCATGATGGGGGAAAATCAAATCTTGTCCACCACCGTGAATATCAAATGTATCTCCCAAATATTTTTGTGACATTGTACTACACTCTATGTGCCAACCAGGTCTACCTTTTCCCCAAGGCGATTCATAAGATGGCTCATTTTCTTTTTTGTTTTTCCAAAGGACAAAATCCAGCGGATTTCTTTTAATTTTTGAAATATCAATTCTAGCTCCCGCTTCCAGCTCATCAATTTTTTGATTGGACAATTTCCCATACTCTGAATATTTTTTCACTTCAAAATAGACATCTCCATCTTTTTCATAAGCAAAGCCATTATCTATCAATTTTTTTATAGTTTCTATTATTTCGTAAATATTTTCCGTAACTTTCGGTCTTTTCACATCACTTAAAATATTTAATTTTTTCACATCTTCAAAAAAACCGTCTATATATTTTTTAGTGATTTCTTCACAAGATAATTTTTCTTCATTAGCTCTATTTATAATTTTATCATCAATGTCAGTAAAATTTTGTACAAACTCAACTTCATAATTTTTATATTTAAAATATCTGGCAAGTACGTCAAAAACAATAATCGGACGAGCATTTCCTAAATGTATGTAATTATAGACTGTAGGTCCACAGACATACATTTTCACTTTGTTTTTTTCAAGTGGCAAAAATTTTTCCAATTTATTTGACAATGTGTTGTAAAATTCCATTTTTTATTTTCCTTCCTAAAATTAGTTTTTTGAATTATTTTGATTTTTTTTTATATAATTTTCCCAATAGAATATCCAGGTCAATTTAATCACGATATAAATTGGGATTCCAATAAACGCTCCTCCAATTCCAAAAAGCGCTCCTCCAATCAAAACAACAAGTAGTGTCGTAATCGGATGCATTTCCACCGATTTTCCTGTAAGCCAAGGTTTTACGATATTTGCTTCAATAGTTTGCACAATTGTAACCAGTGCGACAATAATGATTACTAAATTAAAAGATTTCGTTGCAGCATAGAAAATCACAGGAATAAGACCAATAAAAGGTCCTAAAAACGGTATCACATTTCCAAAGCCAATGATTAGTGAAAATAAAATACTGTAGTCTAATCTTAAAAAATAAAAAATTATGAAAGATGCTACTCCGACAATCATACTGTCAAGTACCGTAACCAAAATATATTTTCCAATGGTTTGATCTATTTTTTTTGCCAGATTGACAAATTTTCTATCTTCATCTATATCCGTCAAAAAATTTTCAACCCAAATTTCAATGTTGTCATAGCTAAAAATTAACATAATCGTAAAAATTGGTGTCATAAAAAGCAAAGTAAAAGTGCTGGTTACAATGGAGTAACTGGAAGTCAGCACCCTTACCGTCATATTTATAATCACATCTTTAGAACTCATAAGTGTATTTTTTAAATCAATGTTATTTTGCTCCATAAAATTAAATGCCTTACTTTGAAAATTTCCTTGATTTTTCAAAAAAAACTCAATTAGACTTGAACCTTGTTTCGCAATTAGCGGAATAAAAGCAAGTACAATATATATAAAAATCGCAAAAAAGAGCGACAGTACGATTAAAATCGCCAAATTTCTATTTTTTATAAGTTTTTTAGGCGGATTCTCTTCATTTTTTTTATTGCTTATCATATCAATAATTGGCATAAGCGAATACACGATTATAAACGACAAAATAAATGGAAAAATCGTACTTATAGCAAGATTAATCGGCTTTTTAAAATAATCGTAAACTTTGAAAAAAAGTAAAATCGATAAAAATAAAAGTGACACTACCATTAACACATTTTTCGCTTTTAAAATTTTTTCTTCATCATAAAATTTCATTTATCTCCCTTTCGTAAAAAACTTTTATCCAAAAATTTTGTCACCTTTTTTATTAAAAACTATGTCAATAGGACATCCTTCAAATCCAAAATATTCACGAAGTTTATTTTCAATATATCTCTTATAAGAAAAATGAATTAACTCCGGATTGTTTGCGAAAAATACAAATTTTGGTGGAGCTTGACTAATTTGTGTCCCATAATTAAGTTTAACTGCTCTTCCTTTTCGAGTTGGCACAGGATTTTGTGCAACAATTTCTGCCAAAATCTGATTTAATATTCCAGTCGTAACTTTTTTATGATATTCTTCATTGATAAATTTCGCCTGTTCCAAAATATTAAGCGTTCTTTTTCCAGTTAGTGCCGAAATTGTCACAATCGGAGCATAGTCCAAAAATGACAAATCCGCCTTGACAAGCTCTTTAAACTCTTTCACGCTGTTGTCATTTTTTTCAATCAAATCCCATTTGTTAATTGCAATTATAATTGGCTTTCTCTCGTCATAAATCATTCCTGCAATTCTTTTATCCTGATCCGTCAGAAGTTCTGTCGCATCTAACATCAAAACACAGACATCCGCTCTTTTAATGGCTTTCATCGCACGAAGCACGCTGTAATACTCGATGTCATCTTCCACTTTGGATTTTCTCCGAATTCCTGCGGTATCAATAAGAGTATACATCTCCCCGTCATATTTTAACGCCGAATCAATTGTATCTCTTGTTGTTCCAGCAATATCACTCACAATCGAACGCTCTTTATTCAATAATTTGTTTAAAAGCGAGGATTTCCCAGCATTTGGTCGTCCAAGAATCGCAATGCTAAGCCCTTCTGAAATTTCTTTTGTACTTTTATTATCAAATTTTTCAACTACAGCATCCAGCAAATCTCCCAAATTTGTCTTGTGTTCTCCAGAAATTCCAATAACTTCTTCAAATCCAAGACCATAAAATTCAAAAATATTTTCCTGCTCCTTCATATAGTTATCAATTTTATTGACAGCCACGATAACCTTTTTATCCTGTTTACGAAGAATTGTTGCCACATCTTCATCAAGCCCTGTAATTCCAGCTTTTCCATCCACCAAAAATATAATTACATCCGCTTCATCAATCGCAACTTGCGCCTGTTTTTTTATTTTACTCATCATAAAATCTTGAGTTCTAGGCTCAAGTCCACCTGTGTCAACAAGCAAGAATTTATTTCCCAGCCATTCCATTTCACGATAAAGTCTATCACGAGTAACTCCTGGCTCATCTTTTACTATAGATAATCTGTCCCCCACCAATTTATTAAACAATGTCGATTTTCCCACATTTGGTCTACCAACAATCGCTACAGTTTGTTTCATTCTACCTCCATTTTCATTTTTTATAATATTATTTTTAAATTTTTTATTTGTATATTCAATTTATACTCTTTATATTCTAACATATTTTTCGCTTTTTTATTAGTATTTTTTTGAGAAATTTTGCTTTGCCTATTTCAAAAAAAATTTTACATATTGAGACAAAAGTGATAAAATAGTATTTAAGAATAGAAATAAAAAAATATTGGAGGTAAATTTAATGGCAGGTAAAACTGAATTTATGAAATACGCATATTTCAATAAAGAAATAGTGGAATTTGAAAAGGCGACAGTAAGTATCGCGACTCACAGTTTACAATATGGAACAACTTGTTTCGGTGGAGTTAGAGGATACTACAGAAATGGGAAAGTTGCAATTTTTAGATTGGAAGACCATTATAAAAGACTTATGACAGCTTCAAAAATGTTAGGTTTTGAATTTTTCATGGGATGGGATGAATTTAAAAATATCGTAACTGAATTAGTTAAAAAGAACGATATTAAAGAAGATTTTTACATGAGACCATTCATTTTCTGTAAAGAACCAAGATTATCACCAAAAAAAGCAGGACTTGATTTTGATTTAGCAATTTATATGTTACCTCTTGCAGATTATGTAAGCACAAAAGGTGGATTAAAATTAATGAGTTCAACTTATAGAAAATACAATGATTCGTCTATTCCAACTAAAGCAAAAGCAGGTGGTTCTTACATTAATTCATTCCTAGCAACAAGTGATGCACAAAGAAATGGTTATGATGATGCGTTAATGTTTGATGACACAGGAAATGTAGTAGAAGTTTCTGTTGCAAATATTGTATTAATTTACAGAGACCAAGTAATTATTCCTGATACAGGAAATGCAGCTCTTGAAGGAATCACAGTAAGATCAGCATTAGAATTATTGGAATACAATGGATATAAAGTTAATCGTGGAAAAATTGACCGTTCAATGGTATTCACAGCAGATGAGTTGTTGGTAACAGGAACAGCAATGAAAATCACTTATGCTGAATCATTAGACCAAAGACCAATCGGACAATTGGACTTCCATGCTGAACCAAAACCTGGTAAATTCTATGAATTGTTAAAAGGTGAATATGAAAAAGTTATTAATGGAGATCACGAATTATCTAAAGAATGGTTATTTGTTGTAGAATAAATTAATAAATTTTTAGCTAAAATAAAAACAAATATTTTAAAACAAGGGATTTATCCATTTTTCAAAATAAAAATGGAATAGAAGGGAATAAAAATACACTGAAAGTGTTAAAAAAAGCATTAAAGGTGTATTTTTTATTTGTTAAATTACTATAAACTATCTTAATTATCTTATAAAAATAAATTAGGCAAAAATAAGATTTGAGAAAAATAACCATAATTTTTGAAGATTGTTTTTAAAGAAATCTTTATTATAAACTTATTTTTTTTATTTCAAAAAAACTTGTAATTGAGAGAAATTAGGAGTACAATACAATTGAAGTAGGGAGAAAATAATAGTTTAAACAAATCTGAGTGATAATTGAAGATGGATAAACAGAATATAATAATTATTGGGAAATTAAATAGTAATGTAAAATTTGGGAAGAGAGATGGTTGATTATAATCATCTCTCTTTTGAAATTATGAAGATTTTTTAAATTTAAAAAATTTTTAACAAAAAGATAGCAAGAAGTCGTAGGCTTTCTATATTTGGTTTTGCCAAAATTGAAAAAAGTTAAATTAAAATATCATAGAGAAATACCAAAGGATTACAAGATAAAGTCAGTAACATTGACAAACAGTAATGGAGATTACTATGTTTCTGTTTTGACAGAATTTGAAAAAGAAATTCAAAAAAATCCAAGTAATGATAAAGTGATTGGACTTGATTTTTCAATGTCTGAGTTATTTGTCAGTTCTGAAAACCAAAGGGCTGATTATCCAAGATATTTTAGGATGTTGGAAGAAGAATTGAAGAAATTACAGAAATCATTGTCAAGAAAAGTGAAATTTTCTAAAAATTGGTATAAACAAAAAATGAAAATATCAAATTACATGAGTATATCAAGAATTGTCGAAGAGATTTTTTGCATAAATTATCGAAAAAATTATCTGAAGATTATAATGCTGTGGTTGTTGAAAATTTGAATATGAAAGGGATGAGTCAGGCATTAAATTTTGGGAAAAGTGTAGGAGATAATGGGTGGGGAATATTTTTGAGGATGCTTAAGTATAAACTGATGTTTTTGGGAAAGCAATTTTTGAAGATAGATAAGTGGTTTCCATCGTCGAAAACTTGCAGTAAATGTGGAAATGTTAAAGAGGAACTGAAATTATCAGAAAGAAGTTATAAATGTGAGTGCTGTGGAATTGAAATTGATAGAGATTACAATGCGGCACTGAATATAAGAGGTGTTGGAAAAGGAATGTTGAAATATTAGGAAATAAAAAAACAGGGCAGGGACTGCCCGAAGAGCTTGGTAAATATATTTGGCTAGCAAAAGCAGATACTTCCCAAGAAGCTCCCGCTTCTAAAGGCGGGAGTAGTTTACTGTTAGAATTTGACATTGATGAAATTAAGAAAGCTGGATATGTATTGACAACGCCTATAATTATTACTAATACTGATGAATACTTAGATGTACTTGAAATGAAAAAGGAAAATGTTGAATTTGGAGATGAATTAATTACAATTGTTAAGTAATTAGGTAGTTTTAAAAGTAAAATTACTAAAAAAATGAGTAATAAAATTCAAAAAATTTTGATATTTTATTAAAAATGATTTAAAATAAAAAAGAATAAAAAAGGTTAGAATTAAAATAAATGATTAGGAGGAGAAAAATGGCTAATAAAAGATTTCCAGAAGGATTTTTATGGGGAGGAGCTACTGCTGCAAATCAGCTTGAAGGAGCGTATAACGAAGGCGGAAAAGGATTATCGGTACAAGATGTAACTCCAAAAGGTGGAGCAAATGTTGATGGAGAAGTGCTGATTACGAAGGAGCCTACAGAAGATAACTTGAAATTAAAAGGGATTGATTTTTATCACAGATATAAAGAAGATATAGCTTTGTTTGCAGAAATGGGATTTAAAGTGTTTAGAATTTCGATTGCCTGGAGCAGAATTTTTCCAAAAGGGGATGAATTGGAGCCAAATGAAGAAGGGCTAAAATTTTATGATAACTTATTTGATGAAATGGCAAAATATGAAATTGAGCCACTTGTAACATTGTCCCATTATGAAACACCGCTTCATTTAGCAAGAGAATATAATGGATGGACAAATAGAAAATTAATTGAATTTTTTGAAAGATATGCTCGTACAGTGTTTGAAAGATATAAAGATAAGGTAAAATACTGGTTGACATTTAATGAGATAAATTCTGTTTTACACGCTCCATTTATGAGTGGAGGAATTCCAACTGATGGAGAAGTAAAACCAACTAAACAGGAATTGTACCAAGCTGTCCACAATGAATTAGTAGCTTCTGCATTAGTCACAAAAGTTGGACATGAAATTAATCCAGATTTTAAAATAGGATGTATGATTTTATCAATGCCAGCTTATCCAATGACATCACATCCGCTTGATACATTAGCTGCAAGAGAATTTGAAAGACAAAATTATTTATTTGCTGATGTGCATGTGAGAGGAAAATATCCAGCATACGCAAGAAGATATTTTAAAGAAAATAATATAAATATTGAATTTGCTGAAGATGATGAAAAGTTATTGGCTGAAAATCCAGTTGATTTTGTATCATTCTCATATTATGTGAGTGTTGCTGCGGCACATAATCCACAAGATTATCAAAGTGGAAAAGGTAATTTATTAGGTGGATTGAAAAATCCATATTTGGAAGCAAGTGAATGGGGATGGCAAGTTGATCCAGTTGGACTTAGAATTGTGTTGAATGATTTTTATGACAGATACCAAATTCCGTTATTTATTGTGGAAAATGGACTTGGAGCAAAAGATGTGTTAGTTGACGGGCCTAATGGACCAACTGTTGAGGATGATTATAGAATTGATTATTTGAGAAAACATTTGAAACAGGTGAGAGAAGCGATTGAAGATGGAGTGGAAGTGCTTGGGTATACTTCTTGGGGCTGCATTGACTTGGTTTCAGCTTCAACGGCTCAAATGAGTAAAAGATACGGATATATTTATGTTGACAGAAATGATGATGGGACCGGTTCATTAAATCGTTATAAAAAGAAATCATTTTACTGGTATAAAAAAGTAATTGAAAGCAATGGAGAAAATTTAGGTTAAGAGAAAGTGTCCGTAATTTTATGTAAACTCAAAATTATGGGCACTCTCAAAAATTCAGAAGTTTTAATAACTCCTGTTTTTTTATAAAATATTTATTGCTGTATGGCTAATTCCAGCAGTATCCTTTGTTATAATGATTTGCTTGTCAATTTCTTCTTTCAGTTCATTCACATGTGAAATTATTCCAATGAGCTTTTTGTCTGTCGAAAGACTTTTAAGCGCAGACATTGCCTGTTCCAATGTCGCTTCATCAAGCGTTCCAAATCCTTCATCAATAAATAAAGTTTCAAGCTGAATTCCGCCTGACATTTCCTGAACAACATCAGAAAATCCAAGAGCTAGTGACAATGATGCCAAAAATGATTCTCCACCCGAAAGCGTTGCAGCTCCTCTGACAGTTCCGTTGCGGTAGTCAAAAATATCCAAATTTAGTCCAACTTTAGAATTTCCAAAAGAACTTTTGCTTCTTTTTAATTCATATTTTCCATCTGACATCGCAAAAAATCTTTTATTTGCCTTAAAAAGTATTTTTTCAAAGTATTTTATATGAACATAGGTTTCTAATCTTATTTTATCTTTTCCCGAAATTTTTCCTTGAATTGTATCTAAAAGAGCTTTTAATAAAGTATTTTTTCTTTGAGCTTCTTTTAATTGACCAAGTTTTTCTTCATATTCACTTAAAATTTTTTGATTTATCGAAAGTTTAGAATTATTTTGTTGAAAAACTTCTGTTTGTGATTTCAATTTATTTTTTAGTGTTTCAAATTCTTGCGAAAGAAAATCTATGTTAAAATCTTTATTTTTTTCAATTTCTTTTTTTAAATCAAAAATTTCTTTTTCCTGCAAAGCCAATTTTTTATCTAATTCATCAAATTGAGCTTTTTCATATTTTATTTTTTTTCTAATTTTAAAAATTTCATTTTCAAATTCTAAAATTTTATCTTTTGCAAACTCTTCATTTTCAAATTCAAGATTATTTTTTATTTTTTCAATATCTTTTTTGCAATTTTTCAAATCAGTTTCCAGCGAAGTCATTTCTTTTTCCAATTCAATCACATTACTTTTTTTATTTTCAATTTCTTTTTCTTTTTTTGGAATCTCTTCTTTCAAATTTTTTAGCTCTAAATTATTTTGTTCTTCAATTTTAATAAAATTTTGCAGTTCTTCTTTTTCTTTTAACAAAACTTTTTCTCTTTTTAAAAGTTCAATTTTTTCAGTTTCAAATTCAAAATTTTTCTTCGTTCGCTTTTCAATTTCAAGAACAACATTTTTAAAATTAGTATCTGCTTCCACTTTGAAAGAATTTGCCTTTGTCTTTTTTTCTAAATTTAATTTTTGAGAAGAATTTAGTTTTTCCAATTCTTCTTTTAATAATTTAATTTCTTTTTTACAATTTTCTTTTTCTTTTTCCCTATCTTTTTCTTTTTCAATCAAATCATCTATCTTTTTCATTTCATCTTTCAAAGAAGAAAATTTATTAACTATCCATTCTCCAATTTTTTCTTTTTCAAGATTTTCAATTTCAAAAAAATCTCTCAAATTTTTTTGTAAATTTTTTTTCTTGACTTCAATTTCTTTTAAAATTTCTCCACAATTTGCACTTAATTCATTCATTTTTAAAAATATTTCTTTGGATTTTTTTTCTTCTTCTTCTACTTCTTCCAAATTTATATTTTCAATTTCTAAAGTACAAGCTGGTCTTGGATGAATTTTTGAACCGCAGACTGGACAAGGTTTATTTTCAATTAAAGTTTTGGCAAGAAATCCAGCTTGATTGCTATTATAAATTTTTCTTAAATTTCGAGAAATTTTATCTTGACCTTCATAACTTTCTTGACTTTCTTTAAACTCTTTTAATTTCAAATTATATTCAATCGAAGTTTTGTCAATTTCAGAATTTAAAGTTTTTAGATTTTCCAAATTTTTTGAATCATTTGAAATTTTATTTTTTTTCAAAGAAAAATCTGCAAAATTTTTTTCAATCGTTTCAAATTTTGTAAATTCTTCTTCTTTATTTTTTAAAAGATTATTATTTTTTTTAATTTCATCTAAAATTTTATTTTCTATTTTTTCCAAATTTTGAACTTCAGATTCGTAATTTTTTTTATTTTCTTTTTTCTCGCAATAATCTTCAAAAAGTTTTTTTAACTCTTCCAATTTTTCAATTTGATTTTTTAACTCTTTCAACTGACTTTCAAGTTTAAAAATATTTCTAGAAGATTTTTCCAAACTCTCCTTTTTCTCTTTTAAAATTTCCAATTTCTTTGATTCAAGTTCAATTTGATTTTTTAAATCATCTTTTTTATTTTCTTTTTCAAAAACCAATTTTTCCAAATCACTTTTTTCATCTTCCAAATTTTTTAATTCTGAATATTTCTCCAAATCATTTTTTATAATTTCTTTTCTCGTATTTAATTCATAAATTTTATTTTCTTCATTCGCATGTTTTTCCAAGTTTTTTTTATAATTTTCAAAATTAATTTCTTCTTCTGATTTTTCTTTTTTTAATTCTTCTAATTTTTCTTTTTTTATTTCAATTTCTTTCGCAATGTCCAAATTTTTTTCTACAATTTTTTTATTGGTTTCAATATCTTCAATTCCGCTTTTCAACTTTTTATTTTTTTCTTCTTGAAACAAAATTAATTCATTCAAAAATTCAGAAAAATCTATATTTTTTTTATTTTCTTCAAAAAAATCTGACTCAAAATCTTTGCTACATTCCACTCTTTCTTTAAAACTTTTTATCTGTTCCGTCAGAAGTTTATCTTCGTCTTCAACTTTTTTATATTTTTCCTTCATTTTTTTTTCTAAAGTTTCATAATTTGCCGTTTTAAAAATTTCTCTAAAAATACTTTCTTTCTCGGGAGTTTTAGCAAACAAAAATTTTGCAAAAGCTCCTTGCGTAATCATGCAAATTTGTCTAAATTGAATCTCATTAACTCCCAGAATATCTTTTATTTTTTCATTCACTTCATTTTTTTTAGTTAAAATTTTTCCATTTGGCAGATGAAATTCAACTTTTGAAGCTTCAGTTACAGTTTCAAATTTTCCCCTTTTTGACTTTCTTTCATAAGACGGATTTCTTTTAATATAATAAATTTTATTTTTGTAGGAAAATGTGAGTTCTACAAATGTTGGTATATCTTCTTGCGCATATTTGGATCTTAAAGTTGAAACTTCGTCAATTTTACCGCTCGGACTCCCAAAAAGTGCAAAACTGATTGCATCAAAAATAGTAGTTTTCCCAGCACCAGTTTTTCCCGTGATTAAATAAATTCCATCATTTCCCAGTTTTTCAAAATCAATTTCTTCTTTCCCGCCATAAGATTTAAAAGCAGAAATTTTAAGTTTCAAAGGTCTCACAATTCCACCTCCCAAATTTCACCAATTAAATTTTTCATTATTTCTTCTTGTTCAGCAGTCATCTTCTGATTATTTTGCAGTTCATAAAATTCTGAAAAAACTTCAAATGGATCTCTTTTTTTAATTTTTTCAAAATCAATTTTATTATATTTCTGAGTTCTTTTGTTGTCGTAGTCTAATTTTAAAATATTTTCATAAATATCTCGTAGTTTTTGCAGCGCATTTGGAACTTCATTTTCATCAGTCAAAGTTATGGAAATATAATTTTTTGTATTTATATCGCAATAAAAAGAATTTTTTGTAATTTCCTCGAAAGTCCCTTTTATGACTTGCATATCACGCAGCGGCACAAGTTTAACAGCTTCCATCTTAAAGTCATCTTTTGAATTTATTTCCACAATTGTAATTGACTTTTCCACATTTACTTCAGAAAGTGAATACTTCAATGGAGAACCACAATATCTGATTCTTTTCTTTTCCCCAATACTATAAGCTTTGTGAATGTGTCCCAAGGCAACATAGTCAAAATCACAAAAAATCTCAGCACTTATGTTGTCAAGTCCACCGACATTTTTTTCTTCAAGTTCACTTTGTGCACTTTCAGTCACAAATTGATGCGCAATTAAAATATTTCTTTGGGAAACATCAATATTCATATTTTTTACAATTAATCTTGCCGCATCGTCATAAGAATTTATTTCTTCATCCAAAAAAAATTTTTTCACATTCATAGGTTTTAAAAACGGCATCAGATAAAAGTTAATTTTGCCATTTTCATCAGACAATGTATATTTTGAAATTTTTCCATCAAAGACAGGTGAAATATAAATTTTTCCAAATTTCATAACTTTTGCTCCAAACGAAAGTCTTTCCGCCGAATCGTGATTTCCGCTAATTATAAATGTACTAATTTCTCTTTTAGAAATTTCAAAAATAAAATCATCCAAAAGTTCGATAGCTTCTATCGTCGGCACAGTTTTGTCATAGACATCTCCCGCAATTATAACGGCGTGAGGTTTCACATCGTCCATAATTTCCAAAATTTGCTTCAAAATAAATTTCTGATCTTCAATCATCGAAAACTCATTAATTTTTTTCCCAATATGTAAATCAGCCAAATGTAATATTTTCATTAAATTTCCCCCATTTTCATTTTTTATAATTATACAATAAAATTAGCAATTTAAAAATAATTTTTTTATAATTTAAATATAAAATAAAAAGAACTAATTTTTAAAAAATACAAAAAATTAGCTCTTAAATTATCAAAATATGAATATTTTTTTATTTTACTTTTTTAAATTACACTCCATAAATTTTTAACAGTTCTTCCATTTCTTTTTTTTCTTCCATTTGATGAACTCTTCTGATTGACAGTGCAATTGATTTTTTCTTGTCGTTTATATCAGTAATTATCGCAGTAACTTTATCTCCCACATTAAAACTTTCAGAAATGTTTTTTAAGAAATGCTCTGATAATTCTCTTTTTGGAATAATTCCATTAAATCTGTCAGTCAATTTAACTAATACAAAATTTTCAGTTATTTCTTCAATTTGAGTATTTACAATATTTCCAACTTTATATTGCTCTGTCACTTCAGCCCAAGGAGATTTTGTAAGCTGTTTTATGCTTCCAGCCAATTTTTTCTCAATTTTATCCATTACAATTATTTTAAATTCAACTTCATCGCCAACTTTGTAGGATTTTTTCTCTCTCTTATTCCAAGAAAATTCATTTTTATGGATAAATGCTTCAATTCCTTCTTCAATTTCCACAAAAATTCCATAATCCTGAACATTCACGACTTTTCCTTTTAAAGCCTGAGTCAAATCATAATTATTTTCAAGATTTTCCCATTTTTCATCAAAAATCGCTTTAACGCTCAAGGAAATTCTATTTTTTTCATCGTTAAATCCAATAATTTTAGATTTAATAATATCGCCAACTTTATATTTTGACGCCAAATTTGAAATTTTTTTATAAGCTAAATCTGAAATGTGAAGTAGCCCATCCACATCCTTTTCAACTTCGATAAGAAGCCCGAAATCAAATATTTCAGAAATTGGTCTCTCCAAAATATCACCAATTTTATATTTTTCTTTCACTTTTTCCCAAGGATTTTCAACTAATTGTTTTACACTCAATTTTACATTTCTTTTAGTGCTCTCAATTTCAATAATTTTTGCTTCAAATTCGTCACCAACTTTATAGTTTTTCAATTCTTTTGCACCTTTATTCCAAGCAAGTTCACTAAAGTGCACAAATCCTGAAATATCATTTCCCAAAATATTTCCAACAATTCCAAAATCAAGAATTTCTGTCACTTTAACTTTTACAGTATCTCCAATTTTATGTTTTTCTTCAAAAGTTTCCCAAGGATTTTGCGAAAGCTGTTTTATGCTCAATTTTAATTTATTTTTTTCCGTATCTTTTTCAATAACTTTTGCACTAATTTCGTCATTTATTCCAAATTTTTCAACCAAGTCATCAACTGGATTCCAAGAAATTTCTGAAATATGAACAAATCCATTTACAGCTCCCAAATCCACAACAAGTCCAAAATCCAACACCTCTTTAATTTTACCAGTCACAATATCACCGACATTTATTTTTTCAAAATATTTTTCTTCTTCAATTTTAATTAAATCGCTTCGAGAAATCATGATTTTATTCTTATCTTTTTCTTTTATCAAAAATTTAAATTTTTGTCCAGTATAATCCTTATCTTTTTCAAGTCTAGCAAGTGAAAATGGCAAGAATGCTTCATTTTTTCCAATTTTTACGATATAGCCACCTTTGATTTTTTTAGAAATTTCCCCCGTAACAATGTCATTTACATTATACGAAGCAAATTCTTTAGCTTTGTCCAATAAAAATTTTGAAACAATGATACTGTTTTCATCTTCTCTTATAAACTTAACTTCAATTTTATCTCCAATATTAAAATCTTCAATTTCACGAACCAAAATTCTTCCTTCCTTTTTAGAATTTAAGTCTAAATATCCAAATTCAATTTCCTTTCTTGAAATCATGCCCTCGATTATATCGCCTTTTTTTCTTTCTTCCGGCAAATAATCAGGAAGCATTTCTTCAAATAAATTTTTTTCGCTCATAATCTTCCTCTCTTTTTTACAATTTTTATGTACTTATTATATCATACTTACGAACTGTCGACAATTACTAAATTTTTTCAAAAAAAAAGTGGCAAAATGCCACTTTTATAAATACTATACTAATTCAATAATTGCTAATTCAGCTGAATCTCCTCTTCTAACTGCTGTCTTAATAATTCTAGTGTATCCACCGTTTCTATCAGCATATTTTGGAGCGATTTCATTAAAGATTTTTCCAACTGCTTCTTCATTTCTTAAAAAAGCGAAGGCTTGTCTTCTCAAATGCACTCTTCTTGCAGCATCAGTTGAGTTATTATATTTTTTTCCTAAAGTTATAGATTTTTCAACAAATTTTCTCAATTCTTTAGCTCTTGTAACAGTAGTTTCAATTTGTTCAGCTTTTACTAGAGAAATTGTCATATTTTTAAGCATAGCTAATCTATGGTCAGTTCTTCTCCCTAACTTTCTATATGATTTATTATGATTCATTTTCCCTCCTCGTCAAAAGTTTTAGTTAAATTTTTTAATTTTCTTCGTTAGTCGAAACATGTTCGCTTAGGTCATAACCAAGCTCTTTCATTTTATCAATAATTTCATTCAAAGACTTTTTACCTAAATTTTTTATTTTTAACAGTTCATTATAGCTCATTGAAGTCAAGTCAGAAATTGTATTGACTCCAGCTTTTTTCAAGCAATTATAAGAACGAACAGTAAAGTCTAATTCTTCAATTTTCATATCTTCGACACTGGATTCAGATTCGTTGCTCGCTACAACTGTTTCCACTTCCTCTTCACGATATTTACTCATACTGTTTCCAATATTTGCAAATGGTTCTATGTGCCAAGTCAATAATTCTACTGCATAAGACAGTGCATCTTTTATTTCAATACTTCCGTCAGTTGCAACTTCTAAAATTAATTTATCGTAATTTGTAACCCTTCCGACCATTGTGTCTTCCACAGTATAATTTACTCTTTTAATAGGCGTATAGATTGCATCTACTGCCAAATATCCAATTGGCCATCCATCTGTATTGATTTCATCTGAAATTACAAATCCTTCTCCAGAATCTACAAGAAATTCCATATTGATTTCTTTATCAACTGTAACAGTCATTATAATTTGATCTGGATTTATAATTTTTAAGCCAGGTTCCATCTTTATATCAGCGGCTGTTATTACAGCAGGCCCCTTTACAGACAAACTCATTTTTTTCTCACCTGGCTCATCAGCTTCTACAACGATTTCTTTTATATTTAAAATAATGTCTGTAACTGCTTCCTTTACACCTTCTATTGTAGAAAACTCATTTAAAACCCCATCAATTTTAATTCCTTTTATTGCTGTTCCCGGTATTGAAGATAATAATATTCTTCTAAGTGCATTTCCAATAGTATTTCCATAACCTCTGTATAAAGGCTCTAATGTATATTTTGCTGTGTAATTATCTGTTTTTTCTTCTGTTAATTTAACATTTTTAGCTATTTTTTCAATTTTTAACAAAGCTAATTCATCTCCTTCGAACAAAATATTATTATCTAGAGTAATACTCGATAATCATTGCTTCATCAATTTCGAAGTCAACAGCATCTCTTCCTGGATTCTCCATTACTCTTGCAGTTAATGAACCTTCTTCAAGTGATAACCATCCTGGAACTGTTTTTTGTCCAACAGATTCTTTGATAATAGCTAATTCTTTTGAATCTTCTTTTACAGTAATAACATCACCTTGTTTTACTCTGTAAGAAGCGATGTCTACTCTTTTCCCGTTAATTAAAATATGTCCGTGACTTACGATTTGTCTTGCTTGTCTTCTTGTCCCACCAAATCCTAGTCTGTAAATTACATTATCTAATCTTCTTTCTAAATATTGAAGTAATAATTCCCCTGTTACTCCTTCTTTTCTTGTTGCTTCTTCATATAATTTATAAAATTGTTTTTCTTGAACTCCATAAACAAATCTTGCTCTTTGTTTTTCTCTTAATTGTATTCCATATTCAGTTAATTTTCTATTTGCGTTTGGTCTAATATTTCTATTTGACTTTTTATTTACTCCTAGAACGCTTGGATCTAAGCCAAGATTTCTACATTTTTTCAAAACCGGCTGTCTATTTCTTGCCATTTATCTATTTCCTCCTTAGTTTTTAAAATTACGGTCTTCTCTTTTTAGGTGGTCTTGCACCATTATGAGGCACTGGAGTTATATCAACTATTCTTGTTACTTCTAATCCAGTTGCTTGAATTGATCTTATAGAAGCTTCTCTTCCAGATCCTGGTCCTTTTATTTTAATTTCGATTTGTTTCATTCCATTTTCAATTGCAACTTGTGCTGCTTGTTCAGCTGCTATTTGAGCTGCGAATGGAGTTCCCTTTTTAGTTCCTTTGAACCCTGAAGTCCCTCCTGATTTCCAGATTACTACTTTTCCTTCTGCATCTGTAATTGTTACAACAGTATTATTGAAAGTAGAGTGTATATATGCTATCCCATTAGGAATGTTTTTTAATTTTTTCTTTTTTGAAACTGCTGGTTTTTTAGCCACTTATAGTTTCCTCCTTAACTTAATAATTTATTATTTTTTCTTAGCGATTGCCATTTTTACTGGCCCTTTTCTTGTTCTTGCATTCGTTTTAGTTTTTTGTCCTCTTACAGGTAAACCGTTTCTATGTCTTAATCCTCTGTAACTTTTTATATCAAGTAATCTTTTTATATTAAGTCTGATTTCTTTTCTCAATTCACCTTCAACTTTATATTCTTCCACAAAGTTTCTGATTTTTGCTACTTGTTCTTCTGTTAAATCTTTAACTCTGGTGTCTTTGTCAACACCTGCTTTTTCTAAAATTTTGTTTGAAGTGCTTTTTCCAATTCCAAAAATGTAAGTTAATGAAATTTCTACTCTTTTATTTCTTGGAATATCTACTCCCGCTATTCTAGCCAAATTGTTTCCTCCTCGTTTTTGATATTTTTAATCTTCTTCAATATGCCCTCACAAATGCTATAAGGAATAAGCTCTACAGCTAAACATACTTTTACAATTTTTATTTTAAATATCTTTAAAAGTCTTATAATAAAAATTTTTAATCAGTTTGTTTTTAACTTTTTTCGCCCTAAATATTTTAAAAAATATTAATTATCCTTGTATTTGTTTGTGTTTAGGGTTTTCGCATATTACTCTTACTTTTCCGTGACGCTTAATAACTTTACATTTGTCACACATAGGTTTTACTGAAGCTTTTACTTTCACTAAAAACCCTCCTTCCAGATTTTATTTTTTTCTATATACAATTCTACCCCTCGATAAATCATACGGAGAAACTTCAACCGTAACTTTATCCCCTGGTAAAATTTTTATATAGTTCATTCTCATTTTTCCTGAGATATGTCCTAAAACTTCGTGTCCATTTTCAAGCCTCACTTGAAACATCGCATTTGGCAACGCCTCGATTATTTCACCTTCTAGCTCAAGAACATCCTGTTTTGCCATTGAAAATCACCTCGGATCCTTTTTATTGTATCAAATTTTAAAAAAATTGTCCAGTAAATTTTTTTGTACTTCAAATTTACTTATACTAATTCTTAGTTTATCATATATTGATATTTTTTTCAATAAAAAAATTTTAGAAAAACAAGTTAAGATATAGTTTAACTAACAAAATAATTTTGAAATAAAAAAAATAAGTTAAAATTTTAACAAAGTTTTTGTATAACAATTTTATTTGTAAAAATAAGAGATTTCTTGCCAAATTTTATTAAATTGATTTGACTATATTTCTAAAAAATTGTATAATTTTTTTAAAATGATGGTAAAGAAATGGGTGAAAAATTATGATGACTTTAAAGGAAGTTCAATATTTAATTAAACATATTGAACAGGGGACTCTGGAAGAAAAAGAAGACTTGCGAAATGAAAGAGAAAAGAAGGACAATATTCAGAGAATTGTCTTAAAATTGATTGAAGAATTTGGGGAACTTGCTGAAAATATTAGAAAAAACACGAGATTTAATGGGAAAAATATCAAAGGAACTATCGAAGAGGAAGTTTTTGATGTGTTTTATTACACAATTGCCATCGCTAATGAATACGGGATTGAATTGGAAAAGGTGTTTGAGATTAAAGATAAAATTAATCAGGAAAAATATGAAAGAGAATTTAGTTTGGAAGAAGGAAGAGAAAATTATAAAAAAAAGATTTACAAGAAAAGTGAATATTAAAATAATCGGAATGAGTGATGTTCACGGAAGAGTTTTGCCTTGGAACTACGCCGCTGACGAAGAAGACAATTCGGGTTCTTATGCGCAAATTTCCACTTATGTTAAAAAATTGAGAAAAAATAATAAAAATGTTCTTCTCATGGAAGTTGGAGATGCCATTCAGGACAACTGGATTGAATATTTTGCAAATGACAAAAGACATCCGATTCCGCAAATATTAAATTATATGAAATGTGACATCTTTGTGCCAGGAAATCACGAGTTTAACTTTGGAATGCCAATTTTGACAAATATTTTGAAAGATATGAAAGCAAAAAAATTACTTGCAAATTTATTTTATAACGACAAAAACAAAAATAACTTCAATTTATCCAAAGATAAAAAAAGATATTTGGACGCTACGACAATTATTGAAGAAGATGGCGTAAAAATAGGAATTATTGGACTCTCAACGCCTATGTCACAAAAATTTGAAGAAGATACGGGGTTTTTGAAGGATTTTCACTTTGTGCCTGCAATTTCCGAAACGAAAGAACAAATCAAAGATTTGAAAAAACGAGGTGCAAATGCGATAGTTGTCGTTGCTCATATGGGAATTGACAACGAAAACAGCATAGCCGAAACTGGCGTGAGAGACCTTGCAAATGCTGTGCCTGAAATAGATGTCATCTTAGCTGGGCATATGCACCAAAATGTATCTAAAAATATTATAAACGGCGTTCTTATCACAGAACCGCACAGATATGGAACAGTTGTTTCTGAAATTGATTTGAAATTTAATATAAATGGAAAAAAAGTGGAACTTTTGGATAAAGACTCAAAAACGGTTTCTGTTGCAAAAGAAGAAGCCGACAAAGTAGTAGAAAAAATCTATAAACCCTATCACGACAGACTTCGTAAGATTGCTGACGAAAAAATCGGAGTTGTGCTAAATGATATGGTGCCACAAGGAAAAATTTATGGAGTCTCAATTTCATTTCTAAAAGATACTGGTATGTCGTCGTTTATTACCGATGTGGAAAAATATTATAGTAAAGCCGAAGTTGTTTCATTTTCTTACGACTATGAAAATCTAAAACTTAATAAAGGCGAAATAAAGAGAAAAGACATTGTTTATAACTACAGATATACTGGAGGAGATGTAACTGTCTTTGAAATGACTGGAGCACAATTAAAAAAATATATGGAATGGTCAGCCGACTACTTTGACACAATAAAAAAAGGCGATAAAAACTATCGTTACAACGAAGAAAGAGCAAATTTAAAATATGTTACTTTCGATATTTTTGGCGGAGTAAAATACAAAATTGACTTAAGAAATCCGAAAGGCCAAAAAATTATAAATTTGACGCTTGAAAATGGAAAAAAAATTACTCCCGAGATGAAAATAAAAGTTGGGATGAACTTTTACAGATTTGAGCAATTAATAAAAAAAGATGGCATATTTGAAGAAGAAGATATAAAAATGCTGTGGTCATCTAAAGATGAGATTGGATCAGAAAGCGGAACTATTCAAAATATGATGATAGATTATATTAAAAAAGTTAAAAATGGTGTAATTGATGGAAAAAGTCATGATAACTGGGAAATAATTGGACTTTAAAAATTTAAATAAAATATGAAATAACAAAAATGGTCAAAAATTTAACTTAATTGACCATTTTTTTATTATTTTACTTTTTAAAAATTTTATACAAGTTTTCCAAAATAAGCAATTAAGAAGAAAATTGCAAATCCTGAAAGGTAAATTAATCCTACAACAGAAAGCCAGTATAATGCTCCTGAAACTTTGTGCTTTCCCGTTTTAACAAGTTGCAAGTTCAACCATGCGAAAACTGGTGTTGAGATAAATGAAGCGATCATTGCAAAACGCATCATTTTAGCAACATTCCCTGAGAACAAAAGCACGATTAAAATACCGATTATTGAAGTTACTGTAAACCAGATATTAAGAGCTTTTTGCGAAGATTTTTCTTTTCCTAAAAGAATACGCAATGCTTCATCGTTTGCACGAGAATATCCGTCAATAACTGTAATTGTTGTTCCGAAAAGACACATAAATGCAATAAATGCAATAAGCAATCTTGACCATGAACCAATTTCAGACATATACATTTTTATAAGTTGTGCGATATAAGCGGCACTTGCTGGTTTTACTTTTTCTAGTGAACCGTATTGGATTAATGCTCCAAGTGCTAAAAAGATAACTGCAAGAATAGCTGTCCCAATATACCCAACATTAAAATCAAATAATCCATCTTCATATGAAACTTCTGATGTACGTTTCTTTTCTTCCAGCCACATTGAATTTATTGCTGAAATTTCTATTGGTGCAGGCATCCAACCCATTAATGATATAATAAATGGAAGTGCTGCAAGATTCCATGGTGAAGGTGCTACAAAATTTGCTGGAATATGACGGCCACCTTTAATAGCAGCGATGATTACTGCGACTGTTGTTGCTAATGTTAAAGTAATCATAACAAATTTTGAAATTCCATCTAGAACGCTATATCCTCCAAGAATTATCATTGCCCAAATTAAAATTATTAATATTATTGTTATTTGCCCAACTGAAATTCCCCAACTTTTTGGAATGATATTCATCATAATTGCTCCTGTAAGAATACCTACTGCTGCTGTATTTACCATTGCTGAAAATACATTTAGTATGAAAAATATCCAAAGATAAGCTTTTCCTCTGTTGCTATATCCTTCAACCAAGCTTTTTTCTGTATTCAGTGTATATTGAACACCAAATCTAAAGAATGGATACTTAAACAAGTTTACTAAAATAACGACAAGAAGTAATTGCCATCCGTAAATTGCTCCCGCTTGTGCCGATGATACGATGTGTGAACCTCCTACAGCTGCTGATGCCATAAGGATACCAGGCCCCATCGCTTTCAATTTTGTTTTCCAAGTTGAATTTGTTTCTAAATTTGTTTCTGTAATTTCTGTACTCATTTTTACATCTCCTAACTTAGTTTTTAATTATAGTAAATATAATATACCAAATTCAACTAAATGTCAATTTTTTAAATTAAATTTTTAGGTAATCTTAAAGTTTTATTAATTTAATTTGTTCAATTCTAAATTTCAATTCTTCAAAATCTATAATTCTTGCTTGTCTATGAATTTCTTTTTTTTCATAAAAAAGGAGAACAGCGGGAACAGAAAAAAGCGATAGTTGACCTACAGCCTTTTTTACTTTTGTCACATCAATTTTATAACTTTTTATATTTTCTCTTTCCGCAATTTCTTTAATTTTTGGAAAGTCCGCTTTGCAAACACTGCAATTTGGACTTGAAATATAAAGCAGGAATAATTTTTTATCAGCAATAATTTCTCTTAATTTTTCATAATTTAGTATTTCTTCCATTTTTAACTTTAACCTCAAAATTATAAACTGTGTTCTACTAAATATTCTTCTGCATCAAGAGCAGCAATTGCTCCATTTCCCGAAGCAACTATCGCTTGTTGGTATCTAGCGTCACACACATCTCCTGCGGCAAAGATTCCAGGAATATTTGTCTTGGAAGATTTCCCTTTTGTCAAAATATATCCACTTTTATCCAATTCAACAGCATTTCCTAAAAATTTTGTATTCGGATTTCTTCCAATTGCCACAAAGATTCCGTCTGTTTTTAAAACTTCTGTCTTACCAGTTTTATTATTTATCAATTCAATTCCTGTAACTTTTCCATCAGACAAAACTTTTTTAGGAGTGTAATTCAATTTCCATGCGATTTTTTCATTGTCTTTGGCTCTTTTTTGCATAATTGCCGATGCTCTTAATTCATCTCTTCTGTGAACAATTGTCACTTTTGTCGCAAATCTTGTAAGAAAAGTTGCTTCTTCCATCGCAGTATCTCCTCCGCCAATTACAACGACTTCTTTTCCACGGTAAAAAAATCCGTCACAAGTCGCACAAGCGCTTACTCCTCTTCCAATATTTTCCTTTTCATTTTCAATTCCCAAATATCTTGCACTTGCACCAGTTGACACAATTACTGTTTTTGCTTCAATAATATTTTTGTTGTCCAAGTGAATTTTAAAAGGTCTTTCGTTGTACTCGATCTCTTTTACTTGCGCTTGTAAAAATTCCGCTCCAAATTTTTTTGCTTGGGATTTTATATTTTCCACCAATTGTGAACCGTCAATTCCTTCAGGAAATCCTGGAAAATTTTCCACTTCAGTCGTAGTTGTAAGCTGTCCACCTGGTTCCATTCCATTTATTATAATATTTTTCAATCCTGCCCGTCCCAAATAGATTGCAGCTGTAAGTCCAGCTGGTCCAGAACCTATAATTACTGAATCGTATAACATTTTTCTCTCCTTTTCTAAAAAAAGAAAAATTACAAATAAAGATAATTTCTCAAATTCATAATTTTTCTTCCAATTTTTTTTAAATTAAATTCTAATTTTGATTTTTTCTATAATGCTCCATTTATTTTTTCATACAAAGTTTCTTTCGATTGAGGTCCCACCATAACTTCCAATGGTTTTCCATCTTTAAATAAAATCAATGTAGGAATACTTTGGATTCCAAATTGTTGTGCTAACTCCAATTGTTCGTCAACATTTACTTTTCCAACTTTTGCTTTTTCTCCCAATTCATTTGACAACTCTTCAACTATAGGAAGCTGCATTTTACAAGGTCTGCACCAGCTTGCCCAAAAATCTACCAACGCCACTCCACTTGAAATTGTTGCTTCAAAATTATCTTTATTTAAAGTTATTGCCATAAAACATCGCCTCTTTCTTTTATTATTGTTTTATTTTCTTAAATTTTATAGTTTATTTTTTCCAAAAATTATGATATACTGACTTTAGAAATTCAACTATTCAATTAACTAATTGAATAATATCATATTTAAAAAACTTTGTCAACAATTTTATTTAAAAATAAAAATATATTTAATAAAAAATTTTATAAAAAAGAGGTTAATTATGGATAAATTATGTGAAAAATACAAAAACAGCCTTTACAGCGGACTGTCAAAAATTGGGAAATGTCTGTCAAGTGACAAGCGGATTGAAATTTTGGATTTGCTCTCGCAAGGGAAAAAAACTGTGGAAAAAATTGCTCGTGAAACTGGGATGACAATTGCAAACACTTCTCGCCACTTGCAAATATTGAAAGATGGAAATTTGGTTTCTTGTGAAAAAAAGAAAAATTTCGTCGTCTATAAAATTGCCAATGAAAAAATTATCGATTTGGTTTATCTTCTTATAAATGTCGGTGAAACGCAGCTTTCTGATGTACAAAAAATTCACGACGAATTTTACGAAAAATGTTGCAAAACAAAAATTTTAACTGTTGAAGAAGCGCAAAAAATGGTTGAAGAAGAAAATGTTGTAATAATTGACTTGCGACCAGAAGATGAATTTAATTCACAGCACATTGAAAATGCGATAAATATCCCAATGAAAATTTTAGAAGAAAACTTGGAAGATTTGCCAAAAGATAAAAAAATAATCGTCTACTGCCGTGGAAGAAACTGCGCCTATGCCAATATTGCTGCAAAAATATTGACTAACAACGGTTTTTGCGCATATAGCTTAAATCAAAGCTACTATGAATGGAATAAAGCCAAAATATAAAAGAAAATTTTTATAAAAATCCAAAATTTTTCGTGATTTTTTTATAAAATTATACTATAATTTAAATATAAAAAAATATTGGAGGAATTTTCTATGAAAAAATTGTTTTTATTAGCGCTAACAATCACAATATTTGCAGCTACACAAAATGTCGCAATGGCAAAAACGACTAAAAATAAAAAAAGCACTAGCTCAAATTTTGAGTTAAATGTTGCCCACATCAACGACCATCACTCGCATCTGGAAGAAGAAAAAATGCCATTAAAATTAGGAGACCAAACTGTTACAGTAAATATCGGCGGAATGGCCAGAATGGCTCAAGCGATTGATGAATTCAGAAAAGAAAACAAAAATACACTTGTTCTACATGCAGGAGACGCACAAACAGGAACTCTTTATTTCACATTATTCGAAGGAAAAGCGGATGCAAATATAATGAACGAAATCAAATTTGACGCATTCACATTGGGAAATCACGAATTTGATGCTGGAAATAAAGGATTAAAAGGATTTTTAGATGTTCTAAAAGTTCCAGTTGTTTCAGCAAATGTCGTACCTGATAAAGGAAGTATCTTAGAAAATAAATGGAAACCTTACATCATTAAAAATATAAATGGCGAAAAAGTTGCAATTATCGGAATCGAAGTTGTGAAAAAAACTAAAGAATCTTCAAGCCCCGGAGACGATATAAAATTTTACGACGAAGTGGAAACAGCGAAAAAATATGTAAAAGAAGTTCAAGATAAAGGAATTAACAAAATAATCCTGCTTTCCCATGCAGGATACGAAAGAAATCTTGAAATTGCAAAAAAAGTTGAAGGAATTGATTTAATCGTATCGGGAGATACACACTATTTATTGGGTTCTCAATTTGAACAATTTGGACTAAAAGTGGCAGATCCTGATTATCCAAAAAAAATTGAGCACAGTAACGGTGAGCCAACTTATGTAGTAGAAGCTTGGTGTTATGCTTATTTACTTGGTCAATTGAAATTAGACTTTAACCAAAAAGGAGTTGTTACAAATGTCGTAGCAAATCCACAATTATTAATTGGAGATAATTTTTTTGAAGTGAAGGATAAAGACGATAAAAAAATTCAATTGACTGGAGCAGAAAAAGATAAAGTTATTAAATTTGTAAATGAAAATAAAAATATTAAATTTGTAAAAAATGAACCTCAAGCTGAAAAATTATTAGAAGGTTACAAAAAAGAAAAAAATGAAATGGGTAAAAAATCAGTTGGAAAAATTTTAGATAAAATTCCAGGTGGTTCTGAAAACCGTATTCCAGACGCAAAAAATCCAGAAGGTTCTCTTGCAACAACTCTTGTCATGGAATCAGTTTTAGATAAATTAAAAACTATTGGAACTAGAAATATCGACTTTGTCATTGGAAATGCCGGAAATATAAGAATTACTCTGGAACCAGGAGAATTTAACTATGACCTTGCATACACTTTGCTGCCTTTTGCCACAAATACAATTTATACGCTTGAAATCAAAGGTTCAGAAGTAAAACAGGTGCTTGAAGATGCGATAGATTATTCACTTACAGGTGGTTCAACTGGATCATTCCCTTATGGTGCAGGAATCAGATATGAAGCTACAAAAGCGGGAAAACTTGGAACAAGAGTCAAAAAAATCGAAGTGCTTGACAGAAAATCAAACGAATGGGTTCCAATTGACTCAAACAAAACTTATGTAATGGCAACAAATTCATACATTGCAAGTGGAAAAGACGGTTACAAAACTCTTGGTGAAATCATAAAAACTCGTGGTGGAACAAATACATATTTAAGCGACGTCCCTATTTTTATTGACTATGTAAAAGCTAAAAAAGAAATTTCAAGACCAAAAAGCTCAAACGTAATTTTTAAATACTAAAAAAATTAGGAGTACAAAATCGTACTCCTTTTTTCAACTAATTATTTAACTATTTTTAACACATCTAAAAATTCTATATCCAGCTTCAATTACAAGCGTGGTACAATTTCCAAAAAGTTCTTCCAATTTTTTTTTCGTACTTTTAGCTCCGTGTTTAGTTTGAATCACGCAGTAAAATTTCCCATTTTTGTTCAAATGAAAAAAACTTTTTTCATAAATTTCAAAAATCACTTGCTTTCCTGCTCTAATCGGGGGATTGGACAGAATCATATCGAAATTTTCAGAAATATTGTCAAACACAAAAGATTTTCTAACTTCAAAATCATCTGTCCTATTATTTTTTTGTATATTTTCCCGTGTCAATTCTAGCGCTCTCTCATTGACGTCCGTCGATAAAATTCTTGCTTTTCTAAAAAATCTTTTTAAAACAACTGAAACAACGCCATATCCGCAGCCAATATCCAAAATTCGAATATTTTCCAATTTTTTATTTTCATTCAAAAAAGTCCGCAACATCACATCAGTCCCAAAATCAACTTTTATCTTTGAAAAAACTCCATTGTCAGTCAAAAACTCAAACTTTTCGTTTTTAATTTCATAATTTATTATTTTTTTTACTGATTTCACATCTTGCACTTCAGAAAAATAATGGCTCATTTTGTCTATTTTTCCTCCTTATTTCACAAATAAATTACTCATCTCTTTGTAAATAACTATTCTTTTTACCGCTTCTCCAAAAATCTTAGCAGTTGATAAAACAGTAAGTTTTTCAAAATATTCATCTTCTCTTAACTCAATTGTGTCTGTTACGACAACTTCTTTAATTACAGATTCCTTTAGTCTTTTTACCGCATAATCTGAAAATACCGCATGAGTCGCACAGCAATACACTTCTGTTGCGCCATTTTTAATTAACGCATCTGCTGCATTACAAACTGTTTTTCCTGTATTAATCATATCGTCAATCAAAATGACCTTTTTACCGCATACATCTCCAATTAAATTTTCAACTTCAAATTCTCCATCTCCATTTTTTCTCTTTTCCACAATCGCAAGTGGCACTTCAAGCCATTTGGCAAAACCTCTTGCCCTTTTTAGCGAACCTATGTCAGGCGCCACAACAACGACATCTTCACTTTGAGAAAATCCTTTTTTTTCAAAATATTTTGCCAAAATCGGAAGCGGTTCCATATGATCCACTGGAATGTCAAAAAATCCCTGTACTTGTCTTGTATGTAGTTCCATCGTCACAATTCTTGTTGCTCCAGCGGCAACCAACAAATTTGAAATTAATTTTGCAGTGATTGGATCATGTGGATTTATCGTCCTATCTTGTCTTGCATATCCAAAATACGGAATAATCGCTATAATTTCTTTAGCAGATGCCCTTTTTAGCACATCTATAAAAATCAGAAGTTCCATCAAATTTTCATTCACTTTTCCTGCAGTCGACTGCACAACAAAAACTTTACTCCCTCTCACACTCTCAAGCGATTTTGTAAATATTTCCCCATCTGAAAATTTTTGAATCTTATTTTTTGAAAGCGGCAGTCCCACATAATCCGCTATTTTTTGCGCCAATTTTTTTGCCGAAGAACCAGCAAATATTTTTACATCATTTTCCTTAAATTTTTTAGCTTCCATCATCAAAACTCCTTTTATTTATCTTTTTTATAGACTCTCACATAATCAACTTTCATCTCTGTCGGAAAATCCACATCTCCATCGCTTCCAGTCTGATTTTCAAGCGCTACATTTATCATAATAAAATATGGCTGATTATAAGGATTTCTTCCTGCTTTTTTCTCCATTTCCTTCATAGTTCTCTTTTTATAAACTCTTCCATTAAATAGCCACTTTATCTCTTTAGAATCCCATTCGACAGCATAAGTGTTAAATTGCGTCAAATCTTCATTTTTTTTAATTTTTTCATCATTTTTATCAAACATTTCGTATCTATTTTCTGTTGTCTTTAAAACATGCGCTGTTCCAGTTACCCTCGACAAATCAGAACCATAAATCTCAAAAATATCAATTTCTCCATCTGCCAATTTATTTGTTCCTTGACTATACCATTCAGGCCACATCCAAAAAGCAGGCCAAGTCCCCACACCTTTAGGCATTGCTGCTCTCATTTCGATTTTTCCCTCTTGTACGGAAAATTTACCTTTAGTGTGAACCGCTCCAGAACTATATAATATTTTTCTCTGTTTTCCATCAATATTCACAGTTTTATTATTTTCTTTTTTCACTTCAATGATTAAATTTCCATCTTGCACTTTAACATTGTCCTTCAAATAATAATGTTTAACTTTAAATCCAGACTGATCCACCAAATTACCGTTTTCATCCAAATAATTTCCTGCATTCCATGGAATGTTGTTATCTCCCCAGTAACTCCATTTAGATGTATCCAAGCTATTTGAGTCGAATTCATCATTCCAAACTAGTTTCCAATTTTCATTTTTATCACTTTTTTTTCTATCCACTATTTTGCTCCAAAGTGATTTTTTTCTAGATTTTTCGTTTGATGATGTATTTTCATTCTCTTTTTTTCTTCTTTTTCCCAAAAGATTTTGCTCTTCTTTTCTATTTTCTTCTATACTGCTAGAATTATTTTCACTAGTCAACTCTGATTTTTCTTGTGTCATTTCAACCAAATAATTTTTTTCTTCAAAAGTCTGCTGGGGCTTTGCACTTCCAATGACACTTAAACTCAAAAATCCTAACAAAATTAACATATTTGCTTTTTTCATTTATTTTTCTCCGTTCTAAATTATTTATTTAATTATAAACTATTTTTTTGAATTTTTGAATAGTTTTTTTAAATTTCGATAAAATAAAAATTCTAGTTTTACTCTTTAAAAAATTTCAATAAAAAAAGCTGAAAAACTCAGCTTAATATAAATTTTTACAACTCCCCATTTTCTTTCATCTCTTCCAAAAACCTATCAATTCCTGACTGCCAAGCAGGAATTTTCTCTCCTAACAATTTTTCTACTTTACTAGAATCCAATTTTGAATAAGCCGGTCGTTTTGCAGGAAGATTGAAATCAGCCGTCTTAGCTCTCACTAACGTTCCATTCCAACCAATTTTTTTCAAAACATACTTTGCTTGATCGTATTTACTTGCGATTCCATCATTTGTAATGTGATATAAACCAAATTTTTCAGTTTGAATTAGTTTCCAGGAAAACTCGGCCAAATCTACTGAATACGTAGGAGTAGAAACTTGATCATCCACAATATTCAATTCATTTCTTGATTTACTCCAATTTATAACTTGCTTATTAAAATTGTTATTTGCTATTCCAAATACCCATGAAGTTCGTATTACAAAAGATTTATCATATATTTTAAAAACTTCTTTTTCACCTTTAGCCTTTGATTTTCCATACTCTGACAATCCATTCGTTTCTTCTTCTTCCAAATACGGAGAACTTTTGTTTCCATCAAACACAAAATCCGTCGAATAAGTTACAAAGATTGCTCCTATTTCTTTAGAAATTTCAGCTAACTTTTTAGGAGCTTTAGCATTTAATAGCCAAACTTTCTCATTATTTTCTGCCTTATCCACATCATTATACGCCGCACAATTTATTACATGAGTAACTTCTCCATTTTCTTGAAAAAATATCTTTAATTTCTCATCATTTGTGATGTCCAATTCTTTAGAATCAGTTGCGATGTATTCAATATTTTTTCTATCGAATAATTTTTTGAAATCGTGTCCCAGTTGGCCGTTTGAGCCTGTTAGTAGTATTTTCATATTGTTCCTCTAACTTTCATATTTCATTCACGTTCCATTAATTTTTTCAAATATTCTTTTGCCTTATCTTTTAATTCGGGATGTCTTAATCCAAATTCAATATTTGCAACAAACATTCCAAATTTATTCCCTGTATCATATCTTAATCCCTTGTAATCATATGCAAATAACTTCCCACCATCATTTTTCATACTTAAAATTGCATCTGTTACCTGTATTTCCCCACCTTTTCCAGGTTTAGTATTTTTTAAATATCCAAATATTTCTGGTTCTAAAACATATCTTCCAAGTGCCGCTAATCTACTTGGTGCCTCATCTAAATTAGGTTTTTCAACAAAATTTTCTACTTCCACTGTTCTTTCATCTATCTTTTTCAAAGGCTTTATTATTCCATATTTATTTACATCTTTTTCAGGAACTTTTTGTACACCTAAAATATTTCCACCTTTTAACTCAGAATATTTATCTATTAATTGTTTTATTGCAGGTAATTCTCCTTTTGCTTTGTCAGTATAAACAATATCATCTCCTAAAACTACGACAAAAGGCTCATTTCCTACAAACGCTTCAGCACAGCCAATTGCATGTCCTAAACCTAGCGGTTTTTTTTGCCTTACATAATAAATATTCGCTAATTTTGAAATATCATTTATCACTTTTAATAAATCTTTTTTCCCTTTTTCTTCAAGTGTCTTTTCCAGCTCAAAAGAATAATCGAAATGATTTTCTATTGAAGTTTTATTTCTTCCTGTTACAATAAGTATTTCTTCAATTCCTGAATCTACTAATTCTTCAACTAAATATTGTAATGCTGGTTTATCTACCACTACTAACATCTCTTTAGGCTGTGCTTTTGTTGCTGGCAATACTCTTGTTCCTAATCCAGCAGCAGGTATTACTGCTTTTCTTATTTTTTTCTCTTCCATAATTTTTTCTCCTAAATATAATATATTTTCTTATTTTAAGTATACCATATTTTTTAATATTTGCGACTATTTTCCCATTTCCAAGCTGAATTAATAATCTCTCCTAATAAGTATTCTGGCTCCCATCCTAATTCTTTCTTAGCCTTTTCACTATTAGCAACTAATATTGCTGGATCTCCTGCTCTTTTTTCCACAGTTTCCACTTTAAAATCTTTTCCAGTTACTTCTTTTACTTTTTCAATAACTTCTTTAACAGAAAAACCTTCTCCACTTCCAAGATTATAGTTTAAACTTTTATTCTCCTTCAACATTTTTTCCATACCCAAAATATGTGCTTTTGCCAAATCATATACATGAACAAAATCTCTTATACAAGTACCATCTTTTGTAGGATAATCATCTCCAAATATTTTTATGCTCTCTCTTTTCCCACTCGCTGCCTGTAAAATTAATGGAATTAGATGTGTTTCTGGAATATGACTTTCCCCAATTATTCCATCTTTATCACTTCCACTCGCATTAAAATATCTCAAAACAACACTTTTCAAGCCATATGCAGCATCATAATCTTCAAGTATTTTTTCTACCATTAATTTACTCTTACCATACGGATTAATTGGTAATTGTTGATGAGTTTCATCTATTTTTTCTTTAACAGGTTCTCCAAAAGTTGCTGCTGTAGAACTAAAAATAAAATTCTTAACTCCTGATTCTACCATTTGATCTAATAATTTTGTTACTTTAACAACATTATTTTCATAATATTTAGCTGGTTCTTGAACTGATTCTCCAACTTCAATAAACGCTGCAAAGTGCATAACTGCCGTAATATCTTCAGTGTCAAACACTTCTTTTAATTTTTTTCTATCTCCCAAATCACCTTTTATAAATTTTACATTTAATATTTCAGCTACATCTTTATAGCCTTTTGATAAATTATCATAAATTATTGGATTATACCCACTTTTTTTTAATAGATTTACTGTATGGGAACCTATATATCCTGCTCCTCCGATTACTAATATGTTTTTCATAAAATTGTCCTTTCTTTTTTCCCCTTTTTTCATTTAATGATATTATTATTTGAAAAAAAATTTTTTTATAGATATTTCGTATATTTCTTAAAAAAAATCCCTACACAAATCAAAATATTATTGATTAGTAAGGAATTTTTATATTAAAGTTACAATTTATTTTTATAGTTTTCTCTATAAATCAAAAATTTATTTATAATTTTTCTGCCAAAAACTTCATAACAAAAAAATTAGTTATCATCGTAATTGGAGTTATTGTTAATTTTATTATTATCTTTAATAAACCTTTATTATTTAAAAGAGGTTCTGAAATATTATACAACATTTGTCCAATTATCGAAACTGTTACTATCAAAATTATCTGATATAAAATATATATTAGGTATTTCTGTTTTAAACTGAATTTTCCTATATGTGGTGAACTACTCCCGCTTTTAGAAGCGGGAGCTTCTTGGGAAGTATCTGCTTTTGCTAGCCAAATATATTTACCAAGCTCTTCGGGCAGTTCCTGCCCTGTTTTTTTATTTCCTAATATTCTAACATCGCTTTTCCAATGTTTTTTATATTCAATGCCGCATTGTAATCTCTATCAATTTCAATTCCACAGCACTCACATTTATAACTTCTTTCTGATAATTTCAGTTCCTCTTTAACATTTCCACATCTACTACAAGTTTTCGATGACGGAAACCATTTATCTATCTTCAAAAATTGTTTCCCTAAAAACATCAGTTTATACTCAAGCATCTTCAAAAATATTCCCCATCCATTATCTCCTATACTTTTTCCAAAATTTAATGCCTGGCTTATTCCTCTCATATTCAAATCCTCGACAACCACAGCATTATATGTTTCAGACAATTTTTTCGATAATTTATGCAAAAAATCTCTTCGACAATTCTTGATATACTCATGTAATTTTGATATTTTCATTTTTTGTTTATACCAATTTTTAGAAAATTTCACTTTTCTTGACAATGATTTTTGTAATTCTTTCAATTTTTTCTCCAATATCCTAAAATATCTTGGATAATCAGCCCTTTGGTTTTCAGAACTGACAAATAATTCAGACATTGAAAAATCAAGTCCTATTACTTTATCACTATTTGGCATTTTTTGAATTTCTTTTTCAAATTCCGTCAAAACAGAAACATAGTAATTTCCATTACTGTTTGTTAGTGTTACCGACTTTATTCTGTAATCCTCTGGTATTTCTCTATGATATTTTAATTTTACTCTTTTCAATTTTGGCAAAATCAAATATTTATTTTCCTCAATTCGTATCGAATTGTTCACACAATTTGTCGTGTAACTTTTAATATTATTCTTTTTAGATTTGAACCTCGGAAATTTCGCTCTCTTCTGAAAAAAATTCGTAAACGATCGTTTTACATTCAATTGAGCATTTGAAAGTGCCAGACTATCTACTTCTTTTAAAAACTGATTTTCACTTTTCAAACTGGCAGGTGTAATTATTTTATTTTTTCCAGTTTCTTCATAAAATTTATTCGCAGTATACAAAATCGTATTGTAAACAAAACGAACACATCCAAAAGTCTTGTTTATCAATAATTCCTGCTCCTTATTTGGATAAATTCTGTATTTGAATGCTAAATTATATTTCATAAAATTACACCTCCTTTTGATTTTGAATATTATTTTTAATGACTTCTCTTCAATATTTTACACAAAAATTGTATCATAAGTGTATCCTTTTTTCAATTTTTTTACAAAAAAAGCAATTCATCTCCCACTTATAGAAAGCCTACGACTTCTTGCTGTCTTTTTGTTAAAAATATTTTTCTTGTAGACACAAAAAATACAAAAGTTATCGCAGGAATAGAACTTAATATATTTGAAAAAATCACATTATATTTAAGTATAACAGTTAATATTGTATATATTGTTGTATCTATTAACCATCCCGTTCCTGAAATCAATAAAAATTTAAAAAATTGTATTATTAATTTTTTCATTATTTTAAAATTCTTTCTTTGAAATAGGATTTTTTAAAAATTTATTTAAATCTGCTGGTATCCCTAAACCGTACATTCCATTATTTTCACTTCCAATATTATAAAATGTTATTTTTTTCCCATCTTTTATCATTTCATTGTATACTGGAGCTACATAATACTCACCATTTACACGGATTTCCTTTTCTATCATTTGTTTTGCATATTTCACAAAATCTGATCCTTTAGCAAAATTATATATTCCAACTGTAGCCTCATCAGATATTACCACTTTTTCTTGAACATCTGTTACCAAATTATTTTCATCGTATTTTATAAACGACCATTTTGGATCATCAGCTTTCATTGTCATGATAAGCCCATCATATCCCTCTTGAGCTTTGATATAATCATTTATATCAATATCTACATATTGATCCGAATTTGCTATCATCATCTCGTCATCATTATTTATATATTTTTCTGCCAATAAAACAGTACAAGCCGCTCCTTCTGTTACTCCGTCAACAGGAACGATAATACAATTTGGTGAAATTTCTTCCAATTTGTTTATTAAATCATATTTTTCGATATGTTCCTGTAAACAAAGATATATAAATCTATGTTCTTTTTTGGGTCTTATATTATTTGTGACATATTGTATCATTGGTTTATCATGAACCATTATTAATGGTTTTGGTAATTTATATCCTGCATTTGCAAATCTGCTTCCTCTTCCTGCCATAGGAACTACTATATTTAACATTCTTTTACTCTCCTTTATCAATATATTTATCATTATTTGCACCTGGAAGTTTTACAACAACAGTTATTGTATCTGTCACTGCTAAAAAGTCTGTTTTTTCTTCAGGTTCCATAATTATAATACTCCCTTCATTATACTCAATATCATTCATTTTAACAGTACCTCTGACTATAACAGTTAATTCTGTTGCTATTTTATGATAATGTCTTACTCCATAATCTCCCGCTTTATACTCTTTTACTGCTACTTCAGCATCATTTGTTTTATAAAGTGTTGGTTCAAAATTTCCTACAAACCATCCACCTTTCATTTTACTAATGTGTGACACTTTCATTATTTTACTCCTTTTAAGTAATTTTCATACTCTTCTCTTCCGCTTTGTTTTTTCAAATTAAAGTAATTTGACTTATCAACTCTATAAGTACCTATTTTTTTCTGTTTTAAAACCATTTCATTCAAGGAAGGTGCAACGTAATAAACCCCATTTACACTTGCTCCTTTTTTTATCATCAATGTCGCTGAATCAAGAAAATCTTTTGCTTTTCTATAATAATAAAATCCTGTAGTTGCATTTTTACTTATTGGTCTTTTTTCTGCAGCCTGTATAACAAATCCATTTTCATCTAATTTTACATAAGACCATTTTGGGTGAATATCTTCAAAAATAATTGTTCCAGCATCGTAATCATTTTTAATAAAATTATTTACAACTTCATTCAAGTTAATGTTTAACACTTGGTCAACACCAACAACAATTAATGGTTCTTCATCATTAATTCCATCAATAGCTAATAAACAAGTACAAATTGCTCCTTTTGTTTCTCCTTCAGCTATAATCACTTTAACATTAGGTACTAGTAATTTTAACATATCATCCACATGATATTTTGAAACATCTTCTCTTTTTACAATAAATATAAATTCAGCATTATCTATTTTTGATAAATGTTCATAGACATGTTGTAATACTGTTTTCTTTTCTATTTCATATAATGAACGCATATATTGTGTTGTAATACTTTCGTTATCTCCACCCATAGGAACTATTATTTTCATTTATATTACCCCCTCTTCCGCTTTTTTTATGTGTGCTTTTATATTTTCATAATTTACATCATAAACTGTTTCTACTTCCATCACATGAGCTCCTGATGCTTTTGCCGCAGCAATTCCATTAAAATTATCTTCTACAATCATGCATTCTTTTGGATTTAATCCTAATCTTTCTATTGCTTTATTGTAAATTTCAGGATCTGGTTTTCCTTTCTTAACATCTTGATTGCTTAAAAAGAAATCCAAATATTCTTTTAAATTGCTTTTTTGCATCATCAAATCTATTGTATTTCTTATAGAATTAGATCCAACAGCTAATTTATATCCTTCACTCTTTAATTTTGCCAAAGCATATTCATGATGAAACATAGGAAAGCAATCTGTAAAAATTTTATCTACGGTATATTGCTGTTTTAATTCATTTATAAATTTATGTAATTTTCTTGGCAATCCTCTTTCCATACTTAACATTTCAAGTTTCTTTGATGTTGGTAAGCCATCGTAAGTAACTAAATGATCATATCTGCTTATTTCATATCCGAAAAGAGATAAAGCCTTATTTAAAGCTTCATAATGCCAATCTTTTGCTTCTATAAGTACTCCATCCATATCAAAAATAATAGCTTTTATCATTATCCAATCAACTCCTTATTAAAAAATTCGTTTGCTTCATCAGGCACATCTGTACATAATATAATTTTAGAATAGTCTATATCAAAACTTTTTAACTTTTTCCAAAATTCTAAATATGGAAAAGAGTGTAACTCTGGTGAAACTAAACATATTTTTTTACCATTTTTCATATGTTTTGAAATTAATTCTTCTGTTATCCAGCTGTCATCATAAAAAGCATCTATCCAGACACCCTGAGATTCTTTATATAATGATAAAGGCTCAGACTCATATTCACTTTGTCTAGCAAAGACATTAAAATTATTCTCACAATAATATATCATTTGAGGTACAGACATATCAAAACAGAAATAATTTGTTATATTATTTTTCTTCAAAAGTTTTGATAATTCTTCTCCTAATCCATCCGCTTTTATATTTATAGCAAAACAAAGTTTATTATTGTATTTTGCAAGTTCTTTAAAAAGTTCTTCTGCAGGCATGCAATTTTTGTTTGCTGGATCATGGGATATAACTAATTTCCCATCGTAATCACGAATATCTGATTCGATTCCATAACCTTTTGCAAATGCTTTTTTTAAAGCTTCTTCTGTATTTCTTTCAGATAATTTTTTCCAATATCCTCTATGAGCTAATATTATCATTTTTATTTTACCTCTTTTTTATTTTATATTTCGTTTCTTTAAATTTTTACTAAATTCCAATGTTCTTTTTGATAATTTTATTTTCGATTTTAATCCTGTATTCCAACTTGATTTTCCATGAAGTCTTTTAGGAAAAATAACATTTATTCTTCTAACCTTTAACTTTAATTTTTTTGCCATATATAATGCATATAAATCCAATGAAAAATCTTTTGGCGGGTTTTTCCATTCTTTAAAAAAACTTCTATGAAAAATGTTTGGCTGTGCATTTATTTCTGTCAATATTTTCCCTAAATAAAAAGTTTCAAATATAGACATACCTGTGGAAAAAAATTTATCTCCTAGCTTTCTCTTTTTTCTCCTTCCTTTAATATAAATATTTTTATTCCAATTATTTTCTTTTAATATTTTATAAGCTTTTAAAGCATCATTAGGATCTGTCTGTAAATCAGCATGCAACCAACCTATAAATTCTCCTTTTGCTTCTTTTAATCCTTGTACAATTCCATAACCATATCCTTGATTTACAGCAACATCAACACTTCTAGCAAATTCGTAATTCGGCAGTAATTCTTTTAAGACTTCAGCTGAATTGTCTGTAGAACCATTGTTTACTAATATTATTTCGATTTCTTCTGTTTTTATAATTTTTTTAAATTTCTCAAGAATCAATGGTATATTTTTTTCTTCATTATAACAAGGTACAACTATTGACATTTTCATTGTTTTCCTCCTCAATTAATGTTTATTTTTTATTATCGCTTAAATATAAACCATTTGTTAAATATAAAAGTTCCTAAAATCATTACAAATGTTAAAACTAATCTTGTCCAATAAATTTGAAACCCTAATATTGTTACCAAAAAATAGAATAGGAAATTATCAATCAATAAAGAAACTATTCTCAATATAAAAAACTTTAAAAATTGTTCTTTTGCTTTTTTACCATTTTTTGATGAATCTAAAAATACATATTGTTGATTCAGAAAATAACTCAAAATAACTCCAACTGTATAAGAAATTGTATTTGCTAAGATATAATACATTCCCAATTCTATTAATATTTTTAACAAAAGTAAATTTACAGCGGTTGTAATTATTCCAACAACACCATACCTAAATATTTCTTTTATTTGACCTTTCAATTAATTCCTATCCTCCATTTTTTTAAATATCTTAATACCAAAAATATTTCAATAATTCCTATCAATCCTAGCCATAAAGTTATTTTCCAACTTACTGGAAAATATTTTATCTCTAAGTTTGCATTATTTAAATTTTGAGGTATATTATCGAGCTTCAATAATCCTCCTTCTTCAGAAATATTTACTTTTTTATTATTTACATATGCTCTATAACCTCTCCAATAAGGCTTACTTAATATTATTATTCCACTCTTAGTGGAAGTTATTGAATATTTTTCTATGTTATTTCTATCTTCTAACATTTTGTTTATTTTTATTCCATCAGAAACATATGAAATATTTCCTATATTTCTAACAGGTTTATTAAAAAATAAAACATCTTTTGCTTTTACTTCTCTAGGACTGTAACCACAACTTTGAATTTTATTTCTCATATCTTCTGTTAATTTTTCCTTATATATAACAATAGAATCTATATTAAATAAATCAAAATAACAAACTCCATTAAATCTATTTGACATTTTATCTACTGTTTTTTCTTCATTGAAAAAATGTTGTGACCAATATGTATCCATTGATTTTTCAAGCTTTCTACTTCCTATAGCTGAATATCCATTAATTGCTTTAATATTATATAATAAAAACTGTGCTGAATACAAATCTTCTATATTTTCTTTTACTCCCTCTCTTCCATTTGTTAATGATAATAGATAACCCGTTTTGCTAAAATAATTTTCTCTATTAATTTCTTTTTTTATATTTGGAAAAGGTAAAACTCCATCTACAGATTTTTGAACAAAAAGCATAAGTAACAACATAAATATTGTATACACTATTGAAGATAAAAAATCCATTTTCTTATTCTTTATAAAACTATAAAGATAAGAAACCGATAAAATTAAAAATATAATATTTACTCGAAAAACTTTCCAAAAATTATCTTCAAGTGCAAAAAAAGATAACAATGATGAAAGCATCAATATTCCAATAAAAGTTTGAATTCTTTTTTTAGAAAACTCTAACTCAAATTTATTTATTCCATATAAAGAAATTATTATTAAAATTTCAGATAAATATGGTAAAAATCTAAAATTATATCTTAACTGACTAAAATTAGACGGTAATTGACTTAGTATTGCAAAAAACAAAACTAAATAACTTAAAAATTTAAAATTTTTATCTTTAAGTAAGTTCCAAAAATTTTTTTTGAAACATATTAAAAATAATATATATATAGAAGAATATCCTATTGGAATATATGTAATTAAATATCCCTGAAATCTACTTAAAAAATTATAATAAACTGGATTAAATGTCATAAAAATATGATTAAATGATGGCGTAAAAAGATTTCCAAAGTTTCCAAATCTAGAATCTCTATTTAATAAATTTAATGATAAAATATATTCTGAATAAACATTCAATCCAATCAAAATTATCCCAAAAGAAATTGAAAAAAATATATACATTTTTTTGTATTCTTTATTTTTTAACAATTCAAAAACAAAAAACGTCGCTACTACAAAATAAGCCATTATTGATTGAGGCCATGCTGCCCCTAATAATGAAAGAACAGTAAAAATATTTAAAATCAAATATCTTAAATTAAAATTTTTTCTTAATAATAAAATACTCGCTAATGCTCCAACAAACCATGCCTGTCCTGCTGGAACATTCCACCAAGAAGGTAAATAAAAATATAAAAATACAGGATTCATACAAAATAAAAAAGCTATAATAATTCCTATTTTTTTACTTAATGAAAAAGCATTTGCTATTTTTAAAGCAAAAAAACTCATTATGAACATATTAATGAACGCAAAAATATTTGCAACAACTGTAAAGGAAGTTATTTTAGCTGCCAAAATTGACAAGAATATATTCTGAGGTAAAAAAATAGCTTTATCTATATCAACAACTTGATTTTGACTAATAAATGTATTTTTTATCATAAAAGGTATTTCGCCTTTTAACCAAATTTTACCAGCTGATTGCAAATAAGGTAAATAATTATGCTGAGCATCGTCATAGAAAAAGAAATTTTTATCAGAAAAAGTACATATTAACAATATAGATAAAGAAATTATACTAGCATATAACAAATCCAAAACATTGATTTTTATTTTCGTTGATAAGAATAAATGTTTTATTTTTCCACTATTTAATTTTTCTAGCATTTAAATAAATCCCTCCTGTTATTTTTTAAATTGTTTCTTCCAAAACTCAGAACTTGTAAGCTCATCATAAGTGCTTTGATAATCTTTAGATAATTTTTTATATTTTAATAATAATACAGTCAATGCTTTAAAATATCTAAACAAGTATCCAAAAAACTTCCCTTTACTTTGCTCAACTATAAATCCTTTATGCGTCGGTTGATGTATATATAAAACTTTCTTATGTAAAAAAATCTCCTTTAATACACCTCCATAACCTTTATGTTGTGCCACTATACTGTTTTTTAAAAATATTTTAGGAACTAAATGCCCGTTTAATGTCACTAGACTCATTATTCTTTTTATTTTTCCACCATTTCGCTTTTTCTTTTCTTCTCTCTTAATTATATCTTCTTCCATACTTGCTTTTATTTTAGCATGTGCCATAATTTCAGGTGAAATCTCAATTGCCTTTTCATTTTTCACTAATGCTAATATTTCTGGTCTTCTCTTCATCATATCTACATTATTTCTCCAGAAATCACTTCCTTTGGCAACATCCTCCAAAGCACATATCGCAGCTAGTGCTGTTTCATACTGATATGTAAGTAAATTTCGCAATATCATACCTCTACTTGTTCTTATAATATTTCTTCTGCTGCTTTTTACCAAATTATGAAAATAATGCATTATATGATAACGAGTATCTAAATATTGTGGCAATGGTCCATTTTTTAGAGCAAAATCCTCTTGCCAAGATGAAATACCATTTAAAGTTATTATCTTAAAATCATGAACTAAACTAAATCCTGAATCGTCTCCACGAACGAAATAAGGGAAAGCATAGTGTTTTACTTCTGAAATTGGAAAAGCAAAAAACCACCAACCTGCATAATCTATTTTTTCTTCCTGTTCATTTAAAAGCAAATCCCTATAAAATCTTAAATCCAGTCCATCTTTAAGTGGCTTACATGCTCCATTAAATTGAGCTCCATTTTCTGTTTGTCTAAACATTTCATTTTCTCTAAGCATTGCTCCCGATACAGCTAAATTAGGTTTTGTGGCATGTTCTAATAAATTTATAGTCCTTTTTATACTTTCTATCTCACATGAAGCATCATCATCCATAAATAAACAATGAGTAAATTCTCCTGATTCTTTTAATTCCATCAAGCCTCTTGTAAAGCCACCGGCTCCACCTAAATTTTCATTTGGAATGATGGTTACACCTTCAACATTGGGAAGATTTTTACTATTATCAACAACATAGATAGAAACTTTACCTAAAAAATTGCTATCACCCAAAAGCTCTCTTTTCAGTCTCTCTAATGCAGGTAATACATAATCTTTTCTATTAAAATGTGTTATAGAAACTCCTAAATTTATTTTATTAAGTGGCTTTGTTTCTGTATAATATCCAAAATTATATATTTCACTACTTTCTAATCCCTCTATATCAAAAGCCAACATCCCATCTTCTAAAGTCTTCCAAAATTCTAATGGAATTTTTACTTCTTTAACCTTATCACTTTCAAAATATACTTCTTTTAAAGCTCTGTAACTATAATAAAGTCTATGCTGATAAAACCTTACTTTTATCTTTCCTTTAAATTTTAAAAAGATTCCTAAATCTTCAATATTAGTATATCTTTTCCACTTTCCAATGCTAAATCCATTAAAATATGTATCTGTATGAACCATTCCTAATTTTTCTAAACGTACTACAGAATTTGCTATATCTATACTCGCAAATTGATTTATTCTAAAATAAAGTTCTCCTTCTGTACACATCTCAAATTTAGGAAATACCGCTCTTTGTAAATTCATAATCGCTCTCCTTTCTATTTTATTTCTCAAATTCATTTTCCACTACTTCCAAAGCAACTTCAAATACATGATGCATATCATAATATTTATAATTAGCTAATCTTCCACCAAATATCACTTTTTTTTCTTGCTTTGCTAATTCTTGATATTTTTTAAAGATTTCAGCGTTTTTATCGTTATTTACTGGATAATAAGGCTCATCTCCTTGTTTCCATTCTGCTGGATATTCTCTAGTTATAACTGTTTTTGACTGTTTTCCAAATTCAAAATGTTTATGTTCTATTATTCTTGTATAAGGTACTTCTCTTTCATTGTAGTTTACTACTGCATTCCCTTGGTGATTTTCTTCATCTAATATTTCATGTTCAAATCTTAAACTTCTGTATTCTAAAACACCAAATTTATAATCAAAATATTGATCTATCATACCTGTAAACACTACTTTATCAGCTTTAGCCAATAATTCTTCTTTTTTTTCAAAGAAATCAACATTCAATTCTACATTGATTCCTTCTAACAACTTATCAAAAATTACATTGTATCCACCTTCAGGAATTCCTTGATATTTATCATTAAAATAGTTATTATCATAAGTATATCTTACAGGCAATCTCTTAATAATAAATGCTGGTAATTCTGTTGTACTTCTTCCCCATTGTTTTTCAGTATAACCTTTTATCAATTTTTCATAAATATCTTTTCCTACCAAAGAAATTGCTTGTTCTTCTAAGTTTTTAGGTTCTGTAATTCCAGATTCTTTTATTTGTTCATCAATTTTAGCTTTAGCTTCTGCCGGAGTCACAACTCCCCACAATTTATTAAAAGTATTCATATTGAATGGTAAATTGTATATTTCACCTTTATAATTTGCTATTGGTGAATTTATATAATTATTAAATGTACAAAACTGATTTACATAATCCCATACTTTTTTATTACTAGTATGAAAAATATGTGCTCCATATTTGTGAACATTTATTCCTTCAATATTTTCACAATACATATTTCCACCAACATGATCTCTTTTGTCAATCACTAAAACTTTTTTCCCTCTTCTATTTGCTTCATACGCAAATGTTGCCCCAAAAGGTCCTGCTCCTACTACTAAATAATCATACTTCATTTATACTTTTCAATAGTTAAAATTAACTATTTTTCTCCTTTCTAAAATTTTTAGCTATTTCTATATGCTTCACAAACTTCTAAAGTTTCTCCGACCATCCTCAACTTCCCTTTTTCTAACCAAACCACACGATCACATAGCTGTTCTACTTGTTCGATTGAATGTGATACAAAAAGTATACTTGTACCTTGTGCCATCATTTCCTTTATCTTCCGTTCACATTTTTCCTGAAAATGGAAATCTCCTACTGCAAGAATTTCGTCAGCTATTAAAATATCCGGTCTAACTACAGTTGCTATTGCAAAACCTAATCTTGCATACATTCCAGAAGAAAAATTCTTTAACGGTGTATCTAAAAATTCTCCCAATTCAGAAAAATCTACTATTTCATCAAATTTTTCTTCCATAAATTTTTTATCATACCCCAATACAGCACCATTCAAAAATATGTTTTCTCTTGCTGTCAAATCTGGATCAAATCCAGCTCCTAACTCTATAAGAGGTGCAACTTTCCCAATAACTTCTATACTTCCTGAAGTTGGCTCCAATACTCCTGCCACTACTTTTAATATTGTGCTTTTTCCTGAACCATTAAATCCTACTATCCCCAATATTTCTCCTTTTCTTAAAGAAAACGAAACATCTCTCAAAGCCCAAAATTCTTTAAAAAATAGTTGCCTCTTTAACAATTTTATTACATATTCTTTGAAAGAATGTATTATTTCTGAACTCATATTAAATCTCATAGAAATATTTTTTACTTTTACTATTTCTTCCACGATTTCCTCCTATATATGAAGTATAAATTTCTTTTTATTCATATTAAATACTACTACTCCAACAAAAAGCGAAATAATAATAATAAATATACAATTTAGATGTTCATCTAAAGTTGGCATTTTTCCATAATATACCATATCTCTAAATAAATCAACAAAATAAACCATTGGATTTAATTTTATCAAAAACATATATTTTTCAGGAACTATTTCTTTTGGATAAAATAATGGCGTTAAATAACTTATTGCAGTCAAAAGCACTCCATATAAATGAAACATGTCTCTAAAATAAACCGTTATTGATGCTAATAACAATCCTACTCCGAAACAAAAAAAGAGGACATACAGTACTGGAACAAAAGAGAATACTATAGGAAATTTAACAGGAGCCTTTGTTATTAATATTACTAGAACTAAACCTGGTAAAGATAATATAAAGTTTACTCCACTTGATAATACTCTTGCTATTGGAAAAATATGTTTTGGAACATAAACTTTTTTTATTAGCGAAGCATTTTCTAATATCGAACCCATTGCTGTATTTGTTGCTTCTGAATAAAAATTAAATATTAATTGTCCTGTTAATAAATATACAGGAAAATTTTTAATTGCGAACTTAAAAAAACTTGAAAACACCATCGCTATAATTAGCATTGTAAAAAATGGATTTAACATACTCCACAGTATCCCTAATATTGATCTCCTGTATTTCTTTTTTATATCTCTTTTTACTAGTTCAATCAAAAGCGCTCTATATTCAAATATCTCCTTCATTTTTTTCCTTTCTATTTAAATAAAGTACTATTCCCTCTTTTACTCTTACATTTTTTTTATCCTTTAAGTACTCAATAAATGGCAACATCATTCTCTCTGATAAAAAACCAAAAACTCTCTTTTGATAAGTATCCAAAGGAATTTTTATTTTTTTTTCTAATTTGAATAGCACGTCAAAGATAAATTCTGAATACTCAAAAAAATATTTTTTTTCATAATAAATATATTTAATGGATAAATTTTATTTCCTTTTTTTATTTTTCTTTCATAATAGGGATATATCTCTGGATATTCTGCTGCTATTATCTCCAATAATTTATCCAAATGTTCCACTATATGAACATTTTTATACTGTTCATAGACACTTTTATTAAAAATTTCTTTTTTGGGTAAAAATATATCGTATTTTTGAATTTTATTTATAATATTTTTAGATACTTTCATTATTTCTTTTCTAATTATTTCTTCTTCACATATTTTTATTTGAAATAATTCTTTCATATCTAACATATTTATTATTGAATTTAAATAAAAAAGACGTGAAAAAACATATATAATCCGCTTTATTTTATATTCTAGTCTGTCTTCAAAAGAAAGATACCTTCTATAATGCATCATTCCATAAAAATCAGCATCTACATTTTTCCAAATCCAATAAATACCTGTAAGTTCACAGAAATTTTCATTTTTTTCTGAAATATTATCTCCTGTAGAATCTTTTAAATATTTCAAATTTTCCTTGTTTATTTTTGCACCAACATAAATTGGAGTAATAATATCATCTTCGTAACTAAAATATTTTTTATGAAATGCTACTCCTATAATTCCTTTTTTCTTTAACATTTTTTATCCTTTTATTAATAAAAATAATCTTTTTATTAATTTCATTTCAAAATATTTACTTAATAAAAATCTCTTTATTCTATTTTTACTTCTATCTGTTACCTCTATATATTTTTCAATATCTTTTAAGTTACTTTTCTTTAAAATTTTATCATATTTTTTACTTATTTCAATAATTAATTCTCTATCATTTTTATCAAAATATCTTTTTTTTAAGATTTTATTTACAATACTTCCTTTTGCTCCTATTTCATTACCACCATGCTGCCTATATTTTGTCAAACTTTCATCTATAAATATCCTTTTTCCAAAGAACTCTGATAATAAATGAAAGTATCTATCATGCAATTTTACACTTTTTAAAAAAGGTAAAGCTAATTCTACCACTCTTCTATTTACCAATAATGTTGCACCTTGAACAATATAACAAAAAAAATAACTGTTCCCATTATTTTCTTTTGCTATTTTAGAATTTATAAATTCCTTTTTCAATATATTTAAATTCTTATCACAAACATATGAATTAGAATGTATCAGTAGTGGATTTTTTAAATTTTCTTTATCTAGTTTTTCAAGAACTTTTATATATTTCTCTATTTTATTTTCCATCCAATAATCATCTTGATCGGAAAACATAACATACTCTCCAGAAGAATTTTTAAGTAACTCTTCAAAATTCTTTGCAACTCCAAGATTTCCTTTGTTATCTTGTAAAACTTTGATTCTCTTATCTTTTTTTTCGTATTCATTTAAAATTTCTATAGTTTTATCTTTAGAACCATCATCTCTCATTATCAATTTCCAATCTTTAAAAGTTTGTTTTAAAATAGAATCTATCTGTTCTCTTAGATACTTTTCTCCATTGTAAGTAGCCATCAATATTTCTACTTTCATTTTTATCCCTTCAACAAATCAGCTAAATATTGTCCATATGCTGTTTTCATCATAGATTTAGCTGATTTATTCAATCTTTCTGGTGTAATCCACCCCTTCTGATAAGCAATCTCCTCAATACAAGCGATATAAAATCCTTGCCTTTTTTGAATAGCTTCCATATAATTGGCAGCTTGTAACAAAGCTTCATGAGTACCTGTATCTAGCCACACAGTTCCTCTTCCCAAACTTTTAACATTTAATTTACCTTTTTTCAAATATTCTTCATTTATCGCTGTAATCTCTAATTCATTTCTAGAGGATGGTTTTATAATTTTAGCTTTTTCAATAACTGTATTATCATAGAAGTATAATCCTGGTATTGCATAATTTGATTTTGGATTTTTCGGCTTTTCTTCCAACGAAATTGCTTTTCCATTTTTATCAAACTCTACAACTCCGTAGGCTCTCGGGTCTTTTACAGGATAACCAAATACCACTGCTCCCTCTTTTAACTTTGAAGCTTCCTCCAGTAATCCTGAAAGACCACTTCCGTAAAAGATGTTATCCCCTAAAATCAAACAGACATTGTCGTTTCCTATAAACTCTTCACCTATTATGAATGCTTCAGCTAAGCCGTTTGGATGCTCTTGCACTTTATATTCCAGTTTTAAACCCAATTGACTTCCATCTCCCAACAATTCTTCAAATACTGGAAGATCTCTAGGAGTAGAAATAATTAAAATTTCTCTTATATTTGCTAACATCAATACTGATAATGGATAATAAATCATAGGTTTATCATATATTGGAATAATTTGTTTTGAAATTGCTTTTGTTAAAGGATAAAGCCTTGTTCCACTTCCTCCCGCTAAAATAATTCCTTTCATAAAATCCTCCAATTTTATTTAACTATTATTTTCCCTTTCCAAATAGTATCACTTTGACTGTTTTAAAGATTATCAAAACATCTAAAATTAAATCCTGATGTTTTAAATAGTATAAATCGTATTCTAACTTTCTTTTTGTATCTTCAATATTTTCGCCGTAAGGATACATCACTTGCGCCCAGCCTGTAAGTCCAGGTTTTATCATGTGTCTTAAATTGTAGTATGGTATTTGCTTTTCATACTCTTTGGCTAAGATATCCCATTCTGGTCTTGGACCCACAAAACTCATCGTTCCTTTTAAAATACAGAAAAGTTGTGGCAATTCATCAATTCTTGTCTTTCTTATAAAGTTTCCGATTTTTGTCACTCTATTGTCGTTGTCCTGTGCATATTTTGAATATTTTTGGGGATCGTGTATTTTCATGCTTCTAAATTTATAAACTTTAAATGGAACCATATTTTCTCCAATTCTCACCTGTTTAAAAATAACTGGACCTTTTGATTCCAACTTTATTAAAATTGCCACGATTAGTGCCATTGGCGAGAGCAAAATCATTAGTGTTGAAGCTATGACTAAATCTACTCCACGTTTCATATTTTTTTGCATTCCATCGTTTAAAATATCAAAACCATTAGACTGCAATAACCACTCTTCGTCAATTTTACTTGCATCTATTTTTTTTTGAATTTCTTCATTAAATATTTCATAGCTCAAAACTTTTAATCCATTTATTTTCAAATCAAAAAGTCGCTTTAAATACTTTTTAAAACTTGGACTTTTCATATCTTTTACAATTACAAGAAGATCAATTTTTTTTTCTTTTATTATCTTTTCCATTTCAGCATAATTTCCAACTAAATATTTTGTTGCACGGCTTTTATTGTCGGAAATATAACCGATGTAGTTGTAATCTAAGCTAGCTATAATATCTTCTTGAATATTGTTTTCAATATGATTTGATCCAAAAATCAGGACATTTTTCTTTTTCATGTAAATCGAAGATATTATTTTCCGAAATATTATTTGAAAGAAGAAAACTGCACTGAAAACATAAAATATCTCAACTTTTTTTAAAAAAATAAAAAGCATAAACGCAAAAATTGCGTCAATTGAAAAATTTACAAAGATATTTTTTAATCTAAATCTTTCAGCATAAAAATCCAATTGTCCAAAAATAAATTTTATAAATATGAAAACCAAAAAGATAAAATTTGTCAAATATCTTGTTACATAATCGTATTGATTTAACAGTATATTGTAAATTAAATACAGAACAATAATATATATTATTCGAATTATAACGATTTTTTTTATTTTCATATCTTTTTCCCTTAAAAACTTCTTAGTTTCTCAGTAAAAAGTATAGCACAAATTAGAGCATAATTCAACTGAAATGTAAAAAGAATTTATTGATTTTTGGAAGTAATTTCTATATAATTTGTGTAAGCATAATTGTTTGTGAAAAGGAAGGAGTTTTAAAAAAAATATGAAAAATAAATTTATTTTGCTCGACAGAGATGGCGTGATTAATGTTGAAAAAAATTATTTGCATAGAATTGAAGAATTTGAATATGAAAAAAATGTTGTCTCTGGGCTAGCAAAATTGAGAGATTTGGGTTATAAATTTGTCATTATTACCAATCAGGCTGGGATTGCTAAAGGATTTTACAGCGAAGAAGATTATTTTAAATTGCAAAAATTTATTGAAGAAGATTTGCGAAAAAAGGGAATTAAAATTGAAAAGTCGTATTTTTGTCCGCATCATCCTGATGGGATTGGGAAATACAAAAAAAATTGCGAATGTCGGAAACCAAATACGAAAAATTTTGAGTTGGCAATAAAAGAATTTGAAATAGATGAAAAAAACTCTTTTATGATTGGCGACAGAGTGACAGATTTGATTCCTGCAAAAAAACTAGGAATGAAAACCGTCCTCGTCAAAACTGGATATGGAGTTAAAAACATTTCAAAACTTAAAGAAAATGGCTTAGATTCCATTGTTGTGAACGACATTTTGGAATTTGCCAACTTAATTGAAGAAGGAGAAAATCAATGAATACAAATAAATCTAAAGAAATTTTTGAAGAAGCAAAAAAATCTATTCCAGGTGGTGTAAATAGTCCAGTCAGAGCTTTTCAGTCCGTAAAAAAAGACTATCCCATTTTTATTGAAAGTGCAAAAGGAAGCAAACTTTTTGATGAAGATGGGAATGAATATATTGATATGATTGGATCTTGGGGACCTATGATACTTGGGCATAATTACCCTGAAGTTCTTGAAGTTGTGAAATCCGAGATGGAAAAAGGGACATCTTTTGGGCTTCCGACAAAAAAAGAAGTTGTATTGGCAGAACTTGTAAAAGAATGTTTTCCTGCGATTGAAAAAATTAGGCTTACAACTTCTGGGACTGAAGCTACGATGGCGGCTGTGAGACTTGCCAGGGCATTTACAAAAAAGAATAAAATTTTGAAATTTGAAGGATGTTATCACGGGCATTCGGATTCACTGCTTGTAAAAGCGGGGTCTGGACTTCTTACTTTTGAGCATCAGGACAGCAACGGAATTACTGAAGCCGTAACCAAAGACACAATAACTGCTCCATTTGGAGATTTTGAAAAAACGAACAAAATTATTGAAGATGAAAATGACATCGCCTGTGTCATTGTTGAACCTATTCCAGCAAATATGGGAGTTATTGAGACTTCAAAAGAATTCTTGGAATTTTTGCGAGAAATTACTCGTAAAAAAAATATTGTTCTAATTTTTGACGAAGTTATTACAGGATTTAGAATTTCGCTTGGTGGCGCTTGTGAAGTGTTTGGAATACAGCCAGATTTGGTCACTCTTGGGAAAATCATTGGCGGCGGATATCCAGTTGGTGCATTCGGTGGAAAAAAAGAAATTATGGATTCGATTTCACCAGTTGGAAATGTTTATCACGCTGGAACTCTTTCTGGAAATCCAGTTTCTGTCGCCGCTGGAATTAAAACGATTTCCATTTTGAAAGAAAATCCTGAAATTTACAAGACTTTGGAGAAAAGAACGAAAGAACTGGTTTCTAAAATAGAAAACTTAATTCAAAAATATGAAATTCCTGCGACTGTGAACTATGTTAATAGCTTATTTACAATCTTTTTTGCAAAGGATAAAATAGAAAATCTGGAAGATGCAATTGACACAAGTGATGAAATGTTTGCCATTTATTTTGACACAATGTTAGAAAATGGGATTATTGTGCCGCCGTCAAAATATGAAGCTCATTTCATTTCCTATGTTCATTCCGACGAAGATTATGAAAAATTTTATTTTGCGTTGAAAAAAGCATTTGAGAAAATAAAAAATAGTTTGTAAAAGTAAAAATTTAGGAGAAAAATGGAGATTTTGAAAAAAACTTTGACTCAAATTGAAATGGCGAATAGACAGCGGATGGAAGAAAAAGAAAAAAAACTTGATTCTTTGCTAAAAACTCCGAAAGGACTTGGAATTATTGAAGATTTGGCAATAAAACTAGAAGGAATGCAGCAAAATTATCAACCTAAGAAAAAAATGGTACTCGTTATGGCGGCTGACAATGGTGTAGAGCGTGAAAAAGTAAGCAAATCCAAAAGAGTTATAACTCAATATGTCGTAGAAGCGATGTTAAACGGCACTTCTTCGATAAATTCTCTGGCAAAAAGTTTTGGTGCTGATGTAAAAGTAGTCGACTTGGGAATTGATGAAAGTTCAAGCAATTCAAAAAAATTTGATTTTAAAGGAATTATTGACAAAAAACTTATGCCATTTGGGACGAATAATATTGCAGACGAAGCTGCTATGAGTTATGAAACCGCTGTATCCGCCATTGAAATTGGAATAAAAATGGTGGACGAATTTGTGAAAAAAGGTTATAATCTTTTTGCGACTGGAGAAATGGGAATTGGAAATACTTCGACGAGCGGCGCTATTTTAAAAGTTTTTTCAGATTTGCCGCTGGACGATATTGTTGGATTTGGAAGCGGAATTAATAAAAAGACTTTGGAACATAAAAAAGAAGTTATAAAAAGAGCGATTTCGACTAAAAAAATTGATAAAAAAGATCCGATTGACATGCTTTCCAAAGTTGGCGGACTGGATATTGCAGGAATGTCTGGAACTTTTTTAGGTTGCGCTAAAAATGGCGTTCCTGTTGTCATAGACGGCTTTATCTCAGCTGTTGCGGCATTAATTGCACAAAAATTATGTCCGAATGCTCGTGACTATATGATTGGTTCGCACTTGAGCTGTGAGCCAGGGATGAAATATATTATGAGTGAGCTTAATTTAACCGCGCCACTTCTGATGAATATGAAGCTTGGCGAAGGAACTGGAGCTATTATGATGTTTCCAATCATAGAAGCGGCTTGTAGAATAACTGAAGATGTGAGAACTTATCCAGATGTTTGATTAACTTAACTCAATTGACTTAATTAAAAAAATAAAATATAAGAATTTAAAATTTAAAAATTAAAATTTAAAAAAAAAAAGAAATAAATTTTAAAAAAATATATATAAAAGAAAGAAAAGAAATAACTTAAAGAAATTAAAGAAACGAAAGAAAAAGAGAAAGGAAAAAAAAATAAAAAATGAAAGAAATTAAAGAAAATAAATTAAAATTATACATTGTAAGACATGGACAAACTGAATGGAATGTCCTGGAAAAATTTCAGGGACAGATGAATTCGCCACTTACAGAAGAAGGGATTGAAAAAGTTAAGAAAACTGCGAAAGAATTGGAAGATGTTAAATTTAATGCTGTTTATACTAGTCAAATGGGAAGAACGGTTGAAACTGCAAAAATTATTTTGGAAGATAATAAAAATGAGAAACCAGAACTTCAAGAAATTCCCGAGCTTAATGAAATTTATTTTGGGAAATGGCAAGGGATGACTTTTATCGAGATTTTTGATTTTTCTCCGCAGGAAGCTCACAACTATTTTTATGATGTAAAAAATTACTGTGCGACAAATGTTGGCGGAGAAGAGTTGAAAGATGGACTAGCTAGATTTTTACAAGGACTTGATAAAATCGTGAAAGCTCACGAAAGCGGAAATATTTTGATTGTCACACACGGAACTGTTTTAGAGCTTTTCTTTAACTATATTGAAAACAGGGAAGCAGACGATTTAGATGAGAGAAAACTTATTGGAAATGGAGAATGTCGAATATTTTATTTTGAAAATGGTAAATTTTTTCAATAGAATTATTTAAGAATTATAGTAAAATAAATAAAAAATTTTGGAAAGAGAGAAATATGATTTGGATAATTGGCGGAACGAAAGACGGAAGAGATATTTTGGAAAAACTTGTCAGTGTGAAAAATAAAAAGGATATTCTTGTTAGTACTGCCACTTCCTACGGCGGAGAACTTTTGAAAAAATATACTTTGGATAGCAAAAAAAATATTCAAGTTATTTGTAAAAAATTGGACGAAGAACAAATGGAAAAAGTCATCACCAAAAAAAATATAAATCTCATCGTTGACGCAAGTCATCCATATGCTGAAAATGTGAGCCGTTCCATTTTGAAAGTTACAAAAAAACTTGGGACTAAATATGTGAGATTTGAGCGGGAAATGCTTGATTATGGAGATGAAAACGTCTTTAAATTTGAAACTTTGAGTCAAATGAATGAATTTATCTCAAAATATGAAAATAAAAACATTTTGAGTACACTTGGATCAAATAATCTAGAAGAAATAAAAGCTATGAGTAAAAAAAATAATCTTTTTGTGCGGATACTTCCAACAACTGCTTCCATTCAAAAGGCGGAAAATCTTGGATATTTACCTAAAAATATAATTGCAATTCAAGGGCCTGTTGACAAAAATTTGAATTTAGCTATGCTTAAAAGTTTTAAAATTGATTTTTTGATTACAAAAGAGAGTGGAAAAACTGGCGGAGAAAAAGAGAAAATTGATGCCTGTAAAGAATTTGGAACAGTTGTTTTAGTGCTAAAAAGACCTTTTGTGAACTACAGAAATGTTTATTCTGACATTGATAAACTTATAAATCATATTTAAAAAAGCCGAGAAATTTTTCCCGACTTTTTTATTTATTTTAGATTCTTTATTTTGACACGATGTATTTCAATCTTGTGAACTACTCCCACTTGTAGAAGAGGGAGCTTCTTGGGAAGTATCTGTTTTTGCTAGCCAAATATATTTACCAAGCTCTTCGGACAGTCCCTGCCCTGACTATGAATATTATACCATATAAGAGCTGTTATTTCAAGCTATATTCTGCAATTCATCTCCCACTTATAGAAGAAGGAGACTTCTTGCTAAATATTGTTAAAACACTTATTTTAATACAACATCTCTTATAAAGAACTCTCCACCAATTGAAACAAATCCTAAATTAGTAACTCTTGGATTAACTAAATATTGTTTTTGTTTTTGGAATAAAATTACAACTGGAGCTTCCTGTGAAATTATTTTTTCCATTTCTATCATCGCTGGTACTCTTGTCTGTGGATTGTCTGTCGATTTTACAGTTTTTACAAGCTGGTCATATCTTGAATTTACAAATTTTCCACGATTATTTGCATTTGTACTTTCAAATAAATCTAAATATGTGATTGGATCTAAGAAATCTCCAGTCCAGTTCATTAGAGCAATGTTAAAGTTATTTTCTTTTGTACGGTTTACACGCTCTTTACTTGTAACCATTTCCGCATCAACTTGAACGCCTAAATTAGTTTTTAAATTATCTTGAATATATTCCACAATCGCTTTTCTGCTTCCACTGTCATTAAATAATATTTTTATATTTGGCAATTTAGAAATCCCTGCTTCTTTCATTCCTTCAGCTAACAATTTTTTAGCTTCTGCCACATCATATTTTGGCTGATCTGTTGGAACTTCTTTGGCAAAATCACCTTTTAGTCCGTTAAGTCCAATTCCTTGCGGTGTGAAAGTCTTAGTCGCTTTTTCAGAATTTGAAAGTGCTTTAGTCAACAAATCATTTTTATTGATTGCCATTGAAATAGCTTTTCTGATTTTCACATTTTTGTAAGCTGGATCGTTTACATTAAATAACAAATAATAAATTCCTCCATCTTTAGCTGTCACTAATTCAGGTTTTCCATTAAATTCTTTAGCTTGTTCAAATGTAACTGGTGTAACATCAACTTCATCATTTTTAAAAGCATTTACAGACGAATTACTGTCAATCATTTTTAAAACTACATTTTCTGTCTTAACATTTGCCGCATCCCAGTAATTAGGATTCTTTTTCAATCTCAATTCTGAATTATGTGTCCAGTCGTCCAAAGTGTAAGGACCTACAGCTATTGTATATTTAGCTTCTGAAAAATATTTGTCTTTAACTTGATTATAATATTTTTCGTTTAGAGGCATATATGCTTTAAATGTTACCAAATCATCAAAATATGAAACTGGTGCTTCCAATGTAACTTCCAAAGTTTTGTCATCAACCACTTTAATTCCAACTTCTTCGGCACTCGCTTTTTTAGCGTTATATTTTTCTCCATTTTTTATTACAAATAACATATTTGCGTTACTTGCCGCTGTTGCTGGATTTAGCGCACGAAGCCATCCTGCTTTAAAGTCTTTTGCGGTTACTGGATCTCCGTTTGACCATTTTATTCCATCTCTTAAGTGAAATGTCCATTTTAATCCATCTTTTGATTTTTCCCACGATTTTGCAAGTCCTGCAACTGATTTTCCATTTTTATCTTTTCGAAGCAATCCTTCTAAAATAAGTTCATCGACTGTTCCTCCAGGAATGTCAGTTGTGATTTGCGGGTCAATCGAACTTGGCTCCGTTACAATATTTACAGAAAATGTGTTTTGGTCATTCCCGCCATTTCCACAAGATAGTAAAAATAGCGACATTGCCAATGTCAACAATAATTTTTTCATCTAAAAATCCTCTCTTTCTTTTTTATTATTTTTAAAATTTATTTAATATAAGTATAGTCCAGTACATAATCTTTTCCAATTGGACTAAATACTATGTCGTGAACTCTTGGATTAACTAATTTTGTATTCTGTCTGTAATAAAGTATTCCAACTGGCATATCATCAGCAAGAATTTTTTCCATTTGAATCATTGAAGCCACTCTCGCTTTTTGATCTCCAGAAGATTTTACAAATTTAACCAATCTGTCATATTCTGGATTTGAGTAATCTGAGTAATTATTTCCATCTTTTGTCACAAATCTGTCCAAATAAGTGATTGCATCGTTAAAATCGCCATTGTAGCCGGCAAGTGCAATTTCATAATTTCTCTGTTCCATTCTAGAAAGTCTTTCGCTAAAAGTCATCGCTTGTATTTTTATATCGACACCTAAATTTTTATGAAGCTGATCTTGAATATATTCTGAAATTATTTTATTATTTCCACTGTCGTTAAAAATCATTTCAAGTGTCGGCAACTTTTGTAAATTTAGCTCTTTTAATCCTTCAGCTAATAAACTTTTCGCTTTTGCAGCATCAAATGCAGGAAAAACTTTTCCAGCTTCTTCAGAAAAATCTTTTTGCACTCCCATTATTCCAACGCCTTTTGCAGTATATGTATAAGCAGGTTTTCCAGTTCCACTAAGCACATCAGACACCAATTTTTCTCTGTCCACAGCAAGAGACAACGCCTGTCTTATTTTTTTGTTGGCAAGAACTTTATTTTTCATATTGTAAGTCATATACCAGACAGAACCATCATCTGTAAGTATTTTTCTCTTGTCATCTTTAAATTCTTTAGCTTGTTCAATAGAAATATTTGTCGAATCTATCTCATCATTTTTAAATGCGTTCAAGCTTCCATTCGGATCGTTTATAAACACAACTTTTACACCTTCAAGTTTTATGCTGTCTTTATTCCAGTAATTTTCATTTTTTTCAAAGACAATTTGTGAATCTCTTGTCCATTCTTTTATTTTATAAACACCTGATGAAATTGAAGTTTCTTTACTAGTCATGTATTTATCCTTAACTCTGTCGTAAAACGCTTTGTTAAGCGGCGCATAAGTTTGAATTCGCACAATTGAGTCAAAATATGGCAATGGATCATTTAAAGTTACTACTAAAGTGTAGTTATCCACAACTTTTATTCCTAATTCATCAGGATTTTTGATTTTTCCTGAATTAAATTCTTTTGCATTTTTTATGTAAAATAATTTATCCGCATATTTTGAAGCAGTTTTTGGATCTAGTGCTCTTACCCAACCATCTTTAAAGTTTTGCGCTGTAATCGGATCTCCATTTGACCATTTTGCGTTGTTTCTCAAATGGAATGTCCAAACTGTTGAATCTTGATTGTGTTCCCAAGTTTTTGCCACCCCTGGCAATGATTTTCCATCTTTTGCCTGTCTTGTAAGTGTTTCTGTCACAAGAGAGTCTACAAATTCTCCTGTTGAATCATTTGCTAATTCTGGGTCATAAGATTTTCCTTCTTCTTTTAAATTTAAAATTAGCTCATTATCTCCGCTTCCACTTCCGCAAGAAACGATAAAAAACGCAACTAAACTTAAAAGTAACAAAATTTTTTTCATTTTTTTACCATCCTTCTTTTTATTTATTTATTTTTATTTTGTTTTTTTATTTAAAATGACATTTAAATCAAATTTTTTTCTCTCAAAAATGCCGTTTCCACAAAATGTCCCGGTCTATATTCTGTAAACTCCGGTTCACTTGGAACTTCATTAATTTCAGTCACATTTCCAATTGGACTTCGCAAATATGATTCGTCCATGTCAATTGTTTCAGTCTTTTTATAATCTGGATCTGCAATTGGTACGGCAGAAATCAACGATTTTGTATAACTGTGAACAGGATCTCCGTAAACTGCGTGAGGTGTTCCAAGTTCCACAACTTTTCCCCGATACATAACTGCCACTCTGTCTGAAATATATTTTACCATCGACAAATCATGCGCAATAAACAGCATAGTCAAGTTTCTCTCCTTTTGCAAATCCTTTAATAAATTTACAACTTGCGCTTGAATTGACACATCTAGTGCCGAAATTGGCTCATCACACACCAAAACACTTGGATTTACAGCAAGTGCCCTAGCAATCCCAATTCTTTGCCGTTGTCCTCCAGAAAATTCATGTGGAAAACGACTGGCATGTTCCCTGTTTAATCCAACTAATTCCAATAAACTATAAACTTTTTCCATTCTCTCCTGCTTTGAACTTGCAAGTTTATGAATGTCAATTCCTTCAGCGACTATATCTCCTACCGTCATTCGGGGATTTAGCGATGCCTGTGGATCTTGAAATATCATCTGAATCTCTTTTGTGAAATCCTTTAAGCTGTAATCCTCCACAGGTTTTCCATTATACAAAATCTCTCCATTTGTCTTTTTGTAAAGTCTGCTAATTGTTCTTCCAAGCGTTGTTTTCCCACTTCCAGATTCCCCGACAAGACTTAGGATTTCTCCTTTGTAAATATCCATCGTCACATTGTCAACCGCTTTTAGTACAGTCTTTTTTTTCATTGGAAAATATTTTTTTAAATTTTTCATCTCTATTATTTTTTCCATAATTCACTTCCTAGTCATCATTTTTTTCATCTTTTAAAAATTCAATTTTAGGAGCTCCTTTGACATACAGCCACGATTTTACAAAATGTCCGCCTCCTAAATCAATCATAGGCGGCTTTCTCTCGTAGTCAATTTTCATCGCATATTCAGAACGAGCCGCAAACGGATCTCCTTTTGGTGGATTTAACAAATCTGGCGGTGTACCAGGAATTGAAGTAAGCCTTTCATTTGAGTTCATATCCAGTCTTGGAAGTGATTTTAACAGTCCCCAAGTGTAAGGATGCTTTGGATTTCTAAATAATTCTCTGACTGGCGCTTCTTCCAATTTTTCTCCTGCGTACATAACAATAACTCTATCCGCCGTCTGCGCTACAACTCCCAAATCGTGAGTTATAAGAATGACCGCTATATTTAATTCCTTTTTTATTTCATTTATCAAATCCAGTATCTGTGCTTGAATTGTAACATCTAACGCCGTTGTTGGCTCATCACAGATAAGTAAGTCTGGCTCACACGCAAGAGCGATTGCAATTACAACCCTTTGCCGCATTCCTCCGGAAAATTCATGTGGATATTGATTAAATCGCTCTTCTGGCTTTGGAATTCCAACTTTTTTAAGCATTTCAATAGCTCTCTTTTTAGCTTCAATTTTATTTACTTTTTTATGAATTAAAATTCCTTCCATAATCTGCTTTCCAATTTTCATTGTTGGATTTAGTGAAGTCATTGGATCTTGAAATATCATCCCAATTTTTCCACCACGAAGTTTTGCCATTTTCTCATCACTTATAGTGACCAAATCTTCTCCGTCAAACAAAATTTCTCCCGATTTTATCTCTCCCGGCGGCATTTGAATAAGTTTCATAATTGTCTGAACTGTAACCGACTTCCCGCTTCCAGACTCTCCGACAATTGCCAAAGTTTCTCCTCTTTCAACGAAAAAACTTATTCCACGAAGCGCCTGAACTTCTCCTGCGTAAGTATTAAAAGAAACACTTAAATCTTTTACTTCCAATAATTTTTTTCCCATTTTTTCCATTTTTTCCTTTCCCAATTTTTAGAAAAAATTAAATTTTAACTTCTCAATTTAGGATTTAGTGCATCATTTAGCGCATCTCCTATAATATTGAATGACAATGTAATAAGTGAAATTACAACTGACGGAATAATAAATAAATACGGATAAGAAGTTATATTAGACGACCCGTCATAGACTAAATTTCCAAGCGAAGCCTGTGGAATGGGTACTCCAAGTCCAATAAAGCTCAAAAATGCTTCCGTAAAAATAATATTTGGTATATCCGTCGTAAGTCTTATTATTATTATGCTAAGTGTATTTGGCACCAAATGTTTTAGCGTTATCCACCAAAAATTTCCTCCAAGCGATTTTGAAGCCAATACAAATTCATTTTCTTTTATTTTCAAAACCTCTCCACGAACTAACAGTGAATAATTTAACCATCTTGTAAGCGACATCGCAATAATTATTGTCTTTATTCCATTTCCCATAATTACCATAAGTAAAATTATATAAATCATAGAAGGAATAATCATCAAAATTTCCACAAATCTTGTCATAATTGTATCTACAATTCCTCCAAAATATGCCGAAATTGCTCCATAAATTGTCCCAAATACAACACATATAGCAGCGGTTACAATCGCAAGTTCCATAGAAATTCTAATTCCCTGTGAAAGTCTTGCAAATAAATCTCTTCCCAAATTATCAGTTCCCAAAAAGTGACCTTTTTTCATTCCTTCCATTGGAGTCAAAAACTTAGAAGACAAGTCATTGCTGTTATAAGTGTATTTTGTCATCATCTGTCCAAATATTGCCAAAAATAGAAATACCGTAGTTATCACTAAAAATGTAAGTGCCAATTTATTCTTTTTAAACCTTCTCAGCCCGTCTTGCCAAAAAGTTAAACTTGGCTTGTAAATAACTTCACTTTGTGCCAAATTTGGTCCCACTATTTCAAAGTCTTCTGGTTTTGGCAAATAATCATTATTTTTTATATCTTGTGTCATTTACTCATTTTCTCCTTTCCCAAGTTTAATTTTAGGGTCAACCAAAACATAGATAATGTCCATAACTATCATAATCGAAATCAAAAAGATTGCATAAAACACCGTAACTCCCAAAATTAAAGTATAATCTCTGTCGTTAATACTACCAACAAAATATTTTCCAAGTCCCGGAATCGAAAACATCTGCTCAATTACAAACGAACCTGTAAGAACCGCCGCAATTGTCGGTCCCATTATCGTAATAATCGGCAAAATTGCATTTCTCAAAGCATGTTTAAAAACCACATCTCGTGGTTTCACACCTTTTGCAATCGCAAGTTTTATGTAATCCTGCCCCATCACTTCTATCATTTTATCCCGCAAAAGTCTAGCCACAAGCGCTATCGTATAAAGCCCCAGTGAAATTACAGGAAGTATTTTATTCTCAGGTTTTCTCCAACCAAGCAGTGAAATTTTTAAAAGTGGCAAGTGCAATTTACCAATTAAAATTCTGTTGTGAACATCGACTGAATATTTTTGTAAAAGTCCAGCCAGTACGAAACTTGGCACAGAAATCCCAACTATCGCAATCAACATCGCAATTTTGTCCTGATACTTTCCTCTATTAAGTCCAGCTATAATCCCTAAAGGAATTCCCACTATAAGTGCAAAAATTAAAGCCCTTGCTCCTAAATCAGCTGATTTTGGAAATCCATCCTCTATCATGCTGTTTACCGTTCTTCCAGACGCCTTCATAGACATTCCCAAATCTCCAGTTGAAACACTTTTTAAATATTCCACATACTGAACGCCTAAAGGTTTATCCAAATGATATTTTGCCATCAAATTTGCTTTAATTGCAGGTGGTATCGCTTTTTCATCTTGAAATGGATCGCCGGGCAACATATGTATCAAAAAAAATGTAATCGTAACGACAAGCCAAAGTGTTCCAAGCCCCATCAAAATCCGTTTAATCAAAAATTTCAAAATATTTTTCATACTTAGATTTTCTCCCTTCCTTATCCAAAATTTTTATATATCTTATTATATCTAGAAAAATACATATTTGCAAGTTATTTATTTTTGTATACAAATATTTTTTATTTTAATATAAAAAAACTACACTCTCTTATCTTGTATTTAAGATTTTAAGTGCAGTTTTAGTGAACTACTCCCGCTTCTAAAAGCGGGAGCTTCTTGGGAAGTATCTGCTTTTGTTAGCCAAATATATTTACCAAGCTCTTCGGGTAGTTCCTACCCTGATATATTTAGTGTAATACATTTTGCTACAAATGTTAATCAAAAATGCAATTCATCTCCCACTTATAGAAGTTGGAGACTTCTTGCCATCTTTTTGTTAAAATAGTTTTAGTTTAGAAAGTTTTAATTTAGAAAACTAACTATTCTTCTTCTTTTTTATAATCTTTTGTTCCATAATAAGCTTCTAGTAAAATTTCCTTCAATTCAGAAATTAGTGGGTATCTAGGGTTAGCTGCTGTACATTGATCATCAAATGCATTCAATGCCATTTCATCAACCGCTTCTAAAAAGTCTTTTTCAGGCACTCCCCAATCTTTAATTGTCATAGGTATACCAATTCGTTTTTTAATTTCCACAATTCCGTCAATTAATTTTTCCATTTTTTCTTCTTTTGTATGTACATCTTTTCCAAATCCTAAATGGTCAGACATTTCTGCATATCTTTGCATTGCGTTTGGATATCTGTACTGAGGGAAAACTCCCATTTTTGTAGGTGCGTCAGCAGCATTATATCTTATTACAGTTTCTAATATAAGTGCATTTGCAATTCCATGAGGAATATGGAATTTTCCACCTAATTTATGTGCAAGCGAGTGGTTAATTCCCAAAAATGCATTTGCGAAAGCCATACCTGCAAGACAAGAAGCATTTGCCATTTTTTCTTTAGCTTTTATAGCTTTTGCTCCACCATCAACTGACTCTGGAAGATATTTGAATACCAATCTAGCCGCTTCCAATGAATAAGGTTTTGTATATTCTGTCGCCATAACTGAAACATAAGACTCAAGTGCGTGAGTAAATACATCAATTCCTGAAGCCACAGTAAGTCCTTTAGGCATTGAAAGCATTAATTCTGGATCATTTATCGCCACATTTGGAGTTAATTCATAGTCTGCAAGTGAATATTTTACTCCAGTTTCATCATCTGTAATAATTGAAAATGGTGTAACTTCTGAACCAGTTCCAGCTGATGTTGCAACTGCAATAAATTTAGCTTTTAGTCCCATTTTAGGGAATGGCAAAATTCTTTTTCTTATGTCCATAAATCTCATTGCCAAATCTTTAAATTTAGTTTCTGGATATTCATATAGAACCCACATAATCTTAGCGGCATCCATCGCTGAACCTCCACCAAGCGCAATAATTACATCTGGCTTAAATTCAAGCATAGCTTTTGCTCCCTCTTGAGTTGAGCTAAGTAATGGATCTGCTTTTACATCAGAGAAAATTCTAAAGTCAATTCCGATTTCTTCCAAGACTTTTGTAATGTGATCTGTGTATCCCAATTCTGCTAGCACGCTATCTGTTACGATAAAGGCTTTTTTATGTTCTCCTTTTAATTCTTCCAAAGCTGTTGGAAGTGAACCATATTTAAAATATACTTTCTGAGGCACTTTGAACCACAACATATTTTCCCTTCTTTCCGCTATTGTTTTAACATTGATAAGATGTTTTACTCCGATATTTTCAGAAACTGAGTTTCCACCCCAAGAACCGCATCCAAGTGTCAATGATGGTTCCAATTTAAAGTTAAACACATCTCCAATTGCTCCAAGTGAAGCCGGCATATTAATTAGTGTTCTTCCTGTTTTCATTTTTCTTCCAAATTCATCAATTTTTTCTCTTTCCGCCAAATTTACATAAAGAGCCGAAGTGTGTCCAAGTCCTCCTAATTCAACCAATGTTTCCGCTTTATCAAGTGCATCTTTAAAATTCTCACTTCTATACATTGCAAGTACTGGCGATAATTTTTCGTGTGCAAATGGTTCTTCCATTCCTGTCGATTCAACTTCTCCAATTAATACTTTTGCAGCGTGAGGAATTTCAAGTCCTGCCATTTGTGCGATTATATAAGCACCTTTTCCAACTACTTCCGCATTTAATCTGCCATTTACAAACAAAATTTCTCTAACCTTTTGTTTTTCTTCCTCGTTTAATATATAGGCACCTCTGTCTAAGAATTCCTGTCTAACTCTATCATAAATTTTATTGTCCACAATGACAGATTGTTCAGTTGCGCAAATTACTCCGTTATCAAATGTTTTAGACATTAAAATATAATTCACTGTCATTTTTATATCAGCTGTCTCGTCAATTATAACTGGCGTGTTTCCAGCTCCAACTCCGATTGCTGGTTTTCCAGATGAATAAGCCGCTTTAACCATTCCAGGTCCACCTGTTGCAAGGATTAAATCAGCATTTTCCATAAGTTCTTTAGATAATTCCACACTTGGTTCATCCACCCATCCGATTATATCTTTTGGAGCTCCGTACTTAATAGCTTCTTCCAATGCAAGTTTTGCTGCATAAATCGTACATTTTTTTGCTCTTGGATGTGGTGATAAAATAATACCGTTTCTCGTTTTTAATGTTAATAATATTTTAAAAGCTGCTGTTGAAGTTGGATTTGTAGTCGGTATAACTCCTGCTATAACTCCTATTGGAGTAGCTATTTTTTTAACTCCATAAGATCTATCCTCTTCCAAAACTCCACAAGTTTTTTCATCTTTGTATTTATTATAAATATATTCCGAAGCAAAGTGATTTTTGATAACTTTATCTTCTATTATTCCCATTCCTGTTTCTTCCACTGCCATTTTTGCAAGTGTAATTCTTTCATCATTAATTTTTTGAGCTACTTTTCTAAAAATTTTATCAACTGTTTCTTGGTCAAATGTTGAAAATTCTTCTTGCGCTCGTCGTACACGAGCAATCAATTCCTTCAAACTGTCCAAATCTTTAACTGCCATTTATGATTCCTCCCAATAATTTATAAGTATATACTTCATTTTGATATAATAATACTACTACTTTTACTAAAAATTGTCAAGTGATTTTTTTCATTTGATAAAAAACTTAATTTTACATTTAATTTAAAATAAATAAGAACTATCTTTTTACTATTTTTCAGATAGTTCTATTTTTTTATTTTTTTTTAATTTTCTGTGTTTAATAAAAATTATTTATCTTCTTCACTATAATCATAAGTTACATTCCCTTTTGCAAACTTTTCTTTATAATCTTTGAAAAGCGCTTTTACTTCAAATGACATCCAGACAATCGCAATTAAGTTCGGAAGCACCATTAAACTGTTAAATATATCAGCTAGTGACCATACAATTTTTACTTCTTGCAGAGAACCTGCTATTATACAAAGAATCACAACAATTCTATATGGCAAAAGCATCTTTTTCCCAAATAAAAATTTGATATTTGATTCTCCAAAATAATACCACCCGATTATCGTTGTAAATGCAAAAAATGCCAGACAAACGGCTAAAAGTATTGCTCCAAATTCTCCAAAAGAACTTTTGAAAGCACCTTGCGTCAGTTGTGCTCCCACAAGAAAATCTCCATTTGCATCTTTTAAAATGTAAGCCTTTGTAACTAAAATAGATAGCGCAGTTGCACTACACACCAAAATTGTATCAATAAATACTCCAACCATAGCTGAAAGCCCTTGCTCTGCAGGATGTTTTACATGTGCCACAGCGTGAGCGTGAGGAGTTGAACCCATTCCTGCTTCATTTGAAAATAGACCTCTGGCAATTCCTTTTTGAACAGCCACTTTCACACTGGCTCCAGCAATTCCTCCCACAACTGCATTAGGACTAAATGCGCTTTTTACAATCCAAGTAAATGTAGGTATAACTTCTTTATGAAATATCAGCAGTACCAAAATACTTGCCAAAATATACACCGCAGCCATAATAGGTACTACTAACTCAGCAAATTTCGCAATTTTATTCATTCCACCGATAAAAATTAAAGCGGCTAAAATCGCAACTATAATTCCTATTATACCAGGATTTATATTTTCAAGTCCAGATATTCCTTTTATTCCCGCAGCTATTGAATTTGATTGAACTGCATTTCCCATAAATCCAAGTGCCAAAATAATTGTCACAGAAAAGAAACTAGCTAAAAATTTGGCGAATTTTCCTGTTTTCTTAAGTCCTCTTGAAATGTAATATGCAGGTCCTCCAACAAGTTCTCCGTGAATTCTTTTTCTATATTTTTGCGCCAAAACCGCTTCTGTAAAAATTGTTCCCATTCCTAAAAATGCCGAAACCCACATCCAAAAAACTGCACCAGGTCCCCCGGCAGTAATGGCAGTAGCAACTCCCGCCACATTTCCAGTTCCAACTTGTGCCGCAACAGCCGTCGCCAATGCTTGAAACGAAGACATAGAACCTTCATTAGAATTTTCAGTTTTTCTAAACAGCCCTCCAAATACCATTTTAAAAGCATAGCCTATTTTTGTAATTTGTGGAAATCCAAGAAGGAAGCTCAAATAAGTTCCAGCCCCAAGCAACCCCCACATCAGAATATTACTAGCAATAAAGCTATTAATGTCGTTAATCAGTTTAACTAACTGTCCATAATCCATTTTTCTCTCCTTATTTAAAAAATTTTTACTTTATAAATAAAATTATACCAAAAAAATAAGTATTTTACAACGAAAGAGTGAAATTTAAGTTAATTTTTTCATTTTTTTAATAAAAAGATAGCAAGAAATCGTAGGCTTTCTATAAGTGGGAGTAGTTCACCAAATAATTATTTTGCCATGTTTATATAAAAAAAATCTTGACTTATAAAATTAAATATGATAGTATTCAATTATATCATTGAATAGTTTAAAAGATTGAAAGGATAAAGATTTTATGGCTACATTTGAAGATTATTTAAAATATGAAGTTACAGAAGAGCAGGAAGATAAAAAACAGTTAAGAATTATAAAAAAAGTTCAGCTTTCGGAAAAAACGGTAAAAGCAATAAAAAATATTGAAAAAAAAATAGAAATTATTGCAATTGCGCAAGTTTACTGTCCAGATTGCAGAGCTGCGGTTACATTTTTGAAAAAATTTAGCGATTTGAACGATAAAATTAAAATAGATTATCGAAATAGAAAAACTGGAGCTGAGTTTTTTCCAAATCTAAAAGAAGGAGAAAAAATAAAAATACCGTCTTTATTTGCCAAAAAGGGAGAAAATTATGAATTATTCTGGAATGAGTTTCCAAAAGTTGTGAGAGAAGAAATGGAAAAAAATCCAGATAATTTTGAAGATTTAAAATACAATTACAGAATTGGAAAATTTAATGATAAAATTGAAGAAGAATTGGTAAAATATTTTCTTTCTTTACAAAAATAATTTTATAAATTATTAAATTAAAAATACAGGAAATTTATTTAAAATAATAAAAATCCTGTATTTTTCATTTTTATAAAAAATTTTTTTATTTTTCAAACATTTTGTTTAATCCATCAATTTGCATAGTTCCTTTTTGGAAATCTTCTATTACAGATTTATTTATTTTAACGTTAGTCGGAACTTCAGTTATTTTAAATCCTTTTGAAATTGAACCATCAAAGTCGTAGTACACAGGGAAAGTAAACTTCTGTGTTTCCACATATTTTTTTGCATTTAATAATGAAGATTTTTTGTTTGTAAATACAACTACCACATTTACATTGTCTTTATTTTCCTCATAAAACTTTTGTACATCAGGTAGTTCCATATGACAATCTGGACACCATTCGGCAGCTACTATAAATAAAGTTGGCTTTCCGTTATTAAAAATTTTTCTAACTGGTGTTTTTGCTGCACTAAAATCTTTTAGCTCAAAATTTGGAACTTTAGTTCCTGGTTCTACATTGATTTCAAAAGTTTTAACAGTTTTGGCACAACCTAGCACAAATGTCATAAGCAGTGACAAAATAATCAATATTTTTTTCATTTTTACATCCTTTCATGCAACTAATATATTTTTAAATTCTGTTCATTAAGTTTCTAGAAATTTTGGTCAAATACAGTTGTTGCAGATTTTTAATTTTTTACAAAATTATTATAGCACAATAACTTTATAAGTCAACATTTTTATATACAATTTTAAAAAAATAAAAAATTATTTTTTTGAATTATATTTATTCATTAATTTTTGAGTTGGCATATCGTCTTTTATATCATCAATTAAATTAAAAATCTTTTCTCTCGAATCTCTTAAAACTTCCTTTTCTTCAGGTGTAAATTTTCCAAGCACATATCCCAATATTTCTTCTTTCGTCTTGGGTTTTCCAATTCCAAATTTTATTCGCACAAATTCATTTCCAACATGTGAAATAATGGATTTTATCCCATTATGTCCTCCAGCACTTCCATTTTGCTTAATTTTCAATTTTCCAAACTGCATATCCATATCGTCGTAAATTACAAAAAGTTCAGTTTTTGGATCAATCTTAAAAAATCTTACCGCTTCTCCAACCGCTTCTCCACTTAAATTCATAAAAGTCAAGGGTTTTTGATAAAAAACTTTGTCGCCGTTGTAATTTGTGTTTACAAAAAGTGATTTATATTTTTCAGTAAAATTTGTAATTTTTTTTTCTTTTAAATATTTGTCAATAAATATAAATCCTATGTTATGTCTAGTTAGTTTATATTGTTCGCCTGGATTTCCTAATCCTACGATTAATTTCATGATAAAATTTCTCCTTTTTATTTTTTTTATTGTATTTTTTTATTTTTCTTCTTTTGTAGAAATCGCATCAACATCGTAATTATTTTTTTTGTCATCAATTTTTTTATTTTTAAGTTCGTAATAAGCCGCAACTCCAATCATTGCCGCATTATCCGTACAATATTCCATTTTGGGAAAATGAACTTCAATATCTGAAAAATTTTCAAACTTTTTCCGAAGACCTTTGTTCGCTGAAACTCCTCCAGCTACAAGCAAAGTTTTTACATTTTTTTCTTTTACCGCTTTTTCCACTTTGTCATACAAAATGTTTACAATAGCTTCTTGCAACGACTTTGAAATATCTTCTTTTGAAATCTCATTTTTTTTCATTCTTTCGTGATTCACATAATTTGTAATAAAAGTTTTAACTCCGCTAAAACTAAAATTATATCCGTCAACTTTAGGTTTTTTGATTTTTAAAATATCTTTTCCATCAACTGAAAGTCTGTCAATTTGCGGACCACCAGGATATGGAAGTCCCAAAATTCTAGCAATTTTGTCATAAGTTTCTCCAACTGCGTCGTCCAAAGTTTCTCCCAAAAGCTCTGTCACAATTTTCTCATCTTTTTCGTAAATATAATACAAATTTGTGTGCCCACCTGAGACGACAAGTGAAATTGCTGGAAGTTTTACATCACTTTCAATAAAACTTGAAAAAATGTGTCCGTTTATGTGATTTATTGGAATAAGCGGAATATTGTTGGCAAAACTTACGGATTTTGCAAACATAAGTCCGACTAAAAGTGATCCAATTAGTCCTGGCGTATTTGTAACAGCGATGTAATCAATATCTTTAAGAGTTATATCTGCTTTTTTTAACGCTTGTGTAAAAACTGGCAAAATATTTTCGATGTGGTGACGAGAGGCGATTTCAGGCACAACTCCACCAAATTCTTTATGAATGTCAATTTGTGTTGAAATGATGTTACTCAACACTTTTTTTCCATCTTCAATTACAGCGACTGAAGTTTCATCGCAGGAAGATTCGATTGCGAGTATTTTCATTTTTTTCTCCTTATTTCAAATTATTTTTATTTTCAGTAATTTTTTCATATTCAAAAATTATTTTTTGTAGCACTTCTTTTACAGAAATTCCTGACATGCAGTCTTCGTATTTTTTAGGAAATTTATCATCTCCATAAAGCGAGTGAGATTTACAATTTGGATTCTTTATTAAAAAAGTATTTTTCTCAAAAGAAAATAAATTTGGATCTGTTGGTCCAAAAAATACAAAAGTTGGAGTTTTGACAGCACGAGCTATGTGAAATGGTCCAGAGTCATTTACAACAGCAATTTTTGCATATTTCAAAATAATTCCGCTTTCTTTAAAAGAAATTTTTCCACATAAATTAATAATTCTCCCATTTTCATCGTCTTGCACAATTTTTTTATCTTCTTTTCCACCAATCACAAAAATTTTTATATTTTTTTTGGAAAAATATTTTAACAAATCTTTCGCCAATTCATTGTAAAATGGCCATTTTTTCGTAAATTTAGAAGCTCCAGGTGCAAGGACAAAATAATCTTCATTTTTTAAATCATATTTTTCAATCAAATTTTTTTCTACAGAATTTTCCACATAAAACTCCAGCGCATCCCCAAGTCCATTTTTTTTATTTTTCCAAGAAAATTCAATTCCCAATTTTTTTAGTGCAGAAAAATAACTTTCCACAATCGTGCAATCGGCGTTATAATCAATAATTTTTGCTTTAACCAAAAGAGTTTTCCACCATTTTCTTTTTTTGTAGCGAAAATATTTAGTTTTAGAATTTTTCAATTTTATTCCGATTATTCTCGACAAAATTTTAGAATGTAAATCAATCACAAAATCATATTTTTCTTTTTTTAATTGAGAAATTATACTTTTTATATATTCTTTATCCTTACTTTTTTTCTTTTCAAAAACCACAAGTTTTCGGATATTTGGATTAAGCGAAATCGCTTGAGAGAAAGTGTCATAGACGGCAAAATCAATTGTGGCATCTGGATATTTTTTTTTAATCGCTCTGATCACAGGTGTCGTCAGTAAAACATCACCAAATGAGCTAAATCTCATTATTAAAATTTTCATAATTATTTTCCTTTTGTTATTATTTATTTAAATTTTATACATCAAATATCGAATTAAGTCAAGTTTTTTAAATAAAAAAAAAGAAAGCTAATTAACTTCCTAACTTAAAATTATTTTTTAAAATGGTGCCTAGAAGAAGATTCGAACTTCCGACCCTACGGGTATGAACCGTATGCTCTAGCCAACTGAGCTATCTAGGCATAATTTGGTGGCGGGAGCTGGATTTGAACCAACGACCTTCGGGTTATGAGCCCGACGAGCTACCTGACTGCTCTATCCCGCGACAAGCTAAACACTATGGTGCCTCGAGCCGGACTTGAACCGGCACGGAATAATATTCCACAGGATTTTAAGTCCTGTGCGTCTACCGATTTCGCCACCAAGGCTAAACAAATTTACAAAAATAATTATACTATATATTTACTTTTATGTCAAGTGTTTTTTTGATATTTTTTTAGGGTTGTACTGTATAATCAAGTGCAACACTAAAATGCATAAAAAAACAGAGTAAATCTGTGTCATTTACAAAATATAAAGTTTTCCCTCCTGCTAAAAAGGGATATTATGAAATTGGTGCAGTAAAAAAAATGGAAAAAATGAAACCTGTATTATTACTTTAGTTGATAGAAAAATTAGATGCAGAAAAATACCATTTTGATAATACTATAGCAGAAAAAAATTAAGAACAGAAAAAATTCTGCTCTTAAAAGATATTTTTTTATTATTTTTACTTTTTTATTGTACTTGACTTGACAATACACTAATAAATATTTTTTATTTGCTTCTAAATATTTAACTTCACCAATCCAAAGAATGATAAAAAATTTTTTCTTAAATATATTTTTGTTATTTTTATTTATTTAATTTACACATTTCAACAAAAAACTTATGTACTTTAAGATTATCATTTAACTCAGGATGATACGAAGTCACAAGAATATTATTCTCCCTTGCTGCGACAACATTCCCATCAACTTCCGAAAGAACTTCCACATTTTTTCCCACACTTGAAATATATGGTGCTCGAATAAATGTCATTGGAATAACTCCAATCCCTTTAAATTCACTTTCAGTAAAAAAACTTCCAAGCTGTCTTCCATAGGCATTTCTTCTAACTTTTATATCCATCGCTCCCAAATAAGTCCGACTGTCATTTTCAATTTCCCTTGCCAAAAGAATTAATCCTGCGCAAGTACCGAATACAGGCAATCCTTCCAAAATAAGTTTTTTTATGTCATCAAATAAATCAAGGTCATAAAGCAGCTTTCCAATAACTGTACTTTCTCCACCTGGGATAATTAATCCGTCAATATCATTATTATTAACAGCATTGCTTAAATCAGATTTTTTTCTTATTTCAAATGATTCTATCCCAAGTTTTTTCAGCATTTTTCTATGTTCTGCAAAAGCTCCTTGTAAAGCCAATACACCGATTTTCATTATTTACCTCTTTCAGCCATAAGTAACTTAATTTCATTTTCATTGATTCCAACCATAGCTTCTCCTAAATCTTCAGAAATTTCGGCTAATACTTTTGGATCATTATAGTTAGTAACAGCTTTAACTATCGCCTGTGCTCTTTTTACAGGATCTCCAGATTTGAATATTCCCGATCCAACGAATACACCTTCAGCTCCAAGCTGCATCATCAAAGCCGCATCTGCAGGAGTAGCAACACCACCTGCTGCAAAATTCACTACTGGCAATTTACCATTTTCGTGAACATATTTTACTAAATCAAAAGGAACTTGCAATTCCTTAGCTGTAAAATAAAGTTCATCTTCTCTCATATTCTGTATTCTTCTTATTTCCTGATTCATCATTCTCATATGTCTTACTGCCTGTACAACATCCCCAGTTCCTGGCTCACCTTTAGTTCTTATCATTGAAGCTCCTTCAGCTATTCTTCTAAGAGCTTCTCCCAAATCTTTTGCTCCACATACAAAAGGAACTTTAAATTTTTTCTTATCTACATGAAATTTATCATCGGCAGGTGACAATACTTCACTTTCATCTATGTAGTCAATTTCTATCGCTTCTAAAATCTGCGCTTCCACAAAATGTCCAATTCTAACTTTTGCCATTACTGGAATTGAAACGACTTCCTGAATACCTTTAATCATTTTAGGGTCACTCATTCTTGAAACTCCACCCACAGCTCTGATATCAGCTGGAATTCTTTCAAGTGCCATAACCGCCGCCGCTCCAGCCGCTTCAGCTATTTTTGCCTGTTCAGGAGTGGAAACATCCATTATAACTCCACCTTTTAACATTTGTGCCAGATTTTTGTTTAATTCATATCTTTCATTTTTCATAAAATTCCATCCTTTCATGATAAAAAAATTTAATATATAATTATTATACTACTATTCAAAAAATTTTACAAATTTATATAATTAATTTGCTCACTTTTCATTGACTATTTTGAAAAATTAAGGTATACTTTAATGTAAAAAATAATAAATTAAAACAAATTGTGACTACGCAAAACTAAAAATTTTGAAAAATTATATTTTTTCTATTTTTAGTTTTGTTTTTTTATCTATAAATTTATTTAACTTAATAATTTTGTTTTTCAAAAAAGTTTCTAGCATTACAAAAAAATTTTATTGTAAACTTTTTAACATCGCAATTAAAATTGAAATGTCATTGTAGGTTACCCCACTGATTCTACTAGCTTGTCCAATATTTTTAGGATTTCCGTAGATTAATCCAGAAATTGCTATATTACTCAGTCCTTTTACATTTTCATAATCAAAATTTTTTGGAATTTCCATCTCTTCCAACTTTTTAAATTTTTCAATCTGAGCTTTTTCCCGCTCTATAAAAATTTTATATTTCGCATTTATTTCTACTTGTTCTTTCGCCAATTTTGACAAATTTATAGTTTTACAAAACTCACTTAAGTTATCATAATTAATTTCTTTTCTTGCCAAAAAGTCAAACGCCGACACAGGACTATTCATACCATTTTCTTTGCCACCTTCAATACTTTTTAATTTCTCATTATTCTCTTTCGTCGGATAAATTGTAATTTCTTTTAATCTTTTTATTTCATCGTAAATTTCTTTTACGGCATCTTCCAATTTTTTTGTCGTATTTTTGTCCAAAATTCCGATTTCTTTTGATTTTTCAAGAAGTCTTATAAAGACATTGTCCTGTCTTAATGTAAGTCTATATTCAGCTCTTGATGGCAGTACCCGATATGGTTCTGGCGTTTTTTTATTAATTATATCGTCAATCAAAACTCCAATATATCCTTCACTTCTGTCAATCACAATTTCTTTTTTTCCCAAAATTTTTCTAGCCGCATTCACACCCGCAATAAATCCTTGACACGCCGCTTCTTCATATCCACTTGTCCCATTAATTGTTCCCGCAGTATAAAGCCCTTCCAAAACCTTCGTTTCAAGCGTCAAATTGAGCTGATGAGCTGGAATGAAGTTATATTCCACAGCATACCCATATCGCACGATTTGAGCATTCTCCAAGCCTGTGATTGTATGCAGCATAGTTTCTTGTGCAAATGGCGGCATAGCTGTCGTAAATCCGTTTATATAAATCTCATCTGATTCTATAGATTCCTGCTCCAGAAATATCTGGTGGTCGGTTTTTTGCGGAAAATTCATAATTTTTCTATCAAGCGAAGGACAATGTCTAGGTCCTTTTGTACTCACAATTCCAGTTACAATCGGCGAATATTTTAACATTTGTTTTCCAGCTTTTATCGTTTCTGGTGTTGTAAATGTAAGCCAGGTGGGAAGTGTTTCACTGTATTCCTTTTCAGTTTCATAAGAAAAATACCTTGGATTTGTCTCTCCGCCCAGTTTTTGCATTTTAGAAAAATCTATTGATTTTTTAGCAATTCTAGGTGGCGTTGCAGTCTGGTATCTGTCCAGCTCAAATCCATATTCTTCCAATCTATTGGGTAAATCAACGCTCGCAGGTTCCCCTACTCTTCCCGAAGAATATTTAACATCTCCCATAATGTATTCTCCGCCTAAAAATGTTCCTGTGCAAAGCACAACCGCTTTCGCCCCATATTCAATTCCAAAATTGTCCACAACACCACAGACTTTTTTTTCACAAACTTTTAAATCCACGACAATTGCTTGAACAACCTCTAAATTTTCTTGATTTTCCACAATTTCTCTCATTTTAATTCTATATTTATATTTATCGGCTTGAGCTCTCGTTATTCTTGAGGCAAGTCCCTTTGTATGATTTAAGTTTTTAAGCTGTAAATTATACTTGTCAATATGTCTTGCCATTTCTCCGCCAAGCATCCCTAATTCTGACACCAAATGACTTTTTCCAGGTCCTCCAATTGACGGATTGCACGACATCATAGCAATACTGTCTAAATAAATAGTAAATAAAGCTGTTTTTAGGCCTTGTCTTGCTGAAGCCAGAGCTGCTTCCACTCCTGCATGTCCCGCTCCAACTACTATTACATCATAATTTTTACTCATCTTTTTTCCTTTCTAAAAAAATTTTTTTCTTAAAATTATTTTTTCTTTTTAAAGGCTCTTCTAACTGGTCTAGTTAAATCCATTATAAACACATAATTTTTATGTTTTTTTATAAATTTATTCAAATTTTTGTAGATAATTTTTTCAGATAGTTTACAATATTTTGCATATTCATTGCAAAAAATTTTAGTCAGTTTTTCATCTTCCATCATTCTTGAAACATTTTTCATCCGACTTTTAATACTCATCTTAACATCAAATTTCATTCTGTTCAAATCCACAAGATAAAACTCATAATTTTTGCTTTTTTCTACAATTAGCACATTTCCTGGCGAATAATCCTCAAAATAAATCCCCTTTTCGTGCAGTCCATACGAAAATTTTGCAAACTGTCTTATAACTTTTTCTCGTTTTTCTTCAATTTTTTTGTACCAATTCTCCTCTTTAACTTTTTCATAATCTTCAGGCCAAAATATCTCCCGACAAGTGAAATCATATTTTAAATCTTCACTTATATAATAATCCCTTTTATCTTTTCCAAATTTATCAAAATAAGCAATTGGCTCCGGTGTTCCTATTTTTTTTTCCAAAAGCTTTTTGGCATATTCAAAAGAGCGCTTAGCCTTTGAGCCTTTTATATATTTATAAATAACATTTGAAATAAAATTTGGTTTTTTAAATTTTTTTATGTTTAGCGTTTTACAAAAATTTTTTTCATCTATAACAACTCTTTTTATCTCATTTCGACTGGGTTCCACGACATATTCACCAATTTTATCAAAATTTTCTAATGTTTTTACCAAAATTTCCTTTTCATAATTTTTATTTATTTTATAGTTATTCATCTGTAACCTCTTGTTTTTTATTTTTTAAAATTTTTTTATATTTTCTTTTACCTTCATTCAACTTTTTTTTGAGTTCCTTTAAAATATTTTCATTTGTCAAAATATTTTTATTGTTTTTTATGCACTCAAAAGCTTCGTCATACTTGTGTTCCTTTTCCAAAACAAATATCAAATTGTAGTAATGTCTAGGAACTTCTGGCTCAATCATTATCATCTTTCGACAAATTTTTTCAGCTTCACTAAATTTTTTTCTTGCAAGATAATATCGCCCCTTTAAATTTAACATCTTTATTCTTGATAAACCTGAATTTTCATAATTTAAAAATAACAGTTCAATTTCTTTATATTCCTTCACTTGAAGCAAAATTTCAAAAAAATCTTCAAATATGTAATCCTGCACATCTTCACAGCTTATAGCGATATTGTAATACTTTATAGCCTTTTTAACATCATTTGAATAAACCATTGTATCTCCCATTCGAGCATATAGTTTAGCCAATTTTATTCCTTTAAAATTTACAAGATTTTTATACTGCAAGATTGCACTGTCATATTTTTTCATCATTGTAAAAATATCACCTTTTTGGACATATGCTTCAACACTTTTTGGTTCCAATTCAATAGCTTTTTCCACATATTCCATCGCCTTTTTAAAATATTTTAAAAAGGAATAGCACATTCCTAAATTCAAGTAAACAAAATAGTTGTCCTCCTCTTCCAAAAATTTTTTGTAAACAGAAATCGCTTTTTTAAACTTTCCCAATGTCTGATATATGTATCCAAGAGAAAAAATGGTATCTTTGTTTTTAGGATATTTTTTATAACGCTTCTTTGCATATTTTACTGCTTCCCCATACATTTCAAACTCAGAATACAGTTCAACTATTCCAGTCAATGCCACAAAATTGCTTTCATCTATTTCTAAAACTGTTTTTAAATAAAGCATGGCGTTATCATATTCCTTTTTTTCTATCATTTTATCCGCTTCCAAAAGCAGTTGCTCCACATTCACTTGACTTTTCCCTTTCTTTCAAATCTTTAGTTTATCTTCAATTTCAAAAATTTTATTTTTATCTGTATCTGTATTTCATTCTGAATTCCACATCTTTTTTTAATTTTGACAAAATTCTTTTTCGCTCAATTTTAAAAACTTCTTTATTGTCACTTCCAATTTTGCAATCAATATAATTTTTTATCATATCTTCCATTTCTTTTTTAGCTTCGTTTCGTATTTCAAAGCTATATTCTTCATTATTGCCAATTTCTTTATTTTTTTCAATACAAAAGTATAAAAGTTCATTATAAATCTGCTGTGCCAAAACTTCCCGTGCCTTGTAATATGTCTTTTTATCCGTCTTTATAATTTTTAGTGCCTGTCTTTCCCCAGTAAATGGTTTTTCTTGAATAAGTCTCATCATACTCTCAAAAATTTTATTTTTCTTTGCCATTTCGCACTCAAAACAAATTTTTTCATCTTTCATTGGCTTAAATAGACTTTTACACATTTTGCACTCCACATATCCAAGCTCTTTTAGACAAATTCTCCGCTTTTCCATCTTTATCAAAATTCTTTCCAATCTTTCTGAAAGTTTTTTATCGCGATTTGGATTTTCAGTCATAGCTTTATGAATTTTGTCGATTATTTCTTTTGGCAAAATAACTTTATTTATATCAATTTTACCTTTTTTTGTAAATTTTTTAGTAAAAACTTTTTTTTTATTATTTCCCCATCTTCTTTTAGTAACTTCGTGTTCTCTTAACATCTCTCCAACTTTTAAAGTTCCAAAATTTTCTTCATTTTCAATTAATTCATCTAAAATTTCTCTTTTTATTTTATAGTTTACTTTATGAATCTCAATATTTCCTACGACATCTTCACCCAAAAATTTATTAATTCTGTCCTTTACCACATTTTTATGCAGAAGAAATGTGTGATAAACCGTCGCATCTGTCAAATTTACCGTCAAAATTTTTTGAAACAGACTTTTTGGCTCAGACCTTTCAAAAATTGGACCACCAACAAATATTTCCCAATTTTTTTTTATTTTCTCCAAAATATATTTTTCATTATTAAAAAAAGAAATTTTTTTCTTATCATATATATATTTAGCTAAATTACCTAATTTATTGACTTTATCTTCCATTTTTATTCCCCCACTTCTGTTTTTCCACCGTCAACAATAAATTTTTTTCCAAAAATTTTCAAATCTTGCGTCGAAGTTATAAAACACTGAATTTTTTTATTTTTGAAATAATCCAAAATGCTATTTTTTCTAATTTCGTCAAAATATGAAGAGATATCGTCCATAATAAAAATCGGATATTCATTTTTTTCCGCCATCAAAATGTCAATCTCAGAAATTTTTAGTGAAAATATTATTGATTTTTTTTCTCCTTGAGAAGAATAAGATTTTGCATTTTTTCCATTTAACTCAAAGACGAAATCATCTTTTTGCGGTCCCAGCAAACTGTATCCCAAAAAATTTTCCCTCTCCATTTTTTTTAAACACTGCTCTTCAAATTTTTCCACTAATTCAGACTTACTTTTTTTTTCTACATCTCCCAAAAAACAGTCATATCTTAACTTTAACTTAGCTTTTTTGTCAAACAGTTTCTGGTAATTAAAATTTAGCAAAACCGATATCTTTTGTATAAATTCTCTTCTGTGAACTATAATATTCACACCCTCTTCAATAAATTTTTTGTTGTAAATCTCATAAATTTCGCAACAAGTTTTATTTTCTTTTATAAGTTTGTTTCTGACTTTTAGTATTTTTTCAAAATTTACAATCGACTTCAAGTAATCTTTTCTCGCCTGTGAAATTTCATAATTAAAAAAACCTCTTCTGATATTAGGATTTCCCACAATTAGCTCAATATCTTCTGGAATAAAAGAAATTACATTTAAGTTTCCGATGTAGTCTATATATTTACTTTTACTTTTATTTATGTAATAATCCTTCTTTTCTTCGTTGACATCAATTGCAATAATTTTATTTCCATCATTTGTCTCAAATTTTCCAAAGACAATTGTTCTATGGACATTATACTTTCTCATTTCCTTAATTTTTTTTGTCCTAAAACTTTTTCCTGTTGCGAGAAAATAAACAGCTTCAATAAGAGAAGTCTTTCCTTGCCCATTTTTCCCATAAATTAAGTTAAAATTCCTATTAAACAGCAATTTATCATCTTTCAAGCAACGAAAATTATTAAAATTTATTTGACTTAAATACATTATATTTTTCCCTTTTTTATTTTTTTAAACTTCTTTTTCCATAACAATTTTTTCTCCATTAAATTCCACAACATCGCCTGGATATATTTTTTTCCCTCGTCTAGTTTCAATTTCCCCATTTACCTTCACATCACCATTTAAAATTACCATTTTTGCCATAGCCCCCGATTCAACTAAATTTGCCCACTTTAACAACTGATCTAACTTTATAAATTCTGTATGTATTATCATTTTTTTTCTCCCTTATTGATTTTCTATTTTTAACTATTTATATTTATATCATAAATTCCAAAAAATTTATACTTTATTAAAAATTTCTAGTCAATTTTTTTAATCATTAATAATATTAATGTTTAAAATTGAATTGTGGAAAACTCAATTTTATTGTGGAAAACTTTTTCCACATAGTTTTCCACATAGTTTCCACAATACCATTTTATACCTATTTTTAGAGGATTTCAAACATTCTAAAAATTTATTTTAAAATTTTACTATTTTTGGATTTTGTGGAAAACTCATTTCTTTCTTTTTATTTTTAATTAAATTTATAATACTTTTTATATATAATTTAAATTTTTATAAGTTTTCAACATTCAAAATAAATCTTGTCAGTTTTCCACATTTTTTAAATCCAGTTTTCCACATAGTTTTCCACATTTTTATTTCTTTCCGTTTAAAAATAAGGATTTATTTACTCTCATAAAAAATATAGATTGTGGAAAACTTCTCTTTTTTCCACATTTTTCCCAAAAAATTTTTTACATTTTAAATTATTTTTTTATTTTTTTTAATATATAATAATTTTTATTTAATTTTTTATAAATAATTTTTTCCCTGTGGAAAACTTTTTCCACATTGTGGAAAACTATCTAAATTTTTCAAAAGTTTTCCACATAGTTTTCCACATTTTTAGAATTTCTTTCCACACACTAAATAAAAAAAAAATTCTATATTTTAAATATCTTTTTATATAAATTCTCTACTTCTTTTTTGAATACGTCATCTTCCTCTTTTGATTTTTCTACTTTTCTTATGCTACTTATTACTGTACTGTGGTCCTTTCCTCCAAAAAGCCCGCCAATAGCGGTTAAACTTAAATCTAACTCAACATTATGCTTTAGTATATACATTGCAATTTGTCGAGATTCTACTATTTTTTTTTGCCTTTTTTTAGATTTCATATCGTCAACACTTACACCATAATGCAATGAAATCATCTCTATCACTTTTTGAGCTGTCATCTTTGAGCGCTCCTTTTTTATGTTGTGAGAAAGCATTTCCTGAACCTGATCTATTGTAATAGGTTCATTTAATAGCTTTGCTCTAGCGTTCAAATTCGTCAAAATTCCCTCAAGTTCTCTAACATTTGAAACGACTGCATCTGAAATATATTCCAAAATATCATCGCCAATTTCTATGTCTTGACTTTTTGCAATATTTTTTAAAATCATCATTCTAGTTTCAAAGCCAGGACGCTGGATTTCTACCGTAAGTCCAGATAAAAATCTAGATTCCAGTCTTTTAGATAAATTCTTTATTTCTTTAGGAGATTTGTCGCTTATCATAATAATTTGTTTTCCCAATTCCTGTAATTTGTTAAAAGTGTGGAAAAACTCTTCTTCCACAGTCCCTTCACCACGTCCAAAAACTTTTTCAAAAAATTGAATATCATCTAACAAAAGTACGTCTAAATTTCTAAATATATCCCTAAAATTCTGGATTCTCCCACTGTTTAAAACTTTAAAAAATTCATTTGCAAATTCTTCGGATGTAGAATAATACACTCTTTTTTCAGGACTTTTTTTAAGAATTTCATTTCCTACAGCTTGCATTAAATGAGTTTTTCCAAGTCCAGAACTTCCAAAGATAAAAAGAGGATTGTAAACAGGTTTGGGATTTTTTACTACAGCAAGGCAAGCATTATATGCAAGTCTACTATTTTCACCAACTACAAAGTTGTCTAGCCTATGTTTTGGATTTAAACCAGTATTTGCCATTTTTTCGTTTTTAATTTTAGGCTTTTCCAGATCCTTTGTGGTAAAAATCTTCATTTCAGGATGTTTTATCTCCTTTTTTTGCTTCTTTATTTCTATTTTTATTTCCATTTTTTCATCAGTTACAAGTTCTAAGATTTCTTCCATTTCAATTCTGTAGTTTTCCACATTTTTTTTAATAATTTTTGAGTTACAGGATAACAGAAGCGTATTCTTCACAATTTCCACAGCCTTGACATTTTGAAAAAATGTTTCAAAAATTACTTCTTCCACACTTTTTTTCACTAATTTTTTTAACTTTTCCCATAATTTTTCAGCTTCCTGCACAATTTCATCTCCCTTTTAATTAAATTATTTCAAATGAATCAATAGCTTTAAAAGTCACTCTCTTTCAGGATTTTATTAATTTTTATCCAAATTAAAATTTTACTTTTCCACATTAATAAAACAATAATTTTAGAGTTTTCCACATTTGGTTTTCCACATTTTTTAGATTTTTTATTTTTTTGCTAAATAAATAAAAAAACTAGAGAGTTTTCCACAATTTTTTTATTTTTTTCCCCTTTTTTTCAAATTTGATACATTTTTATATTATGAATATAACATATATAAAATAAATAATCAAGATTTAGCAAAAAGTTTTCCACATAGTTTTCCACAGGTACTAGATACTATATTTACCTGGTTTATTGTTATTTTTGCTCAAAATTGACAAGTTTTCCACATAAAAATGAATAGCCTATTTTACTGGATTCCCACATTTTTTCCACATTTTTTTAGTTTTCCACATCAAATTGTGGGAAACATGTGGGAAACTTTGTGGAAAAAAGTTTTCCACAATTTAGGTAAAAGTTTTCCACATGTTATTCTCTGGCAAATCCTTTATTCATCAGTATTCCCACATTTCCACATTGTATAATAATAATATATATATAATAATATATAATATATTATAATAATAGATTGTGGAAAACTATGGAAAACTAAAAAGTTAATAAGTTGGTAAAGGGATTTTACTTGACTTTTATTCAAATTTTGTATATAATATTTATAAAATACTAAAAATTATTGAAAAGAAAAGAAAAAAAGAAAGGAAAAAAGAAAAAAATGACAAAAAGAACATATCAACCAAATAAAAGAAAAAGAAAAAAAGATCACGGTTTTAGAAAAAGAATGCAAAATAAAAGTGGAAGAAATGTATTAAAAAGAAGAAGAGCAAAAGGAAGAAATAAATTATCTGCATAATTTATAAGTTTTACAAACAAAATTAAATTGTAGGGGAATATTTCCCCTGTTTTTTAAATAAAAAATGAATTAAAAAGAAGAAGAAGTATGTATATCAATAAAATAAAAAAAACAAAAGATTTTTCAATAATATATAACAAATCAAAAAAAGTGCATACCAAGTATGCTATTATTTTTATAAAAAAAAATTTCAAAAAAGAACAAAGATTTGGATTTGTAGCAAGTAAAAAAACAGGAAACTCTGTCTATAGAAATAGAATCAGAAGACTATTTAAAGAATTTGTAAATCTAAACAAAGAAAGATTTCACAAAGATACAGACTATGTTTTTGTAGGTAAATCAATTTTAAAAGATAATCTAAAAAATATAAAATACAAAGATATAGAAAAAGACCTAAGCAAGGTGATAAAATGATAAAAAAAATTTTATTATTTCTAATAAAAATTTATCAAAAGATTATTTCTCCTATATTTGGAAAAAGATGTAGATTCTATCCAACTTGTTCGGAATATTCAAGACAGGCAATTACAAAATATGGAGCGATAAAAGGAACTTACTTAAGCATAAAAAGAATACTAAAGTGTCATCCCTTTCATAAAGGTGGTTATGATCCTTTAAAATAATTAAAAACTTAATATAAAAATAAAATACGGAGGAAAGTTTATGTTCAAAATACCAGCATTGGTAAACTTTGTTGTATTTGTACTAAATGCTATTTACAAAATTGTAGGGAACTATGGAATAGCAATAATTATTGTGACAGTACTGATGAGAATAATTATATTCCCGCTAACACTAAAACAGGAAAAATCAATGAAAAAAATGCGTGAAATACAACCTGAAATGGATAAATTAAAAGAGAAATATAAAGATAATCCTCAAGAATTTCAAAAGAAAACAGCAGAATTATATCGTGAAGCTGGAGTAAATCCACTAGGAGGATGTCTTCCACTATTAATTCAATTACCAATATTTGTAGCATTATATTATGCATTTATGGGTAAAGCAATACCCAATGATGCAAAATTTTTGTGGTTCACATTAAAACAGCCTGACAAATTATTTATGATAGGAACATTTGCGTTTAACCTATTGCCAATACTAAATGTAGTTATTACATTTGTTCAGCAAAAAATGATGGCAACACCTGGACAAGATAATCAGCAGATGCAGACAATGATGTACATGATGCCAATTATGATGTTATTTATATTTTATAGAATGCCATCAGGAGTAACTTTATATTACTTAGTTTCTGGAGCACTGGCACTGTTGCAACAATATATTATTCTAAAAGGGAGAAGTGATGATGGAGAAAATAATACTAAAGTCACAAAATGAAGAAGAACTTAAAGAGATGATAGAGCGTTCTCTAACTTTACAAGAAGATGAAACTTATCGTGTAAAGATATTAAAATATCCAAAAAAAATATTGTTTGTCAACATAAAAGGGGAATATGAAGTTGAAATTATAAAAAAATCTGAGTTAGAAAATCTAGAAAATAAATTTTCTAAAAAGAAAAAAAACAAGTAAAAGAAAATATAGAAAATAATTCAAAAGATGTAGAAGAAAAGAAGATAATTTCAAAACCAAATTCAAGTAAAAAAAACAATTTTAAAAATGAAATCAAAAAAAGTACAGCAGATGCGACCGTTGATAAAATTAGAGGTTTTTTTAAAGAGTTCATAGTTAATACAAAGCTAGATATAAAAATTATTGCTATAAAGAAGGAAAATAGTGATAAATATTTAGTTTTACTGGATGGAAAAGATATGAGATACATCATCGGAGAAAAAGGGAACACACTAAATAATTTTGAATATCTGATAAGCGTATTAAGAAAATTTAAAAATATAAAAATTGTGGTAGATTCAAATAATTACAAGGAAAAGAGAGAAATTTCACTTAGGGAACTTGCTAGAAAAAAAGGGAAAATAGTGCTTTCAACAGGAAATGCCATAAAATTGAATCCAATGTCGGCAAGAGAACGAAAAATAATTCACGAAGAAGTTTCATTTATGCACGGACTTAAAACAGAAAGCTTTGGAGAAGAGCCAAAAAGATATTTAGTTATAAAAAAATTTGATAACAAAATAAAATAAATAAATGATTTAAAAAAATGATTTAAAAAGAGGTAGAAAAATGTTATGGGATGACACAATAGCTGCAATTTCAACACCAAAAGGTGAAGGAGGAATTGCAATAATAAGAATATCTGGCGATAAATCATTTGAAATTTTAGAAAAAATATTTAAAAGACAAAACCCAAACAGTGATTTGGGTTTTTCTAAATTAAATTATGGGTTTATCAAAGATGGGAAAAAAATGATTGACGAAGTGATGGTAGCAAGATTAAAAGCGCCAAAAACTTACACCTGTGAAGATATTGTGGAAATAAATTGTCATGGAGGAGTGGTTGTTTCGCAAAAAATATTGGAGCTAGTTTTGAAAAATGGAGCAAGACACGCAGAAAAAGGGGAATTTACCAAAAGAGCTTTTATGAACGGGAGAATTGACTTATCTCAGGCTGAAGCGGTAATGGACATCATTCATGGAAAAACTGAAAAAAGCGTGTCTTTATCACTGGATCAGCTAAGAGGAGATTTGCGGGATAAAGTAAATAGTTTTAAAAAGGCACTTTTGGATATTACAGCACATGTGAATGTGGTGCTTGACTATCCTGAAGAAGGGATTGATGATCCGCTTCCAAAAGATTTACGAGATAATCTTGAAAATGTGTATGAAGAAGCGAATAGACTTATTGAGTCGTATGATAAAGGGAAAAAAATAAAAGAGGGGATAAAGACAGTCATTGTTGGAAAACCAAATGTGGGAAAATCGACTTTGCTAAATTCACTTTTGAGGGAAGAGAGAGCGATTGTGACGCATGTGGCAGGGACGACAAGAGATGTAATTGAAGAAGTTATAAACATAAAAGGAATTCCTTTGGTGCTTGTGGATACAGCTGGAATTAGACAGACTGACGACATTGTGGAAAATATTGGGGTTACAAAATCAAAAGAGTTTATAGAAAAAGCGGATTTAGTTTTACTTGTGCTAGATGCTTCAAAAGAATTGGAAAAAGAAGACAGAGAAGTGATTGAAAAAATTAAAGAAAATGGTAAAAAGGCGATAGTTTTGTTAAATAAAATTGATTTGGCAAAAAAAATTGATTTAAAAGAATTTGATTTGGAAAATGTTGTGGAAATTTCGGCAAAGGATAATATTGGAATTGAAGATATGGAAGAAAAGATTTATTCTTATATTATTTCTGAAAAAGTTGAAGATTCTTCGGAAAAACTTGTAATTACAAATATAAGACATAAAACGGCGCTTGAAAAGACGAAAGAGGCAATAAAAAATATTTTTGAGACAATAGATGCTGGGCTTCCTATGGATTTGATTTCAGTTGATTTGAAAGAAGCGCTTGATAGCCTTTCAGAAATTACTGGAGAAATTTCATCTGAAGATATTTTAGACCATGTATTTGGAAATTTTTGCGTGGGAAAATGAAAAATAGAGAGAAATAAAATTTTAAAAGTAATTTAAAAATTTAGTTCAAAATGAAATGTAGATTTTGCAAATAGAAAAGTTTGGGAAAAGTACACTAAGGAAATTAAAACAAAAATGTAGTATAATATATATAAGTAATTTTAAAATTTGTATAAAAAAATTTAATTAAAAAATTTATTTATAAGAATATAAGAGAAGATAAAGAGAGGAATTATAAAAAATGGCTAATAATTATGGAGCTGAAAGTATCACGGTATTGGAAGGACTGGAAGCTGTAAGGAAAAGACCTGGAATGTATATAGGTTCAACATCATCAAAAGGGCTGCATCACTTGGTGTGGGAAATCGTCGATAATAGTGTTGATGAAGCACTTGCGGGAGTTTGTGACAAAATTACAGTAAGAATACTTGAGGGAAATGTTGTTGAAGTAACAGATAATGGACGTGGAATTCCAGTTGCAATGCATAAAACAGGAAAATCAACGCTTGAAGTGGTTATGACTGTGCTTCACGCTGGAGGGAAATTTGACAATGACAACTACAAAGTGTCAGGAGGACTGCACGGAGTGGGAATTTCAGTCGTAAATGCTCTATCTGAATGGGTGGAGGCAACTGTGACAAGAGATGGACAGATTGTAAGACAAAAGTTTGAAAGAGGCGTGCCGACTTCTGCTCCAGAAAAGATTGGAGATGCTCCGCTTGACGCTCATGGAACAGTTATTAGATTTAAGGCGGATGATGAAATTTTTGAGACGACAGTTTATGACTATTCTGTTTTGGAATCAAGATTAAAAGAGTTGTCGTATTTAAATAAGGGGCTTAAAATAAAATTAATTGACGAGAGAAAAAAAGATGATATAAAAGAGGAGGAATTTCATTTTGAGGGAGGAATAAAAGATTTTTTGAATGAAATAATGGACGATGAAAAAATTGTAAATGATGTTATTTATATGGCGGATTCGTTTGAAACTCAGCCTGCCAGAGAAGTGGAAGCTGTGGACGAAAATGGAAATATTTATATGAAAAAAGTTGGGGCAAAAATAGTTGAAGTGGAAATTGCGATGAATTACACAACTGCTCAAAGAGAAATCGTCTATTCATTTGTAAATAATATAAATACCCATGAGGGTGGAACTCATGTCAGTGGATTTAGAACGGCGCTTACTAGAACAATTAACGATATAGCAAAACAGATGAATTTGATAAAGGAAAAAAGTGGTACATTTCAAGGAACGGATGTGAGAGAAGGACTTGTATGCATAATAAGCGTAAAAATTCCCGAACCGCAATTTGAGGGGCAGACAAAGACTAAGCTCGGAAATAGTGAAGTTACTGGAATTGTTTCAAATATTGTTGGAAGCAATTTAAAATTCTATTTGGAAGACCATCCGAAAGCGGCTGAAAAAATAATAGAAAAAATGACAATGTCAAAAAAAGCAAGAGAAGCGGCTAAAAAGGCAAGAGAACTTGTACTAAGAAAAAGTAATCTGGAAGTGGGTTCACTTCCTGGAAAACTAGCTGACTGCTCTTCAAAAGATCCTGCTGAATCAGAAATATTCATAGTCGAAGGAAACTCAGCGGGAGGTTCGGCAAAACAGGGAAGAGATAGAAGATTTCAGGCAATCCTGCCGCTTCGTGGAAAAATATTGAATGTGGAAAAGGCAAGTGTGCACCGTACGCTTGAAAATGCAGAAATACGTGATATGATAACTGCATTTGGAGCTGGATTTGGCGATGATATGAACCTTGAAAAATTGAGATACCATAAAATTGTAATAATGACGGATGCCGATGTCGATGGGGCTCACATAAGAACATTGATGCTGACATTCTTTTACAGACATTTAAGAGAATTGATAAATGAAGGATATATTTACATAGCGCAGCCTCCTTTATACAAAATTCAGGCTGGAAAAGCAATCAGATACGCATATTCAGACGAACAGCTAAAAAAAGTTACAAAAGTACTGGAGAGTGAAAATAAAAAATATACAATTCAGCGATATAAAGGGCTAGGAGAAATGAATCCTGAGCAATTATGGGAAACTACATTGGATCCAGAAGTAAGAACACTTTTGAAAGTTTCAATGGAAGATGCTTCGTATGCTGATAAAATGTTTAATATTTTAATGGGTGATAAAGTTGAGCCAAGACGTAAATTTATTGAAGAAAATGCAAGTTATGTCAAGAATTTGGATATTTAAAACTGCAAGAAAATTTTGAAAAAGAAAAAGAAATGAGGTAAATAAATGTCTGATGATTTCAGAGATGACAAAGAAAAAAAAGATGAAGTAGAAAAAAATAAAGAAAACAATGAGAAAGAAGTAACTTTAGAAAGAATTTCTAAAACGACGGACTTATCAAATGAGCAAAATGTCTATATCGAAGAAGAAATAAGGTCTGCATATCTTGATTATTCGATGAGTGTCATTGTGAGCCGTGCTTTGCCTGATGTAAGAGATGGGCTAAAACCTGTTCACAGAAGAATACTTTTTGCAATGAATGAAATGGGGATGACCCATAAGACACCATTTAGGAAATCTGCAAGAATTGTCGGAGATGTGCTTGGGAAATACCATCCGCACGGAGATTCCTCAGTTTATGGGGCTATGGTAAGAATGGCTCAGGATTTTAACATGAGATATGAATTAATTGAAGGGCATGGAAACTTTGGTTCAATTGACGGCGATGAAGCAGCGGCCATGAGATATACTGAAGCTAGAATGGACAAAATTACGGAGGAATTGCTAGCTGACATAAATAAAGACACGATTGATTACAGAAAAAACTTTGATGAAAGTTTGGATGAACCAGTTGTGCTTCCTGCAAAATTGCCAAATCTACTTTTAAATGGGGCAAATGGAATAGCGGTAGGAATGGCTACAAATATTCCTCCACATAATCTAGGGGAAGTCGTTGATGGAATTGTTGCATTGATTGACAATCCAGAAATTTCGATTGATGAATTAATCGGGTACATAAAGGGTCCAGATTTTCCAACAGGTGGAATAATTAATGGAAAACAGGGAATTTATGATGCGTACAGAACTGGGCGTGGAAAACTTCGAGTGGCAGGACGTGTGGATGTGGAAACATCAAAAACTGGAAGACAGTCAATAATTGTGACAGAATTGCCGTATCAGGTGAATAAAGCAAGACTTATCGAAAGAATTGCGGATTTAGTAAAACAGAAAAAAATATCAGGAATTTCGGATTTACGTGATGAAACTGACAGAGACGGAATAAGAATCGTAATTGAGCTTAAAAAAGGCGAAGAAAGTGAGCTTGTACTGAACAGTCTTTACAAATTTACTGATCTGCAAAATACTTTTGGTGTGATAATGCTGGCATTGGTTGACAATGCACCAAAAATTTTAAATTTGAAACAAATTTTGGAAAAATATTTGGAGCATAGATTTGAAGTAATTACAAGAAGAGTTAAATTTGAGCTAAATAAAGCTAAAAATAGGGCTCATATCTTGGAAGGCTTTAAAATTGCACTGGACCATATTGAAGAAGTAATAAGAATTATTAGGGCTGCAAAAGATGCCAATATTGCAAAAATAGATTTGATAAATGCCTTTTCATTTTCAGAAGTACAGGCTAAATCAATTCTTGATATGAGACTACAAAGGCTAACTGGGCTTGAAAGAGATAAAATTAACGAAGAATATGATGAACTTATGAAGCTGATTGCAGAATTAACAGCAATTTTGGAAGATGACAGTAAAGTATTTGAAATAATTAGGGAAGAAGCTCTTAAGTTAAAAGAAGATTTTGGTGACAAGAGAAGAACAGAAATAAGAGATGCGAGAGCTGAAATCAGTATTGAAGATTTAATCAAAGATGAAGAAGTGGTTGTGACACTTACTGAAAAAGGTTATGTAAAGAGAATAGCAATCGACACATATCGTTCACAAAAAAGAGGTGGCGTTGGAGTAAGTGCCACAAATACTGTGGAAGACGATGTGATAAAAGATATGTATATCGCCAAAAATCTTGACACATTTCTTATTTTTACAACAAAAGGAAAAGTGTTCAGTATAAAAGTGTATGAAATTCCTGAAACGGGAAAACAGGCTCGTGGAAAACTTATAGGAAATATTATAAATCTGGATAGTGACGAAAAAGTGAGCACAATAATAAAAGTTCGTGAATTTGAAAAGGATAAAAACTTATTCTTTGTAACACGAAATGGAGTTGTTAAAAAATCTGAATTGACATTATTTAGCAACATTATGAAAGCTGGAAAACGGGCAATTAGATTAAATGACGAAGATGAAGTTATGTTTGTAGGACTTACAAGTGGAAGTGGAGAAGATGAAATTTTTTCGGCAACTAGAAATGGTATTGCAATAAGATTTTCTGAAAAAGATGTAAGAAGCATGGGAACTGGAGCTGCTGGTGTAAAAGGAATAACTCTCAGGGATAAAGATAAAATTGTGGGAGCGGCGATTATTAATTCAGAAATAGATGATGATGAAATTAAAATTTTGACAATTACTGAAGAAGGTTATGGAAAACGGACTAAATTATCAGAATACAGACTGACTTCCAGAGGCGGAAAAGGTATTATAAATGCTAAATTAAATGAAAAGACAGGACTTATAATAGATGTTAAAATAGTCGGCAGTGATGACGAAATAATGCTTATAACTTCTGAAGGTACGCTTATTAGAACAAAAGTTGACAGTATTTCTACATTTGGACGTTCTTCACAAGGAGTTAAAATAATGAAAGTAAGAAATAGTGAAAAGATAGTTTCAACAGTAAAAATAACAGAAACATCTGAATTAGAAAAAAAATAAAAAATTGATATTGGGAAGTGATTGAAATGTTATCTAAAAAAATTTTATTTTTAATTACAGCAGAAAATGAAATTAAGGCATTGACACAATTTGGAAAAAAATTTAAAGAAAAGTATGATGTGCAAATGGATGTAATTTATGTAAAAGATGTTTTAAAATATGAAATTTTTCCTGTAGCAGTCGAAGGAATTGGTGTAAATGTGGGAATGAATTATTTTGTTAAGGAATACAAGGACCAGGAAGAAAAAACTTTTCAAAAAATAAAAAAACAGATGGACAGCTCTTTTGAAAAAGTTTATGCAAAAGAAGGGGAAACTGATGAAGTTGCGCTGGAAGAATTAAAAAAATACGATGCACTTGTTTTGGTAAAAAATGAAAAAGTTAGTCCAGTTTTAAAAGAACTTTTGAGAAGTAACTATAAGCCTTTGATTATTTTACCAAATGTGGAAGAATTTGAGATGGAAAATATACTTTTACTGGATGATGGCGCTTATAATGCGAATAAGACGTTATTCACATTTTTATACATGTTTGGGGAACAAAAAATAAATGTTCTTAGGGTAAATAGCGAAATTGAAAAGGAAGAAGATGGACTTGCTCAAAGATTCGGTGAAAATTATAATTTGATTTATAAAAAAGGCGAAACTTTTAAAACGCTTTTACAGGAAACTAAAAATCATGATTTCATTTTGATGGGGGACTTAAGATACACTATTATGGTGGAAAAAATTACAGGAAAATTGGGAATCAGACTTCTTGAAAATGTAAAAAAACCAATATTTATAGTATAATACTTTAAACTATATCCAAAAGATTAAATAAAAAGATGTTTATTTTGGATATAGTTTTTTTTTATGAATTTTTGATAAAAAATTTTAAATAAAAGAAAATTTTATAAAAAATAACATAAAAACAGAAAAGAATAATAAAAAACTAACTAAATTAAAATTTTGATTAATTATAATTATGACACACAAAACATGATATAAACAATTTTTCTTATCTAGAATAGTTATTTCTTTTTATTTAACAAAAAATTAATATTTTAATTGAAAAAGAAAGGAGAAACAAAATTATGAAAGCATTAATTTGCTCTGACAGCCACCAAAGACTCGATTATTTTCAACAAGTGATGGAGCTGGAAGAACCAGAAGTTGTCATATTTGCTGGAGATCACAGCACCGATGCATTTGATATGTCACTTGTATTTAGGGAAATTCCTTTTGCAATTGTAAAAGGAAATACTGATTACGATGACTTCGACACGAGAGAAACAAAAATTTTTGATTTATTTGGAAAAAAAGTTTTACTTACTCACGGACATCTTTTCAATGTAAAAACAACTCTTAAAGAACTTGAAAAAAAAGCTCGTTATGAAAATGTGGATATCTGCATATTTGGACATACTCACAAGGAATTTTTGGAAGAAAAAAATGGAATAATTTTTGTAAATCCAGGCGCATTGCAAGATAAAAAATATGTGATGTACTATGGCGGAAAAAGATTTGAACAAAAAATTTTAAAATAAAAATTTTTTTTACTAAAAATTTGCAATATAAAAAAAATGAGGTATAATTTTATTAACAAGTTCTTTTAAGAAATTTTATTTGGATGAAAGGAGAGTTTTTATGATTAATTTAATTGTAGCAACTCATGGAAAAATGTCGCAGGAAACTGTTAATCTTACAAAAATGGTTTTAGGAGAAAGTGAACAGCTGAATTTTGTCACTTTTGTGCCTGGAGAAGGACCTGAAGATTTGATAAAAAAATATCAGGACATTATTGCAAAATATAACAGTGAAGGAACATTATTTTTGGTGGATTTATTTGGTGGAAGTCCATATAATGCAGCATGCCGTGTAGTTGCTGAAACAAAAAATACTGATGTAATAACAGGGGTCAATGTGCCTATGTTACTAGAAGTATTAGATGCTAGAGAAGAAACAGACGATGTTGCAGAATTAGTTCAAATTGCAAAAAATTCTGGAATTAACGGAATTAAGATTTTCAGTGAATTATTTGTTGACAGTTCAAGCGATGAAGATGAAAATTTGGATGAATTGGATTTATAAAAGTTTACTAAACATTTGTAAATTTGAAATATAAAATAAATGTGAAAATTTTTTGGCTGAAAATAGAGAGTGTCCATAATTTTGTGTAAACTAATAGATGAATTTAGTAAATTTACTACTTTGCTGTTCTATTTATACAAAAATTTTTATACACTCGAAAAAACAAAATTTTAAAAATTAAGTAAAAAAATATAAAAAATAAAAAAGAAGGGAGCGTTACTGCAAACTAAATTAAAATAAAAAAAATAATTACAGAGTTTTCGGTAGCGGGAAATAGAATTATGGAATTAGTTTTAACAAGAATAGACTCAAGATTAATACACGGACAAGTTGCGACTTCATGGGTAAAAGCAACTAAACCTGAAGCAATTTTTGCGGTAAATGACGATGTGGCAGAAGATAAAATTAGAAAATCACTTTTATTACAAGTGGCACCTGAAGGAGTAAAATCATTTGTAATACCTGTTGAAAAAGCAATCGCAGTTTATAAAAACCCTAAATATGCTAAAACAAAAGTAATGCTGCTTGTTACTTGTCCAGCTGATGTTGTTAGATTAATCGAAGGTGGAGTTGACATTAAAACAGTCAATGTTGGAGGAATGACTTTTAAAGAAGGAGATAAATTAATTTCAAAAGCAGTTGCGATTAATAAAGATGACTTGGAAGCATTCAATAAATTAAGATCTATGGGAGTAGAACTTGATATGAGACAATTAGTAACTTCTGCAAAAGAAGATATTAATTCTAAATTGGATTCTATTTCATTTGACTAGTAAAAAATATCAGGAAATATAAAATTTCCTGATTTATTTAGTAAAATTAAAAATCATTGTAAAGTATAAAAACTCAAAATTGTAGGAGGGCTAAAAAATGAATGTTGTTCAGTTAATTTTACTGGTATTGGTAGCAGCAATAACAGGAATGGGAAGCGTACTTGACGAAAGACAGACTCACCGTCCATTAGTGGCGTGTACTTTGGTCGGTCTTGTACTGGGAGATCTAAAAACAGGAATCATTTTAGGTGGTTCACTTGAAATGATAGCACTTGGATGGATGAATGTCGGAGCGGCAATGGCACCAGATGCGGCACTAGCAAGTGTAATTTCAGCGATATTAGTAATAGTAGGTAAACAGTCAATTGGAGAAGGAATCGCAGTTGCAGTACCGATTGCAGCAGCAGGACAAGTTCTTACAATTTTCGTTAGAACAATAACAGTATTCTTTCAACATAAAGCGGATGATTTTGCAGAACAAGCTAATTTTAAAGGGATTGAGATGTGTCACCTTGCAGGATTGGCTTTACAAGCGTTAAGAGTTGCGATACCAGCACTTCTAGTTGGTCTGATTGCGGGAACAAGTGCTGTAGAAGGAGCATTACATGCAATTCCTGAAGTAATTACCAGAGGATTGCAAATTGCAGGAGGATTTATCGTAGTTGTTGGGTATGCGATGGTTATAAATATGATGGAAGCAAAAGCTTTAATGCCATTCTTCTTCTTAGGATTTGTAATAGCGGCATTTACAGAATTTAACTTAGTTGGTTTAGGTATTTTGGGATTATGCCTTGCAATCTTGTACATTCAATTAAATCCTAAATATCACGCTTCTATTGCTTTGCCAAGTGGTGGAAATGATGGCGGTGGAGCCGGAATTGCAGAAGAAGCTGACGATGAATTGGAAGGACTATAGGAGGTAAGAAAAATGGCAGAAAATAATGTAGAAAAAAAACTAACTGATAAAGATTTGAAAAGTATGTATTGGAGATCCACTACTTTATTAGGTTCTTTCAACTTTGAAAGAATGCAGTCAATGGGATTTTGTGTAACAATGATTCCTGCAATAAAAAGACTTTATTCTAAGAAAGAAGATCAAGCAGCTGCATTAAAAAGACATTTGGAATTCTTTAACACTCAACCTTGGATTGGTTCAACTATAATGGGTGTTACGGCTGCGATGGAACAGGAAAAAGCAAATGGAGTAGATATTGATGACGCAACTATAAGTGGTATTAAAGTAGGACTTATGGGACCGCTTGCTGGAGTTGGAGATCCAATTTTCTGGGGAACATTAAGACCAGTTTTAGCGGCGCTTGGAGCTTCACTGGCTATTGCTGGAGGAAATTTATTAGGTCCATTGATTTTCTTCATTGGAATAAATATTGCAAGAGTTTTGACTAGATGGTATGGATTAAAATATGGTTATGAAAAAGGTACTGAAATCGTTGGGGATATGGAAGGTGGAGTAATTCAAAAATTAACTCAAGGTGCTTCTATATTAGGGCTTTTCGTAATGGGAGCCTTGGTTTCTAAATGGACTTCAATAAATGTTCCATTGGTGTTGTCTAAATATACTGATTCAACAGGAAAAGAAGTTGTAACTACTGTCCAAAGTATTTTAGATTCATTATTACCTGGATTATTAGCATTATTATTAACATTTGGATGTATGCACTTATTGAAGAGAAAAGTAAATGCTATTTGGATTATCTTTGGATTCTTTGCAATAGGAATAATCGGATTCTGGTTAGGAATTTTGGCATAATTATGTTTAAGAAAATGATTTCAAAAGTGGAAAAATTTGTAAAGGTTCCGCCAAAGGAAGGATATATTAAAAATAGTTCTATTTTAGTTACAGGACTTATGATTATTGGAATGATTTTATATCCATTTACAAAAGGTTATGGAACAATAATAGCGTTAGCAGCGGCTCTAATTGTTATGGTTGGGCAAAAATTGCTTATAAAACAGGCTAAGAATGATTTTCGTGATATGTATTACGCTAAAGATATGTATTTGAAAACTAAGAATACTGAATATTTGGACTTTATTACAGCTCGTTCTAAACAAATGACCAATGATGTAAAAGTTTTATCAGAAAAAGCTAAAAAAGAGATAGCAGAACTTATTGAATTTGTTAAAAAATATAAAAAATAATGAAAAGAAGGGATTATCTTTAGGGGTATTTCCTCTTTTTATTTTTTTAAAGTAGAATAGAGTAAAAATTTCAAATACTCCTCTGCTTAAAAAATAATAGAAAAAAATAAGAAAAAAAGTGTCATTTTATGATATAATCTTTAAGAAAGAAAAATTAAAAAAAGGAAAATGATATGAAGATATTAATCATACATACTGCATTTATTGGCGACATTGTTTTGTCAACACCATTAATACAGAGATTGAAAGAAATGTATCCAGATTCAGAAATTGATTATTTGACTTTGCCGACAAATAAAAGCATAATAAGCAATAATCCAAATTTAAATGAGATTCTTCTTTATGACAAGAAAGGAAAAGATAAAGGAATAAAAGGATTTTTTAGAGTTTTAAAAATTTTAAAGGAAAAAAAATATGATTATGCTGTTATTCCGCACAGATTTATCCGTTCAATTGCGCTTGCAAAAATGGCTAAAATTCCCAAAATAGTTGGATTTGATGTGGCAACAGGCTCTTTTCTTTTGGATAAAAAAGTTCATTATGATATGAAAAAGCATGAAGTTGAAAGACTTCTGGATTTAGTTGAATACAGCGGGAAAAGGATTCCGATTAGAATTTATCCAAGTGAAGAAAATAAAATAAAAATTAAAGAGATTTTGAAAGGAAGAGGTTTTGACGAAAAATTTATGAAAATGATTGTCGTTGCACCTGGAAGTCAAAGGCCGGAGAAAATGTGGGCGATTGAAAAATATGGGAAAGTTATAGGAAAGTTGTCAGATGATGAGAAGAATTTTGTTGTGATAACTGGAAGTAAAGTGGAAAAAAAATTGCCATTGAACTTTAATAAAAAAAATGTGATAGATTTGAGGGGAGAAATAAATTTATTGGAATTTTCGGCACTGCTGTCGTTTGCGGATGTGGTTGCTGGAAATGATAGTTCTCCCATCCATATTGCAAGTGGATTTTCTAAACCTTTTGTAATCGGGATTTTTGGACCAGGAAAAAGGTCACTTGGATTTTTTCCTTGGAAAGAAAAAAGTAATGTTATTGAGGATAATGAGTTTTATGAAAATAATATTGTGAAAATCCCTGAACATCAGCATGAATATAAAAAGGATTATTATAAAGGAATTCCTTTGATTAGTATAGATAGGGTTTATGGGGAAATTGTGAAAAGATTGGAAGAAAGTTAGAATTTAGATAAAATAGATAGTCTTATATAAAAAAATTGAGAAGGGATAGCTTTGATTTGAATGGAATATAAATTTAGAACTTCAAAATTGGATAAACTTAATAAAAAATTTAGAAAAAAACCTTATAAATATGTCTATAAAGAAATATTTCCAAGAAAAGTTTTTGAAAAAATACAGAAAAAAATTTATTACAGAACTCAAAAAAAGATTGCAAAAGAATGGAATAAAGTTTTGGTTGACTATTTTGAAAATAAAATAGAAATAAGCGAAATTACTCCAAAAAAACAAATAAAAAATGATAAAATTATTTGGCAATTTTGGGGACAGGGATGGGAATACGAGAAATTACCTAAAGTGATAAAAATTTCTTCTAGCTCTGTAAAAAAATATAAAAAAGATTGTGAAATATACTATCTGGATATGAATAATATAGAAGAATATTTAAAAATTCCAAAATATATTTTAGAAAAAATAGAAAATAAAAAAATGAGCTATGCACATTTTACGGATATAATAAGACTTGCGCTTCTTTATCATTATGGCGGTGTTTGGCTTGATGCAACTGTACTTTTGACGGATAATATACCGCAGAAATATTTTGAGATGGAATATTTTATGTTTCAGAGGGATGATAATTTAAAAGACAAGAAAAAATGGGAAGATTTTGACAGTGTCTATTTTTCGTGGGATAAAGACATGAGAATTAGAGTTATGAATAGCGTAATATTTGCGAAAAAAAATAGTAAAGTTATAAAAACATTGCTTGATTTATTATTAATTTTTTGGAAAGATAATGAAAAAGCTCCAAAATATTTCTTTTTTCAAATATTGTATTACGAATTGATGAAAAATTACTACAAAAAGTATCAGTGTGAAATTATTTCGGATACATATTCACATGAACTTATGAGAGTTTGGTATGAAAAATATAAAGAAAAAGAATTTGAAAAGATTAAAGAAAAAACAAGTATTCACAAATTGTCATTCAAATGGGGAACGGCAGAGGAAGAATATGAAAATACTTATTTTAGATATTTAAAAAAGTTGTATAATATATAATAATAATTAAATTAATAAGGAGAAAAATATGAAAAGAATAAAAAGTATAGGATATGGAATTTGTTTATTATTTGCATTGTCATTATTTTTATCAGAGAAATTTGAAAATAATGTGTTAATTCCACTGCTTTTGGTATTATTTTTAATTTCGATAAGTTTTGATAAAGATAGGGGAAATATTTTTGTTTTTAAGGAGAAAAAAATTTCTGTTGCAGTTTTTTTATTGGCATTGACGCCGTTTGTCATTGCTTTTCTGGACGGAGGATTACATTCAAGGCTTGATAATTATAATTTTAAATATTTGTCTTTTTTTCCACTAATTTATTTTTTGAATGAAGATAAAAAGGTATTTAATTTTATAAAAGCGTTGTTAATTGGTGGAACGGTAACGTTAATGTTTGCGATGCTTAATTTTATTAAAAATTTTAATGCTTGGGCGCATCCTGTAGGGTTTGATTATCCAAGAGTAACTGCTATTTTGACAGTTCAGGATTTTGCTAATATTATGTGTATAATTTTGTTGTTTTTGCTTTCTTTTATACTTTTTTATAAAAATAGTGATGAGAAAAAAAATAGGATTATAAAAATAGTTTTGATTATTTTGGCATTATTAGTTACTTTTATCGTGGTTGTCAACAGATCTAAAATGGTTTATATTTCTCTTCTGCCAACTATTTTTTATTTAGTTTTTAAGAAAAATAAAAAATATGTTGTTGCACTTTTGATTGCTTGTGCGTGTGGATTTTTTCTACTTCCGACTTCGATTTCAAGCAGACTTAAATATATAGTGGATTATAAAAAGGATCCGTCAAGTAATCTTAGAGTGATTTTTTGGGAAACAGGAGTAGCGGCATTTGAGAAAAAGCCGATTTATGGATGGAAGGCAATAGAACGAAAGCAGTTTAATTTAGACTATTATAAGAAAATAGGAGCTATGGACTACGTGAATAAATATTTTTTAAGTGGACCAAATATTAGACCACAGCACTATGTAGCTTCACATAATTCATATTTACAGTATTTATTGGATTATGGAATTTTAGGATTTGTATTTTTTATATTTTTATTTGTTGAAGTTGCAATAATATTTTTTAAGACACGATTTTCTAAAAGTGAGAAAAATTTAAGCTCAAAAATTTTGGCATTTGAACTGGCTACGAAGGTATCGCTTATTGCTTGGCTTATTCAAGGAATGACTGATGATAACTTAAATGATAAGCACATGATTTTAACTTTGACCATTTTAATCGTATTTATGTGCTATCTTTATCAAAAATGGAAAATTTTGAAAAATAATAAAAAATGAAAGGACAGATTATGAAAGAATACAAATTCACCGCTTCCACAATTTATAAATTAAATGAAAAACTAAAAAAAAAGCCATTTAAATATATTTACAAAGAACTTATGCCAAATTTTTTATTTGATAAAATACAAAGAGAAGTGTATTTTTCTAATCAAAAGGCTATTGTCAGTGACTGGGATAAAATTTTAGCCGATTATTTTAAAGATAAAATTGAAATAGCTAAAGTTATTCCAAAAAAAAAGTTTTTAAATGATGAAAAAATAATTTGGCAATTTTGGGGACAAGGCTGGGATTATGAAAATTTGCCAAATGTGGTAAAAATTTGTTACAGAGCGATGAATAAATATAGAGAAAATTACACTTTGATTAGACTGGATATGGAAAATATCGGCGAATATTTGGAATTTCCTGATTATGTGATGAAAAAATTGTCTGAAAAGAAAATGGGATACGCTCATTTCACGGATATTTTGAGATTTTCTCTCTTAAAGTATTACGGTGGAGTCTGGATTGATGCGACAATTTTACTCACAGATTATTTGCCGAGTGAATATTTTAAAATGGATTATTTTCTTTTTCAAAGAGATGGTGATTTCAAAAATAAAAAAGAATTTGAACTTTATGATTCGATTTATTTTTCTTGGAATAAAAAATCTAAAATAAAGATGTTGAGCAGCATAATATTTTCTCATAAAAATAATAAAATAATGGCTACACTTCTTGATTTACTCTTAGTTTTTTGGCGAGATAATGACAAGATTCCAAATTATTTTTTTATGCAGATTTTGTATACGGAATTAGTTGAAAAATATTATAAGAAAGATAGGTGTAAAATTGTTTCAGACACATTGCCTCACGAACTTTTTAAAGTGTGGTTTGATACTTATTCCAAAGAAAAATTAAAAAAAATAACTGATTCTGTGAGCATTCACAAGTTGTCATTTAAAATAGACAGCAGTAAAAAGAAAGTTGAAAATACTTTTTTTGAATATTTTAAAAATTTATATGAAATTTAAAAAGCGAGAGGAAAATTATGAAAATATTGGTTTTACACGGTCATTTGAGTATGGGAGGAGAAGAGCGAGTTTTAATTAATGTATTAAAAAATTTAAGAGATTTAGGGCACAACATAGATTTACTTATAACTTGGAATCATAAAGAAAATAATTTGTTTGAAAATGAGATTCCTAAAGGCGTAAATTATGAATTTTTGTTTGATTTTTATGATGGAAAAAATAAACTTATAAAAGAGTTTTATAGATTTTTGGCAAAAAATAAATATTCAAAATTGATAAAAGAAAAAATAAAAAAAGAAAAATATGATGTTGTAATAGATTATTCTTCAAATTTATTAAAATATGAAAATTTTTCTGTAAATGTACCTTTGATTTCGTGGGTTCATTTTTCGCTTACTTTTGGGGAAAAATTGACGAGCAAAAAAATTGAAAAATATAAAAAGCAATATAAAAAGTATTCAAAAATTATAGCGATTACAAAAGTTATGCAAAAAGAGTTTTTGGAAAAACTTAAAATGAATAGTGAAAAAGTTGTGATGATTTACAATCCAATTGACTTGGAATTTATAAAAAAAAGAGCGGAAGATGTGGAAAAAAAATATGAAAAATATTTGAAGGAAGATTATTTTTTGCAAGTTTCACGACTTTCGGAGCAAAAGCAGCCTGAGCATTTAATTGATATTTATTATAAGTTGAAGAAAAAAGGGATAAAAGAAAAACTTTATTTTATTGGAAGCGGGATAAAAAATGAATTGCTTAGTCAAAAAATACAGGAATATAAATTGGAAAATGATGTTTTTTTGCTGGGGCAGATGGAAAATCCATATCCATTCTTTAAAAATGCGAAATTATTTGTGCATACGGCGAAATATGAAGGACTTCCTACGGTTTTAATCGAAAGTATGACATTTGGGATTCCTGTTGTCGCCTATGACTGTCCTACTGGACCGAAAGACATTTTGGGAGAAAATAGTGAATATGGAAAACTTGTTCCGTTAAATGACAAAGATAAATTTGTTTTAGATATTTTGGAACTTGAAAATAGAGAAAAGTATAGATATTATTGTGAAAAAGCGCTAAATCGTGCAAAAGATTTTTCGATTGAAAGTAACAGAAATAAATTAAAAGAACTGTTGGAAAATCTAGTTTTTGAGTAAAATCATTAAATTTGAAGTAAATTACTTTGGATAAAAAGATAGCGGGAGTAAAATAATGAATGTAATAAAAAAATTAAAATAAAATTGACAATTTTACTGCTTGGAAATAAAAAAAAGTATAAGAATATAAGTTTAAAGGATGTAAAAACGGTACTTTTAAGTCCAAAAGATGCACTGGGAGATACGCTTATTTCTTTTAGTCACGCAAGGCAGCTGAAAAAAATGTATCCGAGTGCAAAAATTGGGATTGTTTCGACTGAGAGAAATAAAAATTTTATAGAACTTGTTAATCAAAAAGAAAAAGTAGTTGATGAAATTGTTGATAGAAAAAAAATAATTAAGCAGCGAAAAAAGTGGGACTTGCTTTTGGATTTTAAAGATCAGATTAATACAAAAAGACTTATTTGGACGAAGTTACTCGCTCCGAAAATAATAATAAGTTTTGGAAAAGATAAAGAAGGACATTATTTTAACAGAAATAATGTAAAAATTTATGATTTTGTAACTGTAACGCCAATAAATTCTCATATTGTTGATTATTTAATGTATTCTGAGTTAGCAAAATATTTTAAAATTGAAAAAGAAATTCCAAGAATAGAATTAAGTCAACAAGAAGTTTTGAAAATGGAAAAAAATTGGAATCTGACAGAAAAAAAAGTGAAAATTTTAGTTGCACCGCAAGGAAATGATAGATGTATAGAAGTTGAAGAACTGGCAAAACTTTTTAATGAAATAAATTTTGAAAATGTAAAAATTGTTATGTCTAAAACGAGTGGAAGTGAAAAATATTTTGAGAAGCTAACTTCACTTTTGAAAAATGATATTGATATTTCTTTAGCTAAAGTGCTTTCAATAAAAGAATACGTAAATTTTTTGGCATCTTCAAATATAGTTGTGGGAGTTGATAGTGGAAGCGTTCACATTGCCTGTGCGCTAAAAAAACCAGTGCTTAGTTTTTATGCAAATAATGAAGCAAACCTTTACAGATGGTCGCCTATACCAAATAAAGGTGTCGATAATTTACAAGTGATTTCAAATATTGTCGGAACTCAAAACGATCTTTATAATTTCCCCATGGAAGATGCAGTAAAGTGGCTAAATTTTGAAATAAGTAAAATTTATGGACAAAATGAAAGGTAAAAAATAAAGAAGAAAATGAAAGAAATAAAAAAATAAATTGGAAGTTTTACAAACCTTATAGAGATGTGTTAATTGATAAGAAAAATGATTTTTTGAGTAAAATGTTTGACAAAAAGAAAGAAAAAGTGAATCTTACACCTGATAAAATAAAAAAAATGCTGTTTATGCGAATAGATGGGAAAATAGGAGATTATATTATAAGTTCTTTTATGTTTAGAGAAATTAAGAAAAAATATCCACATATACAGCTGGATGTAATTTCTGATAATTCTTTGGAAAATTTGTTGAAATATAATAAAAATATTGATAATTATTATGTCTTTAACAGAAAAAAGCTTAGAGAGTGGAAAGAGATGATAAAAAAATTAAAGCCAAATAATTATGATGTGATACTGGATTCTACAGAAGGTCTAAAATACAAGCAAGTTTATTTTCTAAATAAAATGAATGCTAAAGTGAATATTGGGTACAACAAAGATGATTTTTCAGTTTACAACGAGAATGTCAAACAAAGTAAGACTTTGAGGATGAAAGACATCTATCGGGAAATGCTTAACTGTGTAAATATTAAAATTACGAATACTAAATATGAGGTGCCGATTTCAAGTGAGTCAGAAAAAAAAGTTGACAAATTTTTTAGAGAAAAAAATATTCGTCAAAGTGATAAAAGCGAAAGAGTGATTTCAGTAAACTTTTTTGGGGCTTCGAGTGGAAGAAAGACAAATTTGAAAAATTCACTTGTGATATTAAAAAAATTGAGAAAAAAATATCCAAATGATAAAATTGTGATACTTGATTCACCATCTGACAGAGAGCAAATTTATGAAACACTAAAGAATGTGAATGATGAGAATGTATATTTTTTTGAAGATTCAAGGACGATTTTGGATAGTATTTCTCTAATTAATCGAAGTGACTTAGTCGTTTCCTTGGATACTTCGATACTTCATTTGGGAGAGGGATTAAATCGAAAAGTGATGGCTTTTTATGGACCAAAGCTTAATAAAAATAAATGGCGGATAAAGGAAGAAGGAAATATTTTGATTGATTTTCCAGAAAAAAATATAAATGATATTGATTTTGAAAAACTTTTATGTAATTTTTAAAGAAAAATAATTTTAAAAAATGGGAGAAAGCTAAATGAAATTATCGGTTGGGATAATAACTTTTAATGAGGAAAATAGGATTGGAAAGACGATTGATGCGATTAAAGGGATTGCAGATGAAATAATTGTTGTCGATAGCGAGAGTAGAGATAGAACTGTGGAAATAGCCAAGTTTAAAGGGGCAAAAGTTTTTGTGGAAAAATGGAAAGGATATGGGCCTCAAAAAAATTCTGTTTTGGAAAAGTGCTGTGGAGAGTGGATTTTACTTCTTGATGCAGATGAGGTTGTGTCGTCTGAATTAAAAGAAAAAATAAAAATGATCATAAATAGTAGTAATCCTTCAAGTGAAGTTTATAAAATAAAACTTAGAAACATCGCTTTTGGGCGTAAAATTAAGTTTGGTGGCTGGGACGACTATGTAATTAGACTTTGGAAAAATGGGAAAGTTAAAATTAGTAACAGGGAAGTTCACGAGAAATATCAAACAAAAGAAAAAATTGAAAAAATTAATGAGCTTATAATTCATTATACTTACGACAGTATCGAAGAATTTTTGGAAAAGTTGAATCGGTATACTTCACAAAGTGCGAAAGAATATATAAAAAATAAAAAAAATCCAAGTTTTATAAAAATTTATTCAAAAATGTTGTTTAGATTTGTGAAAATGTATATTTTGCAATTGGGATTTTTGGACGGCTATGAAGGATATTTGCTGGCAAAGTATAGCTCGATTTATACGATGACAAAATATACTAAATTGCGCGAAGCTTATTACAACACTTTGGGAAAAGACACTTCTCTTGTGATTACGACTTATAATTGGCCAGATGCATTAAAACTGTGTTTAGAAAGCGTTTTGGCTCAAACTGTCCTGCCGCATGAAATTATTGTGGCAGATGATGGCTCAAGGGAGGAAACAGCTAATTTGGTACGAGATTTTCAAATTAGTAATCCTTTTGTAAAAATTATTCATTCCTGGCAGGAAGATAAGGGATTTAGAGCGGGAATGTCGAGAAATAGAGCGATTGCTAAGGCAACTGGAAATTATGTCATAATAATTGACGGGGATTTGATATTGGAGAGACATTTTGTGCAAGATCATATTGAAAAAAAAGAAAATGGCTTTTTTATTCAAGGTTCTCGTGTTATAATATCAAAAGATAAATCGCAAAAAATTATAAATGGCGAAAAATTAAATTTGTGGAAAAATTTGTTTGACAAAAATTTTAAAAATAAACTTAATATGATAAGAAATTCGATTTTATCTAAAATTTTGACAAAAAAAGATAAAAATTTAAAGGGGATTAGAAGTTGCAACATGTCTTTTTTTAAGAAGGATTTAGAGCTTGTAAATGGATTTGAGGAAAAAATTGAGGGCTGGGGTAGAGAAGATAGCGAACTTGCGCTAAGGCTTTTTAATAATGGAATTAAAAAAAAGAAATTGAAGTTTAGTGCGCTAACTTATCATATTTTTCATAAGGAAAATGATAGAAGTCACTTAAAAGAAAATGACAAATTGTTAAGTGATGCGATAAAAAATAAAAAGATGGTAGCTGAAAAAGGGCTGAATCAATATGATTAAATTATTATAGAAAAGAGAAAAAACGATGAAAAAAGAAGTTACACTTGTCATTACAAGTGCTGGAAGATTTGATTTGTTAAGAGAAACATTGGACAGTTTTTTTGAGTACAATACTTATCCGATAAAAGAAATAATAATTACGGAAGATAGTACCGAAGGAAAGAAATTGGAAAAATTGATTTCAAATTATAAAAATCAAAATTTTAAACTTATTGTAAATTCTACAAGATTAGGGCAATTAAAGTCAATTGACAAAGCTTATAAAGAAGTTGACACAAAATATATCTTTCATTGTGAAGATGACTGGAAGTTTTTTAAAAAGGGATTTATTGAAAAGTCAATGGCTCTTCTTGAGGAAGACAGCTCAATTTTGATTGTCGGAATGAGAGCGAAGGAAGATTACAACAATGATTATTTTTTTAGCGAAAAAGACGATTATGTGTCAAAGTCGGGTGAAAGATTTTACAAGGTAAAAGGTGAGATTTTTACTTATAATCCTGGGCTTCGGCGAAAAAAAGACATGGATTTGTTTGGACTTCACGAAAAGCTTGAAAATCAGCGATATGAAGAAGTTTTATCAGATTTTTATAAAGAGAAGGGATTTTGTACTGTATTTTTTAAAGAACCTTGCGTGAAACATATTGGAGACAAAAGACATGTGCATTTTAGTAAAAATAAAAAAAACACAATTTTAAGTTTTAAAATTGACAGATTTATAAAAAAAGTGAGAGCTAAATTTTTAAAAATGACTGGGAAAATAAAGTGAGGTGAAAAAAGTAATGGCTGTAATTTTAGTAGCAATTGTTATTTTGCTATTTCTAATATTTATTATTTACAACAAAACTAGAAAAAAATTTGCAATTTGCCTTATGTATCATAGCATTGATGACAAACCTGGAAAAGAAGGGATATTTGTAGATGAGTTTGAAGAGCAGATCAAACTTATTAAAGATAAGACTTCTTTTAAAATGGAAGAGTTAAAAAAGATAAATTACAAATTGCCTGAAAATTCAATACTTGTCACATTTGACGACGGCTACAAAAATAATTATACACTAGCTTATCCAATTTTGAAAAAATATAATATAAAGGCGACTATTTTTTTGAATACGAGATATGTCGGAAATAATGCGGATTATTTGAGCTGGGAAAATATAAAGGAAATGTATGAAAGTGGCTTAGTTGATTTTCAGATGCACACACATTCACATGATTTGACAATAAAGCGAATCAAAGTTGTGGATTTTTATGAAAAAGATACTTCGCCGTATTTTAAAAGAGAGAGCTACAATTTATTTTATGAAGGAAAAGATGGACATTTTAATGTGAAAAATGACAGTGGTAAATTAGATGGGCTTCCTGTTTTTAAACTGATTAGCCAAGTGTCAGTCGCTGGATTTCGTCCAAAGAAAAATTTTGTTGAAAAGTATAGAAAAATTGAAAATTCTGATGGATTTCGGAAAAAATCTCGTAAGGAAAAAATAGAATTTTTGAATAAACTATTTGTTGAAAAAAAAGATGAGTTTTTCTATAAAATTGATGAAAATAAATTTGCAGAAATAGTAAATTTTGAAATTTTAGAAAATAAAAAGATTATTGAAAAAAATCTTCACAAAACTCCTTTTGTTTTGGCGTATCCTTGGGGACACCGTTATAAAGGGAATAGAGAAGATTTAAAAAAACTTGGCGTGGAAGTGTTTGTTACGACAAGAAAAGGAGCAAATTCGTTGAATTTGAACAAAGACTGGATTTATCGGATAAGTGGAGATGATTTTAAAAATTTATCTGAATTTAAAAAAGAAATAAATAACGGAGAAACCCCATTATACAAAAAAATAAAAAAATTATTTAAATTTTAGATTTTTAAGTTTTTAGATTTAAAAGAAAGGAAAATAAAAATGAAAGTTATTGAATCAGAAAATTATAATTCAATAAAAAAATTAAGGAAATATATGAAGCGTTACTCGATTCCTATATTTTTAAATATTTTGCTGGCAATGATTTCATCAGCGGTGTCTTCGGCACCACTTGCTCTTATAAAAAGACTTTTTGATAAGGGAATTATTGAGAGCAATGAAAAAGATATTCTTTATGCGGCAGGGTCTATGATTTTGCTTGCAATAATAGGAGCTGTGCTAGTTTACTGGAATACTGTATTTTCAGCATTAATTTCCGCTTCGATATACAAAAATATCGTCGATGATATTTACATAAAGATACAAAAACTTGATATGGAATATTTTTCTAGTGCCAAAATTGGAGAACTCATGACAAAGGTCGTAACTGACCCAAATAATATAAATAGTGTAATAAAAGAAACATTTAATATGATTCCAGAAATTTTTAAAGTTGTGATTTGTTTTGGGCTTGCACTTAGTATTGACTGGAAGTTGACTTTGGGAATTTTAATTGTTGCACCTGTTTTGATTACGGTTGTAAAAAAATATTCAAAAAAATTAAAACGTTCTGGGAAAAAAAGGCAAGAAGCGATGGGAGTAATAAATTCAAAATTGCAGGAGTCACTTTCTGGAATCCGTGTTATAAAGGCATTTGCTATGGAACAGGAGGAAATCAGAGATTTTAGAATAAAAAATACGAAGTTGAAAAGAATTGCCATTCAAACTGCGAAATACAATGCTCGCTCAAGTGCTGTTTCAGAAGCGTTAAACTACATTATGATAGCGGGACTGTTACTTGCAGGAGGTTATCGTGTTTTACGAGGACATGATTTCACGCCAGGAGATTTTGTCACTATAATGGGAGCCATAAGTTCGATGTATACTCCAATTCGTCGTGCAATTACTAGATTTAACGAAATTAGCGTGGATATTCCGTCAGTTGGGAGAGTTTTTGAAATTTTGGAGGAAGAACCTAAGATTATTGATAACGAAAATAAGATTTTATTTCAATATTTTTCAGATAATATAACTTTTGAAAATGTGGATTTTAAATATAAAGATAGCGAGGAGAGAATTTTAAAAAATATAAATTTAACTGTAAAAAAAGGTGAAACAGTGGCTTTTGTAGGAAATTCTGGCGGTGGAAAATCGACCCTTGTAAATTTGATTCCTAGATTTTTTGATGTGTCAAGTGGAGTGATAAAAATTGATGGAGTGGATATAAAAGATTATGATGTGAAGTCTTTGAGAAAAAATATTGGAATAGTTCCGCAGGAGACATTTTTATTTTCTGGAACAATTTTGCAAAATATAAAATACGGAAAAAGAGATGCTACTTTTGATGAAATAAAAGAAGCCGCAAAAAAAGCTAATGCACATGATTTTATAGAAAATCTGGAAGAAGGCTATAATACTGAAATCGGTGAACGGGGAGTAAAATTGTCAGGAGGACAGAAACAGAGAATAGCAATTGCTCGTGCAATTCTTGAAAATCCGCAAATTCTTATATTGGATGAGGCTACTTCAGCTCTGGATAATGAATCAGAAAAATTAGTTCAAGATGCGCTGGAAAAATTGATGGGAAATAAAACTACATTTGTCATCGCTCACAGACTTACAACTATTGAAAATAGCGATAAAATAGTGGTGTTGCAGCAAGGAGAAATAAAAGAAATAGGAACTCACACCGAGCTTCTGGAAAAAAATGGACTTTATAGGTCACTTTATAACAAAAACTTTGATTTTTCTAAAAAAAAATAAGGAATTATTAGGAAAAATATGTTATAATAAAAAATAAATATAATTTGAGTAAGTAATTGTAAAAGTAAAAAAATTTAAGCTTTTACAAGTGACTAAAATATAATAAAAATTAGGAGAGAGCTATGAAACAAATAAAAGGAATTTTCATATTTTTAATTTCTGTCGGATTACTTGCATTCGGAAGTTTAACTGCGAAAAAGTCAAAAAATTTGAATCAAAAAACAAATATTAATCCATTTTCTGGAATTATGAATAAGAAAAAAAATACTAAAAAAGTGGTAAAAGCAGCTCAGCCGGCACCTGAAAAAGTACAGCAAAGTACGCCAAAACCTGCTACTCCGCAAGAAATAGCTGCAAAGGAAGCACAACTTAAACAGCAACAGCAGCAGGAACAACTTAAGCAACAGCAGTTGCAACAACAGCAGCAATTACAACAACAGCAACAACAAAAATTAAGTCAAGAAAAAAATCTTCAAGGTCAGTCGGCAGCTAGTGTCAATGAAAAATTTGCAATGGATGTGAATGGTAAAAAGCATCATAAAAAAGGCAAGAAAAAATTTGCTGTTGAAAATGGAAATTATGCGCCTAAAAAATTTAAAAAGCATTCATCGGGAAGTTCATCTGGCAACAAAAAATCGTCTAGTTCTACCAGTGGTGAAAGTAGCAGCAGTTCATCTTCTTCTGCCAGTGGAAGTGAAAGTGGTGGAAGTAGTCAAAGCTCAGGTGCATCATCACAAGAATAAGTTAGAAAAAAATAATTATTAAAAGTTTAACAAGAAAGGTAGTGAAAAAATTTATTATGTTTAGAAGAAAAAAAAGAGAGATTAATGAAAATGTCTTTAAGACAAACATTGACATTTTTATTTCGCTAGTTCCAATATTTTTAGCGTCTTTTATTTATACTTTACAACCACTGATAACTATAGTAACTTCTACTATTGGAGCGGAAGTCGTGGAATTAATTTACTTAAAATTATATAGAAAGCAGAATATCTCAGAAAGAAAGGACACATTTTCTTCCACAGCTATAGGAGTTTTAACAGGACTGATTTTACCTCCATTTGTACCATTTTATGTAGCGCTTTTTGCAGGAGCGATGGCTGTTGTTTTTGGAAAAAATGTTTATGGAGATATTGATAAAAAAATATTTAATCCAGTTGTATTGGGAAAATTATTTGTTGTGACATTTTTTTCAAAATTTCTGATTCCAGAATCTCCAGTTTGGGGATTTGATGGGGCACTTACAATACCAATTGACAATTCTTCAAAGATAATGTCGCTATTTATAACAAGTAGAGGAATGATAGGTTCATTGTCTGTCTTAGCAATTGTTATTGGAGCAATTTATTTGATCTTTCGGCAAAGAATAACTTGGCATATTCCAGTGGCCTTTTTTATAACAATTTTTATGGGATTAAATTTGGCGGCGAATAATGGCATTTTGGTGTCAACTTCACTTGGAGAGTTTTTATTCTTTGGAGTTTTTGTAATGACGGATAAATTTACAAGTCCAGAGCATTCTTTTGGAAAAATATTTTTTGGGGTTATGCTTGGAATTTCGACAATTGCTTTTTGGTTTTTGGGTGTTCAGTCAGAAGCCATCATTTACTCAATCTTAATTTTAAATATTTTCACAAGAGGAATAAACATTATTTACAAACCAAATGTGTTTGGAAATGAGACTGTTTCGATTGCGGAAATTATTCAAGGACTTGGATTTGCAATATTAATTATGATTTTAGTCTTTGTGTTCGCATTTTTACACAACAATGGATTTATACCATATTTAGTTTACATCTATTTAGTATTTGGAGTTTGGAAGTTGTACAATCAAAATAATGAAGATTAAAAATAGGGAAATAAATCCTATTCACTTTGGCTGAAAAGCCAGAGTGTTTTTTTTATATTTTAAAAGAGAGGGTGGAAAATGGAATTTTTTAATTTTTTAAAACAGATGGATAAAAGTTTTTTTGCAAAATTAAATGAGAAAGATAAAGTGTATCGAGGGGAAATTCCGTGGATTTTGCAGCGATCGAAAGCTAAAAAAATAATTTATATTTCAACTTCCAATAAAAATTTAGAAAATTATTATTCAATGCTGGATAATTATTATAATGAGAAAAATACTTTTTCTAAAAGTTCAGATAAAGATACAAAATATATTGATATTTTTGAAAATATTTCGCAAACTAAAGAAGATATTGTCGGAATCAATGTAAAAATGCTGGATATTTTAAGAAATCAAGATAAATTTATTTTATTTATGAATTTACAAATTTCACTCGATATTTTTTTTGAAAAAGTAAATTTTTTGGAATTTAAAATTGGAAGCGAATATAAATTTGAAAAAATAAAAAAATTTTTTTTGGAAAATGGATACGAAAGTTCTTATTTAGTTGAAAAGAAGGGGCAGTTTAGCCAGCGTGGGGACATTGTTGATATTTTTCCACCAGATTTGGAAAATCCTGTTAGACTTGAGTTTTTTGGCGATGAATTAGAAAGCATTAGATTTTTTGAAGTTGACAGCCAGATTTCGATTGAAAAAATTAAGGAGATAAAAATTTTTGGAAATGTTTTGAGTGGAAGCGAATATGAGCTAGTCGAAATAATTTCGGAAATAAATAATGACGAAGTTTTAATTGCTATCGAAAATAAAGAATTAATTGACTATAAAATGGAAGAATATATTTTGTTAAATCGAAAAAAAGAGAATTTGTATCGAAAGAGATATGAAAATTTGAAGAAAAAAAGTTTTTTTATTTCCACAAAAAATTTTAGTAAAGAACAGCTGGAAACTTTTAAAGATAAAGAGAAGCTGGAAAAATTGGCAAATCAAAATAAAATTTTTATTCAAACAAAAAATTACGAAAAAAAACTTTCCGAATACAATCACATTTTGAAAAAAAATCAAAATAATTTTTTTGTTTCAAATTTTGAGTTATTTGAAGGATTTTTTAGTGAAAAAAATAAAAGTTTTGTTTTGACGGACAGGGAGCTTGATGGCTATATCTATGAAAATTCCAGAAAAATAAAAAAATCTATAAAATATAAAAAGCTAAATCAAATTCTAGTAGACGACTATGTAATTCACATCCAGTATGGAGTTGGAATCTACAAAGGAATTCAGACTATTGATGACAAGGACTATTTAAAAGTAAAATATGCCGATGAAGATATTTTATACATTCCTGTTGAAAAGCTGGACAGGCTTGAAAAATATATTTCTAATGATTTGGAGCCCAAATTATTTCGTCTGGGAACTTCTGGATTCAAAAGAAAACGAAAAAAATTGGAAGAGGACATTCAAAAATTTGCAGCTGAACTTATAAAAATTCAAGCTAGAAGAAAAAGACAAACTGGATTTATTTATCAAAAAGATACGGTTTGGCAAGAGGAATTTGAAGAAAGTTTTCCATTTGAGGTTACACCTGATCAGAAAAAGGCGATTGACGATGTAAAAAATGATATGGAAAGTCCAAAAATTATGGATAGGCTCGTCTGCGGCGATGTCGGTTACGGCAAAACTGAAGTTGCTATGCGTTCGGCATTTAAAGCGATTGACAATGGAAAGCAAGTAATTTTGGTAGCTCCTACTACAATTTTGGCTCAGCAGCACTTTGAAAGGTTTAAAAAGCGATTTGAAAATTATCCGATTATCATAGAAAATTTGTCAAGACTTACAAAAAGTAAATCAGATGAAATTTTAAAAAATTTAAAAAATGGAACTGTGGACCTGGTTATTGGAACTCACAGGCTTTTGAGCGATGACGTTGTCTTTAATAATTTGGGACTTTTAATCATTGACGAAGAGCAGAAGTTTGGAGTAAAAGCGAAAGAAAAATTAAAAGAGAAAAAGGACAAACTGGATGTTTTGACATTGACTGCAACTCCAATTCCAAGAACGCTAAATTTGTCGCTATTGGGAATACGGGATATTTCAATCATTGACACGCCGCCAGTTAATAGGCTTCCAATAATAACGGAAATTTTGGAATGGGACGAAAATAAAGTAAAAATGGCAATTTTAAAAGAATTGTCTCGAGATGGTCAAGTTTTTTATATCTATAACGATGTAAAAAACATGAAAAATAAAGTGCAGGAACTAAAAGAAATCATTCCAGATTTTGTAAAAATAGAATTTATTCACGGACAGCTTCCGCCACAGGAAATTAAAGATAAACTTATTCGCTTTGAAAATGGAGATTTTGATATTTTGGTAGCTTCCACGATTATTGAAAATGGAATTGACATTCCGAACGTAAACACAATTTTAATAGAAAATTTTACAGGACTTGGATTGGCTCAAGTTTATCAGCTAAAGGGTCGTGTAGGACGAAGTAATAGACAGGGCTACTGCTATTTGTTAAAGACAAGAAACACAACAAAATTGGGAAAACAAAAAGAAGATAGCCTCTTTAAAGTGGAAGGAATAAAGTCTGGCGGTTTTCAAATTTCTGTCGAAGATTTAAAAATTCGTGGCGCTGGAGAAATTTTGGGGGACAAGCAGCATGGAACAATTGAAACTTTTGGCTACGATTTGTACATAAAGATGTTAAATGAAGAAATTCAGCGTCAAAAAGGGGAATTTAGCGAAAAAGTTGAAAACGTGGAAATTATTTTATTTGATCAAGGATTTATTCCAGAAAATTATATTCAGAATGAAGAAAAGCTAAATATTTATCGCCGTTTTGCCACGCTTTCATCAAATGAGGAGCTAAAAGATTTAGTTTTTGAAATAAAAGACAGATTTGGAAAAATTCCAGAAAGTTTGAAAAAGTTTATTATGAGTATAAAATTTAAGTTATTTGCTCAAAAAAATAAAATAAAGAGGACTTTGGAAGTAAAAGATGGCTATAGATTGTATTTTGTGGAAAATTGTGAAAAAGAAATAAAAAATTTGGCTGAAAAAATAAAAATAAAAAAAGTGGAAAGTTTGGAAATTTTGGGGGAAAATAAAAAAAATGTAAACGAAGAAAATTTTGTTGTAATTGAAGTTTTGAAAAAAGAATTTTTGGAAGTTGTCAAAAGGGGAGAAAAGTTGTGAAATATGTAGAAAATTTGGAGAGCGTAAATAAAAAAATAACGATTTTGAACGAAGGTTTAAAAATAACAGAAGATGCAATTTTGCTTTCAAAATTTATAAAAAAATATAACAAAAAATCTGGTGAGTTTTTGGAAATTGGCGCAGGACAAGGAATAATTTCAATTTTAATTTCAGAAATTTCAAAGGTTTCAAAAATTTTTGCCGTCGAAATTCAAAAAGAGATATTTGAAATTTTGGGAAAAAATATAAAAAATAATTTTTTAGAAAACAAAATAATTCCAATAAATAAGAATATAAAAGAGATAACGGGGCAATTTGATGTAATTTTTTCAAATCCACCGTACAAAAAAATTAACAGCGGAAAACTTCCAAAAAAAGAATCGGAAAAAATTAGTAAATTTGAAATTTTTTTAACTTTGGAAGAACTTTTTTTTGAAATAAAAAGGCTGCTGAAAAATTATGGCGAATTTTTTGTCATAGTTCCAAATGATAGGCTTAATGAAGTTTTTTCATATGTTTATGCAAATAAAATGAATATTTTGGAAATAAAAATTAACAAATATAAAACTCGGGATTTGGTCATTTTGCATGGAAAAAAAGGTGGAAAAAATTCTGAGATAAAATTTTTGTAACAAAAAAACTCCTAAATTGGAGTTTTTATTTTATTATTATTTTATTTATTTATTTTTTTATTAAACTTTAAATTTAGAATTTAATGTTTAAAAATTGTCAAAGCTCCGTATGAAACTAAAATCATAATAATTGCTGCAATTAATACACCTAAAGTTATATACCAAAATGATTTTTTCCTATCAAATTGAAGAAGTGCCGCGATTAATGCACCTGTCCAAGCTCCCGTTCCTGGAAATGGAATGGCAACAAATAGCATAAGTCCTATAAATTCTCCTGTTGCAAGACTTTCGCTTCTTTTCATTGCTCTATCTTCTATTTTTTTTATAATCCCAGTACAAATATTGTGTTTTTTCAAAAAGTCAAAAACTTTGACTGAAAACCACAAAATGAATGGAACTGGAAGTAGGTTTCCAATGACGCTGACAGCCATATTTAGATACCATGGAAGTCCTAAAGCCGCTCCCACAGGTATTGCTCCACGCAGCTCAATAATTGGCAGCATTGAAATAAAAAAAACTCCAAGCGCTTTATTTAAAAGTGGCGCTGTCAAAAGCGAAGTCTGTATAAATTTACTAAAATCTTCAGCTAATTTCATAATTTTTAATTTTTTCCTTTCTTTCTTTCTTTTTTTCTTATTTTATTTATTTTTATTATTATTATTTCTTTATTTACTAAACTTTACTAACTTATTAAATATTTTATTTTTTACTATAATCTTAAATTTCCATATTTATAAAATCAAAATTATTATTTATTATTCATATATTTTTTCAAATTTTTCAAAAAACATTTTTTGAATAAACGGATATTCTCCCATTCCGATAAGTTCTGTTTCAACTTTGTAACCATTTTTTTCTAAAATTGTCTTCCAGGAATTTTCGTCATCTGACATAATGTCGTTTTTAGCATGATCTCCAGCTACAATTAAAAAAGGTTTTAGCAAAATCTTTTTAAAATTTGTGTTTTTTAATTTTTTCAAAATATGCTCAATTGTTATTTTTCCTTCGATAGTTCCAATAAAAATATTTTCTTTCCCAAATTTTTTATAATAATTTTGCAACTTTTCATAACTTTCATCAGAAGCATCTTCTGAGCCATGTCCTACAAAGACAATGGCATCATTTTCTTTTGCGTCATTAAATTCTTTATTTTCAACAATTTTTTTGAAATCAAGTTCATTAAATAACAAAGGTTCTGAAATTTTTCCAAATTTATCGCTTAATTTTTTGTATTCAATTCCATTTAAAATATGTAGCGACATTGTGAAAATTTTTTCAAATCCATAATTTTTAAGATCTTGCAACGCTTCACTTTGATTAAAAATAATCAAATTTCTTTTTATTTTGAGTTTTTCCCTAACTTTGTTGGAAGTAAAAGCTCTCTTGCAATTTTCAAATCCATATTTTTGTCCCATTTTATTTTCAATAACATCAATTGTCCTTTTTAGCGCATCTTCGTGTGTTGTTCCAAAACTTGCAATTACAATGCCTTTTTTCATACAAATAAATTCTCCCTTTTTTTATTTTACTGATATATTGTATCATTTTAATAATATTTGTCAATAAAAATAAAAAAACCACCTAAAAATAAATTATATTATTAGGCAGTTTTTAAATGTCTTATTATTTTTCAATTCTTGTGTAAGGCATTAAAGCGATTTGTCTAGCTCTTTTGATTGCCTTTGCTATTTTTCTTTGAACTTTAGCTTCTAATCCTGTAACTCTCGCAGGAGAAATTTTACCTTTATCATTCATAAAGTTTTTTAATAATTCAACATTTTTATAATTAATATCTTCCACTTTAAATTTTACTTTTGGTCTTCTTTTTCTTCTTTTAAATTCAGTAGCTGGTTTTGCTCTCATTCGATCACACCTCCTAATTTTTTTACTTTAAATTATTTTTTAAAATGGAAACTGATCTTCATCTTCGTCATCATCATCGTCTTCATCAGCAAAGTTATTGGAATTTTTGTCATAATATATGTCTTCATCAACATCTGAATCATCATCTTCAAAAATTTCCTCTTGTTTTTTAAAAGACTTTTTTGATTTCTTACTTTTATAAGAACTTTGATATTCGTCGTCATAATTTCCATTATTTGCACTGTTTCCAGAACTTTCGATAAATTCAAACCGGTTTACTAGGACATCTGTTGTATAAATAGTTTGACCATTTTTTTCATAACTTCCTGTTCTAATACTTCCTTGTACCAAAATTCTTTGACCTTTTTTAAAATAGTCAGAAATAGTTTTTGCAGTTTTTTCCCAAGCAACACAATTTATAAAGTCAGTTCCTTCTCCAATTCGATTTATTGCTATGTTAAACCTAACAAATGCCTTTCCGCCTGAACTTCGATTTAATTCTGGATCTCTTGTCAATCTTCCCATCAATATAACATTATTCATATTACTTGTCCCCCTTGTTTTTACTATTTATTAGTCATTTTTGACAATCATATATTTTAAAATTGATTCATTGATGTTTAATTTTGATTCAATTTCTGTGAATCTTGTTCCATCTGTTTGGAATGTAGTTAATACATAATATCCATTTTCTTTTTTCTTAATAGGATAAGCTAATTTTCTATCTCCCCAAACTTCTGTTTTTACTTCAACTGCTCCAGCAGCTTTTAAAGTGTTTTCTACAAATTCAACTCCAGCATTTTTTTCTTCTTCAGTCAATTGTGTAGATAAAATAAACATAATTTCGTAATTTCTCATTGATTTTCTCCTTTCCTTTGGCTTTTTTAGCCCTACTTCCAAATAGAGCAGGTTTCATATAATTATATCAAAAATAAATGTCAAAATCAAGAATATTTAAAAAAATTTTTTTGTAAATAAAGATTTATAAAAAAATAAGTCTAAAAAGACTTATTTAAATATGAAAATGATTAATTTATTTATAAAGATTTTATTTTTGTTTTGGTGGAAATGACGGGAATCGAACCCGTGTCCAAAATAAAAAGTCTTTACTACCCTCTACAAGTTTAGTTTATTTATCTTTTTAACTTTTAGATATTAAACAAACAAAAGTCTAAAAGCGAGATTATAAAATTTCCTCAAGTGACATAATCATACATTTGAGTAAGCCGTAAAAAGTAACATCATCTAGTGGAAAAACGGCATTTCCAAAAGTGATGAGCCGCTATCTTAGGCAGCTAATGCGTAATTATCGTTTCCGATTATATTTTAGTTGGATTTTAAAGCTCCCGCTTACTTGCTAGTAATAAGTTTTTTATCCTGTCGAAACCAAAACATTCCCAAATGTTTATTTAAATATTTTTTAAATACTTTTTTCAAAACTATATTAACATATTTTTTTTAATTTTTCAATATAAATATTTTATTTTTAAAAAAATTTTTAGTCGTTTTCGTACATTGGTTCTATATGCACAAATAATGATTTTATATTAGGGTGCTGATATTTTATTTTTTTTGAAATTGTATTTATAATTTCGTGAGCTTCTTCTATTGTCTTGTCTTTTTTCATTCTTGCATCCAAGAAAATATGAATATCTTTTCCAGAAGTTGTCATTTTAAAGTCGTGTGCATTTTCGATTTCTTCAAATTCTAAAATTTCATCTCTTATTTTGGAAAGCAGTTCTTCATTTTGGGAATCCATCAAGATTAAAGAATTATCTCTTATTAATTCATATCCGCTCTTTAAAATGTAAATCGCAACGATAAGTCCAATAATTGTGTCAAAAACAGGATTAATTTCGGAGCATAAAAGTCCTATTAATACTGAGATTGAGATTATAATATCGTTTTTGTAATCTTGAAGCAGTGAATTTATCAAAGCGCCTCGATAACTTTTTGTCTTATTTTTCATAAAAATTAACTGAAAAACTTTTATTAAAATAGAAATTATCGAAATTGTGATAAGAATATTGCTTAATTTTACATTTTCTCCATTTTTTGAAAAAACCTTTTCTATATTTTCTCGAATCAGCTGAACTGCAGAAAGCATAATAAATGTTCCAATTATGATGCTGAAGACAGATTCTATTTTTCCGTGTCCAAAAGGGTGTTCTTTGTCTTCAGGATTGCTTCCAACTTTCAAGCCGATAATTACCAAAATATTTGTAATCAAATCTGAAAACGAGTTTAATCCATCCGCTAAAAGCGACATACTGTTAAAAATTTTTCCAGAAAATATTTTTAAGAAAGCTAGAATAATATTGATAATTATTGCCACTTTTGCTACAAAAACCATATTTTTTTTCTGTTTTTGAATTTCCAGAAGTTTATCTAAAATATATCCGTCTTCTGTTCGCAAAAATTTTTGCTTTTCCAAAAAATTGTTCATCTTTTTGTGATTTGTCACAGTCAATGAATCACATTTTTCTTTAGTTATCCAATTGATTATATATTTTAGCAAAAATGTTCCATAGCCATTATTTCTATATTTTGGAATTACAAAAATCTTTTTCAGTTTTGCGTTTTTTTCCAAATTTATTGTCGCATATCCACACAACTTTTCTTCATTATAAATGAAAAAAAGTTCGTCATTGTCTAAATCTATTGAAAAATTTATATCTAGTGCTCGGAATTTTTGTAATTCTTTTGTTATATTTGACTTTTTATCCCAATGTTCAACTTTCATTTTTCCTCCAAAATTGTTTAAATTAAAAGTATAAAAAATAGAATAGCAATTGCTATTCTTTATAGATTTCATAATTTTATTTTCAAAAAGAGCGTCATACGCCAAACAATCGAAGAAATTTTACCATCCGTTTCTTAAGATAAAGACTCAAAAACAGCTACCCCATAAACCTAGAAAAACTAACTTAGTGCTGCTTCGTTCCCGACCTGACACGGTTCGTAAGCTTCCTACAATATGGGACCATCTTCTCAACATCTTTAAAATAAGGCGTTGACACTAAAACTCCCCTCAAATTTGGCATCACCTCTACTAAAGCGGATTGTAGATACAGGGCACCGCTATCTCCCCGGCTAGTATGACAATTGTATTCTATCATTTTTTTTTGAAACTGTCAAATATTTTACTCTGTCCCAATATTTTTGGAATCTTGCATAATATTTAAAATAGTAGTATAATTAAAAAATAAGCTTTAAATTAAAAAATAGAACAAAAATTAGGAGGAAATAGATAAATGTTGGAAAAATTGGCACAGCTTCGAGAAGATGTTCTAAAAAAACTTAACGAAATAGAAAATCTTGAAGAAGTTAATGATCTGAAAGTGAAAATATTGGGTAAAAAAGGGGAATTTACGGCAATTATGAAAGAAATGGCAAATATTGCCGCTGAAAAAAGAGCTGAATTTGGAAAAACTACTAATGAAATAAAAAAAGTGCTGCAAGATAAATTTAACGAAACAACTGTCAATTTGAAGGAAATTGCAAAACAGGAAAGACTTAAAAATGAAACTATTGATATAACTTTGCCGGGAAGAGCAGCCAATATCGGTTCACTTCATCCAATTACAAAAACTGTCATGGAAATTAAAGATATTGTATCTGAAATGGGATTTGACATTGTTGACGGACCAGAAGTTGAGTATGTCAAATATAATTTTGACGACTTGAATATTCCTAAAACACATCCATCGAGGGAGCTTACCGACACTTTTTATATAAAAGATGACGTTGTTTTAAGAACTCAGACTTCGGGAATGCAAATTCGTTACATGAAAGATAAAGTTCCACCATTTAGAATGATTTCTGTTGGAAAAGTGTACCGTCCTGATTATGATGTGTCGCATACTCCGATGTTTCACCAAGTTGAAGGGCTTATGGTGGGAGAAGATGTGTCGTTTGCTAACTTTAAAGCAGTTTTGGAAAACATAGTGAAAAAAATATTTGGAAAAGATAGAAATGTGAGATTTCGTCCACACTTTTTCCCATTTACAGAGCCGTCTGCTGAAATGGATGTGGAATGTGGAGTTTGTAAAGGAAAGGGTTGCCGTGTATGTAAAGGTACAGGTTGGCTTGAAATACTTGGAAGCGGAATGGTGAACTCAAAAGTTTTGGAAAATGCTGGAATTGACGCAAAAAAATATCAAGGGTTTGCATTTGGATTGGGGCTTGAGAGAATTACAATGCTAAAATATGGAATTGATGATTTGAGAGCGTTTTTTGAAAATGATGAAAGATTTTTGGATCAATTTTAGAATTTTTGAGAATCTAATGGGAGTTTTAAAGTAAAAAATAGATAGAAAAATTTAAAAAATAAGGAGAAGAAAAGAATGCTGATTTCGTTAAACTGGTTAAAGCAATATATAGATTTAGATGGAATTGAAATAAGTGAACTAGAAAATGCCTTAACTATGATTGGGCAGGAAGTGGAAAAAATAGATGTAAAAGGGGAAAATCTTGAAAAAGTTGTGACAGCAAAAATCGTTGAAAAAGAGATGCACCCTGATTCTGATCATCTTACAATTTGCAAAGTTGACAACGGAAAAGAAGTTTTGCAGATTGTGTGTGGAGCGCCTAATCACAAAGCTGGGGACAAAGTTGCACTGGCACAGATTGGAGCAAGACTGGCTGAAGATTTTGTCATAAAAAAAGGAAAAATTAGAGGTGTGGAATCAAGCGGAATGCTTTGCTCGGAAGAAGAGCTTGGGCTTGGAAGCGATTCTAGCGGAATTATGATTTTGCCAGAAGATGCACCTATTGGAATGCCGTTAAAAGAATATCTTGGAGTAAACGATGTCGTATTTGAGTTGGAAATTACACCAAATAGACCAGATTGCTTGTCTCACATCGGGATTGCAAGAGAACTTGGGGCTTATTACAACAAAGAAGTTAATTATCCAAGTACAGAAATAAATAGTGAAACTGGTGAAAAAACAGAAGATAATATAAAAGTAGAAATTGAAAATAGCGATTTATCGAAAAGATATGTGGCTAGAATTATAAGAAATGTGACTGTGAAAGAAAGTCCAGCTTGGCTTAAAGAAAGAGTTGAGTCAATCGGGATTAGAAGTATAAATAATATTGTGGATGCTTCAAATTTTGTAATGATGGAAATGAATCAGCCAAATCACACTTTTGATTTTGATAAAATTGCTGGAGGAAAAATTTCGGTTAGAAGTGCCAAAGAAAACGAAAAACTTGTGACTTTGGATGAAGAAGAAAGAGAGCTTACAACAGACGACATCGTCATTTCTGACACAGAAAAAGCAGTGGCACTTGGTGGAGTGATGGGTGGTCAAAATTCACAAATTACTGAAAATACAAAAAATATACTTTTGGAAGTAGCTCATTTTAATCCAATAAACATTAGAAGAACATCTAGAAGACTTGCACTTATCAGTGATTCTTCGTATAGATTCGAGAGAAGAGTTGATAGAAGTAACGCTATAAATGTGATTAATAGACTTGCAAACTTGATTCAAGAAGTTGCTGGTGGAGAAATTTTAGCTGGAGCAGTTGATATTTATCCAGAACCTTATGCTAGAAGAGTTGCGACACTTAGTTTTGAAAAGCTTCACAGATTTGTTGGGAAAGTTATTCCAAAAGAAGAAGTTATTCGAATACTTACAAAACTTGAAGTGGAGGTTAAAGATAATGGAGATAGCCTTACACTAACTGCACCAACCTACAGAGATGATTTGGAAAATGAGCAGGATTACTTTGAAGAAGTTATTAGAATGTACGGTTTTGACAATATCGAAAATATTTTGCCAAGACTTGACATCAATCCAAAAGCGACTATGGATACAACTAAACTTTATGATAAAGTAAAGGTTATCGCTTCTCAAGCAGGGTTAAAAGAAGTGATAAATTACAGCTTTGTGCCAAGAGATGCGATGGATAAAATTAAATTTACAAAAGTTCCAAGAGAAAATTTGATAGACTTGCCAAGACCAATTACAGAAGATTTTGCAACATTGAGACCAACACTAATTTATAGCCTTTTGAAAAATGCAAAAGATAATATGAATAAAAATGTATCAAACATAAGATTTTTTGAAGTGAGCAGAACTTTTGAAAAAGGGGAAGAACTTGCTAGTGAAGAAACTAAACTGGCATTTATTCTCGCTGGGGAAAATGATAAGACTTTGTGGAATGCAAAACCTGTACCTTACGATTTTTATGACTTAAAAGGAATTGTGCAGGAAATTTTTACAAAATTAGGATTTAAAAATTATCAAATAAAAAGAAGCGCTGCGACTGAACTTCATCCAGGAAGATCGGCAGATGTATTTGTCGGACGGGAATTAATCGGAAGTTTCGGGGAAATTCATCCAGATGTGTTAGAAAATTTTGACTTGAATAAAAAAGCTGTCTTAGTTGCAGAATTTAGTATTGACTTGATTAAAAAATATATTGGAAGAAAAACTGTTTATGAACCGCTTGTTAAATTTCCAGCAGTACCAAGAGATTTTGCTTTTGTTGTAAAAGAAGATGTGTTGGTTGGGGATATTTTGAAAGCAATTGAAAAAGTTGATAAAAAGATTGAAAAAGTGGAATTATTTGATATTTATCGTGGTGTGGGAGTTTTACCTGGCATGAAGAGTGTGGCAATTAGTGTAATTTTGAGAGATAAGAATAAAACTCTTGAAGAAAAGGAAATTGTGGAAATTTCAAATAAAATTGTGAATAAAGTTAAAAAAGATTTTGACGGTATCTTGAGACAATAAAGTCAAAAAAGTTAAATAAAAGGGGGAAAAAGGTTATGTTTAAAATTATAACATTGCCGTTTGACGAGGATATGGAAGAGTTTGACCAAGATAGGCTGGAACGAGAATTTTTGTTTGCACTAAAAGATTCTGAAATAAAAAAGTATAAGCCAGAATTGGTGGAAATAGATGGAAGATATTACTGGACAGTTTTTGTTGAATATGAAAAAATAAAAAAAAAAGAAAGTGAAAATGTTTCTTTTCAGAAAAACGGTGAGTTTAGGAAAAATCAAAATTTGGAAAAGAAGAGTTTGCCTGAAGCAGAACTTCAAACTAAAAAGGAATTGGAGCTTTATAGAGTTTTAAGGGAGTGGAGGCGGGAACAATCGGATGATTTAGGTTACCCACCTTACATAATTGCTTCTAATAGACTTCTTGTGGAAATAGTGAAGGCTAGACCTAAAAATTCTTTGGAACTTTCAAAAATAAAAGGTATGGGAGAAAAAAAGACAAAGGAATATGGCAGGGAAATTTTGTTAATTTTAGAAAATTTTTATGAAGCTAGTGATTAAAAACTAAAAATTCTATTAAATTAAAATTAATTTTAAAAATATATTGAAAAAATGGTTATCTAGTGATATAATCCTACAGAGAAATACTAAGTTAAAATATGGAGAACGAATTATGAAAAAAAGTGATGTCTTTGCTGCTCTTTTAAAGGAAGAGAATATAGAGTTTGACAGGGAAATAATTGATTTTGACAATGTCGAAATGAACTCGAAAAAAATTAAAGATAAAGATTTATTTGTTGCGATAAGAGGTGGAAATAATTTTGTAAATGAAGCGCTTAATAAAGGTGCTTTTGTAGTTTATGATAATTCGGATATAGAAATAGACGGGGGCTTTGAAAAAAAGGCTTTTTTTGTGCATGACAGCGTAAAATTTTTACAGAAGTTTGCAAAAAAGTGGTGTGACAGCCTTAATATAAAAGTGATAGGAATTACAGGAAGCAACGGGAAAACTACGGTTAAAGACATGATTTATCATATTTTGTCTCAAAAGTATAAAGGGAAAAAGACGCTGGGAAATTACAATAATCATATTGGATTGCCTTTTACTTTACTTCGGAGCGAGACGGATGATAAATTTATTATTTTGGAAATGGGAATGAGTGATTTTGGGGAAATTGACTTACTTGGACAAATTGCAAATCCCGATATAAACGTCATAACAAATATCGGAGAATCACATCTTGAATTTTTAAAAACAAAAGAAAATGTTTTTCGTGCTAAAACGGAAATTTTACCGTATATAAAAGAGGCACTGATTGTAAACGGAGATGACAAATATCTAAAAAATATAAAATCCGAAAAAATAAAAGTCGTAAAAGCGCTAAATCTACAAAAAAACGACTTTTTAGAAGATTCGGAAAATTTTTATTATGGAGATATTGAATTTGATAAAAATAAAACGAGATTTATATTGAAATATTTTGGAAAAATCTGTAAAAAAAATGTAACGAGAAATTATGAAACAAATGTTTTGGGAGAGCATAATGTTTTAAATTTGACAATGGCAATAGCGGTTGTAAAACAGTTTGGAATTGAAGATAAAGTGATTGAAGATGCCATAAAAAATATAAGTTTGACTGATATGAGATTTCAAATAATTGAAAAAGGGGATTTAACTTATATAAATGATGCTTATAATGCAAGTCCTAGTTCTATAGAAAAATCACTTGAAACATTCTCAAAAATTTATAACGAAAGAAACATAAAAAAAATTATAGTTTTAGGCGATATGTTGGAATTAGGAGAAAATGAGCTTAAATATCACGCAGATATTTATGATGTCTTAAAAAATGTGAAATTTGACTCGATTTATTTGTTTGGTGAGCGAATTAAAAGTCTTTTTGACAGGATTGAAAAAGAAAGTTTACAAAATAAAGAAGTTATTTATTTTGAGAAAAAAACTGAAATAAAGGAAAAAATAAAGGGAATTGAAGGAAAGAAAGTTGTTTTATTGAAGGCTTCGAGAGGAATAAAACTGGAAGAAATTATAGAAGAATAGAAAGGAGATAGAATTTTTAAAATTCTAAAAAAATAATGTTATATTTATTGCAAAAGTTATTCATAAACAATTTTGGAACACTGAGAATTTTTAAATCTATTATAGTTAGATCTTCTGTGGCATTTGCCGTGGCATTTTTGTTTATGCTTATGTTTGGAAAGCCGTTTATCGCTTGGCTGAAAAAGAAAAAGTATGGGGATACAGCGAGAGAGGAAGGACCAAAATCTCATTTTGATAAATCTGGGACACCTACGATGGGTGGAATTTTAATAATAGGAGCTATACTTTTTGCGACATTAATTGCTGGAAATTATGAAAATAAATTTATAATATTTTTGTTTTTTATAACAATACTATTTACAACAATTGGGTTTTATGATGATTACTTGAAATTGACGCGACATAAAAATGGACTTTCAGGAAAAAAGAAAATTGTGGGACAACTTATTATAACTGCAATAACTTTTTGGTTTATTTATAAGTTTGGAATGATTAATAAAACAATTGATTTTTCAATAGTAAATCCAATAATTAAAAATTCATATTTGTACATAACGCCGATTTTATTTTTCGTATTTATGGGTTTTGTCATAATAGGTTCATCAAATGCGGTAAATTTGACAGATGGACTTGATGGATTAGTGAGTGGACCTATAATTGTTGTAAGTATAACATTATTTATAATTACATATTTAACAGGGCATTATGAATATGCAAAATATTTAAATTTGAATTATGTCAGAGAGTCTGCAGAGATTTGTGTGTATCTCGCTTCGATTGTCGGAGCTCTAACTGGATTTTTGTGGTTTAATTTTTATCCAGCGCAAGTGTTTATGGGAGATACTGGTTCACTTACTCTTGGAGGGATATTAGGAATAGTAGTTATTTTCTTAAAGCAGGAATTGCTGCTTCCAATTGCAGGATTTATATTTATTGTGGAAGCGTTGTCCGTTATGATTCAAGTTTGGCACTACAAAACTTTTGGAAAAAGAGTGTTTAAAATGGCGCCAATTCATCATCACTTTGAATTATTGGGACTTCCTGAAACGAAAGTTACGATAAGATTTTGGATAGTTTCAATTATGACTTGTCTAATTACATTTTTAATTTTGAAAATGAGATAAAAATAATTTAAAATAAAAAAGCGAAGGATGATTTTTTCATCCTTTGCAAAAAAATAAAAAAATTGTATTTTTATTTAATTTTTTTAATAAAATTTTGTTATAAAAATAAAATAAGTATATATGAAAAAGAGAGGAATAATCATATGGATAAAGCGATAGTTTTTGGAGCGGGACTAAGTGGTCACGGAGCGAAAGAATTACTTGAGAAAAAAGGTTACAAAGTGTATTTAGTGGATGATAAAGTGGCTTTGAGCTCAGAAGAAGGAATAAAAATTTTAAATGAAGAAGATATAGAGTTTGTTGTAAAAAGTCCAGGAATACCTTGGAAAGCACAACTTTTAAAGGTTGCAAAAGAAAAAGATATAAAAATAATTTCAGAAATTGATTTGGCGTATAAATATGTTAACAAAAATATAAAAATAATTTCATTTACGGGGACAAATGGAAAGACAACAACTTGTACAAAAATGGCAGAGCTTTTGAATTTTGCAGGATTTAGAGCAAAACTTGCTGGAAACGCCGGCTTTTCATTTGCAAAGCTTGTGGCGGATGAAACACCGCTAGATTATGTAGTTTTGGAGTTAAGCAGCTATCAGCTGGAAAATAATCCACAAATTCACTCACATATTGCTGGAATTATAAATTTAACGCCAGATCATTTGACAAGATATGCCACATTGGAAGATTATTATTCGACAAAATTTGATATTTTTACGAAACAGACAGCTGATGATTTCGCAATTATAAATTTGGACGATGCAGAATTTTTTGAACTTTGTGAAAAAAGAGAAAATTTAAAAGATAAAATAAGAGCAGAAAAAGTTTATTTAAGCAAAGAGACAAAGGGGACAGCGTTTATATATAAAAATAATATTCGCATTATGAGGGATTTGACTAAAAAAGTTGATGAAAATAATATTTCCGATGAATATGTCGAAAAAAATTCTGAACTTTTGATGAATGTTGGTGAAATGTCGCTAAAAGGAAAACATAATTTGGAAAATATGCTGTTTCTAATTTTGGCTGCAAAAATCTTGAATGTTTCAAATGAAAAAATCTCTGAGTTTTTGAAATCTACAGCACCGCTTGAACACAGACTTGAGAATTTTTTTACAAAAGGGAATACAGCTTTTATCAACGATTCAAAAGGGACAAATGTGGAATCTACTTTAAAAGCGATAGATTCTTTTGATAACAAAATTGTGATGATTTTAGGTGGAGATGATAAAAAAATTGATAATATGCCACTTATAAAAGAAGTTAGTAAAAAGGTGGACTTTGTTTATTTAATTGGGGATAATGCACAAATTTTGATAGATGATATGGAAAAAGTCAATTACAAAAACTACAAAAATTTGAAAACTGTTGAAAATGTACTTTTGGATTTAAAAGAAAATTTAGATTTTGAAAAAAATCAGACTGTACTTTTTTCTCCAGCAACTTCAAGTTTTTGCCAATTCAAAAGTTTTGAGCACAGGGGAAAAGTTTTTAAAGAATTGACTGTAAAAATTTTAGGAAAATAAAAAATAGGAGAAAATAAATTGTTTAAAAATAAAAAATTTTTAGGGACAGCATTTATAATAGTTATTTTATTTCTTTTGGCGATGAGCCTTTTGACGATGGCGAGTGTCAGTTATCCAATTGTACCAAAAGGTCAGTCAGATTTTTATTATTTATATAAACAGATGCTTTGGATGATCGGCGGTTTGGCTTGCTTTTCTTTTGCGGCTATGATGAACTACAAGAGATATAAGGAAATTAAGATTTTTTCAGCTCTTTATATAATAGGAATAATAGGGCTTATAGCGGTATTGCTTTTTGGAAGCAAGTCAAAGGGAGCGGTTCGTTGGATTGATTTGTTGGGATTTAGAATACAGCCGTCAGAATTTTCCAAGTTAATAATAATTATAGTTGTTTCTGTGTTAGTTGAGCGGTTAAAAAAGAAAAATATGATAGCTACAAAACCTTGGATTTCGGCACTTATAATTTTAGGAGTAACAGGGGTTTATTCGTTTCTTATTTTTGCAGAAAAATCATATACGAGTATGATTCAAGTTGCAGCTATTGGAATTTTAATGTTATTTATTTCGGGCATTAATTTACCAATTTTTTCGATAATATCCTTATTTTTAGTGATTCTCGGAAATATTTTATTAATGAGAGATAAATATAGAGTTGATAGAATAGAAGGTCACAAAAATACTCAAGTAATTCCTTTTCAGGTACAGCAGTCATTAATAGCGATAGGAAGTGGGAAATTAACAGGAAGAGGTTATGGAAATGGATTTCAAAAATATAAATTTCTTCCTGAGATTCACACGGACTACATACTTTCTGGATTTGCTGAAGAAAATGGATTTATAGGGGTTTTGTTTTTAATTTTAGTCTATGTATTTTTACTTGCTATAATTTTGATGGTCGCCTTTAAAATTAAAGATATGTTTGCAAAATATTTGCTTATCGGAATTTTTGTGATGTTTGCAACACAGATATTGGGGAATATTACTGTTGCAACTAATATGCTTCCTTCAACTGGAATCTCGTTGCCACTTATGAGTTATGGCGGAAGTTCCATATTTGTCAGCATGTTTGCATTAGGAATAGTTTACAATGTCATAAGGGCGCTCTATAAGCAGGAGATGGGCGATGAATTGGACGAAATTAATGAAGTGGAATATATGATGTAAAAAAATTTTTGAAAATGAAAGGAAAGAAAATGGAAAAAGTAGTATTTACCACCGGTGGTACAGGTGGGCATATTTATCCAGCTCTCGCTATAGCAAAAGAAATGAGAAAAAAAAATATAGATATTTTATTCATAGGGACAAAGCATAGAATGGAAAAAGAAATAGTCCCTCGTGAAAATTTTAGATTTATTGGACTTGATGTGTTGCCGTTAAATTCAGTGAAATCTGGAATTAAGATGTTAAAAGCGATTTTTAGCACAATAAAGTTATTAAAAAAAGAAAAGCCGCAAAAGATAATTGGATTTGGAAATTATATTACAATTCCAGTTTTAGTAGCTGCAAATGTTTTAAAGATTCCATATTACTTGCAGGAGCAAAATCACACGATGGGACAAGCTAACAGATGGTTTTACAAAGGTGCCAAAAAAGTATTTGTCGCATTTAAAAATACGATAGACAGTGTAAAAGAAAATCAAAAGTCTAAATTTGTTGTAACTGGAAATCCACTTAGAGAAGAGTTTTATACAAAAAATAAAAAAGAAGAGAGAAAAAAACTGGGAATAGAGGATGATGAGCATGGAATACTTATCATTGGTGGGAGTCTTGGAGCAAAAAATATAAATGAAGCGGTTTCCAAAAAATGGAAAAAGATAATGGCTGACACAAAGTTAAAATTATTTTGGGCAACTGGAAAAGATAATTTTGAGGAAGCAACTTACAGAATGAGAGATTTTGGAAAAGCTGTCGTAAAACCTTATTTTGAAAATGTACCGCAGTTAATGGCAGCGTGTGATTTAGTCATTTGCCGGGCTGGTGCTTCGACAATTTCAGAATTGATTGAGTTGGAAAAACCGTCAATTCTGATACCCTATGATTTTGTTGGGCAAAAAGAAAATGCAGATGTCTTGGAATTTGAAAACGCAGCTAAAATTTTTACGAATGAAACTGTGGAAGAAGCTATTGACGAAGCGTTGTCACTTGTAAAACAAAAGACAACTTTGGAATTTATGAGTGGAAATATAAAAAATTTGAAAAAAGGAAATGCGTCAGAATTAATAATAAAAGAAATGGGACTATAAAAAATGGAGGAAATAAAATGTTGACAAAAGTAAATAATATATATTTTAGTGGAATAAATGGAGTTGGAATGAGCGGACTTGCAAGAATACTTGCAGCCGACGGATTCAATGTGGCAGGTTCAGATTTAGTGAGAAAACCTGTAACTAAAGATATGGAAGATTTGGGAATAAAAGTTTATATTGGACAAGTTGAAGAAAATGTAAAAGACAAGGGGATTGACTTATTTGTCTATTCGACAGCAATAAGAGAAACCAATCCCGAATATAAATATATCGTTGAAAACAACATAAAAAAAATAAAAAGAGGGGAATTGCTGGCTGAAATAATGAACCGTTTTGATGGAATTGCAGTTGCTGGAACTCATGGAAAGACAACTACAAGCTCAATGTTAAGCGTGGCGCTTTTAGAAAAAGAACCATTTATTGTAGTTGGTGGATTTATACCAGAAATTCAAAGTAACAGTAAAATTGGAAATTCGGAATATTTTATAGCGGAAGCCGATGAGAGCGATAACTCATTTTTATACATAAAACCAAAATATTCGGTTGTTACAAATGTAGAACCAGACCATCTTGACCATCACGGAACATTTGAAAATATAAAAAAATCGTTTGAAAAATTTATTGACAGCACTGAGAGAATTGCAATTTTATGTAAAGATACAGTTGAGAAAGTAAATTTGAAACTTACAAATAAAAATATCGTCTGGTACAGCATAAAAGATGAAACAGCCGATATTTACGCTAAAAATATAAGAGTAGAAGATGGAATTACAAGTTTTGAAGTTGTGAAAAAAGGAGAGAATCTTGGAACATTTAATTTGAGTATTCCAGGAGAACATAATGTTTCAAATTCACTTCCTGTAATTTATTTTGCACATGAATTTGGGTGTAATATGAAAAAAGTAAAAGAAAGAATTTTAAAATTTAAAGGGGCAAACAGAAGATACCAAGTGATTTATGATAATGGTATAAGAATAATAGACGACTATGCGCATCATCCAACAGAAGTGAGAGTTACAATAAAAGCGGCACATAAGACAGAAAAAGGAAAAGTTATAGTAATCTTTGAACCACACAGATACAGCCGAACAAAATTTTTCTTTGATGATTTTGTGGAGGCTCTAAAACACGCTGACGACTTGATACTGCTTCCAATTTATGCGGCAAGTGAAGACAATGTTTATGGCGTAAGTTCAGAAATGCTGGCCGAAAAAATTGGTGGAAATGTGAGAGTTCAGACAAAAGAAGAGATTGAAAATCTTTTGAAAAGCGGAAAAGACAGCGGAAACACTTATGTATTTATGGGTGCGGGAAGCGTTTCAAAGCTAGCTCATGAAATAGCGCAAGATTTAGAAAAATTATAAAATACTTTTGAGAAAAAGCGAAAGGAAGTTTTATGGAAGTTATAAAAAATGCACAAATGAAAGAATATTCCAATATGAAAGTTGGTGGAATAGCCAAAGAATTAATTTTTGTGGAAGAAAAAAATGAATTAAAAGAAATAATAGATACGAGAAAAAATATTTTCATTTTAGGAAATGGAACAAATACTTTAATATATGACGGAAATTTGGATATAAGTTTTGTTTCACTAAAAAAATTGCAAAAAATTTCTGTTGAAGAGAAAAATAAAAATTTTGATTTGGTTAGAGTGGAGTCTGGATTGGATTTGGATGATTTAATTAAATTTATGGAAGAAAATAACTATACTGGACTTGAAAATATTACAGGAATTCCTGGATCTGTCGGAGGTCTTGTTAATATGAACGGCGGAGCTTACGGAACTGAGATTTTTGACTGCATTGAGGAAGTGGAAGTTTGTAAAAATGATGGTAAAATAGAAAAAATAAAAACAAAAGACTTGCATTTTAAATACAGAACTACTGAAATAAAAGAAAATAAATGGATTGTCATATCAGCACTATTTAAATTCAAATTTGGTTTTGATCATGCTGCTTCAGAAGACAAAAGAGAGCAAAGAAAAGTAAAACATCCGCTGGACTTGCCAAACTTGGGAAGTACATTTAAAAATCCTAAAGGAAAATTTGCTGCAAGATTAATTTCAGATGCTGGGTTAAAGGGTTATCAAGTGGGAGGCGCAAGAATCTCTGAGAAACATCCGAACTTTGTCACAAATGTTGGAAATGCCACTTTTAACGATGTAATTTCAGTGATTGAGCATGTAAAAGAAGTAGTTTTTGAAAAATTTAATATAGAATTAAATACAGAAATTATTATCCTAAAATAAAATTAAACAATTTAATTTTTTTGGCAAAAAAATTGAATAAAATTGAAAAATAGTGTATAATAATATTAAAAAAGTGGAGTTAAAGTTAAGAATGAAAAACATAATTAAAATATTGGTTATATTATTTTTACTGTTAGGAATTATATTTTTTTGCAAAAGATTTATTGATTCTGACTATTTCAAAGTTCAAGAAGTTGTTGTAACTGGAAATACAAAACTTTTAAAGAGAGATGTAACGGAACAAGTTGAAAAAATGAAAGGGAAAAATATTGTTTATTTGAATACTAAAGAAATTGAAGATTTTTTAAGAAATGATGTAAGAGTAAAAAAAGTTTCAATTACAAAACAGTTTCCAAGCAAAATATTATTTAACATTGAAGAGAGACAGCCTTATGCATATGTAAGAAAAGGGGAAAATTTATTTTTAGCGGATAATGAATTAAATATTTATGGAGATAAAATAGAAGATTTGCCAAAGAGCATGCCAATTATAGACTATACAGATGAAGCGAGTTTTGAAGGAATTAAAACTATAGTTTCCAGAATAAAAAACAAAGATCTTTATTCTATGATTTCAGAAATAAGGAAAACACCCAAATGTTATGAAATATTACTTGTGAATGGTGTGGTATTTAAAACAGATACTGATGTAACTGAAGAAAAGTACAATGACGCATATAAAGCGTATGACCAAATAATAAGAAAAGAAGGACCGTTGACTTATATAGAATTAAGATATAAAATTATTTATAAAAAATAATCTTAAAAGAATTTAAAGAAAGGAGATGCTATTTTTAAAATTAAAATAAGATTTTTAAGTAGCAAGTAAATAATGGAAAATTTAAATAGTACTGTAAAATTAAAAGTAGTAGGAGTAGGTGGTGCTGGTGGTAACGCAATAAACGATATGATTGAAAGTAACATAACAACTGTAGAATTTATAGCTATAAATACGGACCAGCAAGATTTAGATAGATCAAAGGCAACATCAAAAGTTCTTTTAGGAAGAGGAACAGGAGCAGGAGCGGATCCTGAAAAAGGTAGAAGTGCAGCAAGAGATTCTGAAGATAAGATAAAAGAAGTGCTGGAAGGTACAGACATGTTATTCATTACAGCAGGAATGGGCGGAGGAACAGGAACAGGAGCTTCTCCAATTATAGCTGAAGTGGCAAAGTCAATGGGAATTTTAACAGTCGCAGTTGTAACAAAACCTTTTAGTTTTGAAGGGCCTATCAAAAAAAATAACGCATTGGCCGGGATTAAAAATTTAAAAGAAAATGTCGACACGTTAATTGCTATACCAAATGATAAATTATTTGAAATTCCAGGAATGAATATCACTTTGTTAAATGCTTTTAAGGAAGCAAATGGGATATTAAAAATAGGTATAAAAGGAATTTCTGACTTAATTATGAAACAAGGAACTATAAATCTTGACTTTGCAGATATTAGATCTATTATGCAAAATTCAGGTATTGCTATGCTTGGTTTTGGGGAAGCAAATGGAGATGAAAAAGCAAAAAGTGCTACAGCTCAAGCATTGAACAGTCCATTATTGGAAAAATCAATAGAAGGGGCAAGAAAAATATTGATAAACATTACAGGTGGACCAGATGTTTCACTAAATGAAGTAAATGAAGTTGCAAATACAGTAACAGCAAAAGCTGGAAGTGAACCTAACTTAATTTGGGGATATATTTTGGATGAAGAATTAGAAGGAACAATTAGTGTGTCAATTGTAGCAACAGATTTTCAAGATAATCTTCATTCAAATATACAAGAAAATAATAATTCAAAAACTGTGAGATTTGCTCCAGAAATAAAGAAAGAAGAAATTAAACCATTATCATCAGAGGAAGAAAAACAGCAAAAATCAGATATTTTTTCAGAAAAGGATGAGAATCAAAAAAAAGATTTTGACGATGAAGATGAAGACGATGACGACAGTATGTCTGATTTTGTCTTACCACCATTTTTTCAAGAATAAAAAATAACTTTTGATATTGAAAATTTATTAAAAATGTGTTATACTCAAAGTGTAATAAATATATTAAACTTTTAATATATAAAATTTTTAGGAGGTATTATTAAAATGGCAGTTAAAGTAGCAATTAATGGATTTGGAAGAATCGGGAGATTAGCATTAAGATTAATGTCTGAACAAACAGATAAATTTGAAGTTGTAGCAATTAATGACTTAACAGATTCTAAAATGTTAGCTCACTTATTCAAATACGATTCATCTCAAGGAAGATTCAACGGAACTATCGAAGTTAAAGAAGGAGCTTTCGTAGTAAATGGAAATGAAATTAAAGTTTTCGCAGAAGCTGATCCTGAAAAATTACCTTGGGGTAAATTAGGAGTAGACGTAGTATTAGAAGCAACAGGTTTCTTTGCAACTAAAGAAAAAGCTGAAAAACACGTAAAAGCAGGAGCTAAAAAAGTAGTTATTACTGCACCTGGTGGAAACGATGTTAAAACTGTAGTTTACAACGTAAACCATGAAATCTTGGATGGTTCAGAAACAGTTATTTCAGGAGCTTCTTGTACAACTAACTGTTTAGCACCAATGGCTAAAGCATTAAATGATAAATTTGGAATCGTAACTGGAACAATGACAACTATCCACGCTTACACAGGAGACCAAAATACATTAGATGCACCACATAGAAAAGGTGATTTAAGAAGAGCAAGAGCTGCTGCGGTAAATATCGTACCTAACTCAACAGGAGCTGCAAAAGCAATTGGATTAGTAGTACCTGAATTAAATGGAAAATTAGATGGAGCTGCTCAAAGAGTACCTGTTCCAACTGGTTCATTAACTGAATTAGTATCTATCTTAAACAAAAAAGTAACTGTCGACGAAGTAAATGCAGCTATGAAAGAAGCATCTACTGAATCATTCGGATACACTGAAGAACCATTAGTATCTTCTGACATTGTTGGAATCCACTTTGGATCATTATTTGATGCAACTCAAACTAAAATTGTTCAAAATGGAGATGTTCAATTAGTTAAAACAGTATCTTGGTATGACAATGAAATGTCTTACACTTCTCAATTAATCAGAACATTAGGATATTTTGCAAGTAAAATTTCTAAATAATTAATTGCTTTTAAAATTTTTTAAAGGTCAAGTTGAAACAAAAGTTAAAAAGTTAAATCGGCTAATTTTAGTCGATTTTTCTTTTTTTCTTTGTTAAATTCATTTTTTGATAAAAAATTTTAAAATAAAGGAGGTATTATGAAAAAGTACATTAAAGATTTTTTTAAAATAAGAAGAATCGATGCAACAATGGATTTACCAATACTTTGTAGCTTATGTATGGCAATTCCGATATTTACTGGATATTTTACAAATAATTTTAGAAATGCGATGATTTCAGCGTTAGCGGGAATTATAGTTGTTTATTTTCCACTTTTTGGGAGCTTAAAAGAAAAAATGTCTGCTCTTTTGGGGTGTTCATTTGGATTTATATTTTCATATTCGGCAGGACTTATCTTTAGTTTTAATAAAATTATAATCGTTTTTATTTTGGGATTTGTTTCTTTTATCATACATTATGTAGTTTTACATTTTGAGTTAAAGCCACCTAGAAGTTTTTTCTTTATTATGGTTTGTGCAACTGCAAGTTCCCTTCCACACTTACCAATTTCAAAAATAGCGGAAAATGTCGGTTATTTAACATTCGGAACACTTTCTACTTGTGTCATAGCTTTTGTTTATAGCTTGTTTTTTCAAAACAAAATAAAAAATAAAAAATTAAATTTAGTAAAACTTGAAAAGAAAATTAATTTGGGAGATGAAAAAAATAAAAAAATTGAAAGTCTTATAGTTGGAATTTTTATGAGTCTTTCTCTTGCAATAGGATTTTTGTTAAAAATCAAAAATCCTTATTGGATTTGTGTAGCTTGTATTGCAATCATGCAAGGGACATCTAAAATTCATGTGTTTAAACGAAGTATTCAAAGAATGTGTGGAACAATTTTGGGAGTTGGATTTTGTTATTTAATACTTATCGTTTCCCAAAATGATATATTTTATATATGTGTTTCAATAGTTGTTTTGCAGTTTATTGTGGAATATTTAGTGCCGAGAAATTATGGAATAGCTGTAATTTTTATAACACCACTTACAATTTTACTGTCAGAAGCTGGAAGCCTTACATTAAATAATCATTTTTTATTTATTTTCAGTCGTTTTGAAAATACCATAATTGGAAGTATATTAGGTTTGATAGGTGGATTTTTAATATTTTCCGAAGGGAAAAAAACATTTTATAAAAAATAGCCGATTTTATTTCGGCTATTTGTGATTAGTGAACTACTCCTGCTTTTAGAAGCGGGAGCTTCTTGGGAAGTATCTGCTTCTGTTAGCCAAATATATTTACCAAGCTCTTCGGGCAGTCCCTGCCCTGATGTACGAGTATTATGCCATATAATAATTATTATTTCAAGTTATGTTCTGCAATTCATCTCCCTCTTGTAGAAGAGGGAGACTTCTTGCTAGATATTTGTTAAATAATTTGTATATAATTGTCTATAAGTTCTTTTTTTAAGCTTTCTGGTGGCAAATCTAAAACTTTTACTTTTATATTTTTGCTAAAATATTTTATTTCAAAAATATCATTTTTTTTCACTTCATAAGAAGATTTTTTTTGTTCTCCATTTACAGTGATATTGCCGTTGTCGGCCAATTCTTTTGCAACGGTTCTTCTTTTTATAATTCTTGTAACTTTTAAAAATTTGTCTAATCTCATTTTATTTGATACCTTTCATACTTTCATACCATGCGGTATTTGTTTCGATAAATCCAACATTTGGATTTTCTCTTAAAAATAATCCTCTAATTTTTGAATTTTTTGTTGTTTCTTTTGGACTGAAAATATATGGATTGTCTGTAACTTCTTTAGACATCAAAGCCTTTTTGATTTTTTCCTGATCTTCCTTTGACAAAGTTTTTGTGTTAAACACAATAGGTCCGTTGTAGACAGGAATTGAACGGATTACAGTGAAACTTTTTCCGGCATACTGTCCAAATGGTGCGACAGCTCCTTTCTTAACTGTGTAAGTAGCACCAGATCTAAAGTCAGTTCCAGAAGTTAGTTCATAAGTTGTAAATGATTTTGGAATGGCAAATGTCGCCACATCAACATCTCCTTTAAATAATAACGCTTGTGTTCCAGGGTGAGAAGCGCCAAAAACAACTTTTGAAAACACTTTATTTGGCTCAATCAATTCATCTGTATTTTTTATTCCAAATTCATCAGCTATAATCTTTCCAGGAATTTTAAATCCTGAAGTTGAGCTGTTTGTAACAAATCCGATTGTTTTTCCTTTAAGCTTTTTTAAGTCAAAGTTATTTCCAGTTTTATATTTAGCGGCATCTTCACTACGAACAGCGATAAAGCTGTAATATAGTGAATCTTTTAAAGTTCCGCTTTCTCCAGCATTTGTAAGCACAGCTTCAATATCTTTTGAACGTTCTCTTGCTTTTAAATAGGCTTCGGCACCGATATAAGTAATTTGTGCTTGCCCAGATACAATATTCTCGACTGTGATATTGTAGTCAGTAGTTGTTATAATTTCTACTTTTTTTCCTGTAGCTTTTTGGATTATGTTGGCAAATTCATCTCGTGATTTTTTTAATGATTCATTTGCTTCGTTTGGTAAAAAGACAATTTTTATCGTGTCATTCTTTTTGGAACAGCTTATCATAAAAAATAATGTCATTACCAAAGTCAAAAGTTTCAAAATGTTTTTTTTCATAAAAACCTCCTAAGTATCAAGTATTTAAATTAACATATTATAACACTTGTTATTTTTATAGTCAATATGGATTTTTTTATTTGAAAATTTATTTATATAATTTTTTTATAAAAAAATTATTAAAAAAAATAATATTTTATAGTCAAAAAAAGTATAGAAAAAAACTTTTTTTTGTTGTATAATGTAAAAAAGTAGTTTTTTTAAATAATTTAATTGATTAAATTTTAATTTTGAAAGGTATGATTTAATCAAGATTTTGGAGTTTTAGAAATGAAAAAAATTTTTGAAGTCATCATTTTATCGGGGCTGTTTCTAGCTGGCTGTGCAAAAAGTGGGAAAGATGAAAGTGATAAAAAAAATAAAGAAAGAGAAAATATAGAAAATATTATCAAAAAAGAGAATATTTTTTCAAATAATTCGATTGAAGCGGTACTTAAAATATTTTCTGAAAAATCTGAAAAAAATAGAATAGGAATTAATAAATTTGAAAAATTAATTTTTGAAAACAGAAATTATTATTATGCTAAAATAAATTCTAAAGAAAATTCAATTTATGCGCTAGATTATAGCGGAATAAATGTAACAGGAATATTTTTAAAAGTAAATAAAGTGGACAGTGCAAATTTGGGAGTAATTGAAAATTTAGTGGCAAATTTAATTCAGGTGTCTGACAGTAAATTAAAAGATTCTGAAGCAAGAGCTATTTATGCAGAAATTTTATCAAAATTAAAAGATAACGAATTTTCCAGTTCACTTACATATACAAATGGGATAACTTACGGATTACAAATAAACAGTGCAACGGGAGAATTTATATTTTATGCAAAAGAAGCTGATACACAAAACGCACAGAAAGATTTTCAAAACATCGCCATCGACGAAAAATCATTCCAGACAAAAGTAGTAAGAAACAAAATCAATTAGGAGGGAAAATGAATTTAGAAGCATTATTGGGACTTTTACAAGGACAGGATTTAGAAAAATTAGCTCAGCAAGTTGGTGGGAGCAGCAAAGAAGTGAGAAATGGAGTAGCAGCAGCTCTACCTGCAATTTTAGCGGCAGTTAATAAAAATGCAAATAATAGTGAAAAAGCACAGGGATTGAATAAAGCGTTGGAACAGCACGATGGATCAGTATTGAATAATCTTGGGGGCTATTTGCAAAATCCTGATTTAAAAGATGGAGCAGGAATTTTGAACCATTTATTTGGTGGAAATACACAGAATGTGGCAAATGCTGTTTCCCAATCAAGCGGTTTAGATGCACAAGGCAGTATAAAAATTCTAGAAACTTTAGCACCACTAGTTTTAGGAGTATTGGGGCAGCAAAAAAAGGAAAATAATCTGGATGCGCAAGGAATTGGTGATTTAACTTCAAAACTTTCATCAAGTTTGGAAGGAGCGAGTGGAATTATGGGTATGATTACAAATTTTTTGGATTCAAATAAAGATGGGAATGTGATGGATGATTTAACTGGAATGATTGGTAAATTTTTGGGTGGAAATAAATAACCTAAAAAAATAAAAAAGTTTAAAATTTGAACTACATATTTTTCATATTAATTATTTTTTAAATTTATTTCGTTCAAATGTTAATTCAATATTGACATTTCACTCTTAATGTGGTACGCTTATATTGAATGAAGGTAACAGTAATTCAATTCATATTGAGTAAAGTTAACCAAAATATTTTTATTTTAAAAATTTTAGAAAGAAGGTTTTTATTATGAAAAGGAAAATTTTGTTGATTTTGGCTGTAATTTTTGCATTTAATTATACAACTTTTTCAGCGGTAACACAGAAAACTCAGGGTAATTTGGAACAAAGTATGGTAAGTACAGATAGTACAGATACAGATTATTTGAGAGGCACTTCGTGGCAGTTGACTAGTATTAAAGAAAGTAAATTTAGACCTGCAATAACTGATGGAGTAAGTAAAATTAAAATTAATTTTACGGAAGATGGTTTTAACGGGACTTCAGGAGTGAATAATTTTTTTGGAACTTATGCTTTAAGCCAGAACGGTGGTATTCTTATGTCTGATGCAGGTACGACTGAAATGGCAGGTTCTAGAAAAATGATGAAGTTGGAAAGTAAATTTATGAAAATTTTACAAAATGTGGAAAAAGTTAGATACAATAAAAATACTCTAGTTTTAGAAACAGAGAAAGGTGAAACTCTAACTTTTAAAAATGTAACTTACAATAATTCTAACAATTCGTCAAAAGGTAATATTGAAAAAGCAATTTCATCGACTCAATGGAAAGTTACAAATATTTCTGGGAAAAAAGTAAACTTAAAAGGTAAAGGAATTACAGTAAATTTTGATGGAGGAAGAATTAGCGGAAACTCTGGAGTAAATTCATATTCTGGAAATTATGAAATAAAAAATAATAACATTCGTATCGTTTCTGAATTAATGCTTACAGCGATGTTAGGTCCAAATGATGCAATGGCAATAGAAGAAGAATTTATAAATATATTAAAAGATGTAAAATATACAAGATTAGTTGATAACAACACTATGATTTTGTCAACAGAAACAGGTGCTACAATAACAATGAAAAAAGTGAAATAAAATATAAAAATTATAATTATGACTATGTACTAATTTAAACTAATATTTTTTATTAATAAAAACAGTTTAGATTAGTGCATTTTTATTTTTTTGAAGAGTTAAAAAGAGTTATTTTTAGAATCTTTATTCGTTAAAAAAAACAATATAATAAATATTATTTATTAATTTTATGATTATTGCTGGAGGTTTTTATGAGAGGAATAGCAATTATCTATATAATTGCAATTATAATTTTACTGATTTATTGTATTTGGACAGTAAAATTTTGGGGCAAAAATTTTTTCAAAAAAGATGTACTACCAAAATTGAAAGTTCCGAAAAGCATTTCTGCAATGGGAGTTGGAATTTTGAATAATTCTAGGCCGGAGAAAAATTTTCATATTGGGATATTTTCTTTGGTTGAGAAAAATTTTATAACTGCGAAAAGAGAAAAACTTTTTGAAAATATGGGTTTTCAATCAGATATTTTGTATAAGAAAAATTTGGAAAAATCTAAAAGTAATTATTATAGACAAGATGAGCTTTTTGCAGAAGAGCGATGGGTTTTAGATAGCTTGTCGGATTCTGAAAAGGGGATTTTGAGTGATTATCAAAGTTTTGGGAATAGAGAGAAATTGCCGAAAATGGATGAAAAAAATATTGATAGAAGAAAAGAGATTTTTAGAGAAGTCTTGCAAGTGTTAATAATTTTTTTAGTAGCTTTTTTGATAAATGTAATTTTAAAGGGTTCGTCGGATAATTCGAGTAACGGCTCTTCGAGTAGTTCATATAATCAAAAATCTTTAGATCCTTTTTTTGAAAAAATGTTTGAGATTTATAAAAGGACGAAGAAAAAGTTTTTAGGTTCATTTTGGTCGCCTGAAAAATTGGAAGAATTTATAATTTACAAGAAAAATTCAGGATTTTATATTTTTTATTTTGGAGTTATTTTAGCTTCAATTATAATGACAAGTAAAGATGTAAAATTTGGAAGTGGGGAAGGGAATTTTGGACTTATAGTTTTAGCTGCAATAATCGTTTTTTTCTTGGAAAGTCTTTGGCTAAGAATATCATTTTTACCGATATTTTCTAAGTATATCCCAAAAATATTAAAAATTTTTATTGCATTGGTATTTTTATTTTCGTTGTATAGTTTTATGTTGCCAAATATTGCATTCATATTTGAACTAAGATTTTATATTTTAATTCCATTGACATTTGTAATTCTATTTTTCATTTACAAAAAGTTAATCGTGCGGTATACTGAAAACGGACTTTTGGCTATGAATGAAATTGAATCATTCAGAAAATACATTTTAAATTTTGAAAAATTGAAAGTTCCCACTTTTTCAAGTGAAGATGAATTAATCGAAAATTTTCAGCAAATGTATATTTACGCTTTTGCTTTGGGAATTGAAAAAAGATTTTTGAATTTTTTGGATGTTACTTTGGAGAAAAATAATTTTGCTGGGAGAAAGGAATTTATTTATGAAAAATTTTTGATTTCGACTGTTTTTTGTGATAAAAAATTGTTGGGAGAATTGAAAGTTAATATTATGGGAAGATGATTTTTTAAGGAGGAAACTTTATGAAAAAAATTTTAGAAAAAATTGGGAAAGATGAGTTGTTGGAATATTGGCGTTTGTCTAAAGGGAGATTTGATGCTGGGAATTTTGTAGGAATTAATGGTGAATTTGCTATTTTTACATCAATCAGTCCGTATGGGAAAAATGGCGGATTTAGATTTATAAAGATAGATGATTTGAAAAAATTTGGGAAAAATACAGAATATTTGGAATTAATGAAGGAAAAAATAGAAGAAAGAAAATCTAGTGACAGAAAAATTATTGAACTTGAAAAAAATAAATTTTTTAAGGAATTGTTTAAATATTTCAAAAAGAATAAAATTAAATTAAGATTATTTTATGAAGATGACTATCAGAGAGAAGGATATTTAGTAAAAGAATCAAAAGAAATTTTACATTTTCAATGGTGTGATGAGGGTGATAGGAAATCAGAAGAATTTATAAGAAAAAGTGAAATGAAAAGTATAGAGATAGGGAAAAATGTTGTTAAAAATATTGTCGTTAAAGATGATAAAATTCAGGAAAATAAGATTGTAATAGCGAGAAATGATATTCAAGGAAATGTTATTTTTCAAGATGAAAATTATACGTTAATTTATGAAAATGATTTGTTCTGGGCAGATTGCAAGTTTATAATAATAAAAACATCAGACATTTGGGAAATTACAGAAAAAGTTTATCGAATAGAAACAGAGAATATATCTTTAGAAGAAATTTTGCCTGATATTTCAAATATGGAAATAAAGGAAATCTTGAAAAAGTGTTTTGAAAATAAAATATTAGTACATTTTGAGTATGAAAAATCATATTTTGAGAAATTTGGGATAATTGAAAAATTTGAGAATGATAGATTGATTTTGCGGGAAATAGATAAGGGAAGTGGAATTTTTGTTTCTAAATCAGAAATATTGATTGAGGATATTTCGTTTTTATTAGTCAGAAATTATAGAGTTTTGAGAATCGTGGGATAAAACTATGTCTTTGTTTGATATAGTAAAAAAAGAGAACTGATTCGGTTAGTTCTCTTTCATTTTTGTATATTATTTTGAAAATTTTTGGATAAAATTTTTCGTATTCGTGATGTCATTGTATTATAAAAGTCAGTAAAATAAAATATTTTAAAATAAAAATTTTTACTATAATTCCAAAATTATAAATCCAACAAAAAATCAATAATCCGTTTTCGTTGAATTCCATTTATATTATATTCACCTAAATTATCCATAGAAAGAACATATTTTGGATAGTTGTCTTCAATGTTTTTTAATGGAGAAAATTCTCGTTCAATGGTGTTTTCTGAGGCTAAAAGATAAGTTGCTTGAATATATAATTTTTTATCTTCTTTTTGTGCGATGAAATCAATTTCTTTTGTTTTTAATTTTCCAATATTTACATTGTATTTTCTTCTTAATAGTTCTAAATAGATGATGTTTTCAAGATGACCAGCGATGTCGTTTGCTTTGTATCCTAATTGAGAATGTTTTAAACCTAAGTCAAGAAGATAAAATTTTTCTTGTGTTTCTAAAATGGATTTTCCTTTTATGTCATATCTTTGAACTTTTGAAATTATATACGCATTCTCAAGTGCTTTTAAATAATTGTAAACGGTTTCAACGCTTAACTTTCTACCTTGACTTTTTAAAAAATCTGAAATTTTTTTTGCAGAAAAAATATTTCCAATATTGTCAAAAATGTATAAAATTATTCGTTCTAAAAGTTCAATATCCCTTATATTATTTCTCGCAACAACATCTTTTAGCAAGACAGAATTATAAATATCAGTCAAATACTGATAAATTGAAGTTTTATCTTGATTGAAATTGTGGATGGCAGGTAAACCTCCAAATTGCAAATATTTTTCAAAATATTCTTCATTGCTGTAAATTTTTTCTGGATTTTGAATTTTGGAAAAATCTATAAATTCTTTAAAAGATAAAGGAAAAACCTTTATTTCAACATATCTTCCTGCAATGTAGGTAGCCAATTCCGAAGATAATAAATTAGCATTCGAACCAGTGATATAAATATCACAATCTAAGTCAACTAGCAATGAATTTATCATTTTTTCCCAAGAAGCAACTTCTTGAATTTCATCGAGTAAAATATAAATTTTACCAGCTAAATTTTTTGATTTTTCAATAATATAACTATATAATTTTTGAAAATTTGAAAATTCGGCGAACATTAAAGACTCAAAATTAATAAAAATAATATTCTCTTTATTAATTCCCTTTTCTTCAAGTTCTTTAGATATTAATTTTAAAATCATAGATTTCCCACTTCTACGCATACCAGTAATAACTTTTATTATCGGCTTATCCATAAATTTTCTAATTTCTTTTAAATATTGCTCTCTTTTTATCATTTTATCACCACCTATATTAATATATACAAGAAATTATATCCTAAATTAAAAAGTTTTTCAACTTATACTAGAAAAACTTTTCGAAATAACATATTTTTTGCTTATATACTAGAAAAAATAAATAAAAATTTCTGATAAAATAAAAAAAGAGGCATAAAACCTCTTTTTGTTTTTAAATAAAAGTATAATAAAAATATTTAATAGTAAATTTCATTTTTTATAAATAAAAATTTATAAAGCTGTAATAAAAGTTAAAAATCCTAATATTACACCAGCTAAATTTGGAACGATAAGAATAAAATCTTTTTTAGGTTCTTTAGTCCATCCGTAAATAACCCAAATTAGACAAGAAATCGAAGCCGTAAGAGGCTGCCAAGGTTGAGCTTTTTCTCCTCCTAAATTAGCAATAATTTGAGGAATATAGGTTATAAACACAAAAACTCCAATAAATGCTCCAATTGAACCAACAATAGTGTTAATTTTCTTTTTGTTCATAAAATCACCTTCTTTTTTAAAAATTTATAGGTATTATAATATCACAGTTTAATATTTTTGTCAAACTTAAATATTTTGAAAATTTCTCAAACATTGTAAACAAATATCAAAAATGATATAATTTAACGAATAAAATTAAAATATAAAATATAAAAAAATAATTTAATAAAATATAGAGAAAAGGAAGGAAATTTGATGAGTTTAGTGCAATTTAATAGGGTGTATAAGCAGTTTGCTGGGGAATATATATTGAAGGATATTAATTTTACGATTGAGGAGAAGGATAAGATTGGGCTTGTTGGGGTGAATGGAGCTGGGAAGTCGACAATTATTCGGATGTTACTTGATAGAGAGCGGATTGACGGAGCAGAAGATAATTTGAATGAAGTTGGGAATATTGTGAAAAGTCCTTCTATGAAAATTGGATATTTGTCGCAAAATCATGAATTTTCGGATGAAAAAAATACGATTTATGAAGAGATGATGTCGGTTTTTGCAGAAGAGAGGGAAATTTGGCACGAACTTCAGAAGGTTAATTTGCTTTTGGGAACGGCTGAAAATGATGAGCTGGAAAAATTGATTAATAAGTCTGCGGAGTTGTCGTCGCTTTATGAGGCGAAGGGCGGATATGATATTGAGTATAAGATAAAGCAGATTTTGACAGGGCTAGAGCTGACTGAGGAATATTACAATTTGGTGCTAAAAGATTTGAGTGGTGGAGAGCAAACTAGAGTTTCACTTGCAAAATTGTTGTTGTCTGAGCCAGATTTACTAATTTTAGATGAGCCGACAAACCATTTGGATCTGGTTTCGATTGAGTGGCTAGAAGATTACTTGAAACGGTATGCGAAGGCGTTTTTGCTTGTTTCACACGATAGAATTTTCTTGGATAATGTTTGTAACAAAATTTTTGAAATCGAGAATAAGAAATTGCATAAATACGATGGAAATTTTTCTGCGTTTATCATTCAAAAAGAGATGATTTTGAAAGGGGAAATGAAGCGTTACGAAAAAGAGCAGGAAAAAATTAAGAAAATGGAAGAATACATTGACAGATTCCGTGCTGGAATAAAGGCTAGACAGGCAAAAGGTCGACAAAAAATTCTAGATAGAATCGAGCGAATGGATGACCCTGTTTTTAATCCACAAAGAATGAAATTGAAATTTGAAACAGACACGATTACTGGGGACAATGTTTTAAAAGTGAATGGAATTTCAAAAAGTTTTGATGACAAAAAAGTGTTGAATAATGTGAGTTTTCATCTATTCCGTGGGGAAAGAGTTGGAATTATTGGAAAAAATGGGATTGGAAAATCGACTTTGCTAAAAATTTTGGTAAATAAATTGAAGCAGGATTCAGGAACAGTTGAGTACGGTTCTCGTGTAAAAGTCGGCTATTATGACCAAAATCACATGGATTTGACTCCAGCAAACAATATTTTGCAGGAAATTAATAATTCTTTAAATTTAACGGAAGAATATTTACGAACACTTGCGGGAGCTTTCTTGTTTTCAGGCGACGATGTTTTGAAAAAAGTAGAAAAATTGAGCGGTGGAGAAAAAGTTAGAGTTTCATTCTTAAAATTGTATATGCAAAGAGCAAATTTTTTAATTTTAGATGAGCCGACAAACCATCTGGATATTTACTCAATTGAAGTTTTGGAAGATGCATTGGAAGATTTTGACGGAACAATGCTTGTCGTATCGCATAATCGTCACTTTTTAGACACGGTTTGTAATACAATTTACTATCTTGATGAAAATGGTCTTACGAAATTTAAAGGAAATTACGAAGATTACAAGGAAAGTTTGAAAAACAATAAATCGAATCTGACTGCAACTGACATTGAGACAAAAGAAGAGCAAAAATTGTCATATCAGGAGCAAAAGGAACAGTCAAGAAAAATCGCAAAATTGAAGCGGGATATTGAAAAACTGGAAAAGGAAATGGAAAAAATCACAGAAATGAGAGAAAATTTGAACGCAGAATACGAAAAGGCTGGAAAAGAAAACAATATGGAAAAACTAATGGAAGTGCAGGAAAAGTTGGACAAGCTGGAAGAAGAAGAGATGGAGAAGATGGAAGAGTGGGATGTGAAGAGTGGGGAGTTGGAGAGTTTGGAATTATAGAAAAAAACTTATTAAATTAAAAATATTCATTGAATTTTTATGAATTAATTTGAGTGTGATTTTTGGAGGCTAGAAAAAATGGGGGCAGTTCTAGTCTTTTGTATTAAACAATTTTTAATCATATATAAAATATATTGAAATTCATATATATATACATATATTATAATTTTGAAATTAAAAAATAAATGTTATAATTTAATCGTAGGATAAATAAATGCAAAAAAATATAATCTAAAGGGGGAAATAACATGAGAAAATATTTAATTTTAGGAGCTATGATTTTTTTTGGTTCAATTAATTTATTTAGTAGAGGTCAAAATTATTGTACAAGAGCTTATGATGTAGTGTCTTGTTTAGAATTTAGTGATGGAACTATGAAAGTGACATATTATGATTTGTTAACTAAAAGAAATATAACTGAGCAAGAATATGAAGAAATAAAAAAAGTACGTCCACAAGAATAAAAAAATATTTTGATTTTAATTTAAGGAGAGTAGACTATGAGAAGAAAATTAAAAAAAGGAGGTCAAATATTTTTTATAATTTTATTATTGCTATTTTTGGTTGAATGTGGACACAATAATAATACTAGTGAGAAAAAAAATGAATTAATAGAAAACAAATCAATAAATCTTATTTTTCGGGATAATGAAAATAAAAAATATAAAGTAAATATAAAAGGTTTGAGTTCTTTGGAAGAAAACTTTGAAGAATTTGGAAGTGAAGAATGTTCACATCTATATAAATTATCTTTGATACAAAAAGCAGTAGAAGAAAATAAAGATTTACCAGAAGAAATAAATGATCAAGTTACTAATGAATTTGTTAATTTTGGAAGAGAATTTACGATTAAGGTTAATCCAGGTGTAATAGGAACTTACGCTGGACCAGAAGAGATAGTAAAAGCAATAAAAAAAGAGTGTAAAAATGGTAGTAAAATTATAAAATCAAGTCCCTTGTTAAGTAAAATGAAATATGGAGAAACTGGTTTAATGCTTGATAAATTATTTAATGGTAAGAAAAATAAAGAATAGAATATAGGAATTAATACAAAAAAAGTTATATTTAATTAAAAAAGGCTAGAAAAAATATAAAAAATTCTAGTCTTTTTTAGTATCATAAATTTCATAGTATATTACGACAAATATTAAGATAAAAAATAAAGAAGGAGTAAAAAACGTAGTAATAAATATTTTGAGAATCATTCAGATTTTGACTGGGACTTTTTCGGAAAATATAAAAAATAGGTAGAAAAATTATAAAAAAAATTATATACTATTCTTGATAACTATATTTAGGAAAAAAGGGAAAAGCAAATGGTAAATAATAAATACAGCTGGGAAAATGAAAGTGACAAAATTTTAAAAAGGCTAGTTTCACAAGATGATGAAGAATTTTTGAGTAAAAAACGGACAAAAGAGTCATTTGATAATAGGATATTGAAAAAAATTCAAGTGGGAACCTTTGAAGGCTTGAAGGAAATACATAGATATTTGTTTCAGGAATGTTATGGAACTGCAGGAAAAATACGGAAACATGATATTCGGAAAGGCGATACTGTGTTTTGTCGTGCGATGTATCTTGAAGATAATTTAAAGACAGTTTCTAAAATGCCTGAAAATAATTTTGAGGAAATAATTGAAAAATATGTTGAGATGAATATAATGTATTCGTTTTATGAGGGAAATGGAAAAACGACTAGGATTTGGCTGAATCAGATGTTGATAAAAAGGCTTGGAATGTGTGCGAATTGGCAAAATATCAGTAAAAATAATTATTTATCGGCAATGAAAAGAAGTGTGATTAATGATTTGGAACTAAAGATGCTTTTAAAGGAGAATTTGACGGAAGATGTGGAAAGTAGAGATATATTTATGAATGGTATTAATCAGTCTTATGAATATGAAAATATGAGAAAATATGATGTGAAAGAATTGAAAAAATGAATGAAAAATTGAATTTTTGAGATTGCAGAAATTGAAAAAAATGAAAAAGATTGAAGAAAGTGAGGTCGAAATGGAAAAATTAGTAAGAAGAGGTGGTGGCGGACATTCTCACGGTGGAGGGCATAGTCATTCACATGGAAGTAGTGGAAGTTATCATTATAGTGGACATTATGGTGGAGAACATAGTAGTGGAGAGCATTCAAGTGGACATTCAGATGGAGAAGGAAATGGGAAATCTAAAAAGTCTGGTGATGATGAGCAAGAAAATTCGTCATCTTTTTGGAGAAGTCACGGATCTCATTCAGGAAGTTCAAGACAGAGAAGTTGTGAAAGTATTGTTGATGCAAAGGAAAGACAGGATTGTATTGATAGCAATAATAACGCTGGTAATCTTGAGGTGTTTTTTATTTTTTGTGCTGTCATAGTTTTTGTTTTTTTGAAAATAAAAGATTTTGGAAGAAAATAATAAAAAATAATGAGCGTTATATTGGACATATTTACATTGAATGATAAAAATAGATTTTGAATTGATAATGTTTAAGATAATGGATAAAATCGTAAATATAACAGCGAGTGCAGGAGAAAAGAGAAATAATAAGTTAGACGGCAGGAGTAGAAGGTAAAATATGGAAATATTAATATCGATATTAATCGTAGTTATTGGAATTGTAATTTTGATAATAATGAATTTTAGAAATCGTAAAAAAATGGATGAAATTGATGACTTTTCGAGAGAAATGCAGGAGAGGGAAAAAAGAAAAAGAAAAGTTCGTGAAATTGAAAAATATGAAGCTGAAGAAAGAGCGAGTTTTAGCGAAAGTGCTTATAATGAAAATAGGATTTCTTCGGAAAGTGTGCCTAAACAAAATGGAAAGACATCGAATGTAGATACATTTGGCGTGAAGATAGTTTCGTTGGATGATATTGTTACAGAAGATTATGGGAAAGATTTTATAGAATATGATAAAAAGGAAAGCGAGGAATATCAAGAAAATATTAGAACAGCGAATATATTTATAATGTCAGGATTTTTTGGAGAAGCAAGGGATAAAATAGCTGAATCCTTGAAATTCAGCCAAAGAGCAAATTACGAGCTTGGAAAGTATTACTATTATTGTGAGAAAGATAACCAAAGCGCTGTAAACGCATTAAATTTGGCATACAATTCAGGAATAAAGGAGGCTATGTATTACATAGGGCTGATTGAAGAAGAATCGGGAAATTATGAAATTGCAAAAGGCTGGTATGTGGCAGGTGCGGAAAATGGCGAAATTAATTCAATAATTAGGCTAGGAAAAATTGCTGAAGAAAAGAAGGATTATGAAGAAGCTGAAAGTATTTATTTAAAAATTGCTGATACAAAAAATGCTGAATTAATATACAATCTTGTAAGAATTTACTTTAAGCAGAATAAAAGAGAAAAAATACTAGAATGGCAGGAAAAATTGTTAAATGAAAAGCAAATTATGGGATTGAATTCTGAAATAATCAAGAATATTGAATTTATGCTTGGAAATGAAAAAGACAGAAAATATGTGGAACTGATTAATCAGGGAAATGAACTTTTGGAAAAGAAAGATAAGGGAAATGCTAAAAAACTGTTTCTTGAAGCAACACAGTATAATGAAAGAGGATATTTGTTACTTGCAAAATCATATTATGTTGCAGGCAATGGAGAAAAAGCCAAAGATACGTATGAAAAGGCTTATTCTTTAGGAGTGAAAGAGGCAGCTTATGAACTGGGGAAATATTTTGATACGATTGAAGAAAATGAGAAAGAAGCTGAAAAATGGTATAAAATTGGGCAGGAAATGGGAGATGTAAAATCTATTTATGAACTTGGGATACTTTATGAATGCAGTAAGGAATTTGGAAAAAGTGAAGAGGAAGCATACAAGCTATATGAAAAAGCTGCTAATATGAAATATGCTCCTGCAATTAGTGATATGATATATTACAATAATAGACATGAAAATGGGAACAAATCAAAGGAATGGGCATTTAAAGTATTAAATGAAACAGGATTGATTGAACTTGGGAGAGAAGCAATAAGAGATGCACAGGATTTTCTGGAAGAAATGGGAGAATATACGGGCGATAAAATTTCAGAAAAAAATTATGAAATTGAATATGATAACGATTTGATATATTTTATAGAAAAAAATTCTAAAGGCAGAAATATAAAGGAAGAAACTTATAAAAGAAAAAAATCAAATTTTTGGATGATATTTGGAATTATAATTTTTATACTGCAACTGATTATAAAATGTTCAGAGTATTAATTTATGAATAATAAAGTGGGAATTGTAGTCAATCCACTTAAAAATGAGAATAAAAATATGTAAAAAGAAACTTTCTGATTATGTTTTAAACTAAAATTACTATATTTTTTAACAAAAGATAGCAAGAAGTTCTCCGGCTTCTACAAGCGGGAGATGAATTGCTTTTTTTGTAAAAAAAATTGAAAAAAGGATATATTTATGATATAATTTATTCAGTGAAATAATATAAAAGTAGGTAATAATAATGTCATATAATAGCAATTATCATTCAGTATTTGATATAAATTATCATATGATTTTTTGTATAAAATATCGAAGAGAAGTCATTAATGATGAAATTTCTAATAGATTGAAAGAGATTTTTGAAAAAATATGTCCGAAGTATAACATTGTTCTTAAAGAATGGGAACATGATGTTGATCATATTCATATGTTGATTAATGCTATGCCTAATACTGAACTTTCTAAATTTGTAAATACTTACAAAAGTGCTTCCAGCAGGTTGATAAAAAAAGAATTTCCTGAAATAAGGGGAAGATTGTGGAAAGAATATTTTTGGAGTAGAAGTTACTTAGTTGTAAGTGTCGGAGGTGCACCGTTAGAGATAATTAAAAAATATATTCAAAATCAAAAGGAGGTGTAATTTTATGAAATATAATTTAGCATTCAGATACAGAATTTATCCAAATAAAGATCAGGAATTATTGATAAACAAGACTTTTGGATGTGTTCGTTTTGTCTACAATACGATTTTGTATACTGCGAATAAATTTTATGAAGAGACTGGAAAAAATAAAATAATTACACCTGCCGGTTTGAAAAGTGAAAACCAATTTTTGAAAGAAGTAGACAGTCTGGCACTTTCAAATGCTCAATTGAATGTAAAACGATCGTTTACGAATTTTTTTCAGAAGAGAGCAAAGTTTCCAAGGTTCAAATCTAAAAAGAATAATGTTAAAAGTTACACGACAAATTGTGTGAATAATTCAATACGAATTGAGGAAACAAAATATTTGGTTTTGCCAAAATTGAAAAAAGTTAAATTAAAATATCATAGAGAAATACCAAAGGATTACGAGATAAAGTCAGTAACATTGACAAACAGTAATGGAAATTACTATGTTTCCATCTTGACAGAATTTGAAAAAGAAATTCAAAAAAATCCAAGTAATGATAAAGTGATTGGACTTGATTTTTCAATGTCTGAATTATTTGTCAGTTCTGAAAACCAAAGGGCTGATTATCCAAGATATTTTAGGATGTTGGAGAAAAAATTGAAGAAATTACAGAAATCATTATCGAGAAAAGTAAAATTTTCTAAAAATTGGTATAAACAAAAAATGAAAATATCAAAATTACATGAGTATATCAAGAATTGTCGAAGAGATTTTCTGCATAAATTATCAAAAAAATTGTCTGAAGCGTATAATGCTGTGGTTGTTGAGGATTTGAATATAAAAGGGATGAGTCAGGCATTAAATTTTGGGAAAAGTGTAGGAGATAATGGATGGGGAATGTTTTTGAGGATGGTTGAGTATAAACTGATGTTTTTAGGAAAGCAATTTTTGAAGATAGATAAGTGGTTTCCATCGTCGAAAACTTGTAGTAGATGTGGAAACGTTAAAGAGGAGCTGAAATTATCAGAAAGAAGTTATAAATGTGAATGCTGTGGGATTGAAATTGATAGAGATTACAATGCGGCATTGAATATAAGAAACATTGGAAAAGCGATGTTGAAATATTAAGAAAATAAAAGAAGACAGGGTAGGAACTACCCGAAGAGCTTGGTAAATATATTTGGCTAGCAAAAGCAGATACTTCCCAAGAAGCTCCCGCTTCTAAAAGCGGGAGTAGTTCACTAAGTGTTGAAGGTTCGCCTCAAAATGTGAATGAAATGCAAAAAAGCGTTGAAAGAAGCTGGAATCCCTTGAAATAATAGAGAATATAATAAAACAGTCAAGCAAAGATTTTTGAATAAAACCTTGTTTGACTGTATTTTTTGTTTAGCCTATTTATTTTGCAACGTTTAAATGTCCAGCGTGATGAGATTTTCCGTGTAAATGATGCTTGTAGTTAAATAATAATGCTGTGCAGATAATTGTAACTATACTTGCGATTAAAGTACCGTAAAATTCAATAGTATGAACAGGCACATTTTTGAAAAATCTTACAAATCCTTCTGGAGCGATTATGATATAAGTTGTAACAACCATTGTCATAAACATTGAAGGAATTAATGCGAATAAGAATGGTTTTCCTTTTTTAACAAGCCATACTGTTGCAGTCCATAATGAAACCGCCGCCAAAGTTTGGTTTGCCCATGCAAAATATCTCCAAATAATGTTAAAGTCAATAGTTGTTAAATAAATACCAACGACAAATAAAGGTATTGCAATTAAAAATCTGTTTTTTATTGGAGCCTGTTTAATTTTGAAAATATCAGCAATAATTAATCTTGAACCTCTAAAGGCAGTATCTCCCGAAGTAATAGGACAAGCAACAACACCTAGTACAGCTAGAAATGCCCCAAATACACCAAGCAATTGAACAGATGCTTTATTTACAACAACTGCAGGAGTTCCGGCAGCGGCAAGTTCCTTAATTCCGCCAAAAACTGTCATCGCAGCGGCAGCCCATACTAACGCAACTACACCTTCTGAAATCATGGCACCATAAAAAACTTTTCTTCCTTCAGTTTCATTTTTTAGGCAACGTGCAACCATTGGGGATTGAGTAGCATGGAAACCGCTTACTGCACCGCAGGCTATTGAAATAAATAAGTAGGGAAACATTGAAGTTCCTTTAGGATGCGGATTTCCTTTAAAAATTTCAGTAATTTCAGGAATTGCAAAAGCACCTTTAAATTGCCCGTAAATTAGCATTGTCCCAATACCAATCGCCATAAATAACAATGCAAAACCAAAGATTGGGTAAATTTTGGCAATGATTTTATCAAGTGGGAGAATTGTCGCTAAAATATAATAAGCAATTATAATAATTGTAAAAGTCATGGCACTTACACCTGGAATTAAATTGTGAAGAATATCAGCAGGTGATTTGATAAATACCACTCCAACTAAAATAAGTAAAACAATTGAGAAAACTCTCATAATCTGCTGCATGACAACACCTAAATTTTGTCCGACAAGTTCTCCAATACTGCTTCCCTTATTCCTAAGCGAAAGCATACCAATCAAGAAATCGTGAACTGCTCCTCCAAATATACATCCAAAGACAATCCATAAAAATGCGGCTGGTCCCCACAAAGCACCTGCAATAGCTCCAAATATCGGTCCTGTTCCAGCAATATTTAAGAATTGAATCAAAAATGCTTTTGGAGTGCTAATTTGCACATAATCGACACCGTCGTAATATTCAATTGAGGGTGGTGTTCTATCAGGTTCTATTCCAAAAACTTTTTCTACAAATTTACTGTAAAATGCGTAACCCAAAATAAGAGCAACTATTGCTAAAATAAAAGAAATCATAATGAAAACCTCCTATAGTTTTGAATATTCATTTATTTACTGTATAAAAATTTTAAAATTTATTCTGCTAATAATATAATAGCCTGATTTCAAAAAAAAACAAGAGTATTTTTTAAAAAAATTTAATATGGATTTAAAAGACGGGAACAAAATGCTTAGGCGAATGTGAAGATTATAAAGGAAAATGAAGATTTTCTCCCTTTATGTAAAAAAATATAAAAAAATATATTAAGTAAAATAACATCTTGTAATCAGAAATAGATAAAAAATATTGAAACTAAAAATCTGACTCTAAAATTCTTACCTTGTCAGTTTAGAAAAATGACCTTGTAATTTAAAATAAAAAGTTATATAATAAATTAGAAAAATATTTAAGGAGTCGATTATGTTACAAAGTTTTTATGGCGTTATTCAGGTGGAACATTATCAAACTGGACGTTTAAGGCTTCAAACGGATGTACTAAAGGAAAATGTGGAATTAGAGCAAGAGTTTTTAAATAATATGAAACAATTATCGGGAATAAATGAAGTAAAAGTAAATTCTGTAATTGGAAGTATCCTAATTTATTTTGATGAAAAAGTGCTTGAGAATTCTTTTTTGTATCTAATAGTGTTAAAATTACTTCATTTGGATGAAGAAGCCTTGAAAAGCAAATCTGGAAAAGTGAAAGTAATGCTAAAGCAGATATTTGAAGCGATGGATATGACTATTTATAACAAAAGTAAAGGTTATTTGGATTTGAAGACATTAATTTCTGGAATCTTTGTTTTTTATGGAATTAGAAAATTGAGAAAAGTTCCAGTATTACCCACAGGCGCTACATTATTGTGGTGGGCTTTCAGACTTTTATCAGAAGAAAAAAGAAAATAAAAGAAAAAATTGAAGGGAAAGATGATGTTAGAAAATTTTTTTAAGGCAACGTATCTGATGTTTAATCAGATAAAGGTAGTACACAGTATTCCTGGAAGACTTAGACTTTTTGTTCCAAATTTATCAAAAATTCCAGAAGAATTAAAAAAATATGATGAAGAAGTTAAAAAAATTATTTTGTCAAAAAAGGGTATAAAAAGTGTTGAATATTCATACATAACAAATAAAATTTTGATTTATTACAATATAAATTTAATTTCAGAAAAGGAAATACTGGAATGGATAAATAAAACTTGGAAAACGATAATTGAGCATTCTGAACTATATGAAAACAAATCTTTGCAGGAAATAGAAGATAATTTGGAAGTCTTTTATGATTTAATAAAAAAACTTTAAGTTTTAACTTAATTTAAAGAAAGGAAAATTTTATGGTTGGTAGAAATTATTTGCTGAATTGTGAAATTTTACATGAGATTCGTGGAAGAATCAGAATACGGTCAAGGGCATTAAAATATCTTGGCACTCATAAAGAAGAAATGACGAAGCGGTTAATGCAGATTCATTATATTAAGAGCGTTGAAATCTCAACTGTTACAGGTTCTGTACTTATTTATTTCGATAATTTTTCGCTAACTGGAGAAAATCTGGTATCTTTACTTCAAAAGACATTAAATGTATATTTGGTGGATATTTATAAAAATGAGAAAAAGAAAATATCTAGTAAATATGCGATAGAAAGACGATTGCAGGAAGAATCGCCCAAAGAAATTTTAAAAAGTATAGGTGCTGCAATATTATTGCTGCTATTACCGAGTCCAAAAACAAAATTGACAGGAATAAAAAGATTGTTTAACTATAAAACTATTTCAACAATTTCTTTGGCACTGCCTATCTTAAAAAATGGAATTTTCTCATTGATCAAAAACAAACGGCCTAATGCAGATACATTGAGTTCCACAGCGATTGTCAGCAGTATTGCTCTGGGAAGCGAAAGAACAGCTTTGACAATTATGATTTTGGAAAAAATTGCAGAGCTTTTGACGGTTTATACGATGAAAAAGACTCGTGGTGTGATTAAAGATATGTTAAGTGTCGGGGAAAGTTATGTTTGGAAAGCGTCTGGAGATGAAGACCAGGTAGCGAAAAAAGTTCCAATTGAACAAATTAAAAAAGGAGATTTGATTCTCGTTCAGACTGGAGAAAAAATAAGTGTCGATGGAACAATCGAAAAAGGGAGTGCAATAATTGATCAATCAGCCATTACTGGAGAATATATGCCTGCTAAAAAAGAAATTGGACAGGAAGTTTTTGCTGGAACACTTCTAAAAAGTGGGAATATCACTGTAAGAGCAGAAAAAGTTGGAGATGATAGAACTGCTTCAAGAATTATAAAATTGGTGGAAGATGCTTCATTTAACAAAGCGGACATTCAATCATACGCTGATACGTTTTCTGCACAGTTAATTCCATTAAATTTTCTTCTTGCTGGAATAGTTTACATTTCGACTAGAAATTTACAAAAGGCGTTGAGTATGCTTGTAATTGACTATTCATGCGGAATAAGATTGTCGACAGCAACAGCTTTTTCTGCTTCAATTAATACAGCCGCTAAAAACGGAATTCTGATTAAGGGAAGTAACTACTTGGAAGAACTTTCAAAGGCTGATACGGTAATATTTGATAAAACTGGAACAATTACAGAAGGAAAACCTAAAGTTCAAACAGTAAAAACTTTTGCTAAAAATATGAGAGATGATAGAATGATTGCATTAGCAGCAGCGGCTGAAGAAACTTCTACACATCCTTTGGCAAGTGCGATTTTAAATGAAGTCAGAAATAGAGGGTTAAAAATACCACAACATAAAGAAGATGTAATTAAAGTGGCAAGAGGAATTGAAACTTATGTAAATAAGGATATTATTCGCGTGGGAAGCAGAAGATATATGGAAGAAAACAATATTTCAGTAGAAATATCAACTGATGTGGTAAAAGGAATGCAAAATCATGGTGAAATTGTTATTTATGTGGCAAAAAATGGGAATTTAATTGGTGTAATCGGAGTTTCTGATCCGCCAAGGGAAAATATCAAAAAAGCTATGAACCGTTTGAGAAATCAAGGAATAGATGATATTGTACTACTTACAGGAGACTTGAGGCAGCAGGCTGAAACTATTGCAAATAGTATGTCGATGGACAGATATGAATCAGAATTGTTGCCAGAAGATAAGGCAAAGGATATTTTAAAATTCCGTTCAATTGGATCCAAAGTTATTATGATTGGAGATGGAATAAACGATGCTCCCGCTCTTTCTTATGCAAATGTGGGAATAGCACTTGGAAGCACTAGAACAGACGTTGCAATGGAAGCTGCTGATGTTACAATAACTTCTGATGATCCGTTGCTGATACCAGCTGTAATTGGTTTAGCTAAAAATACTGTAAAAATAATAAAGCAAAATTTTGCGATGGCAATTGGAATAAACAGTTTTGCGCTTGTATTGGGGGCAACAGGACTGTTACCAGCGATATACAGTTCAGTTTTACATAATTCAATAACAATTCTAGTAGTTGGAAATTCATTGAGACTGTTGAAATATGATGTTAGATAAGTGTTATCTAATTTTGGAGGAATTTATATGAAAAAATTAACTTTGACGGTACTGCATAAATTGCCAAATCGTGTCAGATTTAAAGTTTCACACAGAATAATTGATACCAAAAAATTTTTTGAGACAATAAAAATCGGGACAAAAAATATAGCCTTGCGATATAATCGGACTATAAAGACATTGCTTGTAACTTTTGAGCCAGAGGAAATTTTAATTGATGAAGTAATTTATCGAACTGCAACAGCGCTATCAGTCGAGCACGAAATGACTTCAGTAAAGTTGGTGGAAGATTTTGAAGAAAAATCAATAGATTCGTTGTCTGTGTATTCTGGAGCGGCAATACTTCTTTCCTTTTTATATGGACTGGGAAAAAGTAAAATTGAAAAACTGCAGCTGGATATAAATAACTTTGCGGCAGGACTGACAACGGCAGCAATTATAGAACACGCCTATATGGAAACACAGCGAAAAGGATTTTTTGATATAGAAATATTACCTGCCTTGTACTTGCTTAAATCCTATATGGCAAATAGATCAGTTGTAGCTATAGCGCTTATGTGGTTTACAACTTTTGGACGGCATCTTGTATTAAACAATTTTTCAAATAAGGAAGTGAGAATTTATCGATTAAAAGCAGATAACGGCAAATTTCATTATGTCGTGGATGTAAAAGATGATAATTCTATCGAAAATTTGAGCGACTTAATAGACCACATATTTTTTAATAACAAAACGGGAAATGAGTCAGATGACAAATATATAGCTTTAAAATAAAAAAATTAAAAATAATAAATAAAATTTGGAGGTAAAAATATGATAAAATTTGGAAGTGTAAAAAAAGAACATTTAGTAGGAGCGGCAATTGGAGTGGGAACAGTTGCAGCAGGTTATTACTTGTATAAAAAAAATCAAAGTAAAGTTGACAGTTTTTTAAGAAAACAGGGAATAAATATAAAAACATCTTCCCAAGCGGCTTATGACAATATGAATCTTGAAGAATTAATGACTACAAAAGAACATCTTGAAGATTTGATTGCTGAAAAAGAATTATCTACAAATACAACTATTTCAGAAGCAGCTGTGGAAGTCACAAAATAGTATAATTGTATTTTTAAGCGAGGACAAATTTAAAAAGTCCTTGCGTTTTTATTTCATTTAAAAAAATGGATTTCAGAGGATGGTGAAATATATGACTTTGGAAATAACTACACCAGCAGTGCTATTTCCCACTGTATCTCTTCTATTGCTTGCGTACACAAATAGATTTTTGGCGCTTACATCAATTGTTAGGCGGATGGATTCAAGTGGAGAAGTAGAGCATGAGTTTTATCAAGTGAAAAATCTGAGAAAAAGACTTAATTATATAAAAAAAATGCAGTATTTTGGAGTTTCAAGTCTGCTTATGTGTGCTGTTTCAATGTTATTTTTATTTTTTCAGATAGATTTTATTGGAAAAATAAGTTTTGCGATAAGTCTTGTGTTACTTGTAATTTCACTGCTATTTTCGCTTTTGGAAATACAGATTTCGCTTGAAGCATTGAGAATTCACTTGAATTATAGTGAAAACGAAAGTAATGAAGATGAAGGTAAAAATAAAAAATAAATTATTTGCTTTTTATAAAAAATTTTTCGATATTATTTGAATAAATTGAAAAAATTTGATATAATTGAAATGAAAAATAGTTTATCCATCAAATCTAAGTTTTGTTAAATATTGTTTTTTATAATTTAGATAAAAATTAAAGGAGGATTTATGAAATTAGTATTAATCAGACATGGTGAAAGCCAATGGAACTTGGAAAACAAATTTACAGGTTGGAAAGATGTAGATTTGAGTTCAAAAGGAGTTGAAGAAGCAAAAGCTGGAGGAAAAGCATTAAAAGAAATGGGATTAGTTTTCGATGTTGCTTATACATCATATTTAAAAAGAGCCATCAAAACTTTAAATTATGTTTTAGAAGAATTGGATGAATTGTATCTTCCAGTTTACAAATCTTGGAGACTTAATGAACGTCATTACGGTGCATTACAAGGATTGAACAAAGCTGAAACTGCTAAAAAATATGGAGATGAACAAGTGCTTATCTGGAGAAGAAGTTTTGATGTTGCACCACCTGCAATTGACAAATCAAGTGAATATTATCCAAAATCAGACAGAAGATACGCAGATTTAACTGATGAAGAAGCACCACTTGGAGAAAGCTTGAAGGATACAATCGCAAGAGTGTTACCTTACTGGCATTCAGATATTTCAAAAAGTTTGCAAGAAGGAAAAAATGTTATTGTAGCAGCTCACGGAAACAGCTTGAGAGCTTTAATAAAATATTTGTTAAATATTTCAGATGAAGATATTTTGAAATTGAATTTAACAACTGGAAAACCTTTAATTTTTGAAATAGACAAAGATTTAAATGTAGTTTCATCACCAGATTCGTTCTAACTTGGAATAAATAATTTTTTTGAAAAATAAAGTTTCTAGTTCTTGCCTTATTATAATTAGAAAATAATATTAAAGTAAAGCAAAGTGCTGTGCTAAAAAATTAATCTGAAAATTATAATTAAAAGGAGAAAAAATGAGAAATTTAAAAGCGTTAGTAAGTGTAGCAATGATTGCCATTTCTATGACGGGAGTTGCTGCAACAAAAAGTAATGCAGTTAAAAGAAATACAAAAAAAGATAGAGAGCCTGCAGTAGGAATGGAAAATCCAGCTTCTGTTTATTGCACTAAAAATGGTGGAAAATCAATTATTGTAAAAGGTAAAGGTGGAGAATATGGAGTTTGCCAACTAAAAGATGGAACAGCAGTAGAAGAATGGGAATATTACAGAGAAAATAATAAAGATGAAAATAAAGAACCTGAAAAAATAATTGGAACTCCAAATCCAGCTTCAGTTTTCTGCGAAAAGCACGGTGGAAAATCTATCAATGTAAAAGATAAAAATGGAAATGAAACAGGGAAATGCCAATTTAAAGATGGTACGAAAGTTGATGAATGGAATTATTACAGGGAAAATAATTAAGATTTAAAAAATCATTATTAAAAAAAGACAGTCAAGCAAAGATTTTAGTAAAACTTGTTTGACTGTATTTTTTAAAAAATTTTGGAGGAAATAGAAATGTTTAAAGGAATAAAAGGAATATTGTATTTAGTGATGATGGGACTTTTGGCGACAGCGCCATTAAATGCGGCAGAGGCTAATAAAAGTTTAGTTTGTATTGATCCGGGACATCAATTAAAAGGAAACTCGGGACTTGAACCTGTAGCGCCAGGTTCGAAAGTTAGAAAAGTAAAGGTTTCATCTGGAACAAGAGGAGTTGCAACTAAAAAAAATGAATATGAATTGACGCTTGAAGTTGGATTAAAATTAAGAGATGCGCTAAAAGCAAAGGGATACCCTGTTTATATGATAAGAGAAACACATGACGTGAATATAAGTAACAAAGAAAGAGCGGAAAAAGCAAACAGCATGGGATGTGAAGCCTACATCAGAATACATGCCGATGGAATAAATAATTCGAGTACAAACGGAGTATCAGTATTGACTGCTTCAGCAAAAAATCCATACACAAAAAACGTACAGCGTCCGAGTGAAAAATTGTCAAGAGATATTTTATCTGAATATGTAAAAGCGACAGGTGCTAAAAACAGAGGAATTTCATACAGAGATGACTTAACAGGGACAAACTGGTCAAAAGTTCCAACTACATTAATAGAATTAGGATTTATGTCAAATCCTGCAGAAGATAGAAAAATGGCAACGCAAGAATATCAAGATAAAATGGTGACAGGAATTGTAAACGGAATAGAAAAATATTTTAGAGAAAAATAAAGATATAACTTTATTTGAAACTTAAAAAAATAATTTTAAATTATTTTTTTACAATAAACTTTAAAGAGCTAAGCTAAAAAAACTATTGTTTACCCTTGACAAAAGGACTTTTTTAGTATAAAATGTCTTTTGTGAAATGTTACAAAATAAAATTGTGACATGTCTTCAGGATTGAGCCTCCGGTGTGCCTGATATTAAATATTAGGAAGAGCTTTCCGTTATAACTCATAAACTAAATCATTAAAAATATTTTTAATATTTTTATAGAGTGAATTTAGAAGTAAGTTGCTACATTTAAAATAAATGTACACCTATGTTTTTTGGACATAAACTGAAGAAATGAGCTTTATTTGAAAAAAGTTTTAGTTTTGAAAATAACGACAGAATATATATAAATTAAAGAAATTTGAGAGGAGGAAAAAGATGCCTACTATTAATCAATTAGTAAGATTTGGTAGAAGTACAACTGAAAAAAAGAAAAAATCACCTGCATTAAAAGGTAATCCACAAAAAAGAGGGGTTTGTGTAAGAGTATATACAACTACACCTAAAAAACCAAACTCAGCGTTAAGAAAAGTAGCAAGGGTTAAATTAGTAAATGGAATTGAAGTAACTGCTTATATTCCAGGAATCGGACACAACTTACAAGAACACAGTATCGTTCTTTTAAGAGGAGGAAGAACAAAAGATTTGCCAGGGGTTAGATATAAAATAATCAGAGGAGCATTGGATACAGCAGGAGTTGTAAACAGAAAACAGGGTAGATCAAGATACGGTGCAAAAAAACCGGCAGCAGCTAAATAATTAAATTTTTTGAAAAAGTAAGGAGGACAAATAGTGTCAAGAAGAAGAAGAGCGGAAAAAAGAGATGTTTTGCCTGATTCGCAATACAATGATAAAGTAGTAACTAAATTCATAAATGGATTAATGAAAGACGGGAAAAAATCATTAGCAGAAAGTATTTTTTATACAGCATTAAACGAAATTAAGGAAGAAACTAACGAAGAGGGAATCGAAGTATTCAGAAGAGCAATGGAAAATGTTAGACCTCAATTGGAAGTTAGATCAAGAAGAATCGGAGGAGCTACTTACCAAGTACCAGTTGAAGTTAGAAAAGAAAGACAACAAACTTTAGCAATCAGATGGTTAGTTAGATACACAAGAGAAAGAAAAGAGTACGGAATGGTAGCTAAACTAAAGAAAGAATTAATTGCAGCCGCTAACAACGAAGGTGGATCAATTAAGAAAAAAGAAGATACTTATAAAATGGCAGAAGCAAATAGAGCGTTCGCACATTATAAATGGTAATTTTCATATAAAAAATCTCTTGATATAGCAGATTTAAGAGAGCTTTTAAAAGTTTTTGTAAAAAAATTTTTTGTTTGGTCAAAAGACTGTTAATAAATTAAGGAGGAAAACTTAAATGGCAAGAAAAGTTGCTTTGAAAGATACCAGAAATATTGGTATCATGGCTCATATTGATGCCGGAAAAACAACTACTACTGAAAGAATTTTATTCTATACAGGAGTTAACCATAAAATTGGAGAGGTTCACGAAGGAGCCGCTACAATGGATTATATGGAACAAGAACAAGAAAGAGGAATCACAATTACATCAGCAGCAACAACTGCATTTTGGAATAAACACAGAATCAATATCATAGATACACCAGGACACGTTGACTTTACTGTAGAAGTAGAAAGATCATTAAGAGTATTAGATGGCTCAGTTGCTGTGTTCTCTGCGGTTGATGGAGTGCAACCGCAATCTGAAACTGTTTGGAGACAAGCGGATAAGTATAATGTGCCAAGAATGGCATTTTTAAACAAAATGGACAGAGTCGGTGCAGATTTTGATATGTGTGTAAATGATATTAAAGAAAAATTAGGTGGAAATGGTGTACCTATTCAATTACCAATTGGAGCTGAAGATGATTTTGAAGGAATCATTGACTTGGTAACAATGAAAGAATATTTGTTTAAAGATGAAACTATGGGTGCAGATTACGATATTACTGAAATCAGAGCAGAATTAGCTGAAAAAGCTGAAGAAGCAAGAGAACATATGATCGAATCTGTAGTTGAAACTGATGATGAATTAATGGAAAAGTACTTCGGTGGAGAAGAAATTACAGAAGAAGAAATCAAAAAAGCATTAAGAACTGCTACAATTGAAGGAACAGTTGTACCTGTATTATGTGGAACAGCATTTAAAAACAAAGGAATTCAACCATTACTTGACGCAATCGTTGCTTATATGCCATCACCAGTTGACATCAACGAAGGAAAAGTAAAAGGAACAGATCCTAAAACTGAAGAACCAATGGAAAGAGAAATTAGCGATGACGCTCCATTCTCGGCATTGGCATTCAAAATCATTACAGATCCATTTGTTGGAAGATTATCATTCTTCAGAGTTTATTCAGGGGTTTTAGAAAAAGGTTCTTATGTATTAAACTCAACTAAAGGTAAAAAAGAAAGAATGGGAAGATTACTTCAGATGCATGCTAATAAGAGAGAGGAACTTGATATAGTTTATTCTGGAGATATTGCAGCTGCAGTTGGATTGAAAGATACTACAACTGGAGATACATTGTGTGATGAAAATGCTCCAATTATTCTAGAAAAAATGGAATTCCCTGATACAGTTATTCAAATAGCTGTTGAACCAAAAACAAAAGCTGACCAAGAAAAAATGGGAACAGCGCTTTCAAAACTTGCTGAAGAAGATCCGACATTTAAAGTTACAACTAATCAGGAAACTGGTCAAACATTGATTTCAGGAATGGGAGAATTACATTTGGAAATCATTGTAGACAGAATGAAGAGAGAATTTAAAGTTGAAGCAAATGTAGGTAAACCACAAGTTGCATACAGAGAAACAATCAATGGTGCAGCAGATGTTGAAGAAAAATATGCTAAACAATCAGGAGGACGTGGACAATATGGACATGTTAAGATGAAAGTTGAAGCAAATCCAGATAAAGGTTATGAATTTATTAACCAGATTACAGGAGGAGCTATTCCAAGAGAATATATTCCAGCTGTAGACAAAGGTATTCAGGAAGCACTAGAAGCAGGAGTAGTTGCTGGATACCCAGTTCAAGATGTAAAAGTTACATTATACGACGGATCTTACCACGAAGTCGATTCATCAGAAATGGCGTTTAAAATTGCTGGATCAATGGCAATCAAAAAAGCTCTAAGAGCTGCAAATCCAGTATTATTGGAGCCAATTTTTAAAGTGGAAGTTACAACACCAGAAGAATATATGGGAGATGTAATCGGAGATTTAAATGCAAGACGTGGACAAGTTTCAGGAATGACTGACAGAAATAATGCAAAAATTATTGATGCACAAGTACCATTAGCTCAAATGTTTGGATATGCAACTGACTTAAGATCAAAAACTCAAGGAAGAGCTTCATATTCAATGGAATTTGAAAAATATGTAGAAGTGCCTAAAAATATTGCACAACAAGTTATTGATGAAAGACAAGGAAAGTAAAGTAAAACAAAACAAAATAAATAAAAGAAAAAAATTAAAAGAAATCTAAAAAAAATATGGAGGAAAAAGAGAAAGATGGCAAAAGCTAAATTTGAGAGAAGTAAACCACACGTAAACATAGGAACAATTGGTCACGTTGACCACGGAAAGACAACAACAGCAGCAATTTCAAAAGTATTATCTGAAAAAGGATTAGCTGAAAAAGTTGATTTTGAAAACATTGACCAAGCTCCTGAAGAAAGAGAAAGAGGAATCACAATTAACACAGCTCATATTGAGTACGAAACTGCAAAAAGACACTATGCTCACGTAGACTGCCCAGGACACGCGGATTATGTAAAAAACATGATCACAGGAGCGGCTCAAATGGATGGAGCTATCCTAGTAGTATCGGCAGCTGACGGTCCAATGCCTCAGACAAGAGAACACATCTTGCTTGCAAGACAAGTAGGTGTACCTTATATCGTAGTATACTTGAATAAAGTAGATATGGTAGACGACGAAGAATTACTAGAACTAGTAGAAATGGAAGTAAGAGAATTATTAAATGAATACGGATTCCCTGGAGACGATGTACCAGTAATCAAAGGATCTTCATTAGGAGCATTAAATGGGGAACAAAAATGGGTAGACGCAATAATGGAACTAATGGATGCAGTGGATGATTACATTCCAACACCAGAAAGACCAGTTGATCAGCCATTCCTTATGCCAATTGAAGATGTGTTCACAATTACAGGAAGAGGGACAGTAGTAACAGGAAGAGTAGAAAGAGGAGTAGTAAAAGTTGGGGAAGAAGTAGAAATCGTAGGAATCAAGCCAACTTCAAAAACAACAGTAACAGGAGTAGAAATGTTCAGAAAATTATTGGATTCAGGACAAGCTGGAGATAATATAGGAGCATTGTTAAGAGGAACTAAGAAGGAAGAAGTGGAAAGAGGACAAGTACTTGCAAAACCAGGAACAATCACTCCACATACAGGATTCAAGTCAGAAGTATATGTACTTACAAAAGATGAAGGAGGAAGACATACTCCATTCTTCACAGGATACAAACCACAGTTCTATTTCAGAACAACTGACATTACAGGAGAAGTAAACCTGCCAGAAGGTGTAGAAATGGTAATGCCTGGAGATAACATTGAAATGACAGTGGAATTGATTCACCCAATTGCAATGGAAGAAGGACTAAGATTTGCGATAAGAGAAGGTGGAAGAACAGTAGCTTCAGGAGTTGTTGCAACTATTACTAAATAATTGATTAATTTAATAAAATAAAATTTCAAAGGACTGGGAGAAATATTTTCTTATTCCTTTGGAATCCAATAATAAAAAAAGATTTTGTAACTTTGAAAAGTGTTTTATAAAAATAGGAGGAAAAAAATTGGATAAATTAAGAATATATCTTCAATCTTACGATCATAAATTGTTAGACCAATCTGCTAAAAAAATTGCAGAAGTAGCTAAAAAGAATGGTTCACAATTAGCAGGACCACTTCCGTTGCCTACAAAAATCAAAAAATATACAGTTTTAAGATCTGTTCATGTGAACAAAGATTCAAGAGAACAATTTGAAATGAGAATTCATAGAAGATTTGTAGAAATTAAAAACTCTAATCAACAAATCGTAAATGCGTTGGCATCATTGAACTTACCATCAGGTGTGGGAGTTGAAATTAAGCAATCGTAAGCTTAGTACAAGTTGGGGTAAACTCAACCAATATATTAAGGAGGAAAAGTAAAAAATGATATTAGGAAAAAAAGTCGGAATGACTCAAATTTTTGAAAATGAACAATTAATCCCAGTTACAGTAATTGAAGCTGGAACAAACTTTGTAACACAAATCAAGACAGTTGAAAAAGAAGGATATAACGCTATAACTTTAGCATATGGAGATAAAAAAGAAAAAAATACAACTAAACCAGAATTAGGAGTTTTCAAAAAAGCTGGAATTACTCCAAAAAGATTCTTAAGAGAATTTAAAGTTGAAAATCCACAAGAATTTTCATTGGGACAAGAAATTAAATTAGATGTTTTAGAAGGAATTGAATTTATTGATATTACAGGAACTTCAAAAGGTAAAGGAACTGCTGGAGTTATGAAAAGACATAACTTTGGTGGAAACAGAGCTTCACACGGGGTTTCGAGAAACCATAGACTTGGAGGATCAAATGCCGGGGGTGCCGCTTCAAACAGTAATGTACCTAAAGGTAAAAAAATGGCTGGAAGATTGGGAGCTGAAAAAGTTACAGTTCAAAACTTGCAGGTTGTTAAATTTGATGTAGAAAATAACCTTTTATTAGTAAAAGGTGCGGTTCCAGGACCTAAAAACGGATTTTTAATAATAAAAAAAGCAGTAAAAAAATATTAATTAAGTAGGAAAGAGAGGAGGATAAAATGCCAGTTTTAAACATATACAAATTAGACGGTTCACAAGCAGGAACTGTAGAAGTAAACAACGAAATTTTTGGAATTGAACCAAATAAAAATGTAATGCACGAAGTTTTAGTTGCAGAATTAGCGGAAGCTAGACAAGGAACTGCATCAACAAAAACTAGAGCAGAAGTAAGAGGTGGAGGAAGAAAACCCTTCAGACAAAAAGGAACAGGAAGAGCTAGACAAGGGTCAACAAGAGCGCCACACATGGTAGGTGGAGGAGTTACTCACGGACCAAAACCAAGAAGTTATGCTAAAAAAGTTAATAAGAAAGTTAGAAAATTAGCTTTAAAATCTGCATTAGCTACAAAAATTAACGAAGGAAATGTAATTGTATTGGATGATTTCACATTAGAAACACCAAAAACTAAAACATTTATAAACTTTGCAAAAGCTTTAAATTTTGATGGATTGAAGCAATTATTCGTAGTAAGTTTTGATTCAGAAAACTTTGATAGAGATTATTCTGTAGAACTATCTACTAGAAATATTGAAAAAGTTACTACAATTAGTACGAGAGAATTAAATATTTACTGGTTAATTAAACAAGATAAAGTAGTTCTTACAAAAGAAGCACTAGCAACTATCGAGGAGGTGTTAGCGTAATGCATATTACTGATATAATCAAAAAACCTGTAATTAATACAGAAAAAGCAAGAACTTTATTAGAAAACAATGAATATGTTTTTATCGTAGATAAAAGAGCAAACAAAATCCAAATAAAAGAAGCTGTAGAAAAATTATTTAATGTAAAAGTTAAAGGTGTAAATACATTGAACATTAAACCAAAATCTGAAAGATTTAGAATGTCTATGTATAAAACTCCAGCTATTAAAAAAGCAATTGTTAAATTAAAAGATGGAGAAACTATCTCAGCTTACGAAGGATAAAAAGATTTAAAATAATTTTTAAAAAATAAAATTTTAAATAAATAAAAATTTTATAATTTTTTTGTGGAAATTATTTTAAAAAAATGTTATAATACATACAATATTTAAAAAATTTAGAGAAATTATAAAAGAAAAGAGGTAAAAAAAGTTATGCCAATTAAAAAGTTAAAACCAATAACTAGTGGGACAAGGCATATGTCGATATTAGTTAATAATGAATTAGATAAAGTAAGACCTGAAAAATCTTTAGTTGAGCCATTAAATTCTTCATATGGAATTGACAACTACGGACATAGAACAGGAAGAAACAGACATAAAGGACATAAAAGATTATATAGAGTAATCGACTGGAAAAGAAATAAAATTGGAGTGCCTGCAAAAGTTGCGACTCTTGAATATGATCCAAACAGAACTGCAAACATTGCATTGTTACACTATGTTGATGGAGAAAAAAGATATATCTTAGCTCCAAACGGATTGAAAAAAGGTGATACAGTAATAGCTGGAGAAAATGTTGATATCAAACCGGGAAATGCTTTGAAATTGAAAAATTTACCAATTGGGACTGTAATTCACAATGTAGAACTTATGCCTGGTAAAGGTGGACAGTTGGCAAGATCTGCAGGAACAGCTGCAAGACTTGTTGCAAAAGAAGGAACTTACTGCCACGTAGAATTACCATCAGGAGAATTAAGATTAATTCACAAAGAATGTATGGCGACAATTGGAACAGTAGGGAATTCTGAACATTCATTGGTATCATTAGGTAAAGCCGGAAGAAATAGACACTTAGGAAGAAAACCTCATGTTAGAGGGTCAGTAATGAACCCTGTGGATCACCCACATGGAGGAGGAGAAGGAAGATCTCCAATAGGTAGAAAATCGCCAGTTACACCTTGGGGTAAACCAACTCTTGGGAAGAAAACTAGAGGTAAAAAACCTAGTGATAAATTTATTGTTAGAAGAAGAAAAAAATAGTATTATAATGATATTAGATGAAAATGTTGCTTAACGCATCTGAAATATTATTTTATGGTGTGTAAGCGTCATTTTTATGAGTTTAGAAAATTTGATAAAGGAGGAAAGAATGGCTCGTTCATTAAAAAAAGGACCTTTTGTTGATGCATATTTATTAGAAAAAGTTGAAGCATTAGGAGAAAAAAAACAAGTTATTAAAACATGGTCAAGAAGATCAACTATATTCCCTCAATTTATCGGACACACATTTGCTGTGTACAATGGTAAAAAACATATACCTGTATATGTAACTGAGGAAATGGTAGGACATAAGTTAGGTGAATTTGCACCAACTAGAACTTTCTATGGACACGGAAAAGATGCAAAAAAAGCTAAAAAATAAGTAAATTAACGAAAGGAGGCCTTTAAATGGCAGTAGTAGCTAAATTAAAATACCAAAGATTAAGTCCTCAAAAAGCAAGATTAGTTGCTGATATAGTAAGAGGGAAAAATGCACTGCAAGCATTAAATATATTAAAATTTACAAATAAAAAAGCGGCAAAATATATAGAAAAAACTTTAAGATCAGCAATTGCAAATGCTGAACATAACAATAATATGGATCCTGATAAATTATTTGTTTCAAAAATCTTAATTGACAAAGGACCTGTATTAAAAAGAATCAGCCCAAGAGCAATGGGAAGAGCAGATGTTATAAGAAAACCAACTGCTCATATAACAGTTGAAGTTGATGAAAGACAAGAAGGATAATTTTAGACAAATAAAGGAGGTAAGTCTGTGGGACAAAAAGTAGATCCTAGGGGGATGAGATTGGGAATCACAAGAACTTGGGATTCAAAATGGTTCGCTGAAGGAAAAGAATATTTAAATAACTTTCATGAAGATTTAAAAATAAAAGAATATATCAAAAAAAATTATTACCATGCGGGAATTTCTTCTATTCAAATAGAGAGAACATCGCCTACTGAAGTAGGGGTTATCGTTGAAACTGGGAAAGCGGGAATTTTAATTGGTAGAAAAGGTCAAGAAATTGAAACTTTAAAAATAAAATTAGAAAAGTTGACTGGTAAAAAAGTACAGATCAAAGTTCAAGAAATTAAAAACCCAAATAAAGATGCACAGTTAGTGGCTGAAAGCATTGCGACAGCAATTGAAAAAAGGGTTGCTTACAAAAGAGCGGTTCAACAAGCTATTCAAAGAGCTGAAAAAGCTGGAATTAAAGGAATTAAAGTTATGGTATCTGGAAGATTAAATGGTGCCGAAATTGCGAGAAGTGAATGGACACTTTCAGGAAGAGTACCATTACATACTTTAAGAGCAGATGTTGATTATGCAACAGCGACAGCGCATACTACATATGGAGCATTAGGATTGAAAGTATGGATTTTCAATGGTGAAGTTCTTTCTACTACGAAGGAAGGAGGAGAAAAATAATATGTTAATACCTAAAAGAACAAAATATAGAAAACAGTTCAGAGGGAAAATAGGTGGTGTTGCAACTAAAGGAAACAAAGTCAGTTTTGGGGAATTTGGACTTGCAGCGAAAGAATTTGGTTGGATTACTTCAAGACAAATAGAAGCTTGTAGAATTACAATCAACAGAACATTTAAAAGAGAAGGTAAAATTTGGATTAGAATATTTCCTGATAAACCTTATACTAAAAGACCTGAAGGAACAAGAATGGGTAAAGGTAAAGGTAATGCAGAAGGTTGGGTAGCAGTAGTAAAAAGAGATAAAGTAATGTTTGAAGTTGGCGGAGTATCGGAAGAAAAAGCCAAAGAAGCATTAAGAAAAGCTGGACATAAACTACCTATAAAAGTTAAATTTGTGAGAAAAGAAGAAGTAGGTGGTGATAAGTAATGACAATCAAAGAAATTAGAGAATTATCATTAGAAGAATTGGAAACTAAAGTAAATGAATTGAAACAAGAATTATTTAATTTAAAATTTCAAAAAACTCTTGGACAATTACAAAACACTGCTAAAATAAAAGATGTTAAAAGAACAATAGCAAGATTAAAAACTGTTGTGACTGAAAAAACTGTTAAATAGGAGGATCCTAAGTGGAAGGTAAGAGAAACGAAAGAAAAGTAAGAGAAGGAATTGTTGTTTCTGATAAAATGGATAAGACAGTAGTCGTTTTGGAAGAGACAATGAGATTGCACAAAATTTATAAAAAAAGAGTAAAAACTTCTAAAAAATATAAAGCACATGATGAAAAAAATGAATGTGGCGTAGGGGATAGAGTTCAAATTATGGAAACTAGACCATTAAGTAAAGACAAAAGATGGAGAGTTGTTACTATTTTAGAAAAAGCTAAATAGTTTTAGATTAATAGTAAAATTCAAATTTAGACATATTTTTAATTTTTGAGAGGAGGAAATTTTAAATGGTTCAACAACAAACAATACTTAATGTTGCTGATAATACTGGAGCTAGAAAAATTATGGTTATCAGAGTATTAGGTGGTTCAAGAAGAAGATTCGGTAAAATTGGTGATATTGTAGTAGCGTCAGTTAAAGAAGCTATTCCTAATGGAAATGTGAAAAAAGGGGAAGTTGTAAAAGCTGTAATCGTTAGAACAAGAAAAGAATTAAAAAGAGCAGATGGTTCTTATATAAAATTTGATGATAATGCTGCTGTTATTTTAAACACTGCGTTAGAAGTTAGAGGAACGAGAATTTTCGGACCTGTTGCGAGAGAATTAAGAGGTAAAAACTTTATGAAGATTGTTTCATTGGCACCAGAAGTATTATAATTAAATAAGTTTTTTTATAGAAGATAAATTAATAGGAAGGAGAGTTTGAAAGTGGCTAAACCAAGAGTAAAATCAGTACCTAAAAAATTACATGTTAAAACTGGAGATACAGTTATTGTAATTAGTGGAAGATCTAAAGATTTGCCTAGAAATGAAAAAAGCGCTCAAACTGGAGATAAAGGGAAAATTGGAAAAATATTAAAAGTATTTCCTAAAACTGGAAAAATTATTGTTGAGGGTGTTAATATTCAAAAAAGACATGTTAAACCTAATGCGATGAACCCACAAGGAGAAGTTGTCGAAAGAGAAATGCCGATTTTTGCTTCTAAAGTTATGATTTGGGACGAAAGCGCAAAAAAACCGACTAGAACTAGAAAAGAATTTAGAGATGGGAAAAAAGTGAGAGTATCAGTAGTATCTGGTAACGAAATATAATATTTTAGAGAGGAGGATGAATAGATGTCTGAAAAATATATACCAAGATTACAAAAATTATATAAAGAAGAAATTATCTCTTCTTTAATGAAAGAATTAAATTTAAAAAACATCATGCAAGTGCCAAAAATTGACAAAATTATCGTAAATATGGGGATTGGTGAAGCAGTAAACAATCCTAAATTAATAGATACAGCGTTAAATGAATTAAAACTGATTACAGGACAACAGCCTGTTGCAAGAACTGCTAAAAAATCAGAAGCTGGATTCAAATTGAGAGAAGGACAAAAAATCGGTGTAAAAGTAACATTGAGAAAAGAAAAAATGTACGAATTTTTAGATAGATTAATTAGTGTTACTTTACCAAGAGTTAGGGATTTTGAAGGAGTTTCCCCTAAAAGATTTGATGGAAGAGGAAATTATACAATGGGACTTAGAGAACAAATTGTGTTCCCAGAAATTGAAATTGATAAAGTGGATAAAATTTTCGGAATGGGAATTACAATCGTATCTACTGCTAGAACAGATGAAGAAGGAAGAGCGTTATTAAAAGCATTTGGAATGCCATTTGCAAAATAGTTTGTATTTTGAAGGAGGTGTAATTTGATCAATGGCTAAAAAAGCGATGGTTGAAAGAAACTTAAAAAGAGAAAGAATAGTCGAAAAATATGCAGCTAAAAGAGCTGAATTAAAAGCAAGAGCTAAAAAAGGTGATAGAGAGGCAGTTTTAGAATTATCAAAATTGCCTAGAAATGCTTCGCCTACAAGAGTTAGAAATAGATGTAAAATTAACGGTAGACCAAGAGGATATATGCGAGAATTTGGAATATCAAGAGTTATGTTTAGACAATTAGCGGGAGAAGGAGTTATTCCTGGAGTTAAAAAATCAAGTTGGTAGTCTTACACTAAGCGATTTATTATATAAAATTGCTAAAAATATTTAGAATTAAAAATTTTCAAAAGATTGAGAGGAGGAAAATTAATGTATTTAACAGATCCTATTGCTGATATGCTTACTAGAGTTAGAAATGGTCAAATGGCTAAACATTCACAAGTAGCAGTTCCATTTTCTAAAATTAAGGAAAGTATGGTCAGCATATTAAAAAATGAAGGATACATAACAGGATATGAAATAAAAGAAGAAGGAGCTATAAAAAATATAGTTGTATCTTTAAAATATATAGATGGAGAAGCTGTAATCAAAGGTTTAAAAAGAATATCTAAACCAGGAAGAAGAGTATACGCATCTGTTGAAAATTTACCTAAAGTATTAGGTGGGTTAGGAATTGCCATTGTCTCAACGCCAAAAGGTGTTATTATAGACAAAGAATGCAGAAAGCATAATGTTGGTGGAGAAGTACTTTGCTACGTGTGGTAATTTACGCATTTTATAAATATAGGAGGATAAACAATGTCAAGAATAGGTAACAAACCTATAACTATACCAGCTGGTGTAGAAGTTAAACAAGATGGTAATAAATTCACTGTAAAAGGACCTAAAGGACAACTTGAAAGAGAACTTAGCAGTGAAATAAAAGTAAATATAGATGGTAATGAAATTACATTTGAAAGATCAAGTAATTTGCCAAATATTAGAGCACTTCACGGAACTACAAGAGCAAACTTAAACAATATGATTGTTGGAGTAAGTGAAGGATTTTCTAAAGGATTGGAATTAGTAGGGGTTGGATACAGAGTACAAGCTAATGGAAAAGGGTTAACTTTATCGTTGGGATATTCTCATCCAGTTGAAATCGAAGCTGTGGAAGGAATTACTTTCAAAGTGGAAGGAAATACTAAGATTTCAGTAGAAGGAATTGATAAACAACTTGTCGGACAAGTTGCTGCAAATATCAGAGCAAAAAGACCACCTGAACCTTACAAAGGAAAAGGGGTTAAATATGCTGATGAAGTTATTAGAAGAAAAGAAGGTAAAAAAGGATAGAAAGATAGGAGGTAGATTTTAGTGATTAAAAAGCTTGATAGAAATAAATTAAGACAAAAAAAACATAAAAGTATTAGAAAAAAATCGCAGGAACTGCACAAAGACCTAGACTTTCTGTGTACAGAAGTTTAAAAAATATTTTTGTTCAAATAATTGATGATGTGACTGGAAATACTTTAGTTTCTGCATCAACAATTGAAAAAAATGCAAAAATTGAAAATGGTTCTAACATTGAAGCAGCAAAAAAAGTCGGAGAATCAATTGCTAAAAAAGCGTTGGATAAAGGAATAACAACTGTTGTATTTGATAGAGCGGGATATATTTACACAGGAAGGGTTAAAGCATTGGCAGATGCTGCAAGAGAAGCAGGATTACAATTCTAGGAGAAAAGGAGGAAAATAACTTTGGCAAGAGAGAGAGAGAATAGAGATTCAAGAGATAATAAAGACAATGAATTTAGAGAAAAATTGTTAAGAATAAGCAGAGTATCAAAAACTGTTAAAGGTGGAAGAAGAATATCATTTTCAGTATTAGCAGCAGTTGGTGATGAAAAAGGTAGAGTAGGTATTGGACTTGGAAAAGCAAATGGTGTACCTGATGCAATAAAAAAAGCAATTGCAAGTGCTAAGAAAAATTTAGTAACAGTATCATTAAAAGGTGGAACTTTGCCACATGAACAAATTGGTAAATTTAATGCGACATCTGTATTATTAAAACCAGCTTCTAAAGGGACTGGAGTTATCGCAGGTTCTGCAGCAAGAGAATTATTAGAATTAGCAGGAGTAACAGACGTACTTACAAAAATTAGAGGTTCAAAAAACAAAGATAACGTTGCAAGAGCAACATTAGAAGGATTAAGACAGTTAAGAACAATTGAAGAAGTAGCTAGACTTAGAGGAAAATCAGTTGAAGAAATTTTAGGATAATATAGGTTAGGAGGTAAAATTAATGTCTAAAATAAAAGTAACACTTGTTAAAGGAATTAATGGAAGAAAGCCTAATCATGTTGCGACTGTTAAATCACTTGGATTAAGAAAAATCAGTCAAAGCGCAGTTCATAATAAAACTGCTGATATAGAAGGAAAAATAAAATTAGTTTCTTATTTACTTAAAGTAGAGGAGGTTTAAAAATAAATGAATCTTAATGAATTAAGACCTGCCGAAGGTTCTAAAAGAGAAAGAAGAAGAATCGGAAGAGGACATGGTACTGGTTGGGGAAAAACAGCTGGTAAAGGACATAACGGACAAAAACAAAGATCAGGTTCATATGTATCGCCTATATTTGAAGGTGGACAGATGCCAATAGTTAGAAGAATCCCTAAAAGAGGATTTTCTAATCACCCATTTAAAAAAGATTTTGTCGTGATTACATTAAATGATGTTGTTAAAAAATTTAATGACGGAGATGTAGTTAGTTTAGAAACATTAGTTGAAAATGGAGTAGTTAAAAACCCAAGATTTATAACTAAATATTCAGATGAAACATTGAGAAATATTAAAGGAAGAAAAGCTGTAAAAGCTTATTTAAAAGAAAATATTGATTCATATGTAAAAGAAAGAGAATATACAAGTTTATTAAAAGTTATTGGGAATACAGAAGTTGATAAAAAATTAACAGTAAAAGCTCACAGAATTTCAAAAACAGCTAAGGAATTAATTGAAAAAGCTGGTGGAAGTGTAGAGTTATTAGAAATTAGATCATATTCAGCTAAAGCAGGAAATAACAAAAAAGAAGAAGAAGTTAAGTAAGATTTTAATATCTTGCTTTTTCTTCATATATTAAAGGAGTGATGAAATTGACTCTAGCTGAAGCAGTAACAAGTAGATTAAAAGCTATATTTAACATTCCTGAACTGGAAAAAAGAGTTACATTTACGCTGCTTATGATACTTGTCGCAAGAGTGGGAATTCATATTGCAGTTCCTGGAATAAATCAAGAAGCTTTTAAAAATTTTCAAAGTAACAATGCAATTGCTCAATTTTTAAATTTATTTTCTGGTGGAGCGGTGGAAAGAGCGTCTATTTTTGCATTAGGAATAGTTCCATACATTAACGCTTCGATTGTGTTTCAATTACTAGGAGTAATTTTTCCTAAAATTGATGAAATGCAAAAAGAAGGTGGAAAAGAGAGAGATAAGATAACTCAATGGACTAGATATGTAACTATTGTATTGACATTTATTCAATCATTTGGAATAGCAATTATGCTACAAAACCAAGGTTTAGTATTGGAGCCGGGAGCTAAGTTTGTAATTAGTGCAGTAGTTTTAATTACAGGTGGAACTTCATTTCTTATGTGGATTTCTGAAAGAATTTCCATAAGAGGAATTGGAAATGGAACTTCGATGTTGATTTTCTTAAATATTGTTGCAGGATTGCCAAATGTTGTAAATCAGATGATGATTTCGCTAAAATCAGGAATGGGAGCAGTTTTACAGACATTGTCATTTGTGGCTTTTGTTGTATTTATTGCTCTTATGGTGTATGTTCAGTTAGCTGAAAGAAGAATTCCGATTCAATATGCAGGAAAAGGAAGTCTTGGTTTTGGTGGAGGAACAAGTTCAGTTGGAAAAAGAACTTATTTACCGTTAAAAATAAATATGTCTGGAGTAATGCCGATCATTTTTGCTTCAGTATTAATGGCAGCACCACCATTTTTAGTGGGAATGATGAAAAGTGGAAGAATAAAAAATATATTGACCGCTCAGTTTGAGCCAAAAGGAGCATTATATTTATTATTGTTCGCAGTATTAATTACAGTTTTTTCATTTTTTTATACACTTACAATAGCTTTTGATCCAGAAAAAGTTGCCGAAGATTTGAAACAAAGCGGAGGAACAATTCCAAGTATAAGAGCTGGAGCTGAAACGGCAGATTATCTAGAAAAAGTTGCAACGAGAGTAACATTTGGAAGTGCCCTGTTTTTATCAGTATTGGGAATTATGCCAAATATATGGTTTGGATATGTACTAAATCTTCCTGTTATGCTTGGGGGAACAAGTTTATTAATCTTAGTCGGAACAGCGGTAGAATTACTACTTCAAATTGATTCTTATCTAGCGGTTAAAAAAATGAAGGGTTTTATATCAAAAAAACATAGATAAAAAATAAAGTGCTTTTTAATGTTTAACATTTTTAGCACTTTTTTTATTTTTTTTATTTATTTTTTTAAATAATTTTTTTTCAAAAAATAAGAAATAAATTCTAATATGATTGCAACTGAAAAAATTAAATAGACAAAAACTCCAATTTCTTGAATGTCGAAGTACATCGTTCCCGCCATAAACATATCATAACCAATTCCACCAGCTCCAGCAGCAGCTCCAACTAAAACAGCATTTGTAAAATTTATTTCAAAACGGATAAAAGTCCAAGATAAAATAGAAGTAATCGTGCTTGGAAAAATTGCACAAAATATAATTTGCCAAAAAGAAGCTCCAGTCGACTTTAATGCTTCAATTATTCCATCGTCAAGTTCTTCAAAACTTTCCGAATATGCTTTTACAAGATAAGCTACGCTATGAAAAGTTATTCCAATTACAGCGGCTTCCACTCCGATATTTGCCACAACCGAAAAAACCATAACCCACAAAATAGTTGGAATCGCACGAATAAATGACATAATCACTTTTATAATTTTTGAACTTTTTTCGCTTGCCAAATTTTTTGCAGAAAAAAATGCTAAAAAAAGTGCAATTATTGAACCGATTATTGTTGAAAGTACAGCCAATGCAATTGTGATCACTAGATTATTTAAAACTTCTAAAAAAGTATATCTTTCAGATAATCTTGGTGCAAAAAACATCAGTTTTAAGTCTTTAAGCAAACTTTTTGTTGCAATTTTTATATTTACTCCGCCAAAGTCCATCGTTGCAAATGTATAAATTGTCAAAAGAAATAAAATTGTAAAAGTTACGTATAAATATATCTTTTGTTTTGTAATTTTTCTTATTTTTATATTTTTATAGTTGTCATTCAAATTAAAATCACTTCCTTTTTTTCTTTCTCACACAAACTCTCTCTCTCTTTCTTTCTTTACTTTCTTTTTCTCTTTCTCTTTCTCTTTTTTTTTACATCATTTCACTTCGCAGTTTATTAGAAAGCAGTTCAATACTTATTACAATTATTGTAACAATTAAAATTACCAATCCTGCAGCGTCGTATCTAAAACTTCTGTAATATAAGTTAAATGTAAATCCAATTCCTGTTCCTGTCAAAATTCCGATTAATGTCGCTTCTCTTATGCTATTTTCGATAAAATATAGAAGCCATGAAAGAAATTGCGGAAAAACAGTTGGAAAAACTCCGCAAAAAATAATTTGCAGATAGGACGCTCCAGTTGATTTTAGCGCTTCTATGTTATCGGTTGCAACTTCGTCTATTGTTTCTGAAAAAGCTCTTGTCAAATAGCCGAAAGTTATAAAAAATAGCGATAAAAATCCAGTAAACTCACTTTGTTTAAAAGAAAAAAGCAGGATTAAAGACCAAGCGACAACTGGCATGTTTCTAAAAAATGAAGCTATAACTTTGGATATAATTTTTGTTACAATATTGATTCCGGTGGTATTTGAGCCAATAATTGACAAAAATAGTGCAAATGTCGCTGAAACCATTGTAGAACTTATGGAAAGCAAAATAGTTTTTATGGCAGAATCAAAGATTACTGGAAAATATTGAATAGAATTTTTTGTTGGAATAAATTTTTGAAACAGCCAAATTATTCCAGATGGGATCGAGAAAAAAGCAGTCCCATTTTTAAAACCAGCTAAAATAGCCGAAATTATGTAAAGTCCTACAAGCATTACAAAAAATGTGATTTTTGAGTAAAGCCGTTTTTTGAAAATATCTTTTTGATTTAACTCCATAAAATCCTCCTACTCATTCTCTTCGTTTTTATAAACATCTTCAATAATTTTATTCGTCAAATTTTCAACTTTGCCGTCAAAAACTTTTTTCCCCTTGTTAAGTGCAACAATCCGAGTTGAATATTTTTTTGCAATGTCGACTTGGTGAAGATTTATTATACAAGTAATTTTCATTTCTGTAACAATTTTTTTCAAATAGTCCATTATATTTTCTGAAGATTTTGGATCAAGAGAAGCGATTGGCTCGTCGCATAAAAGCAGTTTTGGATTTTGCATAATTGCTCTGGCAATTCCAATTCTCTGTTTCTGCCCACCAGATAATTCGCTACACTTTTGATAAGCATATTTAGTCATATTAACTTTTTCTAATAAATTAAAGGCTTCTTTTTTTTCTTCTTTTGTGTAAATTCCAAGAATGGAAGAAAATGTGGATTTGTAGCCGAGCTGACCATGAAGTACGTTCTCAATAGCCGTAAGCCGTTCCACCAAATTATAATTTTGAAAAATCATTCCCATTTCTCTGCGGATATTTTTGATTTCTTTTTTTTTCATATTTGTAATATCGTGATTTTCAAAATAAATGGAACCAGAAGTGACATCAATCATTTTGTTGATGCTTCTAAGTAAGGTTGATTTTCCAGAACCAGATGGTCCGATTATTGAAATAAACTCTCCTTTTTCCACATCTAAAGAGACATCACTCAAAGCGTCTATCCCATTTTTATATCTTTTTGAAATATTTTTTATACTAAGTAACATAAATTTCCTTTCCCAAAATATAATTAATAACTTTTTAAATATATTTTTAAAAGAGTTAAGTTAATATCAGTATATCATTTTTTCTAATAATAGTAAATATTTGTTATAAATTTTAATTTTTTATTAAAAAAAATCAAAGTAAATTTTTGATAAATAAAATATTAAAGTTAAAAAAATCAATAAAAATTTTTATTTAAATTTTTCTTTTTTTTGTTACAAATCTAAAAAATTGTGATATAATTTTAAATTAAAAGCACAAAAAATTATTAAAAATTTGGAGGAAAATTGAAAAATATAAAAGAATACTTTTTATTAATTTTATTTTTAATTTTTAGTTTTAGTTGCAGCAAATTTGAAAAAAAAGATTCAAAAAATGGAAATAATGAAAAAATTAAAGATAAAAAAGAAATTTCAATTATTGGTGTCGGAGACATCATGCTGGGAAGTAATTATCCAAGCGAAGATTTGCTGCCAAATACGAATATTTTACAAAATGTTGAAAGTATTTTACAAAATGCCGATATAACGGCTGGAAATTTGGAAGGAACATTGTTTGACAAGGGAGGAGATCCAAAAAAATGTGAGAATCCATCAGTTTGTTATGTCTTTAGAATGCCTTCAAAATATGGCAAGTATTTAAAAAACGCTGGTTTTGACTATTTGAGCTTGGCAAATAATCACAGCAACGATTTTGGCGAAGTTGGAATTTTGCAGACAATGGAAAATCTTAATTCATTGGGAATTAAATATTCAGGAATCAAAGAAAAAGCGGAATATTCAATATTAGAAAAAGATGGTATAAAATATGGATTTGTATCATTTGCGCCAAATTCTAAAACTGTTGATATAAATGATTATGAATATGCTTCAAATCTTATAAAATCTGTAAAAGAGAAGTCTGATATTGTAGTTGTATTTTTTCACGGTGGAGCTGAAGGAAAGGAACATGAACATATAACTCGAAATAATGAGATTTTTCACGGCGAAAATCGGGGAAATGTATTTAAATTTGCTAGAAATGCTGTAGATTCAGGTGCTGATATCGTTTTTGGACAAGGTCCGCACATAACTCGTGCGATAGAACTTTATAAAAATAAATTTATTTCATATAGCGCTGGAAATTTTGCTACTTTTGGAAATATAAGTTTATCTGGAATAAGTGGAATTGCTCCAATTTTTAAAATAAATATTGATAAAAACGGAAATTTTATCAATGGAAAAATTATATCTATAAAACAGGAAAGCGGAGTTTCTAAAGTGATGTTGGACACAAGAAATTTAGCCGCTAAAAAAATTATTAATTTAAGCAAAGCTGATTTTCCTGAAGGAAATAATCTTGAAATTTTGGAAACTGGAGAGATTAATAAAAAATAAAATATTTTTAAATATTTTTTGAAAAATAGTGAAAATTTAAGAGTTTAAATTTTATCGCTATTTTTTTTATTTTCTAATCTTTTATTTTCTAATTTAGTAGAAAAAATAGAAATTTACTGATATAATGAAAGTAGACATAAAGAATAAAAAAAAAGTAAAAATAAAGAATGGGGAATAAAGAATAAAAAATAAAGAATAAAGAGTAAAGAGTAAAGAAGAAAAAACAAAAAAACCAAAAATAAAAAAAAGAAAGAGGAAAAAATGGTACAAAAATTTAAAAGAATGGCAAAATTATCAGAAGTTCTCTTTAAATATGGATTTGAAGAACTTTTTGACCGCAGCGGAATTGAAAAATTTATTCCGAATAGAATTAAACAAAAAAGCAAGAGGATTGAGAATATAAAGGCAACTTCATTTCCTGAAAGAATTAGAATTGCGATGGAAGAATTAGGACCGACTTATGTCAAATTGGGTCAGATGTGCAGCAATAGAACGGACATTTTTTCAGAAGAATTAATCGTGGAGTTCCAAAAACTTCAGGATAAAGTTGAGCCGGAAAAAATAGATATTTATGAAAAAATAAAAAAAGAATTAAATATTGATCCGCTTCAGCATTTTGAAGAAATTGAAGAAAATCCAATAGCCTCTGCTTCGATGGCACAAGTTTTTAAAGGAAAATTAAAAGATGGAAGTAAAATTGTTCTAAAAGTTAGAAGGGAAAATATAAAAGAAATTGTGGCAGCAGATTTGCTTGTGATGAAAGATTTAGCGGCGTATCTTGAAAAAACAAATGAAGAAATAAAAAAGATGAATTTATCATACATAATAAATACTTTTGCAAATTCTATCACAAAAGAGCTCTCGTTCAGAAATGAATTAAACAATATGGAGCGCTTTGCAAATAATTTTAAAAATGATGAAAGAATTCATGTACCAATAACTTTTAGAGAACTTTCAAACGACAACATTCTCTGTATGGAATTTATTGACGGATTTAAAATTACAGACAAGGAAAAAATTGAAAAATATGGATTTTTGCCTCAGGAAATAGCAAGAGCAGGATTAGATTTGTATATTAAACAAGTTTTAAAATATGGATTTTTTCACGCTGACCCGCATCCTGGAAATATTTTGATGATGGAAGATGGAAAAATTGTATTTATTGATTTTGGAGCGATGGGAAGCCTTTATCCGCAAGATAAGGAACTTTTGGAAAGTCTTTTGCTATATTTTATACAAAAAAATATAAAAAAGGCGATAGAAAAAATTAGAGAGCTTTCGGTTATTTACAATGTTCCTGATGAAAAAAGTCTTGAGCGGGAATTGACAGAGATTGTGTATATGGTCGATGGAAATTCATTAAATGAGATTAGCTTGGGAAATATTTTTGAAAAAATAAGAATTATTTTAGGAAAAAATCAAATCACACTTCCTGAAGATATTTATCTTTTGGCAAAAGGGATTGGACAAATTGAAGGAATAGGAAGATATCTGGATCCATCTCTTAATATAACAGAAGTTATGAAACCTTATGCCGATGAAATTTCAAAAAAAAGATTGAATCCAATTTATGTTTTTGAAAAAGGCAGCCAAAGATTTTCTCAAATATCTGAAAGTTGGCTCTCACTTCCTGAAGATTTAAAAAGTATATCTCAAAAACTTTTAAACGGCGAATTAAAGCATAAACACGAAGTCATCGGATTTAAAGAGCTGCAAAAGACACTGGATAGGCTTGTGACTGCAATAATTATTGCGGCATTGCTCATCGCTTCGTCAATATTGGTATTGTCAAATGTTCCGCCAAAAATAAATGGAATTCCAGCACTTGGTTTTTTAGGCTATGTAATTTCAGCAATTCTGGGAATTAATGAGATAATAAAAAAAAGAAAATAAAAATTTTATAAAATAAAAAAATAGGAAATAAAAAAATTTTCCTATTTTTATTTATATAATTTAATTTTGAATTTGCGAATTCAAATTATTTTTTTTGTCTGTTTGATTATTTTCGTTTGCTTGGTTATTAATATTTTCTGAATTTGGTAAACTATTATTTTTATTTTGCTCATTATTTTGTGGTTCCAATGTTACAACTTTATCAAGTGACAACAAATCTTTTTTTAGCGCATCAAGTTTGCTAATTTTAACATTCACATTTTCAATAAGGCTTTCAATCGTTTTTGTCTGTTCCGCATATTTTGTCATCAATTGGTTATAGTCATTAGTTTTTAAACTTTCCATTTTTTGCATTAGAAGTTGTTTTTCTTCATCTGTTAAAACCGTGTTATTCAAGTTTTTAAAACTATTATTTTCTGATACAACTTCAGAAACCAATTTTATCGCTTTTCCAGGAATTAAATTATTTTTCAAATATTCAATTATAAGATCTATTTTTTTATCCGAATACAATGTTTTTATCAACAAATCATTTTCATGGGAAGAAATTTGATAATCTCCATCTTTTTTATTTATCAACGCTTTTAAATTATTTTGAGAAATATATCCGTTTAAATTTTGTGGATTTTTTAAATCGTTTATCACAACTTCTCCATTATTTATATTGATGTTGCTAATAGAAAGTTTTAATTTTTCAATTTCTTTTACTAAATTTACAATTTTAAAAGATCTATTTAATGTATCGCTAATTACTTTTCCTTTGTCCATAAAAATATATAAATTCATATTTTGAATATTATTATTATTCATTTTATTGACATCATTTAGAGAAATTTCTTTTTCCAGTTTTTCAAGTTCATTTGAAACATTTTCTAGCATAAGATTTCTTTCATCTTCAATTTTTGAAACAGTCTTTTCTGCATCTTCCTTCTGTTCATTAATTGATTTTACAAGCGGATCAAGTTCACTGTTCAAATCCAAAATCTTTTGAGCTTTAGTTTTCAAATCTTGGGAAGTATTGTAGTCATTTTTTAGAACATTTGTTTTTATTATATTTTCTCTTATTTTATTATAAATAAAATCGTCAATGTTATTTGTTAAAACTTGAGTATTCAGTGTTGTCTGGCTAACAAACTCGTCCGTTGACTTAGTTTCTTTGTTAGAATTTACTGGCACTTCCAGTTTTTCAACAAAATTGTCAATTTTTCCATCTTTTTCGCTATATATTTTCTCCAAATTAACTTCTTCCAATTTAAGATTTGCCAATTTCACAGAAGGAATCATTTTAAATAGACCACTTCGAGTTGGGATGACAGTAGCTCTACCTTTTCCCAAATTTTTTCCATTTACTGCAAAATTGTCAAAAGTCATCTCTTTATTTTTAAAAGAAAATTTCACATTTTGAAATTCTGAATTTTTTGTTTTAGTCATATACGAAATAATATTATTTGAAAAAATTACTCCGCCAAGCAAAAAAAATAGAACTAGTAAAAATAAAACGAGTATAAATTTTAAAAATCTCATAAATTTCTCCTTATTAAATAAGCTGTCAAAAATAGAAAATCTTTCTATTTCAAACAGCTCCTATTTTTTATTATTATTTAGTTAATATTAATTATTTGACATCTTTTATTTTATCAGCTATATTAGTTAGCTTAAATTCGTCCGCTACCGATTTCATAAAAGTTTGCTGTTCCATTTGCCTTTTTTGCGTTCTGATTTGAGTTTTTATATCTTCTTTAACTGTTTCAAAAGGAATTTGTCCCTTAGGGTTTTTTTGTAATACTTTTACAATGTATAATTCATTTGCTCCAACAGGAATTACACTATTTACAACTTGGCCATTTGAAACAGATTGCACAGCTTTACTGATTGGTTCAAAGCTCTTTGCCAATTGTGACATTGGTATTTCTTGAGTTTCCCCGGTTCCAGTGCCTGAATTACCGTTATATTTTTGAACAAAAGAAGTAAAGTCTGCTGGATTTGCCATAACTTCTTTCAAAGCTGCATCAGCTTTTGCCTTATCACTTGCTCTAAATACGATAAGCTGTAATTTTACAGTATCTTCAGCTCTTTGAAATTTTGCAACATTCGCATCATAAGCTGCTTTTGCGTCGGAATCAGACACTTTTACTTTTTCATTCAAGTCATTTACTATCGCAAGAGAAGCTAGAGATTGTTCTTTTAAAATATCTTCACTTTCTGTATATTTTTTGTCTTTATCCAGTTTTTGTTCTTTTGCTTTTAAAACTAACGCTCTGTTTAAAGCAATATTTTGAATAATATTTTTTTTCATTTGAGTTATTTGATCTGGCGTTAAATCTTTTTGTGAAACTCCACTAGAAAATAAGGATTTTTCTAACTCAAGGTTTACTTCGTTTTCATACACTTTTATCTTTTTGTCATCCGATTCAAATAAGACTTTTCCACCTTTTCCGCTATTTCCGCATGATATAGCGAATGCACAAATTGCCGCTGCAACTATAACTAATTTCATTTTATTCTTCATTAGACTGTCCTCCATTTTTAATTACAATTAAGTAAATCTTTTTTCTTATTTTATATGCTTTTATTCTATTATAGAATTATACTTTTGTCAAGATATTTATAAAAATACAAAAATTAAAAAAAAATTCTTGAAAAAATCTTAAATAAGTGTTATTATATATCTGTAATTTTATTCGGGAATAGTCTAATGGTAGGACGTCTGGCTCTGACCCAGAAAGTAGTGGTTCGAATCCATTTTCCCGAGCCAAATAAATAAAAAGTTATAAATAGATATTTTTTAAAAGAGAAAGAGTTAATTTCTCTTTTTTTATTATATTTAATTAATTAGAAAAAAATGTGATAAAAATACATTTAAATTAATTTAAAAAAATCCCTGTATTAAAAATTTTAATTTTAATTTAATATAAAATCTTTAATTTTATTAGTAATAATCACAAGTCTGAAAAATATAAAAGTACCTAAAAAATTAAATTTATAATTGTTATCATAAAAAATAATTTTAACATTATAAATACGGGGTCAAAATAATGAAATTGGACTTGGAAGAAAAAGATTTTTTGAGAGAAATAATAAATTTTAAAATTATAAATCGGAAGGACATTGAAGAAAGATACGGTTTTAATCGGTTAAAATATATGCTTATAAAATTCAATGAAATTTTAAAAAGTATTGGTGAAGAAAGTATTTACAGTAATAAAGATTATATTTATTATTTTGGGAATTACACAACAAAAATTTTTAAATTAGAGAGTAAAGACAAAAAATTAAAAATAACATATAGAAGAGAACTAATCGAACTATTTCTGCTTTTCAGTAACAAAAAATTAAGTATTTACAGAATTATAAAAAAAATGAATTTAAAAGAAGATGAAAAAAATAAAGTAAAAAGGGATGTTCAAAAAGTATTATTTAAATATAAAATAAAGTATTCGGAATATAAAAATTTTGAAAATACAAAAGAATTATTTAAGAGTAAAGGGTATAAAATAAATAAAATCAGAGAACAATTTTTAAGAGAAATTTTGTCCAAGAGATTAGGAAGAGAAAAGAATAATATTTATTCAGAAAATTTCTATCTTGAAAATTTGGAATTGACGTTGGACATAAAAAATATTACATACATAAAAAAAACAATATTTTCATATTTGGATGAGAAAACCAGTATAAATTCTACAAAAGAAAAATATGAAATATTGACTAAATTTTTGATAAATTTAAAAATTCAAAAATCCGAAGCAAAAAAAGAAATTTTTTTTGAAGAACAAATGCAAGAAGAATATTTTGAAATGATCGAAAAAATTTTGAAAAAAGAAAATATAAAATTTTATCCCAAAATAATAAAAGAGCTTTACAAAAAAGTGAATAAAAACTTAAAAAAAGAAAAATCTGAAGTTGAAAACATAAATAATAAAATCAAAGAGAATTTGTTAAAAGGAAATTTAACAGAAACTAAAATAGAGCTTTATAAAATTGAAGAAAAGAGACAAAACCACAATAATCAAGAATTTATAGATAAAAAAATAAAAAAAATATATGTGTTTCCTGATGAATTAAAAAGAACAAAAACTTTAGTTTTAATGGATGTAGAAGAAAATAAAGTTTCAAAAATTTTTTATGAAATACAGAAAATGGCAGGATTTTTAGAGATAATGGAAGTCTGTAAATTGAGTGAATTTAAAAAGAGCATAAACAAAACTGAAAAAAGATATGGACAAATAGTAATAGTTTCCACTTCGAGCAGAATAAATGATATAAAAAATCTCTCAAAAATACCAATATATTTATTGAGTATAGAAAATTTAAAAACATCTATGACATCAGTAAAAAGAAAAGATTATTTAATGGGAAAAATTCTTATATTAGAAGATTTGATTAAAGAATATCAAAATTTAATTTCAGAAAGAGAAGCAAGTGTCAGACTTATAAAAAGAAATAAAAGAAGAAAAGAAAGAGAATTACAAAAGAAAAAGAAATTATTAGAAATTAAAAGTAAGATCGAAAGAATGAGAAAACAAAAAAAGTAAAAAAGCAAAAAAATTCAAAAAAAAGAGTTGACAACGGAAATTTTTTTTGATATAATATATTCCGTCGATTGGGAAAAGGTCGGCGGAAGGACAATGGAAAGAGAAGAAGAAAAAGCAGAGTGATAGATAAGAAAATAGAAGTCAAGGCTTAGCAATAGGCCTCGTCAAGGAACAATAAGGTGAAATATAATGTTGAATGAAGAGTTTGATCCTGGCTCAGGATGAACGCTGACAGAATGCTTAACACATGCAAGTCGATGGGGAAGCGGCGCTTGCGCCGTGGCAACCATGGCGGACGGGTGAGTAACGCGTAAAGAACTTGCCGGATGGACCGGGATAACAGCTGGAAACGGCTGGCAAGACCGGATACTGTGGGCTGGCCGCATGGCTGGCCCATGAAAAGGGATGCCGTCCGAGAGCTTTGCGTCCTATTAGCTGGTTGGTAAGGTGACGGCTTACCAAGGCGATGATAGGTAGCCGGCCTGAGAGGGTGGACGGCCACAAGGGGACTGAGATACGGCCCTTACTCCTACGGGAGGCAGCAGTGGGGAATATTGGACAATGGGGGCAACCCTGATCCAGCAATTCTGTGTGCACGAAGAAGGTTTTCGGATCGTAAAGTGCTTTCAGCAGGGAGGAAGGAAGTGACTGTACCTGCAGAAGAAGCGACGGCTAAATACGTGCCAGCAGCCGCGGTAATACGTATGTCGCGAGCGTTATCCGGAATTATTGGGCATAAAGGGCATCTAGGCGGCCGGGTAAGTCCGGGGTGAAAACTGCTGGCTCAACCAGCAGCCTGCCTTGGAAACTACCCGGCTTGAGTGCTGGAGAGGTGGACGGAACTGCACGAGTAGAGGTGAAATTCGTAGATATGTGCAGGAATGCCGATGATGAAGATAGTTCACTGGACGGCAACTGACGCTGAAGTGCGAAAGCTAGGGGAGCGAACAGGATTAGATACCCTGGTAGTCCTAGCTGTAAACGATGATTACTGGGTGTGGGCATGAAGAGTGTCCGTGCCGAAGCTAATGCGATAAGTAATCCGCCTGGGGAGTACGGCCGCAAGGCTGAAACTCAAAGGAATTGACGGGGACCCGCACAAGCGGTGGAGCATGTGGTTTAATTCGACGCAACGCGAGGAACCTTACCAGATCTTGACATCCTCGGAAGGCGGCGGAGACGCCGCTGTGCCCTCGGGAGCCGAGTGACAGGTGGTGCATGGCTGTCGACAGCTCGTGTCGTGAGATGTTGGGTTAAGTCCCGCAACGAGCGCAACCCCTATCGCTAGTTGCCATCATCAGGTTGGGGACTCTAGCGAGACTGCCTGCGAAGAGCAGGAGGAAGGTGGGGATGACGTCAAGTCATCATGCCCCTTATGATCTGGGCTACACACGTGCTACAATGGCTGGTACAGAGAGATGCGACGCAGCAATGCCAAGCCAACCTCTAAAGCCAGTCCAAGTTCGGATTGAAGCCTGCAACTCGGCTTCATGAAGTTGGAATCGCTAGTAATCGCGGATCAGCAATGCCGCGGTGAATACGTTCTCGGGTCTTGTACACACCGCCCGTCACACCACGAGAGTTGTCTGCACCTGAAGCTGCCGGTCTAACCTTTCGGAAGAAGGCATCTAAGGTGTGGACAGTGATTGGGGTGAAGTCGTAACAAGGTATCCGTACCGGAAGGTGCGGATGGATCACCTCCTTTCTAAGGAGCATGTTTTCCTGCACTTCTTCTTTGAAGTTTTTCCTTTTAAGGACAATGGGAAATGAATAGTAGGTAAAAGATTACAACAAAATAGATTATTCTGTTTGATAAAAAAAGCTAATTAAGAGCACACGGAGGATGCCTGGGCAATAACAGCCGAAGAAGGACGCGATAAGCTGCGATAAGTCAGGCCGAGATGCACATAATCAATGACGCCTGAATCTCCGAATGGGGCAACCCGCATGCTTGAAGAGCATGCACGAGAGTGGTAAGCCTGCGAACTGAAACATCTAAGTAGCAGGAGGAAAAGAAAGTAAAAACGATTCCCTGAGTAGCGGCGAGCGAACGGGGAGAAGCCTAAACCGTGCCGGTGCCAAGCTGGCAGCGTTGCCGGCGCGGGGTTGTGGGATTTCATACGACTGACGCCATAATGTCTAAGTGGCCTGGCAGCAAGTAGAATCAGCTGGAAAGCTGAACCGTAGAAGGTGACAGTCCTGTACACGTAAATGCTGAGCCATGACTTGAAACTCCCGAGTAGCGTCAAGCACGAGGAACTTGGCGTGAATCAGCGTGGACCATATCACGCAAGGCTAAATACTGTTATTGACCGATAGTGAAGAGTACCGTGAGGGAAAGGTGAAAAGAACCCTGTGCAAGGGAGTGAAATAGAATTTGAAACCGTGTGCTTACAAACGGTAGGAGCCCTTCGGGGTGACTGCGTGGATTTTGGTTAATCATCCTGCGAGTTATGATCAGTGGCAAGGCTAATTAATGAAGCCGAAGGGAAACCGAGTCTTAACAGGGCGGCTAAGTCGCTGGTCATAGACGCGAAACCTAGTGATCTAGGCCTGTCCAGGCTGAAGCTGAGGTAAGACTCAGTGGAGGGCCGAACTCACCGCCGTTGAAAAGTTGGGAGATGAGATAGGTCTAGGGGTGAAAAGCCAATCGAACTAGGAAATAGCCCGTTCTCTCCGAAATGCATTTAGGTGCAGCCTGAATCTTAGATAACTGGGGGTAGAGCACTGTATGATCTAGGGGGCGTACTGCTTACCGAAATCAAGCAAACTGCGAATACCATTTATTACTGATTCGGAGTGAGTCCGTGGATGACAAGGTCCGTGGACGAGAGGGGAACAGCCCAGACCACCAGCTAAGGTCCCAAATTATGTCTAAGTGGGAAAGGAGGTGGATATTCACAGACAACCAGGAGGTTGGCTTAGAAGCAGCCATGCCTTGAAAGAGTGCGTAATAGCTCACTGGTCGAGAGTATCTGCGCCGAAGATGTAACGGGGCTGAAGACATAAACCGAAGCTGTGGAAGCGGCCATGCCGCTTGGTAGGAGAGCGTTCTGTAGGTCTGCGAAGGCTGGCCGGAAGGCCTGCTGGAGACATCAGAAGCGAGAATGCAGGAATGAGTAGCGAGAAGGAGGGCGAGAATCCCTCCGGCCGGAAGTCCAAGGTTTCCGGGGGAAGGTTTGTCCGCCCCGGGGAAGTCGGGACCTAAGCGTAAGCAGAGATGTGATTGCGAATGGGAAACAGGTTAATATTCCTGTACCGCTGTCAGTCGCCTGAGTGACGGAGTGACGCAGCAAGGTATGTGAGAAGGCTGACGGAATAGCCTTTCTAAAGGCGTAGCCTGGGCACGCAGGAAAATCCGCGTGCCTAAAGGTGAGACCCTATGGGCAAGTGCTCCTGCACAAGTCACAGATCCTACACTGCCAAGAAAAACTTCTAGCGAGACTGGACAGCGCCCGTACCCTAAACCGACACAGGTGGACAGAGTGAGAAACTTAAGGCCGACAGGATAACTCTAGCTAAGGAACTCTGCAAAATAGCCCCGTAACTTCGGGAGAAGGGGTGCCTGACATACCTGAGGGGAGAAGCGCCTCAAGGGGAAACAGGCCGCAGTGAAGAGTCTCAAGCAACTGTTTACCAAAAACACAGGTCTATGCTAAGCTGGAAGGCGACGTATATGGGCTGACACCTGCCCAGTGCCGGAAGGTTAAGAGGAGGAGTGAGAGCTCCGATTTGAAGCCCCGGTGAACGGCGGCCGTAACTATAACGGTCCTAAGGTAGCGAAATTCCTTGTCGGGTAAGTTCCGACCTGCACGAATGGTGAAATGATTTGAGAGCTGTCTTGGCTGGAGACCTGGTGAAGTTGTAATGCCGGTGAAGATACCGGCTACCTGCAGTAGGACGGAAAGACCCCGTGGAGCTTCACTGCAGCCTGGCATTGGGTTCTGGCAATGTGTGTATAGGATAGTTGGGAGACTGCGAAGTTGAGGCGCCAGCCTCTTCCGAGTCGCTGTTGGAATACCAACCATATGCTGCCGGAATTCTAATCCGCTCGCGGAGACAGTGCTAGGCGGGCAGTTTGACTGGGGCGGTCGCCTCCAAAAGAGTAACGGAGGCGTTCAAAGGTTCCCTCGGGCTGGATGGAAATCAGCCTTCGAGTGCAAACGCATAAGGGAGCTTGACTGCAAGACCGACGGGTCGAGCAGGTACGAAAGTAGGAGTTAGTGATCCGGCGGTCCCTCATGGAAGGGCCGTCGCTCAACGGATAAAAGCTACCCCGGGGATAACAGGCTGATACTTCCCAAGAGTCCATATCGACGGAAGTGTTTGGCACCTCGATGTCGGCTCGTCTCATCCTGGGGCTGGAGAAGGTCCCAAGGGTTGGGCTGTTCGCCCATTAAAGAGGCACGCGAGCTGGGTTCAGAACGTCGTGAGACAGTTCGGTCCCTATCCACTGCAGGCGCTTGAGCACTGAAAAGATCTGACCTTAGTACGAGAGGACCGGGTTGGACAGACCTCTGATGTATCAGCTGTCACGCCAGTGGCACGGCTGAGTAGTCACGTCTGGCCAGGATAATCGCTGAAAGCATCTAAGCGAGAAGCCGGCTTTGAGATGAGTGCTCGCAGTATCCACAGAGAACATGTGGTCGATAGGCTGGGGATGTAAGCGCAGCAATGCGTTCAGTTGACCAGTACTAATATTACTTGGGCTTTTTTAATCTTTTGCTTGCCTGCTATTTATTTCCCATTGCCCTTTACATCCATTCTTGTTTGGTGACCATTGCGGCAGGGATACACCCGGTGACATCCCGAACCCGGCAGTTAAGTCTGCTTGCGCCTACGATACTTGGCATGTGCCAGGGAAAATGGGCAGTCGCCAAACTTTTCTTTTTCTGCGTCTCCGTAGCTCAGCTGGTTAGAGCATCTGACTGTTAATCAGAGGGCCGCTGGTTCGAGCCCAGCCGGGGACGCCATTTTTTTGTTCAAATAAAAAGAATGCCAGCTCTTGGCTCCTCAGAATTGGTAAATTAGTCTTTTTTTATTTGAAAACTTCTCCAGCTTCCTTATACCATAGAACCAAATCTAGTTCATTCATATTTATTTTACAAAATTTTGAATAATTTCTCATTTTTTCTTCTATTTCGTAATATTTTTTTTCAGTTATCGTTTTTGGAATACTGTCAATAATATTTAATTCATTTAAATTTCTTAATATATGTCTATCTAAAATAGCTATGTTTTCTCCAAATCCAAGATTTCTTAGAACGTGGCTTGCTTCTTTTAATCCCATTCCCTTTATGTTTTTTAAAATCCATTTTCTTTTTTCAAAAGTATCATTTATTTCAGATAATATTTTTTTTGGCTGAAGTTTTTCATCTCTTGTCATTAAATTTCTTAGTTCTATTAAATACTTAGATTTGTTGTTTTTGAATCTTACAATATTTAAGTAATCTACTATCTCTGCGGCGTTTCCTGTGTATAAAAGATTATTTTCAACAAGAGTTGTGATTGCACTCCAGGCGTTTTTTGCCTTGGATTGGGGAGTTAAGATACAAAATGCTATTTCTGCAAAAATTTCTTTTTCTGATTTATTCCATGCCTCTTTATAACCTTTGATTGCTTTTTTTATTTCAGGTTTGATAGTTTTATAAATTTTCAAAATTTTTTCATTTTTTTCTTTATTTATTGATTTTTCAAAATCATTTTCAGTAGTTTGTTTCAAAATCCCTCCTAAAATTTATGAATTCAGATAAAAATTACATATTTCATCAATAGTTTCATTAGTTTCTTTTAATGGTGCTAAAATCCAGTCGTGACACATATTTTTTCCGACCTTCACTTTGACAGTTGTTCCAGTTGAAGTTTTTAGCTTATTATTTAGTTTTAGACAATCTGGATAAAAAATTTCGTTTGTACCAAAAATTAAAAAAATATCTTTTAAATTGTCCATATTTCCATATATCGGCGAAATTAAGGGGTCTTGAGTATCCAAATTTCCTGCAAATTGTTTTCCCGTAGTTATTAAACCATTTAATGGAAGAAGCGGGTCTTTCTCTTCAAAATTTTTAATTTCATTATTTGTCATAGAAACGTCAACCCAAGGGGACATCAATACTGTTTTGTTGGGAAAAGGGATATCATTTCTATTTTTTAGTTGCTGTAAAAAAGATAGTGCCAGCCCTCCACCAGAAGAATCTCCAAATAAGAAAAACTCATCATTTTTATATTTTGAAGTAATTTTTTTGTATGTTTTTGACAAAATTTTATGTGCTTTTTGAATGTCATTTTCAGGTGCCAAGGGATAGTCAATAAACGTGACTTTTAAATTATACTTTTTTGCCATTTTTTCAATTATAATTTTGTGCCCTTTGACAGCTTTCATTACATATGCTCCGCCGTGTAAAAATATAATGTGTTTATTTTTAGTATTATTTTTAAAAATTGTCAGTACTTGAAACCCGTCAATAAATTGTTCTTTTATATTCAGAGTTTTATCAAAAAATTTTTTATTTAAAAAATCAGTATTTCTTTTTGGATTTAAGAAATCTTTTTCTTTATATTTTTTCACATTTACTAATTTTGCAACAGGTACTGCAATATCTGATAATATACTCATTTAAAGTTTTTTTATATCCTTTCTTAGTTTATAACTTTGTTTATTATAACATTTTTGTAGATTTATTTGTACTAAAAATTATTATTTTTATTTTTTGAAAATTTTATACTTTGAAAAATAAAAGAAGTTTGGTAAAATATTAATATGTAGCTTTATGTTTAATAATGATAATTTTTGTGATAATTAAATTAAAAAAAGAGGGTGTTTTTAAATGCTAAGCAAAAATAAACGATTGGAAGCGATAACAAAAATAGTTGAGAAAAAGGGAACGGTGAGAGTTTCGGAGATAGTTACGAGCTTAAATGTTTCCGATATGACTGTGAGGCGTGATTTTACTGAGTTGGAGGAATTGGGAATATTAAAAAGAACACATGGGGGAGCTAAGAGTAAAAATACATTTCAGTATAAGGAGTTGTCGCATGAGGATAAATATGTCTTAAATATAGAAAAAAAGAGAGAAATAGCATTAAAGGCAGTGAAATTAATAGAAGAGGGAGATACAATTTTTTTAGGTCCTGGAACAACGGTTGAATTAATGGCAAAAGAAATCAGTCTTAAGTCGCTTAGAGTTTTGACAAATTGTTTACCTATCTTTGAAATTTTGTCTGAAAAAAAAAGTGAGACTTTCAATGTGTTTCTTGTTGGAGGAGAGTTTAGAAAAATAACGAAGTCGTTTGTGGGAGAAATAGCAAATATGACACTAAAAAATATGAATTTTAATAAAATGTTTTTTAGCTGCAATGCAATAAAAGAAAACGATATTATGACTTCTACATTTGAAGAAAGTTACACACAAGAAATAGTTTTGAATAATTCAGAAGAAAAATATTTACTTGCGGATGATTCAAAAATTGAAAAAATAGATTTTATCAACTTTTACACATTGGATAAATTGACGGGAATTGTAATAAATAATACTGAAAAAGAAATATTAAATAAAATTGAGAAATATGTAAATTTAGTTATTTAATAAAAATTAAAAAAATATAACTGTACCAAAAAACTTAAAAGTTTGGAGGTACTTTTTTTATATCAAATCTTAAATTCAAATCAATAAGTTAAAAACATTATTTTATTATCTAAAATAGCAATTAAAACTTTGTTTACTTTAAAATAAGTCACTTAAATTATATAAAAAACATTATATAAAAAAATTTGTTTACTAAACAAATAAACAATTTTATGTTTGAAATACGAACAAAAACTATTGTTTTTTGTTTTTTTTGAGGTATACTCTTAACAGAAAAAGTAAAAAGAATATTAAAATAAAGGAGATGACCGTGATGAAAGTAATATTAGGTGCTGATACGGACGGCAAAAATTTAAAAGATTATATCAAAAATTATCTTTTGGAAAATGGGTATGATGTAATTGATAAATCTGAAGATAAAGATTTTGTAGATACAACTTGTGCAGTAGCGAAAGAAGTTTTATCAGATGATGATAATTTAGGAATTGTGTTTGATGCATATGGTGCAGGAAGTTTTATGGTTGCTACAAAAATAAAAGGAATGATAGCAGCAGAAGTTTCTGATGAAAGATCAGCATATATGACTAGAAGACATAACAACTCTAGAATTATTACAATAGGTTCTGAAATTGTGGGAAAAGGACTTGCTAAAAATATCGTAAAAGATTTTTTAAGTGCTCCTTATGACGGTGGAAGACATCAAATTAGAGTGGATATGTTAAATAAGATGTGTTAGTTTATTTAGTTTAAAAATAATAAAAAAATTATGAAGGATGGGAAAAAATATGAAAATTGCAATTGGATGTGATCACATAGTAACCGATGTGAAAATGGCATTATCGGATTTTTTGAAATCAAAAGGTTATGAAGTTTTAGATTGTGGAACTTATGATTTTACAAGAACACATTATCCAATTTATGGTAGAAGAGTTGGAGAAGCTGTAGTAAGTGGAAAAGCTGACTTAGGTGTTTGTATTTGTGGAACAGGAGTTGGAATTAATAATAGTGTAAATAAAGTTCCAGGAATCCGTTCAGCTCTAGTAAGAGATATGACTTCAGCACTTTATGCAAAAGAACATTTGAATGCAAATGTAATTGGATTTGGTGGTGCAATAACTGGAAAATTATTACTATTTGATATCGTGGAAGCCTTTATAAAAGCAAAATACAAAAAAACTGAAGAAAGTGAAAAATTAATTGAAAAAATTAAAGCGGTGGAAACTGTGAACCCTGAACAAAAAAATGAAGATTTCTTTGATGAATTTTTGGAAAAATGGGACAGAGGGGAATATAAAGACTAAAAAAATTTAAAGTTTATTTTCAAAATTTTTTGATTATATAATGAAGTTTAAAATCGGACTTAAAAAAAACCTGTTAATTTATAATATTTTCTCTTCTTAAGTTCGATTTTAAGAAAGGAGCTAGTTAAATGATTTTGACGGTAACGATGAATCCGTCTGTGGATATTTCATATCCCTTGGAGAAATTTAATTTAGATACTGTAAATAGAGTAGTTAAAGTTAGCAAAACACCTGGTGGAAAAGGGTTAAATGTTACAAGAGTGCTAAAACAGTTAAATGATGAAGTTGTTGCAACAGGATTTATAGGTGGTGCTTTAGGAACTGATATTCAAAAAAAGTTATTAGAAAAAGGGATTAAAAATAATTTTTTTGAAATTTCAGGGGAAACTAGAAATTGTATTGCAATTTTGCATGAGGGAAATCAAACTGAAATTTTAGAAAAAGGACCGACTATAACAAAATCTGAAAGTGATAATTTTTTGAAACACTTTGAAGAATTAGTAAAAAATAAAGAAATTAAAATTATCGCTATTTCAGGAAGCTTGCCAGATGGATTGGAAATCAACTATTATTCAAAAATGATTGGAATTTGTGAAAAGTATAAAAAATCAGTTGTATTGGACTGTTCTGGAAAAGCATTGTTAGAAGTTTTAAAAAATGAATATAAACCAAAAGTAATAAAACCTAATACAGAAGAGTTATCACAATTAATTGGAAAAGACGTATCTAAAAATCCAAATGAATTAAAAAAAGTTTTAAAAGATAAATTATTTGAAAAAATTGAATGGATAATTGTTTCACTTGGAGCAGATGGAGCTTTTGCAAAACACAATGATAAATTTTATAAAGTAAATGTTCCTGACATAAAAGTTGTAAATCCTGTAGGTTCTGGAGATTCTACTGTTGCAGGAATAACATCGGCAATTCATGAAAATGCAAGTGATGAAACTTTATTAAGAAAGGCAAATGTCCTTGGAATGTTAAATGCAATGGAAAAATTGACAGGATTTGTAAATTTGGAAAATTATGACAAATTATTTAATGAAGTAGAAATTTTAGAAATATAATTTCAAAAATAAAAAGCAATTAACAAAAATATTTATAGAGCAAGGAAGAAAAATCTCTTTGTGAAAAAGTATAAAAAAACGGAGGAAAAAATAATGAAATTATCAGCACAAAAAAGAAAATATTTAGAAAATTTAAGTGATAAAAATGGCTTTATATCAGCTTTGGCAATTGATCAAAGAGGAGCATTGAAAAAAATGTTAAATAAACATCAAGAATCTGAAGCAACAGCTGAACAGATAAAAGAATTTAAAGTATTAGTTTCAAAACATTTAACAAAATATTCTTCTTCAATTTTATTAGATCCTGAATATGGATTGGATGCAGCAAAAGCTAGAGATAAAAATGCAGGATTGCTATTAGCTTATGAAAAAACTGGATACGATGCAAATGCAGTTGGAAGATTGCCAGATTGTCTTGTTGACTGGTCTGCAAAAAGATTAAAAGAAGAAGGAGCAGATGCTGTAAAATTCTTGTTATACTATGATGTAGATGAAAGCGATGAAATTAATAATCAAAAGAAAGCATACATGGAAAGAGTCGGAGCTGAATGTGTAGCTGAAGATATTCCGTTCTTCTTAGAAATTTTAAGCTATAACTACAAAGATGCTAACAACAGCACAGCAGAATTTGCAAAACTAAAACCAAGAAAAGTTATTGAAGCAATGAAAGAATTTTCAAATCCAAGATATAATGTAGATGTGTTGAAAGTAGAAGTTCCTGTAAATATGAAATATGTTGAAGGATTTGCTGATGGAGAAGTTGTTTATACTAAAGAAGAAGCAGCAAACTATTTCAAACAACAAGACAAAGCAACAAACTTGCCATATATTTATTTAAGCGCTGGAGTTAGTGCAAAATTATTCCAAGATACATTGAAATTTGCTTGTGATTCAGGAGCTAAATTTAATGGAGTATTATGTGGAAGAGCAACTTGGGCAAATGGAGTGGAAGTATTCGCAAAAGATGGTGAAGAAGCTACAGTAAACTGGTTAAATACAGTTGGAAGAAAAAATATTGAAGAATTAAATGAAGTAGTTGAAAGAACAGCTACATCTTGGAAAGAAAAAGAAAAATAAAAACTAAAAATAATAAATATAGAAAGAAGGGATTCTCTATGAATAAAGACGATGTAACAATGATAGGATTTGAAATTGTTGCTTTTGCAGGAGATGCACGTTCAAAATTGTTGGAAGCATTAAAAAAAGCAAGAAATAACGAATTTGAAATGGCAAGAACTTTGGTAAAACAGGCTGAAGAATGTCTTGTTGAAGCACATAATTCACAAACAAAAATGATACAGCAGGAAGCAGGTGGAGAAAATATTGAAATAGGATTTATTGCCGTTCATGCACAGGACCATCTTATGACAACAATTTTGTTAAAGGATATAATAGAAGATTTTATAGAACTTTACCAAAGAAAGGGGTAAAATATTATGACTGGAGTAATAAAACAAATTGAAAAAATGAAACCTTTTTTTGAAAAAGTATCAAGAAATATATACTTAAGAGCTGTAAGGGATGGATTTATTGCAGCGATGCCAGTAGTTTTATTTTCAAGTTTATTTGTATTAGTTGCATTTGTTCCTAATATTTTTGGATTTAAATGGCCTAAAGAAATAGAAGATGCAATTATAAAACCATATAATTATTCGATGGGAATTTTAGGACTTTTAGTTGCAGGAACAACTGCAAAAGCGTTGACTGATTCATTTAATAGAAATTTAGAAAGCACAAATCAAATAAATAATGTCTCAACAATGCTTGCATCAATAGTGGGATTTTTGGTTCTGGCAGCTGATCCGTTAAAAGATGGATTTTCTAAGGGATATTTAGGGTCAACAGGATTAATTACAGGATTCTTTGCAGCATTTATAACAGTTGGAATTTATAATTTTTGTATAAAAAGAAATATTACAATAAAAATGCCAAGCGAAGTTCCACCTAACTTATCACAAACGTTTAAAGATGTAATACCATTTAGTGCCGTAATAATATTTCTATATATTATTGATATTTTCATTAGGAGAGTATCAGGACATGGATTTGCACAAAATGTAATAGAAATCTTTAAACCATTATTTTCAGCAGCAAATGGATATGTTGGAATAACAATTATTTATGGAGTTATTGCAATGTTCTGGTTTGTCGGAATACATGGACCATCAATTGTAGAACCAGCAATTTCAGCAGTTGCATTTATAAATTTAGATGCTAATTTAAAATTATTTCAAGCTGGACAGCATGCAAATCACATAATAACACCAGGGACACAGATGTTTGTTGCAACAATGGGAGGAACTGGAGCAACACTTGTAGTGCCATTTATGTTTATGTGGCTTGCAAAATCAAAGCAAAATAAAGCAATAGGTCGAGCTTCTTGTATTCCTACTGCGTTTGGAGTAAATGAACCAATTTTATTTGGAGCACCAATAGTTTTAAATCCAGTATTCTTTATTCCATTTATTCTAGCACCAATTGTAAATGTATGGCTATTTAAAATATTCGTTGATATTCTTAATATGAACAGTTTTTCATACTTCTTGCCGTGGACTACACCAGGACCAATCGGAATAGTTCTAGGTACAGGATTTAGTTTTTTAGCTATAATTTTAGCGTTACTATTAATTGTAGTCGATACAGCTATTTATTATCCTTTCTTTAAAGTCTATGATGAAGAAATATTAGCTAAAGAAAAATTAGCTGCTACTGAAGAAAATGAAAATAGTAAAAAAGAGTTTATGACAAATGATAAAGTAGAAACTAGAGAAGAAATTAAAGTTGCTTTAAAAACACCAGAAAAAGAAACTAAAACTGAAGAATCAGCAGGTGGACAAAAAATAAAAGAACAAAAAAATGTACTTGTATTATGTGCTGGCGGTGGAACAAGCGGACTTCTTGCTAATGCCTTGAAAAAAGCGGCAAAAGAGTACAATGAGCCAATTGATGCAGCTGCTGGAGCTTACGGAGCACATTATGATATGATGAAAGATTATGATTTAATAGTTTTAGCACCTCAAGTTGCTTCAAATTATGAAGATATAAAAAAAGATACTGATAAATTAGGAATAAAATTAGTAAAAACACAAGGTGCAGAATATATTAAATTAACAAGAGATCCAAAAGGAAGTTTAGAGTTTGTAAAAAAACAATTTGAAAATTAAATATTATTAATGACAAGGGGAGAAAAATTCCTCTTGTTAAAAATTAAAATAGGAGAAAAAAATGAAAAAATTACCAGAAGATTTTATTTTTGGAGGAGCAACAGCGGCATATCAGGCTGAAGGCGCAATCAAAATTGATGGGAAGGGACCAGTTGCATGGGATAAATTTTTAGAAGAAAACTATTGGTATACGGCAGAACCTGCGAGTGATTTTTATCATCAATATCCAGTAGATTTGAAACTTTGCGAAGAATTCGGTATAAATGGAATAAGAATTTCAATAGCATGGTCAAGAATTTTTCCAAATGGCTATGGAGAAGTAAATCCAAAAGGAGTAGAATTTTATCATAAATTATTTGCAGAATGTAAAAAAAGAAAAGTAGAACCTTTTGTAACTCTTCACCATTTTGATACACCAGAAGTTTTACATTCAAATGGAGACTTTTTAAATCGTGAAAATATAGAGCACTTTGTAAATTATGCGAAATTCTGTTTTGAAGAATTTAGTGAAGTAAACTATTGGACAACATTTAATGAAATAGGACCAATTGGAGATGGTCAATATCTTGTTGGAAAATTTCCTCCAGGAATAAAATATGATTTTGAAAAATTGTTTCAGTCACATCATAATATGGTTTTAGCACACGCAAAAGCAGTTAATTTATTTAAGAAAAATGGCTATCACGGAGAAATAGGAATGGTTTGTGCTTTGCCAACAAAATATCCCTATGATCCAAATAATCCAAAAGATGTTAGAGCCGCTGAACTGGACGATATTATCCATAATAAATTTATTTTAGATGCAACTTTTAAAGGTGAATATTCAAAGAATACAATGGAAGGTGTAAATCATATTTTGCAAGTTAATGGCGGAAAATTAGATTTAAGAGAAGAAGACTTTGAAGAATTGAAAGCTGCAAAAGATTTGAATGATTTTCTTGGAATAAATTATTATATGAGTGACTGGATGGCTGAATATGATGGTGAAACTGAAATTATTCACAACGCAACAGGAAATAAAGGAAGTTCCAAATATCAGATAAAAGGCGTGGGACAAAGAAAAGCCAATGAAAGCATCCCAAGAACTGACTGGGACTGGATAATTTATCCAAAAGGACTTTATGATCAAATTTCAAGAGTTAAAAGAGATTATCCAAACTATAAAAAAATCTATATCACTGAAAATGGTTTAGGATATAAAGATGTTTTTGAAGACAATACAGTTTATGATGATGCCAGAATTGACTACATAAGACAACATCTGGAAGTAATTTCAGATGCGATAAAAGATGGAGCTAATGTAAAAGGATATTTCTTATGGTCATTAATGGATGTATTTTCTTGGTCAAATGGCTATGAAAAAAGATATGGATTATTCTATGTTGACTTTGAAACACAAAAACGTTATCCGAAGAAAAGTGCATATTGGTATAAAAAAGTGGCAGAGACAAAAGAAATTGAATAAAAAAACTGGGGATAGTTTGGGTTATCCCCATTTGCAGTAAAAATTTTTGATTAAATAAATGATTTTTTGCTTTTTTTATTATACAATATATTCATTATAAGTTTATTTCTATTATAATTTTTAAAAAGTTCTTACTTTTGGTGTATTTTTATTCAAAAAATCTTGATAAAATAAAAAAATAAAATATTATAAAAATTTTTAAATTAATAGAAAGGAGGATAAAATGGCTACAATCAGAGAAGTTGCAAAAAAAGCAGGAGTTTCAATAACAACAGTTTCCAGAATATTAAACAATGACGACAGTTTTAATGTGAGTAAAATTACAAAAGAAAAAGTTTTAAAAGTTATAAAACAATTAAATTATGAAAGAAAGAAAAATAAAAATAGAATATCACAGTCAAATATTTCAGTAATAAAGTGTTTTGATGAAAAAATTGAAAACGAAGATCCTTATTTTGTCTCTTTGAAAATAAATTTGGAAAATATACTAAAGAAAAAAGGTTCAAAAGTGAAATTTTTTGATCTGGAAGAAATTGAAAAATTGATAAAATATAATGAAATATCAAATTTTTCTTTGACAGATGCCGTTATTTTCATTGGAGAAACGAGTAAGGAAAAATTGAAATTTTTTAAAAGTTTAAATGAAAATATTATTTGCGTAGATGTATATGACACAGATAATATCACAGATTATATCAAGTTTGATATGAGAAATTCTGTTGAAATAGTTTTAAATTATATTTTTAAATTAAATCATAAAAAAATTGGACTATTGGTAGGAAGAAATAAAGTTGTAAAAAATTTAGTGGATTTTCGTGAGAAATATTTTAAGGAAATAATGGTAAAAAATGGATTGTATAGAGAGGAATATCTGCAAATTGGGGATTTTTCGATGGAAAGTGGCTATATTATGATGAAAGAAATTTTAAAATTGGAAGATAGACCAACGGCAGTTTTTTGTGGAAATGATTCAATTGCAATGGGAGCATATAAGGCAATTGGAGAAAATAAGTTAAAAATCCCCGAAGACATATCAATAATAGGATTTAACGATTTGAAATTATCACAATATTCTATTCCGCCTTTGACAACAATAAAAATTGATACAAAATTAATCGCTCAAGAAACGGTAAATTCTTTAATTGAATTATTGGAAGGTAAAAGGGACTATCATAAAAAGGTTTTTTTACCGATTGAATTAATTGAGCGGGAAAGCTGCCAAAGAATATAAATTTAGATTTTTTCCAAAAAATAAAAAAATTATACAGACATAAGAAAATTTAGATTTTTAAAAGCAAATGAAAAATTTGTTATTTAAAATATTTCTAGTCTGTATTTTTATTGTAGGAGTGTAAATTTTTTTGTAAGGCTAAAAAAAATTGCTATATTACTTAGTTTGTGCATGTATTTACACAAGATTATGGATATTTTATTTTTAAAATAATTTTATTTTAATCTATAGTTCATTTGTAAATGATTACCGTTGAAACCGCATATTCTCTGCTATGTGAAATACTTATCTGAATTTTGAGATTTTTTGCAGGTTCCTTTATTTTCCCATAAAGTATAACATAGGGTTTTCCCAATTCGTCATTTAAAATTTCAATATCTTTTAGGGAAAAACCGTACACCCCTGTTCCAAATGCTTTGGAAACCGCTTCTTTTGCTGCAAAACGTCCCGCATAACTTGCGTATGGATTTCTTTTTTTTTCAATATATTCAATTTCCTTTTTCGTATAAACTTTACTTTTGAATAAAGCTGTGTTATTTATTGCATTTTTTATTCTTGATATTTCAATAATATCGGTTCCAATTCCATAAATTTCCATATTTTTACCTCAATTTTATTATTTTTTATATTTTAATATTTCTTCAAAAAGTCCGTCTTCCGTGTATCTTTTTGCTTCAATTTGAACATTACATCCATAGTTTTGAATGGTTTTAGTTGTGACGGGACCGATTGAAGCGATAATTTTTTTATTTAACAAATTTTTATTTTTTAAATTTTGCCAAAAATTTTTAAATGTTGAAGAACTTAAAAACATCAAAATATCACTTTTTTTGACATAGTTTTCCACAATTTCTTCTTCATGTTTCACGCCGTTTGTATTGTAAACTACGACTTTTTCAAATTTTCTTTCGTATAAATTGCTGTATTTTTTAGTATTTACTGGTGAAATATTTGAAACTACAAATAAAATTTTGTCATTTTTAGATGTAAATTTTGTACTTTCATAGGCCAATTTTTCGACTGTGTACTCTTTTGGATAAAAATCTGGAATAATTTTATATTTTTCTATTTCTTCGGCAGTTTTTTCACCGACAACACCAATTTTTACATTCGCCAAAATTCTCATATCTTTTATTTTTTTCATAAATCCAATTACAGAATTTGCGCTGTTAAATAAAATGGCGTTAAAATTTTTTAAATCTGGCAAGTCAAAATCTAAATATTGAATGTCAATAAATGGCAGTAAAAGTGCATTTCCGCCAAATTCGTTTATTTTTTGCAAAATATTTTTTTGTTTATTTTTGTTTCTTGTAATTAAAATATTTTTTCCAAACAATTTTTTATTTTCAAACCATTTCATTTTTTCTCGCAATCTTACAACTTCCCCAATCACAATAATTACAGGAGATTTAACATTATTTTTTCGCACAATTTCACAAATATTTTTTAAATTTCCAACAAATGTCTTTTGTTTGGAAGTCGTCCCATCTTTTATAACTGCAACGAGTGTATTTTCATCTTTTCCATATTTTATAAGGTTTTGTGTTATTTTTTCCAAGTTTGAAAGGCCCATCAAAAAAATTAGCGTTCCTTTTAATTTTGCAATTTGTGAAAAATCATGCTCTTTCCCATTTTCTCTTGTGTGTCCTGTAAAAATGTGAAAAGAAGTATTAATTCCTCGATGAGTAACTGGAATTCCAGCGTATTCTGGCACAGCGATTGCAGAAGTAATTCCTGGAATCACTTCAAAATTTATTTTAATATCATTTTTTTTATTATTTCCCAAAATCGCTTCAATTTCTTCTCCACCACGACCGAAAACAAAAGGATCGCCACCTTTCAGACGAAGCACAATTTTAGGTTTACTTTCAGAATTTTGAGTCGCTTTTTCGACAATCTTTTCGTTTATTTTCTTTTGCAACTCGCCACCTTCAAAATTTTCTTTTCCCATATAAATGACTTCGGCATTATTTTTTTTATATTTTAAAATATTCGGATTGACAAGTCTGTCATAAATTATGCAGTCGGCTTTTTCAATAATTTTCTTTAGTTTTAGCGTAATCAATTCTTCGTCGCCGCAACCAGCTCCAGCTATAAAAACTTTATTATTTTCCATTTTTGTCCTTTCAAAATTTTTTCATATTTGCTTTTTTATTTTTTGTGCCAGTTCTTGTGCCAATTTTTTCGCATCTTCTTTTTTTCCAGAAATTTCGCAGGAAATTCTTTGATTTCCGTTGTAATACATTCCTTTTACCGTAATTTTATCATCTAAAATTTTTGCACAGCAGCCAATTGGAGTGTGGCACCCGCCATCAAATATTTTTGAAAACTCTCTTTCCGCAACACATATTAATTTTGTATCGCAGTCATTTATTTCAAGCAGGAAATTTTTTATAATTTCATCGTCATTTCGACATTCCACACACAAAATAGCTTGTCCAGGAGACGGCATAATTTCATCATCACTAAAATATTGAGTAATTTTATTTTCTAATCCAACTCTTTTTAAACCTGCCGCAGCAAGAACAATCGCATCGTAGTCTTCCGTTTCAAGTTTTTTTAGTCTTGTATGAATATTTCCTCTTATTCCTTTTACAGATAAGTCACATCGCAAATTCAAAATTTCTTTTTTTCGTCTTGCACTTCCAGTCCCAATTACAACGCCTTTTGGCAAATTTTTTAAACTTTTTCCAGTTTTTGAAATTAAGACATCCCTTGAGTCTTCTCTTGCAGGAAAAGAGATATTTATAAGACCTTCTGGAGTTTTTTGCGGCATATCCTTTAATGAATGAACTGCTAGGTCAATTTTTTTTTCTAGCATTTCTTTTTCAATTTCTTTTACAAACAAATCTTTTTGTGTATTAGATTTTATTTTTTCAAAATCCTGCATATTTTTGTCGCCTTTTGTCACAATAACTTTTATTTCAATTTCCAATTCTTTCACATTTTCTTTAAAAATAGATTCAATTTTTTTTGTATCATTTTTTAAGAAAAAATCAAATTTTTTTTGCAGCAATTCTTTAATTTTTTCAGCTTGAGCTAATGCCAAAATACTGCCTCGTGTCCCAATAATAATCTTTTTCACATTTTCTCCTTAAATTTTTGAATATTTTTTCTGTTTTTCCAATTTAATTTTTAATTTTTCAAGTTGTTCTTTGATTATATAAAAAAAGTTTTCCACAATTTGTTCCCGTTTTTCCACATTTTGATTATAAAGTTCCCAAATATCGTCCAAATTATACAAAAAAATATTTTTAAAAGCTGTAATTTTACTGTCAATATCTCTAGGAACCGCTAAATCCAAGAAGAAGCGCTCTTTTTCATCACGTAAAATATCTTTTATTCCACTATATTCCACAATTAAATGTGGTGCAGAAGTTGCACTAATTATCACATCACTTTTTTTTATAAATTCATATTTTTGGCTAAATTTAGCGGTTCTTATATTGTCATAAACTTTTTTTAATTCCGTTGATTTTCTCTCGCTTCTATTTGTCACAATCAAATTTTTATGTCCCATTTTATGAAATAAAGTGAGAATTGACTGAGTTAAATCGCCAACTCCGATTATAAAAATAGTTTTGTCTTCAATATTTTTTACTTTTTCTTTTATAAATTTCACTGAAATTGAATCAAGCGACATATTTTTTTCATTAATTTTACTTTCCGTGCGAAATTTTTTCCCAGTTTCTATTGCACTGTTAAATATTATATTTAAAAGTTTAGAAGTTTTTTTATTTTCTAAACATTTAAAATATGCCTTTTTTATTTGTGCCAAAACTTGATCCTCGCCTTTTATAACCGAATCCAAGCCACAAATCACGTCAAATAGATGAAATATCGCCACATCATTTTTTAAAAAGTTGATATTTTGAAAATCAAATTGATAAATCAAATTATTTATCTCAAAATCTTTTTTAGTTTCCAGATAAATTTCAATTCTAAGGCAAGTTTCCACAATAACATATCCCAAAATATCCCCTTTTTCAAAAAAGTTTTCAATCTTAGTTTTATATTTACTTTTTACAAAATTTTCTCTTTCTTCAATCGACATTTTTTTATAACTGAAGCTAATTACAAAAAAATTTTGGCAAAAAATACTATTTTGCATCTATTATTTCCTCTCCAAATTTTATAATTTTAAAATTATATATAACAAATAAAGTATAACATTTTACTATACAAAATAGCAATAAAAATATATTTTTTCATTTAGTAAAGAAGAAAAATTTTATTCAACTCTGTGGAAAATTCACGAAAAATATGGTAAAATAAATTGTAAAAGATACACTTTTGGTAGGTAGTTAAATAAAAAAATATGGAGGCGAAGTGAATTATGGATAAAAATTCAAAAAATTCTTTTAGAAAAAAAATTAATTATGCAAAATATGTAGCAGTAGCGATACTTGCCTTTTCAATTGTGAGTTGCGGAGGTGGAGGTGGAGGAGGTGGAAGCACAATAGGTTCTTCAACACCTGTTGCGCCTTCAAATCCAGTAGAAAAACCTACAATTCCACCATCAAGTGGTCCTGCACAAACAACAGCACCTTCAGTATCGTCTGGAACAATCGCTTGGAATGATTCTTCAGTAAGTTATGACAAGGATAATCAGCACAGCCACTCAGATACGACTTATAAGGGAAATAGTGTAAAAGTTGGGGTTATTGATGTAGGATTTGAAAATTCTTCTTTAGCTTCTGATTTAACTGCAAAATTTGGAAGCAGACTTCACAAATTGACGGTTTCAGGGTTCACAGCTGAACCTAGTCAAAGTGATGACCACGGTGTTGTAGTTGCTGCATTTTTAGGAGGCGCAACTGAAGGAACGGCAAAAAATGTTGAAATTTACGCAATTGATGCCGCGAAACGAAATAATGAAGGAAAATCATACCCAGAAGTCAGCGTTGGCATGTATCAAGCATTGGAAGGAGCTGGAGTAAAAATTTATAATCAGTCTTTTGGAGTGGATAGCGATGTTACTAAATTCAGCTCATCTTCAACTGCGTCTAATTATTATGGAAATCAGATAGGAAGTGACATCTTAACATTTTATAAAAACGCTGTAAATAATGGTGCACTATTTGTCTGGGCAGCGGGAAATAACTCAGCAGATAAAAATCCTTCACTTGAATCAAGTTTGCCTTATTTTGATAATACATTACAAAAAGGTTGGATAAATGTAGTTTCTCTAACTTCTAAAAAAGATTCGGATTTGGGAAATACTTCTTGGGATAATCTTACTGCATTGACACCAGCAGGAGTTGCCAAAAACTGGACAGTTACAGTTGTGGGAGATCAAGTTTTTGAAATAAAAGGTAAAAGATATGTCGGTTCAGGGTCTTCTTATGCAGCGCCAGTTGTTTCAGGTACAGCGGCATTACTTAAAGAAAAATATCCTTGGATGGACGGGAGCCTTATAAGACAGACTATTTTGTCGACAGCGACAGATATAGGGGATCCAGGAGTGGATTCGACTTACGGTTGGGGACTTATAAATATTGACAAAGCTCTAAATGGACCTGCCAAATTTAGTAAGGAACTTGCGTTAGATGAAAATGTTACAGTTGATATACCGAGTGGAACTTACACATTTTCAAATGATATTTCGGGAGATGCCGGTTTGATTAAAAATGGAGCTGGAATATTGGTTTTATCGGGAAATAGCACATTCACAGGAAATACAACAGTAAATGCAGGAAAAGTTCAAATAAATGGAGTTTACACTTCTTCACTTAACGTAAGACCGCAAGCGACACTTGCCACTAGAAACGCAGTTATACAAAATGATGTGACAAATGCTGGAACAATAGAAAATACTGGCCGAACAACATTTGCTGGAAAATATATTTCACTTGAAAATTCAAGAATTAAAACAGATACAAATTCCACATTGCATGTAGTTGGAGATGTCAAATTAAATGATGTGGCGATAGAAGTTGCAGCAAAAGACCAAAATGGACAGGATAAATATGTTACAGCTAAAGGTATTACAAATGATGTAATAACTTCAGACGGAACAGTTGAAGGAACTGTAAAGGGTGAAAATGAAAGAGATTTGGTAAATGTGGATGTTCAAAGAAACGGAAATAAAGTTGTAGCAAACCTTAGCCGTAAAAATGTGGAAACATATGTAAAAGATTCTGAAAATTCTGATGAAATGCAGCAAAATACAGCGGAAAATATAGAAACAGCATTTCAAAAATTAGATGAAGAAGTTGAAAATGGAAACACGCAAAGTGTAGAAAACTTTGAGAAAAAAGCGGCGATATTACAGGGACTTTCTACAAAAAATACATCAAGTGCAGCAATATTAGACAGTTTGTCTGGACAAATTTACGCTTCAGCACAAGCGCTAACTTTCCAGCAATCACAGACAGTGAATAAAGACTTGTCTAATCGTCTTGTAATGCTTGGAACACTTGACAATGTCGGAGATAAATTCGGACTTTGGATAACAGGACTTGGAGCAAACGGAAAATTGAAACAGGATGGTTACGCTGAAGGAAAAACTAAAGTTTACGGTGGTCAAGTTGGAGTTGACAAACAATTTGGCGACAATTTGATTTTAGGAACTGCATTATCTTATTCCAAAGCAAATGTCAAATTTAACAGATACGGTGGAAAATCTGATGCAAATAACTTTGGTGTTTCATTGTATGGAAGATTAGGAAATAAAGAAAATCCTTTATATTTACAGGGTCGTGCAGGAATCGGATTTGTGGATAGTGATGTCGAAAGAGATATTATTTTGAGTCCGACTGATGCTTCAAGAGCTAAAATTAATCATAATGACAAAGTAATTTCAGGATACTTAGAAACAGGATATGACTTTAAAAATAAAAAAGGTGACTTTGTTGTGACACCATTTGTTGGAGTTTCTCATGATACAGTAAGACGAGGTTCTTTTTCAGAAGATAACAGCCAATTTGGTCTAAAAGCTGATAAAAAAACATATGCTCAAACTTCGGGATTAGTTGGACTAAGAGTTGGAAAATCAGTTGACTGGAAAGGTGGAAGCAAATCGACATTCCAAGGTTATGTAACTCACCAAACTGCCTTTAATAACGAAGACTTAAGTTTTGATGCAAGTTATACAGGACTGTCTAATGCCAAATTTAAAGTAAAAGGAATTGGTTTACCTAAAAATAGAACTTGGGTAGGAGTCGGAGCATTGACAGAAGTGAATAAAAATTTTGGCTGGTATGCAAATTACGACGGTTCAGTTGACAGCGGTAAAAAAGGAAAAGGACATAACAATGTATTTACAACAGGAGTGAGAGTAAACTTCTAAAAAAATAGATTTATTGACTTTTTAGATAACAGATGTTACAATACTATAAAATAAAATTAACGGAGGATTTTTATGAAACAAAATACTTTAATTAGTAACATTGTAAATTTTGAAACAAAAGAAAAAGAAACTTTAAAAAATATTCTTTTAGTGTTAGGTGGAGTTGCATTTTTATCATTAATGTCGCAAGTTATAATTCCGCTTCCTTTCACTCCAGTGCCAATCTCGCTTGGAACATTCGGAGTTACATTGATGGCGTTATTATACGGTAGAAAATTGGGAACAGCAACTATACTTTCATATGTTGCAGCAGGTAGCTTTGGAGCTCCTATTTTTGCTGGATTTAAATCAGGATCGTTATTTTCACCAACAGGAGGATATATTTTAGGATATATTGTAGCTACAATAATTTTAGGATACTTATCTGACAAAGGTGTTACAAAATCTTATGTGAAAACATTTTTCTCATTGCTACTTTCAAGTGCTATTATTTTAACACTTGGATCAATAGTATTGTCATTATTTGTACCTGGTAAAAATGCGTTTATGGTTGGAGTATTGCCTTTCCTTCCTGGAGATGCGATAAAATCAACAACAATTACACTTTTACTTCCAACATTGTGGAAAGTTATTGGAAAAGATAAAAATTAAATATAAAAATAAAAAATCTCCTTTGAGAAAAACTCTTAGGAGATTTTTTTGTAAATTACAATAATTTTTTATAAAGTTCTTTTATTTCTTCCAAGTTTGTATCTCGTGGATTTCCGCCAGTGCAGACATCATTCAAAGCTGATTCAGCGATAAAATCCAAATCTTTTATATCCATTATTCCCTTTAAATTTTCAGGAATATTTACATCATGTGCCAATTGTCTTACAGCGTCTACTGTTGCTTTTCTGTATTCTTCAGGAGTCATTTTTCGAGTGTGCTTTATTCCAAAAGCCTTTGCTATTTCTCTAAATTTTTCTCCTGTATATTCAGCATTGTATTCCATTACGGTTGGTAAAATTATTGCGTTTGCAACACCGTGCGGAGTTCCGTAGAATGCTCCTAGCGGATGAGCCATTGAGTGTACGATTCCAAGTCCTACATTTGAGAATCCCATTCCTGCTAAATATGAGGCAAGAGCCATCTTTTCTTTGGCTTCTTTGTCATTTTCCACAGCTTTTCTTAAATATTTTGCTATTAATTCAATTGCTTTTAAATGGAACATATCGGTCATTTCCCAAGCCGCTTTTGTTGTAAATCCTTCGATTGCGTGAGTTAGTGCGTCCATTCCAGTTGCCGCTGTCAATTCTTTTGGCATTGTCATCATCATTCCTGGGTCAACTATTGCAACTATTGGCATATCGTGCGGATCAACACAGACAAATTTTCTATTTTTTTTGGTGTCTGTTATTACATAATTTATTGTAACTTCAGCAGCTGTTCCAGCTGTAGTTGCAACTGCAATTATTGGAACACATTTATTTTTTGTATCTGCAACTCCTTCAAGACTTCGAACATCAGAAAATTCAGGATTATTTATAATAATTGCTACAGCTTTGGCACAGTCCATAGCAGAACCTCCACCAATTGCAATAATATAATCTGCACCACTTTCTTTAAATTTTTCAACTCCAGCTTTTACATTTTCAATTGTGGGATTTTGCTGAACATCAGAAAATATTAAATATTCCAAATTAGCTTTATCAAGTACATCAGTAATTTTTTTAGCAGCTCCAGCTTTGATTAATCCAGAATCTGTACAAATAAAAGCCTTTTTGAATTTATTTTTTTCTACTTCACTTGAAATAGATTCAATTGCACCAAATCCGTGATATGATACTTCATTTAAAATGATACGGTTTGCCATAACAAGTCACTTCCTTTTATTATAAAAAATATTTGTTATTATTTTTTTCTCTAATATAATTGTATCTCAAAAAATTTTATTGTCAAGATTAAAAAAATATAAAAAAAGAAACTTAAAAAACTTAAGCTTCTTTTAATATTCTTCTTTTTTTTCTTTCTTAAAAATTTTTGTGGCATTTTCCATATCAATGTGACATTCCTTGTCTGGATGTTTTTCCAAATAATTTTGATGATAATCTTCAGCTGGGATGAAGTGATTTAGTTTCTTGACTTCAACTTTTATATCTGTAGAATATTTTTCTTGCTCTTCTTCCATTTTCTTTGTGATAATTTTTAAGTCATGAGGGTCTTTGTAGTAAATTCCAGTTCTGTACTGGCGACCTTCGTCGTATCCTTGTCTATTTAAACTAGTTGGGTCAATTATTGAAAAATAATAAGTGAGCAATTCGTCTAAAGAAACTTTTTCTGAATTATATTTTATATAAACTGTTTCCACATGGTCAGTCATCTTTAAAATGTCATAGCTAGTTTCTAAAGTTTGACCATTTGCATAGCCAACGGTTGTCTTTAAAACACCGGGAGCTTTTTTAAAGAATTCCTGTACTCCCCAAAAACACCCTCCAGCTAAATATATTTCTTTTTCCATATCAAAATGCACCTCCTCTAATTTTTTTATTATTTCAATATCTATACATTATATAAATAGTTAAATAGAAAAAGATTATTATAATCTTTTAATTTTATGAGAAGAGAAAGTGCTTTGTGTATAGACAACACTAAACATCAATACTGTTGCTATTTTATTCAATTTTATATGTAATTTTAATGTTAAGTATTAATTATATTTATGTTTAAAATTTTCAATTGCATTTTTCAATTGATTTAAAGCTTTTTCTAATATACTTCTAGGACAAGCAGTATTTAGTCTCATAAAGCCTTCAAGTCCCTTTTGAAAACTTTGTCCAGAATTTAGTCCAATTTTTGCTTCTTTTATCATAAATTTTTCCAATTGTTTCTGATTAAATCCAAATTTTTCACATAATTTTCGGCAGTCAAGCCAAACTAAGTAAGTCGCTTGTGGCACATTTGGCTTAATTTCTGGAATATATTTCTTGAAGAAATCATTTAAAAATAAAATATTGTTTTGTAAATATTCAATTAATTGTTTCAAATATTCTTCACCTTCATCGGAATAGGCAGCCATTGTGGCAACTAAGTTAAAAGGGTTGTTTCTGTGAACTTCCAAGTCTTTCCAAAATCGGTAAAATTTTTCTTTTGTTTCCAAGTTGTTGAAAACAATTGTCGCACATTGTAGTCCCGCTACATTAAATGCTTTTCCAGTCGAAGTGCAAGTGATTGTGTTTTTTCGTATTTCTTCAGAGACACTCGCCATGGGAATGTGTTGATTGTCCCACAAAGTCAAATCTGAGTGAATTTCATCAGAAATGACAGTGACACCGTATTTTATACACAAATTTCCAATCGCTTTTAATTCGTCGTAAGTCCAAACTTTTCCAAGCGGATTGTGTGGATTACAAAAGATAAGAAATTTTGGCTTTTCTTTTAATTTATTTTCCAAATCAACTAAATCTAGTGAATATTTTCCATCTTTTTCGATAAAACGATTTTCTATTACAATTCTTTTATTATCTTCGTTAATATCGTAAAATTCTGAATAAACTGGTGTTTGAATCAAAATTTTGTCATTTGGTTTTGAAAAAATTTGGACAAGAGAGCCAAGCGTTGGAACAACACCGATACTAAAACTTACAAGTTCTTTTTTTGGCTCCCAGTTGTATCTTCTCTTTTGCCAGTTGATAAACGATTCAAAATATTCATCGGGACGGTAGACATAGCCGAAAATACCGTGCTCAGCTTTTTTTTGAATGGCATCAATTATAGGTTGTGCCGTTTTAAAGTCCATATCGGCAATCCAAAGCGGAATAATGTCGCTGTCTTTATCAACTCCAAATTTTTTATCAATTTCACAATATTTTACAGAGTGATTATTTTTTCTGTCGATAATTTCATCAAAGTTGTATTTCATAAAATTTCCTGCCTTTCTGTTAAATAATTTAAATTATTATTCTATTTATTTATTTAATTTCTCAGTTTTTTATTCTTCAATTGTCGTTCTCAAAATCTCAAAGTTTCCTTCAAGTTGTACTTTTAAATCGACTGGAATTAAAATATTTTCTCCTTTTTTTAGTTCCAAAAATTCATTTTCATTCCAGAAAACTTTTCCATTTCCATCTAAAACAGTATAAATTATCATGCTTTCAGAACAAAAGTCTTCATAAGAATTTAAAATTTTTATTTTATCAATTGAATAAAATTCATTTTTTATTATATTTTTTTTATTTTCTCCATTTTGAAAATTTGTATTTTTAATTTCCACTTTTTTTTCAAAATCAATAACATCAGCGGCATTATCCAAATGCAGCTCTCTTTTTTTCCCATCTTTGTCAATTCTGTCAAAGTCATAAATTCTGTAAGTGACATCAGAACTTTGCTGAATTTCTGCAAAAATCACACTTCCTTTTAAACTTGCATGAACAGTTCCAGGAGTTATGTCAATAAAATCTCCAGTTTTTACAGATCTTTCTTCAAATAAGTCGCTAAAATCATTATTCTTAACTTTTTCCAAAAATTTTTCCTTTGTGACACCAGGTTTTGTCCCCAAAATCAAAGTGGCATCGTCACTTGCGTAAACAATGTACCAAGACTCGCTTTTTCCAAATTCATTATGTTTTTTCATTGCAACTTCATCGCTTGGATGAACTTGGATGGAAAGTCTGTCGTTTACATCCAAAAATTTTATAAGAAGTGGAAATTTATCTGGATATTTTTCAAAAACTTTTTTTCCAACTAATTTATCTTTGTATTCAGAATAAATTTCTTTCAAAGTTTTACCTTTCAGTTTTCCATTTAGAGCAATTCCCATTCCATTCGGATGAGCGGAAATTTCCCAAGATTCCCCGATATTTTTATCTTTTGGAAGATGAATATTAAGTTTTTTTTCTAAATTTTTTCCTCCCCAAATTTTTTCAATAAAAACTTTTTTAAATTTTAACGGATATAGCATAAAAAACCTCCATGATTTTAATTATTTTTATATATTTGTGTTTTAATAATAACATTTATATGAAAAAAAAACAATTGAAAATTTTTTGTCGTGTCGCCATTGAAAAAAATTTGGTAAAATGTTATTATATTATTATAAAATTTAGTTAAGTTAAATAAAAAGAAAGAAGGAAAAAAGTAAAGAAAAGAAAGAAAGGAAAGGAAAAAATTATGAATATAGTATTATTTGGAGCACCAGGTGCTGGAAAAGGGACTCAAGCAAAACAACTGGTTAAAAAATATGGGATTCCACAAATTTCGACAGGAGATATTTTGAGAGCGGCAATCGCTAACAAAACTCCGCTTGGACTACAAGCTAAAGAGCTTATGGATCAAGGAAAATTAGTTTCAGATGAAATTGTAGACGGACTTGTGGAAAAAAGACTTGCTGAAAAAGACTGCGAAGAAGGATTTATTTTAGACGGATTTCCTAGAACTGTGGCACAGGCACAGGAATTAGACAAAATTTTGGATAGACTTGGGAAAAAAATTGATAAAGTTATAGAACTTCGAGTGAGTGACGAAGAAATTATCGAAAGAATAACTGGAAGAAGAGTGTCGAAAAAAACAGGAAAAATTTATCATATAAAATACAATCCGCCAGTTGATGAAAACCCTGAAGATTTATACCAAAGACCAGATGATAATGAAGAAACAGTTAGAAACAGACTAAAAGTTTACAAAGAACAGACAGCGCCAGTTTTGGATTTTTATAAAGCTCAAGACAAAGTTTACAGCGTTGGTGGACATAAAGAAAAAATGGAAGAAATTACGCAAGCTATTGTTGAAATTTTAGAAAAATAAATTAAAGAACTAAAAAACATAAAATTAAAATAATAAATAAAAAATAAAAGAGTTAAAGAGAGAAAAAAAGAAAAAAAGAAAGAAGAATTGAAATGATTGTTTACAAAACATTAGAAGAAATCAAAAAAATAAAAAAAGCTAATGAAATAATTGCAAGACTTTTGGAAGATGTTTTGCCAAAATATGTAAAAGCTGGGGTCAGCACTTATGAATTGGATAAGATTGCAGAAGATTATATAAGAAGTCAGGGTGCGATTCCTGGAACAAAAGGATATGACATAGGAAGACCATATCCGCCATATCCAGCTGCAACTTGCATTTCTGTAAACGAAGTTGTTGTTCATGGAATCCCAAGTAAAGATAAGATCTTAAAAGAAGGGGATATTTTGACAGTTGATACAGTTACAGTTTTGGACGGATATTTTGGAGATGCGGCGACTACTTACGCTGTTGGAGAAGTTGACGCAACTTCTAAAAAGTTGATGGAAGTTACTGAAAAGGCTCGTGAAATTGGGATTGAAGCTGCAAGAGCTGGAAATAGAATTGGAGATATAGGAGCTGCAATTCAAGAATATGTCGAAAAATATGGATTTTCTTTGGTCAGAGATTTTGCTGGACATGGAGTTGGAAAAGAGATGCATGAAGATCCGATGATTCCAAATTATGGTCGAGCTGGAACTGGTGCAAAAATTGAAAATGGTATGGTAATCACAGTAGAACCTATGGTAAATGTGGGAACTCATAAAGTAAAAATCTTGCCTGATATGTGGACTGCTGTTACAAGAGATAAAAAAAGATCCGCTCAATATGAACATAGTCTCGCTATTATTGACGGAAAACCTGTTATTTTAAGTTTAAAAGATTAATTTAGCTAAAGTTTATAAACAGTAAAAAAATATATTATTTTTTAGAAAGGAAAAATTATAATTTTGAGTATATTAGCAAAATTTTTAATACTTTTAGTGGCACTGGAGCATTTTTATATCTTATATCTCGAAATGTATGGAACCGAAAGTAAGACAACTCAAAAGATGTTTAATTTGGATTTGGAATTTTTGAGAGATGAAAGAGTTAAAAAAATGCTTGGAAACCAAGGATTATATAATGGATTTCTAGCTTCTGGACTAATTTGGAGCTTGATTGAAGCAACGGAATATCAAGTTCAAATCGCAGTATTTTTTATTGTTTGTATCATCTGCGCAGCATTTTACGGCTCAGTGACAGTATCTAAAAGAATATTTATATTACAGGGAGTTCCGGCAATTTTAGCATTAATAGCTTTATTATTACCACTACTAATTTCATAAAAAAAGAAAATTTAAAATAATAAATGCATAAAAATGTTAAAATATTTAACATAAATAATGCATTTTTTATTTTGTAAAATTTTAAAAAATGACAAAATGAAAAAAATATTGTATAATAAATTACTAAAATATGAAATTATTAAGTGTATAAAAATATTATATTTGTTGGTATAAAAAATCGAAAGAAAGGAGAAAAAAATGAATAAAAAGAGAAAAATAGAAGGTTTTATCTGGATTGTAGCTGGGATAATACTGATATTGCTTTTGGTTATTAATTCACCAGATAAAAGTTCTAATGACAATTTGTTTTCACTAATTTTGATGTTTTTTGGTAAAATGACTTGGTTTTTAGGACTTTCTGCAATTGCTTATGGAGCTTTTGTATTTTTTTTGGAAAAAGTGAATGTCACTCGTGGGAAAATAATTGCTTTTATCGGATGGTTTTTGAGTTTGTCACTAATTTTAATTAGAAATTCTGTTTTGCATGGAAACCCGCTTAGTAAAACGTTTATTGAAGCAGGAAGAGAGCTGCTTAGTTACGGATTTAATAAACAGAGCGGAGGAGTTTTAGGCGGAGTTGTAAGTATGCCATTTTATAAAGTAATCAGTTCCTCTGAAATGGGAATTTTACTTATTGTTTTTATGATTGTATCTATTTTTTTTGTTGTTAAGGATTTTATAGAATTTGGATATGAGTATATAAAAGAGTGGATTAGATATTCAAAAAGTGATGAGTATAAAGAGAAAAAAAGAAAATTGGCAGCAAAAAAATATGCTGAAAAATTAAAAAAGACTAATTATAAAGAATATCAGAAACAGATGTTAAAAGAGAAAATTATAAATTCGAGAAATGAAAAATTAAGCTTTGAGATTTCAAAAAAGCCGAAGGAAAATTTTTTGCAAAAGACACAAGTTTATTCTGACGAGGAATTAAAAGAAAAAGAAAAAGAATGGATGGAAATTTTAGAAAAAAAAGAAAGTCAAGATAAAGGAATTAAAGAAGATAAAAATTCAAAAAAATCAATTGTTGAGAACAATCTTAAAAGCGAAATAAACACATTTGAAAATAAAGATGACAAAAAAGAAGAAAATGACAACGATATTCAAAAAGAAAACTCAAAACAAAAAAAAGGTATGAAATTGGAAATTTTATCGCCATTTAAAAATGATAAGATAAAAAAAGATTTGGAAGAGGACTTGAGTTTTCAGCAATTTCCTAAACTTTCAGCTTTTGAAAACAAAGAAGTGATTGAAAAAGAAAAAAAATTAGAAGAAAAATTAAAAGAGGCAAATAATTTATTGGAAAAAAATCAAGGGTATAATGAAATTATAAAAAAATCAATTGAAAAAATTTTTAAATCAAAACCGATGGATTTTGAAACAAAAAGAAAAATTGAGAAAAGTATACGAGATAATGTAAGTCATCTGGAAAGTGTCTTAAAAGAATTTGGAATTGATGCAAAAGTTGTGAATTATGAATATGGGCCTACGATAACAAGATATGAAATCGTTATTCCAAAAGGGATTAAAGTGAGCAAAGTAACTAATTTAGCGGACGATATTGCTATGAATCTGGCTGCAGAAAGTATTAGAATAGAAGCGCCAATTCCAGGAAAAAATACAATTGGGATTGAAACTCCAAATAAGATAAAGGAAAATGTTCATTTTGCCAACATTATAAAAAATAATGAACTTGACAAAGGTGAATTAAAAGTAATTTTGGGAAAAAATATTGTAGGACGGGATAAATTTATAGATATTGTAAAAATGCCACATTTACTTATTGCGGGACAGACTGGTTCAGGAAAATCAGTTGCAGTAAATACAATAATTTCAACTTTGATTTCAAAAAAATCGGATAAAGAAGTTAAATTTATAATGATTGATCCCAAAATGGTGGAGCTTATGCCATATAACGACATTCCGCACTTGCTTGTTCCCGTTATAATAGATCCGCAAAAAGCAGCAATTGCATTAAAATGGGCAGTCAATGAAATGGAGAACAGATACAAAAAATTAATGGAAAATGGAGTTAGAAATATTGTAAGTTACAATTCCTTAAATTTTGTTGAAAAAATGCCATATATTGTCATAATTATTGACGAACTTGCAGATTTGATGATGGTTGCATCGAATAGCGTGGAAGAATCTATAGCAAGAATTGCACAAAAAGCAAGAGCTGTTGGAATACATTTGGTAGTTGCAACTCAAAGACCGTCAACAGATGTGATCACAGGAATGATAAAGGCAAATCTTCCAAGCAGAATTTCCTTTGCACTTCGTTCTCAAATTGATTCAAGAACGATTCTTGATACATCGGGAGCTGAAAAATTACTAGGACAAGGAGATATGCTTTTACTTGCAAATGGTTCTTCTAAGTTAGAGAGAATACAAGGAGCTTATATTTCAGATGAAGAAGTTAAAAATTTGACAGATACATTGAAAAAAAGTAAAAAAGTTCAATATCGAAATGAAGTTTTGGAAGAAACTTACGAAGAAGAAAATGACTTAGATCCATTTTTTGATAATGCGGTAAAAGTGATAAGGGAGGAGCAAAGAGTATCAATTTCACTGCTTCAGAGAAAATTGAAAACAGGATTTAACAGAGCTTCAAGAATTTATAATCAGTTAAAAGATAATGGAGTAATTAGTGATGATGGTCAGATATTAAATGAAGATTTGAATAAGTAAAAAAATTTTTTGTAATGCTGATTGAGATTATTTGAAAAAAATGGTAAAATACACTATGTATACAAAATTGAAAATAAGAGATAAAAAAATCTTCTATTGTTTGATTTGAAATAAATAAAAAATATGTGAGAAAAGGAGAAATTAGATGAAATTTTTAGATTTTTTTAAAACAAATATTTCAACTAGATCAATGCGTGATGTAGCGATTGATCTGGGAACAGCGAATACGGTTGTCTATGTAAAAGGAGAGGGAATTCAAGTAGATGAGCCAACTTATGTAGCCATAAATGTAAAGACAGAAGATGTGGAGTTCATTGGATCAAAAGCTAAAGAAATAATAGGAAGAACTGCGAAACATACAGAAATAATAAGACCTCTTAAAAATGGAGTAATTTCTAATTATGAAATAACAGAAAAAATGATAGAGGAATTTTTAGGTAAATTAAAAAAGGATAAATTTAATAGTGCAAGAGTTATTATTTGTGTGCCAAGCGGAGTAACGCAAGTTGAGAGAAGAGCGGTTGTGGAAGTTGTAAAAGATGCGGGTGCAAAAGATGTTTACTTAATTGAAGAACCTGTTGCAGCTGCAATTGGAGTTGGAATTGATTTATTTGAGCCAAAAGGACATCTTATTGTCGATATAGGAGGAGGAACTACTGAAATTGCGTTTATCGTATCAGGAGGACCTGCACTTTCAAGATCGGTAAAAGTTGCTGGAGATCACTTAAATGATGATATTGTGGAGTATATAAAAGATGAGCGTAATTTATTAATTGGCGAAAAAACGGCTGAAGAGCTAAAAATAAATACAATAAGTCAAGATGATCCGAATAAAGAATATGAAATAAGAGGTCGAGAATTGGGTGTTGGACTTCCAAAAAGTATGAAAATTAAAGCTTCTGAAATTGAAGGAGCGATTGAAAGACATATTGACATGATAATTGACGAAGTCAGAATAACAATTGAGGAAATTGAACCAGAAGTGGCAGCTGATATTTATGAAACAGGAATTTATTTATCAGGTGGAGGAGCTACAATCAGACTTTTAAAAGAAAGAATAGAAGAAGAATTAAAATTAAAAGTGACTGTTGGCGATGATGCAATTCACGCTGTTATAAATGGTATTGCAAAAGTGTTAGATGATTTCGATGATTACAAAAATGTAATTATTTCTCCAACAATTGAATATTAAAAATAAAAAAGGGATTTGTCTTATTTAAGGCAATCCCTAATAATTTTAGTATTTGAAAAATAAAATTTGGATGTGAAAATGTGAAAGATGAAAACACTCAAAATAAATATTTTAGAATAGAAGAAAAGTTAGAAGCAATTATATTTTTATCAAAAGAAATGTTAAAAATTGATGAACTTGCTTCATTTTATGATATAGAAAAAAAAGAGCTTGAAAAAATATTGTTAAATTTAAAAGAAAAAAGAAAAGATAGCGGAATAAATTTAAGAATTGAGGACGATGTTGTATATTTTGTATCAAATCCATTATTTGGACTTGATATAAAAAAATTTTTTAATCCTGAATTAAAATTAAAAAAATTATCCAAATCAGCGATGGAAACATTAGCAATCATCGCATATAAAGGTCCTGTTACAAAATTGGAAATAGAGCAGATAAGAGGAGTCGGTGCTGAAAAAAGTTTGGCAACGCTGCAAGAAAAAAAATTAATTTATATTTCAGGAAAAAAGAAAGCTGTTGGAACACCTAATTTGTATGAAGTGAGCGAAGAATTTTTTAGTTATTTGAACATTCAAAAAAAAGCTCAACTTCCAGGATATGCGCAATTTGAAAAAATAAAGTTGCTTTATGGCGATGAAGACAAAATTATTGAAAGTGAAAGTTATAAAACAAAAAAATAAAAAAATTAAAGAAAATCTGAAAAATTGAATGAAAAATAAAAATATAAAAATAAAAAGATATGATTAAATTATTAAAATTTAAAATTTTAGTTATAGAAAGTAAAATAAATTAAGATAAAATAAAATAAAATAAAATAAAATAAAACAAATAAACGAGGTAAAGAAAATAATGAGATTGAATAAATTTATAGCTGAAACGGGATTTTGCTCTCGTAGAAAAGCTGATGAATTGATAAACGAAGGAAGAGTTTCGGTAAATAAGCAAGAAGCGATTATCGGAATGGATGTAAAACCTGAAGATGTTGTAAGAATTGATGGCGAAAGAGTGCGATTAAATACAAAATACGAATATTATATTTTAAATAAGCCAAAAAGAGTGCTTTGCTCCAATGAAGATAAATTTGGCAGAAAATTGGCGATAGATTTGATAAAATCACGTGCGAGGCTTTTTACATATGGAAGGCTGGATTTTATGACAGAAGGACTTATCATAATAAGCAATGATGGCGATATTTATAATCATGTCATGCATCCAAGAAAAAAGTTGTATAAGAGCTATATTACAAAAATAAGTAGAGATATTGAAGAAAAAGATATTGAAGCGTTGAAACACGGAGTGGTAATTGATGGAAGAAGGACAGCTCCTGCCAAAGTGAAAAAACTTGATAGAAGAGAAATTAGAATCGCAATTTTTGAAGGAAAAAATAGACAAATAAGAAAGATGTTTGAGACTTTGGGATATACAGTTGAGGCGCTTAAAAGAGTAAAAGTGGGAGAACTTACGCTGGGACACTTGGGAGTTGGAGAATACCGAGCTTTAACTGAAGATGAAATAAAATATTTAAAAGGGCTGTAGGAGAAATTGATGAATAAAAAAAGAATTTTTTTAATAGATTTTGACAGGACAATAAGTAATGAAGATTCCACTGACGTTTTGTTGGAAACTCACAATCCAGAATTTAAAAAGGATTTACGAAAGAGATACAAAGCAGGAAAAGTAACAATAAGACAGTTTATAAAAGAAGGACTGAGTTCGCTAAATATTACAAAAGACGAGTATATTAAAACATTACAAGAAAAAGTTACAATAGGTGAAAGTTTTAAAGATTTTGTACAAAGTGGGCTAGAATTTAGAATTGTGAGCGCTGGCTCAAGACTTAATGTGCAAGGCTCTCTTTTGGGCTACGGAATAGATTTACCTGATGAAAAAATAATTTCAAACGATTTAAAATTTGATGGGAATAAAATTACTGTAGAAAATCTGTTTTTAGACAAAGAAAAAATTTATGGGGTGGATAAGAAAGAAGCGGTAGAAAAATTTAAAAAGCAAGGTTACGAAGTAATTTATGTAGGAGATGGTCCTTCAGACTATAGAGCGATGGAAGTGGCTGACTTTGTCTTGGTGAGAAAAGGAACGAGAGCCGTGAAGTTTTGCAGTGAAAATGGAATTAATTTTAGAGAATTTGAGAGTTTTTCTGAAATTCTAAAAACTTTTTAAAATTAAGTTTTACACTAAAAAAATAAAAAGTAGGAGTCAAAATGAACTATTTAGCACATTCTGTCATATCGCTTGAAATTGATGAAAAAACAAATAAAAATACACTTTATGGAAATTTTACTGGAGATTTTTATAAAGGAAGAATCGAAAAAATTGATTTGCAGGAAAATTTAAAAAGCGGAATAATTTTACATAGATTAATTGATAAAATTTCTGATAGAAAAGAAAATTTTTTAAATGAATTTTTGCAAGAAAAATTTGGAATTTTTAAAGGGATTGTATCGGATATGTATGTTGATCATTTTTTGTGCAAAAATTTTGGGAATATTTTTAGTGGAAATCCTGATTTTGGGAATGTGAAAAAAGTTGAAAGAAAAATAATCAAAAATATTGAAAAATATGATAAATTTTTTCCAAATGATTTTAAAAATTTTTTTGACTGGCTGAAGAGAGAAAGAGTTTTAGCTAGGTATAAAAATTTAGATTTTTTGGAGAGAGTTTTTCTTGGAATGTCGAAAAGAGTGAGAAAAGGGGAAATTCTTAGAAATGCGGTTTGTGAGTTGAAAAATAATTATGAGGATTTTGAGGAAAAATCGTTGAAAGAGTTTTTGTTTGTAAAGAAAGAAACGGAAAGGCAATTTGGTTTGGTTGAGGATAATAAAAATACATAATTTAAATTATAATGTGGAGGATTATAAAATGGGAAAAAAAGAATATTCAATCGGAATAATAAAAAAATAATTGTTGAAAAAGGATATGGGCTTGTCAATGATGGAAAAGATGAAAAAAAATTTATTTTTGGAAATGCTAGTTTAGCAGAAGGATTTAAACTTGAAGATTTGAAAGCTGGAGATTATGTTTATTTTGCTCCGAATGAAGTGGATGATACAAAAAGATATGCAAATGATGTCAATTTAGTTCCTAGCGAAAATGAAACTCATAAAGGTAAAATAAGAAGTTTGAAAAAACTTGATAAAAAAGGAAGAGAGTATAAACACATATTTCCTGAAAATTTTGAGAGAACCTTTATATTGTATTCTAGTTTTCCAATTAATTATTTAGATGGATTGAGTTTTGATGGATTAACCAATGATCAGGAAATTTTCTTTAAATTAAAAGTTATGAGAAGTAAAAATGGATATGTTCTTTCGGTAGCAGAAATTTCAAAAAGTAATGATATTCCGACAATAAAAATTACAGGGAATAATTTGATAGAAAAAACATCTAATGAAATAATCAATGTTTTAAAAACAAATTTAGATGAAATAAAAAAAGGTGAAACATTTGAAGATTATTGTGCACTTGTATTAAATTTATTAGGTGTGGAATTGTATCAATATTCTAGAAAAAAACAAGCTGGAAGAGCTGATGGAATAATTAAAACATATGAACTTGATATTTTGTATGATTGTACTTTAAGAGAAGATTATAAAGAAATGCAAATAGACAACTATGTTAGTCAAATAAATCAAAATACAATAAGAGTTGAGAAAATGGAAATAGCGTTAAAAGAGCCTAAAAAACAAGTTTGGATAATAACTAAAGGGGGAAATTCAAAAACAAGATCTATAAAAGAAAAAGAAAGAGTTAAGATAAAAGAAATTAATATAGAAAATTTAATAGAACTGTTATCTTCTAAAATTACAAACCCAAGAGTGGATATTTCAGATAAATTAGGAAGATTAGGGGATATGGAATAAGAAATTGGAATTTAATAGAGCTACGAATAAAAAATTGTTTGTAGGAGTAAATTGAGTAGGAAAATCTACTTTATTTAGCACAATTATTGAGGATATTAAAGGAATTTCAGAATAAATTAAGAAGAATCTGATTTGGAAAGAGAGTTGATTTTCAAATGAAAAAATTTAAAATAGTAATAGAAGAGCATGTTTCAGGAGAATTTGAAATTGAAGCAGAAGATATGGGAAAAGCTTTTGAAATTGCAGAAAAAAATTATTATGAGGGGAAATTTGTACTTGAGCCAGGAAATGTTACAAGTAGACTTATGTTTTTAGAAACAACAGATGGGGAAGAATGTTCAGAATGGATTGAATTTTAGGAGATAAAAAATGAAACAATATGAGGCTGTTATTTTAACACTTGAAAAATTGGGGGGAGTTGCTACTTTAGGAGAATTAAATCATGAAGTTTTCAAGATAGAAGAGTGTGAATGGAAAACAAAAACACCATTTGCTAGTATACGAAGGATTGTTCAGCAGAGAAAAGAAATTTATAAAATAAAGCCAGGATTATATGGATTAGAGCAATTTAGAAAAGAAAATGAGTTAAGAGGAATAATCCAAGAAGATGAAAAAAATAAAAATTCTGAAGAAATGATAAAGTTTAATCATTCGTACTATCAAGGATTACTATTAGAAATTGGAAATTTAAAAAAAATGGATACTTTTATTCCAAATCAAGATAAGAATAAAAATTTTATTAATAAAAAATTAGGTGATTTGAGATCGCTTGAAAAAGTTCCAAAATTTAGTTATCCTAAAATAGTAAATAGAACTTCAACCATTGATGTAATCTGGTTTAATAATAGGTTTTCTGATGATAAAGAAGTAAAATTACCACATTCATTTTTTGAAGTAGAACATTCAACAGATATACAAAATTCACTATTAAAGTACAATGATTTACAAGATTTTTATACAGAAATGTTTATTGTTGCCGATGAAATCAGAAAAAAGGAATTTGAGAAAAAAATAGGATACTCAGCTTTTAAAGATTTAAAAGTGAATAATAGAGTAAAATTTTTAAGTTACAACAGATTAGTAGAACTTTATGAAATAACCAAGAAAAATTTACAGGGAATTAATTTTTAAGAGATATTTTTATTAATTATTGAAATGTAAAAAATAAAGGAGGAAAAATGTTAAGCAAAGAAGATGTACTGAAAATAGCAGCGCTTTCAAAGCTGGAATTTTCGGAAAATGAAATTGAAAAATTTAGAGTGGATTTGAATAAAATTTTTGACCATATGGAAGAGTTGAATAGTGTGGATACGAGTGAGGTTGAGCCACTTTTTAATGTGCTTGATTTAAAGGATGTATTGAGAAAAGATGTTGTTAAGGATAGTGGAATTAAGAAAGAAATCTTGGAAAATGCACCAAATAGCGATGAGGAATTTATAATTGTTCCAAAAGTTGTGGGAGAAAATGCGGATAATTAGGATGTATTGAAAAATGTCTGATTGGTAGAATTTTTGAAAAATAGAAGTTTGAAAATTGGAAGAGAAAAAATTTTTTGAAAAATTGAGATTTTTAGATACATTTTAGAAAAAATTTAGAAAGGTGGAAAAATGAGTTTATACAAAAAAACGGCTAGTGAAATAGCTAAAATGATAAAAAATAAAGAGATTACTTCTGAAGAAGTAACAAAATCTTTTTTGGATAGAATTGAGAAAACTGAAGAAAAAATAGGAGCATTTTCTAATGTGTTTCCTGAAAAGGCTTTAGATGAGGCAAAAAAATATGATTCTGAAAATAATGAAGAAGCTAGAAAAAATTATGATAATGAGTTGTTGTTTGGAGTGCCTGTGGCTTTGAAGGACAATATTGTATCAAAAGGAGATTTGACTACGGCTGCATCGAAAATTCTTAAAAATTATGTGGGAGTTTATGATGCGACAGTTGTGGAAAAATTGAAAAAAGCTGGGACACCAATAATTGGGAAGGCTAATATGGATGAGTTTGCAATGGGGTCTTCAAATGAGAATTCTTCGATAAAATCAGTTTCTAATCCTTGGGATTTAACAAGAGTGCCTGGTGGAAGCAGTGGAGGATCGGCAGCGATAGTTGCAGCGGGACAAGCACCGATTGCACTTGGTTCGGATACAGGTGGAAGTATTAGACAACCTGCTTGTTTGACTGGAACTGTTGGAATTAAGCCGACTTATGGAAGAGTTTCAAGATACGGGCTTATGGCGTTTGGATCTTCTCTTGATCAAATTGGAGCTTTGGCAAAATCAACTGAGGATTTGGCAAGACTTTTACAAATAATTGCGGGATATGATGAAAAGGATGCGACAAGTGTAAATGTGGAAGTTCCTAACTATTTGGAAAGTTTGAATAATGATTTGAAAGGCTTGAAAATTGGGATTCCAAAAGAATATTTTGCAGAAGGATTAGATGAAAATATTAAAAAAGTGATAATGGATTCGGTGGAAAAATTGAAGGAATTAGGAGCTGAAATTAAAGAAGTATCACTTCCATATTCAAAATATGCGATTTCTACTTATTACATAATTTCATCGGCTGAAGCTGCTTCAAACTTGTCAAGATACGACGGAGTAAGATATGGTGTGAGAGAAAGCAACGAAGATGTGGAAAAAATGTATGTTGAGTCAAGAACAAAAGGTTTTGGAGATGAAGTAAAAAGAAGAATTATGATTGGAAACTATGTGTTAAGTTCTGGATTCTATGACGCTTATTACAAAAAGGCTTCGCAAGTTAGAAGACTTATTAGAGATGATTTTTCAAAAGCATTAAAAGAAGTAGATGTTTTATTAACACCAGTTTCTCCAACTATAGCATTTAAAAAAGGTGAAAAAATTACTGATCCAGTCCAGATGTATTTGGGAGATATTTTTACCGTATCAATAAATATGGCGGGGCTTCCTGCAATTTCAGTACCTGCTGGATTTGTAGATGGACTTCCTGTTGGAATTCAGTTAATCGGAAATTATTTTAGAGAAGATTTATTGTTTAATATTTCTCATAAATTTGAAGGTGTTCGTGGGAAAATTGAATATCCTGAAGTATAAAGTTAATTTGGCTCAATAGTTTAAGAAGGAGAATTAATCATGAAAAGAAAATTTTTATTATTATTAGTTTTATTATTAATTAGTTCAATAAGTGTATTTGCAAAAGGACAATCAAGTTCTAACTTGAGAAGTCAAAAAACATATTATTATGAAACAGATGTTTCAATAATAGGAGTATTTGATATTGAAGAACATTATTATGATGCTACTATAAGAATAGGAGAAGTAACATATCCTTATTTTTTATTTTTGAGTAGTCCTATAAAAGTTGTTCCTAGTAGAGCAGATGATGAGATGAATCTTGTAGAAACAGGTGTGAATAAAATACAGTTAGCAATGGATAGTAATTTAATAAATAAATTAAAATCTAAAAAAGCATACGGGAAAAAAATAAAAGTGACAGGTGAATTATATCATTCATATAATGCTCATCATTTTTCGGAAGTTTTAATGTCGGTAAAATCAGTAGAAGTACTAGATTAGTATAAACAAAAATAAAATTATTGAGCCAGATCACAGATGAAAAAATAAAAAGAAGAAAGGAAAAATATTAGAAAATGAGTATGGAATATGAAACAGTCATTGGACTGGAAGTGCATTGTCAATTAAAAACAAAAACAAAAGTATGGTGTTCGTGTGATGCCGATTATGATAACAAACATCCAAATACATCGGCGTGTCCAGTGTGTACTGGTCAACCAGGAGCATTGCCAAAATTGAATGAAAAAGTGCTTGATTATGCGATAAAAGCGGCACTTGCCTTGAGATGTGAAATAAATGAGGAGAGTCAATTTGATAGAAAAAATTATTTTTATCCAGATTCACCAAAAAATTATCAAATTACGCAATATTTTAAACCTTATGCGGAAAATGGGACTTTGAAAATTACGACAAATTCTGGAAAAGAGGCAGTTGTCGGGATTGAGAGAATCCAAATTGAGGAAGATACGGCGAAAAGTATTCACACGACTTCTGAAACGTTGTTGAATTACAACAGAGCGTCTGTACCGTTAATCGAGATTATTTCTAAGCCAGAAATTAAAAATGCTGAAGAGGCTTATGCGTACTTGAATACATTGAAGGATAGATTAAAATATACTAAAGTTAGTGATGTAAGTATGGAATTGGGGTCGCTTAGATGTGATGCGAATGTTTCTGTTAGAAAAAAAGGTGAAAAAGAATTGGGTACTAGAACGGAAACTAAGAACTTAAACTCATTCAAAGCGGTTATGAGAGCCATTGAATATGAAACAAATAGACAAATTGAAGTGATTGAAAATGGTGGAAGAGTTGTTCAGGAAACTAGACTTTGGGATGAGGAAAATGCTGTAACTAAGCCAATGAGAAGCAAAGAGGAAGCTATGGATTATAGATATTTCCCTGAGCCAGATTTGCCTACACTTGTAATTTCTGACGAGAGACTTGAAAAAGTAAAAGGTGAAATGCCAGAATTTGCTGATGAAAAAGCGAGAAGATTTGTAAATGAGTATAAATTGCATGAAATGGAAGCTGCGACACTTTCTTCGGAACAAGAATTAGCTGAATATTATGAAGAAATTGTAAATGATACAAAAGAGCCAAGACTTGCGGCAAACTGGGTGTTGACAGAAGTTTTGAGAGTGTTGAAGGAAAAAAATATTTCGATTTCAGAATTTAATGTAACGCCGAAAAGTTTAGGGAAATTGATTAAATTGATTCAAGTGAAAACAATTAGCTCGAAAATAGCGAAAGATGTATTTGAAATTTTATTGACAGAAGATAAAGATCCTGAAATTATTGTAAAAGAAAAAGGATTGGTTCAAATTACTGATGACAGTGCGATTGAGAAAATTGTTGATCAAGTGTTGGCTGAAAATGCACAATCGGTGGAAGATTATAAAAATGGTAAGAGCAATGCACTAAAATATCTTATGGGACAAGCTATGAAGTTATCTCGTGGAAAAGCTAATCCACAAATGATAAACAAGCTGATTTTAGATAAGTTAAGTTAATCTTTTGGGGTAATTTTAGGAGAGAAATGAAAAAAAAAAGTGATATTATAAACAAAGCTAAATTAAATTTAGAAAATAAAAAGAGTAGAAAAAATAAAAAAAGTAATTCTGAAAGTATGTGGAACAAGTGGTATATAAGAGTGATGATGCTTTGTTTCGGTCTTCTTATTTACACTTTTGTATTAATAGGTAATTTATTTAATCTACAAATATTAAATGGTAACATGTACAGCGCATTAGGTGAGAAACAATATTCTTCAGAAAATTATATAAAAGCTAAAAGAGGTAAAATTTCAACAGACGATGGACAGCTCTTGGCATACGATGATGAGCAATATGTAGTAATTTTGGATCCTTCGATAATTAAAGAAGAAAATATTGACAAGTTATTAGGAATGCTTAAGATATATATAGAGTCTTTGGATATTGACAAAGCGAGAGATGATTATGAGAATAAGAAAAAATATAATAAAAAATATTTGAAATTGGATTACAAAATACAAGAAAACGCTAAACATGCCATTGAACAAGAAGTCGAGGCAGCTGCTAAGCAGGTTAAGGAAAATAACAAAGGAAAAAGCAAATCCCAGAAAAAGACAAATCCATTTTTAGGAATTGCATTTGAAACGGTTTATACGAGAAAATATGAAAATATTAGCGCCTTTCAAGAAACAGTGGGCTTTGTAAACAACGAAAATAAAGGTATTTATGGAATTGAGAAATATTACGATACAGAACTTGCTGGAGAAATGGGAGTGGTCAAAGGTTCTTTGAAAATACCTGAGCCTTTTTTAAAATTTTCAAATATAAAAAATAAAGGTGAGTCAAAACCCGCAAAAGATGGAAACAATATAGTTTTGACAATTGATAATAAAATTCAAGATATGTTAGATCGTGAGCTTAATAGAACATTTGACGAATATAATGCAACTTCTACAATGGGAATCTTATTGGAAGTGGAAACTGGTAAAATACTTGCAATGTCGTCATATCCTAAATCAAGTGATTATTCAAAAGTAAAGAATAGAACAATTACTGATTTTTTTGAGCCAGGGTCAATATTTAAGCCAATAACGGTATCAATGGGTCTGCAGTCAAAAACAATAAATGCAAACACAAGATTTCAGCTAGATGGCTCAATTCAAGTACAAGATAGGATTATTAGAGATCACGATAACACAGCTTTGGGAAATCTAAGTTTGGCGGATGTAATAGCGTATTCATCCAATGTTGCGATGGTAAAAATTTCACAAACATTGGACAGAGCCACATTTTATAAATATTTGGCAAGTGTGGGACTTGGTTCAAAGACAGGAATTGATACTTATGCGGAAATGACAAGGAAACTTTTAAGTTTAAAAGATTTGACAGAAGTGAGAAAAGCGAATGTGGCATTTGGTCAAGGTATTGCAATGACTCAGATCCAGATGATAATGGCACTTAATACTGTAATAAACAATGGAAAGCTTATGAAACCTTACATAGTTGACAGAATAGAAGATGAAAATGGAAATATTGTCAAAAAAAATAAACCAACTGTGCTAAGAAAAGTTTTTAGTGATGAAGTTTCAAAGTTAAATAGAAGCTATATGGAAGCTGTTGTCAGCCGTGGAACAGGGAGAGATGCGAAAATACAGGGGTATCGTGTAGGTGGTAAAACTGGAACGGCACAGAAATCTGGTAAAGGTGGTTATCAAAAAGGTCGTTATTTCAGTTCATTCTTTGCATTTTTTCCAGTGGAGCATCCTAAATATGCACTGCTTATTACGATAAACGAGCCTAAAGGTAAGAATTATTATGGAGCCTTTGTCGCTTTGCCATCGGTAAAAAAAGTTCTGACAGAGCTAATTAACTACAAGCGAATAGGACCTGATGGAGAAATAAAAATTGAGCCTTCGGTAAAAGAAGTGGTAGTTGAAGAAAAGAAAAAAGATTTAAATGAAATTAAAGCAATGTTTTATAAAAATATTATGCCAGATTTAAATGGTGTTGTACTAAGAGATTTTTATTCTATTTATCCACAGAGTAAATATCCAAATTTTAAAGTTTCTGGAAGTGGAAAGGTTGTAGATCAGTATCCAAAAGCTGGGGAGAGAATTGATGATAAGACAAATATTGAAATATTTTTTCAATAAAATTATGAAAAATAAAAAAATTTAGTGAGGTGAAGTTTATGAAAAAGTTAGTTTTTATGTTATTTATGATTTTTTGTGTGATGTCATTTTCAGCGATAGATAAAGGAGTAGCCGTAGTTAGAAATGATGATTACAGCGCCACATATTTGATAACATCAGTTAGCCGTGGAAAATTGGCGGATAAACTTTTCGGCTGGAAAAAAAGCGGTGACCTTTCTCAAAAAATTTATTCAAATTTAAGAGATGCTTCAAAAATAGAATTTATAATTGAAAAAAACGAAGAAAGTGCAGTTTTGGGAGCGTTAAAATTATTTGAAAAAAATGGATTTTCAGGCGAAATTACGATTACAGAAATTGCAAAAATAGAAAACATAAATCTGAGAAATATCGCAACTAAAAATAACTGGACTTATAAAGTTTATAACTCGCCAGAGGAAATTGAAGGAAATGTAAGTCTTGAAGGTGGCTCTGATACAAAAGCAAATTTTGTAAAAATGCTTTTAAAAAATGTAAAATCTAAATTGTAAATTTAAAAATTTTTATCATAAATAGGTTAATAATAATTATTATTGACCTATTTTAGTTTGCTAAAATAAAATAAATATATTATAATAAAAATAAGTAAAATTGGATAAAAATATTTTTTTGAAGAGGGAAAAGAATAAAAAAATGAAAAAAGGTATTGGAAAAGCGCACAGTAAAATTATATTGCTGGGAGAACATTCTGTTGTTTATGGTTATCCTGCGATTGCCGTTCCGCTAAAAAATATTGAAATTGAATGTGAGATTTTAGAGAGCAAGACAAATTTTTGCTACAATGAAAATGACACTCTTTCAGTTGCAATTTTTACGGCACTAAAATATTTGAAAAAAGAAAAAGAAAAAATAAAATATAGCATAAAATCAGAAATTCCGCCAAAAAGGGGAATGGGTTCGTCAGCGGCAGTGAGTATTGCGGCGATTCGAGCGGTATTTGACTATTTTGGTCAAAAAATCGAAACTGATTTGCTGGAAAAATTGGTAAATGTTGCAGAAATCACAGCACATCAAAATCCAAGCGGCCTGGATGCCAAAACTTGTCTGAGTGAAAAGCCAATAAAATTTATAAAAAATAAAGGATTTTCATATATTGATATAAATTTGGGAGCGTATTTAGTTATTGCAGATTCAGGAATTTATGGAAACACAAAAGAAGCCGTGGAAAAAGTGAGAAAATTGGGAAAAATTGCAAAAGAGCCGTTAAAAAAGCTGGGAGAATTGACTGAAAAATTTGAAAGTTTGATAAAAAATAAATTTAGTGGTGAAAAGATAAAAAAAATTGGACAAATAATGATAAGTGCAAACGATGAGCTAAAAAAAATAGGTGTTACAATTAGTAAAACGGAAATGTTTGTAAAAAAGGCGATTGAAAATGGAGCAAGTGGAGCAAAAATTTCAGGTGGAGGATTGGGAGGCTGTATTATCGCTCTTTGCAAGTCACAAAAAATTGCAAAAAATGTAAAAAAAATGTTGATTGAAAATGGAGCAGTCAATATTTGGATTGAAAAAATTTAAGAATAAATTAAAAAAAATTGAGATGGAGAAAAATTGAGATGGAAAAGGTGAAGTCGTATGCAAATATAGCGATTATAAAATATTGGGGAAAAAAAGATAAACAAAAAATGATACCAGCGACAAGCAGTATTTCTTTAACTTTGAAAGATTTGTATACGGAAACGGAAATTGAATTTATAGATGACGCAGAAATAAAAAAAGAAGTAGAAAAAAATGGAGAAAAATTTTCTGGAGTTAGAGATTTATTTTTTTTAAACAGTGAGCTGCAAGATAAAATTCATACAGAAAAAATTAGCAAAGTAGTGGATTTGTTTAGAACGCAAGAAAATGAAAAAAATAAAAAAGTTAAAATTAAAACGACAAATAATATGCCAACAGCAGCGGGACTTTCTTCAAGTTCAAGCGGATTATCAGCTATAATAAAAGCGTGTAACAAATTATTCAAAAAAAATTTATCTCAAGAACAACTGGCACAAATTTCTAAATATGGTTCGGGTTCTTCTGCCAGAAGTTTTTTTGGACCTGTTGCCGCTTGGGACAAGGATAGTGGGGAAATTTATAAAGTGAAAACTGATTTAAAATTGGCGATGATTGTTTTAGTTTTAAGCAAGAGTAAAAAAGATGTGTCGAGTCGGGATGGAATGGAGCGTTGTGTAAAAACTTCGACATATTTTGAAGAGTGGGTAGAACAATCAGAAATTGATTTTGAAAATATGAAAAAGTACTTGCAAGATAATGATTTTGAAAAAGTTGGGAAATTAACGGAGGAAAATGCGTTAAGAATGCATAGGACGACTGAAACATCAAATCCGCCATTTTCATATTTTTTGCCTCAAACTTATAAAGCTATGGAATTTGTAAAAAATTTAAGAGATAAGGATAGCGAAAAATGCTATTTTACGATGGATGCGGGTCCAAATGTAAAAGTTCTTTGCTTGGAAGAAGATTTGGAAAGATTGGCAGGAATATTTTCTAAAAAATATGAAATAATTATGAGCAGAACTGTTGAATTGTAATATTTTAAAGTTATAGATAAAGAAAGGGGAGATTTTTTTGGGAATTATAAGGATTTTGGATGAAAGTGTGTCTAATATCATTGCCGCTGGAGAAGTTGTGGAAAATCCAGCTTCGATGATTAAAGAGATGATTGAAAATTCTTTGGATGCCAAAGCTACGATGATTAAAATCGAAGTTTTTAAGTCGGGAGTCGATGTAAAAATTAGTGATAATGGGATTGGAATGGATAAAGATGATACACTTTTATCGGTAGAGCGACACGCCACTTCTAAAATTTCAAAAAAGGAAGATGTATTTAATTTGAAAACTTATGGTTTTCGGGGAGAAGCGCTTTCTTCAATTGCAGCTGTTTCAAAGTTGACAATTTTGACAAGAACAAAAGATAGCTCAGTGGGATATAAGATTTCAAGCTATGGCGGAGTTGTGAGAAATTTTGAAGAGGTTTCAAAAAATGTTGGAACGGAAGTGGAAGTGCGAGATTTGTTTTACAACACTCCTGCAAGAAAAAAATTTTTGAGAAAAACTTCTACGGAATATTCCAAAATTAGAGAAATTGTGCTAAAAGAAGCACTTGCAAATAGCGATGTTTCATTTTCATTGGATTTGGATGGGAAAAAAATTCTTCAGACAAGTGGAAATGGAATGGAAAATACGATTTTGGAGTTGTTTGGAAAATCAGTTTTAAAAAATTTGAAAAAATTTGAGTATGGATATTTGGGAAATGTGGAAATTTTGAGAAGTACAAAAGACTTTTTATTTACTTTTGTAAATAACAGATACGTAAAATCGTTGACAATTGAAAGAGCAATAATAGATGGTTACTATACAAAACTTATGAAAGGGAAATATCCTTTTGCTATAATTTTTTATAATACTGACCCAAAAGAAATTGATGTCAATGTTCATCCGTCTAAAAAAATAGTCAAATTTTCCAATGATAAAATCGTTTACAGTGAAATAAAATCAGCTATAGATGACTTTTTTTACTATGCTGACAGGGAAAATTGGCAGCCGAATATTGATTTGATTAAAAAAAATATAAATTTGAACGAGAAAAAAGAAATGAAAGATGATTTATTTTCTGATGAAGTTCCAAAAATTGAAGAAAATAAATTTTTTAGCCTTGAAACTTTTGATGGGAAAATTGAAAATGAAGAAAAAAATCAAAAGAACAAAGAAAATAAAAAAAATAAAGAATATGAAGAAAACGGGGAAAATAAAGAGAACGAAATTGGAGAAAATAAAAATAAAAATTATTTTTTTGATAAATTTTTTGAAAATAAAAAAATAGAAAAAATAAATGAAAAAACTGATGAAATTTTTGAGAAAAATGATAAAACTTGGGAAATTGACCGAAGTAAAAATAAAAGTGAAAATTATAAAGTTGGGACATTTGAAAAGCGAGTTGGAGAGCAAATTGAGTATGACATTTTGGGACAGATTTTCGACACTTATATTTTAGTTAAAAGAAATGACGAACTTGAAATTTATGACCAGCACATCATTCATGAGAGAATTTTGTACGAAGAATTAAAAGAAAAATTTTATGGAAAAAAAATTGATTCAACTCAGCTTTTGATTCCAAAAAAAATGGAAGTTACTTCGATTGAAAAAGAAATTATATTTGAAAATATTGAGATTTTTAACAATTTTGGATTTGAAATTGACGAATTTTATGAAAATGAGATTTTAATCCGAGCGGTACCGATTTTTGATTTTAGAGAAAGTTGTGAAAATGTTTTTGAAAAATTGTTGAATGATTTGAAAAATGAAGTTGAAATAAAAGATTTAAGAGAAAAAATTATTATTTCGATGTCTTGCAGAGGTGCAGTAAAAGCTGGACAAAAGTTATCTTTTGACGAGATGCAAAATATGGTGAGAAGAATCCACGAAGTCGGCAAATATACTTGTCCCCATGGTCGACCAATCATCGTAAAACTTACTAAGAGCGATTTGGATAAAATGTTTGGAAGAAGAAAATAAATAATTGACAATGAGGCGAAAATATGATAAGAATTAATATAGTGTGTGTTGGAAAGATTAAAGAAAAGTATATAAAAGATGGAATAGAAGAATTTTTAAAAAGGTTGTCAAAATATGTAAAATTAGATATAATCGAATTAACTGAAGAAGATGACAACAAAGGGATAAAAAATGCCGTAGATGTTGAAACACAAAGAATAATAGATGCAATTAGTAAAAAAAATTATTCATACAGCATTTTGCTGGATTTATCTGGAAAGATGATGACATCTGTGGAGATGGCAGAAAAAATAGAGAAAATTTCGCTTACAAGCAGTGAAATTAATTTTATAATCGGCGGCTCAAATGGAGTGGCTGACAAACTTAGAGAAATTGTCAATTTTAGGTTAGCATTTTCTAACTTTACATTTCCGCATCAATTGATGCGACTTATATTAGTTGAACAAATATATAGATGGATTTCGATAAATAATAATATAAAATATCATAAATAGTGGAGGAAATTATGTATTCAGCTGGTGAAGAATTTGAGAGATACAACGAAGAAGATGAATTGGAAAGTTTTACTTGTATTGCTAATGTCAATACTGATGGCAAGGAATATTTAGTGTGCGATGATGAAAATGGGGATAAAAGAGTTTTTTTTTATGACAGTATTGAAGAAGAAATAAAAGATTTGGACGAAGACGAGCAAGAGCGAATTTTGGAGATTTGGGACAACGAATATTATGGTTCTGATAAGGATTATATGTATTGGAATGAAGATTTCGGAGAATATGACAAAGATGATAATTTTGAAGAAAAAATTGATGAGAGTGATTTTGGCCTGCTTGATGATGACGAAAATGAGTTTTTGGCGGAAGAAGATGATGATGAAGAAATTGACGAGGATTTGGATGAATTTTTGGATAATTTCTTGGATGAAGAATAAAAAATTAAAAAAAGGAAAATTATGAAAATAAAAATAAAAAGCTTGGATAAATTTTCACAAAATTATGAAAAAGTGTTTGAACTTACAAAAGTAATAGATTTGGACGAAAAGAAAGAGTATCATTACAGCGACGAATATGGAAGGTGTAAAATCGTTGACTACAATGATTTTGTCGAGATTTACCGTCGCGGAGAAATCAATTCAAAGCAAGTGTTTAAAGTCAGTGAACATACACCATTTATTTATATGACAAAGCAATTTCATACAAAATATAAAATTTTTACAAAAAAATTTGAAAAAGAAAATGACAAAATGATGTTAGAATATGATATAATGGATGATGACAATGTAATAAACAACATAAAATTAAATATTTATTTTATGAAAAAATAAAAGCAAAACAAAAAAAGCAAAACAAAGAAAGGAAAAGTGATGAGTAATCAAAAAAATCGAACGCCAAATGACAATGGTATAATAAAAGAAAAATTAAAAAAAGTAGCTGAATTAAAAGAGATGGGAATTGAGCCTTATGGAAGAACTTATAACAAAGAAAACGATATTTCCGAAATCAATAAATATGATGAAACATGCGACAAAGTATTTAAAACAGCGGGAAGAATTGTAGGATTCAGAAGAATGGGGAAAAATGGATTTGGAAAGTTGCAAGATCCAACTGGGCAAATTCAATATTATGTGAAAAAAGAAGAAGTGGGGGAAGAACAATACGAAATTTATAAAAAATTGGGACTTGGAGATTTTCTTGGAGTTGAAGGATCGTTATTTAGAACTAAAACTGGAGAATTGACATTAAGAGTAAAATCTTTTGAAGTTTTATCAAAAAATGTAAGACCGCTTCCAGAAAAATTTCATGGATTAACTAATGTGGAAACTCGTTACAGACAAAGATATGTTGATTTAGTAATGAACAGGGAAGTTATGGAAACTATGAAAAAAAGATTTCAAGTTATTAGATTTTTTAGAAGCTATTTAGAAAAAAAAGGTTTTACTGAAGTTGAAACTCCGATGATGCATCCAATTGCTGGAGGAGCGACTGCAAGACCATTTGTAACACATCATAATGCTCTTGATATGGAGTTATTTTTAAGAATTGCACCAGAACTTTATTTAAAAAGATTATTAGTCGGTGGATTTGAAAAAGTATTTGAAATAAACAGAAGTTTTAGAAATGAAGGAATTTCTGTAAAACATAATCCAGAGTTTACAATGATGGAGCTTTATCAAGCTTACGCTGATTTTAATGATATGATGGACTTGACAGAAGACTTAATTTCAAATCTAACTTTAGAGCTTCACGGAAAATATGATATTGAATATGAAGATAAGACAATTAATATGGCAAAACCTTGGAGAAGAGTTACAATGAAAGAAATTGTAAAAGAAAAAACTGGATTTGATTTCGATTCAATTTCAAGCGATGAAGAAGCTGTTTCAATCGCAAAAGAATTCGGAATTCCTTTAGAAAAAGATAAAACTTATACAAAATTTGGAATCTTAAATTTATTCTTTGAAGAAAAAGTTGAAGAAACATTGATTAGCCCAACATTTGTAACAGAATATCCAAAAGAAATTTCACCGCTTTCAAAAAATCAAAAAGGTGAAACTGAGTGGGTGGATAGATTTGAGCTATTTATTTCAGGAAGAGAGTTTGCAAATGCGTACTCGGAATTAAACGACCCGCAAGATCAAAAGGAAAGATTTGAAGAGCAGGTTAAATTAAAAGAAGCAGGAGATGATGAAGCTCAAGGAATGGATTTAGACTACATAAGAGCACTGGAATATGGAATGCCACCTGCAGGAGGACTTGGAATCGGAATAGATAGACTTGTTATGTTACAGACAAATTCTGCTTCAATAAGAGATGTCATTTTATTTCCAACTCTTAGAAAAGAAGACATTGATTTATAAATTATTTAGTTTAAAAAAATATTATTTAATAAAATTTTTTCTCGCTACGCTAATTTTAGATAGTGAGATTTTTTTATTTTGTTTTTCTAGTAAAAATAGTTTTGAAAATATAAAAAAATATTGTATAATTTACACATAAAGTGAAAATTTAAATATAGGTAATAATAGAAAGTGGGAAAAATGGGAAAAAAATCAGAATTGATAAGAGGGACAAGTAAATGTGCCAGATTTTTTGTCTGTGATACTACACAAGTTGTGAAAGAAGTACAAAATATACACAGACTGGATGCGATTGCAACAGTTAATTTTGGAAAACTGCTTACTGCCGCAGCTATGATGGGAAAGGATTTGAAAGTGGCAGATGGACTTATTTCGGTGGAAATAAGCGGTGACGGAGCTTATGGGAAAATGGTTGCAACTGCGAATATGAAAGGCCATGTAAAAGGATATGTTGGAAATACTTCAAATGCTAAACTTGTAGACAAAGATGGAAATTTCGTGAGAGATGAAAAAGGGAGAATTAAACTTATTGGCGATGGAATAATGCAAGTTAGAAAAGATATTGGACTAAAAATGCCTTTTTCAGGAATGGTTGCGCTAGAAAACCAAGATATAGCAGATATTGTTGCAAGTTATTTTTTACAGTCGGAACAAATAAAGTCAGTTGTTGCACTTGGAGTAAAACTTAACGAAGATGGAAGCGTGAATCGTGCAGGAGGTTATTTAATTCAGCTTCTTCCTGGCGCAGAAGATGATTTTATAGATAAACTGGAAGATAAGTTAAGAAAAATTAGAAGTATTACAGAATTATTAAATGGTGGATTTAGTCTTGAGAGAATAGTTGAGCTTTTGTATGAAGATATTTCGGTGTTTGAAGAAACTGAAGATGTTGATGGAAATCATAAAAAGAAGTATGTTGAAAATTTTGAAATTTTGGAAAAAAGTGAAATTGAGTATAAATGTAACTGTTCAAGAGAAACATTTTTAAAGGGTTTAATCACTTTGGGAAAAGAGCAAATTGATGAAATCTTGAAAGAGCAAGGGAAAATTGAAGTGGAATGTCATTTTTGTGGGAAAAAACACCAATTTGAAAAAAAAGATTTTGAAGGAGTATTTTAATTTAAAGTAATTAAAAAAGATTTTTAAAAATAAAAAAAATTCATAAATTAATTTTTAAATTTTTTTCGAAAATAAATATTAAATAAAAAATAAAGTGAAGTAAAGAAAAATAAGTAAAAAAAACAAAATAAAAAAAATAAAATAAAATATAATAAAAAAAGAAAAAAGAAAGGATTTAAAAAATGAGTAAAATAAGAGTAGGAGTAATAAGAGGTGGAGTTTCGACAGAAAGAGAAATTTCATTGAAAACTGGAAGTGAGATTGTAGCAAATTTGAATAGGGACAAATATGAAGTGTTTGATATTGTAATTGAAAAGGAAAATGAAGTTTTTGAAAAAGTAAAAGATTTAAATCTTGATTTTGCTTATATTGCACTTCATGGAGTTTTCGGAGAAGATGGAAGAATACAGGCCATTTTACAAAGTCTTGGAGTAGCATACAGTGGGCCTGGCGTGATGTCAAGTGCAGTTTGTATGGACAAGGAATTTTCTAAAAGAATTGTCGCAGGATACGGAGTTAGAATTGCAAAATGGATAAGCGTTCGTCGTGGAGAAACTGCGAATTTCGATGAAATAAAAGAAAAATTGGGAGATAAAGTTGTTGTAAAACCAAATAGCGGAGGTTCAAGCATCGGAGTAAGCTTTGTTTCTAATCAAGAAGAACTTGACAAAGGGCTTGATTTGGTGTTTAGCATGGATAAAGAAGCTCTTATTGAAGAAGTTTTAACTGGAGTTGAAATTAGTGTTCCTGTGATTGATGGAAAAGTTTTTCCAACTATAAGAATCGAAGCACTTGCAGGGGATTACTTTGACTTTGAATCTAAATATGCAAAAGGTGGGGCAAAAGAATATGTCTATGAATTTAGTGAAAAAGTTCAAAACGAAATAAATAAATTTGCAAAAGATAGCTATTATGGGCTAAAATGTGAAAGTTTTTCAAGAATAGACTTTATGGTGGTAAATGAAGACACGCCTTATTTTATGGAAGTAAATACGCTACCTGGAATGACTGCCGCAAGTTTACTCCCTAAAAGTACAGCTTCTCTAGGTTATAATTACGAACAGACATTGGATTTATTAATAAATTCTTCGATTCATGTAGAGAGATAAAATAAAAAATAAAGAGGAGTTAAATTTAAATTATGATTGGAATTATTGGAGCCGTCGATGAAGAAGCGGCTGAAATAAAAAAAGAAATTAAAGATATAAAAGAAGAAGTGATAAGTGGAATTCCTTTTTTTCGTGGAAAATTTAATGAGAAAGAAGTCGTTTTTGTCCAGTCGGGGATTGGAAAGGTGAATGCGGCGATTACTGCGACGCTGTTAGTAGAAAAATTTGATGTAAAAACTGTTATTTTTTCGGGGGTCGCAGGTTCGTTAAGTAAAAATTTGAAAGTTGGAGATGTCGTTGCGGGAGTTGATGTTATTCAGCACGATGTCGATGCTACAGCGTTTGGCTATAAAATAGGTCAGATTCCGCAGATGAAACAGTGGGCTTTTGAATCGGATAAAAATCTTTTGGAAAAAGTTCAAAATATAAGTCATAAAGTTATTTTTGGAAGAATTTTGACTGGGGATCAGTTTATTAGTAAAAAAGATGTAAAAATAAAACTGGGTAAAGATTTTTCAGCGCTTTGCGTGGATATGGAAAGTGGTGCTGTCGCGCAAGTTTGTAGTCGTCTAAATGTTAAATTTTTAATAATTCGTTCTATTTCAGATAGCATTACCGACGAGTCAGATATAGAGTACTGCAGCTTTGTAAAATTGGCAGCAAAAAATTCAAAAGAAATTTTGAAGGAAATAATATAAAATATATTATATAAAATTTTTATAAAAAATTATATTAATTTTAATAAATTTTATTTATATAACAAATTATGGGATCATATTAAAATATTTTTTACTATTTTAAGAAAGGGGAAAAATATGAGTTATCGATTAAATCCGTATAAAATTTTGAGAAGCGTGGCAATTCTAGTAGTTATTATTTGTCTAGGAGTTCTTACTTTTAATTTTAAAAAGTCTAAAGAAACTACAACAAATGAAATAAAAAAAGATGTAAAAGTCAGAGAAAAAAATTTTTTTAAATCTAAAGATTATAAAAATAACTTGACTTTGCCACAAAAAAATATTGAAGAAAATAATAAAAATGTCATAAATGATTTAAAGACTGATGACAACAAAACAAAAAATATAAATTTACAAGATGCAGAAAAAGATAAAGATAATAAAAAAAATGAAGATGAAAAAAAAATTCAGGAAAAGATTAAAGAACAACAAAGAAATAATCGACAAGAATTAGAAAAACAAAAACAAAAGGCAAAAGAGGAAGCCGCAAGAATTGAAAAGGAAAAAGCACAAAGAGCAAAAGTTGAATCCACAAAAGGTCCCAAAAAATATATTCAAGTGGCATCTGTAAAAACAGAGGCCTCAGCTAGAAGTATAACAAAAAAATTAGGTGGAAATTTTTATTATAAAAAAACGGTTGTGAATGGAAAAACAGCATATGTTGTGATGTCTAATATGACAAATGACCAAAATAAATTAAATTCTATGCAAAAAACTGTAAAATCTAGATATGGCGGTAGTTATATGGTAAGAGGCACAGGAAAATAAAAAAAGAAGGTGAAGAATGAAAAAAAATTTTAGAGGAAATATTACGCCAAAAGAAATTGGAGAAAAAATCAAAAAATCAAAAAATATTGTGTTGACAGCTCATATAAATCCTGATGGAGATGCGCTTGGTTCACTTTTAGCATTTTATTTTATGATAAAAAAATTTGATAACAAAAAAAATGTTCAAATTGTGGTAGATGACAAACTGCCAAAATATATGCGTCATTTTGAAGATACAAAGCTTATTTTAAGCTATGAGAAGTTTTTACAGGAAAATGACTTAAGAAATAAAAAAAATGATCTGTTTATAAGTCTGGACTGTGCAAATGAAGAGCGTTATCAAAAATCTGTGGAAATAAAAAAACAAAGTGAAAATTCAATAAATATTGACCATCACATAAGTAACACAGAACACGCCGAATTCAACTACATAGAAGATATTTGCAGCACTTGTGAGCTTTTATATCAGTTTTTGAAGATATTTGATATTGAATTGGACGAAAGAATTGCCAAATATATGTATCTTGGAATAATTAATGATACAGGAAATTTTAGACACGACAATGTTACTGAGCACACATTTTTTGTCTGTTCCAAATTAATAGGAGCGGGAGCAGATAATCATAAAATTGCAAATATAATTTTTGCCGTCAGTGAGAAAAAAATAGACTTTTTTGGCGAAGTTTATAAAAATAAAAAAATTGATCATAACTACGGTTTTGCATATTACTATTTGACGCAGGAAAAGATGAAAGAACTGGGAATTGAAAAAGATGACACCGACGGAATCGCTGAAATGCTTTTAAAAATAGAAGGTATGGAAATTTCGCTTTTTGCAAGAGAAGAAGTGGACGGCTCGGTAAAAGGAAGTTTTCGTGCAAATAATAAATACAATGTAAATGAATTAGCACAAAACTTTGGTGGTGGCGGTCACATAAAAGCGGCAGGATTTAGAACTGAATTGACTTTTGATGAAATTGTAAAAAAAGTGTATGAAAAACTTTAAATTTTGTAAAAATAAAAAAAGAGGTAAAAATCTATGTTCGATATGTTTAATTATTTAAAAATGAAAGGTTTTACAAATGATGAATTAGTAAATCATTTTGAAAAAATAGAAGAAATGAATCAAAATATTAATGATATTTTAGCCAAAAATCCAAATGCGATACTAAAAAAAATTGATTTTAATTATTTGGATGAAGAAAAAACGAAGTTAAATTTTGAAATAAATATAGAAGTTGTAAATAGATAATAGGAAAAGTGATATGAAAAAAAATAATTTGAAAAAAAAGATAATAATAGCGTGTTTTGGAGTGGTTGTAAGCTGCTCTTATGTTGGAGTGAGAACGGTTCCAAATTCAGCGGTTGTTTCAAGAGATACAGTCGTGGAAAATAGCATTTTGGAAATAAAAGATAAGTTTGGTGAGGAAGTAAAACCGCAAGATGTGGGAATTTATAAAAAAGGTTTTGGAAACTGGAAAGTGATTTTATACGGTGAAAATGCTTATTATCAAGTGAGAGTAAGTGAAGATGGAAAAATTGTTTCGAGTAAAGTTTTGAAATATAAATAAAAATAAAAAATAGAATTTTTAGGAATTACTTCTAATTTTAAATTAGGAGTAGTTCCTTTTTATCTATTTTTTAAAGTTTTTTATTTAAAAAATAATGACATAATTTTTAAAATGCAAAATGTAATTCCGCTTGCAATGACAGGTCCTGCCGCAATTCCTCGTAAAAAAACAACTCCGATTATTGTTCCTGCAATTAAAGTAACTGTAATTTCTGGCTGATTTGATAAGAGCGACACACCTTTTGCAGATAAAAGCGATACAAGAATTCCGCTGAAAATTGTAATCCATCCAATTGGAGATTTAAAAGCATTGAATAGATGATAAAATCTAACTTCTCCTGTAGCAATCGGAATTAAAATCGCAATTGTAATAATTAAAACTCCCCAATTAATTCCATTTTTTCTAAATTGTGTAATAAATTTTTCAATATCCCAAAATTTGAAATTATAAAATTTTGAAATATCAAATAAAATTTTTAAGAGTATTACAAAAATAGTTGCATATACAATAGATTTGTTAAATTTTATAGTTCCAACTAATAAAATTAAGATTAAAAATATATAACTTTCCAAAATAAATTCTCCTCTCTAAAAAATCTTTTCTTTAGAGTATAGCACGAAACTTTTGTTTTCTCAACAAAAAAAATTTTTTGCTTTAATTATTTTTTTAACAATTGCTTTTTAAGAAAAATGGGATATACTTATATTATAAGATAAAAGAAGGAGTTGGTTGGTATGAAAAAATTAGCAATTTTTCTAATTTTATTAATTGCAGCTCTTAGTTGTTCTAAGGAAAGCAAAGAAAATAAAATTGAAAGAGTTTCAAAAGTAGATTCAGGAAATTTCACAGAAGTTCAGACATCAAAAAATAATACCAAAGAAGAATCTCAAGGTCAAAAAGTTTCCTACGAAAAAGAAGATAAAGCTGAAGCTAAAAATCAAAATAGTGGTTTTAGCAAACAGTCAGATGGAAATTATGCCAAAGAATTAGAAAACAAAATGGAAAAATTGGAAGAAGAACTGCAAAGTAAATTAGACTCAGGTGTGACTTCTGAAATGATAAATGCAAATAGTGAACTTTACGAAGCTTGGGATGCAGAATTAAATAAAGTGTATAAACTTCTAATGGAAAGATTGTCAAAGGACAAAAAAGAAAAATTAAGAAATTCTCAGAGAGCTTGGATAAAAAGTAAAGAAAAAAAAGCAAATGAAGCTTCAAAAGAAGCCGATGGAGGAACTCTGGCAGGAGTGTTATATTCAGGTACACTAGCAAGTATGACAAAAGAGAGAACAATTGAACTGGCAAAAATGTACGATAATTTAAAATAGTAAGCTCAAAAAAGACTGGACTATAACCAGTCTTTTTTAGTATAATAAGTATATAAATAAAATAATAAAAAATAGCGAAAGGAAAAAAGATGAGATTATCAAAAGCATTTTTAAAAACATGTAAGGAAGCGCCAAAAGAAGCGGAAGTAATAAGTCATAAATTGATGTTGAGAGCTTCCATGATTAGACAGCTGACGAGAGGAGTTTATAGCTATTTGCCGCTGGGATACAGGGTTTTGAAAAAAATTGAGAATATTGTTAGAGAGGAAATGGATAGAGCTGGGTCGCAGGAAATTTTAATGCCAGTATTGCAACCAGCTTCGTTGTGGGAAGAGTCTGGAAGATGGTTTGCTTATGGTTCAGAACTTATGAGAATGAAGGATAGAAATGAGAGAGAATTTGCGTTGGGGCCTACACATGAAGAAGTTGTTACGGATATTGTGAGAAATACGATTACTTCGTATAAAGATTTGCCATTTAGCTTGTATCAAATTCAGACAAAATTTAGAGATGAAATGCGTCCAAGATTTGGTCTTATGAGAGGAAGAGAGTTCTTAATGAAAGATGCTTACAGTTTCCACTTGACAAAAGAATCGTTGGATGAAGAATTTTTGAATATGAAAAATGCGTATTCTAGAGTTTTAGAAAGAATGGAATTAAAATTTAGAGCAGTTGATGCAGATTCAGGTTCGATTGGAGGAGATTCTTCAAATGAATTTATGGTACTTGCTGAAAATGGAGAAGATGATATTTTATATAGTGACTCATCAGATTATGCTGCAAATGTTGAAAAAGCTACGAGTATCATTGAATTGAAGGAAAGTACAGAAGAAAAATTGCCAAAAGAATTGGTTAAAACGCCTAATACTAAGACAATTAAGGAATTGTCAGAATTTTTGACTATTCCAGAAGAAAAAACTGTTAAGGCGGTTATGTTGAAGGAAGTGTTGGAAGATAAGGTAAATTATGTGTTGGCACTTATTCGTGGAGATCTGGATGTAAATGAAATTAAATTGAAAAATGCAGTGAATGCTTCGATGGAATTGGAAATGATGACTGAAGAAGAATGCGAAAAATTTGGGATTGTTCCTGGATTTGCGGGGTCTTATGAGAAAAAGGAAGGACTTACAGTTGTTATTGATGAAACAGTAAAATATGTGAGAAATTTTGCGTTAGGAGCAAATAAAAAGGATTATCACTTTATTAATGTTAATTTGGAAGACTTGCATTATGATGTGGTTGCTGATATTAGAACGGCTAGAGCGGGAGATATTTCGCCAGATGGAAAAGGTGTGCTAAAAATTGCTCGTGGAATGGAAGTTGGACACATTTTTAAATTGGGAGATAAGTATTCAAAAGCATTAAATGCGAAAGTTTTGGATGAAAATGGAAAACAGCAAGTTATTTTGATGGGGTGTTATGGAATCGGAGTTTCAAGATTGATGTCGGCTGTAATTGAGCAAAAAAATGATGAATATGGAATTATTTGGCCAAAATCAATTGCACCGTATATTGCAGATGTGATTATTGCTAATGTAAAAGATGAAACTCAAGTAAATGTTGCTGAAAAAATTTATGAGGCGTTGAAAAATGAAAATATTGATGTTGTTTTAGATGACAGAAATGAGAGAGCAGGATTTAAGTTTAAAGATGCTGACTTAATTGGATTCCCGCTTAAAATTGTAGCTGGAAAAGGTGTATCTTCTGGAATTGTAGAAGTTAAGGATAGAGCAACTGGAGAAAGTGTTGAGGTTAAGGTTGAGGAAGTTGTTAATTTTGTAAAAGAGTTTTTGGCTAAATAAATTTATCTGAAAATAAAAATTTTATTTTTGTAAATTATATTTTTTATAAAATTTTTCCAAAAGACAAAAAAATTCTATGAAAATATAAAGAAATGTAGTATAATTTAAGTAGCAATTATGTAATAAAAATAAAAATAAAATTAAAATAAATGGAAGAGAGGCTGACAAGATGGATAAAAGATCAAAAGTAACAGCGATGTTATCTGTGCTATTAGTTTCGGCACCAACTACTGCAAAAAAAATAACAACTTCAAATTTAAGAGACAATGCTATGAGAACAGATGCTGTCGAAGTTGACAATACAAATTCTGAAAATGTGGAAAATTATGTAACTGAAACAAAAAAATCTGAAGGAGATTTAATTGTATTAGATACAAATAAATTAAAATTTGATTATAATAGTGCAAATATAAAAGATGAATATAATCCAATATTAGAACAAGTAAAAAAATACATTGAAGAAAAAAATTTAAAAGTTTCAATTATCGGATATACAGATTCAAAGGGAACAAAGAGCTACAACAAAGAATTATCACTTAGAAGAGCTGAAAGCGTTGAAGAAAGATTAATTGATTTGGGACTTGCTCCTGAAAGAATTATTGAAACAGTTGGAAAAGGAGACAGTAATCCTATCGCATCAAATGATGATGAAGATGGAAGAGCTAAAAACAGAAGAATTGAAATAAAAATCAATAAAAATCAAAGTTAAAAAAATAAAATAAAATAAAATAAACTATTCTTTATAAAATATGAATAGTTTATTTTATTTATTATTATTATTTTTAAATTTATTTATAATTTTTTAGAAATTTCTCTAATTTTTTCTTTTTTTATTTCAAGACGTATTTCTAATTCGTTCATCCATACAAGTGGATCTTTTGGATTGACAAGTCTTTTTATATTATCTTTTTTTGTATTTTCATCCGTCCAAATAAGTTTTGTTATAGCTCCAGCTCCAATTCCAATAATTGTCTTATTTTCTTCAATCATTTCAATGTTGTAAATGGACTCATAGTTTTTAAGCGAATATCCCAGATTTTCTCCCCACTGAAAACTGTTTTTCTGGCGGTACATATAATAAGGGAAAAGTCCTTTATTTTCAGTAATTTTAGAAATTTTTTCAAAAATAGTCTTGTAGTCCAAAGTGTCACGATGCTCATAATTCTCTTTATTAAGTTTACTTGCATTTTTTATCGCCAAATTATGAATTGTCAAATTTTCCACATCGTATTTTGCCACTTCGTCCAAAGTATACAAAATATCTTGAGTTGTTTCTTTTGGAAGTCCTAAAATTAAGTCCATATTGATTGAAAGTCCCATTTCTTTAGCTAATTTATAGACTTTGTCAAACTGTTTTCTGTCGTGATAACGATTCACGAGTTTTAGCGTCTTTTCATTAAATGACTGTGGATTTATGCTGATTTTATCCACGCCGCCTTGCTTTAAAACTTGCAATTTTTTTTGATTTAATGTGTCAATTCTTCCAGCTTCAAATGTAAATTCTTTTAGATGGCTCAAATCATAATTCTCTTTTATCATATCAAGCAATTTTTTTATTTCTTCAGCTGATAAAATCGAAGGGGTTCCGCCACCGATGTAAATTGTATTTATTTTTAAATTTAGTTCTTGTGAAAGTTTTCCAATCTCTTTAGTTTCCTTGTAAATGTCTTCAATATATTCGTCATATCTAGCGGCATATTTTCCATTTAAAAGATACGCTGGAAATGAGCAGTAAGTGCATTTTGTCGGACAAAAGGCAATTCCAATATAAATTCCGATTGTATCTTTGTCGAGATATTTCTGCTGTTTTTTTACAATATTTATTAGTAAATTTCTTTTTTCGTCGCTGACTAAATAAATATCTCTCAAAATTTCTAAAATTTTTTCATAAGAAAGTCCCATTTTCAAAAATCTTCCGACAATCTTTGTAGGTCTTACGCCAATTAAAGTTCCCCATTTGAAATCTTTTTCTTTTTCAAAAATTTTAAAAATAGAAGTTTTTAACATAACTTCTGCTTGATCAAAATATTTGTCACAAATTTTTTCGTAAGAAAAAGTAATTTTTTTTAATACGCTTTTTTCTTTAATATTTTTAATTTTAAAATTTTCACAAATTTCAATTTTTATTTCAGAATTTTTATTATTTTTATAATTATTAAAATTTTTTTCTTTTGTCAAAATAGCCACAACATTAATTTTTTCAAAATTTTCGCAAATTTCAAAATAAATATTTTTCTCGGAATTTGCTTTTAAAATATCGTATTCTTCGGATAAAAGAACTCTCACAAATTCTTCCAATTTATTTTCGTTTACTTTAATATTTGAAACTATCATTTTTTATTTAATCACTCCTGTGAAAAATAATAGAAGCATAATAATTCCCAAAATAATTCGGTAATATCCAAACACTTTAAAATCGTGTTTTTTGATGTAATCCATAAATACTTTTATGACAGCGTAAGCAAAAATAAATGATAAAACAAATCCAAGTCCAATTAAAAACCATTCTTCCATTGTAAGAACATTTCCAATTTTAACTATCTTTAGCAAAGTGGCTCCAAGCATTGTTGGAATTGCCAAGAAAAAAGAAAATTCTGTGGCAAGGACTCTGTTTAATCCAAGCAAAACTCCTCCAATTATTGTTGCAGCAGAACGAGAAGTTCCTGGAATCATCGCAAGGCATTGAAAAAGTCCAACTCCAAGTGCAAGTGGAATTGTCATTTCTTTGATTGATTTAATTTTTTCTTCTTTTTTCTTTCTTGTTTCAATCCAAATAAGTAAAATTCCATAAAATACAAGCATTATCGAAACAGTTAATGAATTAAAAAATTTCTCTTCAATAATATCATCAAATTTAAGTCCCAAAATCACGGCAGGAATTACAGCAATCACGATTTTTACCCACATTGCAATAATATCCATGCTTTCTTGTTTCGTGTTACCTTTTGCAAACGGAAAAATTTTTTTCCAGTAGTAAACAACAACCGACAAAATCGCTCCCAGTTGAATTATTATTTTAAAAGCGTCAACAAAAACTTTATTGTCAGATAATTTTAAAAATTGGTCAACAATTATCATATGTCCGGTACTGCTGACAGGTACAAATTCTGTAAGTCCTTCAACAAGACTTAGTATAAAAACTTTTATAATACTAAAAATCATATATTATTTCCTTTCTAAAAAAATTTTTTATTATTACATAAAATTGTAACATTTTTTTGGCAGTTTTACAACTTTACTGAAAGAAATTAGGAAAATAAATTTGAAAATTTATGAAAAAAAGTGTTGACAAATTTTCTGAAAAGTGGTAAAATAAATTTGTAATAATTACAAAAATATATAAAATATAAATTTTTAAGGAGTGATAAAAATGTCAAAAACAGTTGAAAAATTAAATGTTTATTTAGCTAATTTAAATGTGTTATACAGAAAGGTTCAAAATTATCACTGGAATATAGTTGGTTCAGGATTCTTTTCTGTTCACGCAAAATTGGAAGAATATTATGATGGATTAAATACACAAATTGATGATGTTGCTGAAAGAATTTTAGCAATCGGTGGTCGTCCTTTAGGAACATTAAAAGACTACTTAGAAGTTTCTACAATTAGAGAAGCTAAAAATGAAGCAATTTCTATTGCTGATGCAGTTGCCGATGTTAAAAAAGAATTTGAAGCAATGTTGAAATTAGTAAAAGAAGTAAAAGAAGTTGCTGATGAAGAAAATGATTACGGAACATCTGCATTAGTTGATGAATATATCAGCACATATGAAAAAGATTTGTGGATGTTAAATGCTTATTTAAAATAATTTTCTTTTAATAAAGTTTTACAAAATTATTAAAAAACCCATTATTATACTTTAAATTTGAGAGAAAATCTTATTATTGATTTTCTCTTTTTTTATAAAAATTTAATTCCAGTTTTTTATTTTAATTTTTAAATTTAAACTTTTTCGATTAAAAAAATCAAATCTTTATTTCAAAATCTTAAATTTTAAAACAATTATAAAACTTTAATAAAAAATAAATTTTCAAATCTTGAAAAAGATAAGGAAATATGTTATTATATTGTGAATGATAAAATAAATAATCATAGTTATATATAGAAAGGAGAAATAAATAATGGCAAAAAAAGATTTACATCCTGCATACAACTTTGTAGTGTTTGAAGATACAAGCAACGGAGAAAAATTTTTGACAAAATCAACTAAAACTTCTAAAGAAACAACTACTTTTGAAGGAAAAGAATATCCTGTAATAAAAGTTGCAACAAGTTCAACTTCACACCCATTCTTTACTGGGAAATCTAAATTCGTTGATGAAACTGGAAGAGTTGATAAATTTAAGAAAAAATACAATTTATAATTTTAATTATAAAAAAATTAGAAGCAGAGATTTTTCACTCTCTGTTTTTTTTTAAATTTTTTAGGAAAAATTGAAAAATGGGAGAAAATAAATGGAAAAACCAATAAAATATGAATTGGAAAAAAAGGATAAAAATGCCAGAGCTGGTGTAATTTCAACTCCACACGGAGAAATTAAGACACCTGTATTTATGCCAGTTGGAACTCAGGCAACCGTCAAAGCGATGACAAAAGAGGAATTAAAAGAAATCAATTCTCAAATAATTTTGGGAAATACTTATCATTTGTATTTAAGACCTGGAGATAAATTGGTAAATGATTTTGGTGGATTACATGGCTTTATGAATTGGGATAGACCGATTCTTACGGATAGTGGCGGATTTCAAGTTTTCAGCTTGGGAGATTTACGGGATATAAAAGAAGAAGGAGTTAATTTTCGTTCGCATATAGATGGCTCAAAACATTTTTTGTCGCCAGAAAAATCTATTGAAATTCAAAATAACTTGGGAAGTGACATTATGATGGTTTTAGATGAATGTCCTCCGGGATTGTCTTCTAGGGAATATTTAATTCCATCAATTGAGCGGACTACAAGATGGGCAAAGAGATGCATAGCTGCTAATAGAAATAAAGAAACACAAGGGCTTTTCGCAATTGTCCAAGGTGGAATTTATGAAGACTTGAGGGACAAAAGTTTTAATGAGTTGTTTGAGATGGACGATGATTTTTCAGGATATGCGCTTGGAGGACTTGCGGTTGGAGAGCCTAGAGAAGATATGTACCGAATTTTAGAATACATCACGCCAAAGTTGCCGGAGGATAAACCTAGATATTTGATGGGCGTTGGAGAGCCTGCGGATATGTTAGAAGCTGTGGAAGATGGGATAGATATGATGGATTGTGTTCAGCCGACAAGACTTGGAAGACATGGGACAGTTTTTACAAAATATGGAAGATTGGTTATAAAAAATTCAGCTTATTCGAGAGATGACAGACCGCTTGACGAGGATTGTGATTGCTATGTCTGTAAAAATTATACGAGAGCCTACATAAGACATCTTTTTAAGACTGGAGAAATTTTGGGACAAAGACTGGCGACTTATCACAATTTGCATTTTTTGTTAAAATTAATGGACAATGCTAGAAATGCTATTTTGAACGAAAAATTTCAGGAATATAAAGAAGAATTTTTGAAAAATTATGCGATGGGGAAAGAGAGCGATTGGATAAAGCCAAAGATTTTTGGAAATCCGACTATTGTGAAAAAAGGGAAAAATGAAGTTATGTTATAAAATAAAAAAAGAAGAATTTTTAAATAAACTCTTCTTTTTTATATTTTTCTTTATTTTTAGTAAAAAATACAAACTGTATTTTTTTTATTATTATTTATTTAGTAATTTTTTAATCAAATATAAAAAAGTTTTTTACAAAATATCATTTATCGAATAATCAGAATAAATAATTTTTCTTTCGTCAAGCAATTTTTTCAACTTAATTTTTTTGCTAAAAGGAAGATATTTTAAATAAATATTTTTTCCATTTAATTTTTTTCTGTCTTTTTTTGCCAAATTTTCAAGAAAAATAACATTTTTTGGAATTTTTATCTCAGTTGTAATTTCCACAATATTTTCGTGTTCCATTTCTTCTTTTGAAAAATCCAGTCTTTCTAAAAACTCATTGTCATTTAAAATTACGCAAAATTTTTCTTTAACTTTAATATTTTTATTTTTGCCAATTTTATATTCAATTTGTTCAACTTTTTTATATTCGATTTTTTTAACTTCTTCTTTTATTTCAAAATTTTCTTGATTTTCATCTATATTTTCCATATTTTTTATATTTTTATCTTTATCTTTATTTTCATCTTCATTCTCAGAATTTATATTTTCATTTTCATTTTCTAAAAAACTATTTTCTACAGAATTTGTTTTTAAATAATTTTCTTCTTTTTCGATAAAACAAATATTTTCTGGAATAAAATCATAAAATACAGTAAATGGATATTCAGTTTCATATTTTTCGTTTATTTCAAAATATTTATTTATAAAAGGTTCGTTGTATTCAAAATCATCTTTATTTTTAACAACAATTTGACTTTTTTTAGAAGTTATTTGTTTATAATAAATTCCAATTGTGAGTAAAAATATTTTAAAATCCGACATTTCATATTTAAATTCTTCTTTTTTGCTAAAAATATTTTTTATGATTAAATTTTTATTTTGTCTAAAAATTTGCGCAAGTAATTTTTTCGTCTGAGTATTATATTCCATTTTCCCAATCAAAAACTCTTTGATTTCTCTAAAAATTTCTGCATCTTCATATCCGTAACCATTGAATTTATAATCTCTTCTTATCAAAACTTCGACTATTTTATGAGTTTCAGTTTGCCTAATATTCTCGATTTTAACTGAAAATTTCCAGTTATAATATTTGTTTAGTAATAAAAGCATATTTGAAATATTGTAATTAAGTCGTCCAATAATTTGTCTTCCACAAAAAAGTTCAATTTGGTCAAAATTTGCTTTCATCTTTATTTTTTTATTCTCGTCCCATTCAACATTTGTATAAAAAACTGATTTTACTGGAAACGAAGTATTGAATAACGAATGATAATAGAGTAAAGTTTCGTCTTTCATTTTAGAAGGTTTTACGTCTTCAATATAAACTTTTGTGTAAAATTTATTTTGAAACATTTCAGATTTTAATTTATAAACAATGTCGTAAATTAAATTTTTGTTCAAATCTTTAAAATATTCTCCTGAATTAAACCAAACTGCGTTTTTATTTGAAAAACCTTTTTGCTTAAGGTCAAACATTATGTGATTTCTATTTTCTCCAATGAATTTAATATTTTCAAAAAGCACATTATTTGTCCTAAAAGTTGGCGTTGGATTTCCAAAACCAAAAGGTTTTAGTTTTTCTGTCAGCTGAAAAAATTCGTACGAAATTTTTTGTATCGGAATTTGCTTGTCAATTTCGATAATTTTCACAAAATCGTCTTTTGTCAATTTAGTTTTCGCAAATTTATTTACTTTTTTTTGAAAAAGCGGAATATTTTTTATCGAAATTGTAAATCCAGCCGCACCTGAATGTCCTCCAAATTTTAAAAACAATTCTGGCATTGATTGTAGAACTTCCAAAATATTGAAATTTCCAATACTTCTGCACGAACCGACTGCAATTCCTTCATCTTCTTTAACTTCCATTATTATTACTGGTTTATAGTATTTATCAACAATTTTTGAAGCTGCAATTCCAATTACGCCATGATGGTATTCAGGCGAATAGTCAATAATTACAAAATCATCTGAAGTATTAGTATTCTCAATCTTATTTTCAATTTTTTCCACAATTTTATTCTGCAGTTCTTTTCTCTCAAAATTTCTGTTAATAAGTTCTTTGACAATAACTTCAATTTCCCGCTCGTTATCTGAAGTCAAAAGTTTTACAACCATTTTTGCATCTGTAAGTCTACCGGCAGCGTTAAATAGAGGTGCTATTATAAATCCAACATCATAAGTTGTGTACTCAGTTTTTTCAATATCTTGCTGATTTGAAGAAAATAGCTTGTAGAGCAAAAATTTTAGACCTTTATGTCTTGTGCAAAGTAATTGCTCCAAACCAAATTTTGTAAAAATTCTATTTTCATCTGTAAGTGGAACAATATCTGCAACCGTTCCAATCGCCACCAAATCCAAATATTTATTTGTCTCTTCTTTTTTTTCAGCTCTTTCAAAAAGACAAAGCACAACCATAAAAATAGTTCCAACTCCAGCTAAAAATTCAAAAGAAAAACTGTTTTCTTTTCTTTTAGGATTAATGACCGCCAGAGCTTCTGGAATTTTTCCGCCGTGTAAATTGTGGTGATCTGTAATTATTATAGGCAAATCTATTGAATTTGCAAATTCGACTTCAGGAAAAGCGGTAATTCCGCAGTCAACTGTAATTACCAGGTCCGCTCCCGAATCTTTTATTTTTTTTAGTGCTTCGTTATTTAGCCCATAACCTTCATCTCGAATTGGAATGTAGTAATTTACATTTTCTGCTCCAAGTTCTTTTAGAGCCAAGTATAAAACCGAAGTGGAAGTAATTCCGTCAACATCATAATCTCCATATATCCAAATATTTTTTTGCTCCGAAATCGCTTTTTCAATTTCAACAACAGCTTTTTCCATATCGCAAAGTCCCAAAGGATTTTCTATATCTTCCAAACTTGGATTAAGAAATTTTTTTATTTTTTCATCCGAATTAATTCCTCTTGAATAAAGAATTTGCAAAATATCTTGGTCAATAGAAAACTTTTTTGCTTCATTTTGATTGGCTCTTTTTATTTTTACTTTTTTAAATTTTTCTTTTTTTTCTTTTTCATTGCTTTCATTTTTATTTTTATCTTCGCCTTTTTTAATGTATTCCCTTTCCTGTCGTGGACTTGGAATAATTTTTGAACGCCATCTAGTGTTTCTCATTTTTTTCTCCTCTTTTAAAATTTCCCCCATTAATTTTTGTAAAGTATTTCTGGGAATTTAAAAACTTTACTTTATATATTTTACCACATTTTTAAATTTATTTAAAATTAAAAAAATAAATTTTGTTTCACTTTATTTTCAAAAGTTATTGACAAAAATACACTAAATACTGTAAAATTTTATATATTTTAACAAAAAAAATAAATTTTTTGAAAGGAGAAAATGATAATATTATGTCAAAAAAAATAAAAATCACACCAGCTTCTGTAATAATTGGAGTTATTGGAGCTGTACTTATTTCTGCAAGTTCGTTTTATACTGTTTTAAAATTTGGCGCACTGCCTTGGCCGACGGTGATGGTGACACTAATTTCCATCATGGCACTAAATTTTTTCAAAAAAACTGACAGTAAAGAAATTACGGTCACTCACACAATTATGAGTGCTGGATCAATGGTTGCTGGAGGTGTAGCATTCACAATGCCTGGATACTTGATATTGGGTGGAAAACTTGAAAATATCAATAAAACTTTGCTTTTTGTGACAATTTTGCTCGGTTCCGTGTTAGGTTGTGTTCTTTCTTTTATTTTTAGAAAAAAGATGATTGAAGAAGAGAAGCTTGAATTTCCAATTGGAGAAGCGGCTTATAATTTGGTAAATTCGGATAACACCAAAAAAGATGGACTTTTTGTCGGATTAGGAGTTCTATTTAGCACAGTTGTTTCCATTTTGAGAGATATTAACTTTACTAAAGGAAAATCTCCAATTATTCCAACGCTAATTTCTACAAAAAATGGATTTTTAAGCTTTTATGTTTCGCCACTTTTAGTTGGAATTGGCTATATTTTAGGATTTTTAAACACTTTTATCTGGTTTTTAGGAGGAGCCTTAGTTCATTTTATAGCACAGCCCTTGGCAATTTCAAAAAATATAAAAGATTTTGATCTTATGAAAAATAGTTTTGGAATGGGAATTGTTGTCGGAATTGGATTTGGAGTAATTGTAAAACTGATTTTTTCTAAATTTAAAAAAGAGAAAAAAAGCACTTCTATATTTTCAAAAAAATTATTTACTTATTTTTTAATAACAGTTTTATTAATTACTTTTATTTATAAATTGCCAATTATCTTAGCATTTGTTCTTTTAGTAATTTGTATTTTATGTACGATAATCGCTGGATATTCGACTGGAAAAACGGGCGTGAATCCGATGGAAATTTATGCAATTATCACAATTTTAATAATTTCTTTTTTAGGAAAATTAAAATTTTTAAACTTTGCTTTTTCCACAAATTTTTCAACACTTTTATTATTTTTTTTAGCGTGTATCGTCGCAGTAGCTTGTGGACTTGCGGGAGATATTTTAAATGACTTTAAATCGGGTTATAAAGTAAAAACTAATCCGAAAGAGCAATTTTTAGGAGAACTTATAGGAGCTATCGTGAGTTCAGTTGTCATAACCTGGCTATTTTTCGTATTTTTTAATATTTATAAAAATATTGGTCCTAAAGAAAATTCAGAGTTAATAGTGCTTCAAGCTTCAATCGTCGCTTCAATTATAAATGGAATTCCATTTATTCAGTTTTTCTTTACAGGACTTTTAATCGGTTTTGCACTTTATATGTTAAATTTTCCTGTGCTAACTTTTGGAATAGGAATTTATGTCCCATTTTACTTGACTTTACCAGTATTTTTAGGTGGACTTCTAAATTTAATCTTTGGAAAAATTTCTACTAAATTTTCACAAAAATTTATGATGTTTTCAAACGGATTGATGTCAGGTGAAGCAATTATCGGAGTGATAATTTCACTGATTGCATATTATTTTATATTATTTCGCTAAAAATTAAAACATGACGAGAGGTGATTAAATTGATTTTAGGATTTGACATTGGAAATACACACATTGTTCCAATTTTTTACAGCGACGAAGGAGAAATTTTAGCTTCTTTTAGAATTCCTACAAATTTAACTTATACGGAAGACACTTTTTTTGCTGTGTTAAAGACGTTATCTGAAAATAGTAAAATAGATATTTATAGAACTCAAAGTATTATTGTTTCTTCAGTTGTGCCACATATAAATGAAATTTTTTACTATTTTGGAAAAAAATATTTTAAACTTACATCAAAATTTATTTCGCTAGAAAATACAAAAAATGAAATTATTTTTTCAGAGAATTTTGAGCGTGGATTGGGAGCTGACAGGATTTGTGACATTTTGGCTCTTAAAAAAACTTATAAAAAAAATGAATTTGTTGTAATTGATTTTGGCACAGCAACTACTTTTGATGTGATAAAAGACTCAGTTTACTGTGGTGGCTGTATTTTACCTGGCATCACGCTTTCAATAAATGCGTTATTCACAAATACAGCAAAATTGCCAAAAGTTTCATTTGAAAACTCAAATTCAGCACTTGGCACAAATACGACGGAGCAAATTAATGCGGGAATATTTTTTGGAAATGTTGGAGCAATAAAAGAACTTATTTTTCAGTACAAAAAAGATTTTCCAAACGCTTGTGTGATAGCGACAGGTGGACAAGGTAAAAAAATTTCTGAATATGTTGAAACAATAGATGAATATATAGAAAATTTAGGTGCTAAAGGAATTTTTGAGTTTTATAGACTAAATAAAGATTAATTTTTTTTATTTTTAAAAATTTTTTGAATTAAAATAAAATAGGTGAACTACTCCCGCTTTTAGAAGCGGGAGCTTCTTGGGAAGTACCTGCTTTTGCTAGCCAAATATATTTACCAAGCTCTTCGGGCAGTCCCTGCCCTGTTTTTTTATTTCCTAATATTTCAACATTTCTTTTCCAATATCTCTTATATTCAGCGCCGCATTGTAATCTCTATCAATTTCAATTCCACAGCACTCACATTTATAACTTCTTTCTGATAATTTCAGTTCCTCTTTAACGTTTCCACATTTACTACAAGTTTTCGACGACGGAAACCACTTATCTATTTTTAAAAATTGCTTTCCTAAAAACATCAACTTATACTCAAGCATTCTCAAGAACATTCCCCACCCATTATCTCCTACACTTTTCCCAAAATTTAATGCCTGGCTCATCCCTTTCATATTCAAATTCTCAACAACCACAGCATTATATTCTTCAGACAATTTTTTTGATAATTTATGTAGAAAATCTCTTCGACAATTTTTGATATATTCATGCAATTTTGATATTTTCATTTTTTGTTTATACCAATTTTTAGAAAATTTCACTTTTCTCGATAATGATTTCTGTAATTTTTTCAATTCTTCTTCCAACATCCTAAAATATCTTGGATAATCAGCTTTTTGGTTTTCAGAACTGACAAATAATTCAGACATTGAAAAATCAAGCCCAATTACTTTATCATTACTTGGGATTTTTTGAATTTCTTTTTCAAATTCCGTCAAAACAGAAACATAGTAATTTCCATTACTGTTTGTCAATGTTACCGACTTTATTTTATAATCCTTTGGCATTTCTCTATGATATTTTAATTTAACTTTTTTCAATTTTGGCAAAACTAAATATTTATTTTCCTCAATTCGGATTGAATTATTCACACAATTTGTCGTGTAACTTTTAACATTATTCTTTTTAGATTTGAACTTTGGAAACTTTGCTCTCTTCTGAAAAAAATTCGTAAACGATCGTTTTACATTCAATTGAGCATTTGAAAGTGCCAGACTGTCCACTTCTTTTAAAAATTGATTTTCACTTTTCAAACTGGCAGGTGTAATTATTTTATTTTTTCCAGTTTCTTCATAAATTTTATTAGCAGTATACAAGATTGTATTGTAGACAAAACGAACACATCCAAAAGTCTTATTTATCAATAATTCCTGCTCCTTATTTGGATAAATTCTGTATTTGAATGCTAAATTATATTTCATGAAATTACACCTCCTTTTGATTTTGAATATTATTTCTAATTATTTCTCTTCAATATTTTATACAAAAATTGTATCATAAGCGTCTCCTTTTTTCAATAAAAAAGCAATTCATCTCCCACTTATAGAAAGCCTACGACTTCTTGCTATCTTTTTGTTAAAAGTTGAAAAGTTTTATTTTCTTGATTTGATAGATAACTTTTACTTCAATTAAATTTAAGAGTAAAAAAAAGATTTTGAATAAAAAATAGGGGGGATATAATCCCCTTATTTTATAATTTTATCAATAACGCCTCCACCTAAACATTCTTCACCATTATAGGCAACCACAATTTGTCCTAATGTCACCGCTTTTTGTAGAGAATCAAAAATCACTTCGTATTTTTCGCCATCCAATTTATTAATTGTCGCTTTTGTATCAGCTTGTCTGTATCTGAATTTTACCGTACATTCTAGTGGAAATGAAACATCATCAGGATTAATAAAATTAAAATCTGTCGCAATCATTCCTTTTGAATAAAGCAAAGAATTATCACCTTGTGTAACAATTAACTGATTTTTTTCCAAATCTTTATCCACAACAAACCAAGGTTCTCCAGTTCCTTCTTTCGTATTTCCAATTCCAATTCCCTTTCTTTGACCAATTGTGTAATACATAAGTCCGTGATGTTTTCCTAAAACTTTTCCTTGAATATTTACAATTTCTCCATCTTTTGCAGGTAAATATTTGGACAAAAATTCATTAAAATTTCTTTCTCCAATAAAGCAAATTCCTGTACTGTCCTTTTTTTTCGCAGTCGCTAAATTATATCTTTGTGCTATTTCCCTAATTTTTGGTTTTTCATAATCTCCAATTGGAAATAGCACTTTTTCCAATTGCTCCTGATTTAATTGGCACAAAAAATATGTCTGGTCTTTGTTGTCGTCAATTCCACGAAGCATGGTTGACTTAATTTTGCCATTTTCATCTTTTTCGTGAATTATTCTGGCGTAATGTCCTGTCGCCACATAATCTGCTCCAATTTTCATCGCATAATCCAAAAATGCTCTAAATTTAATTTCTTTGTTGCACATCACATCAGGATTAGGAGTTCTTCCTCTTTTATATTCATTTAAAAAGTAAGTGAATACTCGGTCCCAATACTCTTTTACAAAATTTACTGAATAATATGGAATCCCCAGTTGCTCAGCCACAGCAATCACATCTTTGTAATCTTCCTCAGCCATGCAAACCCCATTTTCGTCTTTTTCTTCCCAATTTTTCATAAAAACTCCGATGACTTCATAACCTTGTTCTTTTAATAAAATTGCCGCAACAGAAGAATCCACTCCACCTGACATTCCCAAAACAACTTTTTTCTTTTTCATATATATTTTTCTCGCTTTCTGTTTTTATTTTTATATGCAAATAATAACATTAAGTATTTTATTTGTCAATTATTTTGAAACTTTTAGATTATATTAATTAATTTATATTTTCTTTTTAGTCTAGTTTTTCTTTTTTCTTAGTAGGAATATTATCGGAATATTTCTGCGTTCTGCCTTATGAAAAAAATAATATTATATAAAATAGCATTTTACAGTCAAAAATAAAAAAACATTGAAATCAAAAACATTTGGAAAAATAAAAATGTTAAGGTATAATTAAGCAAGAGAATTTTAAATTTAAAAGGAAAATTTTATGGATAAAGAGGAATTGGCACAAGATATTTTGGAATTTCTTGGAAATAGGGAAAATGTTGAAGAAAATACGACTTGTATGACAAGGTTAAGAGTGAAAGTCTCTGATTTTTCAAAAGTGAATGTAAGTGAATTAAAAAAAGTTGATGGAGTACTTGGCGTTGTCTGTAATGGAAATTTGGTGCAAATAGTTTTGGGAGCGGGAAAAGTTGATAGAATTGGGAAAAATTTTTCAGAATTGACAAAGCTTTCTTTGAATGAAAGCCGAAGCAATGATAACAAAAAAGTTGATATAAAAAATGAAGATATAAAAAAATATTAATGAAGAATAAAAAAAATTCTAAAAATAATGGAAAATTTCAGTTATTTTTTCAAAAGATAGCAAATATATTTGTACCACTACTTCCTGCAATTATTGCGGCTGGACTGCTGCAAGGAGTAACAAATACAATAGATATAGTATCTTCAAATTTTCAGACAATTTGGTGGTATCAACTGTTAAAGATGATTAGCTGGATAAGTTTTACCTATCTTCCAATTTTTGTGGGAATTAACGCTACAAAGGAATTCGGAGGAACTGCGATTTTAGGCGGAATTATTGGAGCTTTATTTGTTCAAAATGAAAATATGCCGATTTTAAAAAATATTGGAAATATTGGAAAAATGATCTTACCAATTGTTAATAAAAATTTTTATGTTGGTGCAGGAGGACTTTTTAGCGCACTATTAGTTGGATTTTTTGTTGCATTTGTTGAAAAAAATGTACGAAAAATTGTGCCAGATATATTATCAAAAATTTTAACTCCTGTTTTTACATTGATTATATGTGGAATAATAGCTATTTTAGTAATTTTGCCACTAGGTGAGATTATCACAAAAATTTTATTTTTATTTTTAAATTTTATTTATAATAAGACAGGGATTATAAGTGGATTTGTCATATCAGCATGCTTTTTGCCACTGGTGTCAATGGGACTTCATCAGGCGCTGATTCTGATACATATTTTATTAAACGACCCATTAGGAGCAACAAAAGGAATAAATTATTTTTTGCCAATTATGATTACCGCTGGTGGTGGTCAAGTTGGAGCGGGAGTTGCACTTTACGTAAAGACTAAAAATAAAAAATTGAGAAAAATATTAAAAGATACAATACCTGCTGGCATTTTAGGAATGGGAGAACCTCTGATGTACGGAGTAACGCTGCCATTAAAAAAGCCTTTTGTAACAGCGTGTCTTGGTTCAGGATTTGGAGGAATTGCTGCGGTAATGCTGCATTTGGGAACAATAACTCAGGGAGTTTCAGGACTACTTGCACTTTTAATAGTTATTCCTGGAAGTCAGCTTTTATTTCTTTTAGCTATGTTTTTTTCATATTTGGGAGGATTTGTACTTACATATTTTTGGGGAGTTGACGAAGGGAAGATTTTTGAGATGTATGGGGAAGTGGGGAAATAAAATAATGTTTAAATAGAGAAGATTTTTTTAAATATGTAAAAGAATACTTGGGAATCAAAACGAGAGGAGATTTTATAAAAATGTCACAGAAAAAAGAAAAAAAAGGACTTAAAATAGTAACAATTGGAGGTGGTTCGAGTTATACTCCAGAACTGATTGAAGGGTTTATTAAAAGAATAAAAGAATTGCCTGTTACAGAAATTTGGCTTGTGGATATTGAGGAAGGGAGAGAAAAACTGGAAATAGTCGGAAATTTGGCTAAAAGAATGGTTAAAAAAGCAGGGATTGACTGCGAGGTTCATCTGACTTTGGATAGAAAAAAAGCTGTAAAAGATGCGGATTTTGTGACAACACAGTTTCGTGTGGGACAACTTGCTGCTAGAATTAAAGATGAGAGAATTCCTTTTGAAAACGGCCTTCTGGGGCAGGAAACAAATGGAGCAGGAGGAATGTTTAAAGCGTTTCGGACAATTCCTGTGATACTTGATATTGTTAGCGATATTAAAGAATTAGCACCGAATGCGTGGCTTATCAATTTTACAAATCCTGCGGGAATAGTAACCCAAGCAGTTTTAAATTACACAGATTTTGATAAAATCGTTGGACTTTGTAATATTCCAGTTCATACGCAAATGGATTGCGCAAGTCTTTACGAAAAAGATGTAACCGAGTTTAGATTTCAGTTTGCTGGATTGAATCACTTTGTCTGGTATAGAGTTTGGGATAAAAACGGAAATGAATTGACAGCGGATTTGTGGGAAAAAAGGCAGGATAAAAAAAATCTTGGAGTAAAAAATATCGTGAGTATCAATTATGACTATGACCAAATTAAAGATTTGGGAATGCTTCCGTGCGATTATCATAGATATTATTATTTGCAAGATGAAATGTTAAAAGAAGGATTGAAGTCGTTTAAAGAAAAAGGTACGAGAGGAGAAATTGTTAAAAAAGTTGAAGAAGAGCTGTTTGAATTGTACAAAGATGAAAATTTGTCAGAAAAACCAAAACAGTTGGAACAGCGAGGAGGAGCATATTATTCTGATGCGGCCTGTGAACTTATTAGTGCAATTTATAACGATAAAGGGATAATTATGGCCGTAAATACTAGAAATAAAGGTGCAATTTCAGATTTGCCATACGATGCGGCGGTGGAAATATCATCATACATCACAGCAAATGGACCTATACCCATAACTTTTGGAAAATTCCCAAATGCAGGACAAAGAGGTTACATTCAGCTGATGAAAGCAATGGAAGAACTTGTGGTAAAAGCCGCAGTTACAGGAAATTATTACACAGCACTCCAAGCGTTTACAACAAATCCATTGGTGCCTGGAACAACTGTTGGAAGAAAGGTTTTAAACGAATTACTGGACGCACACGAAAAATATTTGCCACAGTTTAGGGATTACTATGAGAATAGGGAGAAATATAGAAAATAAAGGAGAAAAAATTAATGGATAACGAAAAAATGGAAATGGTAGTTTTTGATATTGTAAATAGTGCAGGAACAGCAAAAGGACTGGCTTATGAAGCACTTGATGAAGCTTTTAAAGGAAATTTTGAAAAAGCTGAAAAACTTTTAAAGAAAGCAGATAAGGCACTACTTGCAGCGCACAATGTTCAGACAGAAATTATACAAGATGAGGTAGAGGGACGAGGAATAGCGCCAACAGTGTTATTTGTCCATTCGCAGGACCATCTTATGACGGCAATTGAAGCAAAAACATTGATTGAAGAAATGATTAAAATGTGTAAAAGAATTAATGTATTGGAGAAAAAGATTAAATAAATTGATTTTAAAGATAGATTTTTTAAACGCTCTTATTTTAAGTAATTGAATTAAGGAATTTATTTTTAAAAAATATATAATTTAAAAAAATTAGGAGGAAAAAAATGAAAGTATTATTTGTATGTTCACTTGGAATGTCAAGTGCAGTGGCGGTAAACGCATTAAAAAAGGAAGCCAAAGAAAAAGGAGTTGAAATTGAAGTAAAGGCAGTAAGTACGCAGCAATTTGAAGAAGAAGTGAAAAATGGGTATGATGTCGCAATGGTCGCTCCACAAATTAGACATAGATTTGACACATTAAACGCCTGTGCCAAAGAAGCAAAAGTTCCTTGTGCTATGATTACGCCACAGGGATATAGTCCACTTGGAGGGCCTAAATTATTAAAACAGATACAAGAAATTTTGAGTTAATTTTTAAAATTTGTAAAATGAATAGATTTGAAATTTGATTAAATTTTTGATGTTGATTTAAAAAATTTTGAAATTTTAATTTTTTAAAATTATAAAATTGATTATATAAAATAAATTAAAGAAAGGAAATAAAAATTATGATAAATTTGGAAAAACTTTCAATGAATATGGCAAAAATATCGGAGCAAAGACATTTAAGAGCAATTCGTGATGGGATTGTATCGACTTTGCCATTGATTATAATAGGTTCAATATTTTTGATTATAGCAATTCCGCCGTTTCCAAAAGACTGGGCAATTTCGATATTAGCTAAAAAACATGCGGCACAAATATTGCTGCCATTTCGTATGACAATGTTTATTATGGGACTTTATGCGGTTATAGGAATAGGTTATAGCCTTGCAAAATCGTATAAATTGGACGGAATTACAGGTGCAATATTGTCAGTGTGTGCATTTTTACTTACATTAGTGCCTAAAGTGATAAATCCAATAGAAACTATAACTCAGACTGTTGGAGGAAAAGCGGTTCAAGTTGTGGTAGCGGAAGGGACAAAAGGTTCGCAGTTTTTGCAAGAAGATTTAGGTTATGTGATGCAAATGTCAAATTTGGGTTCAGCAGGACTTTTTGTTGGAATAATTGTTGCAATTTTTGCGGTTGAAGTGTATCGTTTTACGACAAAGACTGGATTTAGAATAAAAATGCCTGATGCTGTGCCGGAATCAGTTGCTCGTTCTTTTGAAGCGTTGACACCTGCGGCAATAATTATCTTTACTTTGACGATTATCACTTATTGGTTAAAAATTGATTTGCACCACATAGTTGGATTAATTGTAACACCGTTTTTAAAATTGAGTGATTCGTGGTTTTCAGTTGTAGTAATCGTATTTTTAATAACATTTTTTTGGTCTTTTGGAATTCATGGAGATTCCATCATAGGTTCGGTTGTAAGACCGCTGTGGCTTATGTTATTGGAGCAAAATGCAACAGCCCTTGCAAATGGGAAAGCCATTCCGCATATCGCAGCAGAACCTTTGTACCAGTGGTTCATCTGGATTGGCGGTTCAGGGACAACTATAGGACTTGCACTTTTAATGCTTTTTAAAGCAAAATCATCTTACGGAAAAGCGTTGGGAAAAGCAGTTATTTTACCAGCAATATTTAATATAAACGAACCTATAATTTTTGGTGCGCCAATTATGTTAAATCCGACACTGCTTCCTCCATTTATCATAGTTCCCATTGTAAATGCTTCAATTACTTATTTTGCGATGTCTATGCACTGGGTAAATCGTGTAACTTCCACGCCACCTTGGACACTGCCGTCGCCAATAGGAGCATTTCTAGCTACAAACGGAGATTTTAGAGCAGTAATTTTAAATATTATTTTAATAGTAATTTCTATTGTAATTTATTATCCTTTTTTTACCGCCTACGAAAAAAAATTATTAGTGGAAGAAAAAGCCGAAAAGACTGGAGAAGAATAGATGAAAAAATTGGGAATTTCAATTTATCCTGAAAAGACAACTGAAGAAAAAATTATAAAATATATTGACAAAGCCAGTAAATCTAGCTTTTCTAGAATATTTAGCTGCTTACTTTCTGTAACTGAAACAAAAAAGCAAATTATGGAAAAATTTACACGGATAAATGAGTTTGCAAAAGAAAGAGGTTTTGAGATAATTTTAGATGTCAGTCCCAAAATTTTTGATGATTTGAAAATAAGTTATGACGACTTGTCTTTTTTTAAAGAAATAAAGGCGGATGGAATTAGGCTAGATGTAGGATTTACAGGGTTGCAAGAGAGTATTATGACTTTTAATGAAGAAAACTTAAAAATTGAAATAAATATGAGCAATAATACTCATTATATTGATACAATTATAGATTATCAGCCAAACAAAACTAACTTAACTGGCTGCCACAATTTTTATCCACATGTTTACACAGGTTTGGGATTAGATTTTTTTCAAAAATGTACAAAAAATTTTACAAAACACGGTTTGAGAACTGCGGCGTTTATTACTTCACAAGCCAAGGATACTTTTGGACCGTGGCCTGTAACGCAGGGGCTTCCAACTCTTGAAATGCACAGAAATATGCCGTTAATTGTCCAATTTAAGCATTTAGTGGCATTAGGAAACATAGACGATATAATAATTTCAAATTGTTATCCGACAGATGCTGAGCTAGATGAATTTAAAAAAGTGCGGAAAGACATGGTAAGTTTTTCGGTAAAACTTGAAAAAGATATTCCAGAAATTGAGAAAAAAATAGTTTTGGACGAATTTCACTACAACAGAGGAGATACTTCAGAAAACTTAATCCGTTCGTCAAATAGCCGTATAAAATATAAAAATCACAATTTCAAAGTATTTAATGCTCCTAAAATTATAAAAAAAGGTGATGTAATAATTGAAAGCAGCGAATATGGGCATTACGCAGGAGAATTAATGGTTGCAAAAATTGACATGAAAAACACTGGAAAATCAAATGTTGTGGGAAGAATTACGGAAGAAGAAATATTTTTAGTTGATTATATAAAGGCTTGGCAAAAGTTTTGCTTTATAGAAAGCTGATTGCTGGTGTGAAAAAGGAGGAAAAATGCTGGAAAATTTGACGACAGAAAGACGGAATGAAAAGACTGAAAATCTTGATGAGTTAAGTACAAAAGAAATTTTAAGAATAATGAACGAGGAAGATAAAACTGTTCCAGCTGCGATAGAAAAAGAGCTTGGTAAAATTACAGAAGCGATAGAAATTATAAAAGATAAAATAAGTTGTGGTGGAAGACTTGTTTATCTTGGTGCAGGAACAAGTGGAAGACTTGGAATACTGGACGCTGTAGAATGTGTTCCGACATTTAGCACAACAGATGAAGTTCTGGGAATTATTGCAGGGGGTGAAAAAGCTTTTGTAAAAGCGGTAGAAGGCGCAGAAGATTCACTCACATTGGCACAGGAAGATTTAAAAAAAATAAATTTTAGTCAAAATGATGTGATTTTTGGAATCGCTGCGAGCGGAAGAACCCCTTATGTAATCGGCGCTTTAAAATATGCCGAAAGTGTTGGAGCAAAAAAAATAGCATTAAGTTGTAACAAAAATTCCAAAATTTCAAAATATGCAGATGTTGCAATAGAAGTTGACTGCGGTCCAGAAATTCTTGCTGGTTCAACAAGATTAAAAGCGGGAACAGCTCAAAAATTGGTGTTGAATATGATTTCAACAGGAACAATGATTGGACTTGGAAAGGTCTATAAAAATCTGATGGTCGATGTGAAGCCGACAAACGAAAAACTTGTGGAAAGAGCAAAGGGAATAATTGCCAAAGTTACAGGAGTTACAGGAGAAGAAGCGCACAAATATTTGCTAGAAGCCAATAAAAATGTAAAAGCGGCAATAACAATGATACTTACAAATTGTAGCTACAAAGAAGCAGAAGAAAAGCTGAGATTAGCAAAAGGATTTGTAAAAAAAGTAAAATAATATCGAATTATTTTTGTGAAAATATGGTAAATTTAGCCATTAAAATATAGTTTTTTTGTATGATAAAAGTGAAAAAAGTAATTTAAAATATATTTGCTTTTATAAAAAATATGGGGTATAATATTTGTGGACTTAAGATTACAATATTAAAATGATTACAAACAAAATGCAAAGTAAAAAAAATTTTTTTGAAAGGAAGTTTATAATATTATGGATGCATGGAGAGGATTTAAAGAAGGAAATTGGAAAGACAATATTGATGTTACAGAATTTATCAGATTAAACTACACAGAATATTTAGGAGATGACAGCTTTTTGGAAGGTCCAACCGAAGCGACAACAAAATTGTGGAAAGAACTTTCTGAAAAGTTTAAAGTAGAAAGAGAAAAAGGTATTTATGACGCTGAAACTAAAATACCATCTCAAATAGATGCTTATGGTGCTGGATACATCGACAAGGATTTGGAAAAAATTGTAGGACTTCAAACTGATGCACCTCTAAAAAGAGCAATCTTCCCAAATGGTGGATTAAGAATGGTTAAAAACAGCTTGGAAGCTTTTGGTTATAAGTTAGATCCAGAAACTGAAGAAATTTTTACCAAATACAGAAAAACTCACAATGATGGAGTTTTCTCAGCTTATACTGAACAAATAAGAAAAGCAAGACATACAGGAATTATTACAGGACTTCCAGACGCTTACGGACGTGGAAGAATTATCGGAGATTACAGAAGAGTTGCGCTTTATGGAGTTGACAGACTGATAGCTGACAGGGAAGAACAATACAAAAACTTGGATCCAGCTGAAATGACTGAAGATGTAATTAGACTTAGAGAAGAAGTTTTTGAACAAGTTAAAGCATTAAAGGCATTAAAGAGAATGGCAGCAGCTTATGGATTTGACATTTCAGGACCAGCTACTAATGGTAGAGAAGCAGTACAATGGTTGTATTTTGCATACTTAGCCGCTACAAAAGATCAAAATGGAGCTGCAATGAGTATTGGTAGAACTTCTACATTCCTAGATATTTTCTTGGAAAGAGATTTGCAGGAAGGAACTTTGACTGAAAAAGAAGCTCAGGAAATAATGGACCATTTTGTTATGAAATTAAGAATCATAAGATTTTTAAGAACACCTGAATACGATGCATTGTTCTCAGGAGATCCAGTTTGGGTAACTGAATCAATTGGAGGAATGGGAGCAGATGGAAGATCAATGGTTACAAAAAATTCATTTAGAATCTTACACACATTGTACAACATGGGAACTTCGCCTGAACCAAACTTAACAGTATTATGGAGTGAAAAATTACCTGAAACTTGGAAAAAATTCTGTGCCAAAGTGTCAATTGATACTTCATCAGTACAATATGAAAATGATGACATCATGAGACCACAATTTGGAAACGACTACGGAATCGCATGTTGTGTATCTCCGATGACAATTGGACATCAAATGCAATTCTTCGGAGCGAGAGTAAACTTGCCAAAAGCATTATTATACGCAATTAATGGTGGTAAAGATGAAAAATCTAAGATTCAAGTTACACCAGTTGGACAATTTGAGCCAATCAAAGGTGAATACTTGGAATTTGACGAAGTATGGGAAAAATTAGATAAAGTGTTAGACTGGTTAGCTTCAACTTATGTTAAAGCACTAAATATCATTCACTATATGCATGATAAATATTCTTATGAAGCATTGGAAATGTCATTACACGACATCAATATCAGAAGAACGGAAGCATTTGGAATTGCTGGACTTTCAATTATTGCAGATTCACTTGCGGCTATTAAATATGGTAGAGTTAAAGTTGTAAGAGATGAAGATGGAGATGCTGTTGACTACATCAATGAAAAAGATTATGTTCCATTCGGAAATAATGATGATGCAACTGACCAATTTGCAGTAGATATTACAAGAAGATTTATGAACAAATTGAGAACTCACAAGATGTATAGAGATGCAATCCCTACACAATCAGTATTAACTATTACTTCAAATGTTGTATACGGTAAGAAAACAGGAAATACACCTGATGGAAGAAGAGCTGGGGCACCATTTGGTCCAGGAGCAAACCCTATGCATGGAAGAGATACAAGAGGAGCTGTTGCTTCACTTGCTTCAGTAGCAAAAATCCCGTTTGAAGATGCAAATGATGGAATTTCCTATACATTCGCAATTACACCAGAAACATTAGGTAAAAATGCAAATGAAAAACAAACTAACCTAGTTGGATTAATGGACGGATACTTCAACCAAACAGGACACCACTTAAATGTAAATGTATTCGGAAGAGATTTACTAGAAGATGCAATGGAACATCCTGAAAATTATCCGCAATTGACAATCAGAGTTTCTGGATATGCAGTAAACTTTGTTAAATTGACTAGAGAACAACAATTAGATGTAATTAACAGAACAATTTCAAATAAAATGTAATTTTTAGAAGTTTAAAAATTTAAAATTTAAATTTAGCTGTTAAACAAATTCAATTTAAGCAAATTCAATAAATTGTTAAAATATGAAAAATGTCGCATAGTTTCATAAAAATATGAGTTATGCGGCATTATTTTCTATTATTTAAATATAAAATAAATATTTATATTAAATTTTATATTGAGTTTATATTAAAAAAAGTAAGAGAGAAAGAGAGAGAATTTATATGGAAGTAAAAGGATATATACATTCATTTGAGTCTTTTGGGACAAAAGATGGACCGGGAATTAGATTTGTACTGTTTTTACAGGGATGTCCTTTGCGATGTTTATATTGCCATAATGTTGATACCTGGAAAATTGAAGATAAAAAAATGGTGCTGACTGCACAGGAAGTTATGAAGGAAATTTTAAAAGTGAAGGGATTTATAAAAACTGGCGGAGTTACTGTGTCTGGTGGAGAACCTTTGATGCAGCCTGAATTTCTGATGGAATTGTTTAAACTTTGCCGTGAAAATAAGATTCATACGGCACTTGACACATCTGGATATATTTTTAATGAAAAGGCGAAAAAAGTGTTGGAGCTTGTGGATATGGTGCTTCTCGATATTAAGCACATAAATCCTGAAAAATATAAAATATTGACTTCTGTAGATTTGGAAAATACGCTAAAATTTGCAAAATATCTGAAGAAAATAAATAAACCAGCTTGGTTAAGATATGTATTAGTTCCAGGATATTCTGATGATGAAAAAGATCTGCACGACTGGGCAAAATTTGCGTCACAGCTTACAAATGTGGAAAGGGTGGATATATTGCCATTCCATCAAATGGGAAAATCAAAGTGGGAAAAAATGAAAAAAGTGTATAAATTACAAGATACGCCGACTCCAACTCAAGAATTGATTGATAAGGCTGAAGATATTTTTAGATCTTATGGTTTAAAAATGTTAGATAAATAAAATTAAGGAAATTCAAATGAAATAAACACAAATATGCCACAATAGAATGATATAGTTTACTCAAAGAAAAGAATGGAGGAAGAGAATGTTTAAGAAAATGGTATTAGGATTGGGAATTGCAAGCTTATCTTTTGCAGGAAATATAAAAAATGTAGAAGCTGTAACAGAGACGTTTGGAGATGGGGAAAAACTATCAGCTGTTGTGTTGACATATGACAAGGAAATTCTTGGAAATTCAGTTTCAGCTTCAGATTATAAGGTTGAAGGAAGAGATATTGAAAAAGTTTATGTAAGTAAACAAAATGAAAAAAATGGGAAAAAATCAAAGGCTGGAAAATATGTAATTTTAGAGCTTAAAAGACTTCCAATGGTAGCACAGGCAAGTGATCATTCAAAGGAAGATATTGAAAAAAAGAAAGCTACAGGACAAAAAGGTCCTATCTTGGGAGGTAAGGGGAATCCAAAACCGCTGGAAATAATTACAGCAGAAGTAACTCAGATAGGAAATATACGAAATATAGATGGAAAAGTATATCTTCCTGAAGAAAAACAGGTTTCAACAAAAACTAGGCAATTAATAATAGAAAATTTCAAACAATTTGAGTTTACCAGGAAAGATGGAAAAACTTTAAAATATAATCTGTATATACCTAAAAATTATGACCCATCTAGAAAATATCCGTTGGTTGTATTTATGCATGATGCAGGAGCAGTATCACCAGAAACGAAATATACATTAAGTCAGGGAAATGGAGCTACAGTCTGGGCAACTCCTGAATGGCAGGAAAAGCATCCAAGTTTTGTGCTGGCACCGCAATATGAAGTAGTAACGGTAAATGATAATTATGAATACGGTCCTGAACTGGACAGAACAGTTGAGCTGATAAATGACCTGACTGAAAAATATTCGATAGATAAAGACAGAATTTACAATACAGGACAATCAATGGGTGGTATGTCTTCCATTTCATTGGATTCAAGATATCCTGATTTATTTGGCGGTTCATATATTGTTGCGAGTAAATGGGACATAAATGTAACAGAGCCAATGAAAGACCAGAATATATGGTTTGTAGCTTCTGAAGGAGATCCTGGAGCTTATCCAAGTTTGACTGAAATATCTGACTATTTGGAAAAAAATGGAGCAAAAGTACAAAGAATGACTATTGATGCAGAAAAAAACCAGAATGAAATAAATAAAGAAGTTCAAAGTAAGATATCAAGTCAGTATAATATTTATTATACAGTCTATAAAAATGGAAATCATCGTTACACCTGGCAGCACGCATATTATATGAAACCTGCCATGGAATGGTTATTCAGGCAGAAAAGAAATTCGGTGAAAAGAAAATAGGAAGAAAATGTTTATTTAAAAGGTATGACAGGTATGTAATAAATTTGTATAAACCTCAAATATTACATACCCGTTCTCTTTTAATTTATTTATTTTCACGTAATCTGTTCCATTCTATAATTTAATTCATCAAAATCAATGATTTTAGCCTGTCTATGTATCTCCCTGCCTTCATAAAATAGAATAACTACTGGGACTGAAAATAGGCTTAATTGTCCAACAGCTTCAGGAATTTCAGATGCTTCGATATGATAAGCAGTAAAATTTTGTTCATTAACAATTTTCTCAACTTTTGGCATATCAATCTGACAAATATTGCAATTATTTATTGAAACATATAATAAAAAATATTTTTCTTCTTTTATTTTATTTAGTATTTCCTCATAGTTTCCAAGTCTTTTCATACAATTTTCGCTTTTTTATTTTTTAAATTTTACTGAATAAATTATATTTTTTGCTTGTCCTAAATCGTCAACTTGAGCGATTCCGATACCAATAGCTTTGGATTTAAATGGATTAAAATTATATTTTGAAATAAACGATTGTATTTGAGATAAATTTACTTGAGAAAGTAAAGGTATATATGGTTCAAAATTTGTAAATACATCTGACGAACCGTATAACTTGAAAAGTTTTTCTCTTTCTGGAATATATTTTATCCAATTAGGAACATTTATATTTTTTGCATGATATTTAGTCAGATTGACTGTAATTTCATCTGCTAGTTGTTGTATATTTTCATTGTTTTTAGCATCTAGTACAAGTAATTTTCTATCTGTTTTTCTCAACCTGTAAAACTCTACATTGAAAGATTTTGTCTGATTTGCAATTTTTTCAATGATTTCCTTAATTTTATGTAAATTATTCATATTATATTTTGTAAGATAAAGTGTTAATTGTATTATATATTTTTTTTCATAAAGGCTTTCAATTCCATTCTCTTTTAATTTTTTTGAAATATTTTCAACATTTGTAGTTGTGTTATTATCTAAAATTACAAAAACATTATAATCTACATTAGGTTTAACATTAGGCTTAGAATCAAATAGCGGTATAAGAAAAATCAGAATTAGAATTACAACACCAATACTATCACTAGAATCAGAAGTTTTGTAGTCTGAGCTAATATTAGTAGAATCATAATCAGAAGTACTTTGCTCTGAAACTGAAACGTCAGAATTAGAATCAGACGTACTGTAATCTGTATTAGAAAAAATATTAAAACAAAATATTATAAAAATTAAAAAAAATATTTTTTTTATCATAACAAAACCTCCTGAATTTCCTATTTTAGATTACTTTTATTTGTTATAATTATACCCTAAAATAGTATAAAAACAAGGTTTAAAAAATATTTTAAATAAATCTGATTTTTTATATTTTTATTTTATTCTCTTCTCTTGTAAGATTATCCAAAAATTCATAAAGAAGATTATTCATCTCATTGTAATCGTTATCACGGATTGTTTGAGGTGATTGAACATAAGGTAAAGTTTGGCTTTTCTTCTCAAGATCTTTATCTGAATCAATTAGTAATTCTGCAACTTTTTTTGTAAATTCAAGATGACATTGAAAGCCGTAGTGCTTTTTGCTGTATTTTATAATTTGTCGTGGACACCCTTTACTTTTTGCTAAAACTTTTGCTGTATCAGGAAGTCCTGGCATATCATTGTGCCAATGTCCTGTTGTCGCTTGTTTTCCAAAATGTTTAATATTTTCATCTTCCAATCCAGCTTCGGTTAGTTCAATTGGAAAATTCCCAATTTCGCAAGAAGGGCTTTTTTCTGTAGTTCCACCATAGGCTTCTCCTAAAAGTTGAGCTCCAAGACAAACTCCAACTATGTATTTATCAGCTTTTATAGCCTTTTTAATCAAATCAATTTCATCTTTTGGATTAAAATAAGGAAACTCGCTATTATCTCCAATTGGACTTTGAGGACCTCCCATTATTATTAGAAAATCAAATGAATCGGCATTTTCAGGTAACTTTTCATCTTGATAGACTTTTGTCATTGTGACATCGTGTCCAGAAATTGCTGCCCAAGCAAGATAAGCTCCTGGGACTTCAAATGTTTCGTGTAATATAAAGTGTATTTTCATTTTTTGTGCTCCTTTAAATTTTAGATTTTTATTCAAATTTCAATATTATTTAAGTTTAATATTAAAGAGATTGGATACATTATATAATTTTCGTCAAAAAAATTCAAGAAAAGGATTTAAATAAGGAATTTTAAGAAATTTTAGAAAGAAATAAAAAAACTTATAAAAATTAGGTGGATATATGATATAATATGTGTAGCAATAAGAAAAGTTTTTAGGAGAAAAAATTGTTAAAAATAGGAATTGTAGCTGAATACAATCCGTTTCACAATGGACATTTGTATCAAATCAGGAAAGTTAGGGAAATATTTGGTAAAGATGTCTTTATTGCTGTTGTAATAAGTGGGGATTTTGTTCAGCGGGGAGAAATTTCGTTTTTGGATAAATGGGAAAAAGCGCAGGTTAATTTAGAGTATGGAGTTAATTTAGTTACGGAGCTTCCACTTTACTATTCGATTCAAAATGCTGAGATTTTTTCAAAGATGGCGACACGAATTTTGGATTATTTTGGAATGGATATTCAGGTTTTTGGAGCAGAGGAGGAAAATATTGAGGTTTTGCAAAAGGTGCTTGATTTACAGAAAAAGCAGGATTATAAGGACAAACTTATGGAATATATGAAAAAGGGCAACAGCTACAGCACTTCTCAAAGGTTGGCATTGAAGGAATATGGACTGGATGGAATTGTGAAATCGAATAATATTTTAGCTTTGGAATATATGCGTGAGATTGAGAAAAGTAATCTTAAAATAAAGCCGTTTATTGTAAAAAGGGAAATTTCAGAATATAATGAAGAAAAAGTTGAAAAAGAGAGGGAAGAGTTTGCCAGTGCTTCGTTTTTACGGAATGAACTGGAAAAAATATTAGAAGAATTTTGTGGCGATAAAAATTTAAAATCTAAAAAACTTATTTTGGAAAAGCTGGAAAAAATTCAGAAATTTGTGCCAAAAAAGTCTTTTGAAATAATTCTTGAAAATTTAGAATTTAAAATAAAAAATGGAATTAATTTTCAAAAACTAAAGGAAGAAATCTTTAAAATCGTAAAATATAAGATTTTGACTGAAAAAAAAGAAAAAATAATGGAAATTTATGACATTAATTATGAAATTTATGCTAGAATATATAGGGGAGCGGCAATTTCAAAAAATTATAGGGAATTTTTGGAAAATACGAAGTCAAGAAACTTGTCAAATAGGCGTGTGGAGCGGATTATTTTAAATATTTTGCTAAACATAAAGGCTGAAATGATGGATTTTGAGATAAATTATGTCAGAATTTTGGGATTTGATAAAAAAGGACAGAAATATTTGAAGAAAATTCGAGAAAATAATAATTTTGAAGATATTGAGGGGAAAAATAGTTTTAAGAAAAAGAATATTTTTGTAAATTGGAAGGATATTGAAAAATTTGGAAGTTTTTCTGAAAATAATGGGAATATGGAAAATTCAGAAAATTCAGAAAATATAGAAAAGAAAGAAAATATAAAAAATTTTAAAATTCAAGAAAATTTTTTTGAAAAAATAAAAATTGAGAAAAATGGATTTTTATTAAAAGAATTATTTTTAGGAAAAAGAGAAAAATTGAATCCAATTGTTTATAAAAAAAATTTTTTTTAATAAAACTAAAAAAAATATAATAAAAAAATAAATTAAATAATAAAAATAAAGAAACAGAAAGGATAAAAATGGCAATAGAAGTATTAATAGCGATAAATGTGTTGTTTTTGATATTTTTGTTTTTGATTGCATATGTATCGCTTAGATATTTTATAAATCAGATTGAAAAATATCCAAGAGTTACTCTTGAAGAAGTTTATGACAGTAAAAAGTTAAGACAAAAATATAATATTGAAAATAAAGCAAATCCAATGGATTACGGTTTTGGTTACGAAGAAGTTGGCTATAAATCGGGGAAAATTCAGTTGTATGGCTGGTACATAGAAAATAAAGGAGCAGAAAAAACTGTAATAATTTCTCACGGAAGAGGAGTTAACAGACTTTCTTCAATCCAGTATTTACAAATATTTAAAGATACAGGACTAGATAAAAAATATAATTTTTTTATTCCAGACTTGAGAAACTCAGGAATGTCTGATGTGGCAAGGACAAAAATGGGCTATAATTTTGCGCAAGATATTTTTCATACAATGGAGATGCTCTCTGAAAAATACTCCAAGAAAAATTTTATTTTATATGGATTTTCGCAAGGTGGAATGGGTTCAGCAATTGTTTCCAAATATTATCAGTCAGCACTTAGAAAAAAAGGGATTGTCATAGAAAAAATGATTTTGGACAGTACTATTTCCAATGTGAAAAAAAGAATAAAATCGGATGCAAAGAAAAGAAGAGTTCCCAAATTTATTGTGAGCATAGTTATAAGAATTTTTAATTTAAGAGTCGGAAATCATCTTGAAAATTTAAGGCTTTCATATTTATTAAAAAGAATACCGACGCTTATAATCCAGTCAAAAAATGACAAAGCGACCACTTATGGAATGCTTATGGGAGAATACAACAAACTTGCAAATTTTGAAAAAATACAACTAAAAATTTTTGAAAAAGGTGCTCACACAAGAATTTATGCAGAACCTGAATGCACTGCCGAATATACAAAAACTGTAGGAGAATTTTTAAAAAATTAAAAAGATAAAAAATCCAGTTAAGAATAAGAATTTTAAGATAAGAAAGGAAACGGTTTATGAATTTTAAACTGCAAAAAAGACATTATTTTATATACGGACTTGGTGTATCATATTTTATGATAGACCAAATTTACAACCAATGGCTTCAATATTATTATCTGCCACCGTCAAACGACAAGAGTTTAACGCCACTTTTGACATCAAAGTCGCTAATAATCGCATTTATTATTGCAAGAATTATTGATGCGATAACAGATCCTGTTGTGGGATATTTATCTGACAATTCTAAATCAAAATATGGGAAAAGGTCGATTTTTATGATGTTAGGTGGTTTACCACTTGGTATTTTTACAATTATGTATTTTTTCCCGCCTAAAAGTTCTGAAATTGCCACATTGATATTTTTATCAGTAATTGGAGGACTTTATTTTACTGCCTACACTTTAGTTGCAGCGCCGTATAATGCGTTAATTCCTGATTTAGCGTCCAACAAGAACGAAAGGCTTAATTTATCGACTTCTCAATCAACTTTTAGACTTATATTTACTGGAATAGCAATGATTTTGCCAGGAATTTTAATTTCCAAGCTAGGTGGAACAAATACTGAAACTGGGATAAGAGGGACAGTTATTTTAATTTCTATTTTGGCTGTAATCGGAGTTTATGCGTGTGTATTTTTGCTGGATGAAAAAAAGTTTTCAAAAAATAATGAAGTTAAACATAAAAAATCTGCTGGTTTTTTTGAATCATTAAAAAAAATGAATGAAAAAGAGATAATTTTATACTTTTTAGGATATTTCTTCTTCTTTTCAGGATTTAACATTTTGCGTGGAGTGATGAATTATTATATTTCCCTTGTTATGAAGCGAGAAATGAGCTATTTAACAGTAACAACTCTTATTTTATTTGGAGTAGCAGGGCTATTTTTTCCTGTAACAAATAAATTGGGAAAAAGATATTCATATAAAAAAATATTGGTATTAGATATGATACTTTTAATTATCGGAACAATTGGTTTGATTTTCATAAATGAAAATTCCTACAGATTTTCCTACTTATTTTTTATAATTTGTGGAATGGGACTGAGTGGAGCAGCTTTTATTTTTCCACAGGCAATGTTGAGCGAACTTTCTGTAAAAGTTTCAAAGATTAAAAAGACGAGTTTGGAAGGATTTATGTTTGGAATACAGGGAATGTTTTTAAAATTGGCATTTCTTGTTCAGCAAGTAATTCAGGCAGTTGTATTGACATTTGGAAATACTGGTCAGTTAAAGGGTGCGACTGCATTTGGTGTAAAAGCATCGCTAGTAGTGGCGCTAGTATTATTTTTAATATCATTGTTTTTTTATAATTTAAATAAAGAAGATTAAAAAAAATCATGGAGGTTTTTATGGAAATTAAAGAATTTCAAGAAATAGCAAAAAATTTAAGAAAAGACATTGTTGAAATGATTTATAGAGCAAAATCTGGACATCCAGGTGGCTCTCTTTCAATTGTGGAAATCTTAACAGTACTTTATTGGAGTGAAATGAATGTTGATCCAAAAAATCCTAAAATGGAAGATAGAGATAGATTTGTTTTAAGTAAAGGACACGCTGCGCCTGCTCTTTATGCGGCATTAATTGAAAAAGGATATGCTAGTAAAGAATTAATCCCAACTCTTAGAAGATGGCAATCACCGCTTCAAGGACATCCAGATATGAAAAAATTACCAGGAGTTGAAATGTCTACAGGTTCATTAGGACAAGGTCTGTCAGCTGCAAACGGAATGGCGCTAAGCGCAAAAATTTACAAAAAAGATTACAGAGTTTACACTATTTTAGGAGATGGAGAATTGCAAGAAGGTCAAATTTGGGAAGCTGCAATGACAGCCGCCCATTATAAATTGGACAATTTAGTCGCAATTGTTGACTACAACAATTTACAAATTGATGGAAATGTAGCCGATGTAATGAATGTTGCACCAGTTGGAGCAAAATTTGAGGCATTTAACTGGAATGTGATTGAAATTGATGGACACAACTATGAACAAATTATTAAGGCATTGGATTGCGCTAAAACTGTAAAAGGAAAACCAACTTTAATAGTTGCAAATACCATAAAAGGTAAAGGAGTTTCGTTTATGGAAAATAACGCAGGATTCCACGGAGCTGCTCCAAATGACGAAGAATACAAGCAAGCAATGGAAGAATTAAAGTAGGAGGGATAAATAATGAAAAAAAAATCAACAAGACAGGCTTATGGGGAAGCTTTGGTAAAATTAGGAAAAGAAAATGAAAATATAGTAGTGTTGGAAGCGGATTTGTCAAAATCGACAATGACAGCGTTTTTTAAAAAAGAATTTCCAGATAGACATATAAATGTAGGAATTGCAGAAGCTGATATGATAGGAACTGCAGCTGGACTTGCAACAACTGGAAAAATACCTTTTGCTTCAACATTCGCACTTTTTGGAGCGGGAAGAGCATACGACCAGATTAGAAATAGCGTGGCTTATCCTAAATTAAATGTAAAAATTTGTCCCACTCACGCAGGAGTTTCATTGGGAGAAGACGGAGCTTCACATCAATCGGTAGAAGATATTGCATTAATGCGTGTGGTTCCAGGAATAACAGTTTTATGTCCAGCAGACGCAGTGGAAACTGAACAAATGATTTTTGCAGCTGCAAAATACGAAGGGCCTGTTTACATAAGATTGGGAAGATTAAATATCCCTGTGTTATTTGACGATAGTTACAAATTTGAAATTGGAAAAGCAAAAACACTTACAGAAGGAAATGATGTAGCAATTTTAGCAACTGGATTAATGGTTTACGAAGCAACCGAAGCTGCAAAACAATTGGCAGAACAAGGAATCAAAGCAAGAGTAATCAATGTTTCAACAATCAAGCCACTAGACGAAGAAGCAATCTTAAAAGCCGCAAAAGAATGTAAATTTGTCGTAACAAGTGAAGAACACTCAGTAATCGGAGGACTTGGAAGTGCCGTGTCAGAATTTTTATCAGAAAATTATCCAACAAAAGTTATAAAACACGGAATTAATGACGAATTTGGACAAAGTGCCGATGGTGAAACAATGCTTGATAATTACAAGTTGAGAGCGAAAGATATTGTAGAAATAGTTTTGAGAAATATATAATCTATAATCTAATAAAAATTTTTATTTCTTTATTTAATAAAAGATAGCAAGAAGTCGTAGGCTTTCTACAAGTGGGAGATAAATTGCTTTTTTTTGTAAAAAAAATTGAAAAAAGGATATATTTATGATATAATTTACTCAGTGAAATAATATAAAAGTAGGTAATAATAATGTCATATAATAGCAATTATCATTCAGTATTTGATATAAATTATCATATGATTTTTTGTATAAAGTATCGAAGAGAAGTCATTAATGATGAAATTTCTAATAGATTGAAAGAGATTTTTGAAAAAATATGTCCGAAGTATAACATTGTTCTTAAAGAATGGGAACATGATATTGATCATATTCATATGTCGATTAATGCTATGCCTAATACTGAACTTTCTAAGTTTGTAAATACTTACAAAAGTGCTTCCAGCAGGTTGATAAAAAAAGAATTTCCTGAAATAAGGGGAAGATTGTGGAAAGAATATTTTTGGAGTAGAAGTTACTTAGTTGTAAGTGTTGGAGGTGCACCGTTAGAGATAATTAAAAAATATATTCAAAATCAAAAGGAGGTGTAATTTATGAAATATAATTTAGCATTCAAATACAGAATTTATCCAAATAAGGAGCAGGAATTGTTGATAAACAAGACTTTTGGATGTGTTCGTTTTGTTTACAATACAATTTTGTATACTGCTAATAAAATTTATGAAGAAACTGGAAAAAATAAAATAATTACACCTGCCAGTTTGAAAAGTGAAAATCAATTTTTGAAAGAAGTTGACAGTCTGGCACTTTCAAATGCTCAATTGAATGTAAAACGATCGTTTACGAATTTTTTTCAGAAGAGAGCAAAGTTTCCAAGGTTCAAATCTAAAAAGAATAGTGTTAAAAGTTATATGACAAATTGTGTGAACAATTCGATACGAATTGAGGAAAACAAATATTTGGTTTTGCCAAAATTGAAAAAAGTAAAATTGAAATATCATAGAGAAATACCGAAGGATTACGGAATAAAGTCGGTAACATTGACAAACAGTAATGGAAATTACTATGTTTCTGTTTTGGCGGAATTTGAAAAAGAAATTCAAAAAATACCAAGTAGCGATAAAGTAATTGGGCTTGATTTTTCAATGCCTGAATTATTTGTCAGTTCTGAAAACCAAAGGGCTGATTATCCAAGATATTTTAGGATGCTGGAGAAAAAATTGAAGAAATTACAGAAATCATTGTCAAGAAAAGTGAAATTTTCTAAGAATTGGTATAGACAAAAAGAGAAAATATCAAGATTGCATGAGTATATCAAAAATTGTCGAAGAGATTTTTTGCATAAATTATCGAAAAAATTATCTGAAGATTATAATGCCGTGGTTGTTGAGGATTTGAATATGAAAGGGATGAGCCAGGCATTAAATTTTGGGAAAAGTGCAGGAGATAATGGATGGGGAATGTTTTTGAAGATGCTTGAGTATAAACTGATGTTTTTAGGGAAACAATTTTTGAAGATAGATAAGTAGTTTCCGTCGTCGAAAACTTGTAGTAAATGTGGAAATATTAAAAAGGAACTGAAATTATTAGAAAGAAGTTATAAATGTGAGTGTTGTGGAATTGAAATTGATAGAGATTACAATGCGGCATTGAATATAAGAAACGTTGGAAAAGAAATAATGGGATATTAGAAAAATAAAAGAAAACAGGGCAGGGACTGACCGAAGAGCTTGGTAAATATATTTGGCTAGCAAAAGCAGATACTTCCCAAGAAGCGCCCGCTTCTAAAAGCGGGAGTAGTTCACTAAAATAGAACAAATAGATATAAATATAGATATAAATTTAAATTTAGAATAAAATACACTGTAAACAATAGAATTAAATTAATAATAAAATTTTTATTTAAAAAATTTAAAAATATGAGAATAATATATTTGACAAATGAAGAAAACTGTTGTAAAATTATAGTAAGAATAATATTATTAGGAGGAATAAATAAATGGCAAGTAAAACAGTTACTATGACAAATCCTACAGGACTACATACAAGACCAGGTGGAGTATTTGTTGCAAAAGCAAAAGAATTTGAAAGTTCAGTTGAAGTAGAAAATGATGGAAAAAGAGTTAACGGAAAATCATTATTAAAATTATTATCTATTGGAATTAAAAATGGTTCTGAAGTTACTGTTTATGCAGAAGGTCCTGATGCTGATCAAGCAGTTGAAGTTTTAGGAGAATTATTAGCAACTATTAGAGATTAATCGGTAATGTTTTACATGATTATTAAAAACTATCTTAAGATATATTTTAAGGTAGTTTTTTTTAAAAAATATTAAATAAAAAAATTTAAAAATTTTTTTTGAAAATAAGTGAACAATATGATATAATAGGTTTAGAAAGTTAAATAAACAATAAATTATATGGAGGTAATTAGAAATGACTAGAATTGAAGATATCTATGCAAGAGAGATACTTGATTCAAGAGGAAACCCAACTGTGGAAGTTGAAGTATTCTTAGAAGGTGGAGCTATGGGAAGAGCATCTGTACCATCAGGAGCATCTACTGGAGTACATGAAGCAGTTGAATTAAGAGATGGAGACAAGTCTAGATATTTAGGACAAGGTGTTTTAAAAGCAGTAGAAAACGTAAACAAAATTATTGCTGAACACTTAATCGGATTCGATGCATTAGATCAAGTTGCAATTGATAAAGCTATGATCGAATTAGATGGAACTCCAAATAAAGGGAAATTGGGAGCAAATGCTATTTTAGGTGTTTCATTAGCAGTAGCCAAAGCAGCAGCTAACCAATTGGGTATACCTTTATACAGATACCTAGGTGGAGTAAATGCTAAAGAATTACCAGTACCTATGATGAACATCTTAAATGGTGGATCTCATGCAGATTCGGCTGTTGACGTTCAAGAATTTATGGTACAACCAGTAGGAGCTAAAACTTACAAAGAAGCTTTAAGAATGGGATCTGAAATTTTCCACCACTTAGGAAAAATCTTAAAAGCAAATGGAGATTCTACTAACGTAGGAAACGAAGGTGGATATGCACCATCTAACATTAACGGTACTGAAGGAGCTTTAGATGTAATTTCTCAAGCTGTTGAAGCTGCTGGATACAAATTAGGAGAAGATGTTACATTCGCAATGGATGCTGCTTCATCTGAATTTGCTACTCAAAACGCTGACGGATCTTACACTTATACATTCAAAAGAGAAGGTGGAGTTGTAAGAACCTCTGATGAAATGATCGAATGGTACAAACATTTAACTTCTAAATATCCAATCGTATCAATTGAAGATGGATTAGCTGAAGATGACTGGGATGGATTTAAAAAATTAACTGACGCTATTGGAGATAAAGTACAATTAGTAGGAGACGATTTATTCGTTACTAACACTAAGAGATTAGCTGAAGGAATTGAAAGAGGAATCGCAAACTCAATCTTAATTAAAGTAAACCAAATTGGTACTTTAACTGAAACATTAGACGCTATCGAAATGGCTAAAAAAGCAGGATATACTGCAGTAGTATCTCACAGATCAGGAGAAACTGAAGATGATACAATTGCTGATATTGCAGTTGCTACAAATGCAGGACAAATTAAGACTGGATCTGCTTCGAGAACAGATAGAATGGCTAAATATAACCAATTATTGAGAATTGAAGATGATTTAGCTGATGAAGCTATTTACGAAGGTAAAAAAGCATTTTATAACATTAGATTAAAATAGTTGTTATAAAAATTGAAAAAATGAAAAAAGTTAATTAATATAATTTCTTACAAACTAAGTTTGGGACTACTCGAAGGTTTTGACAAAATATTGACTTAAAAAAAGTAAGTATTTTCAAAAATTTTTCTTTGAAAAAAAGAGAAAGAGGAGTTCAAAACTTAGTTAAATTATTTTTTTTAAATAAAAATTGACATTAATTGAGAAATAATATATAATAATAGAAAATAAAGATAAATTTTTTAGGAGGCAAAAATGAAAAAAGTTGGAATTTTGTTTGTAGTTTTAAGTATGATGTCATTTTCTGCTAATACACAAACTGCAAAAACAAAACCTGGGAAAAAAGTAGCAACAAAAGCACAAGCACAGACATTAGTTGGTAGATTTAATCAATTAGAAGCTGAATATGCGAGATTAGTAGATATGGAAAACCAAGAATTTGGAAAAATTAAAGCTAATGCAGAAAACGCAGCTAAACAACTTGAAGAAAAACAAGCATTAAAATCTCAAATCGAAGAAAAAATCTCAAAAATTGAAAGTGCAGAAAATTCTAAAGTATTCAAAGCAAAATATGCTGGAATCGTAAAAGAATATAAAAATGTTGTTAAAGCTTTAGATTCTGAAATTAAAAAATTGTCAAATGTAGTTGAAAATTATCAAGCGTTAGAACAATTGAAAGGAGAAGAATAAGAATGAAAAAAAAATTAGCAATTTTATTGGGAGTATTGGCAATAAGTAGTATGTCATTTGGTGCTACTGATAAAAAAGGTACAAGTTCAATTGAAAACAGTTTAAATAACTTAGAAAAACAATTAACTGATTTGCAAAAAATGGAAGACCAAAAATTTGCTCAAGAAGAAGCAAAAGCAGCAGCAGCTCAACAAAAAATAGACGAATATTCAAAAATACAAGCAACAATTGATGAAAGAATTTCTACAATTGAATCATCAGCACAAACAAGTATTTTTGGAAAAGAATTCAAAACAAAAGCTTCAGAATATAAAGCTTTGAGTAATCAAATAGCTAAAGAAATAGAAAATCAACAAAAAATTATTGATAATTTTGAATTATTAAAATCATTAAGATAATTTTAAAATGTTTCCCAAAAGGGAGACATTTTTTTATTGGATGTGTAAAAATTTTTAATATTATAAAAAAATACCTTCTATTGTAATAACTGTTCAATTTATTATTACAAAAAGAAGGTATTTTTTTTAATTTTTTAAACTAATTCTTTTATTACTTCAAGTGCTTTTTCATAGTTTGGATGTTCGCTGATTTCAGGAACATATTCAACATATTTTATGATACCGTTTTTGTCGATGATAACAGTACCTCTTGCAAGTAATCGTAATTCTTTTATTGCGAATCCATATTTATGACCAAAGTCTAATTCCCTGTGGTCTGAAGTAGTTAGAGCATTTTTAATACCTTTGTCAGCACAATATCTTCCAAGTGCGAAAGGCAAGTCAACCGAGATTGAAAGCAGTTGCACATCGTCACTAAAACTAGCAGCTTCTTTATTAAATCTTGTCAGCTGTAATGCACAAACTCCTGTGTCAACTGATGGAAATACTGCGATTACAACAACTTTTCCACGGTAGTCGCTCAATTTTACTTCTTTTAAATCTGGAGCTAAAACAGTAAAGTCAACTGCACTATCTCCTACTTTTACTTCATTTCCAACCAATGTAACTGGATTTTTAAAAAATGTAACTTTATTTTTATATTCTTTCATTTTTCTGTTCCCTTCTTTCCTTTCTTATTTTCATTAATTAATATTAGCACATATTTAAAATGATTTCAAGATTATTTTTTTTCTGAAATATGTGAAATCGCTTCTTCAACAATATGTTTTACATGTTCGTCTTCCAGCGAATAATAGACAACTTTTCCTTCTTTTCTATATTTTACAAGTCTTGTCTGTTTTAGGACTCTCAGTTGATGTGAAATCGCTGATTGTGTCATAGCGAGTAAGTTTGCGATGTCACAGACGCACATTTCTTCTCGAAATAGTGCACTCAATATTTTCATTCTTGTAGCATCGCCCAAAACTTTGAAAAAGTCTGCAGTATCAGTTATTATTTCTTCTTTTGGAAAACTTTTTTTTACTTTTTGTATAGTTTCATTGTGAATAGCTTTTGATTCACAAATAGGAAGTTCTTCTTTTGTTTTTTTCATATTCGCTCCTTGCCAAGTTTTCATAATTATTATTATATACAGTTTTTTTAATATTTTCAACAAAAAATATTTTTTCATTATGTTAGTTTGTCAGAATATTGAAAAATTATTGTATAAATCAATGTTATTGTGGTATAATAATTAATGTTAATAATATTATCAAAAAATAATGGGGTAAAAAAATATGATAAAATTAGTTTTGTTAGATGTTGATGGAACGCTTACAGATGGCGGAGTTTATCACGGAAATGATGGAAATGTGACAAAAAAATTTAATGTAAAAGACGGTTATATCATTGTTAACGCCAGGAAAATAGGAATTGATTTTGGTATAGTTACTGGTGGAAACGGAAAACTTCTGGAATATCGTGCGAAAAAGCTAAAAATGAAACATTTATTTCTTGAAGTTGATAAAAAGGAAGATGTACTAAAAAAAGTAATGGACAAAACTGGGTTAAAAAGTGAAGAAATTGCATATATGGGCGATGATTTGAATGATATAAACATAATAAAAAAAGTTGGTTTTTCTGGGGCACCGGCAGATGCTGTAAATGAAGTTTTAGAAATAGTTGATTTTGTTTCTGCAAAAAAAGGTGGCAATGGAGCTGTGAGAGAATTCGTTGAAGTCATTTTGAAAAAAGAAAATTTATATGAAAAATTTTTAGAAGTATGCTTAATTTAAAACAAAAATAAAAAAATTATTTTAGGAGGGAAAGATGGCAATTAAATATTTAGACGCCAAAAGACTGAAAATGCTATTTATTGGCGGAGGAAAATGGGTAATAAAACACGAAGAGCTGTTAAATGAGTTAAATGTTTACCCAGTTCCAGACGGAGATACAGGAAGTAATATGGCGATGACTCTAAATTCTATGATAACCGATTTAGAGCAAAAGACAAGTGAAAAGATAACTATGAAAGAATTTATTGACACGGTTGAAGAAGCGGTGCTTATGGGGGCTAGAGGAAATTCTGGAACAATTTTGTCACAAGTGATAACAGGATTTCTTCGTGGAATAGGAGAAAAGAAAAAATTACTTCCAAAAGATGTCGCAAGTGCGCTGGTAAATGCAAAAAAAACAGCTTATAGTGCAGTTGGAGAGCCTATAGAAGGAACAATTCTTACGGTTATAAGAAAAATATCTGAAAAAGCTGTGGAATGTTCGGAAAAAATGGAAGATTTAGTTGAATTTTTGAAAGAAATAGTTGAAACTGGGAAAAAAACTGTGGAAGAAACTCCAGAGCTATTGCCAAAATTGAAGGAAGCGGGAGTGGTGGACGCTGGTGGAAAAGGACTTTTCTTTTTATTTGAAGGATTTTACAAAGTTACGACTGAATTAAATCTGCTGGTTGAGCTGCAAAAGTCGCAAGTTAAAGAAACTGAATTTGATAAAACGATAGCAAATATTGACCACGACCCTGAAAGCATACGTTTTCAATATTGTACAGAATTTATAATTTTAAATGGAAATTTTGATACGGAAGAATACAAAAGAAGAGTGTTAGAATTGGGAGATTCAGCGGTATTTGCTCAAACTTCCAAAAAGTTTAAAACACACATTCACACAAATCATCCAGGAAAAGCTTTTGAAATAGCGTTGGAATATGGTCCACTTGAAAAAATGAAAGTTGAAAATATGAGATTGCAGCATGATAATTTACAAATTTTTAGCGAAAAAGATGAAGCCAAAATATTTGAAAATTCAAAAGTTGATAAAACAAAAAATGCTTTTGTAATTTTGGCAGACACGGAAAATTTAAAAGAAGAGTTTTTGAAGCTGGGAGCTGATGTTGTAATACTTGGTGGACAAAGTAAAAATCCGAGCGTTCAGGAAATATTAAATGCAGTTGAAAAAGTTAAAAAACGAAATATTTATATTTTGCCAAATAATAAAAATGTCATTACAACGGCAAAATTAGCGGCTGAGAAATCCAAAAAAACAGTTATCGTGCAAGAAACAAAAACAATGCTGGAAGGGTATTATTACTTGAAAAATAAAGAAGACGGAGTTGAAGAAATAAGAAAGGCCGTTAAAAGAAACTATTCGATTGAAATCACAAAAGCTATAAGAGATACGAAAATTGAGAGCTTGACAATTGAAAAAGATGATTTTATTGGGCTTGTAAACGGGAAAATAAAATATTCTAAAAAAACTTTGGATGAACTTGTAAATCAAATGCTTGATGAATTGGTAACTGAAAATACGATTACAGCGACAGTTGTAACTGGAAACCAAAGAGATGAGGTTTCTAAAAAAAGTATTGAGACTAAATTAAAAAATATGAAAATAGTGACTATTGAAGGAAATCAAAATAATTATTTTTATTACATCTATTTGGAAAATAAAGATCCAAAAATGCCTGAAATAGCGATTTTGACCGATTCAATTTCAGATTTGACAAAAGAAGATATAGAAGAATTGCCAATAAAAATTGTTCCACTAAAAATTGATATTAATGGAGAACTTTTAAAAGATGGAGTTGAAGTGACAACATCAGAATTTTGGCACGAGATGCTTGGGAAAAATGCGAATATAAAAACTTCTCAGCCATCGCCACAAGAGTTTTTAAATGCTTACAATAGACTTTTTGAAAAAGGATACAAAAAAATAATCTCAATTCACGCTTCTTCAAAATTAAGCGGAACAATACAGGCGGCAAAAGTTGGAAGAAGTCTTACAAATAGGGAAAATGACATCGAATTAATAGACAGTATGGGAGTTTCATTACTAGAAGGGTTCTTAGTGCTAGGAGCTGCGGGAAAAGCTATAAGAGGCGAAAGTTTTATAACAATCGTAAATTGGATAAATAATTTCAAAAATAAAGGAAAGCTGCTTATGGTAATTCCTGAATTAAAATATTTAGAAAGAGGCGGAAGAATTGGAAAAGCAAGTTCTACAATAGCTGGAGCGCTTAATATGAAACCAATTTTGACAATTAGTCAAGGAGAAATTGCCGTTGAGAAAAAAGTGCTGGGTGAAAGAAATGCACAAAAATATATTGAAAAATATATAGAAAGAGAAAGTAAAAGACAAAGCATAATAGTTATGAGTGGCTGGGGTGGAACTCAAACTGAATTAGATAGTGTAATGAAAGTCTATTCAGAAGTTGAAGGTAATCCTAAAATGAGCACACTTATTTTAAATAGAGAAATTGGCGCGGTAATTGGTGCACATGCAGGACCTGTTTATGGATTTTTTGTTTTTCCTAGACTTAGTTAAAATAAAAAAATATTTTACATTCAAAATATTTTCTAAAAAACTATGTTAATTTAAAAATAAATGTGCTATAATGATGTTATCTAAATTTTATTGAAAATTTTTAGTAAGTTTAGATTTCACAAGCGAATAAGTGAAAAAATTAAAAATTTTCAAAGTGAAAAATTTTTGAAGCAAAAAATGATTTTTTTGGTAAATAAAATGTAAAAATTTGTATGAAAATAAAAAATTATATAACTTCAATTAGATTTTGAGAGCTTACAAAATACATAAAAAACAAATAAGGAGGTTTTTATGAAATATCAAAATTTAGTAAATGGGGAATGGGTGCATTCAGCAAAAGAAATTACTGTTTATTCCCCAATAAATAATGAGGAAATCGGGACAATCCCATCAATGTCCAAAGAGGAAGTGGATATTGCAATGGAAACTGGAAAAAAAGCGCTAGAAAGTTGGAGAAATTTGTCAGCTGTGGAAAGAGCAAGATATTTGTACAAAGCGGCGGACATTTTGGAAAGAGATAAAGAAATAATTGGCGAAATTTTAACAAAAGAAGTTGCAAAAGGGTATAAGTCAGCAGTTGGAGAAGTTGTGAGAACAGCTGATTTGATTAGATATTCAGCTGAAGAAGGACTTAGAACAGTCGGAGAAATAGTGGAAGGTGGAAGTTTTGAAGCGGCTAGCAACAGAAAAGTTGCGATGGTAAGAAGAGAACCTGTAGGACTTGTACTTGCAATCGCGCCGTTTAATTATCCAGTAAATTTATCAGCTTCAAAAATAGCGCCAGCATTAATCGGTGGAAATGTTGTATTGTTTAAACCACCAACACAAGGAGCAATAAGTGGACTTATGCTAGCGAAAGCGTTTAAAGAAGCTGGAATTCCTGCAGGAGTATTAAATACAGTGACAGGTAAAGGTTCTGAAATTGGAGATTATTTAATTGAGCACAAAGCTGTAGATTTCATCAATTTTACTGGAAGTACTAAAACAGGTAAAAGAATTGGGGAATTAGCTGGAATGAAACCTATTTTACTTGAATTAGGTGGAAAAGATGGAGCTATTGTTGCTGAAGATGCCAATTTAGAAAAAGCTGCAAAGGATATTGTAAGTGGAGCGTTTAGCTATTCTGGACAGAGATGTACCGCTATTAAAAGGGTGCTTGTTGTCGAAGAAGTAGCGGACGAGTTAGCTAGATTAATCAAAGAAAATGTAAGTAAACTTACAGTTGGAAATCCATTTGACAATGCGGACATAACTCCTTTAATTGATTTAAAAGCTGCAGATTTTATCGAAGGGCTTATGGAAGATGCTTTGGCTAAAGGTGCAATTCCGTTAAATCCAGTAAAAATGGAAGAAAACTTGTTGTGGCCAGTTGTTTTTGATAATGTGACACTTGATATGCAAATCGCTTGGGAAGAACCATTTGGTCCAGTTTTACCGATAATAAGAGTAAAAGACTTAGATGAGGCTGTTAAAATATGTAACGAATCTGAATATGGATTGCAATCTTCAGTATTCACAAAAGATTATCAGAAAGCATTTGACATAGCTTCAAGACTTGAAGTTGGGACAGTTCATATAAATAACAAAACTCAAAGAGGACCAGACAATTTCCCATTTTTAGGAATTAAAGGTTCTGGAGTTGGAGTGCAAGGGATTAAATACAGCATTGAAAGTATGACAAAAATAAAATCAATTGTTTTTGATTATTAATTAAAAAAAACATATAAAACTGTTTTGGGAAAGTTTAAAGTTTTCTCGAAGCAGTTTTTTTTGAAAAAATTTTAAAAAAATAATTTTTTTAAATTTGAAATAAAACTAATATAAAAATAAGAAAATATATTTAGTATTCAAAGGAATATGATGTATATTTATTTAGACTTAAAAATTAAATAAAATGAATTAAGTTTTAGAAAGAAGGGATTAAAATGAAAACAAAAAAAATGATTACAGTAGCTGCATTAGCAATGATTTTAGGAAGTTTTTCAGTAAATTACGCAGCTGTAAAAAATACTAAAACTGTAAAAAATATTGCAAAAACAACTAAAGCTGCTAAATTAGTTGAATCGAATGACTATACTTGTGGAGACAATACTTTAAAAGTTGATTTTTTTGACAATGATACAGCAAAAGTAAAGGTTGGAAAAAAAGTTTATAATTTGAAAAGAGCAGTTAGTGCAAGTGGAGAATATTTTGAAGACGGAAAAGGAGTGAGCCTTCACGTAAAAGGAGATGAAGGAATATTTACGGTTGGAGGAGTCGATAAAAGCTGCGAAGTCGCTGGTAAAAAATCAACATCTGAAAAACAAGTTGTAACTTATAAATTGAATGATGAAACTTTAAAAAATAGAAATATTAAAGTTGAATATGGAAATGATACGGCAAAAGTAACTGATTTTAATGGAGATGTTCACAATTTAAAAAGGGCAAAAAGCGCAAGCGGAATGTATTTTGAAGATGCAGATGGAGTAAGTCTTCACGTAAAAGGAAAAGAAGGAATATTTACAATATCAGGAGTAGATTATTCTTTTGGGCAAAATTAATTAAATTAAAAATTTTTTTGTAATTTTATTTTTATAAAACTGTTTTGGAATTGTTTAAAACTTTTTTGAAACAGTTTTTTAGTTTATTTCTACTTGTCAGTTTATAAAAAAAATTAGTTTCTGTACTTTTTTTAGAAAATATATTAAAATATACTTAGATAAAAAGAAAGTAGGAGATTATATATGAAAATTCAAAAGAGAAAAATAATTCTATTTTTAGGACTGGCAATTTTATTTGAAGGAATTTTAGGAGTAAAAAATGTTAATGCAAATAAAAAAATTGAAGAAATAAAACAAGAAACCAAAAAAACTGTTGACAAAGAGAAAAATATAGCTAGAAAAAATCAAGTAATCAAAGAAAAAAGAAAACTTATTTATACAAGAACTTTTAAATGTGACAAAAAAATGTATGAGTTAGATTATTTGACACCTAAAGTGACAAGAATTACAGATGTTACAAAAAATCAAAGTTTTCAGCTAGATAAAAAAGATAATGCATTTGGAGAATATTTTTCTAATGGGGTAATTTCTATTGAAATTTCAAAAGAAAAAATTATTTTAACGAAAAATGGAAATAGAGCAATTTGTCAGGAAATATTAAAAAACAAAAGATAAAAATATGTATTCTTAAAAGATTCGTGGTATAATTAAAATGAGAAGTTTATAAAATTTTATATTTTTTGATATTTTAGGAATTTTTAGAAAAAGGAATGGAGAAATTATGAAAAATGAAAATTTCACTTGTAAAAATTGTGGTGGGATGATGAAATATGACCCAAAATCACAAAATTTAAAATGTGAAAATTGTGGAAATGAAATAGAATTGCCAAAGAAAATATCATTAGTAAGACATGTTTTAAGCCAATATGAATATAATTTGAAAAAAATTCCTGAAGAAAAGACAACGGTTATACAATGTGAATCTTGTGGTGCGACGATAGAATTAAGTTCGGAAAAATCTTCGGCAAATTGTCCTTACTGCGGTTCTAATATTGTTGTCAGTGAAAAGATAATGTCAATTTTGGAGCCAGACGGATTACGGCCTTTTTTGATAGAGCAAAAAGAAGTTAAAATGATTTTTTCAAATTGGATAAAAAAGAGATGGTTTGCACCAAATGCATTAAAAAATCTTTATCAAACTGGGAAAATTATGGGAATTTATCTACCTTACTGGTCTTTTGACAATGATGCAGACTGTGATTATTTTGCAGAAGGTGGAATTGACAGGACGGAAGAGTATGAAGAAGATGGAAAAACTTACACAAGGACAATAACAGATTGGTATCCAGTCAGTGGAAATATACAAAATGAGTTTATTGATGTTGTTGTGCCAGGAACTAGAAGTCTACAGAGAAAGTTATTAAATAAATTACCTGAATTTAGCGTGGAAAGCACAATAAAATTTAATTCAGGATATTTGGCAGGATTTAGTTCTGAAGTTTTTAAAGTTCCGATGCGAGATGGATATGAACAGGCAAAAAATGTGATGAGAAATACTTTGGAGAGTTTGGTAAGCAGTGATGTTTTGAGAAATTATGATCATGTCAGGGGCATAAGAATGAATGTGAGCTGGTACAACGAATATTACAGACTTTTGATGTTGCCTGTGTATTCAACATCGTATTTATACGATAAAAAAGTATATCAAGTTGTAATTAATGGCGAAAATGGAGCAATAACTGGTGAATATCCAAAATCAGTCATAAAAATAGCATTAGCTATTTTGGCGGGAATTATTATCGCAATAATAATCTACAATCTTTTGAAAAATTAGAAAATAAAAAATAAAAAATGGAGGGAATCAAAATGGCAAATATTTTAACAAGATTTAAAGATATAATGGCAGCAAATGTAAATTCGATGCTGGATAAAATGGAAGATCCAGAAAAAATGATTGACCAATATTTGAGAAATATGGAGCGAGATTTATCGAGTGTAAAGGCTGAAACAGCGGCAGTTATGGCAGTTGAAAGTTCAGCTAAAAGAAAAGTTGAAGAGTGCAAAGAAGAAATTTCAAAAATGGAAACTTATGCTAAAAAGGCGCTAAAAGCTGGGAATGAAAGCGATGCAAGATTATTTTTGCAAAAAAAGGAAACTTTGACTACGAAACTCCAGACGCTTGAAAAAGATTGCGAAATAGCGGTGGCGAATTCTGCAAAAATGAGGGAAATGCACGATAAATTGGCGGATGATATTCAAAAGTTATCAGAAAAAAGAACAGAAATAAAAACAAAATTAAAAATTGCAAAGACAACAGAAAAAGTAAATTCAATGACTTCAGCGTCAGGGCTTAACGGAAATAAATCGGCATTTGAAAGAATGGAAGAAAAAGCGAATAAAATGCTTGATGAGGCAAATGCTAAAGCGGAATTGAATACACCTAAAAAAGATGAAGTTGAAGATTTGATGAAAAAATATAACGATGAAAATTCGGATGAAAATAAAGGATCTTCAGCAATTGACGAAGAATTGGAAAAAATGAAAAAAGAATTGGGATTATAATTTTGAATAATAGTATTATTAATTCTTTAATATTATTTATTTGATTTGTAAGAAGAAATTTTATTTTTAATAAAAAATTTTATAAAAATTAATTGAATTTTTTAGAAAGGAAACAAAAATGGGACTATTTGGAAAACAACTGGCAAATGTGATAGAGTGGTACGAATATAACGAAGATACACTTTTTTGGAAATGGTCAAACAACGAAATTAAAAAAGGCTCAAAACTTATATTAAAACCAGGGCAAGATGCGATTTTTCTGCATAACGGAAAAATTGAAGGAATTTTTGAAAATGACGGTGAATACGATATTCAATCGGAAATAATACCGTTTTTGTCCACTTTAAAAGGGTTTAAATTTGGGTTTAATTCAGGACTTAGGGCAGAAGTGATATTTGTCAATACAAAAGAAGTTACGATAAAATGGGGAACTAAAAATGCGATAAGCATTCCAGCAGCAGGTCTTCCGGGCGGAATGCCAATAAGAGCTTTTGGGACAATGTCTTGCAAAGTTGATGACAATCAAGTTTTGATTGAGAAAATTGCAGGAATAAAACAGCAATTTGGGATTGAAGATGTGAAAGAGAGAGTTTTGTCGATGTTAGACCAGCTTTTGATGAAGTGGATTGTAAGAGAAGGAAAGGATATGTTCAATCTTCAGGCAAACGCTTCTGAAATAGGTTCTGGAATTCAGACGGACTTAGATTTGGAAATGAGAAAAATCGGACTTGCGATGACAGGTTTTGCGGTTTCAAGTTTTAATTATCCAGAAGAAATTAAAAAGATGCAGGAAAAAGCTGCGGCTCAAAGTATGGTTGGCGATGTGAATAGATATACCCAAATGGCTATGGCTGATTCGATGGCAAATGGAAGTGGAAGCGGTGTCGCAGGAGATATGGCTCAGATGCAAATGGGAATGATGATGGGACAGCAAATAGTCAATCAAATGAATAATAACGGTGTAAATAATCAAAATTCAAATAATAATGCACAACAAGAAAATACTTCAAACGGAACTGTTCCAAAATTTTGTCCAAATTGTGGCACAAAAACGAATGGTGCAAAATTTTGTCCTGAATGTGGAACAAAATTGTTCTAAAATTTTCTAATAAATTTTTTGATTAAAATAAAAAATAAAAAAACTGCACTTTTATCTTATTTTTAAGATTTTTGTGCAGTTTTTTTTATCAAAAAAATTTATTTTTCGTTTAAAACTCTTTTTTCGTGCTCAATATCTTTTGGTCTCATTTTTATGTCGTAATGACTGACAACGCTCTTAAACTTGTCTAAAATTTCTTTTTTATCAGAAATTTTCATATTATCCATACTCAGAAGAATGTCTTTTAAAGTTGCATCAAAACTTCGGATTGACTGTGTCAAAAGTAGTTTTTTCTTAAAGTGCGGCTCTTTTTTTATGTCGTCAAAGTCAATAAAAACAATGTTTTTAGTCTTTGGGTCAATCATAAAATTGTTTAGATTAAAATCTGTATGAAAATAATTTTTTTGTAAAAATGTGTATTCAAATTTATACCATAAGTCAATTGCTTCAAAAAATTTTTGCTTGTCGTTTTCATTTATCAAATATTTTGAATATTCGACAAAGTTTCCTGAAAAAGTTTTATCTACATTTTCCGAGCAAACTAAAGTTTTTACCGAAAATGGACTATTTTTTATCTTTTCGTAACTCAAAACTTTCATAAAATTCCAAGTTGGGAAATCTTTTTTCAAATCTTCATATAAATTATAACTATTTTCCCCTTTTTCTTTGGAGAGTTTTAAAAAAATCCGAAGCGCTTTAATTCCTTTATAATTATAAAACTTTTTATAAATATTTTTTTTTTTAAAAATTCGTGAGTTTTTTCTTCTTTAGTAAAAATTTCTACATCGTTATTTTCCATCATAAATACCCTTTCTTTTTCTGAACCTCTCACGACTGAAGTTGTGAGGTTCTTAAGTACTATTTAGTTTCTTTTGAATATCTAGTATTCAAACTCTAGCTAATTTCCTTAAGACTTTAATGGACAAGCTCTCCACCAAGAACATTAGCGTCCTGTTGGCTCGATTCAAAACCAGTTTTATTATACCATATGTATTTAACTATTTCAAATTTTTTCGTTGCCAAAAAATATGTCATTCATCTCATTCCTTGCGTCGGGAGTGTTCTGGCATAACTCATAAAAATTTTCAAAAGTTATTATTATAATTCATAAAATATTTATAAAAAATTCAAATTCTCATAATTTATTCGCTTAATTTCGTATTTTTTAAATAAATATTGTAAAAAAGGTTGAAATATCGGCAAATATGTTTTAGAATATATATAAATAAATTTTTAAGGAGGCAAAGAAATGAAAAGTTTAAAAAATGATTTTTCTTTAATGTCAAGTTTGTTAATACCTGTGGCGGTAGCTATTAATTTTACAGGTTCATTAATTGCAAGTTCTCTAAAATTACCATTATTTTTAGATGCTATTGGGACAGTATTTATCAGTCTTATTGCAGGACCATGGGTAGGATCGGTAACCGCAGTAATTACGAGTATCGCAACAGGTGGATTTAATCCAGTAAATTTAGCATTTTTACCAGTTGGAATACTTATTGCTGTTGTTATTGGAAATCTTACAAAATTAAAAATAAAAAATATAGTTGTAAAAATTATATTGTTGATATTGGCACTAACTATAACAACTGTTATTGCAAATACGGTAATTACAATTTTGGTTTACAAAGGAATTACACCAGATGGAACTGGATTTGTTGCATCATCATTAATAAAGTTAGGATTTGGGGAAGTTTTTTCTGTAATAGCGGCGACTTTTGTGTCAGAAATTATGGACAAGTCATTGACAATAATTATTGCTGTTTTAATTGTAAAAAGTATGTCAGATAGATATTTAATAAAATTCAAATATGGAGAAAATTATATAAAATAAAAATTGTATTTTGAAATAGAGAATTTTATATTTTTAAAAAATTTAATGGGAAAAATGGAGAAAATATGAATAATTTTTTTAAAAATTTATATCCGCTGACAAAGTTTTATTTAGTTTTGACACTAGTAATATCAGGATTTATCATTCCTTACAATATTTATGGATATTTACTTTTTGTAATTTGTGGAATATTTGCCTTTTTATATGGAAAATTGGGAATTTATGTTAAAAGAGCCTTTTTAAGCTTATTTTTATTGACTTTAGTAATATTTTTAGCTCAAAGTTTATTATTTGTGTCAGATGAAGTATTTGCAAAAATATGGATTTTTGTAATTTATAAAAAAGGTCTATTGAAAGCAATTGCTGTAACATCAAAATTATGGGCTATTATAACACCGATTACATTGCTTATTTTAATAACACCAGCAAAAGATTTTATAACTGCATTAGAAAAAAAAGGAATTAATCCTAAAATGGCATTCATTTTACTCTTGACTTTACAAATGATACCAGAAATGGGAAAACAGGCAAGTGTAATCTTAGATTCACAGCGTTCAAGAGGTGTGGAAACTGAAGGAAATGTTTTTGTTAGATTTAAAGCGCTTTTACCTGTATTTATTCCGCTTGTGCTAGGTTCGATTGTAAATACAGAAGAAAGAGCGATTACGCTGGAAGCGAGAGGTTTTTCAATAGGAGAAAAAAGAACGATATTGGACGAATTAAAAGAGACAAAAAATGACAAAATTATAAAAATGATACTTGTGATTTTTTTAATTTTATGCATTGCTTGGAGGATTTTATGGGTATTGAAATAAAAAATTTTAGTTATAAATATCCGTTGGAAGATAAGAATGTTTTAGAAAATTTGAATTTAAAAATCGAAACAGGCGAGTTTTGGGCGATTGTTGGAAAAAATGGAAGCGGAAAAACGACATTTTGTAACGCTCTTAGAAGATTTGTGCCAGATTTTTACAAGGGAGAAGTGACTGGAAAAATTGTAATTGATGGGAAAAATTTGAAAGATTTTAATCCAAAAGAACTTGTGACAAAAGTTGGTTTTGTGTTTCAAAATCCATTTACACAAATTAGCGGAGTAAAAGATACAGTTTTTGAAGAAATTGCTTATGGTTTAGAAAATCTTGCAGTTGAAAAGGAAAAAATAATAAAAAGAGTAAATGAAACATTGAAATTACTTGAAATAGAGCATTTGAAGGATAAAAATCCGCAAGAGATGTCTGGAGGTCAAAAACAGCGTGTTGCATTAGCTTCAATAATCGTGATGGACCCTGAAATATTAGTAATTGATGAACCAACTTCACAGCTTGATCCAAAAGGAACGCAAGATATTTTCAAAATAATAAATATTATGGCTAAAAAAGGAAAAACGATAATTTTAGTGGAGCATAAATTGGAATTAATTGCAGAATATGCTGAAAAAATTGTAGTTTTGGATGAAGGAAAAATAATTTTAAGCGGGGATAAAAAAGAAATTTTAAATAATAGACTTCTTGAAGAAAAGGGAATAGGAATGCCACAATATTCAAAACTTGCTTACGAACTTATAAAAGTGGGAAAAGCTAAGTTTGAAGAAATTCCGATAACCAAGGGAAAGACAGTGGAATTATTGAAAAAATAAAGTAACAAAAAATAAAAATTGTTAAGCAAATCTTAAAAATATTTGTTAAAAAGGAAAAATTATGAAATCAAAAGATTTGAAAAATAGAATTGTGCTTGTAAAAGGCGATATTACCGAATATCCAGCTGATGTAATTGTAAATGCTGCAAATTCTTCTTTACTTGGAGGAAGCGGTGTCGATGGTGCGATTCATAGAAAAGGCGGGAAGGAAATAGCCAAAGATTGTCAAAAAATACGAAATACTCAAGGAAAATGCGATGTTGGTAAAGCTGTTATTACAAGAGCAGGAAATATGCCTTTCAAAAATGTAATTCACACAGTTGGACCTGTCTGGCAGTCAGGAAAAAATAATGAAGCAAAATTATTTGCAGAAAAGTTGTTAAAAAAAGCCTATATTTCAAGTTTAGAATTGGCTGAAAAAAATAAATTAAAAAATATTTCCTTTCCAAATATCTCGACAGGAGTGTACAGATTTCCAAAAGATTTAGCTGCAAAAACAGCTATTAATGCTGTGATAGAATATTTGGAGAAAAGCGATTTTATAGAAAAAGTAAATTTTGTATGTTTTGAAAATGAAAATTTTAAGATTTATCAAAAATTACTGGAAGAGAAAGGGATTTTATGAAAGAAGGGAAACTGAAAAAAATTATAAAAATAGACTGGACTATATTTTATTCCAAACCAAGAATACAAATTTTAGGAATTTTGATATTTTTGGATATAATGTTGCTTTTCTCAGTGACAAAAGAAATAGAAAAAGGCTTTAGCGTGTCTTCTGTTTCAACTTTAATAGTTTTATTTATACTATTTGTCTTATTAAATGGATTGTTTATTTTTTATTACAAAAATAAATTTCCTAATATAGAATTTTATGATGATTATTTTATTTTCAAAAAAGAGAAAGTGTATTATGAAAATTTAAAATATTTTTTCTTTAAGGATAATAGATTATTTCAAATGAAGAAGTTTTCTAAAATTTTGTATAAACCTGATGGTGGTAATTGGAAAAAGATAGACGGAAGCGGGTATGATTATGACTTATTTTCAGTATTTCAAAAATGTTTTTTAGAAAAAAATTTTTCAAAAGCAGTAGAAAATATTGAAAATGGTGGAGTTGAGATTTTTCCATTTCAAAATCAAGGTTTTGTGAAAAATAAATTTTTATTTTCAAGTGAAGAAGGATTGCAGGAATTGACTCAGATTTTTGAAAGTTCTCCTAAAATACAAGTATCGAATAAGTCTGTAACATTTGATAATGAGATTTATGATTGGGAAAATTATAATATTGAATTTGAAATTGGCACAATTACAGTAAGTAATTTGAAAAAGAATACGATTCTTGAAATTAAAGCTAAAAATACAGTAATTTGTCAGGAAATTTTATTAAAAAAATTAATAGAAAATTTTGATAAAAAATATCCTAAATTCTATTAGAAAATAAGAAAATTTAGAAAGTGAGAAAGGGAAATTTTGATGAAAAGATGCTTGTCAGGCTTATTAGGAATTATTTTGTTATTTTTTGTAATGACAATTGTTTATTGCCTATACTGTCTTTTTAAAATATTTGTTAATAAATACATACCTTTTTTTGAAGCGCTGATTTTTTTGGGGATATGTAGTGGCTGGACATATGGATTAAACAGATATGATAAAAAAAATTTTGAAAAAGAAAAAGATAATAGTAGAAGCAGATTTGCACCAAAAGAAAAGAAAGAGCCTTCAAATAAAGAATTACTGTCAGCCCTTTTTCTCGCATATATTCCAGCAATTATAACAATTTATCTTGGAAATGCGACTGAACTGGCATATTTTATAAGTTCAGCTAAGAAAACAAAATTTACAGCAGAGTTTTTTTATTCGTTAAATGAAATTTTTAATCAACAATTTTTTTACAGAAATTTATTAATAATATCAGTAACTTTTATAATATTTGGGACTTTTTTTAGTTTTAGAGCAGTTACAGAATATATGAAGAAGAAAAAAGAAGAGCTGGAACAATAGAATAATTATTAAAGATAATTGTTTAATAAAATTTTTGAAGGAGAGGCAATTATGAGTTTTATTACTGTTAAAAATTTGAGTTTTAAATATCCGAGCGGAACTGAAAATGTGCTTAATGATATTTCCCTTAAAGTTGAAAAAGGAGAAAAACTTGCAATTATTGGACAAAATGGAGCTGGAAAGACGACTTTTGTGAAGATGTTAAATGGACTTTTAAAGGCGGAAAAAGGAGAAGTGATTGTTGACGGTTGGAATACTAAAGATTTTTCTGTGGCTAAGATGAGCAAAAAGGTCGGATATGTGTTTCAAAATCCGATGGATCAAATTTTTCACAACAATGTTTTTGACGAAATTGCCTTTGGAGCAAAAAAGTTAAAATATTCTAAGGAAAAACTTGATAGCCTTGTGGAAAAAGCGATGAAACTTACTAAACTTAGTGAGTTTAAAAAGGAAAATCCTTACAATCTTCCCTATTCGATGAGAAAATTTGTAACTATTGCGTCCATCATTGCTATGGATTGTGATGTCGTAATTATGGATGAGCCAACTGCTGGACAGGATTATTTTGGTATGCAAGTTTTGCACAATTTAATTGAAGGATTGAATAAAGAAGGGAAAACTGTAATTACGATAACTCACGATATGGAATTTGTTGTGAATAATTTTGACAGAATAGTTGTTATGACAAATGGAAAAATAATTGCAGATGGCGATAAAAGAGATATTTTTTGGGATTTGGAAATTCTAAAAAAAGCTATGTTAAAACAGCCAAATATAAGCGACTTGGCACGAGAAATTAATCTAAATAAAAATATCCTGTCAATTGAAGAATTTGTGGAAAGTTATTAGTTTTACTGGGGGTGAGAATGTGAGTGCATATTCTTTGCTTTACAAAAATATCAATGAAATAAAAATTAAAGGAGTTACAAAAATAAATCTTCCAAAATTAAAAAAATTAGGAATTTTTTCACTTTATGATTTATTTTATCATTTTCCGAGAGCTTATGAAAATAGAGATAATTATAAAAAGATAAACGAAGTTTTGGATGAGGAATTTGTCATTTTAAAAGGGACGGTTGTAAATGTTGTAAGTAGATTTTCAAAAAGAGGAATGGTTATGGTGTCGGCAGTTTTAAGTGACGAGACTGGAATGATGGAACTTCTCTGGTTTAATAACCGCTATGTGAAAAATAATGTAAAAGTTGGAAATGAAATTATGGTTTACGGAAAAGTTAAAAAAGGGATGAAATTACAAATTATAAATCCTGAGTATAAAAAAATTGATGAAAAATATTTTGAAACTAAAAAAGAAAATCAAATTTTGCCAATTTATCCATCAACAGAATCTTTAAGACAAATTTCCATAAGAAAAATTATTGAAGCTGCACTAAATAGCTATGGATATTTGCTTTATGAAAATATGCCGAATGAGTTTTTAAAAAAAGAGAAAATTATTGGTAGAAAAGAAGCGATGCTAAATATTCATTTTCCAGAAAGTGAAGCAAAAAAGGAAGAAGCGCAAAAAAGATTTATGTTTGAGGAAATTTTACTTCTGGAAATGGGAATTTTGCAAAGCAGATTTCAAAGTGAGAAAAATAATAAAAATGTTTATAAACTGGAGGATAAAAAGAACCTTGTCTCAAAATTTATAAAAAGTTTGCCGTATGAACTTACAAAAGCACAAAAAACAGTGATAACGGAAATTTATAAAGAACTAAAAGCTGGGAAAATTGTAAATAGACTTATTCAAGGTGATGTCGGTTCAGGGAAAACGATAGTTTCTTTTGTAATTCTTCTCTACATGATTGAAAATGGCTATCAAGGTGCGATAATGGCACCGACGGAAATTCTTTCAATTCAGCATTATTTGGGAATTATAGATGAATTTTCAAAACTTGACATAAGAGTTGAGCTTTTGACGGCAAGTGTTAAAGGGAAAAAAAGAGAAAAATTACTTAATGAGATAAAAGAAGGGCTTGTGGATATTGTCATTGGAACACATTCTTTAATTGAAGAAGATGTGGTTTTTAAAAATCTTGGACTAATTGTTATCGACGAACAGCACAAATTTGGGGTAAGACAGAGAAAATTACTAAGAGACAAAGGAAATCTGGCAAATCTTATAGTTATGAGCGCAACTCCAATTCCCCGTTCTTTAGCGCTTACAATTTATGGAGATTTGGATGTTTCAATAATTGATGAATTGCCGAGCGGTCGTTCTCCAATTAAGACTAAATGGATAAAAGATGAAATTGAAAAACAGAAAATGTATGATTTTATCGACAGAATGATAGAAAAAGGAAGACAAGTTTATATTGTTTCGCCATTAATTGAAGAAAGTGAAACTTTGAATGTAAAATCGGCTCAGGAAACTTTTGAAGAATATAAAGATATTTTTCCTAATAGAAGAATAGATATTATTCACGGGCGGCAAAAATATAAGGAAAAACAGGAAGTTATGGAAGAGTTTAAAAATCATGAAATTGACATTTTGGTGTCGACAACCGTTATCGAAGTTGGAGTGAATGTGCCAAATGCGACAGTTATAGTAATCAGGGATGCACAAAGATTTGGACTTTCATCGCTTCATCAGTTGAGAGGTCGTGTCGGTCGGGGAAGCCACAAATCCTATTGCTTTTTGGAATCCAAAACGAATAATGAAGTTTCGGTAAAAAGACTGGAAGTTATGGAAAAGACGACAGATGGGTTTAAAATAGCTGAAGAGGATTTAAAACTGAGAAATTCGGGAGAAATTTTGGGAATAAAGCAAAGTGGTGTATCAGATATGGTTTTTACCGACATTGTAAGAAATGTTAAAGAAATTAAAAAAGTTCATGATTTTGTCATTTGGTATTTGGAAAAAAATAATGGGCAAATTGAGAATGAGTTTTTGAAAATGGATATTTATAAAAAGTTTTTCCGTGCAGAATAAGAGTAAAATTATAAAAAATAGTGTTTTTTATAATAGAAAAGGGTCTTTATCCCTTGTAAAAAAAATAAAAAATAAGGAGAATTTTGTGAAACAGTATGTAGCGGATTTCGGGCTGTTAATAGTCGGAATATTGTGGGGACTGGGTTTTGTATTTGTAAAAATTGGGTTAAATACGGGAATTAATCCATTTTATCTGTCAGCGCTGAGATTTTTAGTCGGTGGAATTTTGTTTTATTTCGTTTTTTTTAAAAAGATGAAAAAATTTAGGAAAAAAGACATTGTTGCTGGACTTGTTGTCGGCACTTTTCAATTTTTGGGCTACGCTTTTCAAACTTATGGCGCAATGATTACGACGGCTAGTAAAAACGCATTTTTTACTTCGATAAATGTGATCGTCGTGCCATATATCTTTTGGATTTTACATAAAAAAAAGCCTAAAATAATGACTTTTATTTGTTCGATTATTTGTATAATTGGAATTGGAGTCATAAGTTTTGATAAAAATTTAAATTTGTCTGACATTAATTTTGGAGATATCTTGACAATAATAAGTGCGATATTTTTTGCGTTTCAAATAGCAACAACTGGATTTTTTTCAAGAAAAGTTGAGCCGTTAAAATTAATTTTTTTACAAATGATATTTGCTGGAATTTTATTTGTAGTAAATTTTTTTATTTTTTCAAATCCTGGAGAAATTTCAGATTTAAAAGGAATGGCACTGATTTCAGTCGGTTATTTGACAATATTTTCCACGATAGTTCCGACACTTTTACAAACAGTCTGTCAAAAATTTACAACGTCGACACGAGCTTCACTTTTGATGTCGACAGAATCACTGTTTGCACCAATGTTTGCATTTTTTTTATTGGGCGAAGTCCTAAGCTTGAAGGTAATTATTGGAGCTGGAATAGTTTTGTTTTCAATAGTTTTGTCAGAAATTTAAAAATTATAATTAAAAAAATTTGACTTTTTTGAAAAAATATTATAAAATTAATTATAATAATTACAAAATTATAATAATTTTATATATAAAATTTGGAGGTAAAAATGGATTTTAGTTTAAATTTAGGTGTTTTGGATGAAGGAAAACTACAAAAAATTGATGAAAATAAACTTTATGACGTGGCTGTTATTGGAGCGGGACCAGCAGCGGTCTCTAGTGCGATTTATGCGGCTCGTAAAGGTTTAGCTGTTGCGATGGTCGGAGTAAAAGTGGGTGGACAAGTTTTGGATACAAACGAAATTGAAAATATAATAGGAACAATTTCTACAACTGGAAGCAAATTTGCCGAAACTTTGCACAATCATTTAAAGGAGTATGCAATTGCGTTTAAAGAAGGGCATGTTGTAAAAGAAATTTCGCTTGATGGAAAAGATAAAATTTTTGTCACTGACGATGGAAAAAAATATAAGACAAAAGCTATAATTTTAGCAACTGGTGCAAAACCTAGAAGTCTTAATATTCCTGGAGAAGCTGAATATGTTGGAAAAGGAGTGCATTACTGCTCAACTTGTGACGGACCTTTTTACAAAGGACTTGATGTCGCTGTAATTGGTGGTGGAAACTCAGGCGTGGAAGCTGCACTTGATATGTCGGGGATTGCAAAAAATGTTACATTAATTGAATTTATGCCAGAATTGAAAGCCGACAAAGTTTTACAGGAAAAATTGGCCCAGCGTGAAAATGTGAATGTAATTTTAAATTCAGCAACTACGGAAGTTTTAGGAACAGAATTTGTGGAAAATTTAAAATATAAAAATCGAGCTACAAACGAAGAAAAAACTTTAAAATTGGACGGAATATTTATTGAAGTAGGACTTTCTCCAAGCAGTGAAATTGTAAAAGATTTAGTTGAATTGAATAAAGTGGGGGAAATTGTAATAAATCCATTAAATAATGAAACTTCGGTGGAAGGAATCTTTGCTGCAGGAGATGTTACAAGCATAAAACAAAAACAAATAATTGTTGCAATGGGAGAGGGTGCAAAAGCAGCACTTAGCGCATTTGATTATTTAATCACAAAATATTAATAAAATTTTTTAGACTTATGAAGTTTTTCATAGGTCTTTTTTTTTGATAAAATCTCTAATAATATAAAAATTTTAAGACTAAATTTTGATTTCAATATTTTTTAATTTATTTTTGTTTACAAGATGTTATTTTATTTAGTATAGTTTTTTATTTTTTTACATAAAATCTTTAGTAAGAAAATTAGAAATTTAAAATGAAATAAAATATTTAAAGGAAAGTAAAAACTTCTATTTTTAAGTTTCTTATTTAATCCGCAAAGTTACTAAAATAACAATTTTTTTCTATTCCTTTTTTAAGCAGAAGTGCTCATCGCCGCATCCCTGCACCCCGGCTAGTCTTCGATATTTTTATGCACTGCCAAAAAACTCGCTTACGCTCAGACAGTTTTGTCAGCACATAAAAATGCTCCGACGGTTTAAATTTTACTATTATACAAAAGATGTCGTGATTTTTTTGGAGTAAAGACGACTGTTTGAGCACTTTTAGTGCGAGTTTCGGCTTTGCTTCAAAAAAATGCTTAGACGAGCGTGGGGATTATAAGGGGAAATGGTGGTCCTTTCCCCTTATGTAAAAAAATAAAAAACTATACTAATCAAAATAAATAAAAAATATTGAAATTAAAATTTACTTTAAATATTTTATTTCGTTTTAAATTTTTAATTTTCTTGCTAAACATTGAAAATTATTATATAATTAACCCATAAAAAACAAAAAAATATATTTTGGAGGGAAAAAATGAAAGAGAGAATCGTTATAACTGTTATTGGAGCTGATAAAACAGGAATTGTTGCAAATGTGTCAACAAAATTGAGCGAATTAAAATTAAATATTATTGATATAACTCAAAAAGTTTTTGAAGATAATATTTTTGCCATGATAATGTTAGTGGAAGTTGAAAAGAATGTAGATATTAAAAAATTGCAGGAAGAATTTAAAGTTTTTGAAGGAAAAATCGGAGTAAAAGTATTTTTGCAGCATGAAGAAATTTTTAAAACAATGCACAGAATATAATTTTAGAAAGAAAATTAGGAGGAAAATATGAATTTATTACCAGACGAAATACTGGAAACAATAGATATGATAGAGATGCAAAATCTTGATGTGAGAACAGTTACAATGGGAATCAGCCTGTTAGACTGTATCGAAACATCGGCTGAAAAAACAGCTGAAAATATTTACAACAAAATTGTAAAAAATGGAAAAGATTTGGTAAAAATCGCAGACGAAGTGGCTAGTAAATACAATGTCCCAATCGTAAACAAAAGAGTTTCTGTTACACCGATTGCAATAATTGGAAATGCTACAGATGCGACTGATTACACTATTTTTGCAAAAGCGTTAGATAAAGCTGCAAAAGAAATCGGAATTGATTTTATCGGTGGATTTTCGGCACTTGTTGATAAAGGGTTTACAAAAGGGGATTTGAGATTGATTGAAAGTATTCCAGCTGCACTTTCTCAAACTGACCGTGTTTGCTCTTCAGTAAATGTCGGTTCGACAAAGTCAGGAATCAATTTGGATGCTGTAAAGATGATGGGAAAAACTGTAAAAGAACTGGCTAATTTGTCAAAGGAAGCTGATGGACTGGCAGCGGCAAAATTTGTTGTATTTACAAATGCTGTGCCTGACAACCCTTTTATGGCTGGAGCATTTCACGGTGTAGAAAATCCTGATATCGTGCTAAATGTGGGAATAAGTGGACCTGGAGTTGTAAGACACGCACTTGCAAACATTTCAAAAACTGCTAAAATCGACGAAATTACAGAGGCTATAAAAAAAGTTAGTTTTAAAATCACAAGAATGGGAGAATTGGTTGGGAAAGAAGTTGCAAATAGACTTGGCGTTGAATTTGGAATAATAGATTTATCACTTGCACCAACTCCAGCAGTTGGAGATAGCGTGGGAAATGTGTTAGAAGAATTTGGCTTAGAAGCTGTTGGAGCTTATGGGACAACTTTAGCACTTGCAATTTTAAATGATGCCGTTAAAAAAGGTGGAGCTATGGCTGCGACTCGTGTTGGAGGATTGACAGGAGCATTCATTCCGGTAAGTGAAGATCAGGGAATGATAGAAGCCACAAGTAAAGGACACTTAAATCTTGAAAAATTAGAAGCTATGACTTGTGTTTGTTCAGTTGGACTTGATATGATAGCAATTCCTGGAGATACGACAGAAGCTGTTATTTCTGGTATAATAGCTGATGAAATGGCAATTGGAATGGTAAACAGTAAAACTACGGCAGTGAGATTAATTCCAGTTCCAAATAAAAAGGCTGGAGACAGAGTCGTATTTGGAGGACTTCTGGGAGAAGCTGACATAATTGACATAAATAATTTGGACTGTTCAGTTTTAATAAATCGTGGTGGAAAAGTTGCGCCTCCAATTCAAGCTTTGAAAAATTAATTTGGGGATAAAAAAAATAATATATTTGTTTGTATATAAAAATTATTTAAATATTTAAAGAAAAACAATATTAAAAGAGAAAATTTTTTAAATAATTTTCTCTTTTTATTTTTTATTTTGATAAAATATTTTTGAAAATAAATTAAAAATAAGGAGATGAGTGTGAAAAAAATAAAATTTTTAATAATGCTTTTTAGCATAGTTTTAAATGCGAATATTTTTTGTGCAAAGTTGAATTATACTAATAAAAAAACAAAAGTATCTGATTACGATGTGAAAGAAAATATTGTAAAATATCAAAAAAGTGAGTATAAAAAAGGTCAAATTTACTATGCTATAACGGATAATACAACAGGTTATGACAATTGGGAAAAAGAAGTTGGGGGTGAGTTACCACGAACATATCTTCCTAAAAATTGGAAAAAAATAGGGAAACATCCGTTAAAAGATCAAGCAGGTGAAGACCATACGACACTTGTCACAAAAACTTTTCTTGAAACAGCAGGACTTGATGCGAGTCAAGTGATAAATTATGGTGCTGAAAATGAATGGAATATGATGGAAGGAATATTTTCATACAGTACAAGTACGTCATATTATTCTCCGTATATGTTGACAGATAATGCATGGTATTTTGGAAATGTAATAAATGAAACGCTTTTAAATAATTATATGCCAAGACTTGCGACAACAAATACAGATGATAGAAATTTATTAATAATAGCTCTTCCGAATGCTGAAAAAAGGAAAAATGGTTCTAATGCCGATGTAATACTTAATGATGCAACCGCAAAATTTCCTTTGTATAGTGATGAAGTTGAAAAATTATTTAGAAGTCAGCGTATAATGGTTGATGCTACAAATTGCTTTGTTCCAGGGAAAAAAGATGTAACAAATCCTATTTTGCTAAATGAAAGTTATAGAGGTAAAAGAATATCAGATTTTTCAAGTAAATGTACGATGTCGCAAATGAATAATGAAGTTGGAGCAGATGCGTTGTATGCACGTGGAAATACGATAGTAGCACTTGGAAATATATATAGTAGAGTAGATGGCTCAAATAAATTTGGAACAAGTTTTGCAACGCCTAGAACTGCTGGATATGCAGCACTGATTTTGAATAAATTTAAAGGACTGACTTATCATCAGGTAAAAGAAATTCTTTTGACAACAGCTTATCGTGAAAGAGATAGACTTGACAATCAGATGGGCTGGGGAATTGTGGATATAAGAAAAGCACTTAATGGTCCGACAAATTTGAATGCGGGATTGATTGAAGAAAATAAATTTTATACTGGGATGTATGATAAAATTTTCAATAAAAAAAGTAACGATATTTATTTTTGGGCTGAGCCGGAAACTGACTGGGTATGGAGTAACGATATAGACAGCGGATTAAGTGACAAACCAAGTGGGACATCAAGTTATATAGTGTCTTTCGATAAAAATGATAACAGTAAAACAAAAAGATTGACGATACAAAATTATTTGCCAAGTGAAGAAAATTTTTATAAGGAAACTAGTAAATATGTACCAGGACTTAGAAAAGCCGGGAAACATAAATTGACTATAACTGGGGATTTGCTTTATGGCGGAGAAACTCAAGTTTTGGAAGGAACGCTGAAACTTACTGGAAACATACCTGACAGTACAATAGTTGTTTATGAAGGGGCGACTCTTGAACTTTGTGGAAATGCGAATAAGGTTGTACTTGCTGGTGGGAAAATTGAAGCATGTCCGAGTGCTAAATATACGCTTGTGAATGAAGACAGGGAAGATATTGAAGTAAATAAAACAAAAGTGATTGATATTCCAAAACTTTTCTACTTTACTCAGAGTGATAAAATAGAAACTAAGAATTTTAAAAATTATGATAAATATAATAAATTTTTAAATCAACATTACAATCATATAACAGGAGTTTGGAATTTGGAAAAAATGCCAGAAAATGAATTTTTTGGTACAAAAAATCAAGTTTATGCACACGATTATTCTTATAAGCTGACTGGTAAATGGGATTTTACCGATACTTATGAATTTTATAAATACATGACACAAAAATAAAATAAAAAAATAATAAATTAAAATAAGGAATTTAAATGAATTTAATCAAAAATCTTGAACAAAGACAAGATTTGAGATGAAGTTCAAACATTCCTTATTTTCTAATTTTTTAAATTTCTTCTTTCAATTTTTTTAACAGAGACTGACAGCCTTTTGAAACATCAGCAAATGTCTTCTCAAAATCCCCTGTAAACCAAGGGTCAGCAATATCACGGGCCTCTCCGGCATATTCTAAAAGTCTTTTAACTTCTCCTGCTTTTCTTCCGTTTATAAATGAATTAATATCTTTTATATTATTTTCATCCATTCCAATGATATAATCAGAATCCAAATCTGAATCTTCAAGAGTTCGAGAGTACATTCCAGCAGTTGAAATTCCCTCTTTTTTCAGTCTTTCACGAGTACCGTGATGAACAGGATTTCCGTGTTCCCAAGAACTTGTAGCCGCAGAGTCGATTATAATTTTATCTTGCAAATTCTCATCTGCAACCATTTTTTTAAAGACAGCCTCAGCCATTGGAGAACGGCATATATTTCCAAGACAGACAAATAATACTTTTTTCATTTTTTGACTCCTTCTATTTTTAGGTTTTTCTCAAAAAAATCAAATTTTCTAATTCTAAAATTATAAATCTTAAAAATAAAAAATAAAATTAATTGTTGTAGGTTTCGCAACGATTTAACCAGCCTCTAAGCCATTTTTGCTCATTCTTTGCACCAGAATTTTTTACTCTTCTTTCAAGCACAGATTTTGCCGACTGACTAAATTCTTCAAGTGCAGCTCTTCCAGTTTGAGAACCTTTCATATTTTCCAAAACTTGCAGAAGTCCCCATCCTTGTCCATTGTAAGTTTCTGATGGCAAAATTCCTTCACCTTTGAAATTTACATAGTCAATTAATGGATATAAGCCATTTGGCGAGTTTGCAACACGGTAAAATTGTTTTTTGACATTTTCTTTATTTTTTGCAACTTTTAACATTTTTTCCAGTGAATCTTCCAAACGGTTAAAAATAAACTCAATTTGTGTATCCTGGGTGTTGTAAAGAAAATTAATCAGTTCGGTAATTTCTGGATTATTATTTTGTTTTAATTTCAAAAACTCTTCTCGGCTTTTCCAAGGTGCAAATTTATTATCTTTAATAATTTTTGGCAATTCAATATTTTTAGATTTGTAAAATTCCACAAGTGGCGGAAAACTTTCTTCAAATTTACCTTTTTCATTCTTTTTATACCAAATAAAATGCCCTATCCCAAGCGATGGGAAATTTTCTCCGCTATTCCAAACGACCAAGTCATTCTTTTTCCCAGCAGCTTCATTTTGAAAAATTCTTTTTGCCACACGATTAAGTTCTTCTTTTGAAATTGATAATTTCGGTCTTTCACTCAAGTTTTGAGAATTTATATTTTTATCTTCGTTGATATTAATATTTTTAGTTACGTTTTTATTTTGATTTAAGTTATCTGCCTTTTTAACAACTTTTTTTACATTTTCATTTTTTGCTTTTGGCGATTTTTTAAAAAATCCAAAAGATGTCAAAGAAGCTATTAGTGCTCCAAGTAAAATAACAGTTTTCATGAAATTCCTCCTTTTTTAGTAATTTTATCATATTTTCAGGATTTTATAAAGTGAAAAATTATGAAACTTAATTTAATTAATTTTACAAATAACTTCAAATTTCTAAATTTTTGTGATATGATTTTGATAAGAAAAAAGATTAAAAGGAGAAAAAAATGGAAAGAATAGCAAGTTTTACAGTAGATCATAAAAAATTAAACAGAGGAATTTATGTGTCAAGAATTGACGAAATCAACGGAAATTACATCACAACTTTTGATGTAAGAATGAAGCTGCCAAACAGAGAACCAGTAATAAACATCGCAGAACTTCATACAATGGAACATTTAGGAGCAACATTTTTAAGAAATCATCCAACTTGGAAAAATGAAGTTGTATATTTTGGACCAATGGGTTGCAGAACAGGATTTTATGTAATTTTAAAAGGAAAATTAGAATCAAAAGACATCATTGACTTAATGAAAGAACTTTACAAATTCATGGCAGAATTTAAAGGCGAAATCCCAGGAGCGACTGCAATTGAATGTGGAAACTATTTGGATCAAAACTTGGCGATGGCTAATTTTGAATCGAAAAAATTTTTGGAAGAAACTTTGGAGAATTTGACGGAAGCGAATTTGGTTTATCCTGAATAGAAAATACTATGAGCATCTTTAAGAAGTATTTAAAAATAGGGTGGTAAAAGGATGGAAGAACTAAATACATTTGAAAAAACTTTACCAGATAAATTGGATTTTCTAATTAAATTGAAGCAATTTGTGAGTTTAGAAAAAAATAGTTTGGAAAAAATTAGTTTAGCAGTTATTTTTTTAGAATTAATGCAGAAAAATGGAAAAAGTGCAGAAATAAAAAGAATTAATGAACTTGAATATGTTTATGAAAATTTAACAGGATATTATTTTTTAGTTAGCTCAAAAAAAGCAGGAAATTGTTATGATTATATTATAAAAATTTTTCATGAAAAGTTATTTCCAAATGGAGTAATTGATAAAATAATAGGAAATTATTCTTCTTTTGATAGTATAAAAGAAAGAGCAGAATATTTGTTGAGTAGATGGATAGAAATTGGGAAATTAGATTTTTATGTTTCATTATTGGATTTTGAAAATATAAATTTAAAAATGGAAAAATTGAAAGTTGAAAATAAATGGAAATTAATTATATATGAAAATATAAAAACTTCATACATTAAAGATTATAATTTGGATACAGAAGAAGCACTGTATTGTGATATTTTTTTGGAAAAATTAAAAATAGACCCTTTGTATGATAAAATCAAATACAATGAATTTTTGAAAAATATATCTCCTTTATTGAAAAAGGAATTATTAGATATAGCTGAAAATTATGAAATTGAAATATTAGTTGATAAATATCCAATTACAAATAATAAAATGCAATTTTTAGATGATGAAATGGATATTTATATTACTAAAAATGATTCAAATATTCATCCTTTGGAAAGTTATCCTGAAATATATTTTAGAGATACAGTAAATTCTTGGAAAAAATGTGAGATTATGAAAAGCCGAAAGCAAAAAATATTTATTCTAAATATAGAACTTAATGAAGAAAAATGGAAAAAATTGCCAGAATTTAAGATAATGCCTAAAATAGAGCATAAAAATATATTTCCACCTGTTTTTAAAAAAATAGAAAATAACATTTTTGATATAGTTTATATTCCTAGAGACTGGGATGATGATGACCTTGGATTTAGTATATCAGAAGAATTATTAAAGAAAATGATAGGATTGGGTTATGATGTTGAAATTATAAGTAATAAGGATAGATTTTTTAATACCCATTCACCATATAAACTAAAAACGGAAAAAGATATTTTATGGATTTATGATTATGAAAATAATTGGTATATATTACCACTACTGGATTTTGATACATTAGAACGAAAAGTTATAGATGGAGAAGTTATAACATACACGACTACCTCTGTACAAGTATATCATGAAAAATATTGTCCAAATGGAAAGTTGTATTTTCAAAAATCAGAGATAAAAGATTATGGGATAAGCGATGCAATTCATTTGGGATTTGGTGAGTGGGTTGTTAATGAATATCAAAAACTGATTGAAAGTTATAAAACTAAAATTTAATTTTCTAAATTAAATGAAGTAGAAAAAGATCGCCTTGTTAAGAAATTGAAAAATTATAATTTTTAAGTTTGATTTCAAAAGTGAAAAGGAGAGATTGTGTATGAAAAAAGTAATTATTTTGTTTTTTGTTGTTTTTTCATTAAATTTTTCATTTGAATTAAAAAAAGAAAATTTAAAAATTGTAAAAGATAAGAGTTTAAAAATATCGGAAGAAGAAATGAAAAATCAAACTGAAAAAATTGTTGAAATTTTTGATAAAGAAATTTTAGATAGGATAGAAAGTCAAAATAAAGGAATTGAATATTCGGAAAATACTAATTTTGAAACTGGGTGGAAAATTTTTAAAGCGAATGTACCTGATGTTTTGATGAATAATAAAGTTTATGAAAAAACAATTTATAAAATTGAAAAAATTAATTTTATTTCAAAAAACAAAGTTGAGATAACTTATACTGAAAAATCTCCAAATATTTTTGAAATTATGTTCTCTGAAGAATTTAATAAAAAACTGGAAGATAAAGTTTCAAAAGAATTGGGATATAAATTGGATAATGAAAAAATTCAAAAATTATCCAATGAAGAAAGAATGAAAGCAAATGCAATAATTTTGTCTGAATATCAAAATGAAATGATAAAGATATTGGATAATAATCAGTTTGAGTATATGACTAATAAAAATAAGATGATTTTGGAAAGAAAGAAAAAAGGATGGGAATATAAAGATGAAGAAACATTAGAAAGTGATGGTTTTGATATTTTTGATTCTATGTTTGAAAATTTTGGAAAATAATTTGAATAAATGAGGATGAGGTATGAGTAAATGAAAAAAATATTGATTTTATTTTTATTAACAACAAGTCTTGAATTTTCAGCAACTTACAAGGTTGAAGTTAAGCCTAATGTGAAAATTCAGCAGTCAGAAATTGAAAAGAACAATTTGGAAATTGAAAAAGTTTTTTTGGAAAATACAAAACGAGATACTCTTGAAGGTATAAAAGAGGTTGACAATCAGATTGCAAAACAAAAAGATGAATTAGGAGCAAGATTTTTTGGCGAAATTTTGAAAGAATATATGAGAAATATGGAATATCGTATTAAGGAGATAAATTATAATTCTAGTTCAAGTGCAGATTTAAAATTTGTTTTAAAAGCACCAAAATTAAATTTTAACTCTCTTTTGGGAGCTGAAGACCAAGAAAAAATAAATAAAACATTTGAGCAAAAAACTGGAAAATCAATAAAATATTTGTCAAATATTTCAGGGGAAGATTTTCAAAAGAAATGGATGCCAACCTTGATAGATATAATATCAAAAACAGTTTCAGATAAAATTAAGAATATAAAAGAATTTGAGGAAAAAGAAGGGGCTGTTGAAGCGACAAAAATTAATGGAAAATGGAATATTATAATGAATAATTTAAAATAGAAAATTTTAGAAAATTAAAAAGACTGATACTTTTTTATATAGAAATTGAAAATTTTTTGTAACAAAGGAAGGATTGAAATGGCAAAAATAATAGACACACATACACACATTTACGACGAGCAATTTGCAGAAGATTTTGATGAAGTTTTGGAACGGATTGATGAGCAGCTGGAAGGTGCTGTTGTTATTGGGTGTGATTTGGAAACTTCGCTTACGAGTGTGGCTCTTGCGAATAAATATCCGTTTATTTATGCGGTGATTGGAGTTCATCCTGTGGATATTAAGAAGTATAATGATGAAGTGGAAAAAGAATTGGAGCGACTGGCTTTGAATGAGGAAAAGGTTGTTGCGATTGGGGAAATTGGACTGGATTATCATTGGATGGAAGATCCGAAAGATGAGCAAATTGCTGTGTTTAAAAAGCAGATGGAACTTGCTGAAAGAGTGAAAAAGCCTGTTGTGATTCATACGAGGGAAGCGTTGCAGGATACGATTAATGTTTTGAAGGAATATCCGAATGTTGGCGGGATTTTGCATTGTTATCCGGGATCGCTTGAGGCGGCAAAACCTCTTTTGGATAGATATTACATCGGAATTGGCGGGACTTTGACATTCAAGAATAATAAAAAGACGAAAGAGCTTGTGAGAGAACTTCCTTTGGAAAAAATTGTCCTAGAAACAGATTGTCCATATTTGACGCCAGTTCCTTTTAGAGGAAAAAGAAATGAGCCGATTTACACAAAATATGTGGCAGAGGAAATTGCTAGAATTAAAGAAATTTCTGTGGAAGAAGTTATAAAAGTGACTACGGAGAATGCGAAGAAAATTTATGGGATAAAATAAATATAATAAAAAAACTGAATATAAAAAATATATTTTGATTAATCAAATAAAAAACTAATATTAATATGTTAGTATTGGGTGTTAGTAATGAACTTATTTAGTAATTTTATTTTTTTTTATAAAAAATTTTTTCTAAAATAAATTTTAAAAGTTATAAAAAATTGAAAAAATTTATAAGAAAATATAAAATAGGTTTACTAAAGTAAAAATTGAAAAGGGGAAAACAAAAGAATGAAAATGAATAAGAAAATATTGTTTTCAATGTTATTTTTTGGAGTATCTTCAATGGCTTTTTCAGAAGACTATTTTGATTATAAAGCACTTTTAGTGGGAGATGTAAACGGGAATATAATTAAAGAGGACAATAGCAGTACAGTTAGACCACTGGCATCTGTAACAAAAATTATGACTGTAATTTTGACAATGGATAAAATAAAAAGTGGACAAATTTCTTATGACACCAAAGTTACAGTTTCGGCAAAAGCGGCAAAAGTTCCTTATGGAGTGACTTTAGTTGCAGGAAAACAATATACAGTAAGAGATTTATTGAAAGCAACAATTATAAAATCATCAAATAATGCGGCTTATGCACTAGGAGAATTTGTTGGAGGAAGTATTCCAAATTTTGTAAATATGATGAATCAAAAAGCGCAGCAATTTGGTCTGTATTCACTAAGATATTGTTCTCCAAACGGATTGCCGCCAAGTTATACAGGTTCTTGCATGGATCAGGGAAACGCAAAAGATTTATATAAATTGGCACAAATCGTAGTAAAAGATTACAGCGATTACTTAGATTTTTCAAGAAATAAAGTGGATTATATTGACAATGGAAATACAAAAGTTTCTTCAACTAATACTCTTTTGGGAAATGTCATTGGAGTTGATGGATTAAAGACAGGTTATCACGACGCAGCTGGGTCAAATATTGTACTTACAGCAATTCGTGACGGAAATAGAATGATTACCGTAATTTTAGGTTCTGCTCATGCCAAAGATAGAAATGCAATTGGAGCTCGAGAAATAAACGAATATTATGCAAATGGATACGGTCGAAACAATAATTATGCACAAAATACAAATAATAATAATAATAATAATAATAATTCGTCACCAAATAAAGGAAACAAAATTTCTCAATTTTTTAATTCGTTAGTTGGAAGAAATAGTGATGGAACTAGAAAAATAAAAGTAGTTAATAAAAATGATATAGTTGCGATAGTAAAAATTGGAAATGACAAATTTAATTTGTATCCGGCAAAGGATGTGGAAATTGAAGCAAAAGAAAAGCCGCGTTTAAAATACAGTGTTACTTTAAATCCAGGAATTTCAAGACAAAGTAGAGGACAAGTGGTCGGAACATACACTGCAACAGACGGTATTCAAACTTTTACCGGGGAATTAATAATGAAATAAGATTATGAGCTGTATTTACAGCTCAATTTTCTATTTTACAAAAAATAAAATGAGGAGAAAAATAGATGTCAATTGGAGTATTTGATTCTGGAATCGGCGGACTTACCGTTTTAAAAGAAATTAGAAAAGTTTTGCCAAATGAGAAAATATTTTATTTTGGAGATACGGCGAGAGTTCCGTATGGAGAAAAGACAAAAGAGCTGATAACTAGGTATTCAAAAGAAATTGTGGAATTTTTGCTGGACAAAGAAGTTAGTGCTATCGTAGTTGCTTGTAACACAGCTACGGCATTGGCGCTGGAAGAATTAAAGAAAACATTTAAGATACCAATAATAGGGGTTATAAAAGCTGGAGCGAAAACAGCGATAAATACGACAAAATCTGGAAATATCGGAGTTATTGGAACGAAGGCAACCGTGAATTCTAAAAGATATGAAGAAGAAATAAAAAAATTAAGTGAAAATGTAAAAGTTATTGCAAAAGCTTGTCCACTATTTGTTCCTGCGGTGGAAGAAGGAATTTTGGACGGAAAACTTGTCGATCAGATTATAAAGACATATTTGGATGATTTTGAAAAAGAAATTGACACGCTTATTTTGGGGTGTACTCATTATCCACTATTAAAAAATGCAATTGGGAAAATTTATACTGATTTAAATATCGTTGATCCTGCGAGAGAAACTGCACTTGATTTAAAAGAAATTTTGGAAGAGAAAAATTTATTAAAAAATGATGCGACAAAAAATAGAGAAGTTAAATATTATGTAACCGACGGAAAAGATAAATTTAAGGAAATTGGAATTATGTTTTTGGACGAAAATATTGAAAAAGTTGAGTTGGTAAAACTTTAAAACGAAGGGAAAAATATGTTTGAATACATTTTTGGAAAACTAGCTATAAAAAAAGTAGATTATGTGGCAATTGACATAAACGGACTGGCTTATAAAATTTATATTTCTCTTAAAACTTTTGAAAAATTAAACGAAATTGGGAAAGATGAAAAACTTTATATTTTTACAAATGTGAAGGAAGATAATATTTCGTTTTATGGATTTAAGACACAAAATGAGAGAGAATTATTTAAAGAATTAATCACGATAAGTGGTGTCGGTCCAAAACTTGCAATTGCGATATTGTCGACTTTTGAAGTGAAAGAAGTGATAGAAATTGTGTCAGTTGATGAAATAAAAATATTTACAAAAGTGCCAGGACTTGGACTAAAAAAAGCGCAGAAAATTATTTTGGACTTAAAGGATAAAGTGAAAAAATTGAATATTTCAGAAAGTTTTGAAGAAAAAAGTAAAAATTCTCAAATTAATTTTAATAGTGAAATTTTAATTTTAAAAGAAGATTTGAAATTAGCGCTTGATTCGCTTGGCTATCAGAATGAAGATGTTTCAAAGTGGATAACAGACGAAGAACTTTGTAAAATTGGTGATATAAGTGAAGTAATAAAAATTGTGCTGCAAAAAATTCAAAGTAAAAAAAGAAAATAATAAAAAATAGAAATGAGAATATAAAATGAAAAATATTTTTGAGCAGCTTATCATTTTAACAAAATTTATGACAAGAATCCCAATTCCCATAAAAGTCGATTATGATCCCAAAAAACTTGGGAAGTCGATAAAATTTTTCCCATTTGTGGGACTGGCAATTGGACTTATTTTATATTATTCGAGCATAATTTTGGTAAAATTTTCAAAAAATAATTTGATAAATGCTTTGATTGTTATAGTTATAGAGCTGATGACAGTTGGAATAATTCATATTGACGGGCTTTGTGACACATTCGACGGGCTTTTTAGTTACAGGGAAAAAGAAAAGATGCTTGAAATAATGAAAGATTCGAGAATTGGGACAAATGGAGCGATAATTTTAGTCTTATATTTTATTGCAAAAATTTTATTTATTTCAGAAATTTTTTCTATAAATTTAAAATATTTGATAATTTATCCAGTCTTAGCAAGACTTGCCACTCCAATAAATGCCGCTTTTTCAGATTATGCCAGAAAAAATGGGATGAGCAATTTTATAATTTCACAAAATTCTGCTTTTGAAGGAATCTTTTCGATAATTTTAGCGGTGGCTTTATCCTTTCTAATATTTAGTTTTAAAGGATTTGAGCTATTTTTAGGAGCTTTTTTATTTATAATTTTTTTTATGCAGTTTGTAAAAAAGAAAATTGGCGGTGTGACAGGTGACACGATGGGTGCAGCGCTTGAATTAACGGCAATTTTTGCATTATTTTTAGCAATTTTTTTGAAGTGAGAAAAGGGGAAAAACTATGACAGAGTTATTATTTATTAGGCATGGGGAAACAGACCATAATAAAAACAGATTATTTTATGGGCATCTTGACCCAGATATTAATCAAACTGGGATTGAGCAGTTAAATAAGACAAAATTGAAGTTGCAAAAATTTGAAGAAAAAATAGATGTTGTTTTTTGCAGCGACTTGAGACGATGTCGACAAAGTCTTGAAATACTTGAAATTTCAAATAAAGTTAAAAGAAATTTTACAAAAGAATTGAGAGAAATTAATTTTGGAATTTTGGAAGGGAAGACCTATGAAGAAATTGAAGCTGAAAATCCTTATTATATCGAACAAATAGAAAATAATTGGAAATATTTTAAAGTTGAAGGTAGCGAAAGTGTTTTTGAATTGCAAAATAGAATTGTAAAAAAAACCGAAGAAATCATAAAAAATTATCAAAATAAAAAAATTTTAGTAGTTGTCCACGGCGGCGTAATTCAGTCGCTAATCAGCTATTATCTTACAAAAAACTTGGATTTTTACTGGAATTTTCAAGTTGACAATGGAAGTATTACAAAAATGACGGTGACAAAAGATAATTTTGTTTATTTTAATTATATAAATAGATAAAATATTTTTATAAAAACATAAATTATTGACTTTTAAAAGTGCTTATGTTAGTATATATGTATTAGTTTTGTTAAAGAAAATATTATTTAAAAATTTTAGATTAGATGAAAAATAGGAGGAAATAATGGGAAGACACGGTACAATAGCTGGTCGTAAAGAAGCGCAAGATAAAAAAAGAGCTGCATCATTTACAAAACTTGTAAGACTTATAACAGTTGCAGCAAGAGGTGGGGAAAATCCAGAATTTAATGTCGCACTAAAACACGCAATTGAAAAAGCAAAAGCAATTAATATGCCTAATGATAACATCAACAGAGCGATTAAAAAAGGTGCGGGAACAGATGGTTCGACATCATTTGAAACATTAAATTATGAAGGATATGGACCTGCAGGGGTTGCAATTATTGTGGAAACATTAACTGACAACAAAAATAGAACTGCTTCGTCTGTAAAACATGCTTTTGACAGAAATGGGGGAAAACTTGGAGTTTCTGGCTCTGTTTCGTATATGTTTGGAAGAAAAGGTGAAATTATAATTGAAAAAACTGACGATATTGACGAAGAAGCGTTGATGGAAGTTGCATTAAACGCTGGAATGGAAGATATGGAAACTTTGGATGACAGTTTTTACATCACAACTGACCCAAGTTCTTTTGATGAAGTGGCAGATGCGCTTAGAGAAGCTGGATACACATTGTTAGAAGCTGATATTCAGTATTTGCCGTCAATCGAAGTGGAAACCCTTAGCGATGATGATTTACAAAAATTAAGAAAATTAATTGAAGTTTTGGAAAATGATGACGATGTGCAAAAAGTTCACCACAACTATGCAGGAGAATTATAATCTAAAAATTGATAAAATATAGCGGACAAATTTTTTCCGCTTTTTTTATTTTTTTGAAAAAAACGAAATAATTATTTTAAAATATGAAAAAGTTAAGAACAAGAATTATCAAAGTTCAATCTAATTAAAATTTGCTAAAATCCTTTTCAAATAAAAAAAATAAAAATTTTTTAACAAAAGATAGCAAGAAGCCGTAGACTTCCTACAAGTGGGAGTAGTTTACATAAGATTCAGAAAAAAAAGAAAAATAAAAAAGAAAAAAATTAAGAAAGAAAGTAAGTAAAAAAATTAAGAAAGTAAAAAAGTTAAGAAAATAAGAAAGAAGGAATAAAAATGAAAAACAAAAAAAAATATTTAATATTAGTTTCAATGCTGCTATTTGTTTTAAGCTGTTCTGATAAATCAAGTAAAACAAGTGGTGCATCAGAAAGCGACCAAAAAAATACGCAAGAAAAATCAATTTCTTTGCAAGAATTACCAAAATATACTAAAAATGCAGTTCAGACACAAGATGCATTTGTTAGTATTCACAACAGCGCAAAAGATTCGATTGTAAATATTAGAACTAAAAAGACTGTGAAAGTAAATACTTATAATCCATTAGAAGCATTATTATTTGGAAATTCAGGTGGACAGGAAACAAGGGAATCTGGAGCATTAGGTTCAGGATTTGTCGTTTCTAAAGATGGTTACATTGTGACAAATAATCATGTAATTGATGGCGCGGACGAAATTTTTGTAAAATTTTCTGACGGAAAAGAATATAAGACCAAACTTGTGGGAACTTCACCAGAAGTTGACATAGCCGTTTTAAAAATAAATTCCAATGAAACATTTAAACCTTTGGAATTTGCTAATTCAGATGAGGTTCAAATTGGACAATGGTCAATTGCTTTTGGAAACCCAATGGGGCTTAATGACTCAATGACTGCTGGAATTGTAAGTGCAGCTGGAAGAAGTTCACTTGGAATCGAGCAAATTGAAAACTTCATTCAAACGGATGCAGCAATTAATCAAGGAAATAGTGGAGGTCCGTTAATTGACATAAGTGGAAGAGTAATAGGAGTTAACACAGCTATTTATTCACAAAGCGGTGGAAGTGTGGGACTTGGATTTGCAATTCCTTCAAATTTAGTTGTGAGAGTAAAAGATTCGATCATTGCCACAGGAAAATTTGAAAAACCATATATCGGTATTTATTTGGATAATTTAGATGCGCAAAAAGTAAAAGCGTTGAATTTGAAATCGTCAAATGGAATATATATTGCAGGAACTGTTGCAAATGGTCCAGCAGCACAAGCGGGACTTGCTAAAAATGATGTAGTTACAGCAGTTGATGGAAAAGAAATAAATTCAGCAGGAGCTTTCGTAGGAGAAATTGCAGCTAAAAAAGTTGGTCAAAAAACTAATTTAACTGTGACAAGAAATGGAAAAGAAATAAATGTAGCAGTTACATTGGCAAAGACACCAAATACATTGCAGCAGCAGCAAATTTTGCAACAAAGACAACAGCAGCAGCAACAATATGAACAACAATTTGGAAGATAAAAAATAAAAAAATTCATTTGATAAATTGTTATTAAATGGATTTTTTTATATACAAAAATTAATTTTTATAGTAAAATAATAAAAAAAGTGAAAATGGAGGTAGCAAATTTATGAAAATAAAAGATATTTTAGAAAAAAAAGAACATACAGTTTCATTTGAAATTTTTCCACCAAACAAAAATTTTTCGGAAGAAAAACTAAAAAATGTGACAGCGGAGCTGGTTCAATATAAACCCGACTTTATAAGCGTGACTTATGGTGCAGGTGGAAAGACAAAATCTGGGACAATAGAGATGGCGTCGCACATAAAAAATAATTTAAAAACAGAAGTTATGACGCATTTGACTTGTGTTGGAAGTAAAAAAAGTGAAATAAATAATTTTTTGAAGGAAGTAAAAGAAAATAATATAGATAATATTTTAGCACTTCGTGGAGATGTACCCGTTGGAGAAACTGAAGAAATTTATGACAGAGGCGACTACAAATATGCATCAGAATTAATTTCTGATTTAAGACAAAATGAAAAATTTAGCAGTTTTTCAATTGGAGCGGCGTTTTATCCGGAAACTCACTATCAAAACAATGATTTGGTAGATTTATTTCATTTAAAAAATAAAGTCGATTCTGGAGTAGATTTTTTAGTTTCGCAGATGTTTTTTGACAACGACCTTTTTGTAAAATTTAGGGAAAATGCGGAAAAACTTGATATAAATGTCCCTTTAGTCGCTGGAATAATGCCAGTTACAAATGCAAAACAGATAAAAAGAATAATAGAACTTTCAAAATGTTCAGTTCCGAAAAAACTGGAAAAATTAATTGAAAAATATGGAGATAATCCAGATTCAATGAGAAAAGCTGGAATTATGTACGCAAGTGAGCAGATTATCGAACTTTTTGCTTACGGAATAAAAGGTGTTCACATTTATACAATGAATAAGGCTGAAAATGCGAAAGAAATTATAAAAAATATTGCTTTTCTGAGATAAGAATATGAACTAAAGCCGCTTGACTTTTGTATTTATTAGGAATACTTTCAACAATGGAAATTATTGAATATGTTGGTCCTGTTTTAAAAGATGTCAAAAAACCGATTGCTATTGATCCAGTAATAGTTTGTAAAATGAATAGCGAAGGAGAAGGAAATCCAGAAAATCTTTTCCCTGAAAATGTTGAAGCTATGAAAAAATATCTTTTGCCTTATGCGACAGTTATGACACCAAATTTATTTGAAGCAGCACAACTTGCTGGAATGGAAGCGATAAAAATGATTGATGAAGCAAAAGAAGCTGCTAAAAAGATATACGAATTGGGAGCAAAATATGTTGTTATAATAGGACGAACTTTTTTTACTGGAGAAAATTCAGTGAATTTGTTATACGATGGAAAAGATTTTAAATTTTTTGAAAGTAAAAAAATTGACACAAAATGGAATCACGGCGCTGGATGTACTTTCTCCTCTTCAATTACCGCAGAAATTTCAAAAGGTGCAACAGTTTCAGAAGCTGTGAAAATAACAAAAGAATTAATTTCAAATGCACTTAAAGATTCATTTTCGTTAAATAATTTTGCAGGTCCAATAAATCATAAAAAATTTTCACTAAAATAAATTAAAAAAGGGAGATTTTTTCTCCCTTTTCTAAAAAAATTTTATAAAAAAAACTATTTTAGAAAAATTCCAAAATAGGTTATTAAAAAAGTTTATGGTGCCGCTTGTCGGACTCGAACCAACCACCTACTGATTACAAGTCAGTTGCTCTACCAGATGAGCTAAAGCGGCATAACATAGTTATTATATAAGATTTTTTTTATTTTGTCAAGAGTTTAAAATAAATTTTATGAATAAAGGAGATTTTTTATGAAAAAAATTGATGAAAAAAAAGAAATTAGAAAAATTTTATTAAAAAAAAGAAATCTAATGGATAAAAAAACTGTTGAAAAAAATACGGATTTAATTATTAAAAATTTAAAAAAATATGTTGAAAATGCTAAAAATATTATGATTTTTATGGACATGGGAAATGAAGTGAATATCACAAAATTGCTTGAACTTTATCCAACAAAAACTTTTTTTATTCCAAAAATTTTTCCTAAAAGAGAGATGAAAATTAATAAATATAATAGAAGTGAGCTTGTTTTGCATAAATTTGGATATTATGAGTCGGCATCCGAAGAATATTGTGATGAAAAAATATTAGATTTGATTGTTGTTCCTGGAATTGGTTTTGATTGCAAAAAAAATCGAATTGGCTTTGGTGGCGGGTTTTATGATAATTTTTTGACGAAAGTTAGGAAAATGAAAAAGGGAATTTTATGTGTTGCAGTTTGTTATGATTTTCAAATTGTGGAAAAAATTCCAACAGAAGAGCATGATGTGAGAGTTGATGCGGTTGTCAGTGAAAAAAGAGTGATTGTGTAAAATAAAAAAATCTTTGAAATAATGGAACTGGAGAATATTTTAAAAATATGGTATAATTTGTCTATTATTTAAATTATTTGAAAAAGATTGGGGGATAGAATAGAAATGAAAAAAGATTATGATGTGCTGGAATTTCATAAAATAATTAATGAGCTTATGGAACTGGCTTTGCTGGAAAGTACAAAAGAAAAATTTTTGGATATTGATATTATAAAAGAAAAATCTGTTTTGGATAAAGAACTTGTTTTAATGTCTGAAATGATAGATTTTTATAAATTTGATGATGGATTGGAACTTACTGGTTTAGCTGATTTGTCGAGAATGTTTAAGTCAATTGATGTTATTGGAAGTTACTTGAGCAGTGAAGATTTTTCTGTACTTAAGAGAAATTTGGCAATTTTTAGGATTTCTAAAGGGAGAGCTAAAAATGTGCGAGATAAATATAAGACCATTTGGAATTTGTTTGCAGATGCACAGGAAGTGAAAGATATTGAGAACTTTATTTCTGAAGCGATTGATGATAATGGAGAATTAAAAGATGACGCATCTTTTGGGTTAAAAGATGTAAGACGGCAAAAACAAAATATTAATGCGAATATAAAAGAAAAATTTGACGATTTGGTGTCAAATAAAGAGACTCAAAGAGCTGTGCAAGAACGGATCATAACGAAAAGAAATGATAGATATGTAATCGCTGTAAAAACAGATTTCAAAGGGCTTATAAAAGGTATTGAGCATGATAGGTCAGCTACTGGAAGTACGGTTTACATTGAACCGATAAATATTGTTTCGCTGAATAATAAACTTAGGGAATATGAAGCGAAAGAACGAGAAGAAATTAGAAAAATTTTGCTGCGATTGACAGAGATTGTAAAAACTAAAAAAGAAGAAATTTTAGAAATAAAAGAAATATTGGAAAGACTTGATTTTTTGAATGCCAAGACAATTTATTCGGTGAATAAAAAATGCGTTGTGCCAAAAGTTATAAATAAAGAATATTTGAAATTGGTGGACGCAAGACATCCGCTAATTGATGAAGAAAAAGTTGTGCCGATCAATTTTTCAGTTGGAAATGGTGAAAATATTATGCTTATAACAGGGCCGAATACTGGTGGAAAAACAGTTACGCTAAAAGTGGCAGGACTTTTAACTTTGATGGCTCTGTCGGGAATTCCAATTCCAGCGGGAGAAAAAACGGAAATTGGATATTTTAACAATGTACTGGCTGATATTGGGGATGAGCAAAGTTTGGAGCAAAATTTATCGTCATTTTCAGGGCATGTCAGCAAAATTAAAGAAATTATTGAAAATTCGAGCAGTAAATCACTCGTTTTGATGGATGAGCTTGGAAGTGGAACGGATCCTATGGAAGGTGCGGCTTTTGCGATGTCAATTATTGATTATTTAAATAAAAAAAATATAACATCAATAATTACGACACATTACAGTGAAGTGAAGGCATATGCTTTTAATTCTGAGAATATAAAAAGTGCATCTATGGAATTTGATGTGGAAAGTTTATCGCCAACTTACAGGCTTTTAGAAGGGATTCCAGGTAAGAGTAATGCGCTTATAATTGCAAAAAAATATGGAATTAGTGATGAAATCATTGAAAATGCGAAAAAATATATAAGTGAAGATAATAAAAAAGTCGAAGAGATGATTAAATCAATAAAAGAAAAAAATGACGAACTTCACTTGCTGACTCAGGAACTTGAAAATTCCAAAAGTGAACTTCTGACACAAAAAAATCTTTATGAAGAAAAAATTGTAAATTTAGAAAATGAAAAAAATGAAATTATAAAGAAAGCTTATGACAAAGCGGATGACTATTTGAAAAATATTCAGGCAAAAGCAAAAAGTCTAATTGAAAAAATTAGCCATGAAGAAAGTAAAAAAGAGGATGCAAAAAATACTCAGCGAAGTTTAAATATGCTCCGTGAATCATTTATAATTGACAAGAAAAAAAAGTTAAAGAAAAAAAAGTTGTAGTTAAAAATGTTGATTTTTCTGAAGGGGAAGAAGTTTTGGTAAAAACTTTAAATCAAAATGGAAAAATTTTAAGAGTGATGCCAAAAGATGGTCGAGTTCAAGTGCAATCGGGAATTTTAAAATTGGTTGTGTCGATGGATGATGTTGTAAAAATTCAAAAGAAAAAAAATAATAAACTTAAAAATTTTGCTGCATTAAAAAGAACTTCCCAAGTTCGTGGGGAACTTGATGTGCGTGGAATGAATGCGGATGAAGCAATTTCTGAAATTGAGACATATTTTGACCGTGCAATGCTCACAGGTTACAACGAAGTTTACATAATTCATGGAAAAGGAACGATGGTTTTGAGAAAGAAAATTCAAGAATATTTGAGAACTTCAAAATATGTGAGTGAGTTTAAAGATGCCAATCAAAATGAAGGTGGAGTTGGCTGTACGGTTGTAACTTTGAAATAATAAAAAATTGGGAGAAAAAGATGGCATATATAAAAGATCCAAAATCCATTGAAGCAAGAAGTTTTGAGATAATAACTGAAACTTTAGGAGATAAACTTGATAAATTTAGTGAAAGTGAAAAGTTAATTGTAAAAAGACTCGTTCATACGACAGGAGATTTTGATTATGTAAATATTGTCGAATTTGGGAATAATCCAATAGAATCAGCAGAAGAAGTGCTAAAAGAAGGAAACTGTAAAATTTACTGTGATACGAATATGATTGTGAATGGACTTAATAAAAATGCTCTTGCAAAATTCGGTTTAGAAGCTTATTGCCTTGTCGCTGATAAAGACATCACAAGAGAAGCAAAGGAAAAAGGGGTAACTCGATCAATGATTGGGATTGAAAGAGCGCTAAAAGATCCTAAAACTAAAATTTTTCTCATTGGAAATGCGCCGACTGCACTTTTTACCTTGCTTGAAAAAATGAAAAAGAGAAATTTGCCAAAATTGATTGTTGGAGTGCCAGTTGGATTTGTCGGATGTCCAGAGTCGAAAAAGGAGCTCTCAAAATACGAAGTGCCGTTTATTCGGACAAATGGGACTAAAGGTGGAAGCACGGTTGCGGTTGGAGTTATGCACGGAATTTTATATCAGATGTACGAAAGGGACAAATACTTTAATAATTAAAAATGGAAAATTATGTTTATTTTCAAGGGAAAAAACTAAGATGTGGCTACACGACTGGAACTTGTGCGACGGCTGCTACAAAAGTTGCAATTCTAGTGCTTTTAAAAAAAATAAAAAAAGATGAGAAATTTGTGAAACTTAAAGTTCCAGCTGGAGAAACTTTGACAATACCGATTGAAAAAATTGAAATTTATAAAAATTTTACGAAAGTTACAATTTTAAAAGATGGAGGGGATGATCCAGATGTAACTCACGGAGCGGAGATTGTGTCGAAAGTAAGTTTTAGAAATGATAAAAAAATAAATATCTTTGGTGGAATAGGCGTTGGAAAAGTGACAAAAGAAGGCTTGCCTGTAAAAATTGGAAAATCAGCAATAAATCCAACTCCGATGAAAATGCTAAAAAATGTGGCAGAAACGCTTTTAGCTGATAAAATTGGCGTTGATATTGAAATAAGTGTCCCAAAAGGGAAAGAACTCGCTAAAAAAACTTTAAACGAAAAATTGGGAATAATTGGCGGAATTTCAATTTTGGGAACGACGGGGATTGTAAGACCGATGTCGGAAGAATCTTGGAAAAGTTCCCTTGCGATTGAATTAAAGCAGTCGCTTGAAATAAATGATAGAGAAAAAGAGAGAACAGCCGTTTTTATTTTTGGAAATCGTGGAAAGTTATATTTAGCTAAAAATTATCCAGAAAGAGAAAAACAAGGTGTTGTGATTAGCAATTTTGTCGGATATATGTTTGACAGAGCTTGTGAATATGATGTGGAAAAAATTTATTTTGTGGGAGAGCTTGGAAAGTTTGTAAAAGTTGCAGGTGGAATTTTTCACACTCACAGTAGAGTTGCTGATGCCAGAATGGAAATTTTGACTGCAAATACTTTATTGGTTGGTGAAAAAATAGAAAATTTAAAAAAAATTATGGACTCAAACACGACTGAAGAAGCGATAAAATATATTGAAAAAACACAAGTTTTTGATTTACTGGCACAAAAGGCAAAAATTAAGTGTGAAGAGCATTGCAGAAAAAATGGGAAAAAAATTGAAGTCGAAACTTTGATTTTGTCGGCTGAAAAGAAAATTTTGGGAAAAAGCGAAAATTTTTTTGAAAATTTTTAAAAAATAATAAATTTTTCTAAAAAAATATGATATAATTAAGGAGTTAAAATATAAATTATTATTGTAGCAATATTTATTAAAATAAATTTTATATTGCGATAAATAAAAGTAATTTTATTAAAGAATAATTTTAGTAAGAAAATAAGTATAGGAGGAATAATGGGAGCATTTGATTTTGTAAAAATATTCAGAGTAAACAAAAGTATTTCAATAGATTTGGGTACAGCGAATATTTTAATTTACGATAAACAAAGAAAAAAAATTGTATTAAATGAACCATCGGTGGTAGCTAGAGACAGAAAGACAGGAAAACTGATTGCAGTGGGAAAAGAAGCCAGAGAAATGTTGGGGAAAACACCTGACAGCATCCAAGCTATAAAACCACTTCAAGATGGAGTTATCGCAGATATTGATTCTACAAAAGAGATGATAACATATTTTATTCACAAAATTTATGGGAATTCACTTTTTAAACCAGAAGTTATGATTTGTGTTCCAATTGAAGTTACGAGTGTGGAAAGAAAAGCACTTTTTGACGCTGTGAGAGGAGCTAAAAAAACTTATATTATAGAAGAAGGAAGAGCGGCGATAATTGGATCAGGAGTGGATATTTCACAACCTGAAGGAAGCATGGTAATCGATATAGGTGGGGGTTCTACCGATATTGCTATTTTATCGTTAGATGAAATTATTGCAAGTAAATCAATAAGGATTGCTGGAAATAAATTTGATGACGATATAGTTAAATATGTAAAAAGAAAATATAACTTGTTAATCGGAGATAGAACAGCTGAAAAAATCAAAAAAGAGTTAGCTTCTGCACTTGAAGTTCAAAATCCTGAAATTTTAGAAATAAAAGGTAGAGATTTGGAGTCAGGAATTCCAAATACAGTTGAAATCAATGCAAATGAAATTTACGAAGCTATCGAAGAATCGCTTTTCCAAATAGTTGCAGCAACAAAAGAAGTTTTGGAAAAATGTCCACCAGAATTAGCAGCTGATATTTTAGACAACGGAATTATTATGACAGGTGGAGGTTCATTAATTAAAAACTTTATCGATATGATGGAAAAAGAAGTTGGAATCAAAGTATTCTTGTCGCCTAATCCACTAGATTCAGTAGTTTTAGGTGGAGGAGCCGCATTTGACAACAAAAAATTATTAAGAACACTTCAAATGAAGGAAAATTAAAAATATATACAAAAATAAGTTTTTAGAAAGTCAGTAAATAAAAAGTTAAAAAGAATTTTTTATTAAAATAAATTTTTATTGGCTTATTTTTGTATTTTTAAATATGTCTTATAAAAGTTAACCATTGAGAGTAGAGAAACGTAAGATGAAAAGTAGTGAGATTATAAAAAATTTTAAAAATGAGATAAAAACTGGTAAAGTGAGTGCAAGTTATCTTTTTTATGGCGATAGAAGAGTTGATTTGCTTCACTACGCCTTAATTTTTTCAAAAATGGTGATGACACGAGATGTAAAAAATGAAGTTACAAAACTTCAAATTGAAAAACAAATTGATAATTTAGTCCATCCCGATGTTGAAATTATTAATAAAAATAATGGAAATATAAAAATTGACGAAGTTCGAGAAATTATTTATGAAACAATTGAATCGTCTTTTAATTCGCCCAAAAAGATATTTATCATTTTTGGTGTGGAAAATTTAAGAAAAGAGTCGGCAAACGCTTTGTTAAAAACGATTGAAGAACCACCTAAGGATGTTTATTTTATACTGTTATCAAGAACCTTAAATATAATTCCAACAATAAAATCGCGTGTGATAAAATTTCACTTAGAAAGTTTAAGTAGCTTTGAACTTGAAATCGATAAAAAAACTTATGATTTTTTTGACGGAAATGAAAATGATATAAAGTTATTTAAAAAAAATTATTTGGAAAAAAATATAACGCTTGAAAGTTTTTCTTTTAAAATAAAAACAGTTGAAGATATTTTAAAAAATATTTCTGAAATGCAAAATTATTTATTTTATAATTCAGAAAATGGAAATTATTTGGATTTGGTGATAAAATATAACAAAAGCATTGAGTTTTTAGTAAAAGAAGTAAAATTTTGGAATATGGAAAATATATATTTTATGTTGAATGAACTTGAGATTGAAGTTAAAAAAAATAGAGAATTTTTGATAAATTTTTTGGCAAAAATAATCATTAATGCAAAAGTTATATTAAATAGCGAAAATTTAAAAAAATTAATAGAAATAAAAAATAGTGTAAGAAACAATGTAAATATCAGAAGTATTTTATTTAATTTTTTTAATATATTGTATAACATTTAAAAAAAATCCTCGCAATTTTAATAAATTGAGAGGTTTTTTTGATTAAGATCCAAAAAATTTATCAATTACAGTTTTTAGAGCATTTTCATCGTTTGAAGTGGATACAAATTTTGATAAATTTTTTATTTCTTCGGGTGCATTTGCCACAGCAACAGGCATTCCTACAGTTTCTAAAAGTGGTCTATCATTTCCACTATCTCCAACTGCTATCATTTCTTCAGTTTTAATTTGCAAAATTTTTCCAAGTCTAGCCAAAGTTTTTCCTTTGTTCACATTTTTGTTTGCAATTTCCAAGAAAATAGGCTTTGAAATTGCTATAAAATAGTCATTTCCGTAAAGTTCCTTCATATATTTTTCGGCATTTTTTACAAGTTCAGGATCCCCAACAATCATACATTTTGCAGTTTTTGTAACACCAAATTTTTCCAGTTCTTTTAAAGCTTCAAATTTTTGGAATTTCATTTTGCAAAGTTTGGCTTCAACTAATGCTTCAGTTGCTTCACTTGTTGCAAAAACAGTGTCATCTTGATAAAGTAACATCGTTAAATCTAATTTCTTTGAAATATTGTAAATAATTTCTATGTCCTTTTTGTCAAGTCCTTGCTGAAAAACTAATTCATTATTTTTAAAATTAATCAATTCTCCGCCATTAAAAGCCAAGATATATCCTCCAAATCTGTCCATCTGAAGCTTTTTTGCATATTCAAACATGGCAAAGCTAGGTCTTCCACTTGCAAGTACAAATATTGCCCCTTTTTTTTGGACATCTATAATAGATTCTTCGTTTTCAATTGATATTTCTTGATCTTTATTTAATAAAGTGTCGTCCATATCAGTTGCAATTAATTTATAGTTCAAGTTCATAAATACCTCCTTAAAAAAATAAATTTTGTTAAAAAAGAAAACTTAACTAATAAAATTATACCAAAAAAGATTTTGAAAAGCAATAAAAATTGATTTTAAAAGAACAAAAAAAGCCTTTCTTAAATTTTAAGAAAGGCTCATAAAAAATTTGTTAAAAGTTACTAGTTTTTCAAAGCATAACCAACACTTAATGTCAACATTCCATGATTTAAAGTTTCTTTGCTTGATGATTCTTTTTTAGTTCCTAATAAATCGTTGTAGCTATAGTTGTATTTAGCTCTTAATGTATTTACATTGTATGATAAGTCAGCAACGAAGTTATTATATTCAAGTCCTGCTCCTGCTCCGTAATAGAATCCATGTTTAAATTTCATTTGAGCAGTTTCATCTATTCCAGGTGTGTTAATTCTTTGAAAATCAATTTTTCCAGAGTTAACTGCAAATCCTAAATTAGCTTTTACATAAGGTGTAACATCTGAATCATTTCTGAAGTTATATCTTGCAGTTGCATAAATAGGTACTGAATGTAAACCTTTCATAGAAACATCAACTTTGTTTTCATCAACCTCAACTTTTTTATCAGTTAAATTGTTATATTTGTAAGCAATTCCAGCTCCTAAATCAAAGTTATTTGTCAATTCTCTTCTGTATTCAAATGAAACTTCTGGACCAGTTTGTAATACATCCTTTCTGATTTCATATTCTTTGTTAGAATCTTTTGCTCTGTTATATAAATCCCAACCTGCTCTAAATTCATAAACATTTCCTTGAGCCATTGCGATTGATCCAACTAATGTCAATAATACTAAAATTTTTTTCATTGTCGTTCTCCTCCAATTAATTATAATCTTACTAACTTTCAGAAATAAGTATAGCATAATTTAAACTAAAAATCAAGTCAAATTCTTTTTAATTTAATTAATTCTAAATATTTTTTATTTGTTTTATTTTATTAGAAATTTAGACAGTTTTAGTCAATTGAACTTTCTTTCTAATGAAAAAATATTAAAAAAAAAATTGACTTATAAGTCAATTGGTGTATAATGACTTTAAGTTCAGGAAAGTGAAATTTCCTAAACTAATTTAATTAAAATAGGGAAAAACTCTAGTACATATTGTAATTTAGAGTTTGCCAAAAAGAAAGAAAAGGTGTTTACTATGAAAAGAAAATTTATGGGATTGTTTTTAGTTTTAGGAATAGTTTCATTTGCAGCAAACGCTGGAAAAGTTGAAGTAAAAGGTGCATATGATTTAGGTGGAAAATACCATTATGATAATAGCTCAGAAAAAGCAAAATCTACAGCTGGAGAAGCAGGGGCAGAATACAGATATGAAGTAACTCCAGGATTGGAAGTGGGAGCTGGAACTGCTTATCAATGGCATAAAAAAGTGAAAGCTAGAAATTCAGCCAATGAAAATTACGAAAATTATAATTCGGTGCCAGTTTATGGAACCGCAAAATATACCTTTGCCACTCCGACTACTGTAAAACCATATGTAAAAGGAGATTTGGGATATTCAGCAAATAATGGGAATATTGACGATTATAAAGCTAAAAATGGACTTTATTACGGAGTTGGAGCAGGAGTGAACTACAACAACTTCAACGCAGAAGTTATGTATAAAGAAAACCAAGGTCAATATAAAAATGACAATACTGGGGATAAAACAGATGCAAATTATAAAAGAGTATCTGTAGGTGTAGGTTATAACTTTAACTTGGGAAACTAAAATAACTAAAAATAGCTAATAACAAATAATTTTTTTACTCTAAAAAATATACAAAAAATAAAAACTATCACAAATATTTGTGGTAGTTTTTTTTTGAAAAATTTAAATTAATCGGATTTTATTTTGACTATTAAAATAATAATTTATTTTTTAGTTAATATATGATATAATTGTTGAAACTGGAGATGATTTGTAAAGAAAGGAGGAAAGTATTTTAAATATAGAAAATTTCTTGTAAATGTAGTTAAAATTTAAATAAAAAAATTAATTGCATTTATTTAAAGTAAAAAATTTTTAATAAAAATTACGAGGTGAGATTATGAAAAAAATATTATTTTTAATGTCAATGATGGCATTGTTTGTAATGAGCTGCGGATCTAAAAAAGTAGATTCAAATGTTATTAAAGTTGGAGTTATTGCACCGCTTACAGGAAATGTCGCTCAATATGGAGTAGCGACAGTGAACGGATTTAAACTAAAAGTTAAAGAAATTAATGCTGCTGGTGGAATTAATGGGAAAAAAATAGAAATTGTTGAAGCTGACAGTAAAGGAGATACGCAAGAAGCTGTAAATATCTTCAAAAAAATGGTTTCTCAAGATAAAATTGATGTTTTGGTAGGAGAAGTTATCTCAAAACCTTCTCTAGCTATTGCACCACTTGCTGAACAAGCTAAAATCCCTATGATAACTGCTACTGGAACAGCTTTTGACATCACAAAAGATAAAAATTTTGTATTCAGAACAACTTATACCGATCCTTATCAAGGGCAGGCTGTTGCAAAATATGCAAAATCAAAAGGATTTAATAATGTAACTATTTTGACTAATTCTACAAGTGACTATTCAGTTGGATTAGCTGACGCATTTAAAGCACAAGCTCAAAAAGAAGGAATTCAAATTAAAGAAGAAAAATATACTGCCGATGACAAAGATTTTAGAGCAGTTTTAACAAAAGTTAAAGGTTACAATTCAAATATGATTTTTGTGCCAGATTACTACAACACAATAGGATTAATTTTAACTCAAGCGAAAGAACTTGGAATAAATTCTCAATTTATGGGAGGAGACGGTTGGGATGGAATCCAGACTAACTTTGGAAAAGTCGCAAATGGAGCTATTTTTGCCAGTCAATTTGCTTCAGATGACAGTTCTGAAATAGCTAAAAAATTTATAAATTCATATAAAACTGAGTATAAACTTGATCCAATTATGTTTGCAGCACTTGGATATGACACAGGTACTATTTTGGAAACTTCACTAAAATCTGTAAAAGATTTATCTTCAAAAGAAGCAATCAGAGACGCAATCAAAAACTTTAGTGGAGATAATTTATTGACAGGTTCGTTGAAATTTGATGAAAATAGAAATCCAGAAAAAAAAGTTACATTTATTGAAGTAAAAGATGGAAAACTTACTTTAAAAGAAAAATTTTAATTTAGGAAATTTATAAATATAATTTTTTTTAAGTTCAATGGTACTAGGATTTTCTTAATACCATTTTGAACTTTTTTAATTTATAAATAAAAAAATTGTAATAGAATTAGTCATAATTGAAGGAGGTTAAAATGTTAAAAAATTTAATTGAACAGACAATCAACGGTCTTCAGACTGGAAGTATTTACGCACTGATTGCTCTGGGATACACAATGGTTTATGGAATTGTAAAACTTATAAACTTTGCGCATGGAGACATACTTATGATAGGAGCATATTTAACTTTTATTGCTGTATCAAATGGTATGCCGCTTATAATTGCAATACTTTTATCAATTGTTTTTTGTGCTATTTTAGGTGTTGTAATTGATTTTTTTGCGTATAGACCGCTTAGAAATGCACCTAAAATTTCAGCGCTTATAACAGCAATCGGAATGAGCTTTTTGCTTGAAAGTGTCGCACTTATCATCTTTGGAGCTACACCAAAAGTAATTGACCAAAAATATATTCCTGGATTTTTGTCAGATAATAAAAAATTAAATTTGGGAGTCGTTCAAATAAGTATGCTTACTATTTTTGTAATAGTTGTCACTATAATTTGCATGGTTGCGCTAAATTTATTTATTAAAAAGACAAAACTTGGAAAAGCAACCAGAGCGGTATCTCAAGATACAGGAGCGGCACAACTTATGGGAATAAATGTAAATAAAACAATCGCTATTACATTTGCAATTGGTTCTGGATTAGGTGCACTTGGTGGAGCACTTTATGCGATTGTTTATCCACAAATTGAGCCATATATGGGGATGCTTCCTGGATTAAAAGCGTTTATTGCGGCTGTATTTGGTGGAATTGGAAGTATTCCTGGAGCTATGGTTGGAGGATATGTATTGGGACTTTTAGAAGCATATGTAAAAGGTTCTTTTCTTACAACTTGGGCAAATCCAATAGTTTTTGGAATTTTAATTTTGATACTTATTTTTAAACCAAATGGATTGTTTGGAAAAAATATGAAAGAAAAAGTTTAATTATAGAGAAGAGAAAGGAGGAGAAAAGAGAAAAATGGAAAATAAAGAAAAAAAAGAAGTTCAAAATAAAAAAATTACTTTGACAAAAAATGAAATTGAAAACAAAGAAAATATAAAAAATAAAGAAAATAAAAAAGACAAAGAACAGCCAAAATGGGGTAATTTGAATTATTTTAATAAATTTAAATTGAAAAATTATGTAGTTACAGTTATTTCAATTATCTTACTTTATGTAGTTTTAAATTTAACAATTGACCCAAATGATATTTTTAGCTACACTCGTGGAATTTATATAACTATTTTAATTTTTGTGCTATTTTCTGTAAGTCTTAATATATCTGTTGGAATTATGGGACAGCTTAATTTAGGACAAGCTGGATTTATTGCAATTGGTGGATATTCAGCGGCGTATATTTCAAAAATATTAGTAAATTATCATTTGCCTGCAACATTGCATCTTCTTATAGTTTCACTATTTGGCGGAATTATTGCAGCAATATTTGGATTTTTAGTTGGAGCTAGTACGCTTCGTTTAAGAGGGGATTACCTTGCAATCATTACACTTGCGTTTGGAGAAATTGTAAAATATATCATTCAAAATTTGGATTTTCTTGGAGGAGCGACAGGGTTTAGTGGAATTCCTCAAGGAGTTATAACATTTTCAAATGTGTATTTTATTGTTGTAATTTCAATTATTATAGTTGTTATGGCTATGACTTCAAGAAAAGGTAAGGAAGTTATGTCAATTCGAGAAGATGAAATTGCGGCAGAGAATATTGGTATTAAATTAAATCGTGTAAAACTTTATGGATTTACTTTTTCAGCATTTTTTGCGGGAGTAGGAGGCTCATTATTTGCTCACAATGTTGGGATTTTAGCACCAGATAAATTTGGATTTTTATTTTCAATAGAAATTTTGGTTATGGTTGTTTTAGGTGGACTTGGAAGTATAACTGGAGCAGTTATCGCAGCGGTTATTTTAACTATGTTAAGTGAATTTTTAAGAGATTTTTCACAGTTTAGATATTTAATTTATTCAATAATTCTTATTATTTTAATGATTTTCAGACCAAAAGGAATTTTTGGAACAAAAGAATTCACTTTCCATGAAACGAAACAACGGATTAAAGAAATTAGAAACTCAAAAAAATAAAAAAGGAGATTAGGATATGTCATTACTTAAAACGACTGATTTAGGAATATCTTTTGGTGGTTTAAGAGCTGTAGACAATGTTAATATCGAGATAAAAGAAGGCGAGTTAATAGGGCTGATTGGACCTAATGGAGCTGGAAAAACAACAATATTTAACTTACTTACAGGTGTTTATAAACCGACTGACGGTGATATTTCCATAAATGGAACAAGTATTAATAAAAAAACAACTCCGCAAATAGTTGCATTGGGAATAGCAAGAACATTCCAAAATATTAGATTATTTAAAAATTTGACAGTGCTAGACAATGTAAAAATGGCACTTAATAGCAGTATGAAATATAATACTTTTGAAGCTATACTAAGACTCCCAAGATTTTGGAGGGAAGAAAAAGAAGTTACAGATAAAGCGCTGGATTTATTGGATATTTTTGATATGGCAGAAATGGCTAATATAATTTCAGGAAATTTATCGTATGGACAGCAAAGAAAATTGGAAATAGCTAGAGCGCTAGCTACAAATCCCAAATTGCTTTTACTTGATGAACCTGCTGCGGGAATGAATCCAAATGAAACAAAGGAATTGATGAAAACAATAAGTTTTATCAGGGATAAATTTAAAATTGCAATTTTACTTATTGAGCACGATATGGATTTAGTTATGGGAATTTGTGAAAGACTTTATGTGCTAAATTTTGGAAAAATAATAGCGTCTGGGCTTCCAAATGAAATACAGTCAAACAAAGAAGTTATTGCAGCATATTTGGGAGAATAAGAGAGGAGGAAGAATTGTGAATATTTTAGAAGTCAATGATTTGAATGTCTATTATGGTGTAATTCATGCCATAAAAAATATTTCATTTCATATAAAAAGAGGAGAAATTGTTTCTTTGATTGGAGCAAATGGAGCTGGAAAAACATCGACATTACATGCAATTTCAGGATTAATTCCAATAAAATCTGGAGAAATTTCACTAAATGGTGAAAACACGACAAATACTGTCGCTCATAAACTTGTAAGCAAAGGTATGGCTCACGTTCCAGAAGGAAGAAGAATTTTTACGGAGCTAACAGTTTTAGAAAATTTGGAAATGGGGGCTTTTATTAGAAATGATCAAGCTGAAATAAAAAAAGATATGGAACATATGTTTTCTTTGTTTCCTCGTCTAGCAGAGCGAAAAAGACAACTTGCAGGAACAATGAGTGGAGGTGAGCAACAGATGCTTGCAATGGCAAGAGCACTTATGTCAAATCCATCGTTACTTTTGCTAGATGAACCATCAATGGGACTTGCACCGCTGTTAGTTCAGGAAATTTTTGAAATAATAAAAAAAATAAACAAAGAGGATAATGTTACTATTTTATTAGTTGAGCAAAATGCAAACATGGCTTTGTCAATTGCCGATAGAGGTTATGTTTTAGAAACTGGAAGTATAATTTTGGAAGGGACTGGAAAAGAACTTTTGACAAATTCAGAAATAAAAAGAGCATATTTAGGAGGCTAATTTCCTCCTATTTTTTTATTTTCAGATAAATAGTTTGACAAATTAATAATATTATAGTAAAATTATTTTGATAGAAAACAAAAAAGAATTGGTGATGATATGAATATTAAAGACATTTCACAATTGCTTGTAAAAGTTCCACTATTTAATGGTTACAGTATTTCATCTGTCACTTCATTTTTAAAAGAAACCGAATATCAAATAAGAACTTATAAAAAAAATGAAATTATATTCTTTCGAGGTGATGTAATTACAAATGTGAATATTTTAATAAAAGGAACTCTTGTTGCTGAAATGCAAAAATTTAATGGTGATTCCATTGTAATTGGTCATATAAAAATAAATGAAATTTTGGCACCAGCATTTATTTTTGGGGAAGATAACACTTTTCCAGTCGATTTGATAACATTGGAAGAAACAAATTTGCTAGTGATTGACCGGAATAAATTTTTTAATCTGATTCAAAAAAATAAAAGGTTACTTTTAAATTTTATTGATGAGATTTCAAATAAAAGTCAATATCTCTCAAAAAGAATTTGGTTTAATTTTGTAAATAAAACGATTGGTGAAAAAGTTTTAAGCTATATTAAAAAAAATTCTAAAGATAATAAAATAACATTTTTTCCGAGCATATCTCTACTTGCGAAAAAATTTGATGTGACACGGCCTGCTCTTTCAAGAGAAATTTCTAATTTATGTAAAAAAAATATATTAAAAAAAATAGATAAAAATACTTATTATGTGAATTTTGAAAAATTTCCTAAAAAAAATATTTGACATTTTTAGTGATAAAAGTTATACTATTCAAGTAAAGGAAATTTCTAAATTATTTAAAAATAAATTTCTGGTCTATTCGATACTAATTAAATTGTTTTTGGGCTTTACTCATTTTTTAATGGGGTCATCTCTTTATAAAATTGTTTCAGAAAAATCACGGCGGTAAAAAAACTTAGCACGGATCCTGTACTTTTGTAAATATGACTACCACCTGTAACAGTTACAGGCAACCAAAAATCAGATTAGAACGGTAGACTGGATTTTTTTTATAAAAAATATGAACCGAAGTATTTTTCATACTCCGGCTACTTTTTATTTTTCATTTTTAAATATTTTTAGAAGTTTGAATACCTGTCATCAATTCTTCAATTAAATCTTTGACGTGAACTATCTCTTTTAATCTATATCCATTTGCTCCTGTGAAAAACAGTCCGCTTTGAAGCTTACCTAAGTAGGCATCTCCTAAGCTGTTTGCAATACAATATCCCACTTTATTTGCACCTTTTCCATGTTCACAAGGAAAGACGCAATTACTTATACATTTTATCTTGTTAGTATTAGGTTCCAAAGTTTTTATCAAATTTGTTTTTACTGCTCTTCCAGGATAACCAACAGGAGAGCTTACAATTACTATGTCTTCTTTATTTGCATTGATTAAATTTTGTTTAAAATTTTCACTTGCATCGCACTCGTAAGTACCTATAAATCTTGTACCCATTTGAACGGCATCCGCTCCTAATTCCATCATCTTGTGAATATCTTCGTTGTTCCAAATTCCACCTGCTGCAATTATTGGAAAATCACCCCATTTGTCTCTTTCTTCTTTTATTGGTGGTAAAATTGCTTCTAATTGATGTTCTGGCGCAAATAATTCGGAATATTTAGCTCCTTGGTGTCCTCCACTTTTAGGACCTTCTACGATTACTGCTCCTGGCATTTTTCCAGCAGCTTTCCATTTTTTACAGATTATTTTTAGCGCTCTTGCTGATGAGACTATCGGCACTATTTCTACATCTGGATAATCTTTTACAAGTTTTGGAAGCTCTAGCGGAAGTCCTGCTCCCGTTACAATAATATTTGCTCCGGCTTCCAGTGCGTCGCCTACAACTCTTGCATAGTCATTGATTGCATGTAAGATGTTACAAGCTAGAGGTTTATCTCCACAAATTTTTCTTGCATTTTTAAATATTTCAATAAGAGCTTCCCTGTTGTAAGTATTTTTTGTTCCAACTGGTCTTCCATCTACCTGTTTTTTTACAAATCTCATATTTTGATAATATCCTGTACAAATTGCGCTTATTGTTCCAAGACAGCCGTTTTTAGCTACATTTCCAGCAAGTCTGTCCCAGCTTATTCCGACTCCCATTCCACCTTGAACAATTGGCTTTTCGATTTCATATTTTCCTATTTTAATTCCTTTTAATTCTCTTTTTTCTCTTACTTCTTTTTTTTCTACTTCTTCAATTTTCTCGATTTTTTCCATTTTTTTATCCTCCACAATATTTTTTTGTAAAAATTTTTTATAAAATTATTTTACAAAAGGTGGAGCACGGCTTATTTTTACTCTTGCGTTTTCGGAAATATAGTTAAATTTTATATTTGAGAATAAATAAATTACAACTAAATTTTTTAAGCAATTTGTAAATTTTTCAATTATTTTTTTTCTTATGTCTTTTTCAATAAAATTTTTATATCCATTGGCACAAAGCTTTTCAAAATTTTGTATCAATTTTTTTACATCGACATTTTCGATAAAAGATAAATCTATTTCTGAATTTAAAATATGTTCGTCTAGTAATTTTAAAAAATTACTACTTTTATTAATTAAGATTTTTTTATTTTTTTCATACAGCAAGGAAATATTTCCTACATTAAAAAAATTTATTTTTGAAAAAATTTCCAAATTATCTTTTTTGATAATTTGTCCAAATAAATTCAAAACGTATAATTGAATTATTTTTGAAAGATTTTCAAAACGAAATTTTTCAAACATAAAAAAACCTCCTTATCTTTAATTTTTTTTTAATAATATAACAGATGTTATTTGTGATAATTATATAACTTTTTCGTTTTTTTTACAAGCAAAAAAATTTTTTGAATATATTGTAAAAATTCTTAAAATCTTTATTTATCAGTATTAAAAGATATTTGTTTGATTATAAAACTAAATTTTTTGTTTGAACATCACTAAAAATACGATAAATTGCAAAACACAGCAGAAAAGCAATGCATAATTTTTAAAAAAATGAACTAGAACGGCACACAAAGTTGCACCAATTGCAAAAAAGGAAATTAATCCTATGTAAACTAAAAAATTATAAAAAGATTTTTTATCTCTAGTCATTATAAACTGACTTAAAAATTCCATACTTGACCGAAGATTTCCTGTACACATAGTAGTTGCACCGTTTACTCCGTGAATTTTTTTAAAACCTTGATATTGCAGTGCCGCAATGAATGAAATTATTACGTTAACTAACATATTTAAGTGATTTGGCGGAATGAATGAAATAAAAAACATTACAATTAATTGAATAATAATGGCAGTGTGTTGCCAGCGGAAATTTTCATATTTTGTAAATACATGTTTTAAATATTCTGAAAATAAAATTCCAAGTGCAAAAACAAAAATTGGGACAAAATAAGAAAAAACTTTTTGATAATCTCTTTCAGCAAGATTTAAGGCAAGGTAAACTAAATTTCCAGTTTGCGCATTTGCCAAAACTTTTCCTCTTGTGGTAAAAGTGTAAGCATCTAAAAATCCCCCAACAATGCAAAGTAGCATAGCGAGTCTAAATGTTTGTGTAGAATCTTTTTTTCTTATAAAAAAAATTTTTTTTAGTTCTCTTCTCATTTTTTCTTTTTTCTTCTCCTTTCAAAAAATTTCTTGTATAAAAATATTTTATCAAACTTTTGTATATTTTTAAAGTATGAAATTTTTTTAATTTATGATAAAATATGAAAAAGAGAAATTAAAAGAGGTAAAAAAATGTATAATGTGTTAATTGCAGATGACAACAGACAGATTGTTTCGATAATTTCACAGTATTGTAAAAAAAATAATTTTATTGTATCAACTGTCTTTGATGGAGAAAGTGCATTAAGTGAAGTTAGAAATAATAAATTTGATATAGTTTTGCTGGATGTCATGATGCCTAAAAAAGATGGTTTTGAAGTCTGTCGTGAAATAAGAAGTTTTTCAAATGTGCCAATTATTATGATTACCGCTCGTGGGGAAGATTATGAAAAAATAATGGGACTGGAAATTGGAGCGGATGATTATATTGTAAAGCCATTTTCACCAGGAGAAATAATCGCTAGAATACATGCAATTTTAAGAAGATTGTCTCCAAAAGAAAATCAGGATAAAAAATTATTCAAATATGACAATTTAGAAATTGACTTGGATAATTTTGCTGTAAAAATTGAAAATGAAAAAATTTTACTTACAAAAAAAGAAATAGAAATCTTTTGGACACTTGCGACAAATCAAAATAAAGTTTTCACAAGAGAAAATTTGCTAGATTTACTGTGGGGATTTGATTATTTCGGTGATAGCAGAACAGTTGACACTCATATTAAAAGACTTCGCTCCAAAATAGATAACTACAATCATCCAAACTGGAATATTAAAACCATTTGGGGAGTTGGATATAAATTTGAAATTTTGGAGTAAGTAAAAAAGTAAAATAAAAATAAAAGTAAAGGAAGAAGTGAGAATTATGAAAAAAATAATTTTAGGATTATCTGTATTACTAAGTTTAGGAATTTTTGCAAAAGAAAAATATCAAGTGGAAGTAGAACCAGCAGTAAAGCTCAATCAAAGTGTTCTTTCAGATTACAATTCTCAAATTGAAAAAGAAGTGAGTAGAATTTATTCAAAAGAGGAAATGTTTGGAATGATGAATAAAATGATGAATGGAGTTTTTGCTGGAAGTCAAAAAGATGGGTCAAATCAGATGAAAGAAATGATGGGTTCTTTTTTTGGAGAGGATTATTTTTCTAAAATGGTGGATACGATGTATAAATATTACAAGATTGATATAGAAAAAATTGACTATATCAATGGAGAGAAAGCATATGTAAAAGTTAAATTGGGATTTCCTGTAAATACAGATGAAATGAGCATGGATAAGATGATTGAAAGATCTGGAGAAATGGCTGAAAAAATGGACGAAGCCTTTAAGAAAAAAACGGGAAAAACAATGGAAGAATATCAAAAATCAATTTCACAAAATGATGAAAAAGCTATTAAAAAATATTTTAAAACAATAGGCGAAATTCAATTAGAAATGATGGATCAAGAATTAGAACGAATTACAAAAAATGGAAAATATGTAGGAAGAAAAGAAATTTTAGAAGCTAATAAAAAGAATGGGAAATGGGTGATTGAGAATCCTGATTTTGGGTATTAACAGAAGTTTTTAAAATTGAAAAAATATTATTAAGATAAATAATTGTCAAAAATTCCAAAATATAGTACAATTATGAGGCGGAGGGAGAAAATGCACATGTTAAAAATTTGGGAGATAATTATTTTATTCATTACAACTATAGATTATCTGATAAAGATAATAAAATGGATTATCAAAATGATTAGGAGGTTTAAAGGGGAATAATTCCCTGACTCCCTCCCTTCTATTTAATCAAAGGAGAGTGCTGAATATGGAATGGATTAGGGTAGCAACGATTATATTATGTATTGTAAAAACAATAGAATTTAGTTATCGATTTTTAAAGTGGATAAAAAAATAAGAGCAGTAACGCTCTTATTTTTCACACATGTTTTTATTTGGTAATTAATTATAAAATATTTTTGCAGAAATGTCAATAGACAAATTATTTTTTAAGGATATTAAATAAAAAATTTATAAATACTGAAAAATGGAGGAGAAAAAATAATGATTAAGGAATATAATCCTAATGAAATTGAGAAAAAATGGCAAGACAAATGGGCCCAAAAAGATGTTTTTAAATCTGAAAATAAAGCCGATGGGAAAGAGAATTATTATGTGCTTGAGATGTTTGCGTATCCGTCAGGGAAATTGCATGTTGGGCATTTGAGAAATTATGCGATTGGAGATGCGATTGCTAGATATAAGAAAATGAAAGGGTTTAATGTGTTGCATCCGTTTGGATGGGATAGTTTTGGGCTACCTGCTGAAAATGCGGCGATTGACCATGGGGCTCATCCTGGGAAATGGACTAAAGCGAACATTGACAATATGAGAAGACAGTTGAAACTTATGGGTCTTTCTTATGATTGGGATAGAGAACTTAGTACTTACACTCCAGAGTATTACAAATGGAATCAAAAATTTTTTATTGAAATGTATAAAAAGGATTGGTTTACAAGAAAAAATCTTTTGTAAACTGGTGTCCTGAGTGTAATACGGTTTTGGCAAATGAACAAGTCGAAGATGGGAAATGCTGGAGACATAGTAAAACTGATGTTATTCAAAAGGAATTGTCGCAATGGTATTTTAAAATAACTGATTATGCTGAAGAATTGCTGCAAGGGCATGAAGAACTTAGAGGACATTGGCCTGAACAAGTATTGACTATGCAAAAAAACTGGATTGGAAAATCAACTGGATCTGAAGTTGACTTTATTTTAGATTACAATTTTGAAAATAATGGACATACACATTTGAAATTAAATGACAAGGGAGAAGTTGTAATTTCTGTGTTTACAACAAGACCTGATACGCTTTATGGAGTTACTTATGCAACTGTTGCACCAGAACATCCGTTAGTTGAGGAAGTTATTTTAAAGGAAAATCCTAGTATTAGAGAAAAAGTTGAAGCAATGAGAAATGAGGATAAAATCGCTCGTACGGCAGAAGATAAGGAAAAAGAAGGAGTATTTTCTGGACTTTATGTGATTAATCCTGTAAATGGTGAAAAAGTGCAGTTGTGGGTTGCAAATTATGTGTTGATGGATTATGGGACAGGAGCTGTTATGGCGGTACCTGCACATGATGAAAGAGATTTTCAATTTGCTAAGAAATATAACTTGGATTTGAAAATTGTTGTAAATCCTGTTGATAAAAATGGAAATTTAGAAGAAGTTTCTGTTGAAAAATTGGAAAATGCTTTAACAGTTCCAGGAATACTGGTAAACTCAGAAGAATTTAATGGATTAAATAGTAATGAAGCAAAAGAGAAAATTACTGAAAAATTGGAAAAAATTGGGCTTGGTAAGAAAACGGTAAATTATAGACTTCATGACTGGTTGATTAGTAGACAAAGATATTGGGGAACTCCAATTCCTGTGATTTATGATGAAGATGGGAATATTTACTTGGAGGAAGAAGAAAACTTGCCTGTGAAACTTCCTACTGATATTGAATTTAATGGGAAAGGGAATCCGCTTGAAACTTCGGAAGAGTTTAAGAATGTGATTTTGCCGAATGGGAAAAAAGGTAGAAGAGAAACTGATACGATGGATACTTTCGTTGATTCATCTTGGTACTATTTGAGATATTTAGATTCTCACAGTGCGGATAAACCTTTTGAAAAAGCGGATGCAGATGCTTGGACACCTGTAAACCAATATATTGGTGGAATTGAGCATGCGGTAATGCACTTGCTTTATGCGAGATTTTTCCATAAATCACTTAGAGATTTGGGATATGTTGATACAAATGAGCCGTTTAAAAAATTATTGACGCAAGGAATGGTTTTAGGGCCTTCATTCTATTCACAAAATGAGAGAAGATACTTATTCCCAAGAGAAGCTGAATTTAAAGATGGAAAAGCGTTTTCGATTAAAACAGGGGAAGAATTAGTTACAAAAGTAGAAAAAATGAGTAAATCGAAAAATAATGGAGTAGATCCCGAAGAAATCGTGAAAGAATATGGAGCTGACTCTTCAAGAGTGTTCACATTATTTGCTGCACCGCCTGAAAAAGAATTGGAATGGAACATGAATGGACTTGCAGGGGCATATAGATTTATAAATAGATTGTATTTATTGGTTTCTGGAACTGCAGAATTTTCTGACCACAATGCGAAATCAGAAAATCATTACGGAGTTGAACTAAAAAAGAGAAATCAAAAAGATGAAGAAATTCAAAAGAAATTACATCAAACAGTTAAAAAAGTTACAGAAAGTATCGAAGATGATTTCCATTTCAATACTGCGATTGCAGCTGTTATGGAATTGTTAAACGACATGACAACTTACAAGCAAGAAGTGATTGACAAAGACAATATTTCTTCAGAAAGTAAAAAAATATGGCGTGAAGTATTGGAAAAAACAATCTTGTTAATCGCACCATTTGCACCGCATGTAGCTGATGAATTGTGGGCTTATTTAGGAAATAAAACATTTACTTTTGAAGAAGAATGGCCAAAATATGACGAAGAATTGACAAAAGACCATACTTTCAATTTGGTAATCCAAGTAAACGGAAAAGTGAGAGATATGGTTTCGGCTCAAATCGGAATTTCAAAAGATGACGCTGAAAAACTTGCATTGGAATCAGAAAAGGCTAAGAAATTTATTGATGGGAAAGAAGTCGTGAAAGTGATAGTTGTACCTAATAAATTGGTTAATGTTGTTGTGAAAGGGTAAATAATGGTTTTTGAATAAAAAGGGTGGGGGGCTTTTTTGGAAAAAATAGAAATTAGAGGTAGTTAAAATGATATATACGGCAGAAATAAAAAATAATGAATTAATTAATGAATTTAAAAAAGCAGTAGAAAAAACTGGAAAAAGTGAAAGTGAAGTTTTAGTTCAATTAATGTCTAATTTTGTTGAAAAAAATAAAATAACAAAAAGTTCAATGGATATTTTATTTGAAAAAATGGAAGAAAATAAAGATGTATTTATTAGAATGCGTGATAAATAATGATTAAATATTTTGAAGTTTCTGATATTTTGAAAATACATAATAAGGTTTTAAAATTATCAGGTGGATTAAAAGGGTATAAAGATAAATCAGGAATAGAAAAAGTATGTCTGAAATTTAAAAAAATAGGAGGGAAGCAAAATGGCTAAAATAGCAGTAACTGGAGTAACAGGACACTTAGGTGGAATTGTTTCAAAATTATGTAAGAAAAATGGAATAGAAGTTAGAAACTTAGCCAGAAATAAAGAAAAAGCTGAAAAAATGGGATTTTCTGATGTTTTTAAATCAAATTATGATAAATCGGAGGACACTATAAAATCATTGGAAGGAATTGATGTGCTTTTTATGGTGTCAGGTTCGGAAAATCCTAATCGTGTTCAACAGCATAAGGATTTTATTGATGCGGCTAAAATGGCAAAAGTTTCGCACATTATTTATCTTTCGTTTTACAATGCTTCAAAAAATTCTGTATTTACACTAGGAAGAGATCATTATGCGACTGAAGAGTATATTAAAGAAAATGGATTCAAATATACATTTTTGAGGGATAATTTTTATGCGGATTTCTTTGTAAATCTATGTAGAGAATACGGAGAAATAAAAGGACCTGCTGGGAATGGGAAGGTTTCTGTTGTAGTGCGTTCAGATGTTTCAGAAGTTGTTGCAAAAATTTTGGAAAATCCAGAAAAATGGGAAAATCAAACTTTGAATATGACGGGACCTGAGGAATTGACAATGAATGAAATTGTGAAAATTGTGAGTGAACATTTTGGCAAAGAAATTAAGTATACTAATGAAACTGTGGAAGAAGCTTATGAAAGCCGTAAAATCTGGAAAGCTGAACAATGGGAATATGATTCTTGGGTTTCAACTTATACTGCAATTGCTCAAGGTGAACAATCGGGAATTTCTTGTGATATTGAAAAAGTATTGGGACGTAGAGCAACTTCGCTTTCTGAGTATTTGAAGAACTTGTAAAAAAATATTGAAAATTCTAATAAAGTTAGTTTCATTAACTAAATTTGGAGAGAGTGTAAATTTTTTGTATAAATAAAATAAAAAATCCTTATGTTACTGGATTTGTCTAGAGATTCATACAAAATTTTGGACACTCTCTATTTTAAAACTTTTGAGGTGGTTTTACAATGATTGACAAACTAAAGGAATTGGAAAATCTTGAGAATAAGTATAAGGAGATTGGGAAATTAAATTCGGAGATAGAATCAATAATTGAAAATATAAAAAACGAGGCTGGAATAAGCAGGGAAAAGGAACTTTTGAAAGAGAATGAAAGGCTGGCGAAAGATTTAAAGGCATTTCATGAAAAGGTGAAAATTAGGGAAGAGGAAATTGGAAGGCTTAAAAATAGTAATGCAGTGCTCATTGAGGAATTGAAGGAAGCGAAAAAGGTTAGGAGAAATGGTGAGATTGATAAGTTTCAGAATATTTTGGCTGAGAAGATGAATGTGGAATTGGAAAGTGGAGTGACTAGAAGGCTTTCTAATTATGCGGAGGAAATGAAGAGAAAAGTCAAAATGCTGGAAAGAAATCTTTCTTGTGAATTTTCAGATGAAGCTGATTCATTGAGAGATGAATTAAAAAAAATTGATGGGAAAATTGGTGATTTTTTAGAGAAAAGTAATAGGAAAACTTTTGAAAATAAGATATTTCTTCAAGAGGAATCTTCGGTGTTTCATAATAAGATAAAAGAAGAAACGGCTTTAAAAGAAGGGGAATTTCTTTTTGAAAAAGAGAAAAAAAGATTTGTATTTGAAAAACTTATTGGACTTAAAGGATTTAACTTTTTAGGGATAATATCAATCTTTTTGGGAGTTTTTTTGGTATTTCGGACACAGTTTGCAAAAATTTTGGCAAATAATTATGTAAAAAGTTCGGCATCGTATTTGCTTGGGATGTTTTTTCTTTTTGCTGGAGAAAAATTTTATCAGAAAAATAAGAAGCATTTTGCAGTTGGGCTGATTGGCGGTGGAATTGGTATTCTTTATTTGACTACGCTTCTTTCTACGTTATATCTCAAACTTTATCCAATGATAGCGGGACTTTTTATATCGGTAATACTGACAGGGCTGGTTGTGATTCTTTCATTGCGATATGATAGCCAGATAATTGGAGTATTGTCGCTGATTGGTGGATATTTGCCTTACGGAGCGTATATTTGGGTGAATAAGAGCAATGTTCAGATTTATTATGTTTTGGCATATTCTTTGATTTTGCAGGGAATTGTGCTTGGAGTTTCTTGGAAAAAGGACTGGATATACAGCAAGATTTTTGGATTTGTTACGGGTATAGTAAATATGATGGGGCTGATTTATTACTTAAATTACAGTGTTCATGATAAGATCACGGCATTTTTCTACATCGTAATTTTTACAACAGCATACAGTTTCATTTTCCTAAATTCACACAAGAAAGAAAACCGTCAAAGCAATATAATCGACTACATATTTCTAAGTTTAAATCTAATTATAAAATTTTCATTGATTTACAGCTTGTTTGACAAGACAACCCCAAGTTGGCTAAAAGCCGTATTAGTTGGAACAGTCGGAATAATTTACGGATTTTTTGGCGACAGGCTCAAGGACAACAAAGTTGCAAAAATCTTTTATGTTGTGGCATTAGGAAGTTTTATCCTGATTATTCCGTTAATTGTGCCAGAAGAATTTGTTGTGGTTGCATGGGGTGCTGAAACTGCACTATTATATTTCTTTTATAGAAAATATAAAAATAGAGAAATGCGATATGGAACGATTGCGATTTATCTAGTTTCGCTGGTAAGTAATTTAATTGTGCGGGAAGAAACATATTTGCTTGTGTATATTCAAGATTTGATGATAATATCTTTTTCATTTGTGCTTTACTTTTTGATAAAACAAAAAAGTTACAAGACAGAAGTTAGGATTTTAAATGGAATATTTAAATATCTGATTTTTGCATATTCAATATTTTTTGTAAATAAAGTTGTTTTTGATGTTGTTACTTCATTTGAAACGATAAATTATGGTGAAGATATATTTTTGAGTTTATCAGTTTCGCTTTTTGTTTTAAGAACAGTAACGTATAAAGTGAAAAAATTACAAGATAGTTTTAGTTTGAAATTCTTGATAATAATTGAAATAATTTATTTGTTATTCATAAATATGATTAATCTTACCCTGTATTTTTTTGGTTGGAGTTCGGATATATTAAAAGAAAGAGTACCAATAAGTTATATATTTCCGTTCTTTTTGCCAATTTTAATAAATATATATTTATTTATGGTTGCTAAAAATGATATTCATTTATGCTTTTTCAAAAAAAATGAGAAAAAACCATTGTGGATACTCGGAGAATCAATATATTTCCTTTTTGTAGCAAATATTATTTTACGGATATATGAACATTCAGGTGTATTAATTTTAGGAGCTGGATTGGCTTTGGATATAGTTGGACTGCTATTATGCGGATACTTAGTTTGGAAAGGGTTTAAAGTGCCAAATAGAAATGTTAGAAGAATTGGGCTTGGAATAGGAATATCTTTTGTGGCAAAAAGTTTTTTATGGGATTTCTTACGATTTGATAATTCCTATAAGTTGATTGCTTACTTTAGTATGGGGGCTATTCTGATTGGAACTTCCTATATTTATCAGACAGCTTTGAAGAAATTGGAGCAGGAAGTGAAAGAGAGCTTGAGTGACAAGGATTTTGGAAAAGGTGAGAAAGATGAAGAAAATAAATAAAATAATATTGTTTTTATTTTTAATAACAATTGTTCAACTTTTTTCCAGCCAGTATTTTAAAACTATAAAAATAACAGGAAAGTCGGCATACAAGCAATTTTTTTTAACAGAGGATATTTATGAGAACAGTAAAAATAATCTTGGAGATATACGGATAATTGATAAAAATGGGAAAGAAGTTCCTTATGTTATCGAAACTGGAAAAGAGCAGGAAAAGCACAGCGAAAAAATTGTAGCAAGGGCAAAAATAGATGAAGTATTGACGAAAAAGGATAAAATGGAATTTATTGTGAAATTTAATTCTGATAGTTCATTAAAGGATATAATTGGAAACAGGCTTGTGCTGATTTCTTCCAAAAATTTTTACAGCGAATATACTTTGCTTGGAAGTAATAACGGTACAAATTGGGAACAGATAACTTCGGGAGAAATTTATAAGACACCTGATAAGTCAAACTTGACAATCGAATTTTCAGAAAAAAGATATGAATTTTATAAAATTGTAACGCCGTTGGATAAAGGGAATATCTTTAGTGAAGCAATTTTGAAATTGTCAAATAATGAGGCTGGAAAACTTAAAACTGTAGGGACAAAATTGGATTATAAAGTTGAGCAGGAAGGAAAAAATACAATTTTGAAAATCAAGAGCAAGTTTTTGCCGTTAAAAAATATTGTTCTGGATGCGGAAGATGAGTTTCAGAGAAATTTTGCTGTGAGAAGCGGAGATGATTTTTATGCGGAAGGGATAATTTCTAAAGTTGGAGAAAAGTCAAATTTGATGATTAATTTAGAAAATGTGCCAAAATTGTCTGAAATAATCGTTGAAATAAGGAATGGAGATAATTCACCGCTCAAAATAAAAGGGGTAACAGGAAATTATGTTCCAGACAGAATTGTGTTTAGGGCTACAGAAGGGGAAGATTATAAAATAACCTTTGGAGATGAAAGTTTAGATAAGCCAGAATACGATATTGCAGAATTTGTCGATTCAATAAAGGAACGGGATGAAGTTTTTGTAGGAAAATTGGAAAAGGCGGATGGAAAGAAAGTTTCAAAGCCAAGGGATTACACGGTTTATTATAATGTTTTTATAGGAGCTGTTGTGGTAATATTAATTGGATTTATGTTAAATAAAATAAATAAAAATAAAAAATAGAAGAGGAGAATGAATTATGAATATTGTATTTGTTTTGATAGGGATTTTGGTAATTTTGGTTCTGATGGCAATGGGGATTTACAATAAATATATCAAATTGAAGAATTTGAATGAGGAAGGTTGGAGCGGAATAGGCGTATATTTGCAAAAAAGACTGGATTTGATACCAAATCTTGTTAATACTGTCAAAGGATATGCGACACATGAAAAGGAAACGCTGGAAAATGTGGTAAAATTGAGAAGTCAAATGATGTCGATTGATACAAAGGATATTGATAATATTGAAAAAATTCAAAAACTTGAAAATGAAATGACAAAAACATTAAGATCAATAATGATGTTACAGGAAAATTATCCAGACTTGAAGGCAAATGAAAACTTTTTGAACTTACAATCCCAATTAACTCAAATAGAAACAGAAATTCAAAGTTCAAGAAAATATTACAACGGAACAGCAAGAGACAGAAATACTTTTGTGGAAACTTTTCCAAATAATATTTTTGGTGGAATTTTTGGATTTAAAAAAGCTGAGTTCTTTAATGCTGTGGAAGAGGCGGAAAAAGTTCCAGAAGTTAAATTTTAATTTGTTTAAATGGATTTTTAGAAGGGGATTGTTATGAAAAGTTTTAACAAACAAAAATTAAATAATATTTTTTCAATAATTTTTGTATTTTTCATGTTATTTTTTTTAAATACAAAATCGTTAATTGCTGAAAAAATAACAAATTATGATGTTACAGTTCAGATAAATAAAAATGGGACTTTGACAGTAAATGAAGTAATTGACTATGAATTTGACGGTGTTGCAAAGCACGGTATTTATAGGGATATTCCATTACGTTCAAAGAAAAACGGCGTGGATATTTACAAATCTTATATAAAAATGAATTCAGTAAAGAGAAATGGTATTTCTGAAGAATATTCTACGAAACTTTTTGATGAAGGTATTAGATATAGGGTTGGTTCTGCAGACAGATTTGTGGAAAATGGCGTAAATAGATACGAATTTAATTATGTGATTTATAATGCAGTATTTGAAAAAGATGGAATTTATCAGGTATATTTTAATGCAATTGGGCAGTTTTGGAAAGTTCCTATTGAAAAAGCTGCAGTAAATATAAAATTTGGAAATGGGAAGCCTGTAACAGAAAATGAAATTAGTAAACTAGATATTTTTACAGGTGAGTACGGCCAAAGCGGAAAAGATTATATTGAAAATTTAAATAATAGAACTATTGAAATTAAAACAAACAAGGTTTTACAATCATATAACGGATTAAGTTTCCGTCTAAATTTAAAGACGGATAATATAAGTCCAACATTTTTAGATAAACTTCAGACACTTTATTATGCTCACCCTTTACTTGCCGTAGGGCCTGTTATAATAATATTTCTAGTAATTTATGGATTTATGACGTGGTATATATTTGGAAGAGATGTGGGTAAAAAGGCAATTGTTCCTGAATTTAACATACCTAAGGATATTTCAGCCATGTATGCGGCGTACATCAATGGTGTAAGGGAACCTAAGGAAATATTGACAATCGGACTGCTCTCTTTACTTTCTAAAGGTTATGTTGAAGCTGACGACAAAAAAGGTGATGGGAAAAATGTAAAATATACATTGTCTGACAGTAAAAGAAGCAAGCCTGAATTAGCGGAGGAAGAAAAGATAGTCTTTAATGCGCTTTCTAATACAGGGAACATATTTAAAAATGAAAGAAGCCTTTATAACGCTTCAAATAAAATATTAAAATTGTTTGAAAACGAATATAAAAAGAAAGTTTACAGGGATAACAGTATTTTTAATGTTGCATTTATTATTGGCATAGTCATAGTTTTTATAATTTCGACAAATGCAAATAGTGGAACAGCAGGTATTTCTGATAGCATTTTTGGAGTAGTTTCTTTAGTTATGGTTGCTATTTTCTTTGGAATAGTTTTAAATACATTTTTTTCAATTATCAATAATATTTATGGAAATAATAGCACATTTTTAAAAGTTGTTAAGTGGTTAGTAGTATTATTTATGTCAGTAATATATGGAGTTTTAAATTTCATTGTAATTGGTATAATTATGGCAATGTATACTGTTTATTCCAAAGTAATTGGAAGATATACGGCTGACGGGATGAGAAAAAAAGAATATCTGGATGGAATGAAAATGTACATAAAGACTGCCGAAGCTAATCAAATTATGAAATTTAATGATGTAGACGAGCTAGTAGCCTATTTTAAAGGGATACTACCGTATGCAGTAGCTCTTGGAGTAAAAAATGAAGCGATAAAACTTATGAAGAATACAATAAAGCTCTATAATTTTGATGAAAGCACATATTCTTATATAAATAAAGGAGTGCATTTCAATACATACGATAGTTTCATTTTGGCAAATACGGTTTCAAGAGTATACAATAATGCGTATAGTAAAATAAGAGAAGAAAGATTTAGCACCTTGAGGAATGATTCTGGAAGTTCAAGTGGTTTTGGCGGCGGAGGCTTCTCAAGTGGAGGCGGTTTCTCTGGCGGAGGTTCCGGCGGGGGAGGTGGAGGAAGCTGGTAGAAATATCAGCTTTTTTTGTTATGCGGACTAAGGCGACAGAACAGGGCTTAAAGTAATTATCAATTATTTTAATAAAAAAAGAAAGGGGTAAAATGACATTACAGCAATTAAAGTATGTAGTTACAGTCGCTGAAAAAGGGACATTGAGTGATGCTGCAAAAGAGCTTTTTGTGTCTCAACCAGCACTGACCAAGGCTATAAAAGAATTGGAAGATGAAATGAATATATCAATTTTTAACAGAACAAATAAGGGAGTGATTGTTTCTCTTGAGGGAGATAGATTTTTGGGGTATGCAAGGCAGGTTTTGGAACAGACAGATTTATTGGAGGAAGAGTATAAGAAGGGAAATAAGATAACTAGGCATTTTTCGGTGTCTACACAGCATTATTCGTTTGCAGTAAATGCTTTTGTGGATGTGATTAAGAAGTTTGGGGAAAATAAGTACGATTTTACGCTTAGGGAAACTCAGACTAATGAAATTATTGAAGATGTGAGCAAGAGAAAAAGTGAAATTGGAATTTTGTACACTTCGGGAGCGAATAAAACTGTGATTGAGAAAATGATAAAAAGAAATAATCTGAAATTTATTGAATTATTTACTGCAAAGCCGCATGTTTTTATCAGTTTTAATCATCCTTTGGCAAAAAAGGAAAGTATTAGCCTTGAAGACTTGAAGGAATATCCATATTTATCGTTTGAGCAAGGGGATTACAATTCGTTTTATTTTTCGGAAGAAATACTTAGTACGATTGACAGGGATAAAAATATAAAAGTTAGAGATAGAGCGACTTTGTTTAATTTAGCAGTCGGGCTTAACGGATATACTGTGAGTACTGGGATAATCAGTAAGGAATTAAATGGGGAAAATATTATTGCAAGACCGCTGGAAGTTGACGAGTATATGAAAGTTGGAATTATAATGCAGAAAAATACCAAACTTAGTGTTTATGGGAAAGTTTATGTTGAGGCTTTGAAGGAGCATTTGAAATATACGGAAATTTTGTAAAATTTATAAAAATTATTTTGAGATATTATTGAAAAAACTGAAATAAAAAGAAATGAAAAAGACTGGATTAGAATTGTAAATTTTAGTACGGTTTTTTTTATAAAAAAAATTGATATAAATAAAAGTTATAACAAACCAAAAAATAAATGTATTTTACAGAAATAATATATTTGTATATAATAATTTTATCAAAAATAATTAGAAATATTACTAGTGTAACAAATAGATAAAGGAGATAAATTATGAAAACGGCGATTATTGGATACCCTAGAATTGGGGAAAATAGAGAATTAAAATTTGCGATAGAAAAATATTGGAGAAATGAAATTACAGAGAATGAACTTTTGGAAATAGCGGAAAAGCTTAGAAAAGACCAGTGGTTAAAACAGAAGGAAGAAAAAATTTCATTTATTCCTGGAAATACATTTTCATTTTATGATGGAATACTGGATACAATAATTTTATTGAATGCGATTCCAAAACATTATAAAGATTTAGGATTGAATGAACTGAATACATATTTTGCAATTGCGAGAGGTTATCAAGGGGAAAAAGGAGATGTAAAAGCTCTTTCAATGAGAAAATGGTACAATACCAATTATCATTATATGGTTCCTGAACTAGATGATTATGCAGAGATTAAATTAAATGCAGATAAGATATTTAATGAACTTGAGGAAGCTAAAAAATTGGGAGTGAGTACTCATCCGTCAGTAATTGGACCATTTACATTTTATAAATTGGCTAAAACAACTGGAAATAAAGAGAAAAAAGAATATTTAACTGATATTGTAAATGTTTATGTGGAATTGCTGAAAAAATGTAATGAAAAAAATATCGATTGGATTCAAATTGAAGAACCGCAATTAGTAACAGATCAAACAGAAGAAGATATAAAATTGTTTGAAGAAATTTATAAAGAAATTTTGAAGAATAAGAAAGATGTAAAAGTATTGCTTCAAACATATTTTGGAGATGTGAGAGATTGCTACAAGACGATAACAGAGCTTGATTTTGATGGGATAGGTCTTGATTTTGCTGAAGGAAGACAAACTGAGAAATTAATAGCTGAAAAGGGATTTCCAAAAGATAAAATATTATTTGCAGGAATTGTAAATGGAAAAAATATTTGGAAATGTGACTATAAAAAAGTTTTAAATATATTGAATAATTTAAAAGGAAAAGTTGAAAATATAGTAATAACGACATCTTGTTCACTGCTTCATGTGCCTTATACTTTGAGAAATGAAAAAAAATTATCAGAAAATATATTAAGACATTTCTCGTTTGCTGAGGAAAAATTATCAGAATTAAAAGAGTTGGGAGAATTGAGTCAAGTTCTTTGGAAAAATTCGCTGGAAAAAGTGCAGGAAAATGAATTTTATGTAAAAAACCAAAAAATTATAACTTCTGAAAAAGGAATGGAAGATAAGGAAGTTAGAGATACGGTTAAAAAATTGAAAGATAGTGATTTTGTAAGAGAGGGAGCAAGAAAGAAAAGACAGAAAATTCAAAGGGAAGAGTTGAATATTCCTTTACTTGCAACAACTACAATAGGTTCTTTTCCGCAAACAAAGGAAGTGAAGCTAAATAGAAGCAAATTTAGAAAAGGTGAAATTAGCAAAGAAGAATATGATAAAAATGTATTTAACTTCATAAAAGAATGTATTGAATTGCAGGAAAAAATTGGACTTGATGTACTTGTGCATGGAGAGTATGAAAGAAATGACATGGTTGAATTTTTTGGAGAAAATCTGGCAGGATATATATTTACAGAAAAAGCGTGGGTTCAGTCTTATGGAACAAGATGTGTAAAACCGCCGATAATTTTTGGAGATGTGAAAAGAACAAAACCAATTTCAGTTCTATATTCTGAATATGCTCAGAAATTAACTAAAAAGCCTGTTAAAGGAATGCTTACAGGGCCTGTAACAATATTAAACTGGTCATTCCCAAGAGAAGATATTTCATTAAGCGAAATGGCATTTCAAATTGGACTTGCCATACGAGAAGAAGTATTGGATTTAGAAAAAGCAGGAATAAAAATAATTCAGATAGATGAAGCTGCACTTAGGGAAAAATTACCGTTAAGAAAAGAAGATTGGCATAAAGAATACCTTGATTGGGGATTGAAGGCATTTAGACTTTGCCATAGCGGAGTAAAAGTGGATACGCAGATTCATACACATATGTGCTACAGCCAATTTGAAGATATAATAAAAGACATTGACAATATGGATGCCGATGTTATAACATTTGAAGCTTCAAGATCAAAATTGACAATTCTTGATTTCCTAAAAGAAAATAACTTTGAAACAGAGGTAGGTCCTGGAGTTTATGATATTCATTCTCCTAGAGTACCTTCAGTTGAAGAAATTGTAGCAGCTTTAGAAATAATGGTTAAAAAAATTGGAAAAGAAAAATTATGGGTAAATCCTGATTGCGGATTAAAGACAAGAAGAATTACAGAAACTGTAAAGAGTTTGGAAAATCTTGTTGAAGCTACAAAAATTGTGAAAAGTAGATTATAGAAATATTATTAAAAAAAATAAAAAAATGCAAAAAATATAATAAATTTATAAATAAATAATAAATAAAGGAGCTGATAAATATGTGTACAATAAATGCGCCTCATAGACATGACGTAGTAGGAAGTTTTTTAAGACCTGAAAGATTGAAGAAAGCTAGAAATGATTTTGAAAAAGGGAAAATTGACAGGGAAGAATTGACGAAAATTGAGAATGAAGAAATTAAAAAAATTGTGGATAAGCAAATTGAGCTAGGATATACAAGTGTTACTGATGGAGAGTTTAGACGTAGTTACTGGCATTTGGACTTTTTCTGGGGATTTAATGGAATTGGGCATATTCATGCTGATAAGGGATATGAATTTAATGGAGTTGTAACTCGTGATGACACTGCGATTGTTACTGGAAAAATTAGTGGGGAAAATCATCCATTTGTAAAGCATTTCACATTTTTACGAGATTTGGTAAAGGATAAAAAAGGTGTGGAAGCCAGATTTACAATACCGGCTCCAGCACAGTTTTATGCGGAATTGGTAAGGGAAGATAAGCATGTCAAGGCACTTCTTAAAGTTTATCCTGATTTCAAAGGATTGGAAGATGATATTGTGAATGCTTACAAAACGGTAATAAATGAATTGTATAATGAAGGGCTTAGAACTTTGCAGATTGATGACTGCACTTGGGGATGTCTTGTGGATGACAATTTCATTGCTTCATTTATCGAAAAAAGTGACAGGGATAAGGAAGTTATCAGGCGTGAATTTGCAGAGAGATTTTTAAATATAAATAATAGAGTATTTCAAAATAATCCAGAAGATTTGATAATTAATACGCACGTTTGCCGTGGAAATTATGCTTCAACTTGGTTTGGGCAAGGTGGATATGACAAAATTGCGGATGAACTTTTTGGAAAAGAAGATGTAAATGCTTATTATTTGGAATTTGATACAGAAAGAGCAGGAACTTTTGAATCACTTGCAAAAGTTTCTGGGGATAAAAAAGTTGTATTGGGACTTATAACTTCTAAAAATCCTACTTTGGAGGAAAAGGAAACTGTAATCGCTCGTATAAAAGAGGCTTCAAAATATGTTCCGCTAGATAGACTTTATTTAAGTCCACAATGTGGATTTGCTTCAACAGAGGAGGGAAATCACCTTACAGAAGAACAGCAATGGGCAAAACTTAGATTTATTAAGGAAGTTGCTGATGAAGTATGGGGGAAAAATTAGTAAAGATAAATAATATTGAAGTCTGAATAAAATAATTATAATTTACAATTTTTAAATTTTATTTTAAATATAAAAAATAAGGTTTTGAGTGGAGGAAATTTTTTCCTCCTTTTTTCTGATGAAAAAATATGTTATAATAATGTAAGAATAAAAAAATAATAACTAGTGACGAAAGAAGGAGAGAATAGAATGTTTAAAGCTGTTGTAAGTGATTTGGACGGTACACTTTTGAATGCAGAACATAAAGTGAGTGAATTTACTAGGGAAACAATAGAATTATTATTGAAAAAAGGAATAAAGTTTTATATTGCGACTGGAAGAAATTATTTAGGAGCGAAAGAAGCGATGGATGAACTTGGCGTGAAAGTTCCGCTTATTACTTCACACGGATCTGTTATTTTTGATGAAAATGGGAATGAAATTTTTTCAAATAATTTGAAGCGAGAATACTTGGATAAAGTCTTGAATATTGATTACAAGTCGTTTGGGAAAGATATAATTATAACTGGATATTCTGGACCAAATTGGTTTGTTACTGAAGATTTGCAAGAATATTTTTACAATAAAAAGCCTGATAGAACTAGATATCCAAAGCAAATTACTCCTGAAGAATTTAAAAGGCATGATTTTACAAAAATATTTTTTCTTGGAGAAAATCACGAGGAACTTTTAAAACTTGAAGATGAAATAAGAAAAGCGGTTGGAGATGGAAATGTAAGCCTTTTATTTGCGAACGAAGGAAGTTTGGAAGTTTTTTCAGCAAACTGCAATAAGGCAAAAGCGGCTGAAGTGCTACTAGAAAGAGATGGACTTACATTAAAAGATGCGGTTTCATTTGGAGATGGATTGAATGACTATGAATTGATAACAGAAACTGGGCTTGGATTTGCGATGGGAAATTCAATTTATTTGCTGCTTGAAAAACTTTCAGATACTGAAGTTATTGAAAGTAATGCTGAAGATGGGATGGCAAAAAAATTAAGAGAATTGTTTGATTTATAAAAAAGCAATTTTTATATGGTAAGGGGGAAATTGTCCCCCTCGTTCAACAATCTCATTTATAAAAATTCTAACAGATAATTTAGATCAAAAGTTAAGATTATTTAAAATTTATAAATCGTAAACTCTCGAAGCTCATTTTCTTGTACTGTATTTGAATGTTTCCGAAATTGAATTTTTTCAAAAGATTCTATTATATCAAATTCTGAAATCAAATATATGTGCAGTTCAAACTTTGTCTGTGTACTACAAATCCAAATTGTTCCTTTTGATAAATCTGTAAATGCATAACCGATACTACTATCTTTCATCCATTTAAAAATCTGGTTTTTAGGAACGGGAAGTTTTGACATTCTTCGATTAAGTTCTTTCTGGATTGCCTTTTCACAAGCATTAGTACCAAAAATAATAAAAACAGAAACTACAAAACAAATACCAATAATAAATACTTCAAATTTTAAAATAATTGGCACGGAAATACAAATCAGAAAAATAAGTAGTCTAACTGGATAAGCTAAATTTATATATTTATAATTTTTCAAAATCATTATTTTTTCTCCTTTTGCATTAAATAATATTCAAGTTGTTCCTTTAAGAAGTCCTCCATCGCTTTTATTTCTTGAGCCTGAGCTGTAGTATCCTTACCGATATTCTTATCTGGATGAACTACTTTCATTTTCTTTAAAAATGCTTTGTGTATAATCCTATCAGTAATTTCCCCATTTTTATCAATTCCCAGAAAATCAAGATATTTTTCAAATTTTTGAATAATTCCATTATCATTCGTACTTTTGTAATTGAAACGTGAATTGCTGTTATTTTGTTTGTTATGTTGTTGTCTTTGGTATTCTTCCTGAGTTCTTTTTCTTCTTTCATATTCTTGATTTCTTACGCTTTCATACCATTGCTTATATTCTTTGTAAATTCTCTTATTTTCTTCACTTTCATTCAAAAAAAATCCTAAAATAAAATTCAAAAATACCTGAATAAATTTGATAATCCCAAAAACTGCACAAGCAATAAAAGTAAAAAGTAAAATGCCGATAAATCCATTCCAATTTTTCCCGATAATCAGAGCAAGAAAAGCAAAAAAAGTTAAAATTGGCAATATTACATAAAATCCAATCCCCATTAAAAATATCCAAACAGAACTAAAAATTTCAACAATTTCATTTAACATAAATTGTATTATTCTTATTAAAATTTTCACTAATTATCTCCTTTTTTAGATTTTTACATTTTATAAATATGTTGCATCTTAATTACAAATTTAGCTATGAAATCAATAGCTGCTAAAAAATTTAATGAATTAATATTATTTTACTTAATTATAAATTAAATGTCAACTTTTATATTTTATATTTTTTTTATAAAAGAAAGTAATAAAAACCAAATTTATTTTCTAATAAATAAAAAAAAGCCGAATTTTCATCCGACTAATTTTTTTATTTTATAACTAACCTACTAATTTTCTATTTTTTAATAATTCCAGCATTTCTTAAATATTCTCTAGCAACATCTTCCGCTCTCTCACCTTTCACAGAAACACGGTAATTCATTGTTGACATTTCTTCATCTGAAATTTTGCCACTCAATTTTTCCAAAATCTCTTTCAATTTAGGGTATTTTTTCAAAGTTTCCTCACGCATCATTGGAGAACCTTGATATGGCGGGAATAAATATTTATCATCCTTTAAAATAACCATATTATACTGAGCAAGTTCGGGGTCAGTAGAATAAGCGTCAACCAAGTTAATATTGCCACTTTGAACAGCAACATAACGAAGTTTTGGCTCGAATTCTTTAATATTCGGAATTTCAAACTGATACAATTTTTTAAGTCCAAGATAACCATCTTCACGGTCATTAAATTCTCTTGTAAATCCAGCTTTTATTTTATCTTTTACTCTCACCAAATCAGAAATCGTCTTCAAATTATTTTCATTGGCAAATTTCTTGCTAACAGCGATTGCATAAGTATTGTTATATTTCATAGGTTTTAACATAACCATTTTAAATTTAGTTTCCATACCTTTTTTTGCTTGATTGAAAACATCTTCGGCATTATTATTCACAGGAGTTTCATTCAAAAAAGTGAAAACTGCGGTTCCTGAAAATTCAGGATAAATATCAATATCGCCATTTTTCAAAGCATTGAATACGAATGAAGTTTTTCCAAGTCCAGGTTTTAACTCAACGTCAAGTTTACTATTTTCTTCAATCAAAATTTTATACATATTTATCAATATTTCTGGCTCTGAACCAAGTTTTCCAGAAATTATCAATTTATCTTTTTTTGTATTATTAAAACTGCTAATTGACCCAAAAAGACATGCAAATGTGATTAAAATTAGGAAAATTAATATTTTTTTGATACTCAATTTTTCCAATTGCTTAAAGATGAAATCGAATAAAATCGCAAGTAAAGCAGCAGGAATTGCTCCTAACAAAATCAAGTAGTTATTATTTCTATCAAGACCGAGCAAAATCAGTTTTCCAAGCCCTCCAGCTCCAACAAGTGAAGCCAATGTGGCAGTCCCAATAATCAAAACAGCAGCCGTTCTAACTCCTGTCATTATTACAGGCATAGCCAGGGGAAGCTGAACTTTTGTAAGTTGCTGAAATTTATTCATTCCTAAAGCTCTTGAAGTTACCATATACATTGGATCTACGCCAGTAATACCAGTGTAAGTATTGTGTAAAATTGGAAGCAGAGCATAAAGTATTAAGGCGATTATCGCTGGTTTTCTTCCAATTCCAACGATTGGTATTAAAAGTGCTAAAATCGCTAAAGACGGTATAGTTTGAATAACGCCGTTAATCGCAATAACAATGTTCGCTAATTTTTTGTGATAGCTTAAATAAATTCCTAGTGGAATGGCAATAATTAGAGCAATTATTAGTGCGATAAAAGAAATTTGAATATGTTCTACGATTCCACTAAAAAGTTCGTCTTTTTTTTCTAAAAAAGTCAAAATTAATTTATTCATAAATTTCACCTTCTTTCTTTTTAATAGCTATAAATTTTTTCACAAAATCATTTTTAGGATTTGAGATTATTTCGTGTTTTGTTCCAGCTTGAACTAACTCGCCGTCTTGAATAATACAAATTTTATCCCCCAATAAAAATGCTTCTTCAATGTCGTGAGTTACAAAAACAATTGTTTTGTGAATTTGTTTCTGAAGTTTTTTCACATCTTCCTGTAAATTTGCACGAGTGATGGGATCTAACGCACTAAACGGCTCATCCATCAAAATAATTTTTGGATTAGCGGCTAGAGCTCTGGCAATTCCAACTCTTTGTGCTTCTCCACCAGACAATTCTGAAGGATTTCTTTTTCGATATTTTTCAGGTTCAAGTCCAACCATAATTAACAATTCATTAATTCTCGCATCAATTTTTTCTTTCTTCCATTTTTTCAATTCAGGCACAATCGCAATATTTTCTTCAACTGTCATATGCGGAAAAAGTGCCACTTGCTGCAAAGCATATCCAATATCCCAACGCATTTTGTGAATATTATAATCCTTTACATTTTTTCCATTAATTTTCACTTCCCCAGTCGTATTATCCTCCAATCGATTAATCATTTTCAAAAGCGTAGTTTTCCCGCTCCCAGATGGTCCAATAAAAACCGTAATTTCAGACTCCTTTATAGTCAAGTTTATATTTTTTAATCCAATATTCCCATTTGGATAAGTCATTCCAACATTGATAAATTCTATCATTCATTTACCTCCAGTTAAATACCAAATAAATTTTTATAAATTTTATAAATTTCAAATTTTGTTCAGTATTTTAAATTATTTTTTATTAAATTTTTGTTCAGCCTTCTCAAAATTATACAAAACTTTTTCTAAAGTTGCCTCAAAAGCCAATCGTTCCTCATCTGAAATTCCTTCAAAAGAGATTTCGTTCATTTTATCAGAAATTTCATCATATTCACTTTTCAAGGATTTTGCATAATCCGTCAAAAAAATTAAAATTTTCCGTTTATCAGTCGGACAAAATTTTCGTATTAATAAATTTTTTTCTTCCATCCGCTCAAGCATCGTTGTAAGCGAACTCATAGCAAGACCAGATTTTTTCGACAATTCTCTGTTACTGATCCCATCATTTTCCCAAAGTACATGTAAGATTCGACCTTGTTCCCCATTAAACGCCGTTATATTTTTTTGCGCCAAAAATTTATTCAAAAGTCTAGTATTTACTTGTTTTATTCTGCCTATATAAAATCCAGAGTTTGATTTCATAGATTTCCTCCTTTACAAAATTATTACTATATGATAATATATTTATATAAAAATATTACTATATCGTAAGTTTATATTACCATATAGTAATAAAAAAGTCAAATATTTTTTATAAAAATGATAAAAAGTTTTAAAAATAAAAAAACAAAAGGAAGGAAGTTAAAATTTATGGAAAGAAAATTTATGAAGGCAATGGTGCTTGAAAAACCGTGTACTGCTGAAGAAATGAAAATAAAAAATGTACCAATTCCAGAAGTGAAAGAGGACTGGATTCTTGTGAAAATAAGGGCATTTGGAATAAATAGAGCGGAAATTTTTACTCGTCAAGGAAATTCGCCATCGGTAAAACTTCCAAGAGTAATTGGGATTGAGTGTGTCGGCATTGTGGAAGAGCCGTCTAACAGCAATTTTAAAAAAGGCGACAAAGTTTTTTCGATGATGAATGGCATGGGAAGAGAATTTGACGGAAGTTATGCAGAATATATTTTGATTCCCAAAAATCAGGTTTATAGATTGCCTGATGAAAAAGATTTTTTCAAAAATATCAAATTAAAAAGTAAAGAATTGTTAAAAGAAAGATTTTCAAAAAATTTGGAAATCACAGAAGAAAATATTTTCTGGTCAGAAATTGCAGCGTATCCAGAACTTTATTATACAGCGTATGGCTCACTTTTTAAAAGTTTGAAATTAAAGGAAGGAGAAACACTTTTAGTTCGAGGTGGAACAGGTTCGGTGGCATTAGCAGCTATTCAGCTGGCAAAAGCTATCAATGTAAAAGTTGTCGCTACGAGCAGAAGTGCATCTAAAAAGCAGTTTTTGAAGGAAAAAGGTGCAGACGAAGTGATTGTTGGAGATGAAAATTTTGATGAAAATTTGAAAAAATTATTCCCAGATGGCGTGGATAAAGTTTTAGAATTAATTGGAAGACCAACTTTGAAATCGTCACTAAAATCAGTAAAGCAAGGTGGAATCGTCTGTATGACAGGATGTCTTGGAGGCTGGATAATTGAAGATTTTGAGCCATTGGTAGACATCATTTCAGAGTCGTATTTAACTTCATTTGACAGCACAAATGTCAATAAAGATACAGTTAATGAAATGTTTGATTTTCTTGAAAAACATTCGATCAGACCTAAAATTTCAAAAGTTTTCTCATTAGCTGAAATTGCAGATGCACATAAATTTTTGGAAGGGAATATGGCGAATGGGAAAGTTGTCATAGTTGTGGATTAATAAGAAAAATATGATGTAATTATATTAAGAATTAAAATAATAATTATAAAAAAAATTAAAGTAGCAGATAAAAAAGGAAAAATAGTAAAAATTAGTTAATTTTTTGAAACTAAAATGTTAATTAAAAATATTTATTTACTTTTTGCGAAATTTATGTTATTTTATAACTGAGAAAAAATTAGAATAAAAAAATTATGCGAAAAGGAGAATTCAACGATGAAAAGTCAATTAAAAAAAATAATTCCATGTATTATGGCTGGAGTCGCAGGAATAAGTTATGGAAAACCAATAGATAACAGCAATAGTGAAATGAATGACATCTCTACTGCTACTGAAGAGGAAAATGTTGTCTCAAATAAAGATGAACTTGAAAATAACGATGAAAATAAAAATTTTGAAATTGAAAAAATTAGTGTAAAAGAATTTGAAAATAAAAGAGCTGAAAGTAAAAAAAATAAAAATCAAACAGTTGATGTAAAGCAAGAAAAAGAGAATTATTATAATGAAAAAGCTGCTATAGATTCTCCAAAAAATTTAGAAAATATTGCTTCTAAAGATTCGGAAATATCTAGTTATAATTATAAAAGAAATAATAACAGCAGAAAATTTCGAAATAATTACAGTGAAGACCCTGATCTAATTCAAATTAATGTCGAATATAAAGGCGGCTTTGCAAAAAAACATAGAGCCGAAGAAACACCACTTAAAAATCAAACATTCCTTATGCCTACTTATCATGCTCCATCAGACGGAGATCCATATTGGGAAAGTGTTGCGAAAAATGGTGCTGGAAAAATTCCTTATGCAATTATAAATCCTAATAATGGACCTGATACTCAAGTAAATGACAATTTTACTAAACAGATTCAAAAAAATAACGAAGCTGGAATAAAGAGCGTTGGTTATGTTGAAACTACAGGATTTACAAGAAATCTTGACGATGTATATGCTGATATTGATAAATATGTTGAGTTTTATGGAAATAATAATATTTCTGGTATATTTTTTGATGAAACTTTGAACGGAAGTAATCAGAATGAAGTAAATTATATGTTAAATCTGTATAAATATGTCAAAACTAAATATCCTAATATGACTGTAATAGGAAATCCTGGTGCCGGAATTAATGATGCAATTGCACCATATGCGGATATTTGGCTTACAAATGAAACTTCAGCGAGTGATTATATAAATAATTTTGCCAACAGAACTTCTGAATTTGAAAATAATCCAGAAAATGCTAATAAAATTTATCATATTATTCATTCAGCGACACCTGAACAATATGAAGAAATTATAAAATTATCTCGTGAGAGAAACGCAGGACTGGTTTATATTACAACTGCTGCGACACCGAATGCTTACGATGACTTGCCAACATATTTTGAAGATCTGATGATGACAGTTAATAACTTTACTCCAAAAACTGGAAGTTTATTTTCACCTGAAAATCAAGCGGCGGAAAAAGTTACAGTTGAGATGCCACGTTCAAAAGTCGATTTGGATTTAGCAAGATCGGCTAGAAATACAACATTAAAAAATCTTGAAAAAACAAAAGATGGTCAGTATAAGTTGGATATTCAATATTTGGATAACAATGGTGATAGATACAAAGATAAACAGAGCAATGTAAAATATAATTCAGTTAGCGACGGTGTTTTAATTAACGGATCAAAAGATTTTGGTAAATTTACTTTGGGAACAACTTTTGGATATGACACATCCAATGTTTATTACAAAGAAAAATTTGAAGATATAAAAGAAAAAATTAAATCTTATCAGCTTGGATTAAGTGGAAAATATGATTTTAATGACAACATTGATTTAATTGGAAATTTACTTTATTCGACAAATAAGCATAGATTTGAAACAAGTAAGACTCTTGGAGCTATAAGTGATGCGGAATTTAAGTCAAAAATTTTGGATTTTTCAACAAAATTAGGTTACAAATTTTTATTTGACAACGGTTACATAAAACCGTATGTTGGTCTTGGAGTTACAAGAGTTAAAGAAGGAGATATTGACAAACTTAACTTTTCAGGAACATCAACAACTTTGCCAAATGGAACTGTCGGTATTTACGGAGAAACATCACTTGGAAAAGTTGATTTATTTGGGAATGTAGAATACGAAAGCAGATTTGCTAAAAAATCTTATCACAGAGAAAGAGAACATTTGACAAGATATGAACTTGCGCCGTTATCTTATTCAAGAGGTGGAGTAAATGCGGAAGCTGGTTTAAAATATAATGTTGCAGACAACTTTGGAGTAAAATTGTCCTATGAATTGCAAGATAATAAAAATAGTGCTGTAAAATTAGGATTTAATGCTGCATTTTAAAAATAAAGGAGAAGAATAATAAAATTATATATGGACGAGAGTAAAAATTTTATAAATAAAAAAAATATAATAATTGTAGGAGTAGTAGCTTTTATAGTTCTATTGATTATCATTTTGGTGTTGACATTTAATAGTACAAATAAAAATAAAAAAAATAATAACGTTTTTGAAGAAGACGACAATATTTTTAGAATTAATCCAGTGAAAAATCCACAACTTGCATATTATAATTTTCGTGGAGAAGAATATCCTGACTGGTCAAAATTTGGAAGGGTTCGGAGTAATGGTTTAAGAGTTCACCAAGGAGTTGATATTTTTGCAGAACCTGGTACTGATGTGTATGCAGTTGCTGATGGAAAAGTTGTTGATTTGTATGTTGACAAAACAGGTTATGGGTTAAATTTTTATCTAGAAGTAAATCCGGCTGATTTAGAAAAAATAAAAAGAAAACATTATAAGCCAAAAGAAAGTGCAAGGGAACAGCTTTACGGTCCTAATTACAATCCTGCGCTTCCAATAAAATACATAAGATATGCGCATCTGAGTGAAGTTAAAGTAAAAATAGGAGATGAAGTAAAAGCTGGACAAGTGATAGCAAAAACGGGAACAACAGGAAATGCCAGTGGAACTCATGCACCGCATTTACATTTTGAGATAGCTTTTGAAATGAGAGGAAAAGGACTTATAAATAGAGTTGATCCTGAAATGTATTTTAAAATAAAAAATGGAAATAATTTGACCAAGGATGAGAAAAAAATTCAAACTGAGAAAAGCAAAACACAGTGGTTTGAGCCAAAAGGTTACGATATAGGATTTAGAACAAAAAGTATATTTTTTAATAAAGAAAAAGAAGAAAAAAATTTAAAAGGTTTAAAAGAAGAACATAAATTTGAAAAAAATAAAAGAAATGCTCAAAAAATTTCAAGAAGAAAGTAGGAAAAATTTATGAAAAAGCTAAAAAAGGCACTTTTAGTATATAATCCGAAATCTGGAAATTCGAATATAATTTTTAATAATTTCGATTTGATAGTGACTAGACTTTTAAAAAAGGGAATTATAGTAACTTTTTACAGTATAAATAAATATAATAAACTCTGTGATATTTTAGCAAATGAAAAATACGATATTTTAATTTTATCTGGTGGAGATGGTACGCTTAGCCGAACTTTAAGCGAGATTTATATAAAAAATATAAAGTTTCCAAAAGTTGCCATTTTTCCAACTGGAACTTCAAATGATTTTGGAAAATCACTAAATTTAGGAAATAACATCAATGACTGGATTTACAATATTTTAATAAAAGAGCCGAAGTATGTTGATTTTGGTTTAATTAACGGGAAAAAGATTTTTTTGTCATCTTATGCCAGTGGACTTTTTTCAAAAATTTCTTACAATACAGACAAAAATTTAAAAAAGACAATTGGAAAAGTTGCGTATTATTTGAATGGACTCACAGAATTGACAAATATAAAAAAATTTGATTTAAAAATGCAGATTTTTGATGGAAAAGATTATGAAGATATTGAAGAAAAAGCAATTTTATTTATGATTTTGAATGGAAAAAGTGTTGCTGGATTTGATGAAATAATTTACAATGCAGATGTAAATGATGAATTTTTACATATTTTAATTGTAAAAAATATTGACAATCCGCTTGATATTTCAAAAACATTTTTAGATTTGTTAAATAATAATTTGATGAACAACGATTATGTGAGAATTTTGAAAATAAAAAGCTGTAAAATTAAAAAAATTGAAGAAAAAATAGGAGTTAGCATTGATGGCGAAAGAGGAAGAAATCAAGATGTAAACATAAAAGTTATTAGCGGTAAATTAAAAATATTTTATTAATTTTCTTAAAATTGTAAATAAAAAAAAAGATATTTAAAATAAGGCTTTAAAAAAGTTAAAAAATGTGGTATAAATAATATATAATAAAAAATTTGAGTATGGAGGAAAAAAAGTATGAATAATGGATATTTAAGTTTTGTTTTGCACGCACATTTACCTTATGTAAGACACCCTGAATATGAAGAATTTTTGGAAGAAGATTGGCTATATGAAGCGATTACTGAAACATATATTCCGCTTTTGGAAATGTTTGACAATTTGACAAGGGATAATATTCCTTGGAATATGACAATAACAATGTCAGGGACACTTGTAAATATGATGAATGACGATTTGTTGAGAAACAGATATTTAAAACATATCAACAAGCTTGTTGAATTTTGTAAAAAAGAATTAGAAAGATTAGCACCTTATCCTGATATGAAAAAAGTTGCTGAACATAATTTGTGGTTTAACCAAAGAGCAAAAGATGTCTTTGAGAAAAAATACGGAAGAGATTTAGTAGGAGCATTTAGAAAATTTCAGGATCAAGGGAATTTGGAAATTATACCTGTAACAGCAACACATGGATTTTTACCTGTTATGAAAGATTATCCAGAAGCAGTAAACGCTCAGGTTTATATGGCAAAAAAAGATTACATAAAAAACTTTGGAAGAGAACCTAAAGGAATATGGCTTGCAGAATGTGCTTATTATCCTGGACAAGATAAGTTTTTGGAAAAACACGGATTCCGTTACTTCTTAGTTGATGCTCACGGAATAATGCATAGTGATCCAAGACCAGTTTATGGTATTTATTCACCTGTTTATACAAGAAATTATGTTGCGGCATTTGCACGTGATTTGGAATCATCAGAGCAAGTATGGAGTTCGGAAATCGGGTATCCTGGAGATGGAGTATACAGAGAGTTCCATAAAGATGCTGGATATGAGTTGGACTACGATTATGTAAAACCTTATTTACATAGCGACGGTGTAAGAAGAAATATCGGAATAAAATATCACGCAATTACAGATAAAAAAGGTACTTACAAAGCTGTTTATGACCCTGATTTAGCTTATAACAGAGCTAAAGAACACGCTTACAATTTTGTGTTTAACCGTTCAAAACAAATTGAATTTTTGGCTTCAAAAATGAAATATAGAAAACCTATTGTAATTTCACCATACGATGCAGAATTATACGGACACTGGTGGTATGAAGGTCCTATTTTCTTGGAATGGGTATTTAGAGCAGCGGCAGAATCAGATTTTTCAACAATTACACCATACAAATATTTACAAAAATATCCAACTAACCAAATTGTAGATGTAAGTATGTCAAGCTGGGGAGCAAATGGATATTATGACGTTTGGATAGATGGTTCAAATGATTATGTGTATAGACATTTACACAAAGCGGCAGAAAAAATGATAGAACTTGCAAATGGAAGAGAACCTTACAATGAATTGGAATATAGAGCATTAAATCAAGCTGCAAGAGAATTACTCATAGCTCAAACTTCTTGTTGGGAATTTATAATGTATACAGGAACAATGGTGGGTTATGCTCATAAAAAAATAAGTGACCATGTAAATAGATTATTCAAAATTTACGAAGATTTCAAAGGTGGTTCGCTTGACGAAAGCTGGATTTCTGAAATAGAAAGTAGAGATAATATTTTCCCTGAAATGGATTATAGAATGTATAAAAGCAGTTGGCTGTAAAAATTAGATAAATAAAAATATTCTGATATTTAAGACTGGACTTGTGCCAGTCTTTTTTATATAATATAAAAAATTATAGAAAGTAAAAAATTAAAAATAAAAAACAAAAAATAAAAAAGGAGGAAAAAAATGCAAGAAATCATAAAGGTTTTAAAAATTTTATATAAGGTTATAGTTTCTTATATTATTTCTACAAAAGTAAAACTTATGCGAAATGAAAATAAATATTTGAAAAATGATGTTCGTTTAAAGAAGTTTAAATTTATGATGTTAAAAAAAATAGAAAATGAAATATGGGAATTAAGAAAAGTTTGTGAAGAAAATAAGACTAAAAAAAATTTAAAAAAACTTTATTACAAGCGAAAAAAATATTTGGAAATAAAAAATAATCAAATTAAAATAATGGATTTTTCCCAATTCTTTTTTGAAATCACAGTTTATGCAATGTTGATATTGACTTCTTTAAATATCGCCTGGCAAATTAAAGTTTTGGATTATCACATTTATTTATTGATTTTTGTGAGCTGGATAACATTTGTCATAGTTTGGATAAGTTTGGTTTTTATAAGATGGGCAAGTCTATTTTGGGTGCAGATGACGAAAAAGTTTTATATTGGTGCTTTTTATTTGCATATAAAATGGAATAAAATAATAGTTGGAATAATTTTGTTGAGTTTAGCGAATCTTACTTTTCAAAATTATACAAAAAAACTTTTAGAAAAAAATCAGAGTTTTTTAATTTTAGAAAGCGATGATATAGATGATATGGATTTATTAAAAAATTCAACTATTGAAATTTTGAATGAAAATTATCATTTTAAATGGTCGGTTGATAAAAACGGGAAAATTATTGATTCAAGAAATAAAATAGAAGGAAATTATAGAGTTGAAAATTTGTTAGTCAAGGAAAACAGCAGCCTTATGCTTTATTATGAAAAAAATAGAAATAATTTTGAAGAAGAAAATGGAAATTTGAAATCTCAAAAGGGCGAATATATTGATTTAAAAAATAATGTTGTGAAAATTTTTTCAAAACATAAAATTTATAGCGGAAATATTATTTCAGGAAAAGTTATAAAACTTTCAAATGGAATTTATTTGCCGTTAAACAGTAGTTATCGATATTTTCAAAAAAACAAAGGGAAAGAAATTTTCATTGTGGATAAAAAATTGAAAATTAAAAAGCAGATTAATTATGTGATGTTTTTAATTTCTGTAATTTTTATGTTGCTTTTGACTTTAAAAGATAGATATTTTGAGCTGGAATTTATTACAAAAGAAAAAATTATGTATAAAATTTTGCAAAGAGAGAAAAAATATTCGTTTGAAATAAGAAAACTTGTACTTTCAATATTAAAAATAATCCGCATGGCAACTGCAATTTATATTCCTGTGCAAGTTTATTTGCTAAGAAATATCGTATTTAGTCTTTTTTTAGAAAAAAGTTTGTATAAAATCAACAAAAACATAAATTTATTATTTTCATTATTATTTTCACAAACTTTTCTTTTGACAATTTTAATATTTTATGGCTTGAGAAAACTTTATAAAATTTTGAGAGTTATTGCAAAAATAATTTATGAGGAAGGAAGTAATGATTTAAGAGATTTGATTGAAGATGAGAAAAATAAAATAAATTAGTGAGTAAGTTATAAAAAGATCACGACAATTTTTGCATTGTATCAAAATTTAAAATGATGGAGTATTTTTAATTTGACTAATATTAATAAAGAAAAGGACTGGAAATATTTAATCAAAATATTAAAGAAATTAGTTTTAGAAAGGAAATAATAAAAAATGGAGAAAAATAGTCTTGAAGAATTGGAAAATTTGATGTGGAAAAAATATAAAAAACAAATAAGTTTTCAACAATTACAAAAGGAATTTTTAAAAAACGATGATGAAAGAATAGAGTATATAAAAACAGAGTTGGAAAAAGCATATAATGAAAAAAATGGAGACAGCGTAGATATTTTAATTTCAGCAATTTACATGTTCAAATTATACAGTGAAAAATTTGTTGATATTTTATGCAAATTAACAAAAGAAGAATGGCATGGAAAACATGAAGACATAGTGTTTTATCTCCAGCAACTAGAATTACCTTCTACAATAGATTGCATTTATGAACTAGCAATTTCAAATTTTGAAAAATACCGTTGGGATGATAATTTCGCATTAGTGAGAAAATGTTGTTTTGCTTTAGGGGATATAAATACTCCTAAGGCGAAAGAAAAACCGGAATTATTATTACAAAGTGATGAAGAAATGATAAGAAAACATGTGATGGAGCAGTTAACTAGATGTGATTTTACAAATAAAGATGTTGAATGAAAAGATTAATTATGAAATCCCACATCTTAAAATCTTTAGTCAATTGTGGTATAATAATCTATAAAATAAAATTGATGATATTAATTAAGAAAGGAAAAAAATATGATAACCGCCTTAAAAGGAATGAAAGATAGATATTCTGACGATGTGAAAAAATATGATGCGATTGTGAATATTTCAAAAAAAGTTTTTGAAAAATACGGATTTGAGCGGATAATTACGCCGATTTTGGAAGAAACGGAGCTTTTCAAACGAGGAGTTGGAGATGAGACTGATGTTGTTTCTAAAGAAATGTACGATTTTAAAGATAAGGGAGAAAGAGATGTTACAATGCGTCCAGAAGGGACTGCGGGAGTTGTAAGAGCGTATCTTGAAGCTGGATTTCATAAGTCTTCTCCGATTGTGAAATGGTTTTACAATGGTCCAATGTATAGATACGAAGCACCTCAAAAAGGGAGAATGAGAGAATTTCATCAAACTGGAGTGGAAATGTTTGGTGTGAGAAGTGCATATCTGGATGCAGAAATTATTAAAATGGGTTGCGATTTTCTTGAAGAACTTGGAATTACTGGCTTAGTTGTGGAGATTAATAGCTTAGGAAATGTTGAGTCGAGAAAAAAATATATTGAAGATTTGAAAAAATTTATGTTTGAAAGACTTGATAAATTGAGTGAGGATTCACAAAAAAGATATAAGAAAAATCCTTTGAGAGCTTTGGATTCTAAGGATAAAGGCGATCAGGAAGAGTTTAAAAATGCACCAAAACTTTACGATTATTTAGATGAAGAAAGTAAAAAATATTTTGAAGACACTAAAAAATATTTGGAATTGTTGGGCGTGAATTATGTCGTGAATGATAAATTGGTTAGAGGGCTTGATTATTATTCAGACACGGTTTTTGAAATCAAATCGAATAAATTGGGATCACAGGCGACAGTTCTTGCGGGTGGACGATACGACAGATTGCTTGAAATATTAGGAAATGCGAAAGTTCCTGGAATAGGATTTGCCGCTGGAATGGAAAGAATCGCAATGTTAATGGATGATTCTATAATTTCTGAAGAAGAAAAAAAAATTTATGTGATTTATTTTGATGACACAAAAGAATATTTTGTGAAAACAGTAAACGAACTTAGAAAAAATGGTATTAAAGTAAACTTTGACTACAATGCAAAAAGCTTTGGAGCACAAATGAAAAAGGCAAACCGTGAAAATGCTGAATATGTGTTGATTTTAGGGGAAGAAGAACGAGATGAAAATGTGCTCACGGTTAAGAAGTTTAGCACTGGAGAGCAAGAAAAATATAGCTTTGAGGAAGTTTTGGAGATTTTGAAACAAGAAATTTAAAGGAGTATTAAGATGAAAAAGATTTTTTTTACAGCGTTACTTTTGATTAGTGCATTAAGTTTATATTCTGAAAATTGTTATAAACCTGCGGGACATATTGGATGTTTATTAGATTTGAATTCTGAAAAGGGACAAGAGATAGTTAAAAAAGTTGAAACTGAAAAGAGAAAAATATATATGGATTCGATGAAATATTTTGAAAAAGGTAGATTTGGAAATGAAAAAGTAGGTTTTATCGAATATCCTAAAACAGAAGGTTGGACATTATTTGCTGATGTTAGATTACCAGTATATGCAATGCAAATAAGCAAAGGAAATGGTGATATTTACACGCTTATGTCATATGATTTAGCTAAAGAGTACAAAAATATGAATTCAGAAAAGGCAGTAGAAAAAATGTTAAAAAATGTGTATGATAAATATAAAAAAGCAGGAGTCTCTGAAAATAAAATGTCGCTAGAACCAGTAATTTTGAATGGTCATAAAGGAATGCGGTTTGTATTGACAGATTTTCAAGGAAAATCAATGATTAAAAATAGTGTTATTGTGAAAGACAAGCTTTATGAAATAACTGTTGAAGGATTGCCAAAAGATGTGATAGAAATGCAAAAAGTTGTGGAAAAAAGTTGGAATGAAATGAAATAAGATAAATTGTAAAAAAAATAGATTGTATTAAATTTTATAGAAAAAATATAAAATCATTAAATAAAGAAAGGACAAAAAATGTATAGAAACTATAAATTAAATGAGTTAAGAATGGAAAATATTGGTGAAGAAGTAACTTTGTCGGGATGGATTTCTAAAGTTAGGGATTTGGGGCACTTTGTGTTTATTGATTTGAGGGATAGATATGGGGTTACTCAAATTTTGTTGAATGAGGAAGTTTCTGGGAGTGAACTTTTTGAGGAAGCTAGAAAGTATAAGAATGAATGGGTTTTGAAGGTTACTGGAGTTGTGGCTGAGAGAAGTAGTAAAAATAAAAATATTCCTACTGGGGATATTGAGATTGAAGCGAAAAAAATTGAGGTTTTAAGCCGTGCGAAACAGTTACCGTTTGAGATTAGTGAAACTGGGAATCTTAGTGAAAATATGAGATTAACTTATAGATATTTGGATATTAGAAGACCGAAAATGTTGAATAATATTATTAAAAGAAACGATATGTTGTTTTCAATTAGAAAATTTATGAATGAAAATGGATTTTTAGATGTCGATACTCCGATTTTGGCAAAAGCAACACCTGAAGGAGCGAGGGATTTTATCGTGCCAAGTAGAACTAACAAAGGTGATTTTTATGCATTGCCACAATCACCACAATTGTTTAAGCAAATACTTATGGTTTCTGGGATTGACAAATATTATCAATTGGCAAAATGTTTTAGAGATGAGGATTTGAGAGCGGACAGACAGCCTGAATTTACTCAATTAGATGTGGAAATGTCGTTTGTTGAGCAAGAAGATGTGATTTCAATGGCTGAAGAATTGACAAAGACAGTATTTAAAGATGTTACAGAAATTGAAATTACTGAAAAATTTCCAAGAATGAGCTACGATGATGCGATGAATTTTTATGGTTCAGATAAGCCAGATTTGAGATTTGATATGAAATTGATTGATTTGTCAGAAGAAACTGCTGATTGTGGATTTGGCGTTTTTGAAAATGCATTGAAAGATGGTGGGAATGTAAAAGCAATTGTTGCACCAAATGCGGAAAAATTCTCGAGAAAATATATAAAAGATTTGGAAGATTATGTGAAAACATACTTTAAAGCAAAAGGTTTGGCGTATATTAAAATGAATGAAAATGGAGAAATAAATTCTCCAATTGCGAAATTCTTCTCAGAAGAAAAATTGACACAAATTATTGAAAAATTAGGAATTAAAAATAATGAAGTTGCGTTAATTTTGGCTGATAAATATAAAGTTGTGCATGATGGATTGGGAGCGTTGAGATTGAAATTGGGAGAAGAGTTAGAATTAATCGACAAAAATGCGTTTAAATTCTTATGGGTAGTTGATTTTCCTATGTTTGAATGGAGTGAAGAAGAAAATAGATATAAAGCACAACACCATCCGTTTACTTCGATTAAAGAAGAAGATAGAAAGTATCTTGATACGAATGAACTTGCAAAAATCAAGACAGATTCATACGATATTGTCTTAAATGGTTATGAAATCGGTGGAGGAAGTATCAGAATTCACGATGAAGATTTACAGGCAAAAGTTTTTGAAAAATTAGGATTTGGTCAAGAAGAATTGGAAGATAAATTTGGATTTTTCTTGGAAGTCTTAAAATATGGAGTTCCACCACATGGAGGACTTGCTTACGGAATTGATAGATGGCTTATGGCAATGTTGAAGGAAGACTCAATAAAAGAAGTAATTCCGTTCCCTAAAACTAATAAGGGACAAGACTTGATGACTGGAGCACCTGCGGGAATTGAAGAACAAGTGCTTGAAGATGATTTGAGATTGAAATTGCTGGAAGTTGAAAAAGAAGATTAATAAAGTCTCCCACTTTTTTATAGGAGTGGGAGAAGTTTTACTCAAAAATTGGAAAGTGAGGTATCTAAAATGATTTTAATATTTGGAACGAAAAGAAAGTTTAAAAATTTAGGAACACTAGAAAACTGTCATTGTTCAAGATGCAACAATACATCTGATTGGAATTTTGTGGAATATCGTGATTGGTTTACTTTGTTTTGGATACCAATTTTTCCGATAAGTGCAAGGAAAGAATATTTGGAATGTCCGATTTGCCATCAGGCTTATGATGTGCCAAAAGATATTTAAAAAATTTAAGTTAAAATAAAAAAAATTTTCAAAATAAACTTGACAATGTTAAGATTAAATTGTATAATCTTTACAGTGATAAGATAAATGAAAGGTCAATAAAATGGAGAAATCTAAAAAGAGCTATCATCATGGAAATCTGAGAGAAGAATTGATTGAAAAGGGGATAGAAATGATAAATGAGGTGGGGGAAGAAAAATTATCTTTAAGAAGAATAGCTAAAATGTGTGGAGTAAGTAATGCGGCTCCCTATACATATTTTAAGAAAAAAAGTGATTTGCTTGAAGCAATGAGTGATTATATTTGGAAAATATTAGCAATGGAATTGGCTAAGACGAGAAAAAAATATGAAAATAGCGAAAATTTATTGGTAAAATTGGGAAAAACATATGTTATGTTTTTTTGCGAAAATCATGAGTATTATTATTTTATAATTTCAAGAAGTAATACAAAAATAGATTTATTATCAGAGTTTTCAGAAATAGAAAATAGTAATCAAAGTGCTTTTAATATATTAAAAAGCGAGGCAACTAAAGTACTTCAAAAAGCAGATGTACCAAATCAAGCTATACAAGATAAAATTATAGCAATGTGGGCATTAGTACAGGGATTAGTAACAATAATGATTATGAATGATATAACATATTCTGAAATTTGGGAAGAAAAAATAGAAGAGATAATAAAATCAGTTTGTATAGTAAAGTAATATTAAAATGAAATTTTAAAGTTGTTATGCTATATGAGTTTAAATCTTAAATAAGGTGAGAAATATGGAATTGATTATACATGATTTAGATAATGAAAAATTGAAAAATTTAAAGTGGAAAATTGAAAAAAAAGAAAAAATTATAGATAAAATAAAAGAAAGTATAAATCAAAAGAAAATAATAGCTGATGAAGATATATTTATAATTTGTGATAATAATAAAATTAAAAGTTGCATGGGGTGTTTTGAATGCTGGATTAAAACTCCTGGGAGATGTAAAATTAGGGATGGATATGAAAATTTAGCAACATTATATTCAAAGGCAGACAAAGTTGTGATTATAAGTCAATGTGTCTATGGTTCTTATAGTCCATTTGTAAAAAATGTACTGGATAGAACAATTCCATATTTGTTGCCATTTTTTAAATTTAAGAATAAGGAAATGCATCATGTCGCACGAAATAAAATGAGATTTGATTTAAATGTATATTTTTATGGGGAAAATTTGACACAAAGTGAAAAGACAGCGGCTAAAGAAATAGTAAAGGCTAATAGTGTGAATTTAAATACAAAAAATTTTAAGGTTTCTTTTTTAGAAGATCAGGGAGAATGATGGAATATGAAAATTACTCTAATAAATGGAAGTCCAAAAGCAGTTAAAAGTAATTCTGAAATATTAGGAAACTATCTTTCGTCTTTACTTAAAGAAAATGAAATAAAAAAATATTATTCAATTTCTTTTAAGTTAAATGATAAAATGAAAAATGAAATCTACAATAGCGATGTTTTAATATTTCTTTTTCCTTTATATGTTGATGGAATTCCATCCAATTTACTAAAATTACTTGTAGAATTTGAGAAGGAAAAAGTTATAAAGTCTGGAAGTAAAATTTATTGTGCGGTTAATAATGGATTTTATGAAGGAAAACAAAATCATTTGGCAATTTTGCAGATGAAGAACTGGTGCAAGAAAGTTCAGGCAAAATGGGGACAAGGAGTTGGCGTGGGTGCAGGAGAATTGTTGCCATATTTGAAAAAATGTAAATTGGGGAAAGGACCTCTGAAAAATTTAGGTGGAGCATTAGAAAAATTTTCTGATAATATTTTAACTTTAAAAAGCGATGAGAATATTTATATAAATCAAAATTGGCTAAGAATTTTGTATTTTGTACAAGGATCGATTTCGTGGGTTTTAAAAGCGAGAAAAAATAATTTGAGGGTAAAAGATTTGTTTAGAAAAAGTAATAAATTATAAAAAAAGAAACTATCTCATAAGATAATTTTATGAAATAGTTTCTTTTTAAATTATATAAAATATTTTAGGGTATTAGGCATTTATAACAATATCAATCAATTCTTCAATTGTTTTTTCTCCAACAGAAGCTTTTTCTCCATTGATATAAACAACTGGCACACCTTGAATATTTTTTTGAGTAACTTCTTCAGTGAAAACTCCTCCGTCAATCAATGAAGTTGTAATATTTTCATTTGCCATAGAAATTATATTTAATGCTTGAATAACTTCAGGACATTTTGTACAAGAAAGAGAAACATAAGTTTCGATATTTAAAGGTTTTGTAACAGATTCTACTTTAATTAATTGTTCTCCTCCCAATTTTTTACCCATCCCAGCAAGTCCAAGTATCGCCAAAATGAAGCTGTTAAATTCATGTCCTCCAGGAATTCCGTTAAAGTTAATTCCAGATTTTTTTCCATCTTTTAATAAAGTAAATGAAATTGGTCTTGTGATATTGTGCATTTTTTCAAAATCAGCGTCACTTCCAAAAATTTTTTTTGTGTAATTAACTTTGTCTGAAATAGCGTCAACTTCTGTTAGAAAACTATCTAATTCTTTTGATTTTTCGCTGTCGTCCAAAAAAGACACCATTTCGATATTTCCATTTATATTATTAAAATACCCCTTTAATTGTTCTACAATATTTTTATCTAATAAAGCCATTTTTACTCCTTTTAAATTAATTTAATTTTTATTATTATTTTATTTTTTTTATTTATTCAAAATAAGGGAGAAAAACTCCCTTAAATCATTTTATATTTTTAAATTGTGGATAATTTTTTTATGAATTAAATTTTACCTACTAAATCTAATCCAGGTTTTAATGTTTTTTCTCCTTCTTTCCATTTAGCTGGGCAAACTAATCCAGGATTGTCATGTACAAATTTTGCCGCTTTTGCTCTTCTTACTAATTCTGAAGCATCTCTTCCGATTCCACCGTCGTTTACTTCGTAAGCAACGATTTTTCCTTCAGGGTTTACAATGAAAGTTCCTCTGAAAGCCATTCCTGATTCTTCTTCCAAAACATCAAAGATTTTAACTAATTCTTTTTTTGGATCTCCTAGCATTGTGAAAGTTACTTTGCTAATTGCTTCTGAATGATCGTGCCAAGCTTTGTGAGTGAAGTGAGTATCAGTACTTACTGAATAAACTTCAAATCCCAAATCATTTAATTCTTTGTGGTGATCTTCCAAATCTTCTAATTCTGTTGGGCAAACAAATGTGAAATCTGCTGGATAGAACATAAAAATGCTCCATTTTCCCAAAATATCTTTTTCAAAGTTTACTTCTCTGAAAGTTTCGTTTTGATAACCTTGAACTGTAAAATTATCAACTTTTTTTCCAATTAATGACATATTTATTCCTCCTAAGTTTTAATTTTTAAATTTATAGTTAAATAAATCAAATTAAAAATTTTATTTTAGAGAAATTAATTTACATTAAGCCGAAAGATAAAAATCGGTTAATGAAAAGTAGAGAAATTTTCTGACAATTGATTTTATTATTTAACTATAAATGATTATTATTTTTAAATTGAAATAATTACAAATATTTCTTGGTTACATTATACATTTAATTTATAAATTTGTCAAATATTTTTTTTAAAAATTTAAATATTATTTTAAATTATTATTTTTTCAATATTTTTTAAAAATTTAAATATTATTTTAAATTATTATTTTTTCAATATTTTTTAAAAATTTAAAAATAAATCTTGTTTTAATTTTAAATTAATGGTATAATAAATTAAAATTAAAAAGGAGTTAAAATGAATATGCTGAATTTTTTCAAAAAGAATATTTTTTTAGTTATTATATTTATTTTTTTTAGTATAATTTTTATTTTCTCAAGATTTACTTACAATGTGACAAATAGCCTTACAAAGGGAATTTATTTTAAAAAATTTTTTCCAAAATATAAAAAAAATAATTTGGTTTTGTTTGAACTTGACAAAAAGTATTTGAAATATTTGGAAAATTTTCCGAATAAAAATAAAATGAAAAAAATTTATTTGATTAAAAGAATTGTAGGAGTTTGTGGGGATAAAATAGAAAATAGAAATGGCGGGATTTTTATCAATGGGGAAAAAAAGGGGGAAATTTTTAAGATAAAAGGATTGAATGAAAATAAAAACGAAAATAAAAATATAAAAAAAGAAGAAAGTTATGTTTTAAGAAAAGATGAATTTTTTGTTATGGGAGATACACCGACTTCGTTTGATTCAAGATATTTTGGAATTCTTAAAAAAAAGAATTTTAAATTTGAGATGAAACTTTTGATTGATGAAAAAAAATTGGAAAAAATAATAAAATATTTTTAAAATTAAAATAAAAAAATTTAATAAAAAATTTTAAAGTTTTGAAAGGAAAAAGAGGAAAACTAGAAAAATGAAAGAAAATTATAAAATTTGTTTTAAAAATATTGAAAAACTTTGGAATGTGAGTATTTATTTTAATGATGTAAAAAATATTTTGAATTATAAAATAAAAGAAGATTCATTTGGAAAAGAAAATTTAGTTTTTAATCCTAAAATTATTTATGGGACGAATGATTTTGAAAAACAAAATGAAATTAATGAATTTTTTTTGGAGAAAATTTCAAAAATTCAAAAGAGAAAAAAAATTATTTTTGAGATGACAATAAAAGATAGAGATTGTTTTTTAAAAAATAAAAAAGATAATAGAAATGTGGACTATAAATTGGGTGTTTTAGATTTTTTTAATTATTTTGGGTATGAAAATTTGAATTTGGAAGTTGTCGATGAAAAGTTGGATGAATATTATTTGGAAATTTCAGAAAAAATTTTTGAAAAATTATTTTTGATTTATAAAAAAAGATATGAAGAATTTGAATATTTGGAAGAAATTGATGAAGAAACTGATAAAGAAATAAGAGAAAATTTTGAGAAAAAAGAAAATTTTAAAAATAAAATAAAAAAAAATAAAATTATCGAAATTTATATTTTTATGAAAATTTTTAATTTTATAAAAGAAAATTTTGAATATGAAAAAATTTATTTTGAAAATGGGAAAAAAGTTTTAAAAAGAGAAAAATTTTTGGCAGAAATCTCGATTTTAAAAAATTTGAAATTAAATTTTGATTTTGAAAAAAATAAAAAAGAAAAAAATTTTTATGAATTGGCAAAAAGATTTTATAAAGCTAGAATATTTTTTGATGTGAGAAAAAAATTAATTTTGATTCCTGAAAATTTATTTAAAAATCAAAAAGATATTTTTTATGAAAAAAATTTTTCGCAAGAGAAAATATTTAAAGAATTGTTATTTCAAAATTTTGAAAAAATTATAAAAAAAAATTTGATTATAGAAAATGGAATTAAATTTTATTTTGTAAATTTTGAATTTTATAATATAAATACAAAAAAAATTAATTTTTTTGAAATTGCAAAAAGTGTTGTCTTTAAAAATTTGATTGATGAACTTAAAGAATTTGTTGTGGGAGTTTCTTGTGAAGATGGAACGGTTAAAAAAAAGAGTGTAAAATTTAATGATTTTGAGCTGATAAAAAAAATAACGGATTTTCAAAAAGCACAAATTGAAATTGAGTTTGAAAAAATTTTAGAAAAAAAAAGAAAAAAATTTTTAAATAAAGAAAAATTTAAAGAAAAAGAAAAAATAAAAATAAAAAAAAGATAAAAAGATTATGTGAAGAAAAAAATTTGAACTTGAGAAAAGAAATAAAAGTTTTTCTTTTAATTTTAAAATAAAAAATTTGAAAAAAAATAAAAATTTTAAGAATCAAAAAGTTGTGGGAATTTTTTTGAATGATATTTATAGCGTTGTTGAGGAATATAAAAATAAAAATTTAAAAAATAAAAAATTTTATTTTGACAGAGAATTTATTTTTATCAAAGTTTATTTTTTACTTTTGAAAAAATTCAATTTTGTTGTTCCATTTTCACAAAAATTTGGAAATAAAAATTTTGAGAGATTTGTGACGGTCGTTTTTTTTGATGAAATTAGTTGTGTGAATTTATTTTTGGATGGGGTAATTTTTAGAGTTTCAGATTTTGATATTCTGCAAGATGAATATAAATTTTTTATGGGGAAAAATTTTAAAAGAAAAATAATTTTTTTGAATAGTGAAAAAAATTTTGAAAAAAAAGAAGAAAAAGAAGTTTTATATAAAGAATATTTGGAATATAAATATAAAAAAAATTTTAAAATTAATAAAAAGAATCCGTTTGAGTTGAGCGAAAAAAATTTAGATGAATTTTCTAATTTTTTTAAATATCATAGAATTTTAGAAGAAAATATAAAATATATTTTTTTGAATATAAACACAAAAAATGAAATTTTTGTGCAAAGTTTATTTTTTAAAAATTATTTTGAGTTTTTAAAATTGATGAATGGATTTGAAAAAATTATTTTTTATGGCGAAAAAAAATCTTTTGGAAAAAAAGTTGAAATAAAAAATTTTAGAGTAAAAAATTCTAAATTTGATATTTATTTAGATGGACAATATTTTAAAACTGAAAATTTTTATTTGGAAAATGAAGAAAATGGTTCGCTTACGAAAAAAATTAAAAATATTTTTTAGAAAAGGGTGGGGATTATGTTTTTAAACTTTATTACATTAATTTTTTTAGTTGTTATTTTATTTTTAATAAAAAAATTAGGATTTGGAAATTATGGGAAAAAATTTGTTGTGGAAAATTATTTGGGAGTTGTGTTAGATGGAGAAAATAGAATATTTATAAAAATAAAAAAGAAAAATTTTTATTTTTTTGAAAGAGAAAAAAATTATGAGATAAAATATATTCGTGGAAAAAATAATTTTGAAGAAATAAAAGAATATTTTGATGTGACATTAAAAAATCAAGATTTTATAATAAAAGAAATAAATTCAAATAAATTTTTTGACTTTCAAAAAAAGGCAATCGTTCTTTTGAGAAATCCGATTTCAGTTTTAAATAAAATTCCACTTAATTTTTTACCAGAAACGGAATTAAAAAGTTTGATTTATGAAATGGCAGAATTTGAAATAGTTGAAATTGAGCGAAAAGATTTTAAAACATTTTTTGAAAAATTATTATATTTAAAGTTTAAAAAATTAGGAGAAAGTAAAGAAAATAACGAAAATAAATAAAATATAAAAAAATAAAAAATAAAAAAAGGAAAAAAGCAATGAATAAAAAAATTGTTGATTTTGTCTTGTCGCTGGAAGATGAAATTATTATAAAAGGAGTAAAACTTCCTAAAAAATATATTTTTATAGGAATTTTAGCGTTAATTATTTATTTTACAATTTTATTAATTAATTTAAATTTTTCAAAAACTCTAATTTTTGGAGAAAAAAGAAATCCTGAATATAAAAATATTATTTTGAAAAATCAGGAAAAAGATTTTGAAAAAATGAAATCGTTTGTGGAAGAACCTGAAGAAAAAGAGAATTCTTATGAAGAAAATATTCAAAAATTTGCAAATACTTCAAATGAAGAAATAAAAAAAATATTTAGAGAACAAAATTTAAATATTTCTGATGCGGAAATTGATAATTTTAGAAAAGAATTTTTGAAAAATATTTCAAAAAATCAAGTTCAAATTGAAAAAAAGATTGAAAAATTGAAAAATTTAGAAATGAATACATCAAAAATTATTCATGAAAAAGCGAAAGAAATAAATAGATAAATAGATATAGATTAATAGATGAATTAAGAAATTAAGAAATAAAAAAAATAAAATTTTAAAATAAAAAAATAAAAGAAAGGAGAAATAATTGTTTTGTACTATAAATTTTTTTAGATTTATAAAAATAATTTTGAAAATTTTTTTGCATAAAAAAATTAAAGTTGAAATTTTAAATGAATATAGTTTAGGAAAAATTGGTTTGGGTTTAATTAAGAATAAAATTTCATTTGGTACGACAGATTTTTTTTCGATTTTAAATAATGGCGAAGTTGAACTTTCTAGAATAATTATGTCCATTATGATTTTTTTGCTTGTTATAAATATTTTGTGGAAAATTTTAAAAAATGGATTTAGTGGTTCAATTGAAGAAATTGTAAAAAATATTTTGGTTGAAGTTAGTTTAAAATCTCCATATTTTATATTTGTTGCAATGTATCCAGCAATTATGAAAGAAATTATTGTGCCAGTTTTTTTATTTAAATTGCCGACTTATATTTACAGTGACTTTATAAAAGCAAGTAATATTATTATGAAAAATGGAAAATATTTGACTTATGCTGATTTAGCCGCTCACATTTTTAGAAAAGGAATTCCTTTAATTGTGGCAAGTTTTGGAAATGGGATTTTAGCTCAACCTGATGCAATTGGAGGACTATTTGGATTTTTTGGGACAATTTGGAAAACGATTTTACAGTGGTTTACAAGTCCTGAAGAAGTTGCCCAAAATTCGCTAAATACACTTGGAATGTTATTTTCTATTTCAAGAATGATTGTGCAAACTGTATTTTTCCGTCCGCTTACAGTTGGCATGGGACTTATGACGATTTTGACACTTTTTAAAATAGTTTTAAATATGTTTTTTAGTACACTTTCATTTATAATTTCAACTTCAGTTGGACTATTTTATATGATTTTTGCAATGCATGAAATTACAAGAGATAAAGCACTTAATACTTTGGAAATAATAATAAGTGGATTTTTGCAATATCTTGTAAATTTTGCAATCATAATTTTACTTTCGATGGCAATTCAAAATTTGGGAGAAGCTGTGATAAAAAATGGAGTTATTATTACGCCTTTTAATTTAGTAAATATGGTAAAAATATTTTTATGTATAAGTTTTTTACAAAATATTATTTATGGTGTGGCACAAAGTTTAGCGGAAAGTTTTTAAAAGGGGAAATTATGAAAATAAAAAAATTTTTTGGAAAAAGATTTATTTTAGCATTAATATTTTTAGTAAATTCAACATTATTCGCAAATTTTGAATCTGATACTTTTAGTAAAATATTTAAAGAATATACATTAAGAGGAAATGATATAATTTCAAATTTTATAGATTCGATTTATTTTGGTGGAATTATTTTGTATCGTGGAATTTCATTTAAAATAAGTCAAATTTTTGGATATATTTTACTTTTTTTCATGATTATAAATATTTTGCAAATAATTTTAAAAAATGTTGGACAAATTGATATTTATGGAATATTTAAAATGATAGTTCCAACTTTTGTAATAAATCTTTTTATTTCTTTTATGCTTGTTACACCAGTTCATTATTCATTAAAATTTGGTTTTGGAAAAAATCAATTTTATAAAAATAAAATATTTTCTGGAACTTTTTTGACATATTTTGTCGAAAGTATTTTTTTGATGTTTTATAAATTTGGAATTTTATTTTTTGGAGATACAAGTTTTTTGAATACAACGCCTGGAAAAATTTCAAAAATATTTTTGACAAAGCCATTTGAAATTTTAAAAGATATTTTACAAAAAATGACTTTATCTGGAATTTTTGAAATGATTATAAAAATAATGATATTAATTTTTTGTATGTGGATAATAAGCAGAATTTTATCAAAATTTGTGGGAAATATTTTTACAGCTTTAATACTCTCTTCAGTATCAACAATATATTTAATTTTTTTAACTTTGGATTTGACAAAAAAAATTGGATTTGAAGGAATAAAATTAATTATAAAACAAGCAATTACATTATTTATTTCAGTTGCAATAATTGGAATTATTTATCAAATTTTAAATATAATATCAATTTCGAGCAGTATTGACGGAATTGCAGCTTTTTCAGTCATTATTTTAGTTTTACAAAAAATTATGTGGAATATAAGTAATGTTGTAAATTCAATTTTGGACGGAGCAGGAATCGGAAAAGAGAAAGAAAGCAAAAAAGAAAAAGAAGAAAATTTGAAATTTAATGAAAAAGATAAAAAAAACGAAAAAAATAAAGATTTAGAAATAAAAGTAAAAAATAAAAATAATTTATCTAAAAAAAATTAGAGAAAAAATGATAAGAAGGGAACAAAATAAAGATTTAAAAATAAAAGTAAAGAATAAAAATAGTTTATCTAAAAAAATTAGAGAAAAAGTGATAAGAAGAGAAAAAATAAAGATTTAAAAATAAAAGTAAAGAATAAAAATAATTTATTTGAAAAAAGATCAGAGAAAAAGTGAGAAGAAGGGAAAAAATAAAAAATGAAAATAAAAAAGATGACATTGTTAATTTTAACTATTGGAATTTTTTTTGCAGTTATAAATACTTTTGGAGAAATTCAAAGTCTTGAAAGAAATAATTTTCAAAATCAAAATTTTGATGAAGAAGCTATTTTTAATTTTGGTGCAATTTTGTCGACTGCTGCAACTGGAATTTCAGCATATAACATCGGAATGGCGGTTAATGCAATAAACTCTTCAAATTTAAATTATGAGAATGATATTGGCACAAAGCCGATTATGTGGGATAAAATAGAGTTAAAATATTGGGAAATTATTGCTGTAGCAGCATTTATGGCAAATGAAACGAGAGAAATTAAAAATATAAGCAATGGAAATAATGGTTATATAAAAAATTTAAATTATGAAAAATCTCCAATTGGAAAAATGGAAGATACGAAAGATATGCGAAGTAAAATAATTATAAATTTATTTAAAGTAGTTGGAAATATTACTGACAATGTTGGACGGACACTTTCAAATATTTTGGCAACTTTTCTTTTGCTTATGGGAACTACTGAAATTTTAATTGGAATTCTTAAAGGTGTTTTAGAAATTGAAGATATAAATTCAATTATAATAATTCAAATTTTAAAAAATATGGTTCCTAAAATTGCAGTTATTGGTATTATTTTTTTATTTTTGGCAAACAGTTTTTTTTGGAATTTTTATACAGGAGCATTATTTAATTTTTCAATGAAAATTGGTGGAATATTATCAGGACAAAATTTTAACATGAAAAATTTGCCAAATTATTTAACAAAATTATTTGATGTTCCATTTTCAATTATGGTGCAAGGAATAAAAATGATGTTTAATATTCAAGGGGTTGTCAATAATATAATGCCGTTAATTTTGTTATTTTCTGGAATTTTATTTTTATATTTTATTTTTAAGGCAGCCGTTGAAATAATGTCAATTTTAATTGATTATTTAGTAATTGGCTGTTTTTCGATGTGTATCATTATATTTTCAGTTTTGCAGATCACAAAAAATATTGGAACTGGGGTAATCGGAGCGGTAATTTATGCGATGACGAATGTCATTGTAATGTTTTTATTAGCTGGAATTAGTTTTTCACTAACTGATAAAATTGAAAAAAGTGGAATTAGCAGCATATCAAAATTATTTGAGTTGATTTTGACTCTTTATATCGCAGTTTTGCTTTTAACAAAAATAAGAGAAATTGGAAAATCAATTTATTCTGGAAAAGTATTTGGATTGAAGGGGACAGAAATTTTTGGAGAATCTAAAATGCTATTTAATAAAATAAAAAAATTTATAATTTAAAAAATTTTTAAAAATAAAAAATAACTCAAAATGAAATTATTAGAGTTATTTTTTTATATAGTTATTCATTTAAATATCTTGGAAATTGACTAATTATTTCCATATTTTCAATGTCAACTTTATTTTTTTTTGTTTCACAAAGAAAATTCAATTTAATAAAATTATCCGAAATATTTTTAAAGTTTTCATCTAAAATTTTTTGATTTTTTAAATTTATAGAATTTATATTTTTTTGTCTTTCTTTAAGCCAAATTTTTAAATTCAAAAAATTGTTTTTCAAATTAAAAATATAAAAAGAGTATTCATATTCAAAAATCTTTTTTTCTTTTTTATATATTTTTAAATTTTCAAAATTTTCATTCTCTAAAATATTTAATTCAAAAAAATTATAAAATTTTATTTTATTTATTGAATCAATGGAATATTTTAAAGATAATTTTAAAATATTTTTCTTTTTAAATAAATTGTCAAAATCGCTAAATTCATTAATTAAGTTATTTTTTAAATTATTTTTAACCTCTTTTTTTAAATCTTTTTCAAAATTATGTTCAAAAATTTGTTTAAAGTTTTCAAATTCTAAAAAATTAAATTTTTTCTCAAAATTTTTTATTTCAGAAATTTTATTCTGTAAAAATATTTTATTTATATTTTGAAAAATAAAATTTTCATTCAAATATTTTTTTGTTTCAAAATTGTAATTTAAGTTTAAGTCGTTAAAATCATAAAATAATAATAATTCGTTATCAAAAAAACTATCTTTTAAATATTCAAACATTTTATCTATTGTTTTATTTTTATCTTTATAAAACATCTACAATCCTTTTTATTATAACGATTTTTGATAAAAAATATCCTTGATTAAGTGGAACGATGACAACTTTTTTATTTTTACTGGAAGCGTGAATTAAATTTCCGCTTCCTAAATAGATTCCCACATGTGAAACTGTATTTGGACGATTTTTATCTGTTTCAAAAAAAATCAAATCGCCTTTTCTTATCTTGTCTAGCGTAATAGTTTTTCCAACTTTTGCTTGATTTTGTGAAACTCTTGGAAGTTTAATTCCTATCGATAAATAAACATTTTTTACAAAAGCCGAACAGTCAATTCCATTTCTTGTGGTCCCACCCCATAAATACGGCGTTCCCAAGTAAGTATTCGATTCTTTTACTATTTTGTTGAGCAAATTGTTTAATAAAGTTTTTTTATTTTTTTGATTGTTAATCAATTTTATATCTGTATTTAAATTCGTTTCAAGAGATTTTATACCAACATCTCCAATTTCAGAAATTTCTTTTTCAGATTGAGAATTTTTTAAATTTAAATTATCAATCTTATCTTTTTCCATCATAAATCGCAAGCCGTTTGTAAAAGATAAAACGGTTGTTATAAAAAAAACAAAAATTATTTTTTTCATTGTTCTCCCCCTTTTTTTATTTATTTTAATATTATTTTTAAAAAAAGTCAAGATAAAATTTATATGTTTTCAAAATATTTAATTTTTAATTAATTTGTTCTTGACAAAAAAAGATTATAAAGTTATAATTAAAAAAAGATTAATAATCAGGAGAAAAATATGAAAAGTAAAAAAATATTTATAATTATAATATTTATAATATTAATATTTCCAGTTTTTGCAGGCGAAATAGATAAAACTGCTTCGGAAGTGACGCAAGATGTAAATGGAATATTGTTTGGATTTATTGAATTTTTGCAATGGACAATAACTGGAGTTATGTTAATTGTCGCAATTTTAGGAATTATTCCAGAAATTTTTTCTTCTGGAAAGCCACCAGATTTAGCAGCCATTTTTATGAAATTTATTCAAGCAGCATTTATTATTGGATTGACTTGGGCGATTGGAGATTTTATTTTTTTGATTTTTGGAGCAAATATTAATTTTAATTTGGTTTTATAATTAAAGAAAATCTATAATAAAAAAAGAGGAGAAAAAAGGGAGAAAAAAATAAATGGAAGAGATAAAAGTTTTTTTCAAAGAAATTGAAAAAGAAAATAAAAAGACTAAAATGGAAGTTTTGGAAAAAAATCCTGACAATATTGGACTTGAAGATTTGAGTTATATTACAACTTATGATTCAATTTTTTCAAAATTGCCATATAGATATAAACAAATTATTAAAGTTAGAGAAGACAGCGAAGTTATATTTTCACAATTTGGAAAAGAGATTATGACGCTTTTAAAAGATAAAAACATCAATGAAATTAATTTAAATCAAGATGGATTTATAAGAGTGGATATGTTTGGAAAGGGGAAATTTAAGACAGATATAATTTTGGAGACAGATCGGGCGGAAAATATGATAAAGTTAATTGCTGATTATAATCATGCCATAATTTCTGAAGAAGAGCCAATTTTATCGACAAATCTTCCAACTGGTGAAAGAATTGAGTGTCTAATGGGTGATATTGTAAAAGGTCAGCCTGTTTTTTCACTGCGAAAAAGACCGTCTAAAATTTTTCCGCTGACTGATTATGTAAATACTGGAAAACTTTTGGAAGAATATAGAAAAAAACTTGTGGAAGAAATACATAATGGAGCAAATATTTTAATTGCTGGAGGAGTTGGAACTGGAAAAACTACTCTTGCAAATGCTTGTATCAATGAATTAAGAGGGACAAAAAAGCGAATAATTATAATTGAAGATACGCCTGAAATTATATGCGACTGTGACAATAAAGTGGAACTTACAACTTCAAAATATGTGAAACTTGCTGATTTATTGAAAACTTCAATGCGGCTTAATGGAGATACTGTTATTGTTGGGGAATCAAGAACTGGAGAAGAAGTTGATATTTTGCTAAAAATTTGGAATTCTGGTGCGAAAGGAGGATTTAACACAATTCATGCTGACGACAGTCAATCTGCATTAAAAAAGATGGAGCAGTATATGCTCTCGATAACTTCTGTTCCACAAATTGAAGAAATAATACAAGCTGTAAATATTGTGATTACTGTAAAGAAAAAAATGGATAGCAGTAATTATATAAGTGAAATAATGAGAGTAAAAGGCTATGACTATAAAAATAAAAAGTATATTTTGGAAGATTTAATTAATTGAATTTTTTAAGTAAAGGGGAAAATTGTGAATATAAAAGAAATAAAAAAAATTAGTGAGAAATATGAATTTGGAAATTTAAATAATTCCAAAGGTATGAAGACATCTGTTGAAATGATGTATCATTCAACTGTAAAAATTCAAAAATATTTGAAAATATTACATTTTATAATAATTTGTTTAACTTTGACAAATTTTGCAACACTTCTAGGATTAATTTATAGAAGTGTAAAAAATCCTTATATTCCTTATGTTATAAGAGTTGATAAAGAAAATTCCGTCAATGGGCAAATCTTGAATACTAAAAATTCTGATAATCAAAATGTTGATGAAAAATTAGTTGAATATTTTTTGGTTGATTTTGTAAAAAAAATAAGAACTGTTTACAGGGATAGCGAATTTTATAAAGGACAGACAAAAGAAAAAATGGCATTTGTAAATAATTTGGCAAAAGCAAAAATTGAAGATTTTATTGCTAATAAAACTAACACAAATGAAGTTTTGAGAATGCAAAAATCAATTTCTGTTGAAATTGAGAGTTTTGTTAAAATAGACAAGGACAAATATCAAGTCAATTTTAAGGAAACGACTTATTCGCAAAATGGGACACCTGAAAAAGAAACTAAGTATACAATGGTAGCTTTTTTGGATAAAGTTGCAGTTAATTCAAATGCGATGGTCAGATTAAATCCATTGGGACTTATAATAAAAGATGTGGAATTTGGAAATGTGAGTCAAAATATTTTGCAAAATCCAATTCCGATTCAACAAAATAATGGGAACTCTTTAAAATTTAACCAAAATCCTAGAACTCAAAATATAGAAATAGAACCGATGGAAAATCAAAATTCGCAGTAGGAGAAAATTTTGGAAAATATAATAAAAAATTTGCTAAATTTAATAAATAGTTGTGAAACGAAAAAATCTGAAAAATATTCTTTTGGCTTTTTATATAAATATGAAATTATTGATGAAAAACATATTCTTTTGGTTGGAATAAAAGATGGAATTGAAAATGGGAAATTACAAAAATTTGTAAGTTTTGAAAAATTTTGCAATAAAAATTATGTTCATAAAATTACTTTTGAAGAAAATTGGGAACTTCTAAAATATATTTTGTGGGAAAAATTTGAAATTGAATTATTTGAGATTTTGAATTTTGAAAAAGAAAAAATAAAAAATTGGGATTTTGATTATTATGAAAATGAAGATTTTAATATTATTTTTAAAGAGTTGATTTTTGAAATGAGAAAAAATTTCAAGTTAAAAAAAATTGCAAAAAAAACTTTTGAAAAAATTGAAATTTATGAATTTGAAATTGATAAAATTTTTGAAGAAATGAATGGAAATAAAACTTTAAATCTTGTTTTTGATGATTCGTTGTATAAAAATTATGAATTTTCTCAAAACTGTGAATTTCTTTGGGAAAACATAACGAATTTTAGAATTTTAAATTTTAAAATAAATTTTGAAAAAAATTTTTATTTTTTGAATATAAAATTTCAAATTGAAAGTTTTTACGAAGAAAAAAATATTTTGAATTATTATGATATTGAAATTCCTGATTTTTTATCTTTTCCAATTGAAGAAAAAAATGAAAAACTTTTGAAAAATAATTTACTTTTGATTTTTTATTTGGATAGCGATATTCTATACAGCATGATTTTGGATAAACTTTTGAAAAATAAAAAAAATATTATTTCAAAATCAACCGTTCAAAATGGAATTGAAATTGGAATTGGAAGTGAAAATTTGAAAAAAGAAATTATTTTTAAATTAGTTAAAAAATTTAGTGGAAAATTTTTTGTTGGAAGCGAAAATATTTTTTTGAAAAAAGATGTAAAAAAAATTTTTTATGAATTTTTGAAAAGAAATAATTTTAAATATGAAAAAAATTTATTTATTAAATTTTTGATTATGAATACAGGAATAAATATTTATGATTTTCATAACATAGATTCTTTTTTTGAAATAGTTGAAAAAATATCTTTAGAATGTGCGAAAGGGGGATAAAAAAAGATGAAAAAAAATAAAATTAATTTAAAAGTTATAATTAGTTTTGTAACATATTTTTTCTTAAATATTTTAGCATATATTTTATTTTTTAATTTGATATTTAAAAAAAATTTTTTTATATTTATAAAATTTTGTCTCAAAAAACGAATCTCAAATTTTTCGGAACTTTTGCACTTGCTGGAAAAAAAATAAATTATCATGGGAAAACAATTTATATTTCCCAGAGTCCATTTTTTTTAAAAGCAAAAGCCTTTGCAATTTTTTATCTCATAATGTTTAATTTAGTAATTTTAATTTTTTACTTTATTTTAAAAAATAAAAAAAGAAAAAATGATTCACATGGTTCAGCAAAATGGGGTGGTATTGAAGAAATTGACTTTAAACCAGGAAAAGATAAATATTTTGGTGTGAGCTTAAAATCTGATAAAGGTGTGGTTTTGGGAAGATTTAATGGAATAACTTTGCGAGATAATAATAAAACTCATATTTGTGTTACAGCGCCAACTCGAACAGGAAAAGGAGTTTCTATTATAATTCCGACACTTATTGATTCTTGGAATGAAAGTGTTGTCGTACTTGATATTAAAGGGGAGAATTATCAGCTTACTTCAGGTGCTAGAAAAGAAAAATTTGATAATTTAATTTTAAGATTTGCTCCAAAATCAAAAAATTCGTGTGGATATAATCCGCTTGGAGAAGTCAGATTTTTGACTGAATACGAAATGGAAGATGTGAGACTTATTGTCGATATAATTATGCAAGATGACAGCGGCGGAGGAAAAGATCCTTATTGGAATAATTCGGCGGCAGATTTGTTAATTGGAATGATTTTTTATGTGATGTATAAAAAATTTTTGCAAAATCCAAAATTTCTTTTTGAAAATGGCGAAAAAAAGCCAGTATCTAGTGCAAGTATGGCAGATGTGGTCGATTTTATAACAGATCCAAATTACACGGCACCAATAAAAGAAATAATTTTACAAAAGGCGCAGGAAGAAGATATGATAGAAAAATTTGGAAAAGATGAAGAAATTAAAGAATATGTCAGAAATAAATTATTTCAAATGTATCCGAATGATGCTGAAATAATTAGAGGAGGAAGACATCCAAAAGCAGCAAGATACCTTATGGAAAAAGGAAATTTGCCAGAGCAGACTTTAGGTTCTGTAATTGGCTCAGCAAAAGTTAAACTTTCGATTTTTGAAATTCCAGTTGTAAAAGAGAATACAGATCACAGCGATTTTAGAATTTTTGACTTAATGAATTACAAAAAGCCAGTATCACTTTATTTAGTTGTACCACCTGCTGATATAACTTCGCTTTCGCCATTAATAAAAATACTTTTGCTGCAAATGGTAAATATTCTTACTCCAGAAATAGATTATATCAATAAAAAAGGACATAAATGGAGAATGCTTTTGCTTTTAGATGAATTTCCAGCAATTGGAAAGTTGGAAATTTTGGAAAAGGGAATTGGGTATGTAGCTGGTTATGGGATGAAAATGATGTTAATTCTCCAGTCGCTGGATCAGTTATTTAAAATTTATGGAAAGGAAAATGGTTTTTTGTCAAATTGCCAGACACAAGTTTTTTATACTTCAAATGATGAAACTACTTCAAATTATGTTTCAAAACTTTTGGGTAAAGAAACGGTGGAGCAGTTTACTCAGTCAAATAAGACAATTGGAACGATTATAAAATCTGAAAGTCAGCAATTTCTGGGAAAAGATTTACTTACGCCAGATGAAGTTGGAAGATTTCCGAGTGATAAGATAATAGTTAAACTTGCTGGAAGAAATCCAATAAAAAGCGATAAAATTGTCTATTTTGAGGAAAAAGAGTACAGTGATTTGACAAAGATTCCATATATTTACACAGAAAGTTGTTATGATAAAGAAAAACAATATATAAAACTTTCTGAAGAACAGCAAAAAAAATATAAAGATTATTCGTATAACTACATTCCTTACAAAGTTGCGCTAAAAAATATGAAAAAAAATGTAAAAAAAATTTATAACGAAATAAAAATATTGGAACAAAATATTGAAAAACTTGATAAGAAAGAGCTGGAAGAATATAAGAGAAGTAGAGAAAATTATATAAAAAATAGTAAAGGAATAAAAAAATATATTGAAATTTATAACAAAATTCAAAAAGAAGATTTTTTAAAAAAAGAAAATAAAAAAGATAAAAAAGAAAGAAAACTATCTTTTTCAAAAAGTAAAAAAAGTAATATTAAAATTAATGATAAAGAAGAAATATATGAAGTTGATGATTTGATAAATAATATTAATTTTAAAAATATATTTAAAAATAATTCTAAAAACTAAAATAAATTAAAATATTTTTACGAAGGGGGAAAATTTTATGAAGAAAATATTTTTATTTTTAATTTTTTCAAGTTTTGTTTTTTGCAATCAAAATGAAAAATCAAAAATAGAAATTATTGATAATTCGATTGATAATTCAAATGATGAAAATAAAATTTATGAAAATAGTGATTTTTTAAAAATTCAGTTACGAAAACATAAAAATGTGAGGGAATTTTATTATTTTTCGAGATGGCACAAATATTTAAAAGAAGTTGAGGAAGAAAATTATAGAAAAAAAGAATATGAAAATGCGATTGCTCAATACGAAAATGATTTGAGAAAATATAATGAAAAATTGAAAAGTAGTGAATTTAGCGAAGTTCCAGAAGGAGAAGCGGTGAATATTGAAAAAATAAATCAAAATTTAGAAGATGAATAATTTGTATTTTAAAATATAAAGTATTTTTTTTAAAAAATTTTTGAAAGGGGAAAAATGAAAGATAAAAATAAAAAAAGAAATTTTTTTGTTTCTGAAAATTTTAATGACAAATTTAAATTGACTGCAACTAATGACAGCGTGAATTTTTATATTCCGTATAGAAGAATGATTGATAAAAATACACTTTTACTGAAAAATGGAGGATTTGCCAGAATTTTTGAAATTATTAATAAAGATTTGGACTATGTTGATGATATTGATAAAATTTTAGAAAATTTGAATGAAACATTGAAGGAAGTCGATAGCGGAGTTATTTTTCACTATGAAACGCAAAAAATCCCAATAAAAAGAGAAGAAGAAAAAATAAGTGATTTTTCTCCAATTCCTACGATTATTGGTCATAAAATGCGAAGTGAGCTTTTTAAAAAGAAAAAATTTTATAAAATTCGTCATTATTTGACAATTTCATATTTGTATGATTACACAAAAGAAAAAAATATTGATGAATTTTTGTTTAACGAAGGAATTTTTAAGAAAAAAGATTATTTGAAACAATTTGATAATTTGATTAAAGAATTTAACAGAAAATTGGAAGATATTTTATTTAGGCTTGAGTATGCAGTTTTAGACATTAAAGTTTTGGAAAATAGTGAATTGTTAAATTTTTTATACAGAACGATAAATCCAAATTTGCCATTAGTTAATTTGAAAGTTCCACCGTTAAGTTTTCCAATTGATGAATGGTTAAGCTGTTCACAGATGAAAATTGAAAATGGTGCAATTAAAGCAAACGATTCGTATACAAAAGTTGTGAGTATAAAATTATTTTCAAGCGAAGTCGTCCCACAAATATTTTCAGAACTTGAAAAATTAAAATTTTCGTTTAGAAGTGTGACTAGATTAATTGGACTTTCTAAAGAAGAAGCGATTTCTTCAATAAAAAATATTGAAAAATATCAGTTTGGAAAAAGATACAATATGATTCAAATTGTTTTGAATGCGTTTAATAACACTCGTGGGAATATTGACAACGGGAATGAGAATAGAATTAAAAAAACTTATGAAGCAAAATATGCAAGAGAGGAGCTCGAAGCGGACAAGGTTTCTTATGGATATTACACTTTTACTGTGATAATTTCAGACAAGAATTTGAAAAAATTAAACGAAAAAGTTAATTTAGTCATTAGAATTATAAATCGCCATGGTTTTACTTGCTTAGATGATAAATTAAATGTAAAAGATGCTTATTTTGGGGCAATGCCGTCCAATATAAAGCAAAATATGAGAAAGAGTCCAATGAATTCTAAGTCGCTAGGATATATGCTTCCAATTTCTTCAGTTTTTGAAGGGAATGACTGGGATGAACGTATAAATGCGCCAAATTTGTTTGACACGATAACGAATGACAGAATTTTTCATTTTAATAACAAAGTTGATAAAGATGTTGGACATACGCTTGTGTTGGGACCTACGGGAAAAGGAAAATCTGTTTTGCTAGGAACGATGGTTCTAAATTTTTTGAAATATGAAAGTAAAGTTTTTAGCGATAAAAATGGTAAAAATTATGAGAAAAGTCCTGCACAAGTTTTTGTCTTTGATAAAGGAGCGTCATCAAAAGTTTTGACAATGGCTTCAGGTGGCAGATTTTATGATTTAGGAAGTGAAAACCACATGGCGTTTCAGCCACTCAGAAATATTCATAAGTTAAAAAATATGGAATTTGCGATGGATTGGGTGATGGGACTTATTGCACAGGAAGATGAAAATTTAGCAAAAGATGTGGTGAATCGGAAAAAAATATATGATGCATTGATTTCACTATCTAAAATGGAAGTCAAAATGCGTACAATTAGTACACTTGTAAAACTTGTGCAAATTCAAAAATTAAAGGAAGCATTAAGAGTTTATTCACAAGAGGGAATTTATGGGAGTTATTTTGATAATAACAGTGATGTGATGGAAGATACAAATTTTTTAACTTTTGAAATGGGAGCAATTATGGAAAAACCTAAAGTGCTTTTGCCAATTTTGGAATATTTGTTTTTTAAAATCGAAAGTGAAAAATTGGGAAAAGATATTCCAACTTTGATTATTCTTGATGAATGCTGGGTATTTTTGCGTCATGAAAGAATGAAGGCAAAAATTGAAGAGTGGCTAAAAGTTTTAAGAAAAGCAAATGCTGAAGTTGTTTTTGCGACACAGTCATTAAATGATATAGAAAAATCAAGTATAGCTGCTACAATAAAAGATGCATGCATGACAAAAATATTTTTGCCAAATGAAAATGCGCTAAGTACGCACAAAAAACTTTATGAAGGTTACAATCTTTCACAGATTGCAATTTCCACGTTAGATAAAGCATTTGGACAAAGGCAGTATCTTTATAATTCCAAATATGGAACAAGACTTTTTGAGCTGAATTTGTCAAAACTTGAATTGGCATATGTCGGAGCTGGAGATGATACATCAAAGTCAGTGATAGAAAATTTGTCAAATATTTATTTGGAAAAATATTCAAAAATAGACGAGAAAGATAAATATTTAAAAAATTTAAATAAAGATTATTTAAAATATAAATATGAAGAAAATAAAATAAGTTTTGAAGATTTACAAATTGCAAATAAAATATTAGAAAAATAAAAGTTTAAAGGGGGAAAAAATGAGAAAAAATTTTACAACAGTAATAGTTTTATTAATATTTTTATCAACAAATTTAATTTATGCAGCAAATCAGCAACTTTTGGGAATGTCGGTGAATACAAATACCAATATGGCGACAAATACGGTATTTAACAGAGTTTTAGGTGGAATAATGGGTTTTCTTCCTTGGATTCAGTGGATTGTTACGGCAGGAGGATTACTTATGTTTGCAATTTCAGTTTTTAATTTATATAGAGGACAGCAATTAGATTTGGCAGAATTATTCAAAAATTTAGTAATTTATGGAATTATTATAGGTGGAACCTGGTTTGGTCCCAAACTTATTTCTGATATGTCAGGCGCAAGTGATTCTTCCCAAGCTCAATCTATAAATATATCTCAGATATATATTAAATAAAAAAATAAAGACTTTCTTTATTTGAGTTAAACTTTTTATCTTGATTTTTTGTATTCAAGATTTTTGGTTAAGTTCATCTTTAAGAGAGTCTTTTTAAATTTTTGTTCCAATTTGATTAATAGTTTTTATCATATTTTTTATTATTCCCATCAAAAGAAAAATTGCAATGATATATACAAATTTTCCACCAATTGAATAAATAAATTTTAAATATCCAACACATATTCCAACCAAAATAAATGTTAAATAATATTGAATTGAAGTCGAAATAAGAATTTTTGGGATCATAAGTCCATAATTTTCTCTTAGCGGTTTAAATACTAAAAATATAAATGAGATTCCTGAAAAGATATAAATTAAATGGACAGTTAAAATAAGTTGCAGAATATCACTAAAAAATATAATAATAACAAAATACATAAAAATCTTTAATAATATTAATATTATTGTAGTGCCTAAATTACTTTTTAAAATCCATTCTAAAAATATAGTCCAAGTATCTTTTAAGATATAAATTCGTCTTGGAATTTCTTCCAGAGTTTTCCAGAGAATATCTAAATTTAATAAAGTTCCATTTTCAATAAATAAATTTTTTCCTTCAATTTGAAAATTAAAAATATATTTTGGAATTTTTTTAAAGATTACAGGTTCAATAATATTTTCCAAAATATTAAGTCCGCTTATCCAGTTTATTAAAATAAAAAATATAAATCCAAAAAAAATTAATTCATTTGTGAGTTTTGATATTACTTTGGACGGATTATCTTCAATTGAAATTAAAAAAATTTCGTAGAGAATATTTAAAACCATAAGAATAAAAACGATAAAAATAATATTTAAAATTACAATTTTCATTGAGCTTTTTCCAAATAAAATTACATTTTCAATATTTTTAGCAATTATGCTATTCCCATAATTTATAATCATAAATTTTTCCTCAAATTTTCCTTTTTTGTTTTTATTTTTTAAGTATAAAAAAATTTTTTATAATGCAAAATGTACCTAATATTTTAAAAAATTTTTAGGCACATTTTATAAATTCTAGAAACTAGATTAAAAACTAAAATAATTTTTTTAAAGTTATCTAGTGAATGACTGTGAATTATTTTTAACAGTATTCATATTTCTAATAGTATTTTCTTTAGTAGAAACTCTATTTTGCCATCCTTTTAAGAAAACTTTATTTTTTCCATAAGCAATACTATTGTAATACTTTCTTTGAGAATTATGATATTCTTTTAAGAAAGTTTCAGGATTTATCTCATTTAATGCTTCTAATGTTTTTTCACCGAGTACACCATCTACTTTTAAGTTGGTACCATTAATTTTATTTAATGTTTCTTGAGCTTTTCTCACTCCGTAACTACCAGAATTTACTGAAAAATCACAAATGGAAAGGGCAATTTTATCATTTTCAACTTTGTCTAACTGATTTTTTTTATAATAGTCTTCTTCATAGATTTTTTTTGCAAAATCTAAGGATAAATTGCGCATATCGCCTTTATATCCATGACTTCTAGCTTCTCTTTCAGTAATCCCGTATTTTGTTTTTCCGCCGCTGTCGTTCTTGTCGTTGGAATAACCACCTTCCACTTTTAAAAGATATTTGAAAATTTCTTCAAAACGACGGTCGTTATTCTGGATAGTTTTATGTTCTTCGGTTTTACTTACAACTTTGTTTTTTATTGCGACATCTTCCAAAGAAATTCCTCCCTTAAAATCTTTTCTAGCGTCGATGTTTCTTATTCTAATTCCGACTCCCGCTTTAGCTGGAGTGTTATTTCTTGAGTTACCGCCTCCAGATTCCATAATTTTTCCATCTCCCATGTAAACTGCTACATGATTGACTTCGTCTTTGCCGTAAAAGACTAAATCTCCAGGTTTTAATTCGGATTTTTTTAAAGTTTTAGATGTAAATTTGGATTGCTCAGAAGAAACTCTTGGAATCTTTAGTCCAGCATTTTTGTAAATACTTTGGGAAAACCCAGAGCAATCATAATAATTTGGTCCTTGACTTTCCCATGCATATTTTGGTCTTGGATTTCTGTTGTATATTTTTTGAGCATTCTCTAATACATCTTTTCTCAATTCTTCGATTGATTTTTCTTTATTTTCTGTTTTTGAAGAAATTTCAGATTCTTTTTTTATGATAGAATTTTCAGTTTTAGTTTCATTTTTTTTGAAATTTTGTAAATTTTTTTTATCAACTGAATCTAAAACATCTATTAAGATATCCATATTATTTTTATTTACCATAAAAATCCCCCCTATTTTATATTACTTAAAATAAATTAAATAAAATATATATTTTACATTTTTATTTTACAACAAAATATTAAAAAAAGTCAAATTTTTGAAAAATCATATCAAGTATTGATAATTACACATTTATTTCACTTTTCTATATAAAAAAAATATAAAATATTTAAAAAAAATTAAAAATTTTGATTTTTTCTATTGAAATAAATTAAAAAATATAGTAAAATTAATTTATAAGATTAATATAAAATTAAAAAATGGTGATAAAAAATGGAAGGACTAACTTTGGTTTTAATAATTTTAGAAATATTATTTTTGTTTTTTGTAATTTCAAAAGAAAACAATTTGTATTTAAAAAAAATTTTTAAAACGATGGAAGAAAATTTTGTGAAAAAAAGTAAACTTAAGATTGAGTTTAAAAGAAAACAATTTGATAAAAAAAATTATATCATATTTTTTGTAATTTTTTTATTTTCATTGTTTTTAGATGCAAAGATGATAATGATAATTTTTATTAGTTTTATTATGTTTTTTCTTTTGAAATTACAAATCTCATACGAAAAATTTTCTGAGATATTTGTAAATTATAATCCGAATATAAAAAAATATAATTTTTATTTGTTATTTATTCTTTTTTTACAAATGATGATAATTATTTTAACATTTTTTATTTCAAGGTAGGTAATTTATGAAAAAAAATATTAGATTTATTTATTTTTATACTTTAATTTTGTCTGAATATCAAAAAAATAAAATTAATATTTTGAAAAAAAATAATTTTTTTGAATTTAAAAATTATAAAATTTTAAAAAATAAAAAAATTAAAAATATAAAAAAATATAAATTTATTGTGAACTATTTGGAAAAAATTTTAAATTGTGAGGTTAATTTTAGAAAAAATAAATATTTAGAGGAAAAAATTTTTTTAGATTATGAAATTGAAAATATTAATTTTGATGAAAGAATTATTATAAATATTGAATTTTCTGAAAATATCGAGAAAGAAAAAAGCTATTTTTTTATTTATTCCAAAATATTTGTTATTTTAGTTACTTTTGAAAAAATAAAAAAAACTGAATATTTTATTTCATTAAATAAAAAATTCAAAAATTTGTATTTAAAAATTGTTGTCGATGTAATCTATTTGATTATTTTTTCTGGAAGTTTTATTAGTGAAAATCTTGATTTTATCGAAGAGAAAGAATATCTTGATATTTTTTTGGAAAAAACAGAAAATTATTTCTGGTTTGTAAATTCAAACGATTTTTATGATTTTTCTAAAATTAATTTTGAAGTTTTGAAAGAAGCGCAAAGTTATATAAATTTATTTAAAAGGGCACTAAACGATGGATGTTTTTATTGCGGTAAAAATTTTAAGTTTTATTTTAATAAGAAAAATATGGCAAAAAAAATAGAAGAAATAAAAAAACTAAAAGAAAATATTGATTTTGAAAAAATAAATATTTAAAAGTTTTTAGAAAGGGTTAACATGGATGAAAAACAAATTGGAAATATTTATTGAAAATAAAAGTGAAGAATTAAAAAAAATTATGAGTGACAATGAAATTGCAAATTTTCTTGAAAAAAATGAATTAGATGGCATTTATGACGATAATTTTTTGGAGAACAAAGCGTTAGTTATGAAATTTTCAGAAATTTTTATTTGTATGTATTTTCAGAATAAAGGAGAAAAAGTTAGGCTAAAAACAAAAGTGAATAAATTGGAAAAAGAAATTAAAAAATTAACTTTTAAAAAAATTAAGGGGAAAAAATGAAACTTACTGGAAATTTTTATTTAGAAAATGAAAAGATAGCTTTTTTATTTGTTGTTTTAGATTTTGGCAAAAAAAATATTTATCTTCAGTATAAAAATAAAATTTATGATTTAAGATATTTAATAAATAAAATTAAAGATAAAAAAATATTTTTTTTAATTAAATTATATTACGAAAATAAAATTTTTGAAACTCATATAAAAAAAGTGATAGAAAGTACAGAATACAAAAAGAAATTTTTCAAATTTTTTGAACTTATTATAGAAATTGAATTTGTTAATTCAAATTTTTCTTTGGTAATTTCAAAAATAATCGAAATTGAACCAGATTTTGATGAGAAAAAAAATACTTTTTTGATTTATGCTGTTTTAGCTAATAAAATTATTTTAAAATATAACGAAAAGATTGAAATTTTATATAAAAAATCTAAAATTGAATTGGGATATTATAATTCAGATTTTAGTAAAGTTTTTAAATTACTTGGAACATATGTTGAACTTCAGAAAGGTTATAAAATATTGCAAATTTCAAATATTGTAAATTCAAATTGTTTTGGTTTAAAAAGGGAAAAAACTATTGAAAATTTTGAAAAAAGTGGTTTCTTTAAAAGAAATAATGATGAAATTGTTGAAAATTGGATTAAAGATGAAACTTTTGAAAAAGTAAGAGAAAAATTTGATGGAATTTTGGAAGATGAGATAATCAAAGAATTATTGAATTTTTAAAATATAAAAAAATTGAAAAAATTTAAAGAAAGGAAAGTACGAAGTTTTAATATTTTTCGTACAAGAAAATTATGAAGAAAAGACAGATTTTTTCATCACTTATGGATGAAATGGAAATTATGGGAGTTCCTCTGCAAATTTTTAAAATAATAATGGGATTTACGGGAATCTTGTATGTTTTTACAAAAAATTTTATGGCATTTGTAATAGCGGCAATTCTTATGGCAGTTTGTAGAATTATTTGCTTTGGTGACAATTATAGAATAAATTTATTGTTTAAATATTTTACTGATGAAGATGAGCTGGATGCTTAAAAATTTTTGAGATGAAAAGGAGGAAAATGAAAAAATAGTATGAAAAAAATAAATAAAATAAATAAAATTTTGATAAAGGCATTAATTTTTCTTATATTTGGAATTTTTATACAAGCTGAAGAAAATAAAGAAAATTTTTTGAGTCAAGAAAGTATTTCTAAAATGCAAATAAAAAAATTGCTTTCCGGAAAGCAAGATGCGATAAAACGGGTTGCGACTACTTTTGATTACTATTCTGACAGCATTTATGACATTTATGTCACGCCAGATTTTGTCACGATGATAAAGTTTGATCCAGAAGAAGAGATTATCGCTGTTATTGGTGGAAATAATTCTAATTTTGAGATGGAGCAGGAATTTGGAGGAGAAGATAATTCTGTTTATTTGTTTGTCAGACCCACAGATCTTGATATAACTTCAAATGTTAATGTCATAACAAATAAAAGGATTTATATGTTTAATTTGTATTCGACTCTTGAAATATTTAATCCATTTGTGAAATTTAATTATTTGACTTCTGAAAATGATATGAAGACAAAAATTCCAGTTAAAAAAGACTTTAATAAAAACTCTATTTTGATGGATGTCAATAAAATGGATTCAAATTATATGGTGACAAATAAAAATTTACCTTTTGCTCCGACGCAAGTTTTTACTGACGGGATAAAAACTGTCATAATTTTGCCTGAAGAAATACAGGAAGCGCCTGTTATAATGGTAAAAGGAACTAGTGGAAATGGTTTTGAGGTGGTTAATTTTGAATATGAATTTAATAAAATAATTGTTCATAGGAAAATTAAGGAAGCGGTGCTCAAACTTGGGAAAAAACAAGTTAGAATTAAACATAAATAAAAGGGGGAAATTGAAAATGGATGAAGATAATTTGAAAAAATATGAAGATGAAGATTTGATAATTGAGGAAGCTGATGAAACTGAATTGGAAGACGACATTGGAGATATTTCAGATTTTGAAGATGAATCAAAAAAAGATTTAGAAAAAGGTGGAAAGTTTAAGAAGAAATTGCCAATCTATGTTGCAATTGGTGGATTTTCAATAATCGTGGGACTTCTTGCAATTCCTGGTGTGATAAAAAATTCAATTAAAAAAAATAAAAATCAAAATGAATTAAGTCAAAATATGGAGCAACCAGTTTATGATGGTGAAGTTGATCCAGAAGAAGCTCAAAATAAAAATCTTAATTTAGGAAATCAAAATGAGAGTAGTGCAATAAATGTAAATGAGCCTTGCGATACAGTTAATTTAAATAATCCGAATAACATTAACAACCCAAATTGTGCAAATATTTCAAATAATCAAAATATAGCTCAAGCTCAGAATGAGAATCAAAATGAATCTCAAAGTAAAAATCAAAACGAAAGTCAAAATAAAATTTCCAAAACTCAAAATCATTCAAGTAAAAATTTTGAAGCTCAAGATTTTTCGAAAAATGAAATACAAAAAAAAATTAATAAAAATATTTCATCCGATGAACAAAATAAAATTTACTCCTTTAGAAATATTTCTAAACCTGAAAAACCTGAGTATCATCCAAGAAATATAGAAAAACCATCATCTGGAGCGTTAAATTCATTGAGTAAAAATGATAATTCTAGTTTGAGTGTTGATAAGAGTGATAAAATTGATAAAAGTGCTGAGAAAAAGATAAGAACGAAAGCTAAAGCAAATGGGATAAATACTTTTTCACTGCAACAGGGAAGTTATATTCCAATTGTAACTTCAACAAAAATGAATAGCGATACTCCCAGTTATTTTATGGCTATAGTTTCTGAAAACGTCTATTCCAAAGATGGACATCACAAAATTCTGATTCCGATGGGAAGCAAAATAATTGGAAATTATTCCACACTGAAAAATAATAACGATACAAGGATGCTTATGATGGTTGACAAAATTATTCTTCCAAATAACAAGACGGTTGTTTTTGAAAAGTCAAATGTGATTGACTTAAAAGGAGAAATTGGTGCAAAAGGAAAGTTGAATACAAAACTAACTCAAAGGATTGGAAAATCATTGCTCGCACTTTCATTTAGCGTGGCAGATTTAGTGCTGGATTATAGAAAGACTAGAGTTGCACGAAGATATCCGTCAAGATGGGATGAAATAATAACAGATCCTGTAAATACAGTAAAAGATTCGATGGAAACAATAGATAAGGCTTGGAATTCAGTAAAAAATCGGATTAAAATACCAGTTGGGACTAAATTAAATGTTTTTACAGGAAATGAAATTGTTTTGGAAGAATATAAAAGAAGTTAATTAAAAAATTGAGAAAAGAGAAATTATGAAAAAAAATAATAAAAAAATTTTTAAAATAGAATATCGGATACTCTCAATATTTTTTGGAATATGTAATTTTTGTTTTGCTGATACAAATTACAAAGGATTTGAAAGACTATTTAAAGAAGGAGCCAAAATTGGTGGTGGGAGTGTAATTGAAAGAATGGTAAATTCACTTTTTTATGGATTAATTGTTTTGTATCGGGGAATTTCATCAAAGTTAAGTCAAATTTTAGGTTTTATTATTTTGGCGTTTATGATTATAAATATTTTAAAAATAATTTTGCAAAATGTGGAAAAAGTAGATTTGTATTCAATATTGAAAATGCTTCTTCCAAGTTTTATAAAAAATTTAATTCTTGCTTTTATTTTTATTACGCCAGTGAGTTACAAAATAAATCTTGGTTTTGAAAATACTTTTGGAAACAAAACAGTAAAAGGGACTTTATTAACTGAATTCACAGAAATATTTTTTTCTATGTTTTATAAATTAGGTTTAATAGTTTTTAGCTCCGAGAAATTTAGAAATATAACTCCAGGAAAGTTAGCCGATAATTTTATTTCAACACCGCTTAATTTGTTACAAAATGTACTAAAGTTTAAAACATTTTTCGCAATATTTATAAATATCGCCAAAATAATTTTATTAATTTTCTGCGTTTGGATTTGTGCAAAAATTATTTCAAAATATATTGTAATTATTTTTGAAACATTGATGTTAATGATTTTTTCAACTTTTTATTTAATATTTTTTCTTTTGGAAAGTACATCACAAATTGCTCAAAAAGGATTAAATATAATAATTATACAAATAATCACAATTTTTATGGCTGCTGCAATGATGGGAGTATCGTATCAATTATTAAATTTAATATCAGTTGGAAATAGTATACTTGGAATTTCTTCACTTGTGATAGCACTTATGTTAGCAGAAAAAACTATTGAAAATATAGATTTTATTGCGATGACTTTGACTAGTGGTTAAGCAGTAAATGAAAGCTAGTAATAAATTTTTAGAATTATATTAAAAACATTTTTTGACACATAATTGAAATAGATAGATTGACACTATATTTTATTTGAAAAATGTAGAATGAAATGTTAAGAAAAAAATTATAAAAAATGAAAATGACTAAAAAATCTTTTTAAATAAAAATCTAAGAATAAGATGTTATAATTTTTAATAAAAGTTTTTGAAAGGAAAGAAAAAATGAAAAAAATTATATTAACGATGTCTCTATTTTTTAGTGTATTTTTATTTTCTGAAACTACGAATGGAAATAATTTAAAACAAAGCGTAAATAATGCTTTTTATGAATTTATGGATTTTCAGATTAATCCTAATAATGTGAAAAAAAATGTTTTAGAAAATTCGGTGGAAGATACAAATAAAATTTTGGGGACAAATGTTGATAAAAAAAGAAAAAATAATCTGAAAGAAGTTGCAAAAAGTCAAACTGGTGTATCTTTATCAAATTCTTCTGATTATTTGGTAATTGCAAATTCAAAAATTACTTATAAAATAAAAAATACTGAAGTAAAAAATGGAGAGGCAGTTTTAAATGTACATATGAAAGCACCTGATTTGACAGCATATAATTCAGAACTTCAAAATTACATAGAGAAAAAAGTTTATGAAAACAAGAAAGAAGTTCAAAAAATGAATGAAAATAAATATCAAAGTTTTTTATTGGAAAAAATATCTGAATTTTATTTAAATGTGGTAAAAAGAAATGATTTGAAATTTATGGAAAGTGATATTAAAGTATATGTAAAAAAATATCCGAATAAATGGGGAGTAATACAAGATTATAAAATAAATAATGCACTTTACAAATATTTAGGATTCGGTTTTGGTCCAGAATTAATAAATTAAATAGTGTAAATAGAACTGTTTCACAAGTGAGACAGTTCTTTTTTATGTAAAAAAATCAATATTTAAAATTATAAATCTATGCATTTTCAAAGATTTTTTTGATAAAAAATTTTTTTGAAATTGATTTTTTTATTTTTTTCTCTAATATTCATAATCAGTATAATCAAAAAATTTGATAATTTTTATTTGATTAAAATTATTTTAATTTTTAGAATTCATCTTGAAAAACACAATATTTTGTGATAATATTTAATCATGATAACAACATATAGTGTTTTTTGAGGATTTGGGAAAATGGGGGAATTTATGAAATAAAGGAGAGAAAATCAAGATGGGATTAGAATTGACACCGAATTTAAATAAAACAATTGAAAAAATAATAAATGTGGAAAAAAATGATACAAATAATGAAAATGCGAACATGTCTTCAATGACACCTGCGGGACAAATGATGAAATTTGCAAGTGAAGTTTCAAAAGTTTATGCACTTGAAAATCTTATATCTGAAAAATTTAGAAAAGCTCATGAAGATGGGATTATCCACATTCACGATTTGGACTTTTATCCAAGCAAAACGACAACTTGTCTTCAGTATGATCTGGAAGATATGTTTGAAAAAGGATTTGTCACAAAGCATGGTTATATTCGTGAAGCGCAAAGTATTTTAACTTATGCCACTCTTGCGACTATTATTTTTCAGACAAATCAGAATGAACAGCATGGTGGTCAAGCAATTCCAGCGTTTGATTTTTATATGGCAAAAGGAGTGCTAAAGTCATTTAGACAGTATTTGAAAAATAGAATTTTAAATTTTGTGGAAATTAAAAATGATGTTGAAATTACTGAAAAATATGAAAAAGATGCAAAAGCATTTTTGAAAAAAACAGTTGATTCGATAAAAACGACAGAAGAAGAAAATGAAAAAATATCAAAATATTTTAGTATTTCTAAAAATGATTTGAAAAAGTTGTTAAAAAGTAGCTATAAAGATACAAAAAAAGAAACTTATCAGGCGATGGAAGGATTTTTGCATAACTTAAATACAATGCATTCACGTGGTGGAAATCAAGTTGTCTTTTCTTCAATAAATTATGGAACAGATACGTCATATGAAGGTAGAATGGTCATAAAAGAACTTTTAAGAGCGACTTCAAAAGGTCTTGGAAAAGGAGAAACTCCAATTTTTCCAATTCAGATTTTTAAAGTAAAAGAAGGTTTAAATTTTTCTGAAAATGATTATAATTTAGCGCGAAGTAATTTTGAAAATCTTTTAGAAAGTGTAAAAAGCGACGAAAATATTTATGATGAAGGTAAAAAAAATGTAAAATTTGAAACACCAAATTTTGATCTGTTACTACTCGCCTGTGAAACTACCAGTCGTAGATTGTTCCCTAATTTTGTATTTCTTGATGCAGAGTTTAATAGACATGAAAAATGGGATATGAATGATCCTAAAAAATATAGATACGAAATTGCAACAATGGGATGCAGAACGAGAGTTTTTGAAAATGTAAATGGTGAAAAAACAAGTCTTGGACGAGGAAATTTGTCATTTACAAGTATTAATTTTCCTAGACTTGCAGTTGAAACTCGAAAAGATGTGGAAGAAAAAATTTTAGCAATGGAAAAAGAAAATAAATTTTCTAGTGAAAAAGAAAAAATAGATAAAAAAAATGAAATGTTAGTAAAAGAATTTCAAGAAAAAGTTTTGGACACGTCAAGACTCGCTGGAGAACAATTATTAGAAAGATTTAAATTTCAAAAAACCGCTCTTGCAAAACAATTCCCATTTATGAAAGGAAATAATTTGTGGAAAGGTTTGGGAGATAAAAAAGAAAATGATGAAGTGGGAGAGGCGATAAATAGCGGAACACTTGCGATAGGTTTTGTAGGTGGAGCCAATGCGATGTATGCTTTGTTTGATGTAGAACATGGAACAAATGAATTAGCATATAAGACACTTTATGATACGATTGAAAAGATGGAAAAAGTGGCGGATGAGTTTAAAAATAAATATCACTTGAATTATTCAGTATTGGCATCTCCTGCAGAAAGTCTTGCGGGAAGATTTTTAAGAATGGACAGAGAAAAATTTGGAGTGATAAAAAATGTTACAGATAGAGATTATTATGTAAATTCGTTTCACATTGATGTCAAAAAAGAAATAAGCATTTTTGATAAAATAAGAAAAGAAGCACCTTTTCATAAACTTACAAAAGGTGGACATATAACTTATGTGGAATTAGACGGAGAAGCTAGAAAAAATATAAGTGTAATTTTAAAAATAGTAAAAGTTATGAAAGATAGCGGAATAGGTTATGGTTCAATAAATCATCCAGTCGACAGATGTAAAGATTGTGGAACTGAGGCAATAATTTATGACAGTTGTCCTGTTTGCGGAAGTCACAATATATCAAGAATCAGAAGAATAACTGGTTATCTGACAGGGGATCTTGAAAGTTGGAACAGTGCAAAAAAAGCTGAAGAAATGGACAGAGTAAAACACGGAATTTAATATGAAAAATGAGGATTTAAAAAAAGATTTTTCGCTAAGACTTTTAAGAACTTTTAAGGAAACTATTGTCGATGGGGTTGGACTTCGCTATTCAATATATTTTTCAGGTTGTTCTCATGCTTGTCCTGGTTGCCATAACGAGTATTCTTGGAATCCTAATAATGGGACTGAATTGACTTATGAAATTTTGAATGAAATTGCTAATGAAATTAATCAAAATGAATTACTTGATGGAATTACGATTAGTGGTGGGGATCCGCTTTTTAATCCAAAGGATATGTTAAAAGTTTTGAAATTTTTGAAAGAAAAGACGAAAAAAAATATTTGGATGTATACAGGTTATACATTGGAAGAAATAAAAAAAGATGATTTGAGAAAAAAATGCTTGAAATATGTTGATGTTTTGGTTGACGGACGATTTATTAAAGAATTGTATGATCCAAATATAAAATTTAGAGGAAGTAGCAATCAGAGAATTATAAAAAGAGAAGATTTTGGAATATAAAAAAATAGAGTTGCAAAATGTGGCAGCTCTAATTTTTATAATTAATTATTTTCTGAATTTTCATTGTTATTTTCATCTTTTGGAAGAATTGTATTCAAATTTGAAAAAGTTGTATTTAATTTTCCTAATAGTACTTCTAAATTTTCTCCTGTTACAGCCACTTTTTCTTCATCTGAAGATTTTTTTACCATAAATTTTGTAGTATTTTTTGCTTTTGGCAAGTCTTTGGATTCTAATGTTTCTTTTAATATTTCTTCAGTAGACTTTTTAGTCGCATCTTTTGAAAAAGTGTTGCTTGAGATATTTTTAAAAAATTGTAAAAATAATTTTCTTGTGTCGATATTTTCAACTTCAACAGTTACAATACTTGTATCTTCACTTTGTTTTTCCGAGCTAGTAATTTTGTAATTAATATTTTTTAGCAAAGTTTTGTACAGTTGTTCCTGACTTTGACTAATATAATTTTGTTCAAAGTTTTTCAAAAAATTTGCATCAGTGGTGTATTTTCCAGCTTCGGTTGTTTTTCCAGCTTTTAAGTTGTCAATAAATTTTGCAACTGTTTTTTCTGAACTATTACCGCCACAGCTTGTCAAAAAAACAAGAAATAACATTCCCAATAGTATTTTTTTCATATTCGGCTCCTATCTATAAATTTTATTATAATTATTATATAATTAATTTTACATTATTTAAGCTAATAAGTCAATAGTTTTAAAAATTGAAATAAAAATTAATCATATTTTAAAAATTGACAACAGTTATAATAATTGTGTATAATAAAAGTACTATGAATAAACTAGAAAAATTGGAAGATTTTTTGAGACACTCGATACTTTTTTTGTATTATGGAGAACTTTTTTCTAAAAAGCAAAGAGAGTATTTGGAACTGTATTTCGAGGAAAATAGTTCTTTTTCAGAAATTGCAAAAAAATATAAGATTACACGGCAAGCTGTTTATGATAATATAAAGCGTGGGATAAAGCAGCTTGATGAATATGAAGAAAAATTAAAAATATTTGAAAAAGAAAAGGAACTAAAAAATAAACTTTTATTTTTGAAAAGTAATTTTACTTTGGAAAATTTGGAAAAAATAATTGAAGAATTTGATTATGATGAAAATTTAGAATAAAAATTAGGAGAGTTTAAAGATGTTTAATAATTTAGGAGATAGATTTAAAGATATATTTAAAAAAGTCAGAGGGCAGGGGAAATTGACGGAAAGTAATATGAAGGATGCTCTTCGGGAAGTTAGATTAGCTTTGCTGGAAGCGGATGTTAATTACAGTGTTGCCAAAAATTTTGTTTCAAGAATCCGTGAAAAAGCGCTGGGAGAAGAAGTAATTTCAGGAGTAAATCCAACACAGCAATTTGTAAAGATAGTGAATGATGAACTTGTGAAAGTGCTTGGTGGAACAAATGTTGCACTTAAAAAGGCTGAGAAAGGAATGACAGTCGTGATGCTGTGTGGGCTTCAGGGTGCTGGGAAAACGACATTTTCAGGAAAACTTGCAAAATTTTTAAAATCAAAGGGAGAAAAACCTTTTTTAATTGGAGCTGATGTGTATAGACCAGCGGCTAAAAAACAATTAAAAGTGTTGGCACAGCAGGTAAAAGTTGGGTCTTTTACGATAGATGAGAGCACAGATGCATTAAAAATCGTACAAGAGGGAATAAAAGCAGCCAAAGATGAAAATGCTACTTATGTGATAATTGATACGGCTGGTAGACTTCACATTGACGAAGAGTTGATGAAAGAGCTGCACGATATAAAAGATAATGTAAAACCTGATGAAATACTTCTTGTGGTTGATGGAATGACTGGACAAGATGCGGTAAATGTGGCAAAATCTTTTAATGAAGAGCTTGATATAACTGGAGTTGTACTAACTAAACTAGACGGAGATACTCGTGGTGGTGCGGCTTTGTCGGTTAAAGAAGTTGCTGGAAAACCAATAAAATTTATAAGTGAAGGGGAAAAACTTGACGATGTTTCGGCATTTCACCCTGATAGACTCGCCTCTCGTATTTTGGGGATGGGAGATGTCGTGTCGCTGGTTGAAAAGGCGCAGGAAGCGATTGATGAAAAAGAAGCTAAAAAAATGGAAGAAAAATTTAGAAAAAATCAGTTTGATTTTGAAGATTTTTTGAAACAATTTAAAATGATTAGAAAAATGGGGTCGATTGCGGGAATTATGAAAATGATACCTGGAGTTGATACAAGCATGATTGATATGGGAATGGCTGAAAAAGAGATGAAAAAAGTGGAAGCTATTATTTACTCAATGACAGTGGAAGAAAGAAGAAATCCAAAACTTTTAAAAGCTGGAACAAGAAAAGGGAGAATTGCCAAAGGTAGCGGAGTTCAAGTAAATGATGTAAATAAATTAATAAAACAGTTTGAGCAGATGAAGCAAATGATGAAAATGTTTAACAGCGGAGCAATTCCAGGACTTGGAATGATGAAAGGCAGAAAAAGATAAATTTTTAAAAGACAAAAATTAAAGAAAAGAGATGAAAAAAATGGCAAAAGATATTTTACATGAATTACAGAATGTGTATTCACTAAAATCAAGGAAGAGTAAGATTATCTTAATAATAATTTGTTTTTTAACTGGAATTTTTTCAGGGTTAATCGTTTCGTCATATACGTTATTATTAAATAACATTTCTTTTTTTAGAAATGAATATTTAACAAATTTGACAGTAACAAAAATCATTGCAGGATTAATAATTTTTATTCTAGTAGGGATAGTAATTCAGTTTATGTTTTCAAAATATCCACTAATAGGTGGAAGCGGTATTCCACAGGTAAATGCGTTTTTGAATAAAAAAATAAAGTTTAACTGGCTGCCGGAGCTGTTTACTAAGTTTTTTGGTGGAGTTTTGGCGGTTGGAGCTGGAATGGCACTTGGTCGGGAAGGACCATCTGTACATTTGGGGGCGCTTATTGGTTCTGGAATTAAAAAGATTACTAAAAGAACTGAAACTGAAGAAAAATATCTTGTAACTTGTGGTGCCAGTGCGGGAATCGCTTCGACATTTAATGCGCCTCTTGCGGGAGTAATTTTTTCATTAGAAGAACTTCATAAGTTTTTTTCGCCGCTTTTATTGATTTGTGTATTAGTTGCCAGCGGGACTTCAAATTACGTTTCAAGAATGATTCTAGGACCTGAGTCTTCGTTTCAATATAATTTTATGCTTCCAAAACATACTCCAATTTATATTATTGGAATTGTAACGCTTGTATTTTGTTTAATAATTACAATTTTGGGAAGAGGATTTTCATATTTTCTTTTGTTGTTTCAAAAAAAATTTAAAGACATAAAAATGAATAAATATTTAAAAATTTCGCTATTTATGATTGTTGTCTATTTAGTGGCAATCTTTTTTAAAGAAATAACAGGTGGAGGGCACGATTTAATTGAAAAAATGTTCTCGGCAAAAGTAGGTCTTAAAATTTTATTTGCAATTTTAATAATGAAATTTTTTTACACAATGTTTTGTTATTCATCAGGATTTCCTGGCGGAATTTTTTTGCCAATGCTAGTAATAGGAGCTTTGTCTGGAAAAGTTTATGGCGAAGTATTAAATCACTATTTTGAAATTCCAAATGAAATAATTGTACATTTTATGATACTTGGAATGGCGGCTTATTTTACAGCAGTTGTGAGAGCGCCAATTACGGGAATTACATTAATTTTGGAAATGACAGGAAATTTTTCTTATCTGTATATGCTTATAATTGTTTGTACAATAGTCTATATTTTTACTGAATTATTTAAAATGGAGCCAATTTATGAAAGACTTTATTTAAACATGTTTGAAAAAGAAATTTCTCAGTCAGAAAAAGAAGAAGAAAAAATTAAAAAAGAGAAAAGAAAAAAGAAAAAAGACTTGAAATGTTGGAAAATTGGTGGAAAGACAGACATAGTAAAAATAAAAAAAATAATGAGGATAAAATTGTCACTTTACTAATTCCAGTTGGAGTAAATTCGGAATTTGACGGGAAATTAGTCAAAGAATTGAAATTGCCAGAAAATATTTTAATTATAAGTGTTAGATCAGAAGGAGAAGACCACATTGCAAAAGGTAACACAAAAATTCAAAGTGGAAATCAGATTGTTATGATTACAGATTATAAGACAGCTAGTAAATATGCGAGTGAATTAAAAGAGCGAGGACTAAAAATTATTTAGAAAATAAATTTTAAAGTAAGAGGACTTTTTAGAAAATAAAATTTTCAATTTTAGTCCTTTTATTTTTTATAAATTATTTTTTGCAAAAAATTTAAAATTTGGAGAAAAGTATGGAAAAAATAAAAATATTGGGTTTGGGACCTGGAAATCTTGATTATACATTGCCAATAGTTTTGAAAAAAATAGAAGAAAGTGATGTGATAATCGGCGGGAAAAGACATTTGGAAAGTTTGGGAAAGTATACTAAAAATAAAGAATATTTTTATTAAATAGTGCAAGAACACTCGCGACTTTTAGTCGTGAGATGAATTGCACAAAAATTTTAGTAAGCATATAGGGAAACTTGTATGTAGACACAGAAGAAAAACTGTGCAACAAAGAAACTGAACTGCTGGGAACTCTTAAAGCTAGTATAACCACAACATAATACCTTCGTTAAAATATGGTATAAGTGTGAAGGTAGCGAAAGCAGAAAAAATATACTAGATGGTGCAAGGTTAAATCCTAAACATTATGATAATAGACAATCAGCAGCTAAGCCTGAAAAGGAAAGTTCAACGACTATCCCTCGTGAGGGGAGTACAATACAAGCGGTTGGTATTGGAAGTGGTTTCGCCTAAGTCCTTGAAATAGGATATGGATAAGATATAGTCTGTGCTTGTTAGAGATAACAAGAAGTTCAAGGCTAATCTCCTTAATTTATTAAGGAGTATATATGCCATGAGAACTGCATAAGTAGTAGCGCACTTATGTGAACGACACTTCCCACTGTTGTGGGGTTTTAAAAACTTTAAAAATATTTAAAAAAAATAGATAAAATGTAGGATATATAGTATAATATCTCTGATGAAAAGGAGGTGATATCTATGTATTTAACTTTAAAACAACAAGTAAAACATCTTAGTAAAAAAGAGTTTAGAAATTTAAAATATTTATCTCATATAGCCAAGAACTTAACTAATGAAGCTATATATAATATTAGACAGTATTATTTTAATAAGAAAAAGTATTTAAGTTATAACGAAAACTATAAAATGCTTAAAAATAGTGAGAACTATAAAAAATTAAATTCTAATATGGCTCAACAAATTCTAAAAGAAGCAGACGGAAGTTTCAAATCATTTTTTGGACTTTTAAAACTTGCTAAGAATGGTCAATATGATAATAAAAAAATAAAATTACCTAAATATCTTGCTAAAGATGGATTTACAACTCTTGTTATAGGTTTTGTAAGATTAAAAGATGATATGCTGATAGTTCCTTATTCAAATTCATTTAGAAAGACACATAAGGAAATCGCAATAAAACTGCCGCCAGTATTAAAAGACAAGAAGATAAAAGAGATTAGAATAATACCAAAACAACATTCCAGGTACTTTGAAATTCAATACATTTATGAGGTAGAAGAAGTTCAAAGGGAATTAAATAAAGAAAATGCACTAGGAATTGATTTAGGTATAGATAATCTTTGTACTTGTGTAACTAATAATGGGGCATCATTCCTAATAGATGGTAGAAAATTAAAATCAATAAATCAATACTATAACAAGATAAATGCAAAATTACAAAGTATTAAAGATAAGCAAAAGATAGAGCATATAACATTAAGGCAAAAGAAAATAGCTAGAAAGAGAAATAACCGTATAGAAGATTATCTTTCAAAAGCAGCAAGAATAATTATAAATTATTGTCTTAATAATGATATAGGAAAGATAGTTTTAGGATATAATGAAGATTTTCAAAGAAATTCAAATATAGGAAGTATAAATAATCAAAACTTTGTAAATATACCATATGGGAAATTAAGAGATAAATTAATATATCTATGTAAACTATATGGAATAGAATTTAAGCTACAAGAAGAGAGTTATACATCAAAAGCAAGTTTCTTTGATGGAGATGAAATCCCAATATATGATAAAGAAAATCCGCAAGAATATAAATTCAGTGGAAAAAGGATAAAAAGAGGACTATATCAAACAAGCGCAGGTAAACTCATAAATGCGGATTGTAATGGAGCATTAAATATATTAAGAAAAAGTAAAGTTGTGGACTTAAGCGTCCTATACAATAGAGGTGAGCTGAACACGCCTAAAAGAATAAGGGTAGTGTAAAGCTATCAAACTTCTTAGAAAATTTTTAAATATTTTTAAAGATTTTAGAACTCTGCGACTTTAGTCGTGGGAGGTTCAGATTTCAGCTGATTTGAGTAAAGTTATAGAATTTATCAATGAAAATAGAGATAAGAAAATATCTTTAGTAGTTTCTGGAGATACTGGTTTTTACAGCTTTTTAGCTTTTATAAAAAAACATTTTTGTGATAATGAATTGGAAGTGGTTGCTGGAATTTCGTCACTACAATATATGTTTGCAAAAATTTCAGAGTTTTGGAATGATGCTTATATTTCGAGTGTTCATGGAAAAAATTTTGATTATGTTTCAAAATTGAGGGAATATGAAAAAATTGGATTACTCACAGATTTTAGTAAAAATACGCCACAGAATATTGCAAAGAAATTGTTTGAAAACGGTTTTGAAAATGCAAAAATTTTTGTTGGAGAAAATCTTTCTTATGAAAATGAGAAAATCTACGAATTTAGAGTTAGCAAATTGAAAGATTATGAGAAAAAATTTGGAATGAATGTTGTGATTATAAAAAGATAGAAAATTATTAAAAAAAATTTTTTTAAATGTTGAAATATTTGCTTAGAAGATTTTGAAAAAATTAGAAATAAAAAAATAAAATTTAGAAAGAGATGAAAATGAAAAAACATAAAAATATAATGATTTTTGGAACGGGTTCAAATGTTGGAAAAAGTATAATTGCAACAGGACTTTGCAGAATTTTTTATCAAGATGGATATAGAGTTGCACCATTTAAATCACAAAATATGGCGCTAAATTCATTTATAACGAAATCCGGAAAAGAGATGGGAAGAGCACAAGTTGTACAGGCTGAAGCCGCTAAAATTGAACCAGAAGTTTTTATGAATCCGATTTTACTAAAACCGACAACGGATAAAAAATCGCAGGTCATTGTAAATGGGAAAGTTTATAAAAATATGGATGCGAGAGAATATTTTGCTTTTAAACATAATTTGAAAAAGGAGATTAAAAGAGCATATAATTATATTCGAGAAAACTATGACATTTGTGTATTGGAAGGTGCGGGAAGTCCTGCGGAAATTAATTTGAAAGAAGATGATATTGTAAATACTGGAATGGCTGAGATGGCAGATACGCCTGTGATTTTGGTAGCAGACATTGATAGAGGTGGAGTTTTTGCCGCAATTTATGGGACGATAATGCTTTTGGAAGAAAGTGAGAGAGTCAGAATAAAAGGGGTTATCATCAATAAATTTCGTGGGGATAAATCGCTTCTTGCAAATGGGATTGAGATGATAGAAAAATTAACAAATGTACCTGTTTTGGGAGTGGTTCCGTATGTGAAATTGGGGATTGAAGAAGAGGACAGTCTTGGGATTGACAAATATAATGAGAAAAAAGATGCGAAAATAAAAATTTCTGTGATAAAATTAAAGCATATTTCAAATTTTACTGATATTGACGCACTTAGCCATTATAGTGATGTCTCACTAAAATATGTCAAAAGTGCAAATGAACTTGGAAATGAAGATGTTATTATTATTCCTGGCTCAAAAAATACAATTGAAGATATGAAAGATTTGGTTGAAAAAGATATGGCTCGAAAAATAATAAAACTTGCAAAATCAGGAACTGTCATTTTTGGAATTTGCGGAGGATTTCAAATCTTGGGACAAAAAATTACTGATTTGAATAACTTGGAAAGTAATTTAAAGGAGATTTCAGGACTAGGTATACTTCCGATAGAAACAGTTATAGAAACGGAAAAAATAACTACGCAATATGAAAATACATTAAAAAACGTAAGTGGAATTTTGAGCGGAATGGAAAATGTTAAAATAAATGGTTATGAAATTCATCAAGGTTATAGTTATTTGGAAAATGGTGATAAGAGTAAAAATTTGAAAGAAATTCAAAAAAATTGTATTTTTGGAGAGAAAAAGTTAAAGGGAATGGTGCGAGAAAATGTGATTGGAACTTATGTTCACGGAATATTTGATAATTTTGAATTTACAAATAGTTTTTTGAATAAAATTAGAGAAAATAAAGGTTTGGAATATGTAGATAAAAAATTTAGTTATTCTGAATATAAAGATAGAGAATATGATAAATTGGCAAAAGTTTTGCGGGAAAATATTGATATTGAAAAAATTTATGAGATAATTGAAAAAGAATAAAAAAACTATTTTTTTAGTTTGTTTTTATATATTAGCTTTTCGATTGACAAAACTATAATATGTGTTATAATAAAAAAGATACAGGTGTTTTTTAACTTAATAAGGAAATCGGTTAAAATCCGATACAGCCACCACTACTGTGAAATGGACGAAAGTGTATAGCCACTGAAAATAAAAAAATTTTTGGGAAGGATACGAGTAGGAAGAAGTTAGTCAGGAGACTTGCCTGTAATCTTTGCAATATAAAATTTTCTGGGAAGGGAGAAAATAATCTGCATAAAAAAATGAACTGTGGTTTTATCACAGAATTTTTACGTATGTTAAGTTCAGCTTTTTCAGCTGATTTTTTATTAAAAAAATTTTTAAGAAATTTGAGAGGAAGTGGAAAAGATGAAAAAGTTGAAATTATTAATTTTGATGGCTTTTTTAGTAATTGGTGTAAATAGTTTTTCTATGCACATCATGGAAGGATTTTTGCCTGTGAAATGGGCAGCATTTTGGTTTGTTTTATGTTTACCGTTTTGGTTTTTTGGAATAAAAAAATTAAAAAAATTATCTGGTGAAGATATGGAGGAAAAAATGATTTTAGCACTTGCGGGAGCATTTATATTTGTGCTTTCAGCGCTAAAAATACCGTCTGTCACAGGAAGTTCGTCACATCCGACAGGAGTGGGATTAGCTTCTATATTATATGGACCCTTTGTAACTTCAATACTGGGGACAATAGTTCTTATATTTCAAGCAGGACTTTTGGCACACGGAGGATTTACAACACTTGGAGCAAATAGTTTTTCAATGGCAATAACAGGGCCTTTAGTATCTTTTGGGATTTATAAATTGCTTTATAAAAAAAATAAAGCTGTGGCGGTGTTTTTGGCAGCGGCTCTGGGGGATTTGGCAACATATGTAGTAACTTCACTTCAACTGGCACTAGCAAATCCTTCGGCAACTGGAGGAGTGTTGGAATCATTTTTAAAGTTTGCGGCAATCTTTGCGGTAACTCAGGTTCCTTTGGCGATTATTGAAGGGTTGCTAACAAATATTATAGTAAATATATTGGATAAATATAATGATAAAAAGGAAGAGAAGAGGTGTAATTACATTGAAAAAAGAAAAAAAAGATAATATTCTCAAAAAAAATATACTACTACTATTATTGATTGTAGCGATAGGAATATTTCCTTTGCTATTTATAAAAGGAGCGGAATTTGGCGGGTCTGATGACAAAGGGGAAGAATTGATTCAAAAAATTAATCCAAATTACAAACCTTGGGCAAAAAATCTTTTTGAGTTGCCGGGAGGAGAAGTTGAAAGTCTTTTGTTTGCACTACAGGCGGCATTTGGGGCAGGAGTGGTCTGTTATGTATTGGGATATTTAAAAGGTCGTAAAAAGGGAAGAGAAGAAAATGCTAATAGATAAAATTTCATACAGAGGTTTACTAAAAGAGATAAATCCTGCGATAAAAATATTTTTTATGGTAGTAACTTTAATAATTTTAATTGTTACTAATAAAAAAGAAGTTTTTCTATTTAATTTTATTTTATTTAATGCAATTATGATAGTTTTTGTAAAAGTAAAAATAAAAGAATTATTTTATTTATATATCGTTCCAGCGTTTTTTATTTTTACGACAGCACTTTCGCTTTTATGGATAAAAAAAGATGTAATAACATTTTTATTTCGCTCTTTTTCTTCAATTTGTGTAGTTTATGCTCTAATTTGTTCGACGCCGATTTCAGATTTTGACTATGTTTTTGAGAAATTAAAATTTCCAAAAATTTTTCGAGAATTGTTTTTATTAATTTATAAATTTATTTTTGTACTTTTTGATGTGAAAGATAAGTTATTAAATGCACAAAATTCGAGATTGGGGTATGTAAATTACAAAAGTAGCCTAAAATCTTTTTCAATGTTAGTTGCAGCAATATTCAGAAAAACAGCTTATTACAATGAAAATTCAGTAAAAGCTGTAAATTCAAGGTTGGGGAAAAATTTTATCTTTGTTCATAAGAAATATAAAAAAGTTGGAAAAGAAATTTTTTTCGTAATTTTTGTATGTTTAATAAATTTAGTTATGGTGGTAGTATAATGTTAAAATTAGAAAATATTTGCTTTTCATATGAAAAACAAAATAAGATTTTAAAAAATATCTCTCTTGATATAAAAAAAGGGGAAAAAACGGTATTTCTGGGAGAAAATGGTTCAGGAAAATCAACGCTATTTTTTTTGCTAAATGGATTGTTAAAGCCAGACAGTGGAGAAATATATTTTAATGGGGAAAAATTAAAGTATAAAAAAAAAGATTTGGAAAATTTGAGAAAAAAAGTTGGAATTGTATTTCAAGATCCCGAAGTTCAGATTTTTGCGCCGACAGTTTATCAGGAGATAGCTTATGGGTTGCAAAATCTGGATTATTCAAATGAAAAAATTGAGCAAAAAATAAGTGAGATAAGCGCTGAGCTAAATATGAAAAAACTTTTAGAAAAACCATGTCATCATTTGAGTTACGGACAGAAAAAAAGAGTCACGATAGCTTCAATTTTAGCGATGGAGCCAGAAATTTTAGTGTTGGATGAACCGACGGCATGGCTTGATTTCAAAAATATAAAAAAAACATTGGAAATGATAAAAAATTTGTGCAAAAGAGGAAAGACGCTTGTGATTTCTACGCACGACATAGATTTTGCATATGAAGTTGCGGATTATATTTATATTTTAAATGAAGGAAAAATTGTGAAGCAAGGGACTCGTTATGAAATTTTTGATGATTTTAACTTTTTGAAAAAATTGAATTTGGATGTTCCAAAAATATTGAAAGTAAAAGAATTTTTGAAACAGAAAAATATTGATATTTTGGAATATTATGAGTTTTTGGAAAAGAAATTTAAATAAATATTTCGCAAATAAATAAATTCTTGAATTTTTGCTAAAAGAAAATATGGTATAATGTTATTAATAAATAATTTTATATAAAAAGTGAGTGATAGTGATGAAGATGAAAAAAATTAAAATTTCAAGAATTTTTTTTCTTTTTTTGATTTTTCCTGTCTTTCTTTTTGGCGAGAGCATAAAAAATTATGATGTTTTCATAACAATTCAAAAAGATGGGATTTTGAATATTTCAGAAAATATAAATTACAACTTTGATGGAAGGCAAAAGCACGGAATTTATAGAAAAATACCTTTGAAGTTTGGTTCGGAAGTTGAGGTTTTTAATGTTTTAAAAAATAGTAAAAAAGAAAATTTTGATATTTTTGATGAAGCGGAATATAAAATAATAAAAATAGGAAAACAAGATGTGTTGCTTGAAAATGGAATTTACAATTATCAAATTGGTTATAAAATGAAAAAAGCGATAACAGAATATGGAAATCAATATGAAATATACTTTAATGGAATTGGTCAAGAGTGGGGCGTTCCAATTGAAAAAGCAAATATTGTTATTAAAATGGAAAATGGAAAATTGTATGAAAATGGTGAAAATTCTAATTTTGAAGTTTATACTGGAAAAAAAGGGGAACGGAATCAAAATTTTGAGGCAAGAATGGAAAATGGGGAAATTTTTATTTCAAATTTGACAAGATTGAATGAAAATGAAGGAATTAGTTTTATTATTCATTTGGATAAAAATAAATTTGATAAAAATATTTTAAATCAAATAAATAATGAAGCTCAAAGAAGTTTTGAAAAAGAAAGAAATGATTTTAAAAATTTAGCTTTAAGAGGAATTTCTTTAGTGATAGGATTTATAATTTTGATGGCTTTGAGTGTTTATGTGTGGGTTTATTATTTGAAAGCAAAAAATACAAAATATTTTGACGAAGAATTATCTCCAGTTGAAGTCGCTTATCTTTCTGGAAATGATAATTTGGAAAAATTGACAGAAGTCGCCATCTTGTCGTTGTTAAAAAAGAAATGTATTTCAATTAAAGAAAAAACAATGAAAATGATTTTTATCAGTGAAAAAGATGAATTGCCAGAAGAAGAGAAAATTATTTTGGAAGCTATAAGAAATAATTATCAAAAAGAAGATAAATTTTATGAAAAAAGTTTGGAAATGAAAAAAATGTTGGAGAAAAAATATCGAAATTTAAAAAAAGATTCTAAAAAATATTATTTTCCATTTTTTTTAGGAGTGATAATTTTAAGTATTTTGTTTTTTACAACAACATTTGAAAATTTAAGCATATATATTGGCTTTTTTATATTTTTTGCTGTAAGTTATTTTATTTCTTTAGACGAACTTTCATATTTTAGAATAATACCGATTTTTTTTATAGGAATTTTATTATTTAACGATATTTCAAAAAATATTTTATATATTTTGGAAATTATTTATTTTTGGGGATTATTTGAAGTTTTTAATTATATTTTTAAAAATAATTCTTCGATAAAAAAATGGATAGATGAGTTAAAAAAATATATAGAAGATAAAATTTTTAAAAATAGTTGGGAAATGGATAGATTTGAGAGAAGAAGAATTTATGATATTATTTTACCTTATTCAGTGGCTTTGCATCAAAACCGAAGAGTTTCACAGTGTTTTATAAAAGAATTTGGAGAAGAGGAATATAAAAATCAAAATGTAAATTTTTTCTCAAATAATTTAATCATTAATGAAGTTCAAAAAACTTTTGATGCCGTAAGGGTAAAATGGGGAAAAATTGCTAGTAAAAATAAAAGATTTGGCTCTGGCAGAAGTTTTGGCGGAAGTTCAGGTGGCGGCTTTGGCGGCGGTGGAGGCGGAAGCTGGTAAAATTATAAAAATTCATATGACAATAAAAAAATGGAATGATAGTGTTAAATTTCATAATTTTGGAAAATATTTTTGAAACGCTGAAATATTTAATGGCAATTATTACTGGACTTTGGATTTACTGGATTATTTCACATATTATAGGAACAGTAAAATTTTTGAAAAATGAAGATTATTCATATAAATTTTCAGCAAATATTTTGAAACCATAAAAATTGATATATTAATTATCGTATAAATTCCCGTTTTAAAAAAAATTTTTTAAACGGGAGTTTTTTTGTAACATAAGTTACAGTATTATTTGAAAAAATGTTATAGAATATAAGTGGAGAGAAATCAACAGTTTTATACTATTTCCTATTCTTATTTCAGGATTTTAGTATAAAATTGATTTATTATTTGCTTTTTTGGAAAATATCATTATAACTTTTGATTTAAAATGCATTTTATAATAGTCAGATAAAAGATCTGATGTTATTAGATGCATTTTTTATTTTATCTTAATTTTATTATTTTGATGTTAAAAATATTCATGTAAAAAAAATATCTTGACAATCAAAGTATATAATGTTAATATGTTATTGTTATTAGGTCTTCCTAACTTTAAAATTAGGTTTAGCTAAAACTGAAAGGAGTTGAGATGAGCAGAAGTATAGAAGACTATTTAAAGGGAATATATACTTTGAAAAAAAAGAAGGAATATTCCAATAAAAAACTTGCAGAATATTTAAATATCTCTCCAGCTTCAGTTAGTGAAATGATAAAAAAGTTGGCAAACGATGATTATTTAACTATCGACAAAAAAACAGTAAAACTTACTGAAAAAGGGAACAGCTTTGCACTTGACATTATACGTAAACATAGGGTTTGGGAAGTTTTTTTGTTTGAAAAGCTGGGATATGAAAAGAAAGAAGTGCATAAAGAAGCAGAAATTTTGGAACATGTAACTAGCAATAAACTTCTTCAAAAGCTGGAAAAATTCCTGTTTTATCCTAAGGAATGTCCGCACGGAAGCCCGATTTTCTATGATTTAGAAAACTTGGATGAGGAAAATATTATAAAATTATCTGAAGCTGAGGAAAATGATGAAATTGTTATATTAAGTGTAGAGGATAATATTGAATTATATGATTATCTACGAGATTTAGATATAAATTTAAAGGAAAAATATATTGTAGAAAGAAAAGATCCGTTTAATGGACCGATATATTTGAAAAGTGAGCAAAATAATGGAAAAATAGTGGCTTTTAATGCAGCAGATATGATTGAGGTTTATAAAAAAAATAAAGATTTGGAGGAGACAGATAATGAGTAAAAACAACGTATTAACAAAATTAAACTTAGTAATCGCAGTATGTGTAGCAATGATGCTACTAATATCTTGTGGAAAAGGTGGAGCTTCATCAGGTAAAAAAATAAAAGTTACGACAACAACGACAATGCTTACTGACCTTGTAAAAACAATTGGTGGAGATAAAGTCGAAGTTACAGGACTTATGGGAGAAGGAGTAGATCCACATTTGTATAGTGCTAGTGCAGGAGATATTGAAAAACTTGGAAATGCTGACATCATAGTCTATGGTGGACTGCATTTGGAAGGTAAAATGACAGAAATTTTTGAAAAGTTAACTTCTCAAAACAAAAATATACTAAATGTTGGAGATAAACTGGATAAAAGTAAAATTCATCTAGTTGACCAAAATACTCCTGATCCGCATGTATGGTTCAATACAGAATTATGGGAAAAGGAAGCTGAGGCAATAGAAGCTGAATTAAGCAAATATGATCCTAAAAATAGTAATTACTACAAAGAAAATTTGAAAAAATACAAAGCTGAACTAAATGAACTTACAACTTATGTAAAAACAAGAATAAATGAAATTCCTGAAAAAAGTAGAGTTCTTGTAACAGCACACGATGCTTTTAACTACTTTGGAGAACAATTTGGATTGGAAGTAAAAGCTATACAAGGTGTTTCTACAGATTCTGAAACTGGTACAAAAAACATAAGTGACTTAGCTAATTTCATTGTACAAAGAAATATAAAAGCAATATTTGTTGAATCTTCTGTTCCGAAAAAAAGTATAGAAGCATTGCAGGAAGCTGTAAAAGCTAGAGGAAAAGAAGTTAAAATAGGTGGAGAATTGTATTCAGATTCGCTAGGAGATAAAGCACATAATTCTGAAACTTATATTAAAACAGTTAAGGCAAATGCTGATACAATTGTAAATGCATTAAAATAAAATCGGTAATTATTTTTATTAATTATATATAAAATAATTCAAAAAAACATAGCAGAATAACTTTAATTATCACTCCCCTTTTATTATGTAAAACATAAAAAAATTCCTTAAAGTTGTTTTGCTATGTTATAATTTTTAAATTTAGGAGAGAAGTAAAATGAATCAAAATGTTTCTGATGATATTATTATAAAAGTTGAAGATTTAACAATAGCATATGAAGATAAACCTGTTTTATGGGATGTTGAGCTGGGTATCAAAAAAGGTATTCTTATGGCGATAGTGGGGCCGAATGGAGCTGGGAAATCTACTTTGATTAAGGCGATGCTTGATTTGATAAATCCTGTCACTGGCGAGGTGAAATTTTATAATGAAAAATACGGTAAAGTAAGGGATAAGATTGCTTATGTACCTCAGAGAGGAAGTGTTGACTGGGATTTTCCGACTACTGTGTTTGATGTTGTGGAAATGGGACGTTATGGAAAAGTTGGATGGTTAAAGAAAGTTAGAAAAATTGATAAGGAAAAAACAAAGGAAGCTATTCATAAAGTCGAAATGGATGAGTTTTCAGATAGGCAGATAAGCCAATTGTCTGGTGGACAGCAACAAAGGGTATTTTTGGCAAGAGCCTTAGTGCAAGATGCAGAAATATACTTTATGGATGAGCCTTTTCAAGGTGTTGATAGCAAAACTGAAAAATCTATTGTAAATATTCTAAAAAAATTACGTGATGAGAAAAAGACCGTAATTGTTGTTCATCATGATTTACAAACGGTAAAGGATTATTTTGACTATGTGACGTTTATAAATGTTTCTGTTATAGCTTCTGGCCCTGTAGAGGAAATTTTTACTCCTGAAAATATTGAAAAAACATATAAAAGTAAAAAATTAACTCAAGATAATAAAAATCATCTTGAAATCGAAAAGGAGGATTAAAATGAATATATTAAATCTTCTTATTTCTGATCATACTTTTAGAACAGTTGCACTTGGCTGTCTATTGCTTGGAATGGTTTCTGGAATACTTGGATGTTTTGCCGTTTTACGAAAGCAAAGTTTATTGGGAGATGCAGTTTCTCATGCTTCACTTCCTGGAGTTTGCTTAGCTTTTTTATTTACAAACGTGAAAAATACAGAAGTTTTGCTGCTAGGTGCTTTAATAACAGGAATTGTATGTATTGGTTTGATTCAATTAATTCAAAATTATACAAAAATAAAATTTGATAGTGCTTTGGCATTGATTTTATCGGTATTTTTTGGGTTAGGGCTAGTTTTACTTTCTTATTTGAATAAATTGCCAGGTGCAAATAAATCGGGATTAAATAAATTTATTTTTGGGCAAGCATCGACATTTATTGAAAGAGATGTAAATATTATCTTCATTACAGGGATTATTCTTCTAATTATAATTATTCTTTTCTGGAAGGAATTTAAAATTGTTTCATTTGACTCTGATTTTGCCAAAACATTGGGATTTCCAAGCAAGAAAATCGAAATATTAATTTCCATATTGATTGTAACAACCGTAATAATTGGTATTCAAGCGGCAGGAGTAATTTTAATAAGTGCGATGCTTATTTCTCCAGCAGTTGCAGCACGGCAATGGACAGACAAACTTTCGATTATGGTAATTTTGGCGGCGTTTTTTGGAGGAATATCAGGATTGCTTGGAACTTTAATCAGTATAAGTGAAAGTAATTTGCCAACTGGACCTGTTATCGTTATAGTTATAAGTATAATCGTGGTTGTTAGCATTCTTTTCTCAAACAAAAGAGGGATTGTATTTAAAATTATAAGAAATCAGAAAAGAAAAAAAGAATTTAGAAAAAAACTTAAAAATAAAAAAATAGAATTAAATAGTTTAAAAATAAATAATTTGGAAAGGGGGAAATAAATTATGGGTTTTTCATTGGAAATACAGCTTATTGCAATAATGGTTGCAAGTGCCTGCTCTATTTTGGGGACATTTCTGGTTTTAAAAAGTATGGCGATGGTTTCAGATGCGATTACGCACACTATCTTACTTGGGATTGTAGTTGCATTTTTTGCAGTTCATGACTTAAATTCTCCCTTGTTAATCGTTGGTGCGGGAATAGTTGGAGTTTTAACTGTTTACCTTGTGGAACTTCTTAATTCGACAAGACTTGTCAAGGAAGATTCTGCAATTGGAGTGGTTTTTCCATTGTTATTCAGTATAGCTGTAATTTTAATTTCAAAATATGCTGGAAATGTACATTTGGATGTTGATTCAGTATTATTGGGAGAACTGGCATTCGCACCATTTAATCGGGTACAGATATTTGGTTTTAGTGTTGCAAAAGGGCTAGTTACAACTTTTGTAATATTTTTAATAAACTTATCTTTTGTCGTTATTTTTTTCAAGGAATTGAAAATTTCGGTATTTGATAAAGCTCTTGCAATAACTCTTGGAATGAAGCCAATATTAATTCATTACATTCTAATGTCGCTTGTGTCAATGACAGCAGTATCCTCATTTGAGGCAGTAGGTTCAATATTGGTAGTTGCATTTATGATTGGTCCTCCAATTACAGCGTATTTATTAACAGATAAGCTAAAAGTAATGATAGGATTAAGCCTCGTTCTGGGAGCTGTGGCAAGTATTATTGGATTTCATTTGGCAAGATTCTTTGACGTTTCAATTGCTGGAAGTATCGCAGTAATAATAGGAGTAATTTTTCTTTTAACATTAATTTTTTCTCCAAAAAAAGGTTTGATTTTTACAATAAATCGGAAAAAATCTCAAAAAATGGCATTTTCGCTAAGAATTTTGTTAATTCATTTATCGAATCACGCCAATACTAAAAAGGAAAAAGATGAATGCGGGGTTGAAACTATCGAAAATCATTTGCGTTGGAGTAAAAGTTTTCTGAAAAAAGTTATCGACAAAGCTGAGAAAAGCAAATATATTTATGTTGATAATGGAGTTTTCAAACTCTCTGAGCGTGGAGAAAAAGTTGTTGCAAGTTAAAATTTCAGAAAAAGAAGGTGGCGAAAAATGGATACAAAATCAAGAAAAAAATACATGGAATGATACTGGCAAGTTTAGCTGCAAGTTTGTGGTCAATTTCAGGAATTTCAGGAGAAATCCTTTTCAAAAAATACAATTTTTCGTCAGATTGGCTGGTTTCCACAAGAACCCTTATTTCAGGAATATTACTATTTTTAATTGTAATTTTCATTGAAAAAAAATCGGTTTTAAAGCCTCTAAAAAACAAGCGAGACATTATTGGAATAATTTTGTTTGGTTCAGCGGGAATGTACTTTGTTCAGTACACATACTTCCGAACAATCGAGTTAAGCAATGTTTCATTTGCAACAATTTTACAGTTTACAGCACCATTTTTCATATTTATTTATGAATCTGTAAAAAACAAAAAAATTCCAGCAATTTCAACCTTACTTTTACTTTTTATGACAGTTTTAGGAGTTGTATTTATAGCGACAAAAGGAAAAATTTCAAGTTTATCTGTCCTTCCAGAAGCACTGTTTATTGGATTTTTTCAGCAATTATGATTGCCTTTTATTCAATTTATCCAAAAAAACAGATATGGCAGCATAACAGTAGTCGGCTGGGGAATGATTGTGGGAAGCATAATTTCAAACATCGTTCATCCAATTTGGAAAATAGAAGGAAATGTAAACACAAAATCTATGATTCAAGTAGCAATAGTCGTAATTTTAGGAACTTCCATTGCCTATTTAATCTATATCGCAAGTTTAAACTATATTTCCTCATCACTTGCAGGAATATTGACAGCTTTCGAGCCAGTACTTGCAGCAATATTATCAGTAATAATTTTTGGATTAACATTTTCTGTTGTTGAATTAATTGGATTTGCATTGGTTTTCATTTCAATATTCATTTTAGAAAAAAGATTATAAATAAATTTTGAGAATTTAATTTTTTAAAACTTTCTAATTATTTGTTTAATAAAAATGTGATATTATTACGATTGAAAAAATAAAGGAAATAAATCGTAAAATCTTAAATTAAATTCTAAAAAAACTCTAAAATATTAGAAATATAAATTTTAAGATTTTGAATAAAAAATTTTAGAAAAGAGGAATAAAAATGAAAAAGACATTTGTTTTATTCGGAATTTTAACAGTTTTCTTACTAAGTTGCATTTCTTTGAGTGCAAAAACAAAAAAGAAAATTATTAATTTAAACGAAACTTCTTGGGAATTATCACAAATTAGTAAAAAAGGTCAAAAATTGCCAATTCCAGAAGGGGCAAATATTACAATTAATTTTTCAGATGGTAAAATTAGTGGATTTTCAGGTGTGAATAGTTATTTTGGAGGATATAAAATAAAAAATAATTCAATTTTAACTGCTGAAACGGCGGCAACTTTGATGGCTGGGCCAGAAGAATTAATGAAAATTGAGCTAAACTTTTTTGATATTTTGAAAAATTCTCCAAGAATAAATTATAATAACACAACTTTGAGCTTGAGAAATAAAAATGGAGAAGTTTGGACGTTTAAAAAATTAGACTTGAGTAAAAAATTGAAAAATACAAAATGGAAACTTGTCGAAATGGGACAAACTTCCTTTCCAGAAAAAGAAGGAGAAATAACAATTTCTTTTGCTGAAAACAAGATTAATGGAAATTCTGGAATAAACAACTATTTTGGAAATTGTGAAATCAAGAATGACAGCATTAAAATTGGACCAGTTGGTTCTACAAAAATGGCTGGACCAGAAAATTTAATGAAAATTGAATCCGAGTATTTAAAATTGTTGCAAAATTCTAAAACTATAGAATTTAATAATAATCTTTTGATTTTGACTACTAATGATGGGAAAGTTTTGAAATTTGAAAAGATTGATGACAGAGCTTATCATTATTAGGTGTTAGAGATAGAGAGTTTTACAAATTTTATTAATTGAGAGTGTCCAGAATTTTGTGTAAACTCAAAATATAATATATGGTACAGGATGGTAGTTTTATCATCCTGTTTTTAAATTCTTCCTTCAAAATAAATATAAATCATGAACAACCACATAGTGTAAAAAATTATTTGTGGTTTGAATATGTGCTATTATAGGAAAAGACACACTATTATCAATTTTTTTATCCTCAACTTTCACTGCCTTTGAATCAAATCCCAAATAATCCAGCCCTTTTATCATTCCTGCAAGATTAGTTCCGTTTCTATCTGTTCCTGATATTTGCCATAACTTGGCAATTGAAAAATTTGAATTATATTGCTTAGCTATTGTTAATATACAGGCAGGTCCGCAATCCTTCTCATCCTTTTGTAAAACACAACAATATCTTTTAAATATCGAAAAAATCTTTTTCCACCTCTCTTTCTTTAAAAATAAAGAGTTCCTAAAAACTAGAAACTCTCTATTTAAATAAAAGTTTTATTAGGATTAGGTTAAGGGTTATAATTTTATAATAAATACGTATTTATTTAATTTATCTATTAATTTTAAGAAACTTTAATATAATTTTTCCAAGCAATCCAACAACAGCACCTGTAATTGCAGCTGTTATTAAACCTATAACCCATCCATATTCATCAATTATTCTACCACCAATTATGGCTGACGATATTGAAGCCATTATAACTATCATATTTTGATATTTCTTATTCATAAATTTTACCTCCTTAAAAATTTCGATTACCATCCTAATTTGAAAGCTCCTCTATCAAAAGCATATCCTACTCCTCCTGCAAAAGAGCCTTCAATAGTTGATGTCTAAAATATAAAATATTTCTAAATTAATAATTCAAATAAAATGCTTCTTTCAACTCTTCATAAGTTTTTGATCCACCCAAATCTTTTTGAATTTTAGAATCCTTAATAATTAAATTGTATGGGACAGTTTTCACTTTGAAGGCTTTCATAAGTGAGTCTGTGGAGTCATAATATACTGGGAAAGTAAATTTGTTTTCTTCCACATATTTTTTAGTTGATGATAAATTGGTTTTTCTTCTTGTGAATACAACCACAACATTTATATTATCTTTATTTTCTTCGTAAAATTTTTGCACAGCAGATAGTTCACGCTGACAATAAGGACACCATTCAGCAGCAAAAATAAAAAGTGTAGGTTTTCCATCTCCAAATAGTTTTTTACTTTTTGTATATTTTCCCTGAAAATCTCTTAATTCGAAATTAGGTAATTTTGCACCTTCTGTTACATCAACATCAAGAGGTTTTACATTTGCAAATCCCAAAATACTTGTCATAAATAATGAAATAATAATCAATAATTTTTTCATTTTTATCCCTTCTTTCTTATTTTTTTATTTAAAATGTTTTATAAAGTTTATCATATTAAATATATATTTTCAATTATATTTAACTTTTTAAATCCTAATTTCACTATATTTTTTATAAACAATCCACAAAATTGATAAAGAAAACAACAACAATAATAATTCAACAATAAAGAAATTTTCTTTAAAAATAATCATTAGTGTAAATGAAATCATTAGTGTTGCTGAAATTTTTAAATATTCTTTTTTGTTTAATCGATTTTTCTTTTCTAAATAAATTTCGTTTACAAATAATGTTAAGTAAAAACCTATGTAACCAAGTATATAAAATAGAATCAAGAAAGTTTTATTTTTTTCCTTCCTTTTTTTATAACTATAAGTATTTTATATTATTTGATAAAAATTTTCAATTATAATTACAAAAATAAAAAACAAATTCTTCATTAAAATAGACTTTTTCTTAAATAATTAATTTTTTTAAATGTCGGATTATATTAAGAATTTGTATAATAAATATGATATAATATATTCGAAGATTTTATAAATAATTAAAAAAATATAAAAAAGGAGAACAGTTATGAAATTTGAAATTAAATGGAAAAGAGTGTATGAAAAAATTGAAAAAACAGATGGTTTTAGAATATTAGTCGATAAATTGTGGCCTCGAGGGCTAAAAAAGGAAAATGCAAAAATTGATTATTGGGCAAAAATTATTACGCCATCGAAAGAATTGAGACAAAATTATCATAAAGGGATTATTGACTTTGAAAATTTTTCTGAAAATTACAGAAAAGAATTGGAAGGAAATTCAGATTTTAAGGAATTTGAGGATATAATATTGGAAGAGTTAAAAAAGGGAAATGTGACAATGGTTTATGCAAGTAAAACTCCAGAATTGAGTCATATTCCTGTGTTGAAGGAATTTATTAAAGAAAAGTTGCGAAAATAGTTGAAATTAAAAAGATTCTTGTACAATCAATAAAAATTATCTAAAAGTAAAAAACTTAGAATTGAAAAAAATGAGTGAATTTTTTAGGGGAAGTGAGAAGAGAAAGGAGTGAAATATGAAAAAAGGTAGATTTTATGGTATTGGTGTCGGAGTAGGAGATCCTGAAAATATAACAGTTAAAGCAGCAAAAAGACTGCATGAAGTAGATGTAATTGTACTGCCTGAGGCAAAAAGTGGAGAAGGAAGTACAGCTTTTAATATTGTAAAAGAGTATGTAAAGCCTGATGTGGAGCAGCTATTTTTGGAGTTTCCAATGATAAAAGATGTGGAAGCGAGAAAAGTTTTTAGAAAAAATAATGCGGATGTAATAAGTGCTGAATTGAAAAAAGGGAAAAAGGTAGCATTTTTAACGATAGGAGATCCGATGACTTATAGCACTTACACTTACGTCTTGGAACATATTTCAGATGATGTGGAAGTTGAAACTATTGCGGGAATAACTTCATTTAACAGCATTGCGGCAAGGCTTAATATACCGCTAATGATTGGAGATGAAGATTTAAAAGTAGTTTCTGTCAATAGAAAGACTGATGTTTATAAAGAAATTGAAAATAATCAAAATTTAGTGTTAATGAAAATCAGCCGAGATTTTGAGAAAATAAAAAAAGCGATAATTGAAACTGGGAATAAAGAAAATGTTGTAATTGTTTCAGATTGCGGGAAAGATAATGAAGTTGTTTATTGGGATATTGAGAGTGTGGAGGAAGTTCCTTATTTTTCGACGATGATATTGAAGAAGAAAGGAGTTAAGGAGTGGAAGAGATTTCTAGAAATACTTTAAGAAAAATAGAACTGTCAAAGTTTATAATTCCTCAAATTTTATTTTTTGCATTTTATTTTTTGGTAGGAAAATATGACTGGGATTATGGTTTTGATTTGCCATTTCGATTATTTTTTGGAGGAATGTTTTCAATAATAACGGGAATAATTTTTGGCGTAATGTTTTATTTCATGGGAAAAAAATCGAGATATGAAAATGATAAAATTTTGAAATTGCCAATATTTTTTATAATTTTATCAGTAGTATTATTATTTAGAATAGATATTATTGGAGTTATAAAATTATGTTTTTTCAACGGATTATTCATTTTAGGAATATTTAGAAGTAAAATAAAGAGTAGAAGTTATTTGTCTAAAGTTTCTAAAATTATATTATGGTTTGTTACAATGTATTTTTTGATTCCTAGTTTTGTAATTTGTTTTGGAGTTCAAATATTTACAATTCCAATGGAAAGTTATGAAGATAGAATGCAATTTAGTATTTTAATCCCATTTGTTATTATCAATATTTGTTTTGGATTTTTTATAAAAAAATATTTTGATAAAGAAGAAATGAAAATTATAAGAAAATTGACAATATTAGGTTGTTTGATAATTGCATTTATATTTATTTTTATTGGTTTCAACTGGTATAAAGAAGATTATTATGCAATAATTTATACTTTTCCTTATAAAGTTTTGATGTATTTTAAAGAAACTCAGATTAGTATTGAAAAAATTGGGATTATAAAGACGTTAGAGTCGAGGTATTTTGTTTATGCGATGGTTGTTAATATGGGATTTTATTTGGGAACTTTGAAAATAAATAATAAAAATAAAAGGAGAAATTGTGTTGAAAACCAGATTGATGGGGATATTTAATAAGAAGTAGTTAAAATTTAAGAACTAAAAGAAAGAAGGAGTTATTATGAAAAAAATATTATTTATTTTGTCATTTATCGTGGCAATTCAAGGAATGGCAGAAACGATTGTAAAAGGAACTTACGATACAAAAAAGAATAGATATGTAGAATTGAGTCAAGATTTTGTGAAAGAAATTAAATTAGATGATGTACTGCCAAGTGATAAAAAAGATTTGGTAACTTATAAAACTGAAAATTTTGATATTGTAGTAAGAAAAAGTGATTTGTTGGAATTGTATAATAAGAATAGAGATAAAAAAGAAAAGAATATAAAAAATAATATTTCGGATAAGGATAAAAAATTGGATTATGTTCGTAATTATATTGCTGAATTGGTGGAAAACAACAAAGCAGTTATTTGTGAAAGAAAAACAAAAAAAGAAATAAAAAATATTGTAAAAGTAAAATACAATAACGATATTTACTATGATGCGGGAAGAGGTTCAAATTATGATGGTTATAAATTTTATACAGATAAAAGTTTGTCACAGGAAATTATGAAATTTGATATTATAACACAATTTGGAATTGCTCTTCACAGCAGTTTGGGAGATAATCCGTATAATAGGGAATTGACAGAAAAGGAAAAAGAGTATAGAGAAAAAAATGGAAATCATTTTGAAGAATTAAAGGGATTGTATGAGAAAGCCGTTCAAAATCCGAATGTTGAACAAAAAATTAGTTATTAGTTAAATATGTTTGATAAATTATAAATTATTTTTAGAATTTAATATAAATAGGGGGAGAAAAATGAATAAAATTGAAAAAGGAATTGAAAGTAACATGGTTTATTTGCAAATCAAAGAATTGATGGAAAATGCAAGGAAACAGGTGTCTGTAAAGATTAATAATATTCTTGTGCAGACTTATTGGGAAATTGGGAAAATTATTATAGAAGATGAACAGGAAAATAGTGAGAGAGCAGAATATGGGAAAAGACTTTTAAAAGAATTGTCAAAAAAATTGACAAAAGAGTATGGAAAAGGCTTTTCGAGATCTAATTTACAAAATATGAGGCAATTTTATTTGAAGTATCCAATTTGCCAGACACTGTCTGGCAAATTAAGCTGGTCCCATTATTGTGAGATTTTGAGTATATCTGATGATAAAGAAAGAGCATTTTATGAAAGAGATACGCACTAGGTGGGCTTTCTAATCAGATTTTTGCTTCAAAATACACATTGTATATTCCTAATAAGGAAGCACTTGAAAATGAGGTGGAAAAGATTTTGAGGGAGTATGATAAGAAAATAAAATTAAAAAGAATAGAGAATGATAATTATGAATAAAAAAGAATTACCGAAGTGTTCTGTTGAAATAACACTTTCTTTAACAGAAAGATAGCAAGAAGTCTCCGACTTCTATGACTTCTATAAGTAGGAGATGAATTGCTTTTTTTGTAAAAAAATTGAAAAAAGGATACGTCTATGATACAATTTTTGTATAAAATATCGAAGAGAAATCTTAATGATAAATTTCTAAAGAAATAATTAAAAATAATACTCAAAATCAAAAGGAGGTGTAATTTTATGAAATATAATTTAGCATTCAAATACAGAATTTACCCAAATAAGGAGCAGGAATTATTGATAAATAAGACTTTTGGATGTGTCCGTTTTGTTTACAATACAATTTTGTACACTGCGAATAAAATTTATGAAGAGACTGGAAAAAATAAAATAATTACACCTGCCAGTTTAAAAAGTGAAAACCAATTTTTGAAAGAAGTAGATAGTCTGGCACTTTCAAATGCTCAATTAAATGTAAGACGATCGTTTACGAACTTTTTTCAGAAGAGAGCAAAGTTTCCAAGGTTCAAATCTAAAAAGAATAGTGTTAAAAGTTATACGACAAATTGTGTGAATAATTCGATACGAATTGAGGAAAATAAATATTTGGTTTTGCCAAAATTGAAAAGAGTAAAATTAAAATATCATAGAGAAATACCGAAGGATTACAAGATAAAGTCAGTAACATTGACAAACAGTAATGGAAATTACTATGTTTCTGTTTTGACGGAATTTGAAAAAGAAATTCAAAAAATGCCAAGTAATGATAAAGTGATTGGACTTGATTTTTCAATGTCTGAATTATTTGTCAGTTCTGAAAACCAAAGGGCTGATTATCCAAGATATTTTAGGATGCTGGAGAAAAAATTGAAAAAATTACAGAAATCATTATCAAGAAAAGTGAAATTTTCTAAAAATTGGTATAAGCAAAAAGAGAAAATATCAAAATTACATGAGTATATCAAAAATTGTCGAAGAGATTTTCTACATAAATTATCGAAAAAATTGTCTGAAACATATAATGCTGTGGTTGTTGAGGATTTGAATATAAAAGGGATGAGCCAGGCATTAAATTTTGGTAAAAGTATAGGAGATAATGGGTGGGGAATGTTTTTGAGGATGGTTGAGTATAAACTGATGTTTTTAGGAAAGCAATTTTTGAAGATAGATAAGTGGTTTCCATCGTCGAAAACTTGTAGTAGATGTGGAAACGTTAAAGAGGAGCTGAAATTATCAGAAAGAAGTTATAAATGTGAATGCTGTGGGATTGAAATTGATAGAGATTACAATGCGGCATTGAATATAAGAAACATTGGAAAAGCGATGTTGAAATATTAAGAAAATAAAAGAAGACAGGGTAGGAACTACCCGAAGAGCTTGGTAAATATATTTGGCTAGCAAAAGCAGATACTTCCCAAGAAGCTCCCGCTTCTAAAAGCGGGAGTAGTTCACTATTTTATTATAATCAATCATTTTAATTTCCTCCAAATATAATTTATTTCGAGTTAGCTAACTATGTTAATTATAGCTTAAAATAGAAAAATTGTGAAGAAGGCACATTTTTATTACAAGGTAACAAGATGGTAACTTAAAAAAAATAGTTTATCTTGAAAATGGGAAAGTCTAGGCAGCATTTTTTAAAAAAATGAAAAAATATATTTGAATACAGAGATGTCAGTAATTTTTGAAATAAATGAAACACTATAAAACTAGAAAATTAATAAAAAAAGAAAGAGGTAATTTTATGAAAAAAGTATACTTCATAGGAGCGGGACCAGGAGATCCTGACTTAATCACAGTGAAAGGGAAAAAGATTGTGGAAAAGGTGGATGTTATTATTTATGCAGGTTCGCTTGTAAATAGGGAAATTGTCGAGTGTCACAAGGATGGAGCTGAAATTTATAATTCTGCTTCAATGACTCTGGATGAAGTGATGGAAGTTATGATAAAGGCACAGAAGAAGGGAAAATTGGTAGCAAGGGTTCACACTGGGGATCCAAGTATTTATGGTGCAATAAGGGAACAAATGGATATTCTGGATGAATATGGGATTGAGTATGAAGTAATTCCAGGAGTGAGTTCATTTGTGGCTGCCGCTGCTGCAATAAAAAAAGAATTCACATTGCCTGATGTGAGTCAGACAATAATTTGTACAAGATTGGAAGGAAGAACTCCAGTACCAGAAACAGAAAGTCTAGAAAGCCTAGCTTCACACAAATGCTCAATGGCAATATTCTTATCTGTACAAATGATTGATGAAGTTGTAAAAAGATTATTAAAACATTATGATAAAACAACGCCAATTGCAATTGTTCAAAGAGCAACTTGGGAAGATCAGAAAATCGTTATGGGAACATTGGAAAACATTGCTCAAAAAGTGAAAGATGAGAAAATTACGAAAACTGCACAAATTTTGGTTGGAAACTTTATGGGGGGTAAATATTCTAAATCTAAACTTTATGATAAGACATTTTCACATGAGTTTAGAAGAGGGGTTGAAGAATAAAAATATAAAAATTTTGATAAAGTAAGAAAAGAAGGAGAATTTTAGATGAAAAAATTATTAGTGATTATGTTATTTGCACTTTCGTTGCAAATTTTTGGACAAGGTTATCAAGTGACAAAAGGTAAAAATGTTACATTGTCTGCGGAACAGATTGAAGTGGAGAACAAGAAGATTGAAAGAACAGTAAACGAGGATGTAAAAAGATTTATAAAAGAAATCATGCCATCAATCGGTCAGAATGAAATGAGGGAAATTAAAGATGAAGAGGAGAAAAAAGCAGAGGAATCAATAATGAATGGATTTTTTAGTTTTTTTTCTGAATTGTCTGATGGTTTAAAATTTGATATAAAAAATATAAAATATATATCGAATACAAAGGCTTTTGTTACTTATGAAGTAACTGCTCCAGATGTGGATAAAATTTTGAATAAAAAAGAGATAGAAAATAAATGTTTAAAAAAATATGGAAAAGAATTAAGTGATAGTGAAGCTTTAAAAGTTGTTATGGAAATATCGAAAGAAATGTTAAAAGAAGGAATGAAAAATCCTAAAAATTATACGACAGAAAAAGTAACCGTTCAATTAAATAAAGTTGGGAATGAATGGAAATTTAAGGATGAAGAAGAAGTGGAAAAAATGTTGAATAAATTGAAATAATGAATAATAATTGAAAAAAAGAAAAGTGTAGATTTAGAATATTCAAAAATGAAAAAAAGATTTTTACAGTATAATTAAAATCTATAAAAAAGTTTACAGATATTAGGAGTGATATTTATGTTTAAAAAATTAGATAAAGATGGGTTATATTATGGATTTCCAGTATTATTGATGACTACAGAAGATAAGGAAAGTGGTAAAAGTAATATAACACCGCTATCCTCTTCTTTTGTACTTGGAAAAACAATAGTCATAGGAATAGGATTGAGAAATAAAGGTTTTAAAAATATTGAAATGGGCTCAGATGTAACTTTTAATATTCCTGATAAAAATTTATATGAAAATGTAAAAAAAATCGAAAAATTTACAGGTGATATAGAAGTACCTGAAATAAAGCAGAAAATGGGATATGAATATTGTGAAGATAAATTTAAGGTTGCTAAATTTACTGAATTAAGAGGAAAAACGGTGGATTCTGTGAGAATAAAAGAATGTCCGATTCATATAGAAACCAAAGTAGAAAATATAGTAAAAAAAGACTGGTTTGCCATTGTAACTTGTGAAATACAAGGAATTTTCGTTGATGAGAAAATATTGAAAGATGATACACATATTGATACACAAAAATGGAAACCATTGATTTATAAATTTAGAGAATATACTTCAACAGGTGATAGATTGGGATTAAATTTCAACTTTCAGGAAATTTAACTTGTAAAAAAAAACAACATAATTAGAAAACTAAATAAAAATTTCAAAAAACTTAATCGAACACTTCCGTAGAATAATATAAAAAAGAGGACTAACTAATAAAGTAAGTTCTCTTTTTTTGCTATGTCATATTTTTTGTATTAAAATTTTCTAACACTATTCTAAATCAACGTAACTATATGGTATAATATTTTATAAATAAAATAAAAAAAGGAAGATAAAAATGATCACGACATTATGTTATTTAGAAAAAGATGAAAAATATCTGATGCTACACAGGACTAAAAAGGAAAATGATATAAATAAAGGAAACTGGCTAGGAATTGGCGGGAAATTGGAAGCTGGGGAAACACCTGAAGAGTGCTTAAAAAGAGAAGTTCAAGAGGAAACTGGCTACGAATTGAATAGTTATGAATTTCGTGGACTTGTGATTTTTAATTACAACGATGATGAGCCGCTATTTATGTATCTTTACACAAGTTCAGATTTTTCAGGAAATCAGCATGAATGTGATGAAGGCAACTTAAAATGGATTCGTAAAAAAGAAATTTTTGATTTAAAATTGTGGGAGGGCGACAAAATATTTTTAGAATTATTGTTTAAAAATACACCATTTTTTTATTTGACTTTAAACTATGAAAACGACGATTTATTGAGTTCAAAATTAGAATTTAAAGAAAAATATAGCTGTTTTGAAGTTTTTGTTCCAGAAAATTATGTGGAAAAAATTGTGGAAAACTTACAAAAGTACAACCTTTTGACAGAAGGATTTTATGCAGATGTTTATTCTACAATTGATGGAATTGGACATTGGAAAACTTTGGAAGGTGGGAATCCTTTTGATGGAGAAATTGGAAAATCAAGTGTTGCCAATGAAAAAATTATGAAATTTAGAGTGAAAAAAGAATTTTGTGAGTTAGCGTATTATTTGATTAAGGAGGTTCATCCTTATGAAACGCCTGTGATTAATGTGTTTGAGATGGAAGTGTAGAATTTTATGGACTAGAGGGATTTATGAAAATAAAATTATTTAAAATTTTTAAATATTTTAAAGATATAATTTTTTGGAATCGAGAAAAATATAATAAATATTACAAAGCGTTGAAAAAATTTTATCCTGAATATTATTTATCAATAAATGATTATGAAGAAGATGATGTTGATGAAGTAGTTGAGGAAACAAACTTAGAAATAGAAAAATTTCAATATTTTAAAAATGGTGAGGTAGAAAAATTATTAAAAGAATATTATGAATCATCAAATATTTCATTTTCCTTTTTGGAAAGAAAAAATTTTTTTGATAAATTGAAAAAAGAATGCATGACACAAGATATAAATAAAATTTACAGTTTGATTTTTGAAGGTGATAAGTGTGTTGAAACTGATAATTCGAGATTTGCGAATAAAATAGATAAAATTTTAAATCAAAATAAATTTGAAAAAGATTTTTTTAAATATAACCTTATGAATAATGGTAAAAGTGAATTGGAGGAAATATTAAAAGAATATAAAGCCAATTCAGAAAAAGGGATAAAAAAATTTATTAAAAAATATTTTTTTCTAAAATATAATAAAATTTTGGGTTTATGTATAAATAGTAATGAAAATATTTTAAAAAATTGGATTTTTTCAAAACAATTTTTCTTAAATATAGAAAATATGATGTTTAAATATAAAATGAAAAAAATAAGTAATGAAGCAATTTCAGGCTATGTTTTTTATATAACTTTAATTCCTTTATGTCTACAATTTACAGGAATTATGCTTATGTTAATGGGAAGTTTACAAATTAATTATTGGATAATTTCATTAGTTATAGGAATAATCTTCCTTATTTTAGATTGGGATGCACTTATAAATTATAAAGAGATAGAAGGAGGTTTTTCATCAGGAATGACAAATTGTTATTTATTTTTTGAACCAATCATTTATTTAATTTATCATTTAAAATATCAGAATTTTAGTTATGAGAGTTTTTATCAACTTTTAGGATTAAATTTAATATTTATTATATATTTTATTATAAAGCAGAGAATAGTTTATCTTCGTGTAAAAAAAGTATCTAAATATTTTATAGATAGCATTTTGGGAAAAACTTATACGAAAGAACTAATAGTTGAAAATGAAATACAAGAAATTAAAAAATCAGATTTGATAGAAAATTGGATAAAACTTTTAAAAAGTAAACTTTCTAAATTAGTATTAAAAAAATATGTATTTAGAAAAGTACCAGAATATGAAGGATTAATCGAAGATTTTATTCATTTTGAATCGGATGATAAAAAGAAAATTTTGGAAATTTTAAAATCTAAAGGAATTATAGAAAAAAGTAAAATACCAAAAAAAGAAAAGAAATTATTGTATAAAAGATTAAAATTATAGATTTAAAAAATAGAAAAAAGGAGAAAATTTTATGAAAAAATTAATTTATGCAATTACAATTTTTTTAGCAACAAGTTTAGGAGCAAATGCATACACGCTTAGGGAATGTGTTCAGGAAACGCTTTCAAAAAGGGGAGTAAAACAAAGCATAATTGATGAAACATCAGAATTCTTGTTGTATTCAAAAGGTGGAATGTCGATTATTCCACAAAAAAATGAAATCAATAGTTTGATTAATAAAGCAGAAAAGTTATTAAAAAAGGATAAAAATAATATTCAAATTAAACAATATTTGATTTCAATATATTCAATAAAAGGTGATACGCAAAGTATTTTAAAAGCTAAAAAATTGCTTGAAGAAAATTTGAAAGAAAAAGATATTACCGATTTTGAATCTTGGAGCATGAGTGGATTTTATTATTATCAAATTGGAGAAAAGAAAAAAGCACAAGAATATTTTGATAAAATTAAGGAAAAATATAAGGACAGACCGGCTGTTTATAAATTGATAGAGATCGTTCTCACAGATATTGATTTATTAAGTAGAAGTAAAAAATTTAGTGATACTGTTGAGGATTTGGCAACAAATGAAAAGGATTTGGAAGAAATTGAAAAAAATTCTAAGAACCAAGTTGAAAATCTCAAAATTGTAGAAGATTTTTTTCAATCTGAACAAAATAAAAGAGAATTTGGCGTTGTAGATGAACTTGTTTATAATTTTAATTTTTTGATTCATGCTTCAAAAATTTATGAATTAATGGAAGAAAATTCGAAAGGATCAAAAGGACTTGATTTGAAAACTAGAGAAGAAATAAAAAATTATTATTTAAAAAATATTGCAAATAATAAAAAAATGACAGAAGATGCGATAAGATATAATATTGTACCAGAAAGTACATATTTGTTGCTAATAACAGTGGTAACTTCAATTGATGAAGAAGAAGGAAAACAATTTGTAAATGAACTAGAAAAAACTAAACTTTATAAAATAATAAAAGAACTAGAAAAATAATCTAATTATTAAAAATATAAGAGTTATTTTGAAATATTATTTTAAAATTTTCGAATAAATTTAACAAAAAAGGAGAAAAAATGAGAACAGCAGTATATTGCGTAAGCAAAAACGGATATGAAACCTGTCTAAAAATACGAGACAATGTTTATAAAAATTTGCATATTTATGTGTCACAAAGAGTGGCAAATATGCTCAATCTTGAAAGTGAAAATGTGGAAAATTTATTTGTGATAAATGAGCGAGTGCCGATTTTATTAGAAAAAACATTTGATAAATATGATTTACATATTTTCGTTGCGGCGACTGGAGCAGTTGTGAGAATTATTGAAGGAAAATTTAAAAGCAAGGACACAGACCCAGCTGTTATTACAGTTGATGACCACGCTAATTTTGTGATTTCATTGCTTTCAGGACATCTTGGAGGGGCAAATGAAGAATGTAGAAAGATTGCGGATGGAATTGGAGCAATCCCAGTAATTACAACTGCTTCTGATGTTGGTGGAAAAATTGCGGTTGACACATTGTCGCAAAAAATTAAAGCAAAATTGGAAAGTTTGGACGATGCCAAAAGAGTTACTTCGCTTATCGTAAACGGAGAAAATGTGAGCATTCATTTGCCAAAAAATATCGTAGAAAATAATAAAAATTGTGCTGGAGCAATAATTGTTTCAAACAGAAAAAATATTGAAATTTCTAAAATTATTCCCAAAAATATTATTCTCGGAATCGGCTGCAAAAGAAATACACCAAAAGAAAAAATTATCGAAAAAATAAATTATGTAATGGAAACTCAAAATTTAGAAATGGACTCGATAAAAAAAGCCGCATCCGCTTGGGTAAAATCTGATGAAATTGGACTTTTAGAAGCAATGACTGAATTAAATATTCCAATAGAATTTTTTGAAAAAGAAAAAATTTTGGAAGTAGAAAATTTAATTGAAGAGCGTTCAGAATTTGTAAAAAATCAAATCGGAGTGTACGGAGTTTCTGAGCCTTGTGCCTATCTAGCTTCGAGCAGAAAAGGAAATTTTTTGGTGAAAAAAGTGAAGCTGGGAGAAGTTACGATTTCAATTTTTGAGGAGGAAATGTGAGAATGGAAATATACAAATTGTCATTTATAGCAATAGTGTTGTTTATGATACACGAATTTGAAGAAATAATTTTTATAAAAAAATTTATAGAAAAAAATAAAGTTGTAAAAGATATGAAAAATGAATTATTTATGAAGAAAAAAGGGAATTATCCATCTACAGAAACAATTTCATTAATGATTGCCGAAGAATTTATAATTTTATCAACATTACTTTTTATAGCAAGTGAGATTAGTATGTATGAAATAGTACTGTCATTATTTATTGTATATATTGCACATTTAGTACCTCATATGTATGATGCGCTTAGATATAGAAAGTTTTCCCCAGGAAGTCGGACTTCTTTTATAATTTTCCCTTTAGGAATTTTAATAATCTGGAATGTTATTTTAAATAAAGAAATTAATTTAGTTATTTTAATTTTATGTGTTATAATAATTGGATTTCTGATGATTTTAAATTTGCTATTTTTATATAAAATTAGTAAAAAAATTGATAGGTATTTGTGGAAATAAAAAAAATTATAAAAATATTTAAAATAAAAAATAGATTTAAAAAATATATAATCAATATAAGAAATTTAAAGAAAGGAGCTTGTATAATGTAACTATATTATACAAGGAAAATAACATGAAAAAAATATTTCTAATCATAGTCCTTTTTTTAATAAATCTAAATTTAGCCGCCTTAACAATGAAGGAAAAAATCCAGCAAGATTTGTCAAAAGCAGGTGTAAAACAAGAAATAATTGATGAAACTGTAAAATTGGATAAGAAATTTGGAGAAGGATTTGTAGAAGAAGATGGAGACGGGAAAAGGGCAACTGAAAGTAAGGATGAATGGGAAAAACTTTATCTGAAAGATAAAAGAAATTATATCGCCTTGGAAAGATTGATAGAATCGTATTTTGTGACTGGAATACCAAATGATCCTCAGAAGAAAAAATATGTTTCAGAATATTTGAAAATGAATATTCCTGAAGATAGAAAAAATTTCGTTTTGGGAAGGGATTTCTGGAATTGTTCTGAAAACAAAAATATAAAAAATGAGTATTTTGAAAAAGTTAAAAAGATTAGCGATAATCAGTATTATTTGAAGGGAATAGCTCTTTTTGAATATATATCAAAAGAAACGGAAAATATAAAAGAAGATGGAAATTCTAAGTTAATGAAACAGAAAATAGATGAAATAACGCAAAAAATAGATGAAATTGATAAAATACTTGATAATAAAAATTTGTTAGAAAAATACAGAATTTCTGATGAAGAAGCCTATTCTGATCAATTAACTTTTTTTATGATTGGTGGTATTCTAAAAGCGGTTACAGGTGATACTGAAGGAATGGTCAATGATTTTATAAATAAAATTGCGAATAAACAGATTTCTAAGGAAGTGGCGGAATATAATAAAAATAAGGAAATGATGACTGTTATGACAATTCAGATGACAATGGCTTTGAAAGGATTTTTTGGAGAAATGTCAGAAAAAGAAATTACAAAACTTGAAAAATTGACAAAAAAACTTCAAGGCACTGAAATGTTTAAAAGGATTATGGAAAATTCGGAAAAGGGTGAAACTATTGAAAACGATAGTTATTTAGAAGAAAAGAGAAAAAATTTTGAATCACTCTCAGATGATGAACAAATAAAGCAAATTGTTAATCAAAAAAAATTTGACTATATCGAAACGAGAATAGACAAGGAGAAAAAGATTTTCGATTGGACATTTGGATGTAGTGGATTAACTTGTAAACTTGTTTTTTTAGGAAAAAATAAAGATTTTGAGAAAAAAATAAAATTAAAAGATTTGAAAGAAAAAGAAAAAATTGTTAGAATTCTTATTTTTGGAAAAAGAGAAGAAGATGAAGAAATTTCAGAAGGAGTATTTTTAAGAAAAGGAACTGACAGCAAAGACAATAAATTTTATGTTTACGATGATAAAAATGAAGATAAAATATTAACAGTTTTTGCAGGTCAAAATGAAAATTTAGATTTTTTTAAATTTGTAAATGAAATATTGGGAGAAAATTATAAAAATATTGAAGCGAAATATGGTGGAAGAGATTAAAAATAATAAAATAAAAATTTATTAAAATATAGTAATTTAGGAGAAAAAAATGAATAAAAATGGGAAAATTTATGTAGTAGGAATTGGACCTGGGAAAAAAGGAGATATGACATTTAGAGCATATGAAGCGATGGAAAAAAGTGATGTTATTGTTGGATATAAAACTTATACGGATTTGGTAAAAGAATATTATCCTGATAAAGAAATAGTGAGTTCTTCGATGATGAAAGAAGTTGACAGATGTACAGATGTTTTGAAGATGGCAAAAGATGGGAAAAATGTGGCTCTTATCAGTAGTGGAGATGCTGGAGTTTATGGAATGGCTGGAATTATGTTAGAAATTGCGGATGACAAAATAGAAGTCGAAGTAATACCAGGAGTTACAGCTACAAATGCGGCTGCTGCAATAACGGGAGCTCCTGTTATGCACGATTATGTGACAATTAGCCTAAGTAATTTACTTACAGACTGGGAACTTATCAAAAAAAGATTGGAACTTGCGGCACAAGGGGATTTTGTTGTAAGTATCTATAATCCGAAAAGTCGAGGGAGAGTTACACAAATTGAGGAAGCGCAAAAGATTATGCTAAAGTATAAGCCAAAAATGACTCCAGTTGCGATAGTTAGAAATGCGAGAAGAGAAAATGAAGAATATGTTGTGACGACTTTAGAAGAGATGACAAAACATGAAATAGATATGCTCACAATTGTGATAATTGGAAATTCAAATACTTATGTGAAAAATGGGAAGATTATAACTCCAAGAGGATATAGCAAAAAGTATGAATATTAAATAAAAAGCTAAAAATTTTTAGGAAGGGGAAAAATGGCAATAATTTACGTGACAGGTGGAGCAAAAAGTGGGAAAAGTAAATTTGCGGAAGATTTACTTTTATCTTTGAATGATGGAAAGCAAAAAAATGTGTATCTTGCAACTTCGGTTGTCTTTGATGAAGAAATGCAAAAAAAAGTTGAATTGCATAAAGCGAGAAGAAAAGATAATTGGATTACAGTTGAATGTTATAAAAATTTTTCGCAAAGTTTGGAAGAAGTAATGAATGAAAATAAAAAAAATAATATGCTTGTAGATTGTTTGACGAATATGATAAGCAATATTATTTTTGAAAATGAAGAAATAGATTGGGAAAAACCTGAAAAAAATCAATTGGAAAAATGTGATAAAAATGTGGAAAAGGAAGTTCAAAATTTGTTTGAAATTTTTAAAAATTTTAAAAATGTTGTAATTGTGTCAAATGAAGTGGGAATGGGCCTTGTTCCCGTTTATCCGCTTGGAAGATATTTTCGTGAAATTGCTGGAAAAATGAATCAGTTTGTTGCAGAAAAAGCTGATGAAGCGTATTTTGTAGTTTCGGGAATTTCGATGAAAATAAAGTAAAAGTTATTTTTAAATAGAGATTTAAGTAAAGGTGTTAAAATGGAGTGTAAATAATACCGTAACTTCTGTAAAACGAATATTTGAAAATCAAAATAATATTTATAATGTTGAATTAAATAATGGTGTTGTGGAATATAGAGAATTTGTAAAAAATCCTAAAACAGTATACGATACTAGGATATACAAAACGGAAGATTTAACTAAATAAGTTATTAATGAAGTTAAAAATGTTATAACACCAAATGATGTTCAACGAGCATATAGTAATCCAAATCGCAATGTCCCTTTGGATATAAAAATTAATAATCAAAAAATAAGAGTTAATATAAAATTTGATGCTTCAACAGGGGGAATAGAAATAGATGGGTACTATTTTCACGGAAATTAAATAGTAAAAAAAGGGGAAAAGACATGAAAATCAAAAAAATAAGAACCGATAGTTATTCAATATTAAAAATAAGTAAATATGATTTTTTAGTAAAATTGATTAAGGAAATAGGAAATTTTCCATATGTAGTTTCAAATATATACGAAGATAATTCAACAAAAACTACAATAGTTGAAGGTCAAGGTATGTATATTAATAATGGCTGGAATGAAACCGATGAAACAGCATTATATATTTCTGAGTGTAATTCTGATAGTGAAATTAGAGTTTATTATGGTTATGAAGAACTTTTTTCTTATTTTTTAATTTACTATTTTGAAAATATCGCTAGTTATGCTAACTTAATAAGTTTTGTTGAACAAGAATTGCATAATTATATAGAATATATGGAAAAATTTAAAAATTTTAGAATAAATGTTGATTTAGAAAATTTATTTAAAAGAGATAAATTAAGAAATTTCTTATTAAAATATAACGAGAAAGAAAATAAATATAATTTGGAGTTTATTAATTGTTATACAAAATATATAAATTATTGGGATATTAATATAAAAAAGAAATTTTTTTCTTGTCTTCTTGGAAAAGATAGATTAAAAGAATTTATGCTTAACAAAAAGAGAATTTTTAGAATAAATGGAGTTGATTATTTTCAAATTGAAGAAAAAGAAAAATATTCTGAAATATATAGAATAGAAATAGAAAATGATATTAAAATAGAATATTATTCAAAAGATTTAGAATATGAAAGTTTTGGAAATGTTGGCTTTTTATACAAAGAGAAAAATTTTGATATTGAAAATAAAAGTTTAAAAGGTGAGAAATTAAATTTTGAACGATATAGAGATAATAGGGATGAAATGAATGTAGAAAGAATTTCAAAAGAAGATTTTTTAAAAGAACTTGAAATTATAGTTGATGCCTATAAAAATATTTATAATAATAATGAAGTTCAAGAAATGTTTGAAAACTTTAAAGAAAATTTTTAGACAAAAATATATTTTTACGACAGGTAGCTTAACACAAGAAAGTTTCTAACAAGATATATCACAGTACAGCCTTCATAAACGAAAAATCTAATCAGGAATTAATTCAGTATACTAAGGGAGATACCGGAAAAGAGTTGGAACCGTTTACTATGTCGTATCCCGAACATGGTCAAGGTGGTGCTTTTCAATTGCTTCCTGTTGATAAAATGGATATAAAATATGATAAATTGGATATTTTACCAAATCCAAGAATAGATTTAATATTAAGAGAAAAGAGGTAACATTATGAAAGGTTGGATAGAAGAATATGCAATATTAAGAAAATTTATAGAAAAATATTGCGAAGAACAAGACAAAAATCGTTTGATAGAAATATTAAATATGAAAGATAGATTTTTATTTAAATATTTTGTTAATGAATTTTCTAAGTTAAAAATACTAAATAAAATGACAGAAGAAGAATTAAAGGAATATAAAGAAAAAATTATGATATATATTTAAAAAATTAGAGTTAAGAATACAAATACAAGGATATACCAATCATAATCATACATTAGGATAGCCTATTTATGAAGGAGGTATAAAATGAAAATGAAATTTTGTTATGAATTAGACCCTGTTGGGAAAATGTATATGAATTCAGGTGCTATAGTAGATGCGAAAAAATATAATATAGGATATTCGATATATTTAGGAAGATTATTGTTTATAATTTCAGATAAAGGTATAAATGAATCACTCAAAATTATAGACAAATTAGAAAAAGGTATTTTAACTTGTTATGAAGCAGGAACGGAAACAATGGATTACTATATGTATAAAAATAAAGTAGATTTTATAGATTGGTTTGGAGACTATGATGATTGGAGTTGTACAATAGAAGAATTTACAAAAGCTTTATTAGGAAAAAAGAAGTTTTTAGAAATGCCGAGAGATATAAATAGTTATCTTGAAATTGAAATAAATGGTTTATAGAATACACTAGAATATAAAAATAGTATAATTCAAGTTTAGATAAGAAAAGGATTAATAACTCTTGAAGAGAAAGATGGATATTTTATTTCATCTGAAATTAATTACTAACTTGAAAAAATTAATTAATTATGTTATAACTATTTAGGTCAATATTATTTTAAAAGCAATTTTCAAATTGAAGAGCATATCAAAATATGTAAATCACAAAAAAAAAATAAATTAGAAAAATTGAATAAAAAATTTGGCATTTATTTTTTAGTGCTAAAAGGAATTTTGAAGGAGGAAAAAGTGGAAAAAAGAGCAACTGTAATAACATACGGATGTCAAATGAATGTAAATGAAAGTGCGAAAATGACGCAGATGTTAAAAAAAATGGGTTATGAAATGACTGAGGATATTGAAGATTCAGATTTGGTATTTCTTAATACTTGTACGGTAAGAGAAGGTGCTGCAACAAAAGTTTATGGGAAATTAGGGGATTTGAAAAGAATTAAAGAAGAAAAATCTGGAAATATGATAATCGGTGTTACAGGGTGTCTTGCACAAGAAGTGAGAGATGAATTTATAAAAAGAACACCTTATGTCGATTTGGTTTTGGGAAATCAGAATATTGGAAGAATTCCTGATATTATTGAAAGAATTGAAAAAGGTGAAGAAACTCATATAGTTATGGTTGACGATGAAGACGAACTTCCTACCAGAGTTGACGCTGATTTTGGAGATGACATAGTTGCATCAATTTCAATAACCTATGGATGTAATAATTACTGTACTTTTTGTATAGTTCCGTATGTGCGTGGAATGGAGCGTTCTGTGCCAATTAATGAAGTTGTAAGAGATGTTGAGCAATATACGAAAAAAGGTTATAAAGAAATATTGTTTTTGGGGCAGAATGTAAATTCTTATGGAAGTGATTTGGCTGATAAAAGTGATAATTTTGCTGAATTGCTAAAGAAAAGTGCCGCAGTTGAAGGAGATTTCTGGATAAAATATGTGTCGCCACATCCAAAAGACTTTAGTGATGATGTGATTGATGCAATAGCAAAAAATTCTAAAATAGCTAGAATGTTACATCTGCCACTTCAATCTGGTTCAACAAAGATTTTAGATGCGATGAATCGTGGTTACACAAAAGAAGAATATATAAAACTTGCAAAAAAAATTAAAGAGAAAATACCTGATATTGGTTTGACAACAGATATTATCGTTGGATTTCCTGGAGAAACTGATGAAGATTTTCAAGATACAATGGATGTTGTAAATGAAGTTGGATTTGAAAATGCATATATGTTTATGTATTCTAAAAGAACTGGAACTCCGGCGGCTACAATGGAAAATCAAGTTGATGAAAAAGTTAAAAATGAAAGATTGCAAAAACTTATTAGACTTCAAAATATGAAAGCTAGAGAAGAAAGTCAAAAATATTTGGGACAAACGATAAAAGTTTTGGTTGAAGGACCTAGTCGAAAAAATCCTGAAATGCTAACTGGAAGAACTTCAACTCATAAAGTTGTTTTATTTAAAAATAATGGAAAAAATTTAAAAGGTAAATTTGTAAATATTAAAATTAATGATGCAAAAACTTGGACATTATACGGAGAGTTGGTGGAAGAATAATGGAAGAAAAAAAGAAAAGAGGAAGACCAAAAAAAATAGTTGAACAGGAAATTGGTGAAACAGAAATGACTTTAAAAGAAGAAAATTTAATTAAAAAAAGTGAAGCTGAAAAAATAGAAAAAGTTGGCAATACTGAAGAAAATCAAAAAGAATCTAAAAATTTAGAAAAATTTTCACAGGAGAAGAATTTTCAAGAAAAACATCAGGAAGAAGAGATGATAAAAGATATTCTTTCAAAAAATGTTACCACTTTGAAAAAAATGGCAAAAGAATATAAAATTGAAGGATTTTCTGGGATGGCAAAATCTGACTTGATAAATGCTATTCTTATAAAAAAAGGCGAAGAAAAAGGAAAAACTTACGGTTTTGGAAAACTTGATATTATGAATGGTTCAACTTATGGATTTTTACGAAATACTTCTGTTGGACCTGATGTCTATGTTTCAATTTCCCAAATTAAAAGATTTTATTTGAGAAATGAAGATATTGTGTTTGGAGAGCTTAGAATACCGATTGGAACAGAAAAAAATTACGGAATTTTAAAAGTGCTTCTGGTAAACGGAGATTTGCCTGAAAAATCACTAGAAAGACCATTTTTTGACGATTTGATCCCATCTTATCCTGATGAAAAATTAAATCTTGGCTCAGGTGAAGTTTCTTCAAGAATAATCGATTTAATTTCTCCAATTGGAAAAGGACAGAGAGGACTTATCGTAGCTCCGCCAAAAGCTGGAAAAACTGTACTTTTATCAACACTTGCAAATGATATTATAAAATATAATCCTGAAATTGACGTTTGGATTTTATTAATTGACGAGCGGCCAGAAGAAGTTACAGATATAAAAGAAAATGTGAAAGAAGCCGAAGTTTATTCAGCGACATTTGACGAAGATCCGAGAATCCACACGCAAGTTACTGAAAATGTGCTAGAAATGGCAAAAAGGGAAGTTGAGCGGGGAAAAGACATCTTAATTTTAATGGATAGCTTGACACGGCTTGCAAGATCTTACAACATCACAATTCCATCAAGTGGAAAATTGATTTCAGGTGGAATTGACCCAAATGCACTTTATTATCCAAAAAGATTTTTAGGAGCTGCAAGAAATATTAAAAATGGTGGAAGTCTTACAATTATCGCAACTGCACTTATTGAAACTGGAAGCAGAATGGACGAAGTTATTTTTGAAGAATTTAAAGGTACTGGAAATATGGAAATTATTTTGAGTCGAACTCTTGAGCAACTTAGAATTTTTCCAGCAATAGATGTGCTAAAAAGTGGAACAAGAAGAGAAGAACTATTAATCCCTAAAAAAAATTTGGAAAAAATTTGGGCTCTTAGAAGAGAGCTTAGTGGGATGTCTGAAGTTGAAGGAATGAAAAAATTAATCGAATTGACAAAATTATACAAAAATAACGATGAATTGCTTGAAAATTTGGTATTGAAAAAATAAAAAAATTTATGCTGCGCTAAAGATTTTTAGTGCAGTTTTTTATAAAAAAATTAATTCTTGTCTTGAATTACAAGAATTAATTTTTAATAAATATCTAGTTTCCTTCATTTTGTAAAAGACTATCATTGCCAGGGTTTGCTTGAAATATGCTACTATTAGTTCCTTCTGTTTCATTGGAATTTGTATCAGTAGCAGTAGCATCATCATTTGTGTTAACTGTTTCAGCATCACTATCAGTTTCAACTGTTTCTTCGCCTAATATTCTGCTTCTAGGAATTTGGTAATTTGTAATTTTTTTAATTGTTATAACTTTATCCTTTTTAGATATTGTTCCAGAAACTTTTAATCCAATCAAATCGGAATCAGTTACTCCATATTTTTCGGCTGCAAAATTATAAATTCCATCAAGTAATCCACTTTCATCTTTTACAGTATACGATGTAACTTTATTTGGAAAAATTAAATTATCCTTTGTGTAAATAAATGTATTTGTAGCTCTAAAATATTCACCTTCATAATTTTTATCAGCCGTTTTTAATTTTTGTGTTTTTGTTTTCGCTGCTTTTGCCTTAGGAATCTTTAATTTTTTATCTTTTGTTGCAGAAATTCCAATGACACAAATAGCGAATAACATAACTATAATAAATATTTTTTTCATAAAAAATACTCTCCTTTTTTGTTTTGTATCAATATTATCATTTATGAAATCCCAAATCTGCAGGATTTATATCTCCTGAGATTTTCTCAATAATTCCATTTTGATTTTCAAATTTTTCCCTCATCAGAGTAACTTTTTTTATTAATTTTATTGTTTCAAATTCAAGATTGCTTGCGTTATAATGTCCTTTGGACCAATAATTAAGTACAAGCAAGCTATCTCCAAAAATTTTCTTTATTTCATATTTTTTTGCATAGACTAATGCTGCATAGAGACCAACTAATTCTCCATAATTATTTGTTCTATGTTTTGCAACATAATAATTCCCATGTTCGTTAATCTTTTCTTTAGGCAAAATTTTATACAATAGTGGACTTCCCTTATAATCAGTAAGTCTCACTTCGACGCCCTTTCCTCTTCCTGTCCCGGCATCAAAATAAATTGCCGAGCAATCTATGTCGTTTTGGGAAATTTTCTTTTTTTCTTTTTTTTCATATTTTGCTCCAGCATTTAGCCATTCCTGTGCTTCTTTAATATTATTAAAAGACTTGTATCTCGCATTTTGCTTTGAAATGACCTTTTGACATTTCTCCCAATTTTCTAAAATTCCGCTTGTATCACTATTTACTAAATAATAAGCATATACTTTTGACATAATTTGAAATTTATAAAATTATAAATTTAAACCTCCGTCAATTCTTAAAACTTGTCCTGTTATGAACTTAGAAGCATCACTTGCTAAGAACAACGCTGCATTTGCCACATCTTGAGCATCTCCCATTTTTCTTAACGGAGTGTTAGCTAAAACAGTTTCTACAATTTTTTCAGGTAAAACATGTGTCATATCTGTTTTAATAAATCCAGGCGCAATTGCATTTGCTCTCAAATTTTTTCTTCCAAATTCTTTAGCCCAAGTTTTAGCCATCGCTATAACTCCACCTTTTGTTGCAGCATAATTAGTTTGCCCCGTATTTCCATCAATTCCAACTACAGAAGCCATATTTATAACACTTGACGCTTTACTTTTTAAAAGTAGTGAAACAAATCCTTGCATCACGTTGTAAACACCTTTTAAATTGATGTCAACAACTAAATCCCAATCTGCCTCTTTCATTCTTTGAAGTAACGAATCTCTTGTAATTCCAGCGTTATTTACCAAAATATCCAATCTCCCGTATTTTTCTTTTAATTCTTTTGCAACTTCTTTGATATTTTCTCTATCTGTTACATTTAATTTTATATGAGAGATATTTTCGTGACTATAATCTGGATCAATTAAATCTCCTGAGATAACTGTCGCACCATTTTGGGCATATTTTAGTGCGATTTCTTTCCCGATTCCTCTTGAACCACCTGTAATTAATGCTATTTTTCCTTGTAACACTATTTTTCCACCTTTCTAATTTTTCAGTTTTTTTATTTTATTCAAATTTTGCATATTTTTCTATTTTAATACTTGTAATTCCACTTTTGTTACACCTTTTCCAGGACTTTCTATTTGTGAGAAAGCAGCATAGCTTAAATCAATAACTCTTCCTCTTACAAACGGTCCTCTATCATTAATTCTCACAATGACAGATTTACCGTTGTTCAAATTTGTTACTTTTACTTTTGTTCCAAATGGCAAACTTTTATGAGCGGCCATCATTTCACTCGATCTATGTCGTTCTCCACTCGAAGTTTTACTTCCATTTAAGCTTTTGCTGTAAAAAGAAGCCATTCCATTTTGATAGCTAGTAAAGTTATTTAAATCTTCTTTTTTTATTGTCATAACTGATTTGTTATCACTTTTTGAAACATTAAAATCTAAACTGTCGGCTTTTTTCATCATTTCTTTTCTTATAAAAATTATATTTTGACTATTATTTTCTTGCTTTTGTATTGTATTTTCTTTTGCTGTTAATGAGATAGATAATGACAAAACTGATAGCATTGTAATTATTTTTTTCATTAAAAACTCTCCTTTATATTTTTATTATTTTAATATTATATCATATGCTATCAGTTTTACAGCTTAGTTTTCTCTTAATTAAATCATAAAAACTATTTTTTAATAAGAACAGCTATTAAAAAACTATAATCTTTATTTAAAATTTTAATTATTATTTTTTCAAATCTTTTAATTCAGGTTGTTTTACATGCTGAATTTTCATGCTGCTAGGTGTAATTACTTCAAAACTGTATCCTGCTTTTCTATATCCATCAATAATAGTTTGCAATGCTTGAACAGTTGTTCCTTTAACATTTGTGTCGTGCATCAAAACATCAATTTCTGGGTGATTAGTACAAATTCCATATTTAATTAATTTTTGTACAGGTACTCCATTTCCACTAGCATCTGTTGAATCACAGTTCCAATCGTGATAAATATACCCTTCTCTTGCCATTCTAGTGATAATTTGTTGTTTCAAGGCTTTTGATGCAATTGCATTGCTAGAACCTCCAGGGAATCTTGTAATTCTAACATCTTTTCCAGTTTTAGCTTTTACAGCATCCCGTAATCTATACAAATCTTCAAAGAAATTGTGTTCATTTGCATAAATATATTTGTAATCATGTGTATAACTGTGAAGTCCTATTGCATGCCCTGCGTCTATTATTTCCTTATATTTATTTTGGTTATGTCCTATCACAAAAAAAGTTGCTTTTATGTTATTTCTTTTTAATATTTCCAAAATTTTCTCAGTATTATTTGAAGGACCGTCGTCGAAAGTCAAATGAACTATTTTTATTTTTCCATCTTTTTTCATTTGTTCGTATTTTGCTGTAAGTTCTTCATTCTTTTTAGTCAATTCATCCAAAACTTTTTCTTTTTTACTTTTTTCTTTTTCTAATTTTTTAATGTTGCTGTTCAAACTATGATTTTTTACTAATTTAGATGTTGTTCCTAAAATATGCCAACCTGAGTATGCAAATCCAGCACAGGCAGCAATTATTCCAATTATTGCTATTCCTTTTTTCATTTTTTTACCTCTCAATTTAATTTATTTTATTTGTTATATTTTTTTATAATTTCTTGTGTTTTCTTATTTCCATCTTCAGTATACTTAATTTGATCATTAATTTCACCAAGCTCTTTTGTCAATTTTTCCTTATTTTCTTTCAAAATAGGAGTTTTTGACACCAAATCCTCTTTTTTCTTAATTAAGAAAAAATGTGATATTGCAACCAAAATTGCAGAAATTATAAACAATAATACCGCTCTTTTTAACAGTTTGTTTGCTCTTGTCGAATCATTGTCATCTCTGTTGTAAGAAAATTCATTTTTTTTAGCCATTTTTTTCCTCTTTTCTTTTTTTATTTAAAAAATTTTTTTAGTTAATAAATTTAGTTCCCTTAATTAAAGTAAAAGACCTCTTTCGAAAAAGAGGTCTCATAAAAGGGGGGGTTAATTGAGGTTTTAGATCTTTTTATCGATCTGAGTATAGTATACACTATAATCATTAATTCTCAATTAATATTAATACAATTTTAAATTAATTTTTCCCTGCTGTTATAATTACTCTTTTACTTTATTTTATTTTACATTCTATTTACAGTATTTATTCCTAATAAATCCAATCCTTGCTTTAAAATAAATGCAGTTTTTTGCGCTAGTAAAATTCTAGCATCTCGAACTTTTGGATTTTCTTCTTTCAATATCTGTTTTGAATTATAAAAGTTATTAAATAATTTTGCTGTATCAAACAGATATTCAGCAATAATATTGGGTTTTAGTGTTTCATACGCTTTCACGACAAATTGCGGAAATCTCAAAAGCGAAACTGCAAGTTCTCTTTCAATTCCATCCATATTTTCCAAAACAATTTCTTTATTTTCTAAAGTGATGTTTTCTTCTTTTAATTTTCTAAAGATAGACATAATTCTAACATATGTGTATTGTAAATATGGTCCAGTATTTCCTTCAAAATTTAAAACTTTGTCCCAAGTAAATGTTACATCGCTCGTTCTATTTTGACTCAAATCAAAATATTTTATCGCTCCGCTTCCAATAGTTTCAGCAATTTCATCTTTCTCATCTTCTGGAATATCAGGATTTTTTTCGTTAATAACTTGTTTAACTTGCTTTTTAGCTTCATCTAGTAAATCGACAAGTCTTATAATATTTCCACTTCTTGAAGAAAAAATTACATCTCCAAATCTCATAATTCCAAAAATCACATGTAATTTTTTATAGTTGTAAGGTTCACCTAACATTTTTCCAATTTCAAACACCTGTTTAAAGTGATTCTGCTGTCTGTCATCCGTCACATAAATAGCTTCGTCTACTTTTAGTTTTTCTTTTCTAAATTTCATAGTCGCAAGATCTGATGTCGCATACAAAAAACTTCCGTCTTTTTTTTGAACAATTGCTGGCGGCAATTTATCCTCGTCAAAAAATACAACTAGTGCTCCTTGATCTTCCTTTGCAATATTTCTTTCTTTTAGTTCTTTTAAAATTTCTGGCATCATATCGTTGTAAAAAGATTCGCCGTAATAATAATCAAATTTTATTCCAAGCCTGCCGTACACCTTGTTATATTCTTTTAAGGAAATTTCAATAAACTCTTTCCAAAGTTTAATATTTTCACTATCACCTTGCTGCAATTTTTTTAATTCTGATCTTGCGCTTTCTTCAAGAGTCGGGTCTTCTTTTGCTTTGTCTGAAAATAAAACATAGATTCGCTCCAGTTCCCCAATCGGATCTTTTTCATAAGTGCTTTTTTCCAGCCAGTTTTTATATCCGACTATAAGTTTTCCAAACTGAGTTCCCCAATCTCCTATGTGATTGTCAGAAATAACTTTTATTCCCAGAAATTCCAATATTTTTTTAATTGAATGTCCAATTATCGTACTTCTTAAATGTCCAATATGCATTCTTTTTGCAATATTTGGAGAAGAGTAGTCAATAATTACTGTTTTATTTGTATCTAAAAAAGAAAAGTCATATTTTTCATTTTCTAATTTTTTAATTTCTTTATTCAAAAATTCGTTTTTCAAAAAAATATTGATAAATCCTGGTCCAGCAATTTCCAATTTTTCGATAATTTCGTTTTTCTCAAATTCCGTGACAATTTCTGTCGCTATTTCTCTAGGATTTTTGCCAATTAATTTAGAACTGACTAAAGCAAAATTAGTTTGAAAATCTCCAAATTCTTTTTTTGTGGAATTTTGTATATCAATTTTGTCTGAAAAATCATTTTCAAAAATTTTATTTATATTTTCAGAAAATAATTTTTTAATTTTATTTGTCAACAATTCCATCCGTAATTTTTAATTCTCCTTTCAAAAATATCTATTTGTTCTTTATGTATTTTACCACAATTTTTAAATAACCTCAAGATTATATTTTTACTTTGTCTTATTTTTTAAAAAGATGGATTTTTTTTGAAATATATAGTAAAATTGAAGAAAATAAAAGTAGGTTTAATTTTGACCTGAAAAGGAGAAAAATATGGAACAGGAAAAAGTGATAAATAAAACGTCAAAAGAGTTACTACAGCAGCTCTTTGACAGAATTAAAAAAAATAACTTGGATGTCGATACCGAAGAGATTTCTCAAGCATTTACTTTGGCGAATGAGTCGCATATTGGACAAAAGAGAAAAAGTGGAGAAAATTATATTTTGCATCCTGTGGAAGTGGCAGAAATTCTTGTGGATTTGAAGATGGATACGGATACGATTGTCGCTGGAATACTTCATGATGTCGTGGAAGATACGCTTATTACCTTGCCTGACATTGAGTATATTTTTGGTGCAGATGTCAGAAAACTTGTTGACGGAGTGACGAAACTTAGAAATTTGCCAAGAACGGATAGTAAAAAGATTGAAAATATTCGGAAAATGGTAGTTGCAATGTCTGAGGATATTCGAGTTGTAATTATAAAATTAGCTGATAGACTTCATAATATGAGAACGCTTAAATACATGACCCCAGCAAAACAGCTTGAAAAATCTAAAGAAACGCTTGAAATTTTTGCGACAATTGCACATAGAATTGGGATGTCAAAGATTAAAACAGAGTTGGAAGATATAAGTTTTAGATATTTACATCCAGAAGAATATCAAGAAATTAAAGAGCTTGTAAATACAAAAAAACAGGAGAGAGAAAATTATACTAAAAAAGTTATTGACAAAATAGAAAAAGAACTTGAAAAGCATAATTTAAAAGGAGAAGTTACGGGGCGACCTAAACATCTTTACAGTATTTATCGAAAAATGATTGAAAAAGAAAAGAAATTTGCTGACTTGAATGATTTAATTGCGGTTAGGATAGTTGTCGAGCGGGAAGACGAATGCTACAATGCGCTTGGAATAATTCATAATTTGTTTATTCCAGTTCCTGGAAGGTTTAAAGATTATATCGCTGCACCTAAGATAAATGGGTATCAATCAATTCACACAACTGTTAATGGACCTGATAATCAAAAAGTGGAAATTCAGATTAGAACAAAACTGATGCACCAAATTGCTGAAGACGGGGTTGCGGCACACTGGAAATATAAAGACAAAAAATACAAAGAGAAAAAATCTAAAAATGAAGAATATTATGCAGCTGTGAAAAAAATTATTGAAAAAAGTACAAATGAAGCAAATGAAAAAGAAAAGACGAAAAGTTTTGCCAAAGAAGTTACGGGAGATGTGCTAAATCAGACGATTTTCGTCTTTACTCCGAAAGGCGATGTTGTCGAACTTCCAAAAAATTCAACTGCACTTGATTTTGCGTTTCAAATTCACACGCAAATTGGTTACAGAACGATTGGAGCCAAAATTAACGACAGAATAGTTCAACTTAATCAAACTTTAGAGAATGGAGATAAAGTCGAAGTTTTAACTTCCAAAAATACAAAAGGTCCAGGAAAAGACTGGATAGCGATGGTAAATAATCACAGTTCAAAAGCAAAAATTAGAAAGTGGTTTAAGGATAAAGAGTTTTTGGAAAAATCAAAAGAAGGGGAACAGCTTTTAGAAAAAGAGTTTGAAAAATTGGGACTGAAATTTGCGGATATTGTGGAAGAAGAAAAAGTATTTTTATACATGAAAAAATTTAATATTTCTTCAAAAGAAATACTTTTTTATAAATTTGCAACTGGAGATTTGTCGCTTGACGGATTTTTGAAAAAATTTGAGAGAAAACAGGAGAAAAAACTGGAAGAAGTTTTGGAGGCGGAACAGGAAAAAGGAAATAAGAGAAAAGAAAGAAGTCAAGGCGGAATAAAAATTTCAGGAACAGAAAATACAATGTACCGTTTTGCAAAATGCTGCAGTCCACTTCCTGGAGATGAAATTTGCGGATATGTGACGCGTGGCAGGGGAATTGCGATTCACAGAAAAGATTGTAAAAATTTTGAGAAATTGATGGAAATTGAGCCAAATAGGGAAGTTGAAGTGTATTGGGACGAAGAAGAAATTCGTAAAAATACGACGAGATACCAGTTTAATTTTTTGATAAAGGCATACGATAGAAACGGTCTTCTTTTGGACATCATAAGAATTTTAAACGAATATAAAATGGAAATAGTAAATGTCAACACAAATATTTTAAAAGAAAATGGAAATCAGCTTTGCCTTATACATCTAGGAATAATGATACGGGGAAGAGAAGATTTTGAAAGACTGGCAAACAACTTGAAATCAATGAAAGATGTGATCGACATAGTAAAATAAAGGTTTTGGGGGAATAAAAATGAAAATGCTGATAACAATAATTATAGTTTTTTTTGTTTTAAAACTAATTTTTAAAGTAGCGAAAAAATTAATATTTTTTGCGATAATATTTGCAATAGCGTATTATATTTTTGAACGATTATTTTAAAATATTTTAGTTTGTAAATTTGGTTTTAAATAAAAATAGATTTTTATCCAAAATTATGTTAAAATACAGGGGATATTTTAGTTGGAAAAGTAAAAGAATATCATAAAAATAGGGTAATTGGATTTTTTGTAAATAAAAAAATTATTTACAATAAAATAATATTATTACAAAATAAAAAGTTAAAAGACATAAAATTATCCTTTTCAGAATAGCCGTTTTGCCATGACTTACAGTGCAGATAAAAATGCACAAGTTAAAGAAAAGGAGGTAAAAGTTGTGAAATGAAATATTTAAAAAAATCTTTAATGGTTTTTATGCCGCTTCTTTTGGCTTTGGGCACATTAAAGTACTATATTTCAACACCACATTTTAAGTCGACGCTGACGAGAATTTTGAAAACGAATGCATTAAATGTTGAGTTTGACAAAATTAGACTTTATGGATTTGACAGAATTCAGATTGATAATTTGAAAGTTAGAGATTTGTCGGGAAATATGGTGATTGATGCGAAAAAAGTGGTAGCAAAAATAAATTTACTTACGCCAACTAGGCTTAGTAAAATAGATATTTTTGGTGCAACTGTAAATTTGGAGCGAAGAAAAAATAATGATTTTAATCTTTTTCACATAATAAAGGACAAAAAAGAAAAAACATTTGACAGAACCAGTCGGATTGGAAAACTTTTTATTCACAATGCAGTACTTAATTACGCTGATACAAATTTTAAAGAAAAAATACAGAAATCTATGACAAGCGTAAATGGAAATTTAGAATCTGCAAAATCTCGTGGATTCTTATTAGTGGCAAAGGGAATAGGAAATTTGAATGCGGACAATACGGTTGAAACTTTGGGAATTGAATTAAATCAAAAGTTAAATTCAGTGCAGTCGTTAAAATCAAGATTTGATAAAATTAAAAATAGTTCTGAAAAGAGAAAAGAATTTTACTTAAATTTTGATTTTGGAAATGTGAAAGTTACAAAGGAGCTTGGACAATATCTTCCGCTTGAAATGATAACAATAAAAGGTGGAATGTTAAATGGAAAACTTAATTTGACAAAAAATAAAGCGACTGAAACTATGGAACCAACTGGGAATTTAGTTGTAAAAGATGGAATATTGAACTATGTTGATTTTGATGGTGACATTGATAAAATTAATGCAAATATCAATATGACAAAGGAAAACATTATAGTCAATGCAAATTCATTGTTGGCGCAAAAGCCAGTTTCGTTGCTATTAAATTACGGAAATCAAAATTTAAAGCTCACTATGAAAATAAAAGTAAGAGAAGTTCCTTATTCACAAATTGCAAGATACAAAATCTTGAAAGGTTTTAATGTAAAAGCAAAAGGAAATGTCACTGGAGAATTAAATCTAAAAGTTGACATTGAAAAATCTAAAGAAAAAGACAAAAACAAAAATCAAGTACAGAAAAAAACTAAAGAAAAATCTGCAAAAGTTGAATTGGATGGAAAATTTTCATCGGAAAACATAAAAATAGCAAATTATAATTTTAGAAACATTAGCACAAATATGAAGCTTTCCACTCAAAAAGGTTTTTTTGAACTAGATGACACGGCTTTTCGTTTTGACGAAGTGCTAAGCGAATTTCGCATAAAAGATGATGTAAAAATTCCAAAATTTATATATGACTTAAATAAAAAGACTGGAAAAGGTAACTATATCTTAGTAAACAAAGGCTCAGATTACAATATTCCGAGATTTGTTGGAAATGTGCAAATTTCAAATAAAAATATTATTTCTGGGACGCTTATTTCAAAAAAATTAAATGCAGACTATGTGGTAAATCCAACTGCTAAAACGCTTTTTGTCAACGCACAAGGAAAGGATTATATTACGGTTAGATATGGTGGAAAAAAATATGTACTAAATCCAGATGTAAAAAAATTATTTGTTAAGTTTGATGAGAAGCATATGCTACGTTCAGGGAATATAAAGGCAAAACTTAAAAATTTGCCAATAAAAATGATTGAGAGTATAGTTGCAAACATAAATATAAATAGAGGAAACTATAATATAAAAGCCAGTGTAAAGACTGGTGGAGTAGTGGTAAGTGTAAAAGGTACGACAACAGCAGATATGAAACATTCCTACAATATTAAAAATGTAAGTAAAATGGATTTGTCAAAACTGCTAAAAAATTATGGATATAATTTTAAAGGAATGGATAAAGCAAGACTCCCAATGGATGTGAAAGCTAAAATTGACGGGACAAATAACAGAATCATGGGAAGTTATGAAATTTACAGTCCTTCTGGAGAATATTTTGTAAAATATAAAAATTTACATGTGAGTGGTAAAATTCGTGATTTGACGAAAATGGACTTGGATATGAATATTTTAGCAAATGAAGTTTCTTGGGAAGATCAAAGGCTTAAAAATTTGACTGCAAAATTGAATATGAAAAATGATATTTTAAAAATTCAAAGTTTGGGAAATGATAAATTGTTTGCACAAGGAAGTTATCATTTAAAAACTGGAAGAGCAGAAATTGATGCCAAATTAAATAATTATGTCTTTAAATCCAAAAAGTTAAATGACGCAAAATTTCTTTTGAATGCGAAGGCTAAAATTAGTGGAAAAGTCAATGACAGACTTTCTGGAAATTTTGAAATTTCCAGTCCTTACGGAGAATATATCGCAGAGTTTGAAAATTTACATGCAAAAGGGAAAATTAATGATTTGGCAAAAATAAACTTGGATATGAATATTTTTGCGGACGAAGTCTGGTATCAATATCATAGACTTAAAAATTTGACTGCAAAATTAAATTTAAAAAATGATATTTTAAAAATTGAAAGTTTAGGAAATGACAAATTATTTGCGCAAGGAAGTTATAATTTAAAAACAAGAAATGTAAAACTTGACGGAGAGCTTAAAAATTACGTTTTATACGGTATATTCGATCCGCAAGTGAGCATGTATGTTGACAGTCTAAAAGCAAATGTTTCTGGAACGCCAGATAATTTAAATGGAAAAATTTTGTTGACTCCATCGACGACAAAAATTAATTTTAATTCAATCGGACAGACAAGAGCGGATTTAGATATAAAAAATAGTATAGTAAACTTTAAAGATGTGACTTTGAGAGGAAATAATATTTCTGGAACATACAATCTGAAAAATAAAGTGGCTGATTTGGAACTTAATCTAGACGAAGATGATATTCCAAAATTATTAAAAATGAAAGATTTGACATTTGGAACAAAATCTAAAATTAATTTAAAAGGTCATTTAAATAAATTTAATATGTATGGACATTTAATTTTGGGAAATATGAGTTACAGAAGTTATAAAATTCCACATATTGTGGCGAATATCGACTACAGTAATGGAAATATTAATAAATTATTTAAATATGGAATTTTTGATATAAAAAGTTTAAAATTTATTGGAGAAAATAATGAAACATTATTTGAGACAAATACAAAATTTGACTTGGAAAATGTTGACATTGACTACAAAGTTGGAGATCACAATTTTTCGTTAGATTCTGTACAAGATTTGAAAAATAAAGGATATAGCGGAAATATTGACTTTGATTTCTTTTATAAAGGAAGTTTTGAGAAATTTTTGACTGGTTTAAAAATAAAATCTGACAAAGTAACTTTGGCTGGATTTCCAGTAACAAATCTTGACATAGATCTTCAAGGAAATGAAAAGACAGTAAATATTGGTCTATTTAATCTGAATTATGAAAACAACCCACTTATAGTCAGCGGATATTTCGATTATTCGCCAATAAAATACGATATTTCGGTATTGGCACAAAACTTTAACTTGAACTTTTTAGAAGCTAATAAAGATGTGGCTAGTGCAAGTGGAATTGCTAATATTGACGCTATTCTTTCAAGTAGTCATGGAACTTCAGGGCATATTTTGTTAAATAACTTTAATTATAAGACAAAAGATGAACGGACTTTAGTTGACAATATCAATGCCAATATTGATTTAAAGGGGACAAAACTTATAGTAAACAGATTAGATGGTGGCTTTAATAATGGGACATTTAATGTAACAGGAAATTTGGATGTGCCAACAATACCGCCAGACTTTATGAAAACTAAGCGTTTGCAACTGGGTAAATTTGAGTTGAATGCGAATTTGAATAAATTGGGACTTCATTATGGAAATGATATTGACTATGCAGTTACAGGAGATTTGATGTTGACTGAAGACAGATTGTTTGGAAATTTGGTTGTAAGTGATGCTGAAATTAGAAAAATACCTGATTTTGTAAATAAAGATAATTCAAAAAATTCTGAACTTCAAAAACAGGAAAAAGATAAAAGCATTGTGGAAGGTGTAGTTGAAGAAGTTTTGGACAAAATTTTGAAACAATATACAGTTAATTTGAATGTTCAAGTCGGAGAAAAAGTAAAATTAAATATTCCTAGTGTCAGCCTTGTTAAAAATATAAAAGGTACAATAAAAGGAGCAACTGAAATTTCCTTTGAAAATGGGGCAATTGGCTTAATGGGAGATTTCGATATTTCAAAAGGGTCATTCTACTTAAATGGAAATGAATTTAAAATTGATAATTCAATAGTTAGTCTTTCAAAATCGACTTCAGAAACAGATTTTATGTCGAATACATTTGTTAATTTTGAAGCGAGTACGAAAGTTGGCTCTGAGAGAATAGAAGTAAGTGTTACAGGAAATGTGAATAATCCTGATATCAGGTTTAGTTCAAGTTCTGGAAAGACAGAGGAGGAAATAATTTCACTTTTAGCTTTTGACAAAGTTGTTGGAAATGGAAGCAAAGATAAAAAAGGTCCAAAAGATAATTCAGAAGATGGAGTGGTCGTAGCAGGTTCACTTTTAAGCACTGCATTAAATGAGTTGATTTTTTCTTCAATAACTGATAAAATTGAAGGGGTTTTTGGACTGTCTAAAGTGTCTGTATCAACAAATATAGATAAATCAAATAAAACTGGTAAATACAATGCTTCTACAACATTAAGCTTGAAAGATAAATTATACAAAGATAAAATTTATTGGAATTTGGCTATAAAATTCCCTTTCCAATCTTCGGGAGAAAAAGAGGAAAATCCAATAGGATACAACGCCTGGTTAAGCTATAATATAGCAACTGGATTTGATCTTAGAGCTGGAGGGGAAACAGCGCCAAAAAGTAGCAAAATAAATTTAAGAGCATCAAATAAAAAACAAAATAAAATAAATTATTATTTTGGAATTGATTTTTCAACAAAAGCTGATAGCATTGGTGATTTATTCAAGAAAATATTTAAAAAAAGAAAATTGGATACATTAAGAAAATAGGAGGAAAAATGAGAAATAAAATTTATGCTTTAATTGTGGTGGTTACATTATTCGTTTCTATGAATAATATGTCGCAAGCAGCTGAAGAAGGAGAAAAAACGGTTGAAAGTAAAAATGAAATAAGACAAAAAAAGCCAGAATCAACAACATTAGCAGCAAACACCACAACAAGTTCTTCATCAACATCATCGGCAACAACAGCAACTGAAAATGAAGAAGACGAAACATCGGGAGCGGTAACATCTCAAGAACAGAGTGAAGAACTAAAGTCTACTGACGAAGAAACTTATTCTTCGACAGATTCTGATGAAGAAGTTCAGGAACAGGGAAAAAAAGATAAAAAGAAAAAAGTAAAAAAATCTAAAGAAAAAAAAGAAAGAAATCAAGCAGTAGTAAACAGAAGTGATTTAAAAGTCGGAAAAATAAACATTTCTAATTTAAAACAGTTGCCAGAAGATTTGATTAGGTCAAAAATTCCAGTTCAAACTGGAGAAAACTACTCGAATAAAGATTTGAGCGATATTTACTTAGCGTTAAAAAGAGAGCGATATATCTCAAATGTAAACACAGTTCCAAATATTAATGGAGATGCGGTAGATATTGATATTGCAGTTGATGAAAATCCAAATGCACAAGAAGTTCTTCAGTCACAATTACAGTATGAAGAAAATCAAAAAGAAACAAATTTTACAATAACAAGTGTAGATATTCAAGGAATTAAAACTTTAAACAAAGAAGATTATTTAAATAATCTTCCAGTAAAAGTGGGAGATAAACTTATTCCACAAAAAGCAATTGATGGAGCTCAAGAATTATTTAAGTCAGGTTATTTCTCAACCGTAGAGCCAAAAATAGATAGAAAAGCTGACAATACAGTTTCAATAATGTATGAAGTACAAGAAAATCCAGCTGTTCAAAGTATAAATATCCAAGGAAATACTTTATTTACTAATGCTCAATTGGAAGAAGCATTGGGAATAAAAAAAGGAGAAATTTTAAATGGTAATTTATTAAATCCTGATTCAAATGGAATAATCGGATTATATTCTAAAAATGGGTATTCAACTGCAAGAATTGAGTCAATAACTGTTGGAGAAACTGGAGATGTAAATATTGGTCTTAGTGAAGGTATAGTTAAAGATATATCTTTTGAAAAATCTACACCTAAAAATGATAATGACAGACAGAGTAGTAAAAGAACCAAATTAAGAACAAAAGATTACGTTTTGGAAAGATATTTGGAAGTAAAACCAGGACAAGTATTAAATAATAGTGATTTAGAAAGTTCAATAAGAGAATTGTACAGAACAGGTATTTTTACAAGAGTAACACCAGAGCTTTATGGAAGTGAAACTGACCCAAATGAAAGAAATATAAAATTTATAGTGGAAGAAAGACCTACAACAACAATTAATGGAAGTATTTCTTACGGTACTTCAGTTGGATTAGTTGGAGGACTTAAATTAGCGGATGATAACTTTTTAGGAAGAGATCAACAGGCTTCAATTAATTTGGAAGCATCAAATAAAGGGGATAAAACATTTTCAATAGACTGGTTTGATCCTTGGGTAAAAGGAACTGAAAGAGTTCAAATGGGTAGTTCTGTTTATTGGACACAATCTGTTGACGATGACGCTGACTGGGACGAACTTGAAAAAGTTAAAACAATAGGAACAAGATGGACAATAGGTAAAGGATTAAATAAAGATATTTATGTAAGACTTTCAGCGAGATATGATCACAAAAAAGAAATTTATTCAGGAGGAGATGTTAAAGATAAATATAATTTAATAGCAGCAACTCCAGAGTTAATTTATGATACAAGAGATAATGTAAATGACCCGACAAAAGGGCTTTATGCAGATTTTACTTATGAAAGAGGGGATCTTTTGAAAGACCCTAGAAAATATGATAGATTTGAAGCTGATTTAAGAGCATTTCATCCATTATTTGGTAAGAGAAATGTAATGGCATATAGAGCAGTTTGGGGTTCTACAGGAAGCGGAACTCCTGATGCAATGAGATTTAGTGTTGGAGGAGCTGAAACACTTCGTGGATATGAATATGGAGCATTTGATGGATATGATCAATTTTATGCAAGTATTGAAAATAGAACAAAAATCAATGACACAGTGCAATTGGTTGCATTCTTTGATATAGGAAACGCTTGGCAAAAGGAGGGAATAAACCCAGCGACTGGAAGAAGAACTTATTCACCTGACAGAAAAAATTCACACAAATTCAAAGATCTTAAAAAAGGTTATGGAGTAGGACTTAGATTAAATACGCCAGTTGGACCATTAAGATTTGATTACGGTTGGCCAATGGACCCTGAAAAACCTGGTAAGAAAAAAGACAAAGGTAAATTTTATTTCAGCTTTGGACAATCATTCTAAAATATAATTTACAGCTAAAAATTATAAGGACAAAGTTATTTTATAAAACAGGGGATTTAAAAGTTCCCTGTTAATTTTTTAAAAAATAAAAAGAGGTATGAAAAATGGAAAAGATGTATAATATAAAAGAGATAGCAAACTTAATAAATGGAAAAATTATCGGAAATAATGAAATAAAATTTACAAGGCTAGCTCCTTTTTTTAATGCAAATGAAGAAGAACTGGCTTTTGCCGCAGATGAAAAAATGTTAAAAAATATCGAAAAATGTAATGCTGGAGCGTTAATAATTCCCGAAATTCCAAATTTGCCAGAAAATAAGACGTTTATCGTGGTAGATGAAAATCCAAGAGAAATAATGCCAATCTTGTTAAATTACTTTAAGCCTAAAATAAAGCCTTTTGAAAAAGCAATAGAAGATTCAGCAGTGATAGATAAAACAGCAAATATTTCAAAAATTAATACGTACATAGGTCATAATGTAAAAATAGGAAAAAATGTTGTTATTTATCCAAATGTTTCAATCTTTGAAGGTACAGAAATTGGTGATGGGACAATTGTATATCCAAATGTTACAATCAGAGAATTTTGTAAAATTGGAAAAAGATGTATTTTTCAGCCAGGAGCAGTAATTGGTTCAGATGGATTTGGTTATATAAAAGTAAAAGGGAACAATGTAAAAATAGAGCAAATTGGAAATGTAATTTTAGAAGATGAAGTAGAAATAGGAGCAAATACTTGTGTTGACAGAGGAGCAATTGGCGATACGATAATAAAGAAAGGAACTAAAATCGACAATTTAGTTCATATCGCTCACAATGACATAATAGGGTCAAATTGTTTTATAATAGCACAAGTGGGAATTTCTGGAAGCGTAGAAGTTGGAAATAATACAATTCTTGCAGGTCAAGTGGGAGTGGCAGGTCACTTAAAAATAGGAAACAATGTTGTAATTGCTGCAAAATCAGGTGTTACGAATAATGTACCAGATGGAAAACAAATGTCAGGATTCCCACTAAGAGAGCATATAGATGATTTGCGAATAAAAATGTCTATGGGAAGAGTTCCAGAACTGGTAAAGAAAGTAAAAAAATTGGAAAGAAAATTAGAAGATAAATAAATTTAAGAGTGTTTGAAATTTTGTGTGAGAGTGTCCAGAATTTTGTGTAAACTCAAAATATAATATATGGTTCAGGATGGTATTTTTATCATCCTTTTTTTCTTTTAAATTCTTCTTTAGTAATATAGAATGTCATTTTACTAATTTATTTAATTTTTCTTTCAACTCATCATCAACTTCAATTTTTTCTAAGTTTTCTATATTTTCCATTATTTCATCAGGAAAAATATATCCCATATTTTTCCATTTTTCCAATGTATTAGCTGCTCCATATCGCACATTTACATACGGAGAATTTAAAGCATATATAATTAGGCTTTTTCCTATCCCTTCAAAATTTTCTAGAGTTCTAACTGCAACATCTAAAACTGTAAATTCTTCATTTCTAAAATTGATTTTATCAGTAGGAGATCCTTTCATTTTTTCTAATGGTAATCTTTTTTCTACGAGTAAGACAAGTTTTTCTATATTTTCTTTTTTTGATATATCGTATATTATATAGGGATTTTTTAAAAGATTACTTTGTAAATATTCTAAAGCATACGGTTCAATGTCTATTTTTATATATTTTGCTATATCATAAGAATATCCTTTTTTCATTAATTCTTTTATATTATTTACAGTTCTTTCAGAATTTAAAATCTCATTGCAAATTTTTATAAAATTATTATTGATTTTTTCATCATCTTTTATATATTCTTGAATCATCATAACAGCACGATAATCGTTTTCTGTTAAAGATAAATATTTTGCTTTTTTTAAATATCTTTCAATCAGCATTTCTTTATTTTCTAAGGATGAAATTCCAGAAACAGGTCCTTCATTTAATAAAGCAGTAATTAAATATGAAATATCATTAAATTTTTTATTAGAAATATTTTCTTCATCTAGTAATTCTAGTAAATTTATTTTTTTTGCACAAGTTAGAGCAGCTGGGTCTATTTCATTATGACAACCTTCTTCTAATAACCAATCTTTTATTTCATCATTAGTAACTTCTAAATATGCGATGGAATGTACTCTTCCCCATCCTTTAACCTTTTTGACAATTTCAAAAATCTCTTCATTTGAATTTTCTAGCCTAGCTATTATATCTAAACAAAATAAGGTAAACTCGTTAGAAAGAGCTAAAATTTTTATTATTTCCATTGCTTTAACATCATTCTCAACTCCCATTAATAATAATACAGCTAAAGAAAATTTTATACTTTCTTTATTTTTAGAAGTTTTCAATTGAGAGATAGTAAATTTATACAAATTATTGGAATTTATTTTTTCACTTTCTTGAATAATCCAATTTAGCAAGGAAGTTCTTGATGAAACCATTAAAAAATCTAAATGGTCTAAATTATTTTGAGCTTCTTTAAATTTTCCCTCTGAAATTTGAAATACAATATTCTTCAAAGTTTCTATATTTTCTTCATTTATAGCAGTATGATACAAAAAAACGCCATCCATTGCACCATCTGCCCAAAGAATTCCATTATCCTCTTCTTGAGGCAAAGCAAAATCTTCAGGTAATTTTCCACACTCTCGAATAGAAGATTTTATTAATTCATATATGGATAAATTTTTGTTTTCCAATTTTTTATTCCCCTTTTCTACTATTTTTTTCTTTTTTTTTGAGAAATTAGAAAAAGAATTGTTACTACAACTACAATAATAAGTATATTTTGAAAAAATTCCGTAATTCCATAAATCATTCATTATAATTTTACTATATTTTACCATTCATTTACAGAATATAAAAGAGCAAGCCTAATTTGTGTCAAAAGTTCTTCCGTAAGACTGTCATATTTACTTTCAAGCCCCTTTTCGTGTGCATAATAAGGAGGACTGTCATTCCAGGAACCCATTCCACCAAAAACATTAGAAATTTTGGCGGAATAAAAAAGTCTTGCATTTATTTTAGGTATTTTAAAAAGAGTTTGTCCATAAAAAGTATTTCTTATATTTTCAAAACTTTCCCCATTTAAAATGCTAAAAGCTTTTCTAAAGATATTTCCAAAATTTGAAAAATTAATTTTATCAGCCAAAATTGCTATTTTATTTAATACATTTTTAAAACCTTCTGTATTATCATAAAATTTAAGTTTTCCATTGATAGAACTCTCATATTTGCGAGCAGTATAAATAATATTCCAGCCACCACTTATTTTCTTCCATTTTGGTGTAAAATAAAGAATCAAATTATTTTTAAAATAGCAAATAAGTTTAATCTTATTTGAATTTAAATCGTCGGGAATATTTAAATTTTTAGATAAGACAGGTAATAAAATTTTTATGTCTTCTAATCCTAAATTTAAACAATAGTCAAACCATTCTTCAATATTTTCAGCTTTGTAGCTATTTTCTAAAAAATCCACTTTGTTTTTAGAGAATAGAAATTCAATATTTTTTTCATATTCAAAAGGAAAATATTCGATTTTAGTTTTTGTTTTTAAGGCAAATTTTACGGCTAATGTAATATCACAAATTTGTACAATTTCTATATTCATAAAAATAACCTCCATTTGAATATTTTGTATATAATTTTGGACACTTCAACAATTTTATCTTATTATATGCTCATCTAACTGAATAAAGCAAACAATTTTTTTATTTTTCAGTTCCTCTATACTTGGTAATGTATCATTTTCCTCATCATCTTCCAGTCCTACCTGAGCAATTAAATGGTCAGAAAATTCATCTTCGTAAATATCACAGGTAATAAACGGAACATCTTTAATACACAGGGCATTCTGCACATCTACATAATAGATTGTATTTCTAAATACATCAAGGGTTGATTCATTAATAATAATTTTAACTTTTCCAACATAAAAAATTTCTTTTTTCCTTCTAAACATTTCATTATCCTCTCTATAAATATTCTTTTGTTGATAGAGTTTACAAAAATTCCAGATTTTATCAAGTATTTTAGTTTATTTTACCATAATTTAAAAAAAAATTAAATATATTTAAGCAAAGAAAAAAATTATAAAAATAGTATAAATAAATTGAATAAAATTTTTAAAAACATATGCTATAATTAATTATATTAATCAAAATCTATTTAAAATAAATTCAATATTCAAAAAATATTAAAAAAGGAGCAAATATGAAAAAATTAAATTTCAAAATAGAAGAAAAAGAATGTATTTTATATACAAATGAAAATAAAAAGATAGAATATATCCTAATACAGCCTGTCGATGAGCATGATATGCAACTTTTAGACAATGAAGTGAAATATATTTCTGAAAATACGGATAAAAATTTTAGTTTGGCAGCTTTCAAAATAGAAGACTGGAATAGCGAGCTGACACCTTGGGAAATGCCACTTCTTCGTGGAAAAGGAAATTTTGGAGATGGAGCTGGTAAAACATTAGAGTTTATAAAGGAAAAATTGATTCCAAATTTGGTAAAACTTGTGAATATTCAAGAAAATAATGTGAAGTATATTTTAGGCGGATATTCTCTTGCTGGGTTATTTTTTCACTTTGGAGCGGTTATCAGACAGATATTTTTGATGGAATAGCTGGAGTTTCACCATCGGTTTGGTATAAGGATTGGCTAGATTTTGTGAAAAATAACAAGATTTTGGTAAAAAATGTTTATTTAAGTCTTGGAGATTTAGAAGAAAAGACTAAACATCAGGTTTTATCGAAGATTGGTGATAATATAGGAGAATATTTTGAGATTTTGAGAAATTATGAAGATTTGGAAAAATATGTTTTGGAATGGAATGAAGGAAATCATTTTAGAAATTCTGATATACGAATGGGAAAAGGATTTGTATGGCTTGTAGAAAACTGCTGATTTTAACTTGCTCACCTAAGGGTAGAGTCAGAGGTGAAGTTCGATATTTTTCGACTGTCTAGTCAATCTGTAAATAATATACATAATAACTTAGAAGTCTAATAAGTTCATTGCTATCCACGGTTCTAAACCTTCTTGATATGTAATTTAAGTATTGGGATAAGCTAGAAAAATCTAGCTTTTAATCCTAATTTTATTACATATCATAAATTCCCCTTAGGGTTTTTAACAATTTAATTATATCATATTTTAAAAAAAGTCAATCGCAAAATAAATATCATTTCTTTGTTTTATACACTTTTTTCTTATCCCTTATTTTATACCCCTTATCATTTTCATTATAATGTATATCAAGAGTTTTTGCATCTGATTCCTTAAAAATTTTACCTTTGTAATAGGTATTATTCTTATCTTTTGTATAATCTTCATCAAGAATTTGAAAAGTATCAATATCGACATTTTTACTTTCTAATAGGACAAATTTTGTATTATCATTTTCATCTTCAGTAAAATAGTACAAATCTTCATTTTGTTTTACTAAAGAATAGTCTATTACTTCAAAGTTTTTTGGCTTAAAATTTTCTATTTTTTTATTTTTATAATAAACATTGTCTTTATCCTTGAAAAAATCATTTTTCAAAACTTCAAGACTATTTACATCTACACCACTTACTTTATGTGTTCCATAATAAACTCCTGTTTTATCTTTCCCAATGGAATATCCTTCAGGCTCAAAAGTTTTTACATCTGCATCTTCTATTTTTTTAAAATTATAATAGACATTATTTTTATCTTTTGAATATTCAGAATAATTTTCAATAGGTTGTAAAGTTTTCAAATCAATTTCTGGAGAAATTTCAACTTTTTCAACAACAACGTTATTGCTCTTTTGATAAAAGTGGTGTATTCCATTTTTATCTTTCACATGTGTATAATTGACAAATGGCTCAAAAGATTTTGGATCAATTCCCTTCATCAGCATTCCCTCATAGTAAACTCCATTCTTATCTTTGTAAAAATTTCCGCTCAAATCTTCAAATGTCACGGGATCCAAGCCTTTTATCTGTTTTCCTCTGTCATAAACAGCATTTTTATCTCTTCCTATCGCATAACCACCATCTATTACTTCAAAAGTTTTTGCATCTGCCCCTTTAACTTTTTTTACATCGCCATCATAATTATCATAATAATAAACATTATTTTTATCTCGATAATACTCTTTCGATACTTCTTCAAAAGTATTTAAATCAGCATTTTGGATTTTTTTCACTTCTTCTCTTCCAAGATAATAAACCCCTTTATCATCTTTGATAATAAGTTTATTTGAGCCAACAACTTTAAAAGTTTTAGGATTTACACCTGTTATTTTTTTATTTAAAAAGTATAAGTTATTTTTATCTTTCCCGTATATAGAATCTATTTTAAAACTGCCGCTATTTGCACTCTCTAATTTTTTTATTTCAATATCGATATTATAGTTATCATTTCCCGCATCTTCTGCATTTCCGACATCAATATCTGAAATTTTCTGTTCACTTTCTTTATAATTAATAAAATAAACGTTATTTTTATCTTTTAAGTACAAAAGCATCGTCATGTTTTCTCCGTCCACGACTTCTAGAGTATTCATATCTATTCCCGCAGGTTTTATTGACTTTATCGTAATTTCTCCATTTTCATATTTATCAAAAGTATAAATACCATTTTTATTAATTAATACAGCTGGTACGTAAAACTGAACAATAACCTTACTTTTTTCTGGACTAAAGCCTTTAATTTTTATAATCTCATTATTTGCAATATAAAAAACATTATCTTTATCTTTTGCAATAAAAGAATTTTCTATTTGAAAAGAGTCCGCATCTACATTTTCTAACTTTTTATTTTTGTAATAAATATTATTTTTATCACTTGCAAAATCATCATTTTCCTCAAAAATTTTAAAAGTCCTGAAATCTACATTTTTTACAATTTCCTTTCTTTCAGGTTCTGTAGCTTCATCAGTAAAATAAATTTTATTTTTTCTTTAATATAGCCCGCATTTATAATGTTTCCTGATAAAATAAGCAATGTTAAAATTTTTAACAAATTTTTCCTAATTTTCATATCGACTCCTTTTTAAATATCTAATTCTTATACTAAAACCTCGTTTAAAATACAGTAATTTTTTGTTATACATATTATCTTTTTTTCTTTTCAATTTCTGGTTTTATTATATCATTTTTTTGAAATTTACCCTATTAAATTTCTATATTTCTAATGATTTTTATTGTATAGTAAAACTGCCTCAAAAGCGAACTCAAAAGCTATGACTATTTTACTCAAACCCTAAATTTATATAATTTTTAATAGTTTTATTTTAAATAGATTCGAGTATATATTGTAATAAAATCAAGTTTTTGAAAATAAACTTACTTTTTTAACAAAAAAATGCACCTCTAATCTTGTTTGTATCCAAAATTTTTGGTGCTGTTTAATAACATTATTTTTTAACAATATATTTTAAATTTGTTTAACTAATTTCACAATTTTTTAGCATATTTCAACGCTTTTATTCTTATTCCTTCAAACTATCCGTTTCTATAAACACCAGATATAAAGCTTACTCTATGAATAAACTACATCGAACTTTCCCATTCACCTTTCACAGTAACACCTGTACTAATAGCTACTCTATCCATAAGCTCAACATCTTCATCACTTAATTCAACACTTGCAGCCCTTTTGGCATCGTCAACTTGATTAGGTTTTGTAACTCCGATTATTGGAATAGTTCCTTTTGCTATTGCCCAGGCAATTGCAATTTCAGGAATTGTTGCAGAATATTTTCCACCTAAAATTTTCATTTCATAAAATAACGACTCTAATTTTGCCAAAGTTTCAGGCGGGAATGCTTCACCCCTTCTTGTTCCAGCTGGCAATGGATTTTCTTTTGTATATTTTCCAGATAAAGCGCCTTGTTCAAGTACCATGTATGAAAACACTGCGATATTGTTTTCCTTGCAATAATCTAAAATTCCAGTTGTTTCAATTGTTTTGTAAAGTAAGCTAAAATGATTTTGAATAGCATGCAACTGAAATCCAGCTTCTTTTAAAAGATTATTCACATATTTTATTTGTTCCAAATTGTGGTTAGAAACTCCTACTTTTTTCACTTTTCCTGATCTTAACACCTCAACCAATTTAGGTGCCCATTTCTCCATATCTTTTGTATTGTGTATCCAATAAATATCAATAACTTTCTTATTTAATCTTTCTAAACTTTCATCAAGAAATTCAAAAATTGCATTATCTCCTCTTCCTTCTGCAAGTTCAGGTGTAAATTTTGTAGAAATTATCGCATCACTTCTATCTTTTACAAATTCTCCCAAAATAGTTTCAGATTGACCACTCGCATAAACAGTAGCAGTATCCCACAATTTTAGTCCCAAATCCATTGCTCTATCAAAAACAGGTTTCAATTCATCTTTTCCTAATTTATTTCCAAAAATCGAATCTCCTCCAGCGATTCCTCCAAATCCCCAAGACCAAGTTCCTAATGCTACTTTAGGTATTTCTATTTCTTGTATTTTTGTTTTTTTCATTTAAAATCATCTCCATTTTTCATATATTTTTCCAAAGTTCAAAATTAATATTTTTATTTTACATAATTTAAATTACCTTTATTTAATAATTTTATACCTTCAATATTTATAAATTCTTTGTTTTCAATTATATTTTCCGTTTGCTCAATATATTTTTTAAAATGAGCTGTTTTCCTATGTTTTTGATACGCTTTTTCATTTTCATAAATTTCAAAAAAGTACCATTTATTCGGATTTCCTATTGCTGTTGCAGCATAAATCACATAAACACCTTCTTCTTTTTTTATCGACTGCTTCATTTCATCAAGTACAATTTCCCTGAAAGCATCATTAAATCCTTCTTTTACATCAACTGTAACATAATTTACACGAGTATTTCTTGTTTGCACAAACTTTTTATCTCCCATATACTCTGGCATTACTTGAATTTTCTTTTTATGATTAGTCAAGATTATTGGTGATTGTCTTAAAAATTCTTTATATTGTTCTGACTTGATATGTTCCTGGTAACTTTTCTCATCTTCATAAACTTCAAACATATAAGTCATATTGGGATTTTCTTTTTCCTGAACCAAATACATCCCAAGTGTCCCTTTATCATTAAAAACTGATTTTGTAATATTATTTTTACCAACTGCCACATATGCATTTTTTTCGCCTTCTTTGATACCAAGTTCAAAAATATTAAAAATTAGTAGCATTTCTTTTCTCCTCAATAAATTTAATAAATTTTCCCGTCGCCACCGAATATTTCAAACACGGCTTCCAAGCCAAAATTGTCTTAGAAATTGCTGCTTTATAAAATGGAATAAATTTCAAATCTTCAAAATTATTCTCTAATTTTAAGCAAACTGCCATTCCCATTCCATTTTTCACCATCATCGCAGCATTATAAACCAGTGTGAAAGTAGCACCAACATTTAATTTCTCCATAGGAATTCCCATCCAATTTGAAAATTCATTTTGAATTAATTTATTTTTAGAAATAATTACCGATTCTTTTTTGATTTCTTCTGGATAAATAAATTTATTTGAAGCCAATTTATGGTCTTTTCTAAGCAAAAGTCCCCATTCTTCAATCTGTTTCAATCTTATAAATTTATACTTTTCCTTATTTATATAGTCAAACACAAGCCCCATATCTAAAAAACCGTGTTCAATTCTATAAATAATATCTTCGGCTGTCCCACTATAAATGTCAAATTTAACATTTGGATACTTTTCCTGAAATTCCGAGAGTAATTTTGCAACTTCATTCATTCCCAAAAATTCGCCACATCCAATAGATATTTCTCCAGCAACAATTTCATTGTCATAAGACAGCTCTTTTTTCGTTTTTTCCGTTAAATAAAGTATTTCCCTCGCCCTTCGCTGCAAAAACTTCCCATCTTCAGTCAATAAAATTTTATGATTACTTCTCGTAAAAAGTTTAACTCCCAGCTCTTCCTCGAGCTGTGCCAATTGTCGTGATAATGTCGGTTGTGTGATATAAAGTGATTTTGCCGCTTTTGTTATATTTTCCTCTTTTGCAACCATTAAAAAATATTTTAAAATTCTTAATTCCATAAATCCTCATTCATTTTTTATTTTATTTATAATGAAATCCTCTCAACATTAAGTTATACCGAATCAAATTAATATTAGAAAGAAATTTTATATTTTTATTTCTTTTTACTATTTATTTTACTTTTTTTAATTATTTAATTATCTAGCATTCACTGCTTTTGGCAACTTTTCATATTCATCTTCTGACAATATCCCAAACCATTCAGTCGAACCGCCATCTGACAAGGCAATATGCGTAAACCAACTATCTTTTGCCGCTCCATGTCAGTGCTTAACATTTTTAGGAATATTCACAACATCTCCTGGATGTAATTCTATCGCTTCTTTCCCGTCTTCTTGATACCATCCATGCCCATCTGTAACCAACAATATTTGTCCATTTGAATGAGAATGCCAGTTATTTATAACTCCCGGCTCGAAAACAACATTATGAATACCAACTTTTGAAGTGTCATTCGGCTCAACTAATGTTTTTAGATAAGTTTTCCCATTAAAATATTTTGCATAAGCCTCGTTATAATCGCCTTTGCCAAACAAGCTGCTTACAGGATCAGCTGTAATTTTTTTACTCATTTTCTTTCACCTCTGTTTAATCAAAAAATATTTCTCTTTCTCATTAAAATTTTTTTATTTTTTCTACCCAAGCTCCAATGCTTTCCAAGCTTTCATTCCAACCAAATCTTTTGCCTTCAATAATATTCAAATCCGAATAATTTTTTTTCAAAAAATCTGTTGAGCCTTTTATCCCGCTTCCACCTGATGTCGCAAAAGTGATTATCTTTTTTCCGCTCAAATTATGTTTTTCAATAAAAGTCTGAATAATACGAGGCGGAATATACCACCAAACTGGAAATCCAACAAACACAGTATCATAATCATCAATATTCTCTACAACATTTTCAATTTCTGGACGGCTAAATTCATCATTCATTTCCACTGAACTTCTACTTTTTTTGTCGTTCCAATTCAAATCCTCAGAAGTATACTCAACTTGCGGTTTTATCTCAAACAAATTTCCCCCAGTTGCTTTCGCCAATTTTTCTGCAACTTTTTTTGTTGTCCCTGTCGCTGAAAAGTAAGCCACTAATACTTTATTCATGAAAAATCACCTCTTAAAATTAGATAAAATCTAAATTTTTTATTTTCTTATGATTTATTTTACAATATTTATCCTATTATATCAAATACTTATTTTTTATAACCAGTTATGCTTTAAAAGCATATCTTAAAAACTATTTTCTATTATTCTCTTTTAAACTTTATTTCATACTAAACCCCGTTTAAACAACAGAATAAATCCATTCACGAAGAGTTATACTTTTTACTAGTTCATCTGTAAGTAAATTTATAGTGTCGCATAGCCTGTCAACTACAGCTTTTAATATCCTGAATATCTTATTGCCGAACCCCATCTGTCTTATTTGTTTCCAGATTTGTTCAATGGGGTTCATTTCTGGTGTATATGGCGGTATATGTGTTATTATGATGTTTCCTGAAATTTCTAGATTCTTTGATTTGTGCCATGCTGCCCCATCACAGACTAGAATCATAATATCCTCGCTATAAGTTTTAGATAATTCCTTTAAAAAAATACTCATATTATTGGTATTGCAGTTTGGCATAACTAAAAAAAATCTTTCCCCCGTTAAAGGCTCCACCGCACCAAAAACATACCTGTACTCCCTCATATGATGACAGGGAACACAGGGTCTAAACTTATTGCTGCACCAGCTAATACTTAGGCTTGTTAATTCTTCCAAAACTTGCTTTGTCTTCAAACAATAATCTTACTGTCTTATCTGGATTTCCTATTTTTGTTTTCTGCACCAGATTAGCAATTTTTTTTTAGACTGCTCAATTTCTTCATCACTTGCTTTCTTTGGATGTCTGCTCCTAGGCATTATTTTTCTGTAACCATGGCGTTTTAAAACTCTGTATATCTGCTCATGCCCAATGCTATGTCCAACTGATTCAATATACGCCTCCTTTATTTCATTTGTGCTTAACAGTTCACCTTTCTTTGCCCGTTCCTCAAACTGCTTCAAAAATTCTTCTTCCTGCTCAAATGTCATATTTCTATGATTTCCACCTTTTGGCTTGTTCATTAGTCCTTGTGTTCCCTGATTTGAAAATATGCATATCCATTTACTGACAACTTTTTCGTGGACCTCTAAAATTTCAGCTATTTCCTTATTCTTTTTTCCTAAGCCTCTTAATTCTACTGCATGTAGCCTTATGTCTTCACTTTTGTTTTTTATTTTTTTTCTAATCATTCTTATCTCATTTGAAATTTCTTCTGTTATTTTATATGCTTTTGCCATTTTTATCACCCTATTACATTATACCACATTATATTCAGTTAGTTTAACGGGGTTTAGTATAAAATAATCGGAGAAGATTATACCGAAGAAAGATTAAAAGAACGCATTACAGAAAGAGAGTATATCAAGACACCTGCCGTCAAAAAACGCATCGGCAATGTTATTGACATGAACACCAATACAAAGGTAAGGAAAAGCAAAGGCTACGAATATTGGGCAACCAAACATAACCTTAATACAATGGCTGAGTCTGTTATCTTCCTTAAAGAACAAGGTATTAAATCCGTTAAGCAACTTGATGCGTATATCCAAAAAGCAGCCGATGAAAGGCAAAATTTACAAGATAAAATCAAGGCTATTGATAAGGAAATGCAGGAGCTTTCTGCCACCATGGAACGAGTTCATGCCATAAAAAAATATAGGCAATACTACAAGGAATATAAGGCTAATCCATCTGATAAGGCATTTTTTGAGGAGCACAAAGCTTAGATTACCCTCTACGAAAATGCTCTCTCAGAGCTTAAAAAATCCTATTTCAAGATGCCAAATTCAAGGCATATTTTAGATAAACTTGACAAATTACAAGAAAAAAAGAATACCCTTATTATGCAAGAGTATTCTTCCTCAAAATCTACTATGGACGAGCTTTACCGAATATGAAAGAACTATGGAATTTATATGAGTAAGAAGATGGAGAGATAATCTTTATCTCCTCTTTTTTTGATGACAATGGATAATTGATTAGAGATTTTCTCCTTGATTATGTAAATAAAAAAGATCCGCTGCTGCCCTAAAGACCACACCAACCATAAGACTATTTAGTATCATCATTCACATTTAATACAGTACCTATTTCTTCATAGACTGATATAGTATCTAAAAAATCAATATCTTTAACATATGGGTTATTCTGTGTATATTTTTTCCATAGTTCTTTTGATGTTTCACTTTTCCAGAATAACTCTACTATTTCCTTATGCTGTAAAACTGTTTCAAAAGAACCTCTGTATTTACTCGTTCTTTCTATTGCTTTTCTTAATATGTCTTTATCAATTTTATCTTTATAAATGCTGTATATCATATACAAATCGTAGAAATCCCTTGCTCTTGTTGTGGTAATATTTCTGCTTGAAATGGTTTCAAATTTTTCAGCGAGTATAGTTTCTATGGTATAGGTTATAATTGGTATTGTACCTTCCTCTAAGATTTTTGAATAGGAATAATTCATTTAAAATATTTGATATAGACTCTTCATTTACTGGAATACCTCTAAGCGTGGTATCCATATCCATCGTACTACGCATATCAACACCGATAAGAGAGGATATAAGAAGTCCACCTTTTAATATAAAATTCTCACTATATTTTGATTTGGAGAGTTTTCCAAGTATTCCTTCAAATAAGCACATCTGAAGCAGAGAGTTCGGATTAACTCCTGTTTTCTTAGATATGTTCCTAATCGCTCCTTTTATTTGTTCCGGTGTTTTCACAGCAACACCTCCGAATATTGTTTTAAAGCATATTCCATATTCATCATAATAGCGTATTTCGATAGTTTTAATAAATTTTTCTCCTTGCTCGCAAAGTAAGACTTTATCACTTCACTAAATACTTGTGCATCTATTCTGTCCTTATCTTTGATAATATCAAGTATGGTTCTTTCTTTGTCATATACTGATATTTCTCTACCAAAAGGACTGGTTATAGTTATTTTCCCAATATCGTAATAATCTTTTTTTACATACTTAAAAATAATATTATCTCTTGCCGACTTAACTCTGCTGACATTATCTCCTACCTTTACAGTCATCACATAAACAAGGGGCATTCGTGTTGATAATCCTTGTAAATACGCCACTGTTTCGTGAGAAAAAATACCTTTGGGTATTCTGTATGAGAAATAAAGATACTCATCAATATTCTCACTTGGAAGTGCATAGAGTCCATTTGTTATTTTTTCAAGTTCCTTTTTTATAGTTAATTCTTTTAGTACATCTTTATGAATACCAAGATTTATAACTTCTTTAGTAGTTATAATTCCATTATTTTCTTTTATTTTTCTAATTAGAAGTTCACGTTTTCTAATTTCCATCACCACCTTTTTGTTCTTAAATTATATTATTTATAAGAACAAAAGTCAACATTTAAAAAATTGAAAAAAATCTTTTCACTATCACTCTTTCTGTATCAATCCCACAACCTCCACATGGCTCGAGTGGATAGCAAGAATGTCAAATCTCACTTTGTCGTGTTCGGAAACATATCAACTGCCATTTTAGCCCATTTGACCGTATGTGGAAACATATCAATAAGGATTTTGCCCTGTTTTTACAATTTGGTCGTTTGTGGGAACATATCTACTATTTCTTTAACATCATATTGTGGCTAACTGCAAATTGAAGCTAGATAAAATTCAGAGGCAATTCTTGTTTTCTTTTCTTATAACATTTTCCAGGGACTTAACTATATTTTCCCTATTACAGTCATAAAAATTTGATGCATTAAAAATATTACATTCTAATACATAGTATCGATTTTTGACCTTAGCTACATCCATTACCCAGGCAACTGGCGCCTTTATTCCACTACATGCTTTTGTACAAGATTCAACCAATTTCTCCGGTACATCAGTTTCAGAGACATCTCTTTTACCGTTTTTCAAATACCTGCATATCGAAACCACTTCATTGTTAACTATAACACTTCTCCATTCTTTTTCTATTTCTTGAACCGGAGATACGCATAAACATTTCTTTCCATACTTAGAACAAGACCGGCATATGTACAAAATCTCATCTACCTTTATTTTATCCATCACCTGACCGTCAAAGCACTTTATATCCAAAAGAGGTCTTACAAAGAACTCTTGTTTTTCGCTAATAATCGTATCTAATTTTTTTCTTGTTACCACGGCTGTATGAAAATTAAGATAATCATCCTTCCATATACTCATATAAGTATCTACCCTAAAAAAACAAGTAGATTCAAAAATTCCATTAATTAATTTGATGTTCTTTTTTGCCTCTAGCAAAAAATCATCTCCCCCTATTACTATAGGAAAATCTGCCTCATTTATATCAATAGTGCTCAGTTCTTCTTTACGTTTTATTATATATCTTGAATCTAATTTTTCGATTGCTTGTGCTAACGCAACCCAATTATAATGTTTTCCATTCGAATATTGAATAACCCATAGAAATTTCACAACACACTCCTCTTTCATTATTGTGAAACACCTATTGAGATTTATCATCTCAATAGGTGCCTCTTTTCAAACAGTCCAGAAATTAATGCTCATGGCAATGTTCATGACAATGCTCATGGCAAGACATTTCTGCTACATTTTTAACGATATTCGTTAACTTTGTAGTATTCTTTTTTTCTTTTACAACCTTCATGATTTTCCTCCTTCCAATAATTAATTATGATCAACGCCTATTAAAGACATTAAACATCACTCCCAATTCAAGAACCGCAGGTAATTATATAAATAAAATTTTTTTAATTAATTTTCTTATTTGACTTCCATCTGTCTTCAATTTGAAGCTTAAGTTTATTCCAATAGCGAATCCATGTAGGCTTGAACTTTAAGTTGCTCTTGAGTTTTTATTCTGTACTTCATCATATGGCATACATACTCATTTTTTCCTAATTGGGGCTTAGCTACACATCCACCTTGGCATAAAGGTAGTACTTCGCACTTCTTACATTTGTCACTCACAGTGCCATCATACCAAGAATTTACTTTTTCAGTTACAATTACGCCTTCAAATACATCGCCTATTGAATACTCTTCGCGGCATAGTAAATGCTGACATTGGTATATTAATCCTTTATAGTCTATGGCAACAGTTCCTAATGTTGCACCGTAGCATGGCAAAGATAATTTACGAAAATCAAGTGCATATTTACGATCGTTGTAGTATCCCGTATTATAAAGGAATGTATATAGATTATGCATAACCTGTTCGTATTCTTTTTCTTTAAAATAGAGTTTTTCTTGAATGCTATTAGGCTCCAATGGATAAAAATATATCGTAATATTCTTATTCCATCTCTCTTGCTTTATCAGAAATTCCACCATTTCTTTAATACTTTGTATGTTGCCTTTATCAAAGTTAAATCTTAACGTAATATGAATTCCCCGTCTCGAAAAATCATATATATTATTCACAATTCTTTCCCAAGAATCATTCTGAAGAAAATGCTTTCTCTTTTCATGTTCTTCCTTAAATCCATCTAATGTTACCTGTATATCCGAAATTCTTAAATCATGTATATTATCTATTATTTTGTCCAAATAATATCCATTTGTCGTAATTTCACAATGATAATCAATTTTGTTCTCATCAGCAAAACGAGTTAGCTCGTTGCTAATTCGAACTATTAAATCTCTACAAAGTAACGGTTCGCCTCCAAACCAGGAAATATACATACGTTTCTTTCCTAATGCTATATTTTTTATATATTCAACAAGAGCTTTTTCTGTTCTTTCATCCATATAGCAAGATTTTCTTGTCTCATTTTCATAACAGTAAAAACAATACGCATTGCAATCCATCGTTGGTGCAATCACAAAGCCTGCCTCATCGGATGTAAAGGAATACATGCTGATTTTTCTTTCTAATTCAAGGCATGCAATTTCATCAACTTTGTCATTTACGATAATACCCATTTCATATAACTGGCAAAGTAATTCTTTTGAATCTTCCTGAGGCATACTACAGTTGTTCAAAATTTTAAGTTCTTGACTGTCAAGTATACATTCCGAACCAGAAGAGAGATTATGTACCATCCAAGAATCATCGTCAATTTTTAATATTCTCGTATACATCGATTTTTTATACTTCATTCACATCACCTCCCTCTATTTTAACAAAAGCTGTGTATCAAAATATTGATTGTTTTTCCAATTATGATAACTCTTTTTTAAATCTTGCAGTTCAGCAAAATTACTGCTTATATCAATATAATCGTCAAAAAAACGATCATCTGCGGTGCAACCACCTTTCTTTTCGCCTATATAAATAAGTATACATTCAGGGTTGACTTTTCTCATTGTTTGCAAAACCTTATATGCTAAGTCACTATTTTGAGGAGGCCAACTCATAATTATAAACCCTACTTCCTTACCATATTTTTTTACCGCTTCAATTGCATCCATACTAATTATATCATGGATCCATGCATGTGTTTTCCAATCTTGGTATTTGCTTGTATCATAATTTATCCACGACATATCATCTGTTGCAATAACATCAACTCCACAGCTTCGTAACGTAGATGCGTAGCTTCCTAATCCACACATAACTTCTAAAACTTTTTTCCCATTAATAATCTGAGCAAGAATTCTGCAATTTCTTTTTGTCACAACCGAAAAACCCATTCTAAAGACAGCATATTCATGTAAACATTTGTAATTTTCTTCTTCAAATATAAAGCTTGGAACATCCTCCACTACGAAATTATCAAAGTAGGAACAATAACTTTTTAATGTATCCGGTATTTTACAATAATAATTTTCTATTTCTTCCAACTATGCACACCCCCAAACTTTTAAGAAAGCGTTTTTTTCTCAAAATCCATTCAGCTTTTATAACTTCTTCTTTTTCTATTATAGACTGATGGATATCTTATCAACTTTTCCTGATACTGCATCTTCTATCATACTTATTTATGATACAATCACACATTATAAAGTCATAATGTGTTTTTCAATCTATCTTGTAATCATATCGACAGAACACCTAAAAAATTATATTATATATTCACACAATTTTTCTACATGTCCATCTGTTTCATAGCTAAACTACTAAGGATAGTTAAACTAGCAAGTATTATCAAATCGATATCAAAGTATAAGTCACTATACAATAATGAGCAAATACCCCAATATGTAAGCATTGAAATAACTGACACAACTAATATTTGAGCTTTTCCCTTGATAACAGATCCTGCAATGATGCATATCAGCCACATAGCAAATGGTATAGCCAAATATATTAATTGATATTTATCAAATGACCATCCATACCCGTAAATAATGTGATTAAAGATATTCATTCCATCTGCCATTGCAGCAATTATAAATCCATATCCAGGAGCATGTCTTGAAACGCAATATATCATCGTAGCAAAACCTACACCACGTAATCCATTTAAAAACCAATTAAATCCTTTTAGGACGGTTTCAATACTGATATTTGCAATATAGATGGACCAATTGAACGGCATAATTGTCATAACACTTCCTTTTATGCTTTCAACTGTATCCCACATTCCATAAAGATTGGATATCCCTTTATTACATGCATATGGCATGATCAGAAAACTGATTATTGCCATTACAATAACAGTCACTTTATTTTTTACCATGAAAAATCACCTCCACTCACTGTATTATGCTATCGTGGAACCAAATGGAGTTAACGACAGTCTTGCAATTTTAAAATGTTGCTTACCAAAAGGAATGCCAACTATTGTACAACATAAAATCATACCAATTGTTATTTCAATAATCGCTAATGGTAAACCAGTAATACAAATCCAAAATAGATTTAACAAAAAATTCCCTGTTCCTCCCACGGGACTTAAAACATATTTTCCAAATGGTGACAGACAAAGTGTTCCAATCTTAAAACATTGTTTTCCAAGCGGAATACCAATAATTGTTATTGTCCAAAATATTCCTGCAAAATACCAGAATAATCCCATGACCCCACCTCCAGAAAGAAACCATATTATGTTGCTAATAAAACACATGGACACTCACATCCCTTCTATTAGTTATTAGTCTATGATTTCTTCAGGGAAAAAATATTTCTCATTTGCACCATCATCGAGAAAATCATTACCATTTTCAACAAGAAAATCTTCGATAAAATCATAGTCAAATCTCATTCCTCTTGCTGTAGGATAATCGGATAATTCCCAAATATGAGTTATCTTCATCATACTATCTGGTTGCAACAGGCCACTAATATAAACACCATCGTCCTTAATTCCCCAAGTCGGATCAACATGATAATATTGTCCATCTAATTTTACAAGATTCCACATATGCCCCGTTTTCAAGTCTTCTTTTAAAAATCCACTAACACAAATACATTCAATGTTTGCTTCGTCCATTAAAGTTTTAAATGCCCATGCAAGACCGCTACAAATACCACGAAGTTCGACCAATGGACCATATGCTAAATGTGGAATTGGATCTGATGGTGTTTTTTCCGGATTACTTTCCACTTCATCAAAAGCTCTGTGATCATAACAACATTCTTGTGTTATATAACTCAACGCAAGAAACGGCTTTACAAATTGTGGAACTTTGGCTCTACCAAGTATTTTTTTCCAAATATTCTTTGCAGCAAATATTGCTTTTCCTTGGTATTGTCTAAGTTCCGGTAATGGAAGCATGTAATTATAACCGATTTTGCATAAAGTCATATCTGTCAACTTATCAAATGAACTACTTTGTGTATTCCATCCATTAATACCCTCATAATAACTTAAAAGTTTACTCATTTGCTCAGACAACTTAGAAGCAACCTTATTCATATCTAAAGTAACCAGTTGGATTGGTTTAGGATTTCCTTTTTCTAAGATTGTTGTAGCATCCCATTCTCCTGAATCCACTACAATATCATCCAATGAATCTGGGCAGTCATCTTGATATGTAATAGTCACATCATAATCATACATAATCTGTAAAAGACCTTTTTTCATATATGAATATTGGTAACTTGATAAATATGCCAGCAAACGTGGTTCCTTTTTGAGCGCATTCTTAAATACAGTGCCCAATGAACCAACACAATGCTGTAATTTCACCTGTGCTTGTTTAGATGACATTGCACTAATCAGAGTATCCTCTGGAGAAGTAATAATTCCCATACCGCACATCACCTCTCAATCTAAATACTTGCTTTGCCACTCCATAATAAAGCGTGAATCATAGCTTTCTATATCATCATATCCATAATCAGCATTATATGTACCATCTCCCTCAAGGATATAGCTAAACGATGTCCAAGAATCATTTACTTGTTTACACAGAGTGTGTAATTCCTTACACAAATCTTCAATATTAATAATGGCATCATCATATCGTTCTGTATCCCATGATAACTTAACCAAATCGGAATAATCATCCTCATCTTTATTCAACACAAAGAATTGAAGATGCGTTACATTAGATATTTCAATAAAATACCCGATCACAACTTTTTCCCAACCATTTTCCAACACAGGCAGGACTGCATTTCCAATTTTTTGCATTAAGTTGTTCAATGCTTGCTTGTTTTCTCGTATATCTGACATTTTACTTTCCTCTTTCCTGATTATGAATTCGTTTGGTTTCATTTCGTGTAAATCCATCATTGTCCGTTATTTTATATTTTACGATGAAATCTGTTGGACGGGTAGAGTTCCCAGAATATCTACATTGGATTTTAACATCAACCGTACTACCTTTATTAAGTTCTGCAGCCCAATCGTCTTCTAATTCTTTATATTCAACACCATTAACATGACTGTCCATCGGAACTAAATTATCAACTTTTTCAGACCCACCAAACCTTCTACCAATTAGATGTCCACCCTCATCATTTTCCAAACGATATTCTCCACCAGCTCGAATTTGATGTGCTGTATTTCTCTTTCCATCCTCTAATCTAAGTATTCCTTCACATCTTGTAATTCGCCCAAGTTTATCAGTCTCATAACTATATCCATTTGCATCATAATTTTCATTCGGCTTTAAAGTATATGTAGAAGCAAAGTGTTCTTTTTCTGACTGCCTGCGTTCAGATTCAGATTCAATCAGTTCCTCTGAATCTTCTAAAATATCCTCTTCTGGATTATGCTTTATCATTCATATCACTTCCTTCCACCAGCACTTGTGCTAAAATAATTGACGGATTTCAGATAATTATACGCATTGGCATAACGCTCATCAGCTGTATATCTAATACCATAACGCTTAAGAATACCATCGTATATTTCCCAAAAATACTCTGCTTTTGAAGCATCTAATGGCCATCTGTATGCTCTTGCAGGATCACATTCTTCCGGCATATACAAATACCTTAAAACACCACTTCGCAATTCTTTTTCCCATTTTAATACAGCTCGTACTTCTTTCGCTGTTAATGGATCTAGCGTCATTTTTGTATTAACGCCAGATAATGTGAATATTTTCATAACACTTTCCAAACGCACAAATTGAGACACAAAATCAAAAAATTTACGTCTCAATTCTTTCAGCCGTTTTCCTTTAATTAATACATCATTATTTTCCAAGAATACCTGTACTTCATCTAATAATTCCTGCTGTTTTGATTTTGGTAGTATCGGTTTAATTGCACTAACTTCCTTACACAAGAGATTCAATAATTCCTGTACATCATCATATATACTAAAAAAATTACCCTCTTGGATATCTTGATATATTAACTGAACAATTGCGCCTTGAATTTTGGTATAAGTTCCATTATCCAAAATCGGAGCACTTTTTAGTCGATATCTTTTATCCCATATGTCTCCCATTCTAGCCAGTAACGTATCCGTCCATCCCGCATGAAAAATAGCAGCAACTCCAATGTCAAGTCTACTCAATTCTCTGATTTGATTTTCGTTCAGACTTAACGCAGCACCAATTTCCTCACAGTCATTTTTAGAAGGAAGTCTCATACATACTTTAATTGCAGTATTTTTTATTGCCGCCTCATCTACTGCACCAGGCGACTGATCTATAATCATAAATCCCTCTCCAGCACTTCGCATTTCAGCAATACATCTGCATAAGCTACCGACTGCAGCACCTTGTACATTTCCAGAGTCGACACTAGTTTCCTGCGAACATCTCTTCAAAATATTATGAGCTTCTTCTAAAACTGTCACATGCACAAGATCACTATTAGGACCAGTTGTAACTGTTTTTCGATAATTCTTCAATTTAATAATCAAAATTCCCATTATCAGAGAACGAGTTTCATCAGATCCAATACTACTCAAATCAATTATTGTATTTTTATTAAAAAGAGTTGTATCAGGAATTCCAATACTTCTCCCAAAGATTTGACCTTCAAATCCATTACAGAGCGAAGAAACTCGATTTAATAATGCTCCCTTGTAGTCACCCTTAGTTTGAGCAGAGTACGGAGATTCGTTAATGATTCGTTCAAGAACTTTCACAAGGTCTGAAAATACAGGGAATTTACTTCCTCTATTAATAATTCTTTCAGAATGTTCCAAATCCCATCCATGATCTAGATACACTTGCTCAAACGCCTTTTTCAAAAGTCCCGGCATTGCTCCATACAGTGGCCAACATGCACTAACTACCTGGACAATATTATCTAGATGTTCTCGAATATGGATGCCTGCACTGAATTCAAATGGGTTGATTTGTAACAATCTATATGGAGACTCATCTGCCGTAAAAATATTAATTCCTGGCAAATCTGCAAATTCAATTTTGTATTCACCTTTTGCTGGTTCGACCACTAAGAATGGAACCTTATTCTCAATGAGTTTTTGGAGCAGATTATATGTAGTATTACTCTTACCCGAACCAGATGAACCACAAATAAACATATGTGAAGCAAAAGTATCCAAGTCAAGAAATGTTTTCGTTTTCTCTTCTTGTCCCATGTGATATATGTTTCCAAATAAAATAGGACGTTTAACTTTTCTTTTCCATTTTTCAGGTATGTTTCTTCCGAATTCAGCCATGCTATCAACAACAATACCGGGAACAGATTTTCGAGGCAAGCCCATAAGAGTAGGAATTTCTTTACCGCTGATCATCATAGCCGGTGTGATTTTTTCTGTTTGATATGGTGTTGTGGTTGTATTTCCGCTACCATCTGTAATCTGTTGAAGCATTGTAAGATTTATTTCTGGATGCTGAAGATTAGAAATATAATCTAGCACATTTTTTCTTTCTTTTGGATTTGTAGCATCCCATTGATTATAATACGCTCTAGGTGCTGCCTGAGAATCACCCGAAAAAAGTGCCGCAAGCGTACTTGTTCCCATTGTTGCCGTTGCTACATCATCCGCAATAATATAACAAGCACTATTCCACATACCAAATGTTTGACTTAAATTAATTCTCTTGATGTGCTCTTCAATTTTTGCAAGCAAATTTTGAACAGCTTTATTATCTCTGTTCACAGTTATCGAACGGTTTGTACCTGTTGTTGTACCTGAACTTTGGCTATCTCCACTTCCATAACTATCTGAAGATGATGTACTAGAACTAGTACCCGTGGATGTTCCGCTTGCTGAAGATGTTCCAGATGATCTTCCCGAACCAGAATTAAAATGAATATCAAATAACTCATATCCATGTCCACTGTTTGAACTTCGCCCCTCAGAAACACTGTTTGTGTGAGAAGTGCCAAATGATTTTGAAACAGATCTACTGATTGAACTATTTACGTTATTAGATATAGAGTAGTTAACAGAATCCGAATCACTCTCTCCGTAAGAAGCCGTTTCTTTTGCATATGGCGATAACGATGTATATATTGCTTCCAAACCTTCTAAGCATCCATCCATTGCATCTGGTGAGACCCGTTGTGATAAAACAACCAAGGTATAACGATGTCCATTCATCGCATCAACAAATTTTTCATATCCCTGTGCACTAAATTCTTTATCATGCTGACGTTCATCTTCACGCCTGCTAGGTATCATACTTAACGAACGAACTGTTCGACTTGTAGATATTGAACCAACCATTCCACAAGAATCCAAAAGTTTATTTTTGTCAATATCATTCAACTCATCTATTTCACATCCTGGAAATTGTCCCCTAAGATTGTTAGCTAATAATCCTCCTGCAACTTTGCCATCACCGCTAGTATTCGTACATAAATAAAGTCTTGTGGAGTTTCCATCACCCTGAAGAATCAATGCAACGATGCCACCAAAACTGTTTAAGGCAGAGTAGACACTAACAAGTTTTTCGAAAGAATTTTCTTCTTCGTTATACATAAGTTTTGTAATCTGATACACTGCAATACCAGTTCTTCCTCCTTGAATAGAATTGAACTTACAGGCTTCACTAGTATACAAACTACCAGTTGGTGCAGGAGACAACATCTCTAGATGTCGACTATTCACATATAAACTTGTAATACGAAGATTATTCTGTAATAGAGATAGCTGAGTCGCATCCATTAACATTTTTTTTGCTTGTCTTTGCTTAGTCCCATCTGGATTTTCGATAGGCATTGAACTTCCAGCTCCTACAGGTTTAGGAGTCGGTAGGTTTCCACCAGATGAACCAGTAGGTCTTCTAGCTGCACGTGAAGCACCACTTGAACTTGAATATGAAGGCATAAAATTTCATCTCCTTTCCACTTATCTACTTCTCCTCAAGACCTTTGCACCAATTTCATTATCTCCTGGATCATCTTCTCCGCTGTCCTCAGTTCCTACTATCTCGTCCAGTTTTTCATTGAATGCTTGTTTTTGTTCATCAGACATTTCATCATATCCATATTTTTCTTTTAATTCTGACCGTAATTTATCACTATCGGATGTTTCTTCAGATGGAGAATCTGTTGTTTCACTTTCTTCAGGTTGTTTTTCAACTTCTGAACACTCCACTACTTTATCTAACTTTTCGTTAAATGCAGCTTTTTCTTCATCTGACATCTCATCATATCCATTTTGTTCTCGATATTTCTCTACTACTGCATCATATTCATTACGTGATAACTTCATCTTCTCCATAAAATGTGTCCATCCTTTATTACTATCTTATATCCTCGTCATCATCTCTTTCGTGTTCATGAGGATGACCATCTTCAAATTCGCCCTTCTCTGCTTCTTCATCATCAGTGCCATCATTCTTATCTGACTCTTCAGCCTTATCTCCTACAACTGCAACCTCATCTATTTTTGAATCAAAACGTTCTTTCTCTTCATCAGACATTTCATCATAATTATATTTTTTCTCCATATTGGAACGAAATTCATCATACTCTTCCTGAGTCACTTTTTTAGGACCTACCATATCAATTCTCCTTCCTATTATCGAAACATTTATCGTTCATCGCCATCGTCTATCTCACGGAATCCACGTCTGCCACGTTCTCGCTCATGTCCTTTGTTAATATCTTCGTTAGGTTCAGTTGTATCGTCATCAGTAGCATCGCTTTTTTTATCAGTCTGATAATGTTCATCAAATTTCTTATCAAATGCAGCTTTCTCTTCAGGACTTCTTGAATCGTAACCATAACGTTTTTCATAATCCGCACGAATTGCTTCATATTCTTTTTGCGTTAGTTTTTTTGCTTCTGCCATACTTACACCTTTTTTCTGAGAATCACAGCTGCCAGAATACCTACTAACGCTGTGATCCCCAAGTTAATTATTACTTTCTTCCAAATAATCCACCCAAGATACTTCTCAATCCACTCCTTGGAGCTTTTTTAGCAGCATCCTGAAGCATAGTTATAAGCATTTTCTTCACTTGATTCTCATCATAATTAGCTTTTGCAACCTGATCCGGAAGATTAGGTTTGTAATGATTTGGTAACGTTTTTACAAAGTAAGCCTTTAGCATATCTGCAGACTCTTTTACCTGAACTGCTTTTTTCCCCGGAATCTTATATTCGTAATAGAATGCCTCACATAAGCTAAGCATTGAATAAGCCAACTGTTTTCCTTTTGAACCATTAAGCACTTCATCAACATAAGCCTTAATATATTCCTGCTTTATTCCGATATCTTGTATATCAAAAAGATGCAGGAAAGCCATGTGAACTTCTGGATCGCAAAAATCTGCAGCAGTTTGAGCCAAGTTTTCAAAATATTGACTCCTTAAATAGTTATCTGGTATCTCTAATTTCAAATCAGAAAATTCATACATTGTTGATAAAACTTTTTCTGCTTTGCGCTCACGTTCCATATTTTTACGCAAATCATAAAGTGCCGCACTTTGAGACATCTCCCCAATATCATTTGCCCATTCCTTAATTTCTCTAAATATAATAGAAATTTTTCCTGACGTAGATTCATATGGAACCTGTTTATCAACAAGGTGGAATAATTCTTTTTCTGCGGAAGAGGACAATCTATTCCCTCTAATATTCCGAATGATATTATTAAGGTGTGAAGAATTTTCAACTTTAATCCAAGCATTAAAGAATGCAATACCTGTATTTTTGCTCTTGCCAAGCTGCTTTATGGAATCCTCAAATGCACGATAAATATCTCGATCACATTTTCCTGCTTTTAAAATTGTATTCGCTAGTAAATGTTCAATCATGTCAATATTAGTTTGAGTAGACTTACAAAGTGTCCTACACAATTCCATGACATTTCCACCGGAAAGATCAATAATAGAATCCCACCATGCCTCGGTTTTTCCCGGTTTATATTCTTCAAGATGTTCAGAAACTGACAAAGCGACCGCATTTATAACATCATCTGAAATACTAATTCCGTTTAACACAGCATGTAATGCATTTCTATTATCAATCAATGCAGTCAAAGCATGACAAACAAACTGATATTTTGCTTGACTTTCTAAAATAGACTTAATACCGTTCCTTTCGAGCGAGAGCATATCAAAATACATTTCCATCACTGTGCTAACAACAGAAGCAGGGGCATTTTCAAACTGACTACTATAGCTTGTCAACTCACTATCATTGAACAAATCTTGTAATGCAGGACGAATAATGCTCTGAACTTCACCTGCTTTTATTGCATTCCATGTACCTGTCAAAGTATTTCCGGATACTTTTAAGTTCATCATTCCTGTACTCAGAAGATCAGCTAAACATCCTGTAACTTCTCCTGTGCGTTTTGTTACTTTAGCAATGTTCCAGAAAATCTTAAGAAGTTTAAAATTGTTTTTTTCATCTTCTGTTGCAAAACGCTGATACCCACGCATCCCCTCATCAAAGATATACTTATTCAATACGTCATTTTTAGAAATACCATACTGAGTAATAGACTGTAATTCAGCAATTGCTTCTCTGTATGTCCATTTTTCCACTCGGTGATTGGAATCCAACAGGTACTTATATGCATCATACAATTCCGGAATTTTATCCGTTATCATATCAATAGGTAAACTAGGCAAAACAACGCTTGTAAAATCAATAATATCTGCATCATACTGAACAGCCGCAGAGTAGTATGCTGATTTTATGCTTTCGTCTGTTGCAAAAGATACCATATTATTAGTGCCATCAATCATTACAAAATTACTTGTCGGCATCTGCTTGACGGAAGCGCAGAAATTATCCCTAGGATGATATCCAACAATCATATTGTACGGATGTCTAATCTGCGTCATACTATTGTTACGCATCGGATAAAACTTTCCAGATTCATCTGTATAGAAAAACAAAATATTATCAATCTGTGTACCAAGTTTTGTTTTATTCGTTGAGAAAGTAATTTTTTGTGCCATTTCTGCACTGAATGCATATTCAATGGCTGCAATCCATAATTCCACATTTTCAGGAATATCCTTAATCAAAAGAACTTTTCTCTCATTTTCAGGTTTTGCATATTCGTGTAACAGAAACCAAATTCCAGCTTTAACAGCTTCTGCACGACCTGCATTTACAAACTTTTTAACGCTCTCAATAGAAACGTATGAACCATTTGGTATATCCTGCACCGTATTAAGCCATACAGGTTCAGCACTAGGATTTTCATCAAGATAATAGTCATTTTCAGACTTCAAATGTGCATCCCACACAGATGCACCAAACCATTTGAAAGGATAATCGCCTGGATTTCCAACAAGGCACTGCTTAATGTATGTTCCCGTTCTATGGCCCTGTCCATTTTTTCTTACTTCTTTACAATGTGGTCTTGCAACTTCAAATGACAAAGCATATACCTTGGAAGAAATTGCAGTGTAATCATATGAATTAAATAAACCAGTAGCCGATGTTTCTTTTGCTCCATTCTGTACAGCTAAACGAGTCTGAAGAAAATCATAGTTAGGTACAGGTGGATTGGTAATCAACTCTTGACTCATAGAAAATACACCAAATCCATCTGCACGAACCACTTGCCCTTTATTTTTCAACTCACGATGTGGCATACACCGTGTGTAAATAAGTTGATTTAGCATTATATTGCCTTCCTTTCTTTAAAATAAAACACTAGTTTCAAAGCGTGGGTACAATACCTTCCTTTGAGAGCATCCAAATTAGAGGATCTAAAACTCTGTGAGGCATTACTTTTCCTAACTGATAGCTACCCGTAGGTGGCTGTCCAAAACTTGATACACCAAAGAATCTAACACCGCCTTTTTTAAAGTTTGTGTCAATCGCATCCAAGAATGTATTTTCCCCCTGACTCTCTAGCCAATCCCTAATCTCTGCATCAACTGCATCTGCATCTGCTTTAACAAAACCTTTACGTGCCAAATGTGGACTAGGCTGCATAACTGTGGCTGAACCAAAGGTATCTTTTACAGCATCAATTTTTGTAAACACAACAGCAACATCTTTATTTATCAGTTTTCCAGGTGCAATTCCACAGTTCTGTCTAATATATGTAGCTAATCCATCTACCATATCTGCAGACGCATCCGTATCATGAGAAGCAGAAGTAGACCAATTCAGAATATTTTGCGGAATACTAGATGCGACTCCATGTAACGCAAGAGGGTCAATCAAAATAACCAGCACCTTAGATTCCTTAATATATCTGCTGATAACTGGAACAATGTGTTCGCAATCTTCACCTGCTCCATCAAAAATAGTCATAGAATATGATGGGATAACTGTATTAGTCATTCGATTTTTATCTTTAATTTTCCACAACTGGGGTGGCGGTGTCATACCTGCGGCTGTTGCAGCAACCGGCTGTCTCATACTATAAATTGCTCTGTCATTTTGCTGGAAAATAGCAGTTGTATTGGCATCCATCGGTGAAAGAACCCATGGTGAGCCACTTGTATGACGCAATTCATGAAGCATAGTTGTCAAAAAGTTTGTTTTTCCAGAACCCGTAATTCCTAAAATACTGAAACGCAGATATTTCTCATAATCCAAAATATCTGAAGGCAAATTACTATCACAATAAGAACACTGTTTTACACTTCCAAATCCTCTACATCCTGGTTCTTTACATTTTGGTATTTTTTTTAATAACGACTCTGTTCTTGTTGGTGTCACTGAATGTCCACAAATATTGCAAAATGTTTTCAAATCTCTACTTCTGAGTTCTTGTAAGCAATATGGACAAAGAACATCTGAGTGTAATAAAGCCATGTTTTTTCCTCCCTTATGGTACCTTACAGCTTTCAATATCGCTCGGTACAATTTCAAATTCTGTCATATCATCATCTTGAATAAAAAGTCTCATTGGTGTAGCAGATGAAATTCCATTCCATGTACTATCTGAAAACTGATATACGTATTCTCCATTATTAAATCCACTATCCGATTCCGGAATAGTATGGATAATAACTGCTTTTGGATCTTGCAATTTCATAGGAATATGCCCGTCCGATTTATATACCACATATATTTCCGGAGTTTCTTCTGCATTCGAATAAACCACTAATTTGCAATTTTTTGCTTTTGCTCGACTGAAGAAACCTCCTGTTCTCCAGCTAAATCGATATGTTATTTTTTCCTTGGGTTTATTACTTAATCTCAATTTCGAAGGTTCCGAGTAAATAGTACTGCCATCTGGCATTTTATACTGTCCAATCACTGATATATAAAGATCAGTTTTAGGAAGCATTTCTACAAGAATCATCCCATCTCGTTCATAGTCTCTCAATGATACAATAGATAGCGATTTATGTTTCGCATCTTCAATCGTTGCCCATGGAACTGTAGAACCAGTCTTCTTTGCGACAATGTAGTGAATTCTTTCCAAATTTTTAAGTTTATTTGCAAGGACAATTCTTAATCTGTTTCCTTCTATTCTCGTCTGGCGTTTATCAATTTCACATTTTTCAACACTAGAAACACGAACAATATCTGAAATAATTCCCTTAGAGCCTGCAACACATATTATTGCCAATGCACACGACATGTTTGGCGGAATTTCAAACTGTGCTTGCAATGTTGTACTCATTGTATTCGCATAATTTCTTCCATTTCCAAGCATTGAGTTAATATCTGACGCAGGAATTACCTGACCAATAAGATTAGCCGCTGCATTTGAAGAAACTTCCCTGATAAGAACAGATCTCTGTGCATTATCTGGTGAATTCCAGCGAATAGTAACTAATCGGCCTTCGATACGTGATGTAATATTTCTTAATGCTACAGGTGGTTGTTCTGGCGTTAGCATGACAGTAACACCCTTACTATACCTAAAGCTATTTTCATATAGATATACGCATTGTAAACGATAACCATATGTATTGTTATTTGAAACTCCAGAGTCATCAAAGTTTGCTGATGCCTTAGCAGCTACAACAGTACTTCCAGAAGTAACATTTTCTGATGGAATCGCATTCGTACTTCTAAGAATACGGACTCCAATGCAATTTGGAGGTAAAACCCAACTAAAACGACAAATACCATTCTCAGCCGAAGTTCGAAGATGTTTTGTATCTAATTCACTAAAGTTTGCAATCTCACATACAGATGGATCTGAAAAAACATTTCTTCTGCATGCAAAAACTGCATACCCATAGCTAATACCTGGTTGCAAAGAAGTATCCTTATAACTAAGATCCCCAATATCCGCAGCCAAAACTTCACCATCTGCCTGTCTTTGCGGAACACCATTCTTCTTTCTTACAACTTGATATTTAATACCCTTATCACCAGTTGCATTCCACGATAAAGTACATATCAATGAAGATGTTCCCGTTACTGCTGCATTTAAGTTTAAAGGTTTCCTTGGTCTCGAAGCAATCAATACATCTATTGCTGGCTGATAATCTTCCACAATTTGAAGGATTTCTACGCATCTATTTGCTTTGTCAACAGGTGATAGTGATCCAGATGGCATCAAGCGTTTAACTTCTGCCATTTTTTCATCTATCACTTTCTTCTGACTATCTAGTTTTAATTGAGGCATTGAGGCACTTAATGCTCCCAATAATGTTTGTGCCTTACTAAACATACGCGCAGCTATTAAAGCCTTTAATTCATTGAGTGGCTTATCATACTTGTCTCGCTCTGCTTTTATTCTTTGCGACAAGGTTAAAAGTTTTGGATGTCCCGGAAAAGCATTTTCTGCATTTGCAAACTGCTTACTAGCTTTACCTAAATCCATTTCTTTAAGAGCAAATTCAGCAGCTTTAATATAATCATCAAAGAATTGCATCTCTGAAATCAGGAATCCACAAGAACATCGATCCGCTGTCGCTGGTACTTTCTTATGACATTTTGGACACTCGACATAAAGTGACGCCCCACAGACAGCACATTTTCCTCGTTCAGCGTCCTCTCTAGTTCTAAACTCTGCTGGAGCTTTACACGAATTACACGTCAAGTGAATTAATGCTTCTAACGGTTCGTATGGATCCTGCATTAGTCCGGCTTCCTGATTATATAATGCCAGTGATAAATTATAATCCGGAAAACTCTTTTGTATTGTTCTAATGCAACTGTCCGCAAAGTAACGATCTTTTTTGAAATCTTCTGGCGCAGTTTTTAATAATGAAAAGAATTCTTTCATCTTTTCTCGTTCTAGAGACTGATCGTATTTTTTTCGATTTGCCTCAGTGTTGAAAACTTGAGTAGTTCCAGCTGTGAACAAATCTGCCAACAAATGACCTTGTGTACTCATATCACTTGCAAATTGTGCTGCCCAAGATTCCATAATGCTATATAATTCTGTTGTTCTTTTTTTGTGATAACTTCCAGTATCGCTATCACTTCCCCCACCAAAATAACATGCTAAATCATATAAATCTGAAACATTCGGTGTCCACGGATATTTAGGTATTGCCATTGTTTGAAGCTGTGAAATCTTACTACTGATATTTCCTGCTACCACAGTGGTCAAAAACGCATCATTAAGATTGACAGTTTTAGTTACTTGCTGTATAACGAATCCTTTTTTTACGTAAGTATCTTCTATTGTTTTAGGGGACAATTTTAATTTTAAATGCACATTTCTTATCTGTGCATTTGTCACTTCAGGAGTTCCCGATTGTCCGATCAGCATAATATCAATCAACTTTTCTAATTGTTGAGTGCGAATCTCTTTAAGAGCTCGCGCCTCTATATTTCTGGTCTTGTTCTCACGTAAAGTCTCAACCATATTATCATGAAGAGACAATTCGTCTGAAAGTACAGCTCTACGTGTTGCAATTGTTTCATTTGCAAGCATATCTTCTGTACGCTTTTTCCACTCAGCAATTGCTTTATCTATACGTCGCTGGTTTTTTTCAGGCGGATCAAAGTCAAGTCCAAGAATCTCAAAATAATTTCGTCTGTCCATCGGATAAGTACCTCTCACTATTGTTCATTAATTGCTAACCATGTAGCAACTGATGTTTCTGCACCTGTACGCCCATGCTTTCCTGTATTACTTCCACCAATTTCCTGTGCAATCTTTCCAAAGCTTTGAGTCAATTCGCTCTGGTCAACAAGCATGGAATCAATATCCCCTGAACTTATATCACGTAAAAATTTTTCATCAGCACTACCAAAACCGATTCCCGTAATGTCAATTCCCATACGATGACAACTTTTCGCTTCACTTACTGCTAATGACTGATTCTCCCACATTCCATCTGCAAGGACAATTCCTAGACGTTTCCCATCTAAGCTTCCAAGCATAGATTGAATGTCATTAAATGGATGCCCTGCATTACATACACCTGTCATGCACTCAGTAATTGATCTGATAGATGTTTTGCACTTGTGTAAATTGCTAGTTAAAGGCTGAACTACTTTTGATGAATCAGATACTGCAATAACACCAATTTCAACATCTCCTGGATAATCCTCAAAATTATCAACAAAATGGCACATTGCATTACGAGCATCTTCTATAGGTTTTCCAGACATACTTCCCGAAACATCCACTGCCATTACAACTGACAAGGCTTCTGCGATTGGCTTCATTTCTTGTGGATCAATAGGTCTTCCAAATTTACTCATGTCAGCTGGAACAGCCTCTTCTCTAATAGGCAAATCTGTTGTACCACTTCCCTGACGAGCCTGAACATGAACCATGCCATTTATGTCATAGCTATACTGGATTTTTATTGTTGTAGGATTGTCAGTTCTATCATGGCTAATTCCAGAAACAACATATTTTCCAATAATTTCACAGTCTAACGGTGCTTTTGTTCCTTGTAAAACATAAATTTCTACTTCATTATCTCCACGTGCTGACGTGTAGTAGTGAAATGCTTCTGCACATTTGACAGGTATTTTCTGATTGGCCGGCACGATTGTTTTATTGATATAATGCGTTCCCTCCGCATTTACCGCAATGACCCCCATTGCATGTGCAACTACATCAACATGACTCATACACAATGCATTATTTAATGCAGTTTCCTTTCCAACAGTGCCTGGCAAAGTATACTTCTGTGCTTGTTGCGACGCAGTTTTCAACTCCTGTCTTTTAAACTTAAAGAACTCTGAATTGCTGGTGTTTTCTTGTTTAGGTGGTGCCATAGTGATTACGCTGTATTCTGGTAATGGAAGATGTACTTGAATAGCAGCTCCTAATGCAACCGCTTCATCTGGATTTACCTGGGCAAGTGGTGTATGACCGCTAATTCTTTTCAAATACGACGACACTTGACGCATTCTTGTAGAACCACCAACCAAGAGAATATCTGTTATGTCTCTCCATCCGATTCCTAATCCTCTTAGAAGACTTTCACAAAGTGTTCCAGTTCTTTCAATCAAATCTGTTGTACTCTGTTCAAATTCTTCAAGTGATATAGTTGTTGAATACCAACCATAGTTTGGAAGATTAAGTCTGACATTTGCAACATTTCGTGTTGTCAGCTGTTTTTTTATATTTTCCGCATTTTGAATTACAGTTTGATGTATCTCTGGATACTCTGAGACATAGAAGCCTGTTTCGCTCTCAATTTTGCTTTCAATTTCTGCACTTAAACGAGCGTCCCAATCTTTTCCACCAAGTGTATGATCTCCTGTAGTCTGTAAAGATTCCATCTGATTGTTTTTCTTCATTTGTACAAGAGTTACATCAAATGTTCCTCCACCAAGGTCATATACCAAAACACGAGCATTTTCACGCCAATGATTAACACCATAGTTCATAGCTGCTGCTGTTGGCTCGTTAATAATCTGGCGAATATTTAAGCCTGCTTTTTTGGCAGCATTCATGGTTGCTTGACGCTCCTTGTGATAAAAATACGCAGGCACGGTCACAACAGCTTCATCAATCTTTTGATGCGTTACTGCTTCCGCCTCTTCTTTAAGATAACGAAGTAAAATTGCAGATAAATCTTCTGCTGTATATTGTTTCCCATTAAAAGAACAGTATGTATCATTACTTCCCATACTTCTCTTAAACACAGAGGCACATCCGGATTCGCCAGCTTCAAAAGCTTCCTTTGCCTCAGCACCTACAATTATCTCATCGTCCTCTGTAAACTGAATAACAGATGGCGTGATTCTTTCTCCCAATGTATTAGAAACAATAACAGGTTGTCCTTTTTTCTCATCCATCATCGCAACAGCTGAGAATGTAGTGCCTAAATCAATTCCAACTTTTATTCCCATTGATAATCCTCCTAAGTATAATTTTAGCTTTTCAACATATTGCTAATTAGAAAAAAATCCTTTTCAACGAAAAATACGCTATGCGCCACAGACGCATAGCGCATTTTCATTTATTTAACTAAGAATGTTTTATTCGGCAGAAATACTCACCTGATTAACTGCACTTGTTTCTGCATCAACATCAGATTCCATTCTAAGTGTAGTCTCCACAATTTCACCGGTAGAAAGATTTACAGCCTTTACATATACACCAACTGCATCTATCTGGAAAGTAACTTCTATAGGAGATCCCTTTTTTGTGTTAGGAGGTAAAAGCATCTCAAGTTCGCCCAGAAGCTTTACGTTATGTGCCGGATCGGTCTGCTGTGGTTCACCCATGTTATTCACACAAGGTGTAAGGATTTCGTCCTGTGACATATTCTCAAAAGCACGAAGAACAATCTTCTCCATATTATCAGCCGCTGTGTAGTAAGTTTTCACAGCTGTTGCTGGTATAATTTCTCCCATTTTAATTATATTATCAATAATATAATCACCAACTTCATTTAATACACCAGGACCGAAAGAACGAGGAGTCTGATCTACAACAACAAATCTCTTAGAAAGACCACTTCCGTGCGATGGCTGAGGTTCCGGGTCAACAGGTTCCGGCGAAGGTGCTTCTGCTTCTTCAACTAACATACTTGCACAAATTGCAGCTCCCTTTGCAACTGCTCTATCCGGATCCTCAATCTGCACTTTTCCAGGAAATCTTGCTTCTACTGCATTACGAATCATCGGCATAAATGTAGAACCTCCCACAAGTAACACCGTATCGATTTCAATATTTCCAGCTTTCTGCAGAGTGTCTTCAACGTATGTCATAGTTTGAGCCACTTTATCCGAAGTAAGATTTTCAAACTCTTCACGGGTAATATTAATTGTGGTCATCGCACCATTGACATTTATCTTTACTTTTGCTGTCTCAGCATTACTAAGCTTCTTCTTGGTAATTTCTACACGACTTCTAATCAGCTGACGAGTTTCAACATCAATTTCGTCTGGTGTGAGGCCATTTTCGTCACAGCAAGCCTGAAGAATGTGATCGAAAAGCTTATCATCCCAATCTTTACCACCAAGTTCATCATTGCCACCTGTTGTAATAACAGTAACCATCTGAACCTCGTTTCCATCGCTATTCATTACTAGTGACATTTTTACAATAGTAACATCGAATGTACCACCACCAAGGTCATAAACTAAAATAGTTTTTTCTTCTTGGAATTGACGAGCACAATAGCTAAGTGCCGCTGCTGTAGGCTCGTTAATTAAATTTCGAACATTCATACCCGCAAGTTTGCCTGCCTCTTTTGTTGCATTACGCTCTTCAAGACCAAAATACGCAGGACAGGTAATAACAACATCATCTACGGAACCACCCTGCTCTTCAACCATCTGCTTCAAACGGCCAAGAATAAGTGCACTAATCTCGACTGGAGTGTATGTTTTTCCATCAAATTCATAAGTGCGTGCATTAGGTTTTCCAATTTCGCGTTTTACAAACTGGACAACTCTTTCTCCATCTGTTTCAACCATATCTTTGGCACTATTACCAATAACAACATTGTCTGCACTTTCAAAAAATACTGCTGATGCCAAAGTATCACTTGCATCCGCTTGATTTCTAACAACTTCAGGATTACCATTACGATCTAAAGTTGCAATACAAGAGTAAGTTGTTCCTAAATCAATACCATATGTGCTCATATCAATTCTCCTTATCTATGTGTTTTTCTTCGTCTTCCTCAAGAATTTCTTTATCTATCCAATTCTCTAAAGTGGCCTCTTCATTTACATCAACAGCATCGCAATCACTAGCACTTTCTAATGGGGCTTCACTAACAACAGTTTCCGTAATGATATTCCCTGCTAGCCCCTCTTCCAGATTATTATCCAGATCTGTTGAAGCTTGATCAAATATTTCCTCTTGAATAATAGTAGGATCATATACGTAGACATCTACAAATTCAGGATATAAAACTGTTCTGCCTCTCAAAACGCCCGGTTTTCTGCTTGTTGCTATAGTATTGTGCTTCTCCTGATCAGCAGTAGAAACCTTCTCAATAATCTTTGTGCTTCTTGTTTGTCGAGTGTCTCCCACCTCACTACGAGTTATTTCTGCATCATAATCTATGAGTAAATCTTCCATCTGTTCAAACAATGCTTTGAGATTTTTCTTAGATAAATCTGAGATAGTTTCATCCTCAAGTAAAGTTTGATACTCAACATACATTGAAGCAATTTCTTTTAAAATTGGATTAAATTGTTCTCCGCTTTGTTGTTCTTTCAGTACATCGAGATCCTTTTGCATTCCTTGGCGTACCTGGATTTGGAAGTTCGCATTTTCCCTTAATGTCTGTGCTAGCTGTCTATCATTTTTATCTTGCTTTTCAGTTACCGCAATGAGTATTTCTTCAAATTTTGCAATTTTTTCTACTAAACAGCTATCATTTGAAGTATTTTGATTTTCACTAATCCCCAAAATCATTTTCTCAATGCTACTTCTTGCGGAATCAATTTTAGAAAATACAACTCTATAATCCGGATTCTTACAAGAACTAACTTCTTGCTCTAAATCTGCCACACTTTGATTTAATGACTTTAGTTGCTTTTCAATAGATATTAAAAGCATTTCCGTGGAGTCATGAGACTCCTGATGAACTGTTGGCTGTGGTTTCGGCACCGCCTTCGGAGAAACTTTCCCATCATCTATCCGTGTACCCTGTACAGATGGTTCAGATTCAGATTGAGTATTTTGGAAATTTGGAACCGGTGCTGTACTGTTCTGACTCGAACAAGTTCCACTACCTGTCATTTCTGACTTTAGCTTATTATCTAATGCCATATTTATCTCCTTCCTATTCGTTTATCATATTAGTTTACATAATCAGATCCGCCAACTCCTTATCTGCTAACGGCAACATCCAATCAATTGCATCTGTGACACCCCACGGTTCATATTCACTTCCATCTGGTGCATGTCCCATAGCACTTACAGGGAAATAATGCAAATTTGAAAACTCCGTCTCTAGATTTTCTACTGTTGCAGACAAACCGATATCCATCAAAAACTTTCTGCATTCACCATCACGAGCCTCATCATAACTTGTATATCCATTTTGATTATTCTTGAACACACTCGAAATTTTAGCAGGGCCAATTACCCTTTTAATTTCTCTCACATCAGCCTTTGCTATTAGTACTGCCATAGGTATTGTACATCTCGCATTTGCTTTCTTATGTCCTATAGTAACAAGATAATTTATAAAATTCGTTACCACATCCTCAACCGGCATATCACTAAAGTCCGACATGTCTTCACCAGAGTTGATTCTATCCTCACGAAGATTTCCACTACTGAAAGGATCAATTAAGAATAAAAGGCCATTGCAATAATGAAATTGTTGCTGAAGGATTTCACTTTCTGCCGTAAATCCATCAAACATTTCTCCCGCAATATCATAAATAGAAAACTGACGCTTTATTCCCAATGAACTATTAATTAGCAGCGGGTACATTTGCGAATTAAGCTGCGCTGTAGCAGGACACTCGACACCGCTATACCATTCTTCTAATTCAGCAAAAAATGGCTGATACTGGTCTGAAATTTCAATCTCTAAATTTCGATTCTTTCTTAATTTTTCTAAATATTCATGGAAATACGCTGACAGAAATACTGTTTTTCCTGATTTACTTCCACCAATCAACTGAAAGACAAGCTGTCTTGCATCTGACGCAACTAAAGGAGATCCACAATCTGGACAATACGCATCAAGTTTTGATCTACCACTAAGAAAAGTTGATGGAATTTTATGTCCACAAGTACACTTGTGCTTCCATATTCCATATGGTCCTGGAACAAGTTTCTTGTGCATTGCTCCACATTCAGGACACATGAATGTAGGGATCAAGAATCTACTATGACAAACTGGACAGTCTGATCTAATCTCATTTTTAAGCAAATACAATCTGTCAATTATCCATACGATTATAAAAATAATATAAGTTAATATCATTATTACCGATGTAATAGCTCCATGAATAATTCCGAATACAGCACATAATAAAGAACCAATAACATAAATACATATATCAGCAATAATCAGATATATAACACCATATATTGATTTAATTCCTCCCCATATTCCATCGCTATCGCCCTTAAACCCTTTTGCAATTGTACTAACTTTTTCTCCTGATAGTGCATTTAGTTCAAAAGCTTTTTTAATGGTTCCTGTTAATTGAGCATATCCAGGTCCAAAAAAATAGCTGCGTTTTGCCGGTTCATCATCCTTTTCCCATTCCCAATTTCTAAAATTAATATTTTCTCGCACAGCCTTAATATAGTTTGCAAATGCTGTGAAAAAGCCAACAATTACAGCTACTCCTGCAACTATAACCAAAGCGATTCCACCTACAACAGCACCAACTGGTATCAACACTTTTACAATCAGTAAGTATGCAAGATAAATAAGTATAATGGCTGCTATTAGTTCAAACATAATTTTTTCCCTCTTCCTTTTTATTTAAAGACTAAGACTTCCTATACCCAAAATGGGATTCGCACCTTATTGGTGTGGGAAGTTTGAGTTAAAGATTTCTTCCATGAGTTCCAAAGTGTACGTATTGCCTTTTATCATTTCAAGAGTCTTACTGTTACTAACAAAATAAGAAACTAATGCTATGCATATATTCCATGGAATTTTTCCCTTCTTTGATTCATATGAATTATAAGTTTGTCTTGAAACACCTATTTTTTCTGCAACTTCTTCTTGTGAAACACCAAGACGAGCACGTAGTACAGGCAAATCATTGACTAGCTGAATACAACATAATTCTTTTTTTGCTTCCATCTCAAATGCTTTCATATTCCCTCCATAGATAAAATTTATGATGCCAGCTTTAAAGTAATTCCTTATCATGATTCTTTATTCGTAGAGTGTTTTACTCTATGAAGCGTTTTTTAGCACCAATTCAACGAATAACTATTGAAATTATACAACTTATCGTATTATTTGTCAATATGTCGCAAGTTCATTGTGCAGAAATTTGTCGTGTACTACAAAAATATGTCAGTTAGTTTGTATAAACTGCTATATTAGCCGTCAATAATAGAGTCATGAAAGGAGTGATATTATGCCGAGAAAAGGCGAAAATATTTACAAGCGAAAAGACGGCAGATGGGAAGGACGATATATTCGAGATCGAATCAATGGCAAAGCAAAATATGGATATGTATTTGCTCGCTCATATAAGGAAGTAAAAATTAAGCTAACGGACGCTAAGACTCGCCTTGCATCAAACACCTCTGCAGTACCTGTTATAGCTTCAGAGTTATTAATTTGTTCATTTTCCAGAGCATCCGATGAATGGATACAAGCAAATAAATCGCAGTGGAAGGAATCCAGCACTGCAAAATATATAAATATCCTTAACAATCATCTGCTTCCGGAATTTGGACAGAGAAATATTACAAATATTGCAAGGACAGATATCCAATCTTACATATCGAAATTGCTGACGAGTAGTGGAAGAAATAATGCTGGTCTTGCCCCTAAGACCGTTAACAGCATTATTTCTGTTATGAAAAATATATTTGAGTTCACAGCAGAGACAAAACAATGCACACTTATCAGTTTCAACGGCTTAAATGTCAAGCAGCCACAAAAGCAGATGAGGATACTCAGTCAAGCCGAACAATCCTTGTTAACAGAATATTTGTTAAAAGAATCAAGCAACACAGGTATTGGGATATTTCTAAGTCTTTATACAGGGCTCCGTGTTGGAGAAGTATGTGCGTTGAAATGGGAAGATATATCTTTTCGAGATAATTGTATCCACGTTCATAAAACAATGCAGAGAATTCAAGTGAAAAGCAACTCGGATCATAAATCAGAAATCATCATCTCTGCGCCTAAGAGTGCGTACTCCGTTAGAGATGTTCCCATTAAGCTCCTGCTTATGCTTCAGGAACGCCAAAATGCACCTAATACCTATTTCCTTACCGGAAAGACAACTCTATATGTGGAGCCACGAACCATGCAAAACAGGTTCAAATCTATGATTAAGAAAACAGGAATTGCCCCGGCGAACTTCCATGCACTCAGGCATACATTTGCCACGAGGTGCATAGAACTTGGATTTGACATTAAGAGTCTGAGTGAAATTTTAGGACACGCATCTGTAAACATAACATTAAACCGATATGTCCACCCGTCAATGGAGCTGAAGCAGAAAAACATGAATATGCTTTCTGATTTTATTAGCCGTCAAATAAATCGTCAAATTTAGAGCCATTTCCCTGTAATATCGAAGGAAATGGCTTGTTTTTCATAGAGTAAAACACTCTGCGTAAAATATACACTTTGCATTTTCATCCGTTCTGGTGTCGCCAGAACGGATTTTTTGCGTCTATATAAATCACTCTGCCGGACAATAATGTCAAGTCATAAAAAATACCCCACAGCAATGCCATAGGGTATCCATCAAAATATTCTTTTTATCTCCACAGTCGTATGGGACTTGAACATCACCTCGAATTGATCCTCATACACGGTTATCTTCTCGATTAGCTGTCTGACCAGACTTTCATCATATTCCGTGATTTCCGTTTTCTGTTCCGCAAGAAACTGTTGCATCTCAGCTACTCGCTTCTTTATGCCTTCCCGTTCTGCACTTTCTACCATAACTGTATGTTTCTGTTCTCGCAAGGCTTCAATCTCATCAGCAAGAGCATCGTAGTTCTGCCTTGCATTGGCTTTCTTGAGCAGTTCCTTCTGCAGTTCCAATAATCGACTGTCGATTTCCTAAACTGCCGTATCAGAACCCTCAGACAATATTTTCTCGATGTTCTCCTGCAAACCTTTCATCATATCTTCTCTGCCACTAAGTGCCTTATTGATTGCCTTGACAGCTGCATCTTGGAGTTCTGCTTCGCTGATAGTTGGTGCATCGCACTTGCCGGGGCCAAAATCAACTCTGGTGCAGCATCTCCACACTGTGGAACGCTTTCCTCTGTTATTCTGCGATAAATGTCTCCGCACTTGGAGCAGCACACGATGCTGGAAAGTGCATACTTGCTGCTGTACACTCTCTTCTTTCGCTTTTCTCCACTGTGAAGGTTTGCCCTTCGTACCATTTCTTCCTGCACTCTCATGAAGATATCCCTTGGAATAATGGCTTCATGACTGTTTTCCACATAGTACTGCGGCACAATTCCTTTGTTCTGAACTCGCTTTTTATTCAAAAAATCCACCGTATAGGTTTTCTGAAGAAGGGCATCTCCGATATATTTTTCGTTTCGCAGAATCTTGTGCAAGGTTTCCGGTCTCCACTTTTTCTTGCCGGCTCCTGTTAGAATGCCGTCAGTTTCCAGCCCCTTTGCTATCTGCTGGAGGCTTGCCCCTTCCAGATACTATCTGTAAATTCTTTTTACCACTTCCGCCTCATCCGGCTTTACAATCAAATGCCCATCTTCATCTTTCGTAAAACCAAGGAATCGATTATGATTAATGCTCATCTGCCCGTTCTGGTATCGGTACTGCACATTCTGTGATAAGCTCTGGCTTTCCTGCTGTGCCAGAGAAGCCATGATGGTAAGCAGTACCTCTCCCTTGCATCCATCGTATTGATATTTTCCTTCTCAAAAAATACGGGAATGTTCTTTTCCTTTAACTGTCTTATGAATTTAAGGCAGTCCAGAGTGTTTCTTGCAAATCGGCTGATCGATTTTGTGATGATCATATCGATTTTTCCATCCATACACTCATCAATCATTTTATTGAAGCCTTCTCGTTTCTTGGTGTAGATGCCGCTGATACCGTCATCAGAAAATATTCCCGCAAATTCCCATTCGGGATTCTTCTTAATATAACTGATGTAATGCTCCACCTGTGTTTCATAGCTTGTAGCCTGCTCGTCACTGTCCGTAGAAACACGGCAGTAAGCAGCAACTCTAAGCTTTGGTCTTTCCTCTTCTCGCACCGTATTTCCCACTCGTCTTCTTGCAGGAATCATTGTAACAGTTCTAGTTTGTGCCATCTGTCTGCGCCTCACTTTCAATCAATCCATACACATATTCTGCCTGTCTGAATGGATCAGAATATTTTGTTTCAGCAGGTCTGAATATAAACGCCTTGTCAGGCATTTTCTCTTCTGCTGTCTTTAGTTCTCTGATTCTTCCAAGTCCTGCAGCTTTCTCTTGTCTGAGTTTCTCTGCCTTATCAAAGGTTTCCTTATCAATAATCTGCGGATAATAATCATCGCCCAGGTAGTGCTTATTTCTAAGCATTCTGCCTGCACTTCCATGAAACAGCGTCATCCCAACAAGTTCTGCCGCCTTGGTAAGTGCCACTCCATTCAAATAATGCTGAAAAAAGGTTCTGACCTGTTCAGCCGCTTCTTCATTGATAACTGCCTTTCCATCTATGATATCGTACCCATATGGAATATGTCTCATTTATCTCACCAGCCTTTCCTTCAGTTTTAATCCGCATTTCAGATGAATAACGGCTGTCTCTCTGTCTGCAATTACTATTTTTTCTGCAAAACTGTTAAATGTCTCATCATCAAACTGTTCCATCATCTGTCCTTTTCCTGTAAACTTCATCAGCTTTTCCAGTTCATGCAGTTTCTCTCTGTCTCCGCCAATATCGGATACCAGAGTCTTTTTCTCTGCCAACAGCCGTTCTTGCTGAAGCGCCAGTGCCGTACACTCTTCGGTGTAAACAGCAGGCTCCAAAATTCCCTGTGATGCAAGGCTTACCAAGGTCTGCTTTCTTAGAGCACTGTCTTCAATTGCCTGCTCGATTCTTTGAATTTGTATCAGTCTGTCTCTGTCGTCCGTACCTTTCAGTGATGAAAGCATCGGCTTCAGCATTCTTTGATGACCAAACACCAGCTTATTTATCATTGTTGTAAAGGCACTTTTGATTGCCGATTCTTCAACATAAAGCATTGTGCAGGCATGCCTGTTTTCGATATGTTGTCCGCAAGTCCAGGCAATATAATCTCCGCTTGGCTTATAATGGGTTCTTCGCTTAAAGGTCGTACCACATTCTCCACATATAATCTTTCCTGAAAATGTATAACGGTTCTGATACCTTGATATATTGATGCCGTTGCCTTTTTCTGCAACTCTTTGAGCAAGTACCTCCTGCACCTTTCAAAATCCTCATGGCTGATAATGGCTTCATGATGAGTTTCACAAAAGAACTGGTCAACCTCGCCATAATTCGTGTGTCGGTTAAAGCCGTCATCCGTATAGGTCTTTTGGAATAAAACATCGCCGGTATACTTTTCATTTGTCAGAATTCCGTTTACGGTTCCGCCATGCCACTTGCCGTTCTTTTTAGTTGGGATATGATTCTCATTCAGCCTCTTTGCTATGGTGTAGGTTCCCGTCCCTGCCAGGCATTCAGCAAATATTCGTTTTACCACTTCTGCTTCTTCCGGAACAATTCTCATCTCACCCTCTATATTTGCGTATCCATAAGGCGGATAGGAAATAATAAATGTTCCGTTCCGGTATCTTCTTCGGATGCTCCACTTGGAGTTTTCCAAAATCGATACCGATTCGCTTTCGGCAAGACTGCTGAGAATGGAAAGCATTAATTCACTTTCCATTGATCCCGTGTTGATATTCTCCTTCTCGAAAAATATGAACACTCCCATTTCCACAAGCTTTCTGACCATCTCCAAACAGTCTGTAGTATTTCTTGAAAAACGGCTGATGGATTTTGTAATAATGAGGTCAATCTTCCCATCTTCGCAGTCCCTAAGAAGAGCCTGCAGCCCGTCTCTGACTTCTGCCTTGGTACCAGTGATTCCTTCGTCATAATACAAGCCTGCATACTCCCAATCGTCATTTGACCGGATATAGCTTTCATAATTTGTCTTTTGTGCCTCAAGGCTTATCAGCTGTTCATCACTGGCCGTGGATACTCTGCAGTATGCCGCTGCTCTAGTCTTTTTCACTTCCGCAGTGACCGAGGCATCTATTTTGGTTATCCTTTTCATCAACTCACCTTCCTTTCAAGGTAGTAACATTAGGGGCTGTCTCAAAATGGTTAAAATTTTGAATTCAGCTTCTTTTTTTCTGAAAAAAGAAAAAACCGAGATAAAATCTCGGCAAAATGGTATAATTGAATTATGACAAAAAACAATAACCATTCAACTAATTCTACTACATTTTTTCCAAATTATCAATTGTTTTTGCCTATGGATATTGGAGTGAATATCTCTGAATCATCGCCTGTTAGAGTAATTAGCAAATTATTGGAGGGATTAGACTATAGATATTTAATGCAAGCATACTCTAAAAATAAAGGATGTAAGCATAAAATTGAAGCTGATAAAATGTTTTTTATCATTGCATATGCCATGTTTGACAGTGTCAGTACTACTAGAGCTATAGAGAAAAATTGTAGGGAAAATATTAATTACATGTGGATCTTAAGGGGAAGCTCTGCTCCTGATCATAACACAGTTGCCAGATTTATTTCCAGCTGTAAAATAGAAATTGAAGATCTGTTCTATCAGCTGATAAATAAATTAATCGAATTAAATGAAATTGATTTGGAAAATGTATTTATTGACGGTACGAAAATTGAAGCCAATGCAAATAAATATACATTTGTATGGAAGAAGGCGGTTAACAAATTTTATGAAAAATTAAAAATTAAGGTAAATGATTTCTGGCATTCATTTAATGAAAATAACAATACTGAATTTAACGATATCTATGAAATAGAAAAGCATCTGGAAAAAGAAATCTTAGATAAGAATATTGAATTTGTTTATGGAAAGGGAGTCCGTAAAACTCAACAGCAGAGAGATTATGAAACTGTAACTTCCTACATAGCAAAGGAAAGTGAGTATAGTATGCATCTTAAAATTTGTGGTAATAGAAACAGTTACTCTAAAACAGATAAGGATGCAATGTTTATGAGAATGAAGGAAGACTACATGAAAAACGGTCAGCTGAAACCGGCATATAATTTACAGATAGGTGTAAATTCTGAATATATCGTGGGTCTGGATTTGTTTCCCAATCCTACAGATGTAAGAACGCTTATTCCATTTTTGTCAGTATTGGAAAGTAAAAACTTAAAATTTAGAAATATTGTTGCAGATGCAGGATATGAAAGTGAAGAGAACTATGAATATCTTTTTAATAATAATTATACTCCATATATAAAGCCACAAAATTATGAAAAGCAGAAAACCCGAAAATTTAAACAGGATATTTCTAAGGCGGAAAATATGTCATTTAATGAGGAAACTGATACATACACATGTGCAAATAATCAGAAACTTGAATTCAAATATACTTTAAAACAAAAAAATAGAAGTGGATACATATCAGAAAAGAAAGTATATGAATGTAACAATTGTGAGGGATGTCCTTTTGCATTAAAATGTAAAAATACATCTCATAACAAAAAACTTTATGTATCAGATAATTTTTTAAGATTTAGAAAACAGTCACAGGAAAATATAGCAACAGAAAAAGGAATAATGCTTAGAGTGAACATAAGTATTCAGGTAGAAGGGGCATTTGGAGTGTTAAAACAGAACATGAACTTTAAACGCTTTAAATACCGTGAAAGATCTAAAACTAAAGTTGAAGTTTTACTATTTGCTATTGGATATAATTTAAGAAAATATGTTCATAAAAAAGTACAGAAACGTGAAGGTATGAAACTTCATGAATTAGCCGTTAATTAAGTTTTAAGAGAAATAAGATTCTCTAATTTTTTAGTACAGTTTTTCTTTGATTAGAAAAAATTCTCATCAGATAACTGTAAAAAAAGCCGAATAGAAATTCGGCTGATTTTTTTGTATAATATATTCATGACATACATTATACAAGATAAACTGAAATATATTTTCAGTAACAACAATATTTTACTAAATTCCTTAAAATTTTGCAAGAAAAATAATATCGGCAACAGTCCCTTGAATATATTAAGCTTTCTATTGATAAATTTCTTGCCTGCAGGGATATTTCAAAAGGTTTTGTCAAGTTCAAATGTCCTCACTGTCCTGTTACACACCTGTTCCCTATTACTTGCAAGTCTAAGCTCTGTCCTTCTTGCGGTTACAGGTATTCTATGACATGGACTGAAAAGATTCAAAAACATATTCTCAATATTGAACACCGCCATGTCCTTTTTACTATCCCTCAAGAATGTAGAAAGTTCTTCTTTTATGACAGATCCTTTCTGTTAAAACTTTCTGCCACTGTTAACCAGGTATTCAAGTTCATCTTTCACAATATCAGTAGGAAAAGAAAAAACAAAATTTCTGAACATTCCAGATATTACTTTACTGATTCCGATATTGTACATTACGGTCTCATTTCTGTCATTCATACTTTTGGCAGAGATCTGAAATGATTCATGCCATTGTTTCATTAGGAGGTTTCAATAAAAATCTTAAGTTCAAGAAAATGAGATACTTCAACGTTGACACTATTGCTGGGCAATGGAAATACCACGTCCTTAAAATTATTGAAAACGACAGCTATCCCAGCAAGAAGATTGAAAAAGCCGCTAAAAATACTCCTACAAAGCTTTACAAGGAAAACAAAAGGTTTTTCTTTAATGTTGGCAATGGTGATATTAACAGCACAAAAGGTATTATCAAATATCTTGGACGATACCTTGCACGTTCTCCCATTGCTGAATACAAGATTACTGACATTACTGATAAAGAGTTTACTTTATTTTTTAATGACCTGGCTAATGATAAAAAGAAAACTTACATTACTATGTCTTCTGAGAAATTTATTTCCCATATTTAATTCATCTGCCCCCTAAGAACTTTAAGATGGTAAACCGCTACGGATTTTATTCAAGGCATATTTCTGACAGGCTTAAAAAGACAATTGATGCTTTCAGGAAAAACATTGTTGTGTCAAGATATTCATTTTATCAAAGGCAGATGTACAAGACTTTCGGGATGAATCCTTTTTACTATCCAGCATGCAAGGTTAAAATGATTGTATGGGAATTTTATCATTACAGATATCCGCCCCTCAAAAAATACTATTAATATTTTATTAATCCAACTAGGTTGGATATTTTGTCGTAGACATTTATATATTTATTTGGCAAAAGAAGAGTAAAAGAGGCTGACGCCTCTTTTAAAATTATCAAATATATCAGTAAATGCCTAAAAAATATGAATTTAATTTCCTTATAAATAAAGAGAGTTTTGAAACTCTCTTTAAATTGGCCTTTTTTAACAATGAATATAAGTTTTTTTATTTCATTTCTTAAGTTAATTATACAACATTTTTTTATGAAAAGCAATAATATATAAAGTATCAGACAGAGTAAAATAGTTAGGGATAAATAAAAAATCTTATTTTAAGTTTTTCATTCAATCCAGAAAGTTACTAAAATAATTTTTTCTTTTTTAAGCAGAAGTGCTCATCGCCGCACCCCTGCACCCCGGCTAGTCTTCGTCATTTTTATGCACTGCCAAAAAACTCGCACTGATTGTGCTCAGACAGTTTTGTCAGCACATAAAAATGCTCCGACGGTTTAAATTCTACTGTTATACAAAAGGTGTCGTGATTTTTTTGGAGTAAAGACGACTGTTTGAGCACGTTTAGTGCGAGTTTCGGCTTTGCTTCAAAAAAATGCTTAGACGAGCGTGGGGATTATAAGGGGAAATGGCGGTCCTTTCCCCTTATGTAAAAAAATAAAAAACTATACTAAATTAAAATAACATCTTGTAATCAAAAATAACCTAAAAAATTTGAAATATCTCCTTTTCTTAAAGCATCTGACATATACAAAAATTTTTCATAATCGTCAAAGTATACTTCTATAAACATTTCCGAAAACATTTTCAATATCTCTTCATTTGGTATTTTCAAATAAACATCATTTTCATTGTATTTTTCTGCCAAAGTCAAGTAACCGCTATGAAAAAATAAATTCCAAATATTTTTTTCAAAATTAGCTTTTAAATTACCAAAAGTCATATTATCATTAATTATCTTTAAGATACTTTTTTTATTCAAAAGTTTTGTGAAATCATCAAAAATACTGTCTCTTAGCTTTTTCAAATATAATTTAATAAGAGCATTTCCACTTGTATTTACCCAATAAGGTTTCAATTTTCCATTTTTTAAAAAATTGATAATAGACCACGGATTATAAACCTTCCTATTTCCAAATAAATATCCATTATACCATTTTTGGACATCCTTCAATTCATACTCCAAACCAAAATCTTCAAGCGCTTTCTCCACTTCATCTTCCATAATCCCAAAATATTCTGTAAATTCATCATCTAAAATTGTGTGAACTTCTAAATTATTCAATCCAGAAAAAATATTTTCCTTTGCAACCCTTAAAATTCCAGTCATAACTCCCATTTCAAGATATTCGTTATCTTTTAAAACTAATCCATAAAAACTTTTAAAAAAACTTATGGCTTTTTCATAATTCCCTTTTATATACGAATTTATTATAGGCTGATCATATTCATCAATCAACACAATCACCTTTTTTCCATAATATTCATACAAATATTTTGACAGATTGAGTAAAGAAGCCTCCCATTCTACCGAATCTAATCCTCTTCGCACAGAATTAAATTCTTCAATTTCAATCTCATCCATTTTTTCAATTAAAAATTTATAATCTGAATATAACCTTTTTACAATTCCTTTGATAGCCTTGAATCCATTTTCCCAGTTTTCTTCATCATAATTTCTAAATGAAATCGAAATCACAGGAAAATTTCCCTGCATGTCAAAATAATCACTTTTAGAAATATTCAACCCTTCAAACAATCTCCTGTTCTCATCTTTATTCTTAACATCAAAAAAGTATCTCAGCATCGACATATTCAATGTTTTTCCAAATCGTCTAGGACGAGTAAACAATTTCACCTGAGAGCCATCTTCTAAAATATTTTCTATAAATTTTGTTTTATCAAAATAATAGTAATTTTTTTCAATAATGTCTTTAAAATTGGAAACTCCAATTGGCAGTTTTGTTTTTTTGTTGTTTTTCATATCGAATACCCTTTCCTTTCATTTTTACTAATCATTAATATCAATCTCCTCAAATTCAATCGGATTTTTCCCTTCCATTTTCTTTCCTTCAAAATAAACATTATTCTTATCTTTCCCATATTTTCCACTCATTGTTACATCAAAACTATCTCTATCCGCTCCATTTATTTTCACAAATTTTTCTCCGTTCAAGAAATAAACTCCGTTTTTATCTTTGAAATAATTTGAACCGTCCATTGGTGTATCAAATCTTTCAAGAGTTTTTAAATCAATGTTTTTGCTATCAAGTGGAATTATTTTGTCTTTTTGATTTTCATTTTCCAGCAATTTGTAAGCTCCATTTTTGTCAACCAAAATTTTATCATACGAAATTCCACCGTCAAAATAGTTAAAGTTATTTGAACTGATTTTCTCCAATTTCTTCCCTCGATAAAACACACTATTTTTATCTTTCATCCAAAATCCGTCTATTCCTTCGGCACTCTTAACATCTATTCCTTTCACTTTTTCTCCTTCAAAATAAACATTGTTTTTATCTTTTGCAATAAAAGTATAATTTTCATTGTCATATTTAAATGAATTTGGATCTGCTCTTTCTATTTTCTTAAACTCATTTTCTCCAAAATAATAGAGATTTTTATCGTCTTTATAATAATTTCCGCCTATTTCTTTAAAATTTTCAAGATTGACTTTTTCATTGATTGGAATTAATTTTATTTCATTTTTTTCTTCATCTTCGTCGATTTTATAAAGTCTGTTTTTATCTTTTATAAAATTAAATTCTATTTTTTCAAAACTTGCAGCATCGATTCCATCCAATTTTTTATTTTTATAATAAATATTATTTTTATCTTTCGCAAAATTATAATCCAAGTCTTTGAATGTTCTCAAGTCAGCATTTTCTATTTTATGTAAATTTCCAGAATCCTCGTAGTAAATACTATTTTTATCTTTAAAATAATAATCGCTATCATTAACTTTTTTAAAACTTCTCAAATCCAATCCTTTTAAGTTCAACTTTTTAGTTTTTATTTCTGAATTTTCATTTTCTTCTGAAATATTTTCCAAAAAATACACTCCATTTTTATCTTTTATCATTTCATAGTTCAATGCTTCAAATGTCTTTGGATCAACTCCATCCACTTTGTACTCAAAAATGTAAAGATTTTTATCATCTCTTGCAAAATTACCATCCATAATTTCAAATGTTTTCGGATTCGCACCAGCCAATTTTTCAAGTTTCATTTTGTCATCTCTATCATTCAAAAAATATACGTTATTCTTATCTCTGTAATACTTGTTGTAAGAATTCCCCAAAAATTCAAAACTCGGAATGTCAACTCCTTTTGTATCTAAAACTTCCACTTTATAAGTAATTCCATCACTTTCTCTATCCAAATAGTAAACATTCTTATAATCTTTTACAAAATCTAAACTATCATTTAATACTTCAAACCCTTTAGAACTGACACCTTTCAACTTTTGATTTCCAATAAAAACACTATTTTTATCTTTTGAAATAATTCCAAACTCAAATGTAGCCGGATCTGCTCCTTTTAATGTTTTCAAAGAAACTTTTCCATTATTTTCATCAACATAATAAACGGAATTTTTATCTTTGTAATTTAATCCACCAAAAATATCTTCAAAAGTTGCCACATCAATATTAAGATTTTTAATTGGTTCTACTTTCACTTTGTCATTATCATTTACAGAAATTTCATAAACATTTTTCTTATCTTTCAAATAAATCTCATTAAAGATTTTAAGCCCATCTAGTCCTATAAAATCCAATTTTTCTCCAAAAGAATAAACATTTTTACTATCCACTCCATAATTTCCGTTTACAACTTTAAATGTATTTCTATCAACATTTTTCACAATTTTTACTTTTCCATACTCATTATCCACAAAGTAAACATTTTTCCCATCTCTCAAATAATTACTAAAGTTAGAATTTCCATCATCCAAGTATTCCAAATTATTTACATCTATTCTCAAATTAATCTTCTCAATTTTCCCGTTAGAATAATAATAAAGGTTATTTTTATCCTTTATAAAATCATTTAATTTCAGCACTTTTTCGGCACTTTTCACATCAATATCGCTTTTAATTTTTTTCAAGTCACTATCTGAATGATAATAAAAACTATTTTTATCTTTATACAAATTAGACATCTCAAAATATTTAAATGTATCAAAATCAATATCCAAGCTATCTATTTTCTTTGTTTCAAATCTTTCATTATTATCTGAATCCTTTTCATTTACAGTCATCAAATAATGGTCATTGCCACTTTGAAGAATATAGTCGCTATTTCCCAACGCTTCAACAACTTTAGCATTATTCGAAGAAATTCCATCTATTTTTTCTCCAAAATAATAAACTCCATTTCTATCCTTCCCAATTTCCTTACTCAAAGTATTAAAACTATTTCTATCAATATTTTTCAACATTTCCAAATCATAAGGATTATAATCCTTTAAACCAAAGATATTATTTTTATCTCTAAAATAATAACTTTCTCCCATTCTTTCAAAAGTTTTCGCATCTACTCCTGTAATATCTTTATTATCCTCAATATAAAAAACTCTGTTCTTATCTTTTGCTAGCCCATCTTCAAAATATTTAAAGCTTTTAATATCTATATTTCCTAGCTTTTCCCCTTTAGAATAAACATTATTTTTATCTCTGGCAATATACTCCTCCAAAATTTCAAAAGAATTTTTATCCGCTCCAGTTATTTTTCTCAAATCATCTTTATGAAAATAAACGCTATTTTTATCCGTATAATAGTCTGTAAGAGAAGCTTTTTTATTTTCTAAAACTTTAAAACTTTTCACATCAAGTCCATCAATCGATACTTTTTTCGGTGTTATTTCATCAATTGAGAAAAAAGAAAGTGAATCAGTTTTAAGATTATACAAATTTTTGTAATCTTTCACATACTTTTCATCCAAAATTTCAAATTTTTTAGTTGAAACATCTTTTAATTTTTTCCCAAGAAAATAAACATTTTTGCTATCTTTCCCAAAATAGCCGATAATTTTCATCTTATCTTCTCCCAAATTTTCAAAAGTTTTCGCATCCGCACCTTTCACTTTCAATTTAATTTCAAGATATGGCATTTCATAATAAACTTCTCCATCCTTTTTCGAATACTCAGCATTTGCAATAGTTCCAGCTAAAATAAATAAAACCAATATTTTTAGTAAACTTTTTCTTTTCATATTTTACTCCTTGTCATTTTTAAATTTTTTTCTATTTAAAATGGTAAATTTATTCAAGATCCTTTAAAAAAAATAATATTAGTTCTGTCTGATAACTTTAAAAAATTTTTTCAATTTATTTATCTTCTTTAACAGTTTTACTTTTTTTATCATAATAATATTTCTTATTTTTATACTCGAATCTCTTTTCATCCAAAATCAAAAAATCTCTTGCCTCAAAATTCTCAAGTTTTTTCCCATCAATATAAATATTATTTCGATCTTTTGCAAAAATATCATTTAACTCTATAAATTCACTTGGTTTTACACCGTCCATTTTTTTATCTTGATAATAGACACTGTTTTTATCTTTTCCATATTTTCCTTTAAAAGTCACACTAAAGCTATCTTTATCTGCACCGTTCAATTTAAGAAATTTACTTTCCCCTGCATAATAAATTCCATCTTTATTTTTGAAATAATTTGAGTACCCTAGATCCCAATGATCAGAAACTCTAATTCTCTCAAGACCATTCATATCCATATCGCCACTCTCAATTCTTCTCACTCCCTCAACTTTTTTTCCATTATTAAAAAGAACACCTTCATATGTCGCAAATCTTTCATCCAGTTCCTCAAATCCAATTGGTTTAACACCATCCAATTTTCTATTATGATAAAAAACACTATTCTTATCTTTCCCATAATTTCCAAATTTCATAACTTCAAAACTATCTTTATCAACTCCATCCAATTTCAAAACTTTTTCTCCACTTTTATAATAAATCCCATTTTTATTTCTAAAATAATTTGAATCCCCAATTTTTTCAATAAGTTTCAAATCAATTTCTTGATTACTTAATATTTTTGAAACATTTCTCTTACTTTTTCCACTTTTAACACTCGTAATTTTCATTTTATAATCTGAATTTTTAGAATAAGTTTTCTCAAATTTCCCAGAATATTCAGCATTTGCAACATTTCCTACTAAGATCAATAATCCCAATATTTTCAATAAATTTTTTCTTTTCATAACCATCTCACTCCTTTTAAAAAAGTTGTCAAACAAATTTATTTTACTTTAATTTATTATTTATTTTCAGTTTCTTAATATATTTTACCTCATTTTTTGTAATTTCAAAATTATTAAAATTTAAACATTTAATTATTTTTCTTCATAATTAAGAATCATTTTTTAATTCCAAAATTTTAGTTCATCTTCTTCTTTCATATCTTCCTCTTCCGTTTCATCTTCAAAATCTTTCAAAATATCTTCTATACTCATATCATTAATTTCAGGATCAATTTTATCAAGAAACTGTGAGAAACTTTCTTTCGCCTTTTGAATACGGATTCTATCGCCTGTTGCTACAACCATTTGATAATTTTCTAAATAATCAGAAATATGATTTCTTATTTCTGTATTTACTATTTCAGCATAAATTCTATTTGCTCTCTCAAGCAGCAGTTTATCCTTATTTTTATTTTCAGACTGAATTTTTATTTCTTCCAGCATTTTTATTTTCTCGTTTTTTTCTTCTTCAGATAAATCTCCATTTATAATCAATTTACTTTTTTTAAGTCCTGTACTCACAACTGTCGCTTCCACTTCCAAAATACCGTTTATATCATAAGTAAATCTGACATTTATAGCTTCCTTTCCTGCTATATTTCGTGGCACATCTATCAAAAAATTTCCCAAAAACAAATTGTCATCTATATTCAGGCTTTCTCCTTGATAAATTCCAACATTCACCTTATCCTGATAGTCATCTATTGTGTAAAAATATTCGGATTTACTTGTTGGAACAGTTGTATTTCTAGGAATAATTGGTGCAAATCGTTTTCCTACGAGTTCTGTTCCTAAAGTAAATGGACAAACATCAGTTAAAATTCTCTCCTTGAACATTTTGTTTCTTTCTTTCATTCCAACTGCAACTCCAACACCATAAGCTACAACCGTATCAGGATCTGCCACTATTGACACAAGTTTATTATTTTCAATAAAATTCTCGCTACTAAAATATATTTTTTCTCCACGCATTTTATGAAAATACTTTTCTGTAAATTCTTCAATAATCCCTAATTTTACAGCTCCTCCAACTAAAATAACCTTTTCAATTTCTCTGGCATCTGTATTTCCATCCTGTAAAGCCTTGTCAATTGAAGCTTTCATTTTCACAAGCAATGGTTTTACAGCCTCTCTAAAATCCTTTTGTGTAATTTCTGATTTATAATTTTTCCCTTTAATTTCTAGCTCAATTACAACATCTTTTAAACTTATCAATTTTTTCGCTCTGTCTGCTTTTGTATACAATTTTGTCTTTTCATCATGGCTCAAGTCTGTTATTGATAATTTAATATTCTTTAGAAAAATTTCACAAATTTTAGCAGTAAAATCCTCTCCACCGAGCATTGTATCTCCACTTATTGACAGCACTTCCATAATATCCTCAAATGTTTCAAGCAATGTAACATCAAATGTCCCTCCGCCCAAATCAAGCACAATAAACTTTAAATTTTGATTTAAAATATTGCTTCCAAGTGACAATGCTGCAGCTGTTGGTTCATTTATAAGTCTTTCTACTGTAAGTCCTGCCAATTCTGCTGCCATTTTTGTATCTCTTCGCTGTTTATCATTAAAATATGCGGGGACACTTATTATCGCCCTATTTATTTTTTCGTTTAGCTGTTTTTCAGCATTTTCCTTTAAATGTTTCAAAACAAAAGAAGATAACATTTGTGCATCAAAAGTTTTATTTTTAACTTTAATTTTTGCATCTGTTCCAATTCTTCTTTTAAAATTACTTGCAGTTTCCCCAGCATTCATCATTCTCCTTTCTTTTGCTAATTCCCCTACAATAATATCATCATTTTCATCAATTCCCACAACAGACGGAATCAAAATATTTCCATATTCATTTTTTACAAACTCTATTTTCCCATTATCGTCAATATATGTAGCTAAACTATTCGTTGTCCCCAAATCAATTCCAATCATTCTTCCCATTTTTATTTTTCTCCTTTAATAATATTTTGGTTATTTATAAAAGTTTAGAAAATTTTACTAATTTAGCATTTTTCAATTTTTATTTTTTATATTTTATTATTTTTTGATAAATAGTCTCGATTCTTTGATTTTTAATAATTTTATTTTTATTAACTGTAATTTTTTTAATTATATATTCTATCTAAAATTTTTTTTGCATAATTTTTTAATCTTAAATATTTTATTCTATTTACAATTATTAATTTTATAATCATCCACATTAATATTCCGAACAGTAGAAAATCTTTAATTTTATAATTAAAATAAATAGAAATTAAATAACTACCAAGCAAAATTATCTGTATATTCAACATACTTGCCATGTTTAAATTGTTTCCACGTTTTGCAAGTGAAAAATCTAAATAAATTCTTGTAACTGTAAGCACAATCCAATAAATTTTCACTAATTCAAAACTTTTTACAACATTTCTATAATCTATTTCCTTTGTATTTATTATTGCTGGTAAACTAAATATGCAAATAAAAATTAGCGCAAGACAACTAAGAAGAAATATTAGAGTGTGTATAAAAGCGTCATCTTCTCCAATATCGTCTTCACAAGTAATTTCCAAATGATAAAATATATTTTTTATTTTCTTATAACTATAAATTATTCTTTTAAAAAATAAATTATTTGCCAAATCAAAAAATAAATTGTGAATTTTTTTATTTATTTTTATATCAAGATATTTATAATTTCCACGATAAATATTCCAAAATATAAAAAATCCAAAAATATTCAACTTTTTCACATTAAAATATCTTTCCACAAAATTTTTCAGAGCCTTGTCATTATCTTTTTTTTCTTTACTGTTATAAAGCTCCTTTATTTCCCAAAATTCATTTTTATTATTTGATAAACAGGAAATAATGTATTCTTTTTCAAATTCAAAAAGATTCTCTGATTTTAAAATCAAATTATCTTCAAAATCATTATTTTCCAATCCTAAAATATCTCTAATTCTAGACTTTTCATCATCTGAAAACTTATCAAATCTTTTCAAAAAAACTTTTAAGTAAATAAAAGAAACTTTTTCCCCATTTAAAATCCTATGAATTTCTTTTAGCCAAGATTTGAAATTTTTTTCCATCCATTCATATTTTCCATTAAAAATATCAGAAAATTCTTCATTTTCAATCTCTGATTTTGGAATATCATTTCCAAAAGAAACTTCCTCATATCCATCTTTTTCCAACTTTTGTTCAATTTCAGAAAAATTTTTATTTTTAAAATTCTCTTTATTAAAATTGATTTTATTAAAATTATATTCTTTAAACTCTAAGGCAATCTGATAAGCTTCCCTAGTCTTCATAAACATCTCAGGAAACTCCTCAGGATGATATTTCTTCAACATTTTAGAATATGCAATTTTTATTTTCTTCTTATCATCTGTCGGCTCTATTTCCAGTATTTTAAACGCTTCGTCAAAATTCAAAATTATCACTCCTTACTTTTTTAAATAAACACATCTAAAACTTTCTTTGAAAAATTTTTCAATCGTTTATATCTCAAACACGAAATTGCTATTGTTTTAAAAAATATCATTAAATTTAAAATCATATACTGGTATACAAGTTCAAATCTAAAAGACATAGTATAAATATATATTACTGTAATTAGAAAAAACATTAAAAAACTCGATTCATTATTCTTATTCCATTCAAAATTTTTTTCTTTTAGCAACACATTTATATATTCTGATATTATGAAAAATATAAAAAGTATCCACATAATCATAATTTCATTAAAAAATAAATATAAAATACAACCAAAGATCAACGCACCAACATATAAGCAACCATACAATTTCAATGCAATACTATCTTTTGAAAATTTCATATCAAAAATATACATCAAATTATTAATTACATTAAATTCATTTTTTAACCTGTATGTCATTAATTTGATTATTCTCTTTAATATATTTGAATTTTCCACATCTTTTTTAGAATACAAAGTTATATTTTTTCCAAACAGCTTAAAAATTTTAATATCCAAAAAATTTTCAATAAATTTTTCATACCCTTTTTCATTATCTTCTTCCTTTTTACTTTTAATTTTTTCAGAAATTTCAATTAAATCCTTAGCTTCATCAGGTAAATAATTTGACATGTTTTCTATTTCACTCAGATTATTTAAGTTATACTTTAATGGTTTCTTTTCAAAATCCGTTAAATTATAAGTGTGATTAAATATTCCATCTTCATTCATAAATTTAATAATCATTCTTTTTTCATTTGCATTGAAATTAAGGTGAAAATTTTTTAAAAATCTGTCATATTTTTCTAACGGACGAACTTCATATGAAAGAAAATTAGTAAATTCCAATATCCAATTATACATTTTATCAAAATCCGAAATCATTTTCTTCCTAAATCTCCTTTGTTTTCAAATAAAACGGTATTAACAATTCAAATCCCTTCAAAAATTCCTCAACAAGATCATCCAAACTATCAAATCTCTCAATTTCTTCCACATCAAACTTAACCAAAACTTTTCTAATTTCCCCATTTTCCAAATTTTTAAGAAATTTTTCTCTATTTTTTTCATTTCCTTCAAATCTATCCAAAGCACAGTTTTCCTTACTTTTCGCAAATTGCACAAAATAATAAAGCGGTTCATCAATCGGCATTTGCAAAACTTTATTCTGATTTTCAAGCGTATTTTCCCCAATTTTACGCTCAACAAAACTCACTTCAAGCGAAATCCCAATTTTCTTAGTCTTCTCATTTTTAAAAACTCTCAACGCAATCCCTGATTCACTTTCACTATCCCCATCTTGTCGCAAAAACACCCAAAGATAAGGTCTTGCAATCTGAGCCTGATTCATCCAGCTGCTAACTTTTTGCAAATGAAATCCATCTGTTTTTTCTTTCAAAGCCTTTGCAATTTCCGTAAAAACTTTTCTAGCATTTTGTCCATTTTTCCTAAAAAGCTCCATATCTTCTTTTAAATCTCCAGCTTTTTCAGGTTTTATATATTTTTTTCTTTCATAATTTGTATATTCAATTAATGGTTTGTAATTAAATTTTTTACTCATTTTTATTTTTATCTCCTTTTGTTTTGATTTTTTTTAAATTATATCATATTTTTTTGCAATTTTTTTATATCTTTTAATTTATATTATCCAAAATAAAAACCTCCAAATATGTATAATTATTTTATTATACATTATTCAGAGGTTTGAACGAAAATTTTTTAATTGTTATTTAACGCTTCCATGATACCACTTTATTTATATTAAATGAAATTTTATTTTCACTTGGAGAATAGTATACAATTTTATTTGGATAAAATGATAAAGATGAAAGCGTGTCTGTAAATTTATTGCTACTATTTGTAATTATTACTAATTGTACATTGTTAAAATAATGCCCATTTATTTTACAATTAGCATAATTATATAGATGAGCATAATATCCTTCATTAAAAGAATCTATTCCTTGATAATGAATTTTAGAATCTGCTGGAACACATCTATCTGATTTTCCAGTTTTGATTGATAGACTTTTACCAAAAGCAAAACTACCTAATAATAACATTAGCATTAATATTTTTTTCATAAAAACTCACTTCCTCTTTTATAATTTTTTAAATGAATATTTTATATAATAAAAAAATATCCAATTTTTTTCTTTTACATTAAAGTTATACCTTTTTTTCTTGATTTTTTAATTAGTTTTATCTTGTATTTTAGTTTGTTGATTAAAAAAATTATATATTGATAAAAATATTAAAATATGAATAATAATGAATATTATAATAAAATTAATAATTCAAAACAAATTCATAAAAATTATAAAAAATGAAAATTTTGTTTTTTCACTTCAAATGTGATAAAATATTTTTAGAAAAATAAAAAAGGGAATTGGTTTATTAAGATGGGAAAATTGAGAAATAAGAGAGAAATTGGGTTTAAATATGAAAAGATTGCTAAAAAGTATTTGGTTTTACAAGGGCTTGTTTTTGTTGAAAAAAATTTTTCTAGCAGATATGGGGAGATTGACTTGATTTTTAAAGATTTTGAAAATGACGAAACACTTGTTTTTGTGGAAGTTAAATATAGAAAAAATAATTCTTTTGGGAAAGCTGTTGAAATGGTTACGCAAGAAAAACAAAAAAAGATTTTGGCGACTTCACAGATATATATATTAAAAAATAAATGGAATAGTGGCGTAAGGTATGATATTATTGGAATAGACAGTTTTTCTAATAATATTGAATGGATAAAAAATGCGTTTTGAGGTGAAATATGAGAAATAATGAAAGATGCTTGAAATGTGGTGAAAAAACATTTGAAATAAAAAAAATAGCGGTGCCGACAACGAAAACGACAAAAGCGAAAATCGGAATAGATATGTTTTATTTAAAAATATGTCAAAATTGTGGATATACTGAAATGTACTCAACTAAAGTGCTTGAAAAAGTCAAAGACCCAGTTAAAAATTATTGATAAATTAAAAAGCGAGATTTTTAAATTTAAAGGAATTTTTTTTAGAAACAAAGATATAATTTCTGGGGAGGAATTAGTTGAGTGCGAAATAGTTTCAAAAAAGACTAAAAAACTTTTTAATGATTTAAAAAAATTGCGAAAACTTAATAATATTTATTATTTGTGGGATTATAACAATGAATTTAAAAGATTGATATATGAGTATAAATATAATAGAAAAAAAATTTTGGTAAAATTTATTTCGGAAATTATAAAAAAAGAATTTTATTTTATTCTGAAAAAAGAAAAAATAGATATTGTTGTAAGTGTGCCTGTAAGTAAAAAGAGAAAAAGTGAACGGGGTTTTAATCAAGTTGACGAGATTCTAAATTATTTAGAAATAAAATATTGTAAAATTAAAAGGACAAAAAATACTAAAAAGATGGCGTTAATTTTGGACGAGGAAAAAAGGAAAAAAAATATAAAAGGCGCATTTGAAATTTCTGAAGGAATTGATTTTAATAATAAAAATATTTTGATAGTTGACGACATTGTCACGACTGGAGCGACTTTGAAAGAAATAAAAAATGAGATTTTACAAAGTTCTAAAATTAAAAATCTGAATATTATCGTTTTTTGTATTGCGGCGGCAAAAGAAATTAAAAAAAGTAAAGGAGAAATATGAGCAAATTAAAATTAAAAATGACAGTTCTGTTATTTATAATTGGTACAACTCTTTCTTTTTCAAAAGAAAAAAGTGATAAAGTGAACAATGCAGATACAAATATGGAGCATCTTGACGAATCAACGCAAGAAATTATAGATGACAGCTCAAAAATAGATGAAGAAATTATAGACGAACAAGAAAATAAAAGTGCAAATGAAAACTTGAAGTACAGTCAGAGAAATGACGGAATAATAGATGTAAACTCTTTAAAACACGAAGAAAATTCTGAATATCGTGTAAAAGATGGAAAAAATGTAAAAATACTTATGAAAACCAAAAATAACGATGTCTATTCGGTGGAAGTGATTTACAAAAATGGAAAAAAAATGATGCGTGGGATTGGGAATTACGGTGGAAATGAAACATTTTTAGCAGAAGTTCCAGATACGATCAAAGATTATTATTTTGAAATAACTGATGCCAAGACAAAATATTTTATGGGAAGAAACTTGACAAAAAATAGAAGTTCTGTAATTCCGTTTGAATATACAAATTCAAAAAAATTGACACAGATTCCAGATTGGGCAAAAGGCTCTGTTGGTTACCAAATTTATATTGATTCATTTAGAAATGGAGATGTCGACAACGATGCAATTTTTAATGAATTTGGAACCGATGACTTTTCTGCGCCAACTGGAGAAATTCGTTCGGGAACTACAAAAAGGGAGCTTCTTTTAGCTGAATGGGGAGATGGAAGCAAACCTCAGTTTTCATTAAATGAATGGAACAGTAATTACGAAGAAAAAAATGAATGGGAAGAGAGTGCCTTAAATGAAGTGCAAAATTATACACGTTATTATGGTGGAGATTTAAAAGGTGTTGAAGAAAAATTGGATTATTTGAAAAATTTAGGAGTGGAATATATAATTTTATCGTCTCCTTTTTATTCACTTTCAAATCACAAATATGACACGATTTACTTTAATCATGTGGATCCATATTTCGGAGTTATTGAGCAGACTGGGACAATAAAGGCGCTTGATATAAAAGCACCTGTTCACAATGTCAACGGTGACAAAGAATTAAATTTATTAGTTTTTAATCCGACAACTGATAAAAATTTGCTTGGGGAAGATTTGAGAAATACAAATAGCTGGGTTTGGACTGATTCTGACTTAGTTCTTGCAAGTCTTGTAAAAAAGGCGCATCAGAAAGGCTTGAAAGTTGTTTTGGAAGTTGCGCCAGATGTGACTTCTGGAGCTTTTTTTGCAAGAGAAAATAAAGAATTTAAAAATTGGTATTTAAAAGACACGGTGCTTGATTTGAGCAATAAGGAAGTTCAAAATTATTTTGAAAATTCAATGAAAAAATGGATTTTAGGGCCTGACCAGACTTTTAAGAAAAATGTTTATGATGACGGGATTGATGGAATTAGATATGTTTATTATGATGATAGAAATAAAGAATATATAGCGGAAATTACAGAAAATTTAAAGCAATATAAGCCAGATTTATTAATAACTGGAGAGTTTTCCAACAGTTTTACAAAAGATATAGATGATGGAGTTTACGACAGTGGGGCGGATTACAATGTTGTTAATAATATAATTAAGTACACTGTAAATACAAATCCGAATTATCGTATAAATGGAGTGGAATTTGCTTCAAAATTAAACGAAATTTATAATAAGTATTCAGCTAACAGATTTAACATGACACAACTTTTTATAGGTTCACTGGATACAGACAGAATTTTTAGTGGAATGATAAACACAAACCGTGTTTACGACAGAAATAATCAGTCGAACCAATATTTGAACATAAGACCTGATTTATACGATGGAACTGCGATAAATAAATTAAAAAGAGTAGTTTCAATGCAAATGATGTTGCCTGCAACTCCCATTATTTATTATGGAGATGAGAAGGGAATGTGGGGATCAGATTCGCCTCGAAATAGAAAACCTATGCTGTGGGAAGATTATGATCCATATGATAACGAAACTGATGACATAAGTAAATATAAAAAAGTGTTTAGAAATTTGCCGGATTCGGTGGAAATAAATGAAGTGCAAAAATTTATTTCTTATCCAGTTACGAGCAATAAAGAAATTGAAAATCATTACAGAAGTTTATTAAAAATAAGAAAAGAGCGCAAAAATCTGTTTAAAAATGGAAAACTTAGAATATTGGAGGTTTATGGCGATGAAAAGACAAAAGGTAGAGTTGACACTGAAATTGCAGCATATTTAGCTGATGAAACAAGAAGAGCAAAATTATATCAAGGTCGTGACTACACGCCACCAAAACCAAATACAGATTTTATTTCCTATGAAATTTCCTTGGGAAATGAATCAATCATAGTTTTGGTAAACAACAGTGCCGACAGTTATCCGCTAAACTTAAATGTTCCCAAAATGTTTGGATTTTATAAAAATCAGTTAAATCCAAAAGAGAATTATGCGATTTCTGAGAGAAAAATCCAAGTGGATGTAAAACCTTACGAAGTAAAAGTTCTCTACAGCAATGCAAAAAATATGTTTGACTCATTTAGAAAAAATAAAAAATAAAAAATAAAAAAATATAATTAATAGAAGTTCTTTTTTAGGACTTTTATTTTTTTATAAAATTTAGTTTAGAAAAATTTTGATAAATAAAAAAAGGTAAATTTAGTTTCTGTATGGAATTATCAGTTCGATATTAAAGGAATTTCACTATCTATACATGAAGAGATATTTTAAAAACAGCACTTTCTATCTTAAATTTGATATTGAAGGTGCTGTTTTTCTATTCTGGCTCTATTTTCTGAATGTAATACAATAAAATCTGTTGTTCCATAAAAAATCTGTCTTCTTTTCTTTTACACTTTCAGGTATACATTTCTGGATTTCACTTAAATCAAAATCTGTGTTTTTATAGTAATTTTTTGTAAAAATACTTTTCTTATATTGATTTTTAATAAAATCTGTAGTTTCATCCGCTATCATTATCTTTGAACCAGGTTTTGATACACGAATCATTTCTTTTATAGCTAGAGCCTTATCAGTAAAAAAATTAATTCCTCCCACATGAAAAACAATATCAAAAACATTGTCTTTAAAAGGTAAATCTTCAGCACAGCAATTTACTAATGTAAGATTTGTTCTTTTTTTCCAGATGGAATGACATTTTTTTAACATTCCATAGGAAATGTCTATACCTGTAAAATCTAAAGATTTTAAATCAACATTCTGTGGAATAAAATTTAAATCCTTTCCAGTACCGATAGAAACATATAAAACAGAAATGCCATTTCTCCACTCCAGATGTTTCATAAGATTTTTTCTCATTTCAGAAATCGTATTCCCGTATCTGAACAATCCTATCCATTTTTCACCAAAATCATACCAAAATGATAACTTATCATACATATTCATATATTTTTTATTATCTCCTGCGAGATAATCTCTGTTTACATATGAAAATATTTTCCCATCTCCTTTTAAGTTTTCAATATCAATATTTTCTTTAATTTTTTCTAGAAATTTTTCCTTATCAGTTCTTATCATAGCACTCTCTTTCAATTTTTTTATTATACAAACTAAATTTATTTATAATGAATTTTCTAAATTACACAGATGATACTATATATAGTCAAATCCCTTTAATATCGAACTGATAATTCCATACAGAAACTAATTAACTGAACATTTCTCATTTTTACTTTAAAGTGGTTTCACTATAAAATCTCTGTAAAATGGTATAATTGAATTATGATAAATAACAATAACCATTTAACTAATTGTACTATATTTTTTCCAAATTATCAATTGTTTTTGCCTATGGATATTGGAGTTAATATCCTTGAATCATCGCATATGCCATGTTTGACGGTATTAATACTACTAGAACTATAGAGAAAAATTGTATAGAAAAGTATCTGAAAAAAGAAATTTTAGATAAGGATATTGAATTTGGACAAAAAAATAGAAGCTGAACTCAAAATTTTAAGCATTTTGAGACAACTTCTTTTTTATTATTCAAAATATTGTTTATTTTTAGATATCAAGTTTAATTCTTTGAATATCAGCACCGACAGCGTTTAATTTAGCTTCTAGTCTGTCATATCCACGATCAATGTGATAAACTCTGTTTACGATAGTTTCCCCTTCGGCAGCAAGTCCAGCAAGTACAAGTGCAGCTCCAGCTCTTAAATCTGAAGACATGACAGCGGCACCAGTTAGTGAAACTCCTCCATTTATAACGGCAATTCCTCTTTTTATCATAATGTCAGCACCCATTCTGTTAAATTCTGGCACATGCATAAATCTGTTTTCAAATACAGTTTCTTCCATTGTGCTAGTTCCGTTTACCAATGTTTGAAGTAACATCATCTGTGGCTGCATATCAGTTGGAAATCCTGGATGTGGAAGAGTTTTAACATTACAAGGTTTTAATTCTTTTAAATTTCCTTTTACAGTTAAAATATTTCCTTCTTCTTTAAATTTTACACCCATTTTTTCGAGGTCAGATTTGAATTCACCCAAGTCGTCAAGTCTGGCATCTTGAATTTTTAAATCTCCTTCGGTGATTAAAGAAGCAATTACATAAGTTCCAGCTTCAATTCTATCTGGCATAATTGAATATTCAACGGCATGTAAATCTTTTACTCCTTCAATTTCAATTCTAGTAGTTCCAAGTCCCTTAATTTTTGCTCCCATTTTTATTAAAAAGTTTCCTAAATCTACTATTTCAGGCTCTCTTGCAGCATTTGAAATGATAGTTTTTCCTGGAATTTTTACTGCAGCCATCATGATATTTTGAGTTGCGCCAACGCTTGGAAATCCTAATGGAATTTCTGACCCTTTTAAATTATCTGATTTTGCATGAACATATCCATGAATTCTAGTAATTTCCGCACCCAAAAGCTCAAATCCTTTTAAATGCAGGTCAACAGGTCTTGAACCAATTGCACATCCTCCTGGAAGTGAAACAACTGTTTCGTCAAGATTGGCAATCATAGGTCCCATTACCAAAAATGAAGCTCTCATTTGTTTTACAATTTCGTAACTAGCTTCATTTCTTTTAAATCCTTCATTTACAATTTTATAAGTAGTTTCGTCTAATTTTTCGGTTTTCATTCCCAAATCTTCTAAAAGTTTCATTGTAACTCTAATATCTCTTAAATTTGGTACATTTCTTAAAATATATTCCCCTTCTGCAACAAGTGTTCCGATAAGGATTGGAAGAGCTGCATTTTTTGCTCCGCTTACTTTTATAGTTCCGTTCAAACTATTTTTTCCTTTTATTTTAAATCCATCAACCACGCTTTTTTCCTCCTAATTTTTGACATATTGGACATTTTGAACCAAATAATTTGTCCAAGAATCCTATTTCTTTATAGTTTTTTATATAATTTGGCAATTCTTTTCGAACTATATCTAAATGAAATTCACAAATACATTTTTCCATTGATTTATAATAAATTTCCGGTAAATTTTTCTGCTTTATAACTTCCAATTTAGGTTGTACTAAAATATTGTCATTTTCACCGTGTTCAATTGCATCTTTAGCAGCGACGACAAGAGCGATATCTCCTGAGTATTCTAAACTATCAATCATTTTGTATGACATTCCTTTTTTCTTGGCGATTTCAATATATTTTTTTATATTGACAAAATCAGCTTGGTGAGAAATTAATAGCTTGTAGGCGTTTTTGTCTTCCATAGCTTCTTCAATTTCATAATAAATGCCTTTTTCATTAACTTCATCAAATGTCAAAGCCTTTATCACTCTTTCTTTGTATTCTCCCAAATATAAACTGCATTCAATTTTTGCGCTATGCGCTCTATCTGCAACTTTTTCTACATCTCTCATAAAATCTGTATCATTGTATTTCATTTTTTTCTCCAATTCATCTAAATAAAACAACTCAAAATCAAGTTATTTTTTTATCAAAATAAAAAAATCTAAAAAAATTCAGACTTTCAATTTATTTTTATATTATACTACTTTTTTTAATAATTCTCAACAATAATTAAAAAAAAGTTTTTTCATAAATTTTTAACAAAAATTGGTAAAAATTTTATTATTATAGTTTGATAAGAGAGAATTTTATCAAATAAATATTCAAATTTTTTGTTTTTTTTTTAAATTAATTTTAAAAGTGAAAAATGGATCCTAAAAAATTTTTAGTGCAAATTACTTGATTTTTATTGAAAAAAATGATAATATATTATGTGAATTCTGATATTCATAGTAATTACAAATTTAAAAAGAAAAAAGTAGTAGTTTAGCCAAACAATAGATATTCGGCGCTATGTCTTTTTAAAATTGTTTGACTGCGTATTAGCAAAAATATAAATTTTGTCGAAAGGAGTGAAAAAATGGCAAATTCTAAAGCATCTAAAAAAAGAGTATTCATAGGTGAAAGAAATGCACTTAGAAACCAAGCAATTAAAAGTAGAACTAGAACTTTTGTAAAAAAAGTTATAAAAGCTGTGGAAGCTAAAAATGTCGACGAAGCTAAAACAGCATTACAAGTAGCTTACAAAGAACTAGATAAAGCTGTAACTAAAGGTGTAATCAAAAAAAATACTGCTTCAAGAAAAAAATCAAGACTTGCATTAAAAATCAATAAATTAGCTAACTAAATTATTATTAGTTTAAAAAAAATTTTTTTTAAATTATACTTTCAATAATGAACTTAAAAAATTTGAGTATAAAAAACTACCTCACATAAAAAGGTAGTTTTATTTTTTTATTTATTTTTTAAATGTTTTATGATTTCAGTGTAAACTCTATCGCAATTTTTTTTATCTGTGTATTTCAAAAATTTTGGCTGTAATTTTTCAAATTTTTCTATTAAATTCTTATCGTAGTTAAAATTATTTTCTGAAATTTTTATGATATTTTCGACACATTTTTCCACACTTTTTACCTGTATTCCAAATAAATCTTTATTTTTTACATATGAGCCAACTTTTTTGTCATATTCATCTTTGTCAAACTGAAAAAATATTATTGGTTTATTTAAGTAATAAAAGTCATATGCAACGCTAGAATAATCAGTAATTAAAATTTCAGATTTTTCAAGTTCTTGCGTAATTTCAGCATCAGCTGGTAAAATTTTTACATTTTCAGAAAGTTCTATATTGTCGAAATTTTTTAAATAATCTTGCATAAGCTGATGAATGTAAATATTGAATTTTATATTATTTTTTTTAAGAAATTCATTTAATTTTGGATCTGTAATCAAATTTGTAATATTTTTAAAATAATCTGTATCTTCAATTTTTAAATTTTCTGATTTTATCCAATTTCTCCAAGTTGGCATAAAAAGTATTTCTTTTTGAGAACTTTTCACATTGTAAAGTTTATCATATCTGGGATAACCTGTTATAACTGCAGTATTTTCTGGAATCTGCCACCATACTTTAGTCTTTATATTCTTTTCAAAATTGGAGTCGCAAATGTTTAAGTCATAAGATTTTACAATGTCTTGAGCAATTTTTTGCGTCTTTTTATTCATCGGATGATTGACTTTAAATCCGACTGTTCCGTGATTTAGGAAAACTTTAAAAACTTTTTTGTGAAATCTTTTTAAAAGCGGGACAACGAAAAGGTAAGGGACTATATCAGCGGAAATTGAGTGAGAAAATAGCACAACTTCAGAATTCATAAAATATAAATAACTTTTTATGCTACCTTTAATTAATTTTTTTCCTGGAATTTTTTGCGCTGATTTTGAATTTTTGTTAATTACCCAGTATTCTTCGATTCCTTCTTTTGCTCTTAAATATTCGTACATTGCACGACCGTTGTCAACATAAAGTTCACCAGCATTTCCACCCACAATCCAGATTTTTTTCTTTTTAAATGAATTTTTTTTAAAAGGATATAAAATATAGGCAATTAACATATTTACTAAATATTTCATTTTATTCATTTTTTTTATTTTTTTCCTTTCTATTCTGTAACATTAGATTTTTTTATAAAATTATACTATATCTTTCAAAATTTTTCCATACTTTTTTTATCAAAATAATTTTTTTATAATCAAATTATTGACAATCTTTGATTTGCAGAATATAATATAAAATGTGATGAAATGAGAACTTAATATTTAGGAGGTAATAAAATGGGAATGAGTTTAACTTACAAAATTTTAAAGAACAATTTGTTAAAAGGTGAGCTGAAAGCTGGAAATGAAATCGCTGTAAAAGTAAATCAGACACTTACACAAGATTCAACTGGGACGATGGCATATCTTCAATTAAATGCGATGAATGTGGATAAAGTCGTAACTGATATTTCTGTTGCATATGTCGACCATAATATGCTTCAGTCAAGCTTTGAAAATGCAGACGACCACGAATTTATAAAGACATCAGCGGCAAAACATAACATAGTTTTTTCAAAACCTGGAAATGGAATTTGTCACAGATTGCATCTAGAAAAATTCGGAAAACCAGGAAAAGTTTTGATTGGTTCAGATAGCCACACTCCAACTGGCGGAGGACTTGGAATGATAGCAATTGGGGCGGGTGGACTTGACGTTGCAATTGGAATGGCAAGAGGACTTTATTATTTAAAAGTTCCAAAAGTTTATAACATTGAATTAAGAGGAAAATTAAAACCTTGGGTTTCGGCAAAAGATATAATTCTTTATGTTTTAAAGGAACTTACTGTAAAAGGTGGAGTTGGATTTGTGATGGAATATACTGGAGAAGGAATAAAATCCCTTTCTGTGGAAGATAGAGCCACAATTACAAATATGGGAGCTGAACTAGGAGCTACAACCTCAATTTTCCCAAGTGACGAAATTACCAGAGATTTTCTTAAAAAACAGTCAAGAGAATCTGATTTCATTGAATTACTGCCAGATGCAGATGCAGTGTATGATAAAAAGTTAATTGTAAATTTGGATGATTTGGTACCGCTTGCAGCATTTCCACACAGTCCAGACAATGTACATGAAATTCCAGATGAAAAAATAAAAGTTGACCAAATTGCAATAGGTTCTTGCACAAACTCTTCTTATTCAGATTTTATGAAACTTGCAAAAATTCTTGACGGGAAAAAGGTTCATCCTGATGTGAGCTTAGTGTTGTCACCTGGTTCAAGCAACATTATGAAAATGATTTCTGAAAATGGAGCACTTGCTAAATTTATCGGAGCAGGAGCAAGACTTTTGGAAGCAGCTTGTGGACCTTGTATCGGAATGGGGCAGGCACCAAAATCAAATGGAATTTCGCTTAGAACATTTAACCGTAACTTTAAAGGAAGATGTGGAACAATGAACGCTGAAGTTTATCTGGTTAGTACAGAAACTGCGGCAGCTTCGGCTCTTACAGGATATTTGACAGATCCTCGTACTTTGGGTGAAGAAATAATTATTAAGCAGCCAGAAAAATTTGAATCTTCAGAAAATTATTTCATTTTCCCAAGCCAAGATGAAAATGAGAGAAAAAATGTAGAAATTGTTATGGGACCAAATATTAAACCATTCCCAATTGGAGAAAAATTAAAAGACACAATTACAAAAAAAGTTATTTTAAAAACTAAAGATAATGTGACAACAGATGATATTTGTCCATCAAATGCGGGATTACTACCATTCCGTTCAAATATTCCAAAATTGTCACAACATTGTTTTGAAACAATAATTCCTGATTTTAAAGAAAGAGCTGAAAAAAATGATGGTGGAATCATAGTTGGTGGAGATAACTACGGACAAGGTTCAAGCCGTGAACATGCAGCGCTTCTTCCATTATATTTAGGAATAAAAGCTGTAATTGCTAAATCTTTTGCAAGAATTCACAAGGCAAATTTAATAAATAGTGGAATAATTCCTTTAGAATTTGAAAATCAAAGCGATTACGACGGAATTGACGAATATGATGAATTGCAGTTGACTGATGTCGAAAATTCTTTAGCAAAAGGAGAATTTACAGTAAAAAATCTTACAAAAAATAATGAATTTAAAGCAAAATTCAACGGTTCGGCAAGAGAACTTAAAATATTGAAATATGGTGGATATTTGAAATTTGCAGTAAGTGATGAATTTTTAAACTAATTTTTCTTTTAATTAAAAAATTGTCATTTATTTTGGGAAAGTAAGTGACAGTTTTTTAAATTATTAAAATAAACTATAACAAAGAAGGTGGATTTATGAAAAAAGTTACATTAATTCCTGGAGATGGGATTGGATTTGAAATATCAGAAAGTTTGGAAAAAGTATTTAAAGCGGCAAAAGTTCCAATTGAATTTGAAAAAGAAAACGCTGGGACAACTGTTTATGAAAAAACTGGAGAACTAATACCTGAAAGTTTATACAAAAGTGTGGAAAAAAACAAAATAGCGATTAAAGGGCCGATTACAACACCGATTGGAAAAGGTTTTAGAAGTATAAATGTCTATTTGAGAAAAAAATATGACTTGTATTCAAATTTTAGACCATCGAGAACTCTTCCAGGAATTAAAACAAGATATGACAACATTGACCTGGTAATTTTTAGGGAAAATACCGAAGGGCTTTATATTGGAGAAGAAAAATATGAAGATGACAAAAAAAATGTGGCAGTTGCTATAAAAAGAATTACAAAAAAAGGAAGTTACAGAATAATAAAAAATGCTTTTGAATATGCCAAAAAAAATAACATTGACAAAGTGACAGTTGTACATAAAGCAAATATTTTAAAGTTGACTGACGGAATGTTTTTGAATACCGCAAGAGAAATTTCACAAGAAGCTGGTTATGAAAATATTAAATTGGAAGAAGTTATAATTGACAATATGTGTATGCAGCTTGTCACAAATCCAGAAAAATATAAAGTTATTGTTACAATGAACTTGTATGGAGATATTTTGTCTGATTTGGTCGCAGGACTTGTCGGAGGGCTTGGTGTTGCACCAGGTGCGAATATTGGGGACGACATTGCGATATTTGAAGCAGTTCACGGTTCAGCACCTGATATTGCTGGACAAAATAAAGCAAATCCATTAGCAATTCTCTTATCAGGTGTGGAAATGCTAAGATATTTAAAAATGGACGAATTTTCTACAAAAATTGAAAATGCTATTTTAAAGACATTAGAATCAGGAGTAAAGACAGCTGATTTAGGTGGAAATGCAACAACTAGTGAATTTACGCAAAAAATTATAGAAAATTTATAAATTTTGCTTGAAAGGAGGGAGCTATTTGAAAAGTGATTTTATACACGAGCTGAGCCTTTTGATACAGGAACATAATTTTATCTCGAAAGATATTTATGACAAGCTGGATGTCAAAAGAGGACTTAGGAATAAAAATGGGACAGGAGTTTTAGTTGGACTTACAAAGATTGGAGCGGTAGTCGGATATTCTGTCGAAGACGGTAAAAAAATTCCAAAAGAAGGTCAGCTTTATTTTCGAGGAATTCCACTAAAAACTCTTATTGAAAAATTTAAAGAAAAAGGAAATAGATATGCCTTTGAAAAAACAATGTTTTTGCTGCTTTTTGGAAAAGTTCCAGAAAATTTTGAGTTAAAAATGTTTTTAAGTACATTAAAAGAGTTGCAAAATTTGCCAGAAGAATTTATTGAAGATTTTATTTTGAGAAAACCAAGTGTAGATATTATGAATCAACTCCAAAGAACGGTTTTGTGTCTTTATACCCTTGATCCAAATCCTGATTCTGTGGAATTAAATAATTTGATAAATCAAACTTTAAATTTAATTGCAAAATTTCCAAGTCTTTTAGTTTATTGTTATCAGGCGACCAATTACAAGCATTTTAATAAAAGTTTAATTATTCATAATCCTGTTGAAGAATACAGTGTTGCTGAAAATATACTACATATGTTAAGACCAGATAACAAATTTACTGAACTTGAAGCGGAGATTTTGGATTTAATTTTAGTTATACACGCTGAGCACGGGGGAGGAAATAATTCGACTTTTACTTCTCACGTGGTTTCTTCCACAAGAACTGACACATATTCATCAATTTCAGCGTCAATTGGTTCATTAAAAGGACCTATGCACGGGGGAGCAAATTCAATGGTAACTAAAATGATACAAGATATTAAGAAAAACTGTAATTATACAGACAGAGAAAAATTAAAGGAATATATAAGAAAAATTTTTGAAAAAGAAGCTTTTGACAAAAAAGGGAAAATTTATGGAATGGGACACGCTATTTATACGCTTTCAGACCCAAGAGCTGTACTTTTAAAAGAAAAGGCTTATGAACTTGCTAAAGATAAAGATTCACTGAAAGAATTTAAGCTGTTTTCTGATATTGAAGAACTTACAAAAGAAGTTGGAAAAGAATTAAAGGGAGAAGATTTTACGATTTGTGCAAATGTTGACTTATATTCAGGTTTTGTCTACAATTTATTGGATATTCCTCAAAATATTTTCACGCCACTTTTTGCACTTGCAAGAATTGCCAGTTGGAATGCGCATAGAATTGAGCAGATTATAATTGATAAAAAATTAATTCGTCCAGCTTATAAGGCGATTGATGAAGAAGGGAATGTTATTTTATAGTTAATATATATTTTTTGCAAGGGGTCACCCCCCTTGTTTTTGTTTTTCTAGATTTTTACAACTTTCAATAAATTTATCAAATATTTTTTTCATTCCTAGATTCCCTCTGGAAGCCATCATTTCAGGATGCCACTGCACTCCATAAAAAAATGGATAATTTTTATTTTGAATTGCTTCTATAACTCCGTCATTTGCAGTTGCAATCGAAGTCAATTCTCTTCCCAAATCTTTTATCATCTGATGATGAAATGAATTTGTCCGAGCTTTTTTCCCAAAAATTTCAAATAAAATATTATTTTCTAAAATATTTATGTCGTGTGTCGGCAAATCAGCAAGCCATTTTTGCTTATGCTGAATATTTGTATCTACATATTTTATATCCTGATAAAGAGTTCCACCGTAAAAGACATTCATCAATTGAAGTCCACGACAAATCCCTAAAATAGGCTTTTTAGTTTTTAAAAATTCTTCTAAAATTGCAAGTTCAAAAGTATCTCGTTCAGGTGTAATATCCCCCAATTCTTGAAGACAGTCCTCGCCGTATAAATTTGGGTCAGGATCTCCGCCACCTGATAAAATTAGCCCGTCAAAATATTTTACTTGTTCTTTTATGACTTCAAAATTGTCTGTAATTGGAAGAATTGCAGGAATTCCGCCAGAATTTATCACAGAATTGCTGTAATCAAGTGAAACCATAGTTCTGTTGTCATTTAATCTATCGGGATTTAAGTCCATCGAAGAAGTTATTGCAATAATTGGCTTTTTCATTTTTTTGTTTCCTTTCTTTTCTTTTCTTTTCTTTTTTCTTTTCTTTTCGCTTTACTTTATTTATTTGTTTTTATTTTCAAAATCTAAATTTTTTATTTATTTTCTACTCTTTTATAAAAATCAATAAAATTTTTATAAGTTACCATATCTATTTCGTTTTGAGAATATCCACGTTTTTTTAGAGCCAAAGTTATGTTGTTTAACTTAGTTACATTTTCAAGTCCGTTAAGTCCTTCACAGCTTTCACCTGAAGGTGTGTAATATTCGTCAAAGTCAAGTCCAAATCCCACTTTGTCAAGTCCAATTTTTTCGGCAACATATTCCATGTGCTCAATTAGAGCATCAAGATTTTTTTTATTTTCATCACGACTCACAAAGTTGTGGTAGCTATTCATTCCAATCATTCCTTCATGCTCTCCAATACATAAAATCTGGTCGTCAGTCAAATTTCTAAGAGATGGACAAAGTGTTCTTGAATTTGAGTGCGAGGCAAAAAAAGGTTTTTTCGAATATTTTGCCACGTCCCAGAAAGTCTTATCGTTGGCGTGGGATAAATCAAGTAAAATTCCAAGTTCATTTATCACTTTTATGGCATCTATGCCAAGTGGCGTAAGTCCACGGTTTTTATCTCCGCTTTGTCCAGTTGCAAAAGCGTTTGTTTCATTCCAAGTTAGTCCAATGTGGCGAATTCCCAATTGATGAAGTAAATAAATATAGTTAAGATTGTCGCCAATTCCAATTAATCCTTCGATTCCAAGAACAACTCTAAATTTTTTGCTCTTTTCTTTTTCTAAAATTTCAAAATCTTTTGAATTTTTTACAACATGAATTAAATCTTTGGAATAATACAATTCTCTGGTCATTGCACAAAGATCTTCCAAAAAATATTTTTCAATGTTCTCAACTTTTCTAAAATCAATATAAATTACAAAAATTCCTCCAAAAAGTCCACTTTCCAGAAATTTTTTTTCATATTTTTTTCTAATTACATCAAAATTTCCTTTTTGATACTCCCAAAAATTATCAGTCCAAACATCAGCATGCATATCAAAAATCATAATTTTCCTTCTTTCTTTTTTTATTTGCTTTTTATTTTCTTTCTCTTTTTCTTTATATTTATTTATATATTTCTTTTATCTGTTAATTTTATATTTTTTTCTTTTTTTCTCTTTTTTTAAACTCTTTTTTAGCTATTTTTTAAAATAAATTTTGATATTATCAAAATTTTTGTCAATATTTATTGTACATTCTGCTCCCAGTGGCAAAGTTACTAAATCTGGTTTTTTATGACCACATTCGATTCCAGTAATGACAGGCTTTTTAAAATCTTTAAAAAAATTATTTAAAAAATCGTCCAAAGTATAATTTGGATCGTAAGTGTTTTCGCAGCCGTCAAAATTTCCAAATAAAACGGCGCGGCAGTCGTCAAGTTTTCCAGAAAGTTTTAAATGCGTCATCATTCTGTCAATTCTGCTAATTTCTTCTTCAATTTCTTCGATAAACAAAATTTTATCTTTTGTGTCAATCTCGTAATCAGTTCCAAGCGTTGTAACAAGTAAAGATAAATTTCCTCCAATTAACTGACCTTTTATTTCTCTAAATTTATTTTTAATTTCTTTTTTTATTTGTTCTTTATTTTTTTTTCTTTCTTTTTATTTTCTCTTTCTTTTTCTTTTTCTTTCTCTTTCGCTATTCTTTCTTTCTCTATTACTTCTTTTTCTCTTTTGATTTCAATTTCGATAAAATTATTTTTATTTAATAAATTTAATTTTTTTGAATTTGGATTTTCAAGTTTCCATTTTTCTCCATTTTTCTTGTTTATTGAAAAAAGAAAAGATTTTTTTGTAAATTCGTTAAAGTCATAAAGCATATTTGATCTTATCATCGGACCGTGGTATGTTCCAAGTCCGCATTTTTGGTTAAAAGCGATATTTAAATTAGTGACATCGCTGTAGCCGACAAAAAGTTTTGGATTTTTTTTTATTAATTCATAGTCGATTTTATCTAAAAGCTGTGAAGAAGAAAATCCACCTTTTACACAAAAAATAGCTTTTATTTCAGGATTTGAAAATGCTTCGTGCAAATCATTTATCCGAATATCAGCACTTCCTGCCATATATCCTCCAATATTTTGAGAAAGGCTTTTTCCGACAACAGGATAAAATCCAAGATTTTCTACAATTTGTTTACACTCTTCTATTTCTTCTGGCAAAATAGGCGAAGAAGTGCATATTAAAAAAACTTTATCGCCATATTTAGGCGCTTGTGGAAATTTTATCATTTTTTTCTCCTTTTTGATTTTACAATTTTTTTATTAAGTTTTGTTTTTGGGTAAAATTTTTTTCAACAATAATTTTTCCAATTTTATTTTTAAAATCAAAAATTTCATCTTGAAATTTTAAAAAATACGGTTTCAAAAATTTATTTATCTCAAGAACGGCTTTAATTTCCCCTTTATTCTCAAAAATATTTTCCAAATGTTCCAAAACAATTTCTTTTGTAGCATCAAATGTCTTAATAGTTTTTATTTTCCCAGTTTGTAAAAATTCCCTTGCTTGAGCGATTAACCAAGGATTTCCAATAACTCCTCTTGAGAGCATAATTCCATCCAAATTACATTTTTTAACTTGCTCTTTTATAAATTTTGGCTCAAATAAATCTCCATTTCCAAAAAATTCTGTATTTCGTGGAAGTTTACTCAAATTTGAAACAATTTCCCAATTTGCCGTGCCAGAATAAAATTGATTTTGTGTCCTACCGTGAACGCAGATAAAATCAAGATTGTATTTGTTTGCCAAATCCAAAAAAATTTCTGGATTGTTAAAATTTTTGTAGCCAGTCCGAATTTTTATTGAAATTTTTGTGTCAGAATCTAATTTTGGAAGCAATTCTGAAAAAAGTTCGTCCATCAAATTGTAATTTTCCAAAAGTGCTGAACCCGCTCCATTTCTTATAATTTTTGGCTGCGGACAACCCATATTTATATTAATTTTTTTAAACCCAATTTCTTCTAATTTCAAAATTCCCAAAAGAAGTTCATTTTTATTGCTGCCAAAAATCTGTGTTCCATTTTTTTCTTTGTCATCGCACTTCAAAAGTTCGTTAATCGTGGCATCATTTTCACGATTTAATAAATTAGCATTAACCATTTCTGTAAATAAAAGATCTGGATTAAATTTCTCCATTATTTTTCTAAAGGAATAATCGGTAATTCCTGACATTGGAGCCACATATATTTTCATTTTTTCTCCTAAATTTTTTATTTATTATATAATTTAAAATTAAAAAAATCAAATTAAAATTTTTTTGTAATATATATTACAGATTTTTTTTGAAAAATATGATAAAATTTTACCCGAAACAAACATTTACAAATATAAAAAATTATTACTTTCTAAAAATCTAAAAGAAAAAAAGACTTGTTTTTAAACTTAATAAAAAATATTTTGTTTATGAACAAGTCTAAAATTAATTTTTAAAATGTGAGGGGAAAAATATGAAAGATTTACTAAATGAAACGCTTTATGATATTATAAATGATGATCCAAAAATATATGATTTTTTCATTACAAATGGATTTGACAATTTTAAAAATAAAGAGATGCTTAAAATTATGGGGAAAAATATAAAATTGGGAATGGCACTAAAATCAAAAAGAATTAATCCAGAATTATTTTTGGAAAAACTAAATGCTTTTTTGAAAAAAGATAGTGAAGTCGATATTTCGCTTGAAGAAAATGAAGTTAATAAAAGCAAAGCTAGTAAAAATGATGTTTTGATTGAAGGAGTCCTGCCTTGTCCGATTAGAATTCCGCTATTGGAAGGAATTAAAGAGTGGGTTGACGCTCAAAATAAAAAAAATGACTACACAATTAAATATGAATTGCAGTCTGCAAATTTAGGACTTGACTGGGTTGTTGAAAAAGTTAAGACTGGAGATGCAAATGAAGTTCCAGATGTTTTGTTGTCAGCTGGATTTGAGCTTTTTTTTGACAAAAATTTGATGGGTCAATATATGGAAAATGGAATTTTTGAAACATATTTTGAAAATATGAATAAAGATTTTTGCAATGAAAATATTGATTTGCGAGATCCTAAAAAAAGATATGCAATAATGGGAGTTGTTCCAGCGGTATTTTTGGTGAACAAAACTGCTCTAAAAGATAGAAAAGTGCCACAGACTTGGGATGAGATTTTATCCGATGAATTTGAAAATTCGGTCGCACTTCCAATGGCAGATTTAGATTTATTTAATGCTTTAATCGTGATGGTTTACAAAGAATATGGAATAGATGGAATTAAAAAACTTGCAAAATCTTACAAAAAAAATCTTCATCCAGCACAAATGGTAAAAGCTAGGACAAAAGCGCAAGAAGCACCAGCAATAAGCATTATTCCATACTTTTTTTCACAAATGGTAAATGGAGCGAGTGATTTAGAAGTTGTCTGGCCAAAAGATGGAGCTCTTTTAAGTCCGATTTTTATGATTACAAAAAAAGAAAAAGCGGATAAAATTAAACCATTTTTAGATTTATTTTTATCGGAAAAAGTTGGAAATTTATTTTCAGCAAATGGAAAATTTCCTACAACTAATCCAAATGTTGACAATCACTTGGAAGAAAATCAAAATTTTAAATGGGTTGGCTGGGATTTTATTTATAAAAATGATGTAGGAAAAATTGTTCGTGAAGGTGAAAAATTATTTGACGAAGAAATAAAAAAATATTTTTAATAAATTAGGAGAAAATTATGAATTTAGTTATATTTTCAGGACCGCCATCTTCAGGGAAAACAAGCGTTATTTTAAAAACGGTTGATGCACTAAAAAAACAAGGGATGTCAGTTGGTGTAGTAAAATTTGATTGTCTATATACAGATGACGACAAATTATATGAAAAAGCGGGAATTCCAGTAAAAAAAGGAATTTCAGGAGCTTTGTGTCCAGATCACTTTTTTGTGTCAAATATCGAGGAAGTTGTGCAATGGGGAAGAAGTTTGGGATTATCGGTTTTAATTACAGAATCAGCGGGATTGTGTAATCGTTGTTCGCCATACATTAAAGATATAAAAGGAGTTTGTGTAATTGATAATTTATCAGGAATTAATACGCCAAAAAAAATTGGTCCAATGTTAAAATCAGCTGATATTGTCATCATTACAAAAGGGGACATCGTTTCTCAAGCAGAAAGAGAAGTATTTGCGTCGAGAGTTAATTCAGTAAATCCGACAGCTGTAACAATGCATGTGAATGGTTTGACAGGACAAGGAGCTTATGAATTGAGCACATTGTTGTATGAAAAAGAAAAAGAAATTGAAACAGTTCAAGGGAAAAAACTTAGATTTCCAATGCCATCAGCGCTTTGCTCGTATTGCTTAGGTGAAACAAGAATTGGTGAAAAATATCAAATGGGAAATGTTAGAAAAATGAATTTAGGTGGTGCGAATGAATAGAAATTTAGTGGATAAACTTTCGATGAGAGAATTAATAGAAAAATATCCGTTTGCCGAAAATTTTTTTGTTGAAAATAATATAATTATTGAAGGATACGAAGATAAAACTTTCAGTAAATTTTTGAAAATGTTTACAGAAGAACAAAAAGAAGATATGGCACTTGATATGGAAAATATTGAGATTTCATTGATTGAATATGTTGAGCAAATGAAATTGTTTTTGGGAATGGAAGAAGAAACAGGTGTTGAAACGCTTACAATTTTGGCTGGACAAGATAAAACGGGAAATCCAGAAGGATTTGGAAGGCTAGACATTCATAAATCAGAAATAATTTCAATCGTAGGACCAACAGGTTCAGGAAAATCAAGATTATTAGCTGACATCGAATGGACGGCACAAAAAGACACGCCAACTCAAAGAGAAATTTTAATAAATAACGAATCCCCTGACAAAAAGTGGAGATTTTCCTCAAATAATAAATTAGTTGCTCAATTATCGCAAAATATGAACTTTGTTATGGATTTGTCGGTTAAAGAATTTTTGGAATTACATGCTAAAAGCCGTATGGTTGAAGATGTGGAAGCTGTAACAGAAAAAATAATTTTAGAAGCAAATAAATTAGCAGGAGAAAAATTTAACCTAGACACAGCAATTACAGCCTTAAGTGGAGGACAATCAAGAGCACTGATGATCGCCGACACAGCAATTTTAAGTTCTTCTCCAATCGTTTTAATCGACGAAATTGAAAACGCTGGAATTGATAGAAAAAAAGCATTAGAATTATTGGTTTCTGCAGATAAAATAGTTTTAATGGCAACTCACGACCCAACACTAGCTCTAATTGCAAACAAAAGAGTAATCATAAAAAATGGTGGAATTGCTAAAATAATCAAAACTTCTCCAGAAGAAAAAGAAATCTTAAAAGAATTAGACAAAATGGATGAAAAAATTCAAAAAATGAGAGCAAATTTGAGAAATGGGGAAATCTTGAAATTGGAAACTTTAAAACTTTAAAATCTAAAATTATAAATAAAAAAATATATTGCTAAAATTAAATGCAATATATTTTTATTTTAAAAACTTTTATTTTTCTTCAGTCGTCACAAGTTCTGCAAGTTTTCCATCCACAACTTTTATTAATTCTTTGGTTTTAACTTCCATTTGAAGTCCTCGCTTTCCAGCGGAAACAACTATTTTATCAAACATTTTTGCTTCTGTATCAAAAAAAGTCTTGTATTTTTTCTTCATTCCAACAGGAGAACACCCTCCACGAATGTAGCCAGTATTTTTTTCAAGCTCAGAAAGCGGAAGTAGATCAATATTTTTTTCACCACAGGCTTTTGCCACTTTTTTTAAGTCCAAATGTTTCTCACTTTGAATGACGCAGACAAAAAGCTCTTTACTTTTTCCTTTTAACACAATCGTCTTAAAAATTCTGTCGGCTAATTCTGGAAAATGATTGCCAACTTCAGCTCCTACATGTTTATCTTCACTCCATTCGTAAGTGTGAATATCATAATGAATTTTTTGTTTGTCCAAAATTCTAAGTGCATTTGTTTTCGGTATTTTATGTTTCATACTTGTAAATCTCCTAATAATAAAATTTTTTATTTTTCTATATTAATATTATAACAAAAACTATTTTATTTTTAAATAAAAAAATAATCTTGAAATAAAAATATAATTTAATAAAATTATGCTTGAAAAATACTGTATACCCTGTTATAATTATAAAAAATATCTTGAAAGGTCAAAAGATGGATAAAAATTTAATAATACCAAATCATATAGCAATTATTATGGATGGAAATGGCAGATGGGCTAAGGAACGTGGAAAAATTCGGTTAGAAGGGCATAGAGCTGGAGCAGCTAGCCTTGAAAAAATTTTAAGATATGCTGGAGAAATTGGAGTGAAATATTTGACTGTTTACGCTTTTTCAACTGAGAACTGGAAGCGTCCGCAAAAGGAAGTAAACGGTCTTATGGATTTATTTGGAAAATATTTGGATAAAGAGAAAAAAAATCTGAAAAAGCAAGGTGTAAAGTTGGTTGTGACAGGGGAAAAGGAAAATATCTCTCCAAAACTTCTAAAAAAAATTGAAGATACACAAAAATTTTTAGAAGATTGTAGTAAAATAACTTTTAATATTGCTTTTAATTATGGCGGAAGAAGGGAAATTGTAAGTGCGGTAAATAAAATTTTGAGTGAAAATGAAACAAAAAAAATCGAAAAAGTTACAGAAGAAGAGTTTTCAAAATATATGTACCGACCAGAAATCCCAGATCCAGAACTTGTAATCAGAACGAGTGGAGAATTTAGGATAAGCAATTTTTTGCTTTGGGAAATTGCCTATTCGGAGTTTTATATAACAGATGTTTTCTGGCCTGATTTTGATGAAAATGAATTAGATAAAGCGATTTTATCCTTTAATAAAAGGGATAGAAGATACGGAGGGCTGAATGTTAAGTAGATTATTTATTATTTTGTTGTTTGTACCTTTCCTTTTATGGATATTTTTAAAAGGAAATCTGATGTTTTTGGTGTTTACTCTTGTAATAATTGGAATATCGCTTTTTGAATTTTACAAAATGCTAAAGGACAAGGGATTTGAAGTGGCAAGCAGGATTGGAATGGGACTTGGGCTGTTTTTGCCTGTTGCGATATATTTTCAGGAAAATTCAAAAAATATTTTTTCATATTTTAAATTTGAACTTTTTAAGCAAATTAACTTTGATATGGGAGGATTTATCGTATTTGCAATAATTCTTCTGTCTTTAAGGCAAGTTTTTAAAGTAAAAATTCACAATGCAATGGCAGAAATTTCCTATACTTTATTTGGAATAATTTATGTTTCGTATTTATTCTCACATATTTTACTAATAAAATATGAATTTCCAAATGGAAAAATTTTAGTTGTAATGACATTTATGCTAATTTGGGCATGTGATATTTCTGCTTATCTTGTCGGAATGGCAATCGGCGGAAAAATATTTAGACACAGACTTGCTCCAAAAATTAGTCCGAAAAAATCAATTGAAGGTGCAATTGCAGGAATTTTAGGGGTATTTTTAGTAATTTTATCTTTTGACAAAATATATTTATTCATAGCAAATTTTGTCTGCGGAATTTCATTTTTAACAAAGACCTGTTCTGTAAATTACGATTATGTTGCCATTGGAGGATTAAAAGCCTTTATCCTTGCACTTGCAATAGGAATCTTTGCCGAACTGGGAGATTTGGTGGAATCTAAGATAAAAAGAGAATTGGAAGTTAAGGATTCTGGGAATTTACTTTTAGGACATGGTGGATTTTTGGACAGATTTGACAGTGCGTTATTTGTATTGCCGATTGTTTATTATTTTATGAAATATGTTGCATATTTATAAAAATAAAATTAGTAAAAATTGAGAAATAATAGATTTGTTAAAAAAATTAAAAAAATATAGAAATTAAAGAAAATTAAGAAATAAGGAGAAAAAATAAAAAAATGACAGAATTAGAAATTAAACAAGAAGTAGAAAGACAATTTAATATTTTAAGTCGCGGGTGCGATGAAATAATTAATGAAAATGAATTTAAGAAAAAGTTGGAGAAATCAATTTCGACTAATACTCCATTAAGAGTAAAATTGGGGATTGATCCAACTGGGTCTGATTTGCACTTGGGACATGCGGTACCTTTGAGAAAATTAAAACAGTTTCAAGATTTGGGGCACGATGTGTTTTTCTTGATTGGAACTTTCACTGGAAGAATTGGAGATCCAACTGGAAAATCTGAAACTAGAAAAATGTTGTCAGAAGAACAAGTTATGGAAAATATTAAAACATATTTGGATCAAGTAAAATTAATTTTGGATTTAGATAAAATTAATGTTGTTTACAATGCTGACTGGTTGGAAAAATTATCGTTATCAGATGCGTTGAATTTGTTGTCACAATTTACAGTTTCACAAATGATTTCGAGAGAAGATTTTTCAAAAAGATTATCTGAAAATAAACCAGTTTCATTGATTGAGTTTATGTATCCAATTTTACAAGGGTATGATTCAGTTGAGTTACACGCTGATGTGGAATTAGGTGCGACTGAACAAAAATTTAATTTGTTAAGAGGAAGAGATTTACAGAAAAACTTTGGTCAAGAGCAACAAATTTGTATGATAATGCCGATTTTGGTTGGACTTGATGGAGTGGAAAAAATGTCTAAATCATTAGGAAACTACATTGGTGTAAAAGATACGCCAAACGATATGTTTGGTAAAGTTATGTCAATTTCAGATGAATTGATGGAAAATTATTATACAATGATAACTGATGTCCCTTTTGAGAGAATTGAAGAAATTAAGGCACAAATCGCAGATGGAAGTTTACATCCAATGGAAGCTAAAAAACAATTGGGAGCTGAAGTTGTAAAAATTTACTACGGTGAAGAAGCGGCTAAAGAAGCGAGAGATTGGTTTGAAAATGTATTCAGTAAGAGAAACTTAAATGTTGACTTGCCTGAAGTTGAATTGGAATACAAAGAAGTTGGAATCATTGATTTATTGGTAAAAGAAACAGGATTGCTAAAAACGACAAGTGAAGCTAGAAGATTAATTCAGCAAGGTGGATTCAAAATAAACGATGAGCCAATAAAAGATGTGAAAGCCACGGTTGTTCTTGAAAGTGGAATGGTTGTGAGAGCTGGGAAGAAAAAAATTGTTAAAGTGAAATAATATTTTTAAAAAAATAAAAAAAGTAAAGTTTTGATTTTGAAATTATCAAATTATTATAAAAATAAAAAAATTACTCATTTAAAAATTTAAGTAAAAGTTTAAGTGAGTAATTTTTATTTTAAATTAATTTTAATATAATTAAAAACAAATATATATAAGGTATATATATATATATAATAAATAATATTTCAATTTTAAATAAGATTAAAAAAGGAGTGATTCTTGTGAAAAAATTATTTTTAGGAATATTTTTAGTGATAGGAATTTTATCATTTGGAAAACAAAGAATAACTGTGAAATCAAAAAGTTATTGTACGGATTATTTGGGAGCTGCAGGTTATGATAATGAGTCAATAACTGGAGATGGGACACCTGGAGAATATTATATGTTTAAGAAATGTGTAATTAATGGAAGAACTTATTATGGAGATGATGCAACAGATAGTGATAAGGAATACCATAGAGCTGCACTAAGGATATACTACAATAGTGACCTTCAAAAAGAATATTTTTCAGAATTAATTGATAATGCTGAAAGAGTATACATAAAAACAGGTGTAACTATTGAAGATGAAGGAGGAGGGAATTTTGGTGTTAATGTGAAAAAAATCATAGTAAAATAGAAAAAAATTATAAAAAGAAGGTGGTTCAATATGAAGAAAATATTATTAGCAATATTTTTAATATTTGGGATTTTGACTTTTGCAAGTTATGAATCTAATTTAAGAAAAAAAATTTCAAATTATGAAAGAATTAGAGATGAAATGGTTGAGGAAAGAGGTGGATTTGGAGTTGAAGCTACTAACATTAATCAACAATTTAATGATATGCTAGATGAAGAACTTACTCAGGTCTACAATTTAATTAGAGAAAAAATGTCTAAAACTGAAAAAGATAATTTTAGAAATAAACAACGTCAATGGTTAAAAAAAAGAGAGCAACAGGTAGAAGCTTCAACAAAAGATGAAAATGGAAAAGGGGTGATATTTGGGAGAGGAGCAGCAAATACTGAAATATATGTATATGAACAAATTACAAAAAAAAGATTATTTGAACTTGCTAAAATGTATGATAAGATGAAAAAATAAATTATTTTAAAATTACGAAATTATGGAGATTTTTATAAAATTAAAAGAGACTATATCTTGTAAAATCAAATTTACAGGATAGTCTCTTATTTTAAAATATTTATTTATTATAGACTACACATAATTTTTAAATAAATTTATAATTAATGAATTTACTTTTTATAACAAGTTTATTCCATTTTCACGGCAAACCTTTTTAATATCTTCAGTCCAGAATGAAGCTTGAACTTCTCCAATGTGTGCTTTCTGTAAAAAGAACATGCAAATTCTTGATTGTCCGATTCCTCCACCGATTGTTAGCGGTAATTCTCCATTTAAAAGTTGTTTGTGGAAATCTAATTCTTTTCTTTCTTCCAAATTCAATTCTTTTAATTGTCTCTCTAGTGCGTCTTTGTCAACACGGATTCCCATTGAAGATAATTCCAATGAATGATTTAATGCAGGATCCCATAAAATCAAATCTCCGTTTAATTCCCAGTCATCATAGTCTGGAGCACGACCATCGTGTCTTTGTCCAGAAGCTAAAACTTTTCCAATTTGCATAACGAAAATTGCTCCTCTACTTTTTGCAAATTCGTTTTCTCTTTCTTCTGGAGTTAAATTTGGATATAAATTTTCTAATTCTTGTGAAGTTATAAAAGTAACTTCATTTGGTAAACTGATTTTTACTTTTTCAAATCTAGCACTAAGTTCTCTTTCTGTATTTAAAAAGACTTTGTATATTTTTCTAACAGTTTCTTTTAGAAAATCAAAATTTCTATCTTCTTTTGTGATAACTTTTTCCCAATCCCATTGGTCAACATAGATTGAGTGTGTGTTGTCCATATCTTCATCTCTTCTGATTGCGTTCATATCTGTGTAAATTCCTTGTCCTACTGGCACACCATATCTTTTTAGTGCCATTCTTTTCCATTTTGCAAGTGAATGTACAATTTCTAACGTTTCGTCAGGAACTTCTTTTGTTTCAAATGCAACTGGTCTTTCCACGCCATTTAGATTGTCATTTAACCCCGAAGATTTTTTTACGAATAACGGTGCTGATATTCTTGTTAAATTTAATGCACTTGAAAGTTCTTTTTCAAAAAAATCTTTTACGAACTTAATTGCAATTTCTGTTTCCATTATCCCGTATTTTGGGTCATAACCTTCTGGTATAAAAATACTTGACATAATTTTTCTCCTTCTTTTCTCAAATCTTATTTTTTCTACCCGTTTATGTTAGCAAAATTCTAAATTTTTGTCAAATTTTTTTATTTATCATAAATTGCAATATTTAGATGCAACATTTTTTTAGATTTCCTAAAATTTAATTTCATGTAAAAATTTTTTAAATAGTGTTGCGTAGTTCAAACATTTTCTAGGTTAGGTTTTGAATTTATTAGTATTAAGGTTCTTAATTCTCTGATAAATAGTAGCTTTATCTTTTTTAAGAATCTTATCAACTTTCTTTTATTTTGTAATTTTCTTTTAGCGGAACCTCCGATTTATTTTTCTATTTAAATAAAGTTTTTAGTATCAAATGTTGTAGTTATAAAAAAATTTGCTTTACAAAATATTTGAATGAGAGTATAATATTTGTACAGCTAAAAGATATTAGTTAATTTGAAATATAGAGGAGATGATTGAAATGGCTGGAATAGTAAAAAATCAAGGTGGATTAGCTTTTAGTGGGACTAATTATAAAGTGGTGAAGGAAGTTTTAGATTCAGGAGAAAAAATCCCTTTGCATAATCATGAAGGAGAAGATGTTGTAATTTCGGTTTTAAAGGGGAAATTGGAAATATATTTAAATGACGATGAAACACATACTTTAGTGCCTGGCGACATCATTGGTTTTGATGGAAAGAATCTTGTTAAAGGTACTGCATTGGAGTATACAGAATTTAATGAAACACTTATAAAAAAATAATCTTTACAAATTAAAAAAATTATAGTATAATATTTTTATATACAAATAAAGAGATTGAAAAGGTTAATTAAGTATACTATTAATAAAAAACTATAACTTAATATGATAATATACATGAATTTGTAGAGTTTATTTTAAAATTAACTGGAAATAATTTTATATGTAAGCTCATTTCAAAGCAAAAAAAATCGAAAAATGAGATTGCATCCTAGAAAGCCGGATAATCTTATTCGGCTTTTTTCTTTAATAAGATAAATTTTTTTGTTTTAATACTATTTCCTGTTTCAAAGAGTAGGGATCAAAAAATTTATGAAATTAAAGTCATTTTTAATAGGATTATGCTATTATACAACCTATGTAACTATTAAAATAATCCTTTAATTAAATTTATTGTTAAGTATTCATCTTAAAGACTTTTATAATTTTATTTATAGATATTATGATTAATAATAGTTTTTTCTATTTCTATATGTTTGAGCATTAGCGAGTTTCGCTTTTGTTTCAAAAAAATGCTTAGACAAGCCAAGGTCACAATAAAAATCCCTTATTTATATGAATACTTAAGAATTAAATTTGATTTTTTAAAAAGTTATCAAATTAATTATTATAGAATTTTACTTCTATTTTTTAAATGGGATATTAGTATAAATTAATAGTAAACAAAAAATATAAAAATTTTAGGAGGAAAATCATGAAAAATATTTTAAAATTAACAGGAATTTTATTGATAGGACTATTTCTTATCAGCTGTGGAGGGAAACAGGAAAATGGTAAAAGTGGGAGTAGTGAAGGAAAACAAAAAGTGAAAGTTGGAACAGAAGGAGTTTATGCACCATTTACGTTTACTGATGGAAGTGGGAAATTAACTGGATATGATGTGGAAGTTGTTGAAGAAATTGGGAAAAGAGCAAATTTAGATATAGAGTTTGTGCCTACACCTTGGGATAGTATGTTTTTAGGACTGGAATCGAAAAAATTTGACTTTATTGCAAATGAAATTGCTAAAAATCCTGAAAGAGAGAAAAAATATACTTTTTCTGATGATTATTTAGTATCAGCCGCTCAAATTATCGTTAAAAAGGGAAGAACTGACATTAAGACACTTGAGGATTTAAAAGGTAAAAGGGTTATGACAGGAGTAGGAAGCAATTATAACAAGACTTTGACTGATTTTGACAAAAATAAGGAAATAAATTATGCTTATTTTGATGGAAATGTTTCAATTGCACTTGAAGAAATTGCACAAGGAAAAGCAGACGCTACTTTAAATGACAGATTGACAGTAGGATATTTCACAAAACAAAGAGGAAATCTTGTAGAAATCGTAGGAGAGCCTGTAACAAAAACACCTGTATACTTCACATTTAGAAAAGATAGCGAAGAATTGAAAAATAAAGTAAATAAAGCACTAGCTGAAATGAAAGCTGACGGAACGCTTGCCAAAATATCAGAAAAGTGGTTTGGTGGAGATTATACAAAATAATTTATAAACAGGAGAAAAGTAATGAATAATAATGTACCTTTTTTAAACTGGGGATTTATGGTAAGAGCTATTCCAGAAATACTGAAAGCATTGCCAATGACTCTGAATATTGCGATTGTTACGATGATATTTTCGCTGATACTCAGTTTTTTTATCGCACTTGTGAGAATAAATAAAATTCCTGTGCTGACAAGGCTTGCTACAATTTATGTGTCCTTTATAAGAGGGACACCTCTTTTAGTTCAGATTTACCTTGCCTATTATGGATTGCCTAAAATATTAGATTATATACATTTAAAGTATGGATTTAATATAGATGTGAATAATATTCCTGCGATTATATTTGTTTATGTGGCATTTATTTTAAATGTATCAGGTTATCTGTCAGAAACATTCAGGGCGGCAATTCAGTCGGTGGATAAAGGGCAAGTTGAAGCTGCATTGTCTATTGGAATGACAAAATGGCAGGCAATGAGAAGAATTGTGCTTCCACAGGCGATTATAATAACTTTTCCTAATTTTGGAAATACTTTCATAAGTCTGATAAAGGATTCCTCACTTGCTTTTACAGTTTCAATTGTGGAAATGATGGGAAAAGCAAAAATAATATCAGCTTCAGGGCTGGATATTTTTGAGGCATATATTGTTGTTGCTGGAATTTACTGGGTTGTTTGCATAATTGTGGAAAAAGTCATGGGAATTGTGGAAAAGAAATTGAGAGTAGGTGGACTGTAGAATGATAAAGGTTGAAAATCTAAAATTGTCTTTTGGAAAAAATGAAGTTTTGAAAGGAATAAACTTTAAAATAGAAAAAGGACAGGTAATAAGTATCATAGGACCGAGCGGATCTGGAAAATCAACATTTTTACGAAGCCTTAATTTTCTTGAAACAGCTTCATCAGGAACAATAACTTTTGGAAACGAAACATTTGACTTGAGCAAAATAAATAAAAAAGATATAAACAGACTTAGAAAAAATACGACAATGGTTTTTCAGAATTATAATTTATTCAAAAATAAAACTGCTTTGGAAAATGTAATTGAGGGTCTTTTAATTGTAAAAAAAATGAATAGGAATGAAGCAACAGAAATTGGATTAAAAATGCTTGAAAAAGTGGGATTAAAAGATAAAGCCGAATTTTATCCAAATCAGCTTTCTGGAGGACAGCAGCAAAGGGTAGGAATCGCAAGGGCGGTTGCAATGAGTCCAAAAGTAATTTTACTTGACGAGCCAACTTCAGCACTTGATCCTGAACTTATCGGAGAAGTTCTGAAAGTTATAAAAGATATGGTAAAAGAAAATATGACAATGATAATTGTTACCCATGAAATGCAGTTTGCAAGAGAAGTATCTGATTATATAGTATTTATGGATGGTGGAACAATTATAGAAGAAGGAAAGCCTGAAGAAATTTTTGTTAATTCTCAAAATAAGAGGTTACAAAATTTTTTGAAAAGATATTCTGAGAGTGAAACGGATATTTATTCAATATAACTAGAAAAAATAAAAAAAGCCTCTAAATAAAATATTTTGGGGTTTTTATTTTTTTATATTATAAATTGCAATTCTCTTTCTGCAATTTGTTCTGGCGACCATATTTTATAAAGCTTGGACTCTATTAAATACTTTAATTCAGAAGTAATTTTGTAAGTTTCTGCCTTTTTTACAGACTTTATTATTGGCATTTATCTGAGCTTTTTTAGTACAATATTCACCTTTAAGTCTCTTAATTTCCCGATAAATAGTAGCCCTGACTTTTTTTAAAAATCTCAGCAACTCTCTTTTATTTTGTAGTTTTTTTCTAGCAGAACCTCTAGTTTATTTTTCGCATTTATAGTAAAATATTTACAACTCATGATGTATTTCCTCTTGTTAATGTTTTTGTGGTTATTAATATTTTAACACGAAATTATAATGAGTTTCATTTTATTATACAGTCTATCTTATAAAGTGAAGAAATCTGCATTATTAGCCTTTCGACTCCAGCACTCATCTCAATTTTTCCAGTTTTTATAGAATTTTCAATTTCCCAGGAGCGATATACCAATTTTTTTAAACTTTCTAAACTATAATTTTTCTCTAATTCCAATTTTTTGAAAATAGCATACGAATTTGGAATTCTGTTATTTATTTTAAATGCTTCTTTTACTTTTTCAAACTGAATTTTAAAAGTGTTATAATTAGAGCTAAATTGTTTACCTTCTTTTTTTAAAATTTTTATTTTATATAAAACTTCCAATTCGTTATACAGTGAATAAAGCACTCCCATATATTCCTTAGTTTGCTCCAAATATTTCATAACTTCATTTATTCTATTTGATAAAATTTCTTTAGTTATTTCGTAAATTTTATATTCTTTTTCTATAGAAATAATATTCTTTAGTTTTTTTAAATCAAATTTTTCTCCATCTAAAAAAATTTTTATTTTTTCAATTTCATTTTTCACTTTAAAAGGATTTGTTCCAATCATTTCCAAAAGTGAACTAGCATTTTTTTTATTTATTTTCAGCTCAAGCATAACATAATTTTGTATTTCAATATCTTCGTCTTTTAAAAACAAAAAATTTTTAATTTTTTTATCTTTTTCAAGTTTATCAAGAACTTTTTTTAGCTCGGCATTCAATTTTCCATCTTCTTTTTCATAGTCAATAATAATTTGCTTATTTATTATATCCAAATTAGCGATGTTTTTCAAAAATGTTTCAAATTTTTTTATTTTTTGCGCTCTTTTTAACACGACAAGTTCCTGCGAAGAAAAGATAGAATTTGTCATAAGTTTTTCCAAAAAATTTTCATCTTCCTTAAGTTCTGCATCAAAAAAGCTCTCAGAGATATTAGGATTTTTTTCTCTCAATTTATTTAAAATTTCAAAATATTTAAATTCTCTAAATTTTGTCCCACCAATAAAATAAATCATTTTTCCTCTTTTCAAAATTTTTGTTATTTTTTTTAATTTTATTTATTTAATTTTATTTTTTTTTCTTTCTTTATTTATTTATTTTAATATTCTAACTTTATGTTCTAAAATTATATCACAATAATTATTATTTAGCGACATTAACTTTTTAGTTTGAAGTATTTTTTTACTTGTGATAAAATAAAAAAAATAATATAAAATAAAAACTAGGTTATAGATATTAAAAAAATAAAATTTTTGAAAGGAAAAGCGATGTATTTAAAGGCATTGGAGATAAACGGCTTTAAGTCGTTTGCAAATAAAACAATAATTGAATTTGACAGCGGAATAACTTCAATTGTGGGACCGAATGGGAGTGGAAAAAGTAATATTCTGGATGCAATTCTGTGGGTTTTGGGAGAGCAGAGTTATAAAAATATTAGGGCGAAAGAGAGTTCAGATGTGATTTTTTCTGGAGGAAAAAATAAAAAGGCAAAAAATCAAGCAGAAGTCAGTCTTTATATTAACAACGACGATAAATATTTGGACATTGATTTTACAGATGTGAAAATCACTCGGAAAATTTTTAAAAGTGGGGAAAATCAATATTTTTTGAATAACGAAAGAATTCGGCTAAAAGATATTCACAACTTGTTTTTGGATACAGGAATTGGGAAACAGGCTTATTCTGTGATTGGTCAAGGACGAGTTGAGCGGATAATTGGGTCTTCGCCAAAAGAGCTTAGAGAAATAATTGAGGAAGCAGCTGGAGTTAAAAAGGCTAAGAATGAGAAGGAAGAAGCTACGAAAAAACTTGAAAATGTCAAAAATGAAATTGAGAAAATAGACTATGTGGAAAAAAGTTTGTCAAAAAGAGTGGAAGAACTTAAAATTGAACAAAAAAAGGCAAGGCTTTACAAAAAAATTTCTGATAAAATGGACACTCAAAAATTTATGATTCTGGAATATGGAATTAATGAAAAAAAATTTTTGCGTGATGAGTTTGAAGAAAAAAATAGTGAAATTTTGGAAAAATTGGAAAAACTTGAAAAAAATTTGTCTGAGAAGCGAGAAGAATCGGAAAAAATTGGCAAAAAAAATGATGAAGCTAAAAAAAATCTTGTTTTACAAAAAAAACAGAGAAATAGTAATTTTGGCGAAATTGAAAAACTTAAAGATGAGTATTCTAAGATTTTGAATAAAAGTTCTAATTTGGAAATTGAGGCTTTGGAAAAAGAGAAAAGAAAAAAAGATTTGGAAATTGAAATTTCTTCTAAAGAAAAAATTTTGAATGATTCAAAAAATGAATTAGAAATTTTGGAAAGACAATTTTTTGAAAAAGAAAAAGAAAAAAAAGAAATTTATAAAAAAGTTTTGGAAATAAAAAATAGAAGTGAAAAAATCGAAAAAGAGTTGAAAGAGAGAACTCGAAAAAATTCTAATTTAGAGATTGACAAAATAAAAATTGCTGGAGAAAATGAAGATTTGGAAAAAAGGATTTTTTTGTCTAAAAACGAGAAAAAAAGAAATTTTTCACAAATGGAAAAATTAAAAGAGAATTTTGAAAAATTTATTCAAGAAAAAGAAAAATTTGAATTTCAAAAGGAAAAAAAAGAAAAGGAAAAAGTGCAAAGTGAAAAGGAAATTTCTCGCTTAACAAGTGAAATTGACAATTTGCGAGAAAAACATTCGGAAAATGTGAAAAATAAAAATAAAATGAATTTTGAGCTTCAAAATTTGAAAATTAAAAAGAATGCGATTTCTAGTGCGATTGAAAACAATGAAACTTTTAACAAAAGCATTAAATACATATTAGACAAAAAAATAAATGGAGTTGTGGGAGCTTTTGTAAATTTGATTGAAATTCCCTTTGGCTTTGAAGCGGCAATTCAAACTTTGTCAGGCGGAATGTTTCAAGATATTGTCACACAAAATACTGAAGTTGCACGAAATTGCATTGAACTTTTGAAAAAAGAAAAAATGGGAAGAGCTTCATTTTTGCCGATGAACGATATAAAAGTTTTTAAAAGTTTGAATTTTCTTCCCAAAATTGAGAAAAATTTTTCAAAAAAATTGTTTGGCGAATTTAGTGAAAGTGAGAAAAAAAGCATTGTTTCAAATACGAAAGGTCAAAATGGAATAATTGATTTTGCAAGAAATATTGTGAAATTTGATAAAAACTTGGAAAAAGTTGTTCAGTTTGTTTATGGAAATTCTGTTGTTGTACAAAATTTGGAAATTGGAATTGAACTTTTAAAAAAAGGTTTTAGTGACAGAATTGTGACGCTTAACGGCGATATTATCACTTCTCGTGGAAGAATGACTGGAGGATTTTCGCAGAGAAGAGATGAGCTTCTTTTTCAAAAAAAAGAATTGAAAAAATTAGAAGAAAAAATTTTGGAAAAAGAAAAAAAGTTTTTTGAGTTTAATGAAAAAGTTGAAAAAATTTTTGAAAAAGCTGAAAAAATTGACAGAAGGAAAAAGGAGTTGCAAAATAATTTTAGAGAATTTCAAAATGAATATAGTGAGTTCGTAAAAAGTTACGATAATTTTAACGGAAATTTTTCACGGGAAAAAAGGTCGATTGACACTTTGGAATATGAAATTTCTCAAATTGACGATTTTATTTCGGAAAAAGAAAAAAAACTTTTGCAAAATCTTGAGTTAATAAAAAAATTGACGAATACATTAAAGAAAATAATTTAAAATTGGAAAAACTTAAAAATGAGAGTTCTAAAATTGAAAATACTGAAAAATTTTTGCAAAAATTAAATATTGTTGATAAAGATTATGAAATTTTGAAAGTGAAAAAAGAGGGCAATAAAAAAAGATATGATGAAATTTACAGCGACTACAAAAAAAATTTGAGGGAAATTGAAAATATTGTACAATTTGAAAATGAAAAAGAAATTTTACAGAAAAAATTAAATTCTGAAATTTTTTCTAAAGAAAATGAAATTTCTAAATATGAAAATGAAAATAAAAATATTTTGTCCGAAATTAAAAAAAATGAAGAAGAAATTCAAAAATTTGAAAAGTTTGAGCGAGAAATTTTGGGAGAACTAAAAAATTTAGAAATTGAAATTGTTAAGTTTCAAAGTGAAAATGAAAAATTATCTGAAAAAATTAAAAAAAATGAAAAAGATTTGAATTTTGAAACTGAAAAAATTGGTGAAATTGAAGAAAGCAAAGTTATGCAAGATGAAGAATATTTTGAGATAAGCAATGAAAAAGAATTTTTGGAAATAAAAAAAGAGCTTTCTAAAAATGAAAAAAGGCGGGCGGAAATTGGGGAAGTTGACTTGTCGTCAATTGAAAAATTTGAGCGTGAAAATAAAGAATATGAAAATCTTGTGAATCAAAAAAAAGATTTGGTGGAAAGCCGAAAAACACTTTTGGAATTTATTGAAGAAATTGAAAATGAGGTGCGAGTAAAATTTTTAACCGCTTACGAAGAAATTAATAAAAATTTTGAATATATGTGCGAAAATATTTTGAATGGAGCAAAGGGAAACATAAAGCTGATAAACCCTGAAGATATTTTGACAACGGGACTTGAGCTTAGCGTAAAATACAAGAATAAACCTGAGCAATCGCTTTTACTTTTGTCAGGTGGAGAAAAATCAATGTTGGCAGTTTCGTTTATTATGGCAATTTTTATGTTCAGACCGAGTCCTTTTACTTTTTTTGACGAAATTGAAGCGGCTCTTGATGAAAAAAATACGAAAAAAATTGTGGAATTGCTTCACAATTTTACTGATAAATCGCAGTTTATCTTAATCACGCACAATAAAGAAACTATGAAAGGTTCGCACAGACTTTATGGAATTACGATGAATAAAGAAATTGGGGAAACTAAAGTTGTTTCAGTTGATGTATAATATAATGTAATATTTAATATAAAAAAATGGGGAATTTTTATTCCCCATAATTTTTTAAAAAATTCCAATTCCATTCATTTCAATAAATCTAAAAAGCAAATCATTAAAAACTCCTTCATTTTTATTCTCATCATACGGCAAAGTAAAATCACCATCTCTATTTGTCCAAAGTCTGTCGTAGTAATCTGAAATTTGTTTTGAAACTTTTTGATCGTAACTCGAAATTATTTTTAGTTCATTTTCTAAATTATAATTTCTCATATTTCTTCTTGTAAAGTTAGTCGAGCCGCCATAAGTTATCATATAATCCTTTTTAAAGATAGACATCATTTTCACGTGATACATCTCTTCGCCTTTGTTGTAAAATCTAACTGTGATGTCGTAATTGTGCTTTCGTGCAAATTTCATAAGTTCTCCAGCGGATGCTTTGTTTGGAAGTCCGGCTGTGGAATTGTTTAAGATTATTTCAAATTTTACACCTCTTTTAGCGGCTTTTCTTATGTCATTAATAATTTTTCTGTCCGCCAAAAAGAACTGCGCTATCACAACTTTGTCACCAAATCTCGCTTTTTTTAATTCTTTTGAAATGTCAATTCCAGTCGCTCCTTCAGTAAAATATTGCAATTTAATTTTATCGTTTTGAGAAGCTGGGATATCAAGTTTTTTATTTGGCAATCTTTGTTTTAAACTTCCATCTTTTTTGGTAATTCTTGCAACTGGCTTTTCAGCGTCGTAAATTTTTTGAATGATTGGCGAAGAAAATTTAAAAGCCACATTTGAATGTCTTGACCCTTCGGCATGTGGATTTGCAGAAGTTAGCATAGCCGTGCTTTCGTTCATAATCAATTTTCTGTGGTCAGCTTTGGCATTTAACGCTCTTAAAATACTTCTAATCGTAACTGGATCAGTTCCTTCATAAGCTGGATTTTTAGTTTTTCCAACATTTTTAGGATTTCCAAACGGTCTTATAAAAAGTCGCCAAGGTGCTGAATACAAGTGCAGCGGGTCACGCAATTTTGCTAAATCGACATAACCTATTTTTACTCCAGCTTCTTCCAATTTTTTGTGTGTTGGATTGTCAAATGCGCCGTAAAAGGTATTACTCTCATCAAGTATCAAATAAATTTCAACATTTGGCTCTCTTTTCTTTTTTTCTAGAATTTTTTGTGCAAATTCTTCAGCGATTGGAAGCGGATGCAATTTTTCTTCCACACCTTTTCCAACCCAATCGTTAAAAACAAAAATATCCATAAGAAAGAAGTCATGAGCGTTGTCCAAAATATCATAAGCCTGATCCCAAATTTGTCTTTCGTAATGTGTTGCGCCATCTTTTTTGTAAGTCAAATCGTAGTAAAAGTCAACATTGTCGGCATTGTAAACGGTAGTTTTGGTCTGGAGTCCCATTTTTTCATAACTTTTGCACGAAAATATTGACAGAAAAATAAGTAAAATTAAAAAAAATTTTTTTTTCTGCATAAAAAAATTCTCCTTCTTTATAATCGTTGTTTAATAATACAATTATTTTCTATAAAAATCAATATTTTTTAATAAAATAAAAATTTTAATGATAAAAAAATTTGAGTAAAAAATATTTTATCCTCAAAAAATTTAGGCTATTATATTTTTATAATTAAATATATATTTTATTTAAAAATACTTGCAAAAATTTCAAAAAAAGTATAAAATAGTTTTGATAAGCAAAATATAATATTAAACAAGTAATTTATATTTTGAAGATAAAATTATTTTAGAGAAATTAATTTGTATTTTAGAGGAGTGATTATGATGACTTTATTGCAAGGAAAAGTGGGGGACAAGTTTTTTTTAAAAGACATTATTGAAAAAAAACTTGACACGAGATTACTTAGTTTAGGAGTTTGTAGGGGTGATATCTGCAAAATTGAAAATATTGCAAATGGGAATATTTTGATTAAAACAGTAGAAACCAAAATTGTTCTCAGTGAAAATTTGGCAGAAAAGGTAGAGATTGAGGTGGTAGAATGATAAATATAGCATTTGTCGGAAACCCAAATGTCGGAAAAACAGCGTTAATAAACCAAATTTCACATGCAAGTCTAAAAATGGGAAACTGGCCAGGGGTAACAATTGAAAAAAAAGAAGTATTTTTTTCAGTTGGAGATGAAGATGTAAAATTAATTGATTTGCCAGGAATTTACAATTTATCAATGAGTACAGCAGAAGAGAGAGTTTCAAGAGATTTTTTGCTGGATGAAAAAGTTGATGTGATAATTAATGTACTAGATTCCACATCGCTTGAAAAAAATATTTATTTGACAGCTTTATTAAAGGAACTTGATATTCCAGTTGTGATGGCACTTAACTTTGAAGATGAATTTAAAAGAATTGGCTATCAATTAGATATAGAAAAATTTGAAAAGCAATTGGGAGTGCCAGTTATTTTCACAAGTGGAAGATCTGGAGCTGGAGTAGACAAACTTATGGAAAAAGCTGTAGAACTTTACAAAAAAAATTCTTCAGATAAAAAAATACAGCATAGATTGCCATTTGAAAAGGAAATCGAAGATAATATTAAAAGTTTGAAGGATAAATTGGAAAATGATAAATCTTATGAAAAAGTTTTGGAAAAATATCCAGTAGAATGGTTAGCAATTAAAATCTTGGAAGATGACACTAATGTAGCGGCAAGAGTGAAAACTGAATTTGGAGTAAGTGTCTCTAATATTGGAGAAACTGAAAAGAAAAATATTGAGAATCGTTACGGACTTGAACCTCAAGATGCTTTGGCAAGAGAAAGATACGGAATAGTGCGTGGAATTATCTCAATGAACCTAAAAAGAGGGACTGGAGATAAATTTGCATTAACTGATAAAATTGACAAAGTTCTTTTGAATAAGTTTTTCGGTGGAATAGCATTTCTCGCTATAATTTATGCTGTCTTCGTAATTGTATTTGATGGAAGTTCACCGTTCATTGACTGGATTGATGGTTTCTTCAGTGACTTCGTCATAAAATATGTAGGTCACGCCATCGAAGGAGTGCCAGATTGGTTAAGCAGCTTTATACTTGATGGAATTTTGGCTGGTGTAGGTTCAGTATTGACATTCGTTCCACTTATGTTCTTTATTTACTTCTTTATGGCAATTCTTGAAGAAAGCGGATATATGGCTCGTGTTGCATTTATTTTAAATAAAATGATGACAAAAGTTGGACTTTCAGGAAAAGCATTCATCCCAATGCTAATCGGATTTGGATGTACAGTTCCAGCAATTTATTCAACAAGAACATTGGAAGATGAAAAAACAAGAAGATTAACAGGAGTTATCGCAACATTCATGTCATGTGGAGCAAGACTGCCAGTTTATTCATTGCTTGCAGCGGCGTTTTTTAGCAAGAATGCAGCTTTAGTAGTAGTTTCAATCTATGTTTTTGGTGTATTTATGGCCCTTTTAGTAGCTTTTATATTAAAAAGATTTAAATACTTTAAAGGAAATAATACAGAGTTACTTATAGAATTGCCGCCATATAGACTTCCAGGTGCAAAAGCTGTCTGGAGTAATATGAGATCAAGAACTTTCTCTTACATAAAAAAAGCAACTACAATAGTTTTAGGAATTTTATTAATTATTTGGTTTTTCCAATATTTCCCAAATAAAGGAGATGCCGAAAGTTCATACATAGGTCAAGCAGCGAAAGTTGTTCAGCCTGTATTCAAGCCAACTGGTTTTGGTGACAGATGGGAACCTGTGGCTTCTATTGTGCCAAGTATTATTGCAAAAGAAACAGTAGTTGGATTTTTAGGACAAATTTTATTATCTCAAGGAGATGATGAGAAAAAAGAATATAATTTTGTATCAGATTTAAAAGATCAAGTAGTCGGATTGGGAGGAGCGGCAGTAGAATCAGTAAAATCATTAGGACATATTGCAACCTTTAAAATTGCGACATTGGAAATGAAAAGTCAGGAGGAGCTTGACCAAGATGCAGGTGGAAATATCATTCCCGCAATTAGAAGCTTGTGGAATGATAAATATGGTCAATTAAGAGCATACTCATTTATGCTGTATGTCCTTTTGGTAGTGCCATGTGCCGTAGCAATGGGAGCTTTAAAACAAGAATTTGGATGGAAATTATTAGCATTTCAAGTGTCAATGTTGTTAGTGTTGCCATATGTGGTATCAACATTATTTTTCAACATTGCAAGATTATTAGTTTAGAAAAGAGGAAATATTATGATGATAAAAACAATAATAGTTGGAATAATAGCACTTTTTGTAGCTTTTGCAGTATTTAGAAAAATTTATAAAGATTATAAAAAAAATAAAAATTTATGTGGAACAGATTGCTGCAGATGTTCAGGAACTTCAACTTGTGGGCGACCCAAAAAAAGTCATATTCAAACTAAAAACAAATAAACAAAAAAAGGGTTTCTAATGATGTTAGTGTATAATTATCAGTGACCAATAGAAAAAGTGAAAACTTTTTTCTTCATAACTCCTTTTTAAATATGCTATCACAAGGGTAGCATATTTTTTTTGCCATTTCTTACAAAACAAGATAATACAGTATCAAAAAGGTATTCAGTTATCTTTTTCATTTTTTTAGTTTTTTTATTTATTTGTAATTTTTCATAAAAAGGTACTCATTTACCTTATCCGTTGGACTAGCGTTGGACTAAAACTAATATCAAGAAAAAAGCCTATAATTAAGGCTTTCTATGAAGTTTTTCTAAAATTTAAACTATTCATTGATAACTTTAGTTTTTGTTTATCTGTCTGAATATAATATTGTTTTGTTGTCGCAATATTTTCGTGTCCCATTATATCTGTTATCACAATATTATTTATTTTTTGATTACTCATAAGTGTTGCTAGTGTTTTTCTACAATCGTGAGTTTTATGTTTATTAATTTTTAAAGTTTCCAATGTTTTATAAAATTTCTCACGAAAATAATTTTTTCTTAAAGGCTTATTTTCGTTCTTTTTTTTACTGAATATCCATTTATCATTGTATATCAAATAATCTGTTGGACTGTTCTCGTAAAGTTCTTTTATAATTTCAACTATATCTTTATGAATAGGTATACTTCTATTTTTTCCTTTTCTAGTTTTATTTCCACCGTGTATAAATTCCTCCTGTAAATCTACATTTTCCTTTTTCAATTCCACAGTTTCTTCGATTCTCATACCTGTATAAATCATAATTAAAATATATTTTACCCATATTATGTCCTTGTTTTTCCATAATTTTTCTATTTCATCATAATTAAAAGGATTTTTTTCTTTGATTTCAGTTTCTTTCGGTAAATTTATAAATTCTGCTCTATTTTTTTCCAATATGTCTATTTCTCTGGCATAGTCCCAAAAAATTTTTAAAAATCCTTTTGTCATACTTTTAGTTGAAATACTACAATTCAAATTAGTTATTAGATTTTGCAATATTGGAGTGCTAATATCTTTAAAAACCAGATTATGTAACTCTTTACATCGTTTAAAACTATTAATATAACTGTTCAAAGTATTTTTAGCAACAATATCTTTTTTACTGTTTTTAAATAACTCAAACAAATCTTTAAATTTAATTCTATGATTTTCTAAATTGTAAGGATTATTAAAATATTTGTTTAATACTTCTGTTGCTTCCTTTTTAGTGCTGAAATATCCCAAAGAATGTCTTTTTTTAGTTACAGGATTAGTAACTCTAACTCTAAAAGGATTCGTTCTATTTATTTTAACTTTTGTTATACTCCCTGTACCATTTGCATTTTTATATTTTTTCATATTTTCTCCATTCTGAAAATCCAACTAAAAAGCATTATCTGCTTTATAATTTTAATATTATTTTTCTTTTATTGCAATATATTTATTTAAAAAAATATCTGTACCAATTCATCATTACTCAATTCTAACAATTCTTTTAATTCATATATTTCTGATTGTGTAAAAAAATTTTTTCCATTCATTTTTTTATTAAGTCCACTTTCTGATATATTCATTTTTTTTGATATTTCTTTATAGTTCAATTTCTTTTTTCTAATTCTACTTTTCAATGTATAGTATATTAGTCTCTTATCTTCTAAATTCATATTTACCACTCTACTTTCTCTATTTTTATTAGTATATTTTTAGATAAAATAAGTTAAAATAAGTTGCAAGTTTTTATATATTACATTTTTTGATTTTTAACTTGTATTTTAGATATATTTTCTGTTTATAGTTTTCAATAATTTAAAAATTTATTTCATAAAATTATTTTTTTGATTCGTTATTATCAATCAAAGGGGATAAGTCTGACAGGAAATATTCTTATTCTTTAAATTTACTCCAATAATATATTCTTTTCCTTTTTATAATATTTAAATAAATAGAAAGAATTGTCTTATTTTCATCATTATCAAAAAAATTTTTCAATCTTTTCTTTTTAGAATGAGTTAAATAAGATACAGTTTTCTGTACTTTTTCTTCTGTACCTAATTTTTCTAAACGAACATTGGTTTTGAATCCACTCATAGTATTCCATTTAGCCTGTATCATTTCTTTTAATTCTTTCATTTTAAAATGTTTGTATATCCCTTTTATTGTAAATAGCAGGATATGTAAATGAGGAAGAAAAGAATTTCTTTCAGGATTATAAGCTATTTCCGTTACTCTTAAATATCCTTTTACAATATTTTTTAAAAAAGAACACTTGACTAATTTATTAAAGTTTTTTCTTAATACATTTAATTCATTTTGTAATCTACTTTTATCATTAATTTCAACATTTTTTCCATTTATTGTCAGTATAAATATCAAATATCTATTTTTAAAATTTTCTATTTTCTTCATTATTTCAAAATATTTGGCACTTCTGTCTATTTCATCACATATAGGACAGCTTCTTCGTTTACATCTTAAATTTTTAGTAAATTTCATTGAATTTTCGTGGCATTCAATATAATTATTAAAACAGGTATTAATACTGCTGTATTCAGACTTTGATATTATTTCGTATTCAGAATACCATTCAAGAGCCTTTAAATAATAATTTTCCTTCTCTTCTATCACTTTTTCTGTATCTGTTTTCATCAATTCTTTTCTCCTTTCTTCTCTTCTTTTAATCTAAATTTCCACAAAGGGCATTTATTATAAGGACAGTTTAAAACTTTTTCCTTATCATCATCCCAGCACTCAAGACAATGCTTTTCAATTGCCTCTTTTTCTAAACTTTTATTTTTCATAAAATTCACTCCTTTTAAAATTTCTACCTTTTCTTTTGGAATAAACTACATTTTTTTATTGTTATTTTTTTATAATTTTTTTCTATTTTGTTTAATACTAATTAATAATAGAAGAATAATTTTTATATTCAAAAAGATGTGTTTTAAAATAAATTATACTTTTGTATCATAATATAGTTGTACCACTATTTTTAAAATTTGTCAATATCTTTTTGGCATATTTTTTTAAAAATACATCTTTTTGATTAAAAAAATTATTGAAATTTTGTAAAATTTATTATATAATTATGGTACTAACAAAGATTGGAGAGAAATTATGGAAGAAAATAATAAAGAATTGAATAACAAAATTTTGGGAGAAATAATAAGAAATTATAGAAAAAGAAAAGGACTGAGTTTGGAAAATCTTGCCAAGCAAATGGATATAACAAAATTAAGTATACAAAAATATGAAGTTGGGAAAAGAACAATACCATTTAATACTTTGCTTGATTTTTTTAGAATACTTGAGATACCTTTAAATGAATTGGAAAAATTTTTTAAAAAAGAAGAAAAGTCAGAGATAAGAGAAATTTTAAGTGCTTTATTTAAAGAAAATAAGAGAATAACAGCTATAATATGTTTTATTGATTATTTAGAAAATTTAGGATTTTCATTTAATGTAATAAATTCAATAGATGAAAAAGAAGGGGAAGTTTATGGAGATATAGAAGACGCTATAAGAAATCCTAAAGTGGTAGCTGTTCGAAGTCCAAATAAAAAACATACATTTTATATTGGAATCAAAGATTTTCTCTCATTTATAAGCCTTCGTTCAACAAATAATATAAATGATTTTATAAATTATCTTGAAGTATATCATTTAGATGGAAGCAAAACAGGATATGATGATGAAAAAATAGAAAGAATGGAAAAAATATTTGAAAAAGTACCTTTGAAAAAGCCAAGTAATTATAAAAAAATTATTGAAGAATTGAACGAGAAAACTAAAAATAAATAAATTGACAACAAAATACAGGGCCTTTCATTTTTTAAGGCCCTGTCTGATTAAGATATGCACTTGTAACTCCGTATAAGCCCCGTAGAGAGCATTTAAACTCATTTTTGATATTTTCCTCGAATAACAAAAATAAGCTCTTAAATCGGCTATTACAATAAAAAATTTTCTCTTTTGTTTTCTATTCTGAATATTCATCATCGCTTTCATCTGAATTTGTTGAATTATTATTTTGAGTTTGGTCAATTTGATTTGTTGTTCCATCAATTTCATTTATTGTTTCGTCAATTGTTCTTTCAATTTCAATTTCTTTTTCATTATTTGGATTTTTTTCTTTTCTTTTAAGAGTGGAACTAGCATTATTTTTTATACCATAACCGTGATTATTAAGGTATTTAATTATAGAACGATCGTAAAATTGTTTTGCTTTATACTGTGAATTTGCATTATTCCAATGAGTTCCAGTATAATGACAACCTGCTCCATTTTCCAAATCATTATCATTTCCATAAATTGTATCAAATACTTGTCTAATTTGTGCTATTTTTTGTAAATGTTCTCTATAAGCGTCATCTACTTGAGTATAGGTTACTTCTTCAAAAAGTTTAGTTGTACCTGGCATTATTCCATTATCTACCTTAACAATTTCATTTACTGTTCTACAGTATTCTTCTCTTAAACTGTCGTATGAAACTTGATTATTAAGTAGACTTTCAGCATAACCGAGATTTCTTGGAGTAAATACTGAGTTTTCTCCATTAGATTTTTTGTATTTATATCCTGATTTTATTTCATACTCAATATCATTTTCTGTATTATTGTTATTGTGTTTATTAGTTTTCTTTTTTATTTTTTTAACTTTTGAAACTTTTGGATTTTGCTTGCTATACTTAATTATAAAATTAGTCCACTCAAAAATATTAAATATAGCAATCAATCCCATTATAATTCCAAATATTAAATTACGAATATTTGTTTTATTATTCATATTTTTTATTCCTTTTCTCCATATTTTTATTCCAAAGTATTATTTTCATTTGAATTGTTAGTATCAGATTCCTGTTTTGAAATAGTTTCAATTTGTTCTTGTTTTTTGATTATGTATACTTTAGAAAACAAACTAAATAAAATACCTATAATTATTATGATTTTTTGAATTTTACTAAAATTTGTGTAAGATTTTATTTTAGGGAAAATAACTCTTAGATTCACGATTATTGTGATAATTAATAGCAATAGTCCTATAAAATTAACTGATTCATCAGATAAAATTCTAGTCCAAAAACATATTTCGGTTAAAAGTAAAAAAACATAATTTAAACTTGGAACTTTATTTATTTTTTTGTTATATAGATAGATACTTGACATTGCTAAAATTCCTAGTAATAAAATTAAAATTCTAAAAAGAAAGTTATCAATCTTAGATAATAACATTGAAGTAAAGAAAATAGTAAAAAAACCTAATATTGAAAATAACAAGTTTTTTTTATTTTTTGAAAATGTTTTAGCAAATTCAAAACATTTATAGATACTTATGATAAAAGAAACCATAAATATTGTGCTTAATGAATAAAATCCCATTGTTAGAATTAATAGTATGTAATTTAGTTTAAAAAATTTATCTATTTCTCCATTCACTTTAAATTTTAAATAGATGATTATTAATATGTTTTCAAGTAAAAAATACACTAAAGAATATGATAGAAAATACATTGGATAATCCATTAAATAGAAAATACTAGCTCTTTCATATTCACCGATATAATAATGAACAAGATGAATAGATTCCGAATTTGCCAACATCATCGTATGTACAATAAAACATAGTAGTGTTGCTATTTTCAATAAAGTCATTTTCTCATCTTTTTTAGCCAATTTGATAAAAAAATCATTTTTCATAATTTCTCCTTAAATTTATAATTAATTTTTTGCTCAATTTTATTTCAAATGAGGAATCCTCTTTTTTAAAGTTTTCCCTAAATACTCACAATAGAAAAAACTTTTTTCGATAATTTTTTCAGAATTTTCAATTGTAAAATTTCTATCTTCAAATATTATTTTTTGAATATTTTCGTTATCGTCCAAATAAGAGATTCTCAATTCACTCCATAAAAATGTATGTTTTACAAGAGTGTTTGAAATGACATCTTCATATTTTTCCTCTTTTATATTAAAATCAATCATTTTAATTTTATCAAAATCTAAAAATTCTTTTTTATCAGAATTTCCAATTTCTAATCTGTTATTTAAAATTTTAGCATAAACTTTTTCTTCTTTTTGAAATTCTAATCCCTCGATATATTTTAATTCATAATAGTTACTTTTATTAACTTCTCTCATCTTTTTCATAATAAAATTATTTAAGTCATTAAGATTATTTTCTTTTTCTATTTCAATTTTTTTAATTATAAAAAACCAAACGATAAAAAATACAATAGTGAATAAAAAGTAAAAATCTAAATTCAGATCCATAAAAAGTTCCTTTCTTTAAAGTTATCCTTATTAATTACATTTTTTTTAAACATTTTATAGTTTGACTTACAGTTTTTAAAAATAATGCTAATACAAACACATCAATTACCCATAAAATAATTGCAAGTAGCCAATTATTATCATAACCATTTAAACTTGCAAATATTGCAAAACCAAGAGCAGTTATAATATTTAATAATATAACATCAGCAAAAACTAATCCTATATATTTTAGCCCTACATTCTCATCGCTTAAGTCCTTATTTTTATCATAATACTGTTCTAATATCTCTTTTCTTTTAACATCTGATTGAGTGCTATTTTCTTCTCCATTATTTTTATTATTCTCATCATTATCGTTATAGTATTGCTCCCAAATTTTTCTTTTATCCATTTTTTCACTCCTATTCTAATTTAATTTTCTATTTGATATAAAAATATGTTTCGATTAAATTATCATCTCCTTTTTTAAAATTTACCAAATAGCAAATTAATTATCAAAAAAAATATCCAAAAACTCAACATCACTCAACTCATATTCTTTCCTAATAAATTTCATTTCTTCAATAGTAAAATTACTAGTTCCATTGATTTTTCTTGAAAATGCTGAAGGAGTTATCTTTAGCTTGTGTGCCAATGTTTTATTGTTGTCTTCGTTTAAACTCATTTTTGATTTTAAAAGATTTTTTTTCATTTTAAATCTCCTATCTTTTGCTAATTGGTAAAATAATTATACCATAAATTAAAAGTTTGTCAAGACAACTTCAATTAAATTGATAAAATATCAATAATTATGATTAAATTTATTGATTTTAAAGTAGAATTATTATGAAAAATTTAGAAAAATAATGGAGTATTCTATTCTTGTACAATATCTGCTATTTTATTTAGTAATTTCAAAATTTCAGAAAATTGTATATTATCAACATATTTATTTTCTTTTTTATAAATATTCCATTGTTTATTCAAATATTCATCATTTTTAATATCTTCTAAAATTTCCTTGCTTTCTAATATTTCTTCCGTTGAATTTCTATTTTTTGCCGTTTCCCAAATTGCTTGTTTCAAGTTATTTACATTTATTTTATCATTTTTCAATTTAAAAATCATATAAATATCATAAAAATCTCTCAATCTCGTTGTTGTAATATTTCGTTTTATTATAGTTTCATACTTTTCAGCAATCAATGTTTCCAATGAATAAACCAAAATATTCAGCTTTTCTTTAAATATTGTTTCGTATGAATATTCTATTTCTGATGGAATTATTACATCTCCTGTTGTAATATCAATCTTTAGTGGATTTTTTATTTTTTCAAAATTTGCCATCAAATGTAATCTATAATTTTCATATTCCGATATTTCTCTTATATTTTCTATTTTTCCCAATACAAATTCTATTCCATCATTTACTTCGATATTTAAAATTTCCAATATTATTTCTTTAATAATTTCCTCTTTTACTGGAAGTCCCTTTATTGTCGTATCAATATCCATCGTTGTTCTATTTTGTATACCAATAATTGATGAAATTAAAAATCCACCTTTTATTATAAAATTTACTCTATATCTTGATTTTTCTAATCGAGCTAAAAATCTTTCAAAAAAATACATTTGTAGTACTTCCTGTGCTTTCAAATTATTTTTTTCTGAAAAACTTTTTATTTTCCCTTTTAACTTTTCTGATGTCATATCAAAACCTCCAAATATTCTCTTACTTTTTTCTCAATTTTTAATTCTTTACTATATTTTATCAATTTTCTTACTTTTATATCCTTATTTTTAAAAAATAATTTTAATGCCTTTGAAAATACATCCACATCAATTTTTTCTTTATTTTTTATAATATCACATATCGTTCTCTCTTTATCATAAATATAAATTTTAGCACCCATTTTACTCAAAGTTTCAATTTTTCCACTTTCAAATATTTCTTTTTTCACATAATGAATCTTCAAATTTTCAAATTTTTTTGTAATATGCAAAACATTATAACCTTGTGGAACTGTTATTGAAATTGTATTTGGCACTCTATCTGCTAAATTATGAAAGTATAGAGCAGTTGTGTTTGAAAAAATCACATTATTATTTTTTTGTATTTTTACAAATTCATCTGTAATTGTATCATTTTTCTGATAAACTCCTTGCTTTACTCTTTCTAAAATTCCTTTTTTACATAAATTAGAAAGAATCTGTCTTTTTATACCGATTTTTTCTGCTTCTTTAACTGTTATTATAGTATTATTTTCAAAAAAATTATTTAATTTGTCATTTGTAATTTTTAACATAATTATCACTACCTTTACTATTACACTTTAATTTTAATATTTTAAAGAGTAATTGTCAAGATTTTATTCAAATTTTATATCTTTTATTTATTTGGTAATTAGTAAAATAATTGTACCATAAAAATAAAATTTATCATTATTATTTCAATTAAATTGATAAAATATCAATTTTATGGTAAAATTTATTGATTTTAAAGGAGAATTACTATGGAAAATGTAGGAAAAAGATTAAAAAGTTTGAGAGAAAAGTACAAATTTTCTTTGGAAGAAGTGGCTAGAAAAATAAAATCATCTGCTGGAGCTATTTCACGATATGAGAATAATGAGAGGAAAATAAATAGTGAGAGTTTAATTAAGTTATCTAATTTATATAGTGTTTCACCTGAATACATATTATACGGTATAAATAAAGATTCCAGTAATTTAGAATCATCTATTATATCGTTCTTTAATAATGAAAATATAGATTTTAAGGAAAAAGAAGAGTTATTCAATAAGATTCAAAATGCCTTTTTTAAAGAAAAATTTAAATAAAATTTATTACATTTAAAGCTATAAAATAAAATTAAGAAAATAGTGATGTGTTTTCTAAAAATAGATTTTAAATTTGGGCCTTCTTTTTTGAGTGAGGCCCTTTTGTTATTCGCTCGTATATCCGTGTAACAGCCTTATAGCGTTCGTTAAAAATTTTTTTGGATAAATACCTTGCCTTGAAATGAAAAAGTCTACCAGAACGATACTGTTTGATTTTTTAATTTATAAAAAATAATTTTAAAAAAAAATCACAGCTAAATTAAAAACTGTGATTCCAAATTTTTTATTAAAATAAACTGCTCGGAGTTTTTGTTTTCGTTGTTAGTAATATTAATTCCTCACCTTTTATTTTATATACTAACAACCAATCAGATGTTATACAGCACTCACGATACCCTAAATATTTATTTTTTAAAGCATAATCTTTATTTTTTACAGACAATTTTTCACGATTAATCAATATTTCAACTACTTTTTCAAGTAATTTTAGATTATACCCACGTTTTTTTATTAATTTTAAATCTTTAGAAAACCTATTTGTATATTTTAAATTATACTTATTCATCTTCATCTTTCAAAATATCCTCTATCATTTCTCTAGCACTATGATAAGACTTGCTCAAATTCTTACCTTGTTCTACATCTTTCATAGCTTGATAAACTTCTTCCTTATATTTTGGCTCTCCAACATAAAAAGGTATTCTCTGCTCTCTTACTGCCTGTTTCAAGAATATATTTATTGCTGCAGTTAAACTCATTCCCATATCTTTAAATAATTCTTGTGCTTCTTTCTTTGTTTTGGCATCTATTTTTATACTTGTACTAACCGTTGGCATAAAAAAATCACACCTTTGAATATTTTATAAAAAAACATTACCATATAATAATCAGTAGTATTTATTTTTCATCCAACTTCATTATCATAACAACAAATCCATCTTCAGAAATAAAATCATCTACTTTTTCAAATCCAAACGTTCTATAAAAATTTATAAGTTTTTCAGAATTTTCACATTCTAGCCAAACATAACGTGCCGTCATTATTTTTTTTACTTCCAGCAATAAATTGAATCCAAATGAGAGCAAGTCTTTTCCTTTTATTTGTTCTTCTTTTGCTAAATTATAGTTCTTTCCTAATTGTCCAATTAAGTAACTATTTACAGCTAAATGTCCATTTTCAAGTATTTGTCCACTTTGCATTAATTTTTTCTTTCGGCTATTACTTAATTTTTCAAATCGTTCTTTGGATAAAATTAAACTTTTATTTGACAACGATAAATAACCAACTAATTTTTTATTGTTAAATACTAAATGAGTTGTTGAAACAGATTTTTTCTCAAATTCAATTGCTCGGTTATGTAAAAATTTTTCTATATCATTGTTTTCTAAACTTTTAAAATTATTTAAAAATTTATTTTTTATATTTTCTTCTGTATCATATTTCAACAATTCACTCAACGTTATCTTTTCCATCATTTAACCCCAATAATTCCTTTATTTCCTTTTCATCAGTAATTGTTCTTATTTTTACATCTGTTAAATTAGGCTTTCTATCATTCTCTAAGGCTTTTATTAAACCATCAATTTCTTTATCTGTCTTAAATTCTGGTGTTCTAAAAAAACTTATTGTAGCCATAAAAATCACTCCTTTTATTAAAAAAATACCACTATAATAGTGGCTCTGTGGCTGGTATTCTTACATAACACTTAAACTTTCATTCAGTTACACAGATATACAGTCTAATCTCCTATCTGCAATATAATTGTATAATAAAAAAATATAGAAGTCAAGATTTTTAATTTCATAATTTTTACAACAATTTATACAAATTAAATTAATGGTTGCTAATTTTCTCAAAAAAAATTATTTGTATTTCAAAGCCACACTAATTAGAATCAAGAAAATAGTGCCATACTTATAGGGATAGCTTTGCAAAATACTGTGCCTTTATCTCACAGACTATGTCAAAAATACAATCTCGGATAACTCTGTATAAGCCCCGTAGAGAGCATTTAAACTTATTTTTGATATTTTCCCTTGAATAACAAAAATAAGCTCTTAAATCGGCTCTTACAAGAAAAAACTCACTATCTAAATTAGCATAGTGAGAAAAAATAATACAATAACTAAATTTAATATTGTTTCTAGTTGGATTTTCCATTTTTAAAATTTACAGATAATGTTGAATTTTTTTATAAAATTAGAGATTTTTATTCTAACAATTTCTTGTTGGACTAACATTGGACTATTTTTAAAATTCAGTCCTTGTTTTACTAGGTTTTCTTTAAAAAGGATGTTGATTCTTCATAACTCCTTTTTAGATATGTTGCCATATGGGTAACATATCTTTTTATTACTGATAATATGTGTGTATATTTATATAAAATTATGAATATTCTCAAAAATCGATTATTAAATCACAAAATTTTTGAAATATTTATTTTAATTCATAAAAAATATAGCTTTCTATGTATTTTTTTATTTAAGGTAACATTTTTAAATAAATTGTATCTTGTATAGGTTTGTTGTTTAAAACACCGCTATATAAATAATTGGATGTAATGTCGGCTAGTCTTATCATGGGTGTTTTTTCGGAATTGCAATATTTTACTTCTAAATATTTTAAGTTTTTAAAAATAGGTTTTATGTATACTTCATAGTTTGAATTAAAAGTTTCGCTTTTAAATTCTTGTATTAATCCTTCTTTAAAATTCATATTTTTTATTTGTTGTCGCTGAATATTCGTCGAAGAAAATATAAACATTTTCTACTTTTTCTTCTATTATTTTTTCTCGGCTATCAGTTTTTTTAAATAATTTTTATTTCCAATTTTGTAAGCATAATTTAGGTATCACTGCTTATTTTTTTTATTCTCAAAAATTTTTGGATGTATTTCTTTTTGGTTTATTATAACGCCAAATTTTATAACTTTTTTGTTGCATTAATAATTTTATATTTTTTGTTTTTCACATCTTTATTATTTTTATTCAAAAAAATTACTTCGCTATAAACATAATATTTATTATGTTTAACATCAAAAACTCCAGATTCATCCGAATAGACAAATATCTCCATAAAAAAATCCTTTCAAAAAATACCACTAAAAATGGTGGCTCTTTGTAGCTGATGTTCTTAAATAATGTTTAAACTTTCATTCAGTAACATCACAGATATACAGCGTAAGTTTCCTTGCTTACAACATAATTATATAATAAAAATATATGGAAGTCGATGTTTTTGCGCTAAATTTGTCTATTTAGATATATTTATAAAAAAGTTTTAAAAAAAATTAAAAAAAAGAGTTGACAAAAAGTAAAAAATATATTATTATATATTTGTGATTAGCACTAATAGTCTTAGAGTGCTAACAAAAAGGAAAGGGTGTTAAGATGAATGAGAGAGAGCAATTAATTTTAAAGGCGGTCATCAAGCATTATTTGGATTTTGGTGAAAGTGTTGGTTCAAGAACACTTGAAAAAAAGTATAATATTGGTGTGTCGTCAGCCACAATTAGAAATACGATGGCAGATTTAGAGGATAAAGGGTTAATTGTAAAAACTCACACATCTTCTGGAAGAATACCTACAAGCGAGGGATATAGGCTTTATGTCGAAGAACTTTTAAAGATAAGAGATATTTCTCAAGAGGAAAAAGCAAAAGTCTTTGAAACCTACAATAAAAAAATAAATCAAATAGACGCAATTTTTGAAGAAACTTCAAGGTTGCTGTCAAAAATTAGCCAATATGCAGGAGTGGTATTGGAGCCGTCAATTCGGCAGGAAAGTATAAGAAAAGTGCAATTTGTACACATAAATGATACAAATGTGTTAGCCGTAGTTGTGATGGATACATTTTTGACGAAAAGTCTTAATATTTATTTGGAAAATCCTGTAAGTGAAAAGGAAATTGATAAAATAAACAATTTTTTAAATGAAAAAATAAAAAATAGTAATTCAATTTTTACATTATCAGATTTAAAAGAATTTTTAACTGATTTAGATTTGTTTATTCCAGAAGAATTGGAAGAAGAGCAAAATTTAAATGAAGGGAAATTATTTTTTGAAGGGAGTTCAAATTTATTTGAGAGCAATGATATTGTAAAAGTTGTAAGTCGAGCAAAATTGTTTAATAGTCCAAATGATTTGAAAAATATTTTTTCACAATTTATTCAAATGGATAAATATAAAGATGGTGAAGTAAATGTTATTTTCGGAGAAGATTTGGGAATTGCTGGACTGGAAGATTTTTCTTTTGTGTTTTCAGTTTATACTTTTGGAGATGCGAAAGGAATGATGGGAGTAATCGGTCCAAAGCGGATGGAATACTCAAAGACGGTTGGACTTGTTGAATATGTTTCAGAAGAAGTGCAGTATTTATTAAAAAAAAATAAATAAAAAGAAAGTGAGAGGGGAATGGAAAAAGAAAAAGAAGAAAAAGTTAAAGAATCAAAAGAAACGCTAGATAAAGAAACTAAAGAAGCTAAAGTTGATGATTCTGAAAGAGAAGTTAAAGAAGAAACACCAGAAGAAGTAATAGCAAAACTTGAAAAGGACTTGGAAGAATGGAAAAGTTCTTATACAAGAAAATTAGCTGAATTTCAAAACTTCACAAAAAGAAAAGAAAATGAAGTTGCTGAAATGAAAAAATATGCTTCTGAAGGAATTATTATAAAATTATTAGATAATATTGATAATTTAGAAAGAGCTGAAAGTGCTTCTACAGAAACTAAAAATTTTGATGCGTTAGTTGAAGGAGTTAATATGATTTTGAGAAATTTAAGAAATCTTTTAACTGAAGAAGGTGTTGAAGAATTAGAAGCAGCAGAAGGCGTAAAATTTAATCCTTATGAACATCAAGCAATGATGACTGAAAATGTTGAAGATTTGGACAACGATGTTATCGTGAAAGTGTTTCAGAAAGGATATAAATTGAAAGGGAAAGTTATAAGACCAGCAATGGTTACAGTAAATAAGAAATAAATTAAAAATTAAAGGAGAATGATAGATATGAGTAAAATAATAGGAATAGATTTAGGGACAACAAACAGTTGCGTGGCAGTTATGGAAGGTGGAAACTTTGCGATAATACCAAATAGTGATGGAGGAAGAACTACACCTTCAGTAGTAAATATTAAAGATAATGGAGAAATTATTGTAGGAGAAATTGCTAAAAGACAAGCGATTACAAATCCTGATTCAACAGTAATTTCAATAAAAACACAAATGGGATCAGACTATAAAGTAAATATTCATGGAAAAGACTATACACCACAAGAAATTTCAGCAATGATTTTGAAAAAATTGAAAAAAGATGCAGAAAGTTATTTAGGAGAAACTGTAACAGAAGCAGTTATTACTGTACCAGCTTACTTTACTGATGCTCAAAGACAAGCGACTAAAGATGCTGGAGAAATTGCAGGACTGAAAGTCCAAAGAATTATTAATGAACCAACAGCAGCAGCATTATCTTATGGATTAGATAAGAAAAAAGAAGAAAAAGTGTTAGTATTTGACTTAGGTGGAGGTACATTTGATGTATCTGTGCTTGAAATTGGAGATGGAGTAGTAGAAGTTATTTCAACTTCTGGAAATAACCACTTAGGTGGAGATAACTTTGACCAAAAAATCATTGACTGGTTGGCTGATGAGTTTAAAAAAGAAACTGGAATTGATTTGAGAAATGATAAAATGGCAGTTCAAAGATTGAAAGATGCAGCAGAAGATGCTAAGAAAAAATTATCAACTACATTAGAAACACAAATTTCATTACCATTCATCACAATGGATGCAAGTGGACCAAAACATTTGGAAAAGAAATTAACTAGAGCAGCATTTGATGAACTTACCAAAGACTTGGTTGAAGCAACTAAAGGGCCTGTTAAACAAGCGTTGGAAGATGCAAACTTAGATCCAAGCGGAATTGATGAAATCTTATTAGTTGGTGGATCAACAAGAATCCCAGCAGTTCAAGAATGGGTTAAATCATTCTTTGGAAAAGAACCTAATAAATCAATTAATCCTGATGAAGTTGTAGCAGCAGGAGCAGCTATTCAAGGTGGAGTATTAATGGGAGACGTTAAAGACGTATTGTTATTAGATGTAACTCCATTGTCATTAGGAATTGAAACAATGGGTGGAGTATTTACTAAGATTATTGATAGAAATACTACTGTGCCAGTTAAAAAATCACAAGTATTCTCAACAGCGGCAGATAATCAACCAGCAGTATCAATCGTTGTATTGCAAGGGGAAAGAGCTAGAGCGGCTGACAACCATAAATTAGGAGAATTTAACTTAAACGATATTCCACCTGCACCAAGAGGAGTACCTCAAATCGAAGTAACATTTGATATTGATGCAAATGGTATCGTGCATGTATCAGCTAAAGATTTAGGAACTGGTAAAGAAAATACAGTAACAATTTCTGGTTCATCTAATTTGTCTAAAGAAGACATCGAAAAAATGAAAAAAGATGCTGAAGCAAATGAAGCTGAAGATGCTAAATTTAAAGAATTAGTAGAAGCTAGAAACCAAGCTGACCAATTAGTAATTGCAACTGAAAAAACTATAAAAGAAAACGAATCTAAATTGCAAGGAACTGAAAAGGAAGATATCGAAAAAGCAATCGAAGAATTGAAGAAAGTAAAAGATGGCGATGATATAGAAGCAATCAGAAAAGGAATCGAAGAATTGTCGAAAGTATCTCAAGGATTTGCAACTAGAATGTACCAAGAAGCAGCAGCGGCTCAACAAGGAGCACAAAGTGGAGAAACAGCTGGAGATAACAATAATTCTGGGGCTGATGATGTGGAAGATGCGGAAGTTGTTGATTAAAAAAAATAGGGGGGAAATCCCTCTATTATTTTAATAACTTATGCAAATCAAAGGATTAAAAAAATGGATAAAAATTTTGAAATTATGAAAAATAAGAGTGATAGTAAATTAAAGAAAGAAGCCAATGAAAAAGTATTATTAAATAAAAAATGTTATTGGTGTGGTTCAGAGAGTCGTAAAATTGATTCTCATTCTGTACCAAATTTTGTTTTAAGAAATATTGGAACAGGCATTAAAAAAAATAATATAAAGATAAAAGATATAGATTCTATATTAGAAGATTATAGATTAAAAAAAAAACGATGAATTAGGGAAATTAAAAAAAACCAATAAATCAGGAATATTTAATCTGCTATGTGGAAAATGTGAAAAAACTCTTTTTAATGAATATGAAGAATATTTTAAATCTAATAATACTGAATTTAATATCACAAAACAAAGAATTTTTTCTGAAATTGCATTAAAAAATTTGTTGAGAAATATTTATAAAACAAGAATTATAATGCGTGATATATATATTGGAATGAAAAAAATACAGAATTTAGAATTTTATTTTCCAGAAAAAAGTTTAGGGGAGATAAATAAATTAAAAGAAGAATATAGTGAAAAATTTAAAGATTTTAAAAACTGGAATACAGAGATAGAACAGTATGATAATAGTTATATAATGAGAAATTTTTTAAAAGATAAAAATAATTTTATTTCTAATATAAAATACAAAATGGGTTATCATATATCTTTAGATTATTGTGTTCCATTAGCATTACAAATTTTAACTGAATTTCTTTGGGATTTAGAAGGAAAGGATATTTGTAATGGTAGAAAGCAAATACCTGAAGAAAGAGAATATATACAAATTTGTGTATTTCCACTTGAAAATAAGAGTGAAATTTTTATGTTTGTAGAAGAAAATAATGTATTATATGATAATTTTTTTAAACAATTGAAGGATTTTTCAAAAGAAGAACAATTAAAAAGAATAAATTACATAATTTTTGCTTTTAATGAAGATTATTATTATAGTCCGTTAATAAATTGTAAAATAGAAAAAAAATTAAAAAATATTGCAAGTGAATTTAAAGTTAAAGTTGATAAACAAAAATTAATAGATGAATCATTGATGAAGGAAATTCCTAATTTACTTTCAAAAGAATATTCAATAGAAAATTTAAAAAAAGAAAATATTTGAATTAAGAGGAAATTATTATGATAAAAAATTCAAAATCTGAAATAAAAAAATTAGAAGAAGAACTAAGCAATATTGAAAAATTATTTTTAAACTACAAAGAGGAATATGAAAAAACAGATTTAGACTGGGATAATGAGGTTGGGAAAGAAATTTGGTACAATGATGAAAGTAAAAAATCAAAATAAATAAAAATCTTTAAAAAAGGATGTGTTAAAGATGGAAAGTACAATAAATACCCTAAAATATGGAAATATTGAAATTGCAGTTGCAAATAGAGGAGCAGAATTACAAAGTTATAAAGTAAATGGAGAAGAGTTTATGTGGGATAGAAAGCCTGAATTTTGGGCTGCCAGCTCACCTGTGCTGTTTCCGTTTGTTGGGACTATAAAAAATGGGGCTTATAGTTTTGATGGAAATAAATATGAGATTTCTACACGGCATGGGTTTGCTCGGACTGAAGATTTTGAACTAGTTGAGAAGACTGAAAATTCTTTGAAGTTTAGATTTTTTTCAAATAACGAAACTTTGAAAAAATATCCATTTGAGTTTGAACTTTTTATAACTTATACAATTAATGGAAATGCTTTGGAAATTGAGTACAATGTTGTAAATAAAAATGATTCTGATATGTATTTTTCGCTTGGAACACATCCTGCATTTGCACTTGATGTAAATGATGACATAAAATTGAGTGATTATTATTTGGAATTTGAGAAAAATGAGACTTCAAAGAAATATAAATTGAATGAAAAAGGGCTTGTTTTAGATGAAAAAGCTGATTGCTTGAATAATGAGAATAAATTGTATATTACTGAAAATGTATTTGATGATGATGCGATAATATTCGATGATTTGAAATCAGAAAAAGTTACAATAAAAAATAGTAAAAATTCTAAAAAATTAAGTGTTGAATATAACGGGTTTCCTTATATTGCATTTTGGAGCAAGCCAAAAGCACCGTTTGTGTGCATAGAACCTTGGTATGGAATTTCAGATTTTGAAGATTGCACAGGAAAATTGGAAGATAAAAAAGGGATTTTAAAATTGGAAAAAGATAAGACTTTTACTGCAAAGTTAGTAATTAAAGGAATATTATAAAAATTATACAAATAAAAAAGAGATAAACTCTTTTTTGAAACATTGAAATAAAAATAATGCGTAAAGAAAGGAGAACATCTCTGAAAAAAAGGAGGTGTGGAGAAAATGGCAAAAAGAGATTATTATGAAGTGCTTGGGGTAAGTAAAGATGCGAGCGAATCAGATATAAAAAAGGCATATAGAAAAGCAGCAATGAAATATCATCCAGATAAATTTTCTAATTCGTCAGATGCAGAAAAAAAGAATGCTGAAGAAAAATTTAAAGAAATAAATGAAGCGTATGAAATTTTGTCAGATCCACAGAAAAAAGCAGCTTATGACCAGTATGGACATGCGGCATTTGAAAATGGTGGCGGCGGTACTGGAGCTGGAGGTTTTAGTGGAGGCTTTAGCGGATTTGGAAATGGTCAAGGATTTGATTTTGACGATTTAGGAGATATTTTTGGAAGCTTTTTTGGTGGCGGTGGAAGAAGCCGAAGTCAAGGTCCGAAAGTTAATCAAGGTGATGATTTGAGATATAATCTTACCTTAACGTTGGAAGAAGTCGCAAATGGTGTAGAAAAAGAGATTAAATATAAAAGAGATGGAAAATGTAAATCTTGTCACGGCTCTGGATCAGAAGCTGGAAGCCATATGAAAACTTGTACAAAATGTAATGGTTCAGGACATATAAGAATGCAGCAAAGATCCATTTTTGGAATGCAAGTGATGACACAGGAATGTGATGTATGTCATGGAACTGGAAAAGTACCTGAAAAAGCTTGTAGTCATTGTCATGGAACTGGAATAGAGCATGAAACGGTTACAAGAAAAATAAAAATACCAGCAGGAGTCGAAACTGGTCAAAGACTTGTCGTAAGAGATGGTGGAAATGCTGGAAGAAATGATGGAATCTACGGAGATTTATACATATTTATAACCGTGAAAAAACATGAAATTTTTGATAGACAAGGACTTGATATTTATTGTGATGTACCAGTTGGAATTACAACAGCAATTTTAGGTGGAGAAGTCGAAGTACCTACTCTTAACGGAAAAGTAAAAATAAAAATAGCTGAAGGGACACAAAACGGAAAAGAATTTAAGTTGAGGGAAAAAGGAATAAGCTATGGAGCTAGAAAAGGTTCTGAAATAGTGAGAATAAAAATAGAAACTCCAACAAACTTATCTGAAAAACAAAAGAAAATTTTAAGAGAATTTGACGGTTCTCTGGAAACTAAAAATTACAAAGAAGGAAAATCATTTAAAGATAAAATAAAAAGATTCTTTAGTAAATTTGAAAATTAAACGGTGAAATTTACTAAATAAGTTAAAGTTTAAATAATGAAAAGTTCAAAAATATTTTTAATAAAAATTAAAATATAAAATTTAATAATTTTAAAAAATAAAAAAATCTGGGGGGATTTAATTATGAAAATAAAATATATTATTATTTTTGTTATGCTTTTAATTGTGGGAAATTTTTTAAGACTTTTTATTGAGGATAAGAATAAGCCAAATATTGAAATCAGTAAAGAAGTGAATTACAAAAAAGAAAAAGCTAAAGAAAGTAATGACTTTACAAAAAAAAAGAAAAAATTTGATGTAAATAGTGTCGAATACGCAGATTTGTTAAAATTAGGGTTTTCAAAATCAAAAGCAGAAAATATTATAAAGTTTCGTGATGAAACTGGGATAATTTTAGATATTGAAGAGATGAAAAATATTGAAAGGTTTGGAAAATCGGGATTGGAAACTACTAAAAAATATCTTTTTGTGGATAAGGAAAAAATAAAAAATCCAAAAGAAAATTATGGCAGGGAAATTATGAAATATAATATTAACAAATGTAGCGAAAAAGAATTAAAGAGAATAGGATTTACAACGAAGGAAATAAAAAAAATACTTTTAGAACTTGATAGTGGAAATATTCGTTCAAATTTAGATTTGGAAAAAATTATTGGGAATAAGAGATATTTGGAAATGGAAGATAAAGTAAAATTTATTGATTAATCTATTGAATTAATAAAAAAGTTAAGAGTGTGTATAAAAAAATTACACCCTCTTTTTGTTTTTTTATTTAGAATTTTTATTTACTCATCAAATCTTTAAAATATTCCACAACAAATTCAGCACATTTCACTCCATCAACGGCAGCAGACATTATTCCACCAGCATATCCAGCACCTTCTCCACAAGGCATAATTCCTTCGATATTGGCAAAAAATTTTTCATTTCTTGGAATTTTTACAGGAGATGAACTTCTACTTTCTACACCAGTTAAAATGGCGTCATAATTTGCAAATCCTTTTATTTTTTTGTCCATAAGCGTTATTCCTTCTTTTAGAGAAGAGTTTATATATTCAGGAAAAATCTGATTTAAGTCGGCAAATTTGTAATCTGCAAGGTAACTTGGCTTTACATTTCCCAATTTTTTTGAAACTTTGTTATTTAAAAAATCTCCAAATAGCTGAACGGGAGCTTTGTAGTCACTTCCACCAAGAATAAAGGCTTTTTCTTCCAATTTTCGCTGAAACTCAATTCCAGCAAGAACTGAATTTCCTTCAAAATCATCTGGAAAAACATTTACTAAAATTGCCGAATTTGCGTTTTCTAAATTTCTTTTAGAATAACTCATTCCATTTACAACTAACCTATTTTCTTCACTTGCAGACGGTACTACAACTCCGCCGGGACACATGCAAAAAGTGTAAACTCCTCTTCCATTAGAAGTTTTGACATTTAATTTGTACTCGGCAGATGGCAACTTATCAGCAAATTTTCCGTATTGAGCTCTATTTATCATACTTTGCTTGTGTTCGATTCTAACTCCCACAGAAAAAATTTTTCGCTCCATTTGGACTTTTTGTTCATTTAACATATAAAATGTTTCTCTTGCGCTATGTCCAATCGCTAAAACTGCGATATTCGTTGAGATAGTGTATTTCTTTTCATTTTCTAAATCTTCAACTTCGATTTCTTTTAATTTATTGTTTTCGTAATTAATTTTTGTAAGTTTTGTGCAAAATCTATATTCTCCGCCGAGGCTTTCAATTTTTTTTCTGATATTTTTCATAATTCCAATAAGTTTGTCCGTTCCAATGTGCGGTTTTGACATGTAACTTATTTTTTTCTCGGCTCCTGCTAAAATCAGCTCATCATAAATTTTTTGCATTCTAAAATTATTCGTGTTAGTGTTTAATTTTCCGTCAGAAAAAGTGCCAGCTCCACCTTCACCAAATTGTACATTTGAATATTTATTCAATTTTCTTGTCTTAAAAAAATTGTAGACATCTTTTTTTCTCTCGTCGACATTTTTTCCCTGCTCAATAATAATCGGTTTAAGCCCAGCTTCAGCCATCACAAGTCCCGCAAAAATTCCAGCAGGTCCGCTTCCAACTACAACGGGTCTTTTTATTTTCTCATTTTCAGAAAAATTTTCTATTTTTGAAATAGAATAAATTTGTTTTTCAAATTTTTTTATATTTTTAATATTTTCAAATTTTTTTTCGTTTTCAAGCTCGATATTTACAGCATAGACAAAGACAACATTATTTTTTTTTCTAGCGTCAATTGCCTGTCCTGCAATTTCAAAACTTTTTATCTCATTTTTATTAATTTTATAAAGTTTGCAGACAACATTTTTTAAGTCGTTCTCGTTGTGTTTTACAGGCATTTTTATATTATTAATTTTAAGCATTTCTTTTCCTCTCACATTTTTTTTATTAAATATTTTCTCCAGCAAATTTTCCACTCGCCCACGCCCAATGCAGATTAAATCCACCACATTCACCATAGACATCCATAACTTCTCCAGCAAAATAAAGCCCTTTTGTTTTTTTTGATTCCAAATTTTCTAGATTTATTTCGCTCAAAGGAATTCCGCCGGCGGTAACTTGTGCGTTTTTAAAGCCGTTTGTATCCAATATTTTTATTTTATATTTTTTTAGAGTAGTGCATATTTTTTTTATTTCATTGTCGGTAAGTTCTGAAATATTTTTTGACAATTTTGGAATTCCCGACATTTTAGTCAAAAATTGACCTAATTTTTTGTTAATCATTCCATTAAAATATTGCTCCATTGTCATATTTTTTAGTATTTCCCTTCTTTTTTTCAAAATTGTAAAAAGATTATTATAATCAAATTTTGGCATAAAATCAACTTCAAATTCAACTTCTTTGTAAAGCGGAAAAACAAAAGAAATATTAAAGACGACATTTCCCGAAATTCCGTAATCAGTAAATAGCAGCTCTCCTTCATAGGTACAAATTTTCTCAAATTTATCTTCATTTTTTCCAAAAGCGCTGACTTTTGCATCTAATTTTATTCCACGCAGTCCTTTTATTTTGTGCTTTTCAGTTTTTAGCTGAACAATTGTTGGTACAAGTTTTGTTAAACTGTGACCAAAATTTTCTGCAATTTGGTAGCCGCTTCCATTTGAGCCAAGTTCAGGGTAAGAAATCCCACCCGTTGCAAGAATTATTTTTTTCGAGTTAATTTGTCTTTTATCTTCGGAAAAAATTTTAAATTCAAACATTTCTTTTGTGACTTTTGTGACATAAAAATCCGTATAAATAGGAATTCTAAGGTTTTGTGCATAAAATCTGAGTCCATCTACAATTGATGCCGCTTGTCCACTAAGTGGATAAAGTTTTCCACGACTTTCTTCGTTGCAAATGATTCCAACTTTATTTTCAAAAAAGTCAATTACATCAGTTGGCAAAAAATTATTTAAAATATGATTTATATCCTGTTTTTGTTTTTCAATCCCAAAGTAATTTTCATTTGTTGCATTGACATTACTCAAATTACATCGTCCATTTCCCGTGACCAAAACTTTTTTCAAAATTCTATCTTTTCGCTCTAAAATAACGACATCTCTTCCATTTTTTTTAGCAGTGATCGCTGCCATAAGTCCAGCTGCTCCACCGCCAATAACAGTTACTTCTGTTTTCAATTTTATACTCCTTATCAAATTGTTAAATTAAAATTTTTTATATTATTAAATAAATTATATCATTTTAGTCGTTTTTTTTCATCAAAATTTTAAAAGTTTTATTATAAATTTAGTTATATTTTCTTTGACAATATATTTTTTTTGTAGTAAAATTTATATATTGAAAAAAATTTTATTATTTTTAGATATAATTTTAATTTGAGAGTTTAGGAGGGAAAATGAAAAAAAGGACATTAGTTTTAGTGTCGCTCGTATTGACAATTTTAATATTTTTTACAGCTTGTGGGAAAAAAGAAGTGAAAAATCCAAATGCAAAGACAGGTAAAAAATATATTATTGCAGTAGATCTGATTTATCCGCCGTTTTCTTTTAAGGAGAACAATGTGGATAAGGGAATTGATGTTGATTTGATGAAGGCGGTGGCAAAAACTCAAGGATTTGAAGTGGAAATTCAGCCGATGGATTTTGGAGGAATTATTCCTGCGATGGAATCTGGGCAAATTGATGGTGCGATTGCGGGAGCGAATATTACTGAGGAGAGAAAAAAGGTTGTTGATTTTTCTGATCCATATTACGATACAGGAATTGTTGCGATAATTCATAGAGATAATAATACGATAAAAACTGGAAAAGATTTGGTTGGAAAAAGACTTGCGGTTAAAAGTGGAACTGCAGGGGAAAGATATGTTCAAGAAAATTTGAAGGGAAAATCTGAAGTAAGAATTTATGATGACACAGTTTCAATGTTAAAGGCGGTTGAAAATAAACAGGCTGATGCGGGATTTGAAGATTTACCGGTAGTTTTGTACACTTTGAATCAAGATCCAGATACACAGTTAAAAGTTGGAACTGGAAAGCTGACAAATGTTGGAAATGGATTTATGGTAAAAAAGGGGACTCACAAAGAGTTGCTGGAAGAGTTTAATAAAGGTTTGAAGACTTTAAGACAAAATGGCGAATATCAAAAAATTGTGGATAGATACACTAAAGGTGGAAAAACTGTGGAAAAAGGCGGAATTGCTGGAGTTATTGATTCTTACAGGGGAATTTTGACTGGTTACGGACTGAAATTTTTAAGAGGACTTGCGATTACCATCTATATCACAGTTGTTTCGTTATTTTTTGCAACATTGATTGGTTTAGGAATAGGATATTTAAATTTTGTGCCGACGGATAAAAAAGGTTTTCACTCGAAAATGATAAAAGTTTCGCAATTTTTAGGAAAAGAATATATTGATTTAATAAGAGGAACGCCACTTATGGTTCAGACAATATTCTTTTATTTCGGAGTTGTGCCGCTGCTTCCAAAACTTTTAAAATTGACATTTCATTTGAGCAGTGAGCCAGGAATGCTTTCTCCTGAAATTTCAGGGATAATTATAATCGCACTAAATGCTGGAGCATTTTTAGCTGAAATTTTTAGAGGCGGAATACAGGCGATAGACAAAGGACAAATGGAGGCGGCTAGAAGTTTGGGGCTTTCTTTTAACAAGTCTATGACTAAAGTAATTTTGCCACAGGCTATTAAAAATATGATTCCTGCCATTTTAAATCAGTTTATAAGTTCACTAAAAGACACTTCCTTATTAGTTGTAATTGGAGTGGCAGATTTGATGAAAGAAGGGCAAGTTGCTTATAAAACTAATTTTAAAACATTTGAAACGATGCTTATAGTTGCGGCAATTTACTATATAGTAATTAAATTATTGTCTAAATTGTTCAAGAAAGTGGAGGATAAGTTAAAAGTATGATTAAAGTAGAAAATTTGAAAAAACAGTATGGAGATAATGTTGTTTTAAAAGATATAAGCCTTTATGTAGAAAAAGGGGAAGCGATAAGTGTGATTGGGCCGTCAGGTTCGGGGAAAAGTACATTTTTAAGATGTATAAATGGGCTTGAAGAACTATCTGACGGACATATTTGCGTGGATGAATTTGACCTTGCGGATAAAAATTTGAACATTGACAAATTTCGTGAAAAAGTTGGAATGGTTTTTCAAAATTTTAATTTATTTCCACATTTAACAGTTTTGCAAAATATAACTTTAGCTCCAGTAACGCTAAAAAAAGCGGCAAAGCCAGAAGCTGTAAAATTGGGAAAAGAACTGCTTGAAAAAGTTGGACTTTTAGATAAAGCCGATGTTTATCCATCAAGTTTGTCTGGTGGGCAAAAACAAAGAGTGGCAATTGCAAGAGCTCTCGCTATGAAACCGGAAGCATTACTGTTTGATGAGCCAACAAGTGCATTAGATCCTGAGATGGTTGGAGAAGTTTTGAAAGTTATGAAGGATTTGGCTAAAGAAGGAATGACAATGATTGTCGTGACGCATGAAATGGGATTTGCAAGGGAAGTTTGTGACAGAGTCATTTTTATGGCTGACGGTGAAATTGTGGAGCAGGGAAAACCTGAAGAAGTGTTTTTGAATCCGAAAAATGAGAGAACTCAGAATTTTTTGAAAGTTTTATAAAAAATTTATTTTTAAAAGTTAAAAAAAATAATTATGAATTTTATTTATATAAAAATAAATATGATTATTGTAAAAAATAGTAAGATTTTATTCTTACTATTTTTATTTTTTATTAATTTTAAATTAAAAATATATTGACAAAATTCAAAAAATATTGTATAAATAATTAATAAAATATTAAATAAAAAAAGGAGGACAAAAAATGAATGGGAGAATTGTAAAGTTTAAAAGTGAAAAAACCTTTGGAAAAAAAGCAAAAAAAGGTTTTACGCTTATTGAAGTGATATTGGTCGTGGCAATTATTACGATAATTTCTGCGATTGCAATACCGCAAGTTGGAAAATATTTGAATAAAGCTAATAGGAGTAAAGTTATTGGGGCAATTTCCGAGTTAAATAACACGACAACATCTTGGAGTATTGACCACAGCGGAGATGCACCGAAAAATTTGCAGGATATTTTGACGGAGCAAGGAAATTTGAATAAACTTGGAATTGGGCTGGATAGCAGCGGAAAATTTAAAATTGGGAATATTCAAGGTCAAATAATCTATCAGAATGGAGAAATTTATGCTAAGATCGCTGCAAATAGCAAGGCTTTTCCTGGAGAAGAGATAAAAAGATGATGACAATCATTTTGTTGGTTTTAAAATATTTTACATTTTTTAGTATTTTTATAAATGATATGAAAAAAAGCTGATATATGACAGGGATATTTTATTTTTAGTTCTAATAGGATTATTTTCTGCTGTTAAATTTAATGATCTGGGAAATTATTATTTGGGAGCGAGTGGCTATTTAATGCCGTTGTTGGCACTTTATATTTTGGAAGATTATTTTAAAAAAAGTTTGATTGGCTTTGGAGATGTGAAGCTTATGATGGGAATAGGAGGGTTGTTTCGATACAGCGGAGTCGAAAATATTTTTAAGTTCTATACAATGTTGTATATATTTTCAGGAATTGTCGTATTATTTTTACTTTTTTTTAAAAAACTTCAAAAATGTGAATATATTCCGTTTGCACCATTTATTATTGCAAGTTACATCTTTTTTAATCATTTTAAAATATTTTTTGGTTAAAAGAGAAAAGAGAAAAAGAGAAAAAGGGGAAAAATAAAAAGATGAAAAAAGGTAAGGGAGAAACTTTAGTTGAAAGTTTAATTTCAATGTTTTTTGTAACACTCGCGATTGTTCCGTTGTCAAATTTGTTTTTAAAAACTTTAAAGACGAATACGAAAATAGATAATGTAAATCTTCAGAATATAGAAATTTCAAATATGATTGAGCTCATAAAAGTTAAAAAATATGAAGAAATGAATAATTTTTCTGGAAAATATGAAATTGCAGATACAAATGATTTTTATAATAAATTTTTGATTGAGAAAAAATATCAAATTTTAAAAAATATTGATTTTACAAAAAATAAAATTCAAATAAAAATTGAAAAAACAGATGGATTTTATTTGAATGAAAAAGGCGAAAAAGAATATATTTTTAAAATAATTGCAAATAAAATGAACGATTATTATTTTCCAAATTTTTTATAGTGTAAAAAATAAATTTAAATAAATCTGAAAAGAGGAAAAATTGTGAAAAATAAAAAAAGAGGTTATTTGCTTTTAGAAATTATGCTAAGTATGTTTTTATTTTCAGTCATAGTTTTTGTAGTTTCGATTTTTTTGAAAAGAGTTGTCATAATTGAGAAAATGAAAAAAAATAATCAGAAAAGTTATGAAAATTTGTATTTTTCGTTGGATAAAATTGTGGAAAATTTGAAAAATAGAGATAAAGAAGAATTTTTTTATGAAAATGAAAAGAAAAATATTCATATTTTTAAAGATAAAATTGTTTATAAAACAGATGGAATCTTATATAAAATTGAATTTGAAAATAAAAAAATGTATATTTCGGATACGGAAAATAAAAGTAGTTTTGGAAGTAGAACAGTGATTTCAAATTTAGAAAATTTAGAATTTGAAAAAATTGGCGAAATTCTTGTCATAAAAATAAAAAATTTTGGAAAAGATGAAATTAGAGTTGTGAAAATATAATAAAAGGAGATTTTTTAAAATGAAAAAAAAAATTTAGGTGCAAGTCTTATTTATGTGTTAATTGCACTCTCGATGATAACTGTGTTTTCGACAAATTTTATATTTTTTGTAAAACAAAAATCGGATATAATTTTTTTGAAAAATACAGAAAAAAAATTAAATAAAAAAATTTTTGTTGAAAAAGAGTTGGAAAATGCTAAAAGAATTGAAAGAAATGGTGTGATTTTTGAAAATAATCAAGTCGAAATAGAAAAAGAAGAATTTTATTTCGATACGAATTTACAAAAAATAAAAAATGATTTGAGATCAGAAAAATTGATATTCTTGCCAAAAAATGTGCAAAGTATTGGTGGCTTTGTGGTAAAAAGTATTAAAGACAGTAGTGAAAATGAATATTTTTTGCCACTTGATAAAAATACAGTTTATGGTGATTTGGAAGTTATTTTTGAAAGAAAAATTTTGGATATGGAAATTTTTTATAAAGAGAAAATTTCTTTTAAGCGAAAAAATGCAACACTTGTGGAAATGAGTGTTTTGAGCAGTGAAATTTTAAAATAGAGGAGGAATTTTTTGGAAAGTTTGAAGATATATTTAAGAAGCGAAAATAAAATTTATCTTTTTTATGAAAATGAAATATATTTTTATGAAAATCAGGAATTATCAAATGTTTTGGAAAATTTTTTGGAAGAAAATAGTTTTGACAAAACGGAATTTAAAAAAAATGTGGAAGTCAGTTTTATTTTGCATTTTTCATATTTTGATTTTGAAAATTTTCAAAATTTTGAAGAAGAAAAAAATAAAGGTAAAAATAGAAACGAAGACAAAAACGAAAATGAAAAAGAAAATAAAGATAAAAATAAAAATTATGAAATGAAAAAAATTTTTAAAAATAATAAATTTGTTTGTAAAAAATTTATTCTAGATTATGTAAATGGTGAATATTTGAATCTTTATTTGGAAAAAAATAAAATTTCAAGTTTAAAAAAAATAGTAAAAAATTATTTTTTGAAAATTTCGGAAATAAAAATTGATTTTCAAGCGATTTATAATTTTTATAAAAATAAAAATTTAGAATTTGAAAGTGAGAATCAAAATCAAAATCAGAAAGAAAATAAAAATAATTATGAAGAAGAAAAAAATAAAGAAGAAAATTTATTTTTTGAAAATCAAAAAGAAAATAAAAATAAAAAAGAAGATGAAGAAATTAAAATTGTTCAAATAGAAGATATTGGTGTTGAACAAACTATAGACAAAGAAAGTTTGGAAAATGAAAATTTGAAAAGTGAAAAAATTGAAATTTTTCAAATTGGGGAAGAAAATAGTTTACGCATGGTAATTTTTGACGAAAAGATAACGGAATTGGGAAAAGTTGAGTTAAGACTTTCTGATATTGGAGAAATTAGTGAATTTGACTTTGGGGATATGATTGTTTTTACTGATACGGAAGAAGAAATTAAAATGATTTTTTCAGGTAGTGAACTTTTTGAAAATCCAAATTTTGCGGAAAATGAAAATTTTTTTGATGCAAAAAGTTTGAAAGAGATAAAAATTTTGGATGTGGCGACAGTTTTATTTTTGTTTCTTGTATATTTTCTTTTGAGTAATTTTATGAATAATGAAAAATTAAAAAAAGAAAATGAAAATATAAAAGTTCAGACGAAAATTTTGGAAAAAAATTATTTGAAAAAGAAAGATGAAGAAGTTCCGAATTATACGAAAGAATTAAAAATATTAAAAGATATTGATAATTCGATTGAGCGTGATGAGTTTTACTCATATATAAAATTTTTAGTTGAAAATAGTAAAAAAGGGGTAGATTATACAAAAATTAATTATGAAAATTCAAAGTGGACGGTTTCTGGCGAGTTAAAAAATTTTGAGAATTTTGAAAAATTTGAAAATAGTATTTTGAAAAAATATCCCAATTCTGAACTTGGGTATTTAAAAGATAACGATGAAGCGACAATGTTTGAATATGTCATTAAATAATTTTAGGAAAAGTGGGAAAAGTATAAAATGAGAAAAATAAATTTAAAAATGATGATAATTGCTTTAATTGTAGTTTTTTTTGTGATAAACTTAAATTCAAAGTATAGTGAGCACAAAGAACTTTTGGAAAATAAAAAATTACTTTTGGAGAATAAAAAAAATTTTGAGAAAAAAATTATTGAAATAGAAACTGAAAAATCACTTGAAAAAGAAAAGAATATGGCTGATTACGATAAAATTATGATGTTGACAAGAAGACTTTCTTTTTTTTCAATAAAAAATGAATCAGAGTTTAAAAAGATGATTTATATTTTTGCTCATGAAAGTGATTTAAAAGTGAAAGAAATTTCAAAATCAGAAAATGTCTGGGAGAAAAATGGATATAAATTAAAATATATTCATTTTACAACTTTTGGAAGTTTAAATGATTTTGGGAAGTTTTTGTATTTAATTAATAAAAGTAAAAGATATATTGATACTTCAAGATTGTTTATTGAGCTTACAAGCGATGAATTTAAAATTTCGATAGGGTTTATTGAGAAAAAATTGTAAAAGTAAAAGGGGGAAAAATGAGGAAATTAAATTTTATTTTATATGCCATTATTTTTTTTAGTAATACTTTTTCAGCGAAAGTTACGGATTATGTAAATAAAAACGATGCACAAAATATGAAAAAAATATTTATTTATAAAGTGCCGAAGGAAAATAAAAAGATTGAAAATAATAGTATAAATAACAACACACAACAAAAGCAAGTAAAAACTCCTGAAAATAATACATCTAAACAGACAAAACAAATTCCAAAAATGGAAAATAATAAAAAAGAAGTTACAAAAATAGAAAGTTCAAAGATTGAAAATCAGAAAAAAGATGAGATAAAAAATAAGACGGGAGAAATTGAGTTTGAATATAGAGATGTAAAAGAAATTTCTGAAGCATTAAATGGATTTGAAAAATTTGAAGTTATTGGCGTGGGGAATAAAATTATTTTTAGTGGAGATGAAAAGAAATTTGAAGAGATGAAAAAAATAATAAAGTCTTTTGACAGTCCAAAAGAGCAGGTTATAATAAAGGGAACGATAATTGATACAAGTTCAAATTTATTTGAGCGGCTTGGAATTGACTGGTCGATAAATTCAGATTCTGGAAATACTGGAAAAAATAATTTGGTTGCAAAATTTTTAAATGGAGAAATTTCGATTAGTTCGATATTTTCTGCTGGAGGAAAATTTTTGGGAGTTGACTTTAATATGCTAAAAGAAAATGGAGATATAAAAATAGAAGCTATGCCAACACTTATGATTATGGAAAAGGAAGAAGGGGAATTAAAAGTTACGGAAGAAGTGATTATAGGTGAAAAAAAAGTAACTAAAAATAATGAAGATTATATTGAGCCAATATTTTCAGAAGCGGGAATTGTTTTTAAAATAACTCCAGAAATAAAAAAGATAAATGGAATAAAAAAAATATTGTTAAAACTTGATACGGAAATAAGTAATTTCAAATTGACATCAACTTATAGTGCATCTTCTGGTGCAAAACAAAAAAATCAGACACGAACTACGATAACATTGAATGATGGTGGCTCGACATTTATAGGAGGATTGAAACAAAATGTGAGTAAAGAAACACAAAGAAGGGTGCCAATACTCTCAAAAATTCCAATAATTGGACCGCTATTTAAATATAGAAGGACAAATAAAGAAATGAGAGATATTTATATTGAAATTGAAGCTGTTATACAAAATGATAAATCGCTTTTAGTAAATTAGAAATAAAAAATTTTTTTCTAAATTTTTGATGAAAAATATTAAAATATGTTGTATAATAAAAATATATTCAAAAAAAATAAATTTAAAAATAAAAAATAAAAAAACAAAAAATAAAAGAAAGGAAAAAAATGATTTCAATTCGAAGGCTTAAAGAGATACTTGAACGGTTTAAAAGTGTGAGAATTGCTGTTATTGGGGATATGATGCTAGATGAATATCTTATTGGAAAAGTTGGCAGAATTTCTCCTGAAGCACCAGTTCCTGTAGTGAATATTGAGAAAGAACGATTTGTATTGGGTGGAGCTTCAAATGTGGCAAATAACTTAATTTCATTATCAGCTAATGTATCGGTGTATGGAGTCGTGGGAAACGATGCAAATGGTGAAAAGTTTATAAAGGAATTGGAAGTTAAAAAAATTAACTCAGCTGGAATTGTGAAAGACAGTTCCCGTCCAACTATAATTAAAAGTAGAGTTTTAGCACAAGGACAACAATTACTTCGGCTAGATTGGGAAAAAGATATTGATATTTCATCTGAAAACCAAGATAAAATTTTAGAATTATTAAAAGAAGATTTGAAAAATATAGATGCGATTTTGTTATCCGATTATAATAAAGGACTTTTAACAGAAAGACTTTCCAAAAAAATTATAAAACTTTCTAAAGAAAATGGAAAAGTTGTAGTAGTAGATCCAAAACCTCAAAATTTTAAAAATTATGTTGGAGCAACTTCTATAACACCTAATAAAAAAGAGATTTTGGACTATTTTGGAATGAAAAAATTTTCTAGTGAAGAAGAAATTGTAGAAAAATTAGAGCAGTTAAAAAAAGAATTGGAGCTTGAAAATGTTGTGCTTACGAGAAGTGAAGAGGGAGTTTCACTTTTTGAAACGGAACATAAAAGAATACCGACGGTGGCAAGAGAAGTTTACGATGTGACGGGCGCAGGAGATACATTTATTTCAACTTTTCTTTTGGCAAGATGTGCAGGAGCTGATTTATATGAAGCTGGAGAAATTGCGAATATGGCTTCAGGAATAGTTGTGGCTAAAATTGGAACGGCAACTGCAACAAAAGAAGAAATTTTAGATTTCTATGAAACCGTACAAGAACATTTGTAAAATAAAAGGGAGTTTTATTGTGGGAAATTTAAGTGAGATTAAAATTAAAAATTTAATTTATAAAGAAAAGAAAAGGAAGTGAAAGTTATGGCAATTATTGCAGCAATAGAAGCTGGAGGAACAAAATTTATCTGTGGAATTGGAACAGAAGATGGGAAAGTGATTGAAAGAGTTAGTATTCCTACAACAACGCCTGAAGAAACAATGGGAAAAGTTATAGAATATTTTTCAGATAAAGAATTTGATGTGATGGGAGTTGGAAGTTTTGGTCCAATTGATCCTGTAAAAGGTTCTGAAACTTACGGGTATATAACAAAAACTCCAAAACCTTATTGGAGTGATTTTAATATGATTGGAGAACTAAAAAAACATTTTGATGTGCCAATGGAATTTGATACAGATGTAAATGGAGCGGCGCTCGCTGAATCTTGGTGGGGAGCAGGAGAAGGACTAAAAAACGTGCTGTATATAACAGTTGGAACAGGAATTGGAGCAGGAGCCGTTGTTGATGGTAAAATGGTTCAAGGGTTGACTCATCCTGAAATGGGACATATTTTGCTAAAAAGACATAAAGATGATAAATTTGAAGGAAGATGTCCATTTCATAAAGACTGTTTGGAAGGAATTGCAGCAGGACCAGCAATTGAAGCTAGATGGGGGAAAAAAGGATTTGAATTGGCTGAAGTTGACGAAGTTTGGGATATGGAAGCGTATTATTTGGCACAAGCGTTAGTAAATTATATTTTGATTTTATCGCCACAAAAAATTATTATGGGCGGTGGAGTTATGAAACAGAAACAACTGTTTCCAAAAATCAGAAAATATGTTCAGGAATCTTTAAACGGATATGTACAAAAGAAAGAAATTTTGGAAGATATTGATAATTATATTGTCTATCCTGGATTAGGTGATGAAGCTGGGTTTGTCGGATCAATTGCATTAGGAAAAATTGCTTTAGAACAAAAATAAAAAAATACAAATAAAAAATAAAAAAGTTTTTTAAAAGGGGGGAGTTATTGTGGGGAAAATAACTGAAAAGGAACTTTTGACATTTACAAAAAGTGTATATTATTTGTTAAATGGGAAGATTAGCTTGATTGATACACTTACGATTGTTTCTCAAAATTATAAAAGCGAAATGAAAAATAAAATTTTAAAAACTAAAGCACAAATAGAACAGGGAGTCCCTTTAACTAAAGCATTTTATAAAATTGTTAAAGAAAGAGAATTTTTGGAAATGATAAAAATTGGAGAGCAGACTGGAAATTTGGAATTAGTTTTTAAAAATTTGTATCAAAAATATGAGTTTAACCAAAAAATAAAAAAAGATATTATAGGACTTAGTATTTATCCAGTTACGGTTATTGTTACAGCAGTTATAATAGTTGCAATCTTATTAAAATTTGTTGTTCCAAAATTTGTTTCAATTTATTCGGACATTGGACAAGATTTGCCCAAAATTACAAAAACTGTTATAAATATGAGTAAAATTTTTGATAAATATTGGATTGCTTTTTTTGGTGTGATGGTTTTTATATATTTTTTGTTTTTTTATTTTAAAAAGAAAAATGAAGAAGATTTTGAAAAATTTTTTTTAAAATTAAAAATAATTGGGAAGATGTATAAAGATATTTGTGTGTTAAATTTCACAAGAAATATGTATTCTTTAACTAATACAAATATATCGTTTGTGAAATCTTTAGAAATGTGTTCAAATTCTAAAAGTAATGTTTTAAATAAAGAATTGAAAAAAATTATTTCAAAAATTGAAAAGGGGGAAAGTATACAAAAATCATTTAAAAATACAACTTTTTTTGATGTGGAATACAGAAGTTTTTTAACGATAGGCGAGAGAACTGGAAAAATGGAAATTTCATTTTTTAATTTGAACGAAATATATTATGAAAGAGTAAATGAAAAAATTAAATGGCTTTTAAAAATGTTTGAGCCATTTTCGATAATTTTTATCGGAATATTAATCGGTGGAATAATATTTTCGGTTATGCTTCCAATTTTTAAAATGGGAGAAATGCTATAAAAAATAAAAAAGGAAAAATATGATAGAAAATTTTAATGAATTATCAAAATATGCGCAAGATTTGTTTTACTATAAAAATAAAAAATCAAAAAAATATGAGATTATAAAAGAAATAAAAGAAGAAAGTTTGGAGAAAAAAGTACCTATAATTACAGATGATGTACTTAATTTTATGATATTTGCTGCAAAAAATAAAAAGTCAAAAAAAATTTTAGAAATTGGAACTGCGACTGGATATTCAGGGATTTTCTTGGCACAAATTGCAAATGAAAATGGTGGATTTTTGACCACAATAGAAATTGATGAAATTCGTTATAAAAAAGCGATTGAGAATTTCAAAAAAATGGGGATATTTGAAAAAAATAATTTAATTATGGGAGATGCGCTGGAAGAAATACCCAAATTAGATAAAAATGTAAAGTATGATTTTATATTCATAGATGCGGCAAAGGGTCAGTATTCAAAATTTTTTGAAATGTGTTATGAGCTGCTTTGTGAAAATGGAATAATTTTTATTGACAACATTGTATTTCGTGGATTTGTGGCAAAATCTAAGGAAGAAGTTCCAAAAAGATATAAAACGATTGTAAAAAGATTGAATGAATTTATTAAAAAATTAAATGACGAGTATAATTTTGTTTTGCTGCCGTTTGGCGATGGAGTGGGAATAGTCAAAAAATAAAGGTTAGCGGAAAGAAGTGATAAAAATGAAATTTCTCTTGTATAATATACGCTATGGGACAGGAAAATATCTAAATCAGCCATTTAAGCATATCAGAGGATACTTAGGCCGCTCAAACTGGCATATTCACAAAATTGGAAGTCTCATAAATAAATATAAACCTGATATAGTGGGACTTGTAGAAGTTGATTTAGGTTCTTTTAGAATGAAAAGTAAAAATCAGGCTGCCGTCCTTGCGAGAATTACGAGAAATAACAATGTTTTTCAGTATAAATACGAAGAAAATTCAAAATATATGAAATTTCCTATGGTTCGTAAACAGGGGAATGCTTTGCTTTCAAAAAGTGAAATAGTGAAGAAAAAATTTCATTATTTAGACAGTGGAATGAAAAAATTGATAATCGAAGTTGAAACTGAAAAAGTGATAGTATTTTTAGTACATTTGGCATTGGGAGGAAAAACTCGCCAAAAACAAATAGTTCAGCTCTATGATTTGGTAAAGAGTGCGAAAAAGCCTGTGATTGTTGCTGGAGATTTTAATGCTTTTTGGGGATATGATGAACTTGCGATGTTTTTAAAAGCGTCAGGATTAAAAAATTCAAATGTTAATTCACAGCCAACTTTTCCAAGTTGGAAACCTAAAAAAGAACTTGATTTTATACTTTGTTCACAAGAAATAAAAATAAATAATTTTAAAGTTATTCAAACAAAACTTTCTGATCACTTGCCAGTATTAATTGATTTTAATATATTATAATCTTGTAAAAAATCTGAAAAAAAGTTGCAAAAATTCAATAAATGTATTAAAATTATAGTGAAGAACATATTCAGAAAGGAGTTTTTTAGTGAAATCAATAGTAAAAAAATTATCATTATTAGTAATTTCAATTTTGACAGTAACGTCGCTAAATGCCGCTAATTTAGTAGTTAGTGGAAATAAGAATGCAACAAAAATAGATAATGCAAAAATAGCAAAACCTAAAGAGTTGAGAGGTGTGTGGGTTGCAAGTGTAAGTAATATAGATTGGCCGTCAAAACCAGGTCTTAGTGTAGAAAAACAAAAAGCGGAGTTTATTTCAATTCTTAACAATGTAAAAAGTTGGAATATGAATGCCGTATTTGTGCAAATTAAACCAGAATCTGATGCCTTTTATCCATCGAAATACGCACCTTGGTCTCGTTATTTAACTGGAACTCAAGGAGTAAATCCTGGATATGATCCATTAAAATTTATGGTGGAAGAAGCTCATAAAAGAGGAATAGAGTTTCACGCTTGGTTTAATCCTTACAGACTTACTGCGACTGGTGGAAGAGAAAAGTTATCAAGTGAAAGTATTGGTAAGAAAAAACCTGAATGGACCGTGACATATGGTGGAAAAGTTTACTTAAACCCTGGAATTCCAGAAGTTAATAATTATGTTGTAAATAGTATTGTTGAAGTTGTAAAAAATTATGATGTTGATGGAGTTCATATGGATGATTATTTTTATCCATATAAAGTGAAAAATGAAGAATATCCAGATTCTGCACAATATCAAAAATATGGGAAAAAATTCTCGAATGTTGGAGATTGGAGAAGAAATAATATAAATACACTGATTGAAAAATTGCACAAAGAAATAAAAAAAGAAAATCCTAATGTGGAATTTGGAATAAGTCCTTTTGGTGTTTGGAGAAATGATTCAACAGATCCCGCAAGAGGTTCTGCAACGAAAGCTGGAGTTCAAAATTATGATGATTTGTATGCAGATATTTTACTTTGGATGAATAACCACTGGATTGACTATGTTGCACCGCAAATCTACTGGAATCAAGGATTTAAAGTTGCTGAATACAACACTTTAGTAAAATGGTGGAGTAAATATGCAGCTGAAACAAATACTGATTTATACATAGGACAAGCTGCCTATAAAGTAAATGAATGGAAAAATGCAAAAGAATTGGTAAATCAAATTAATTTTAACAGAAATTATCCAGCAGTCAAAGGAAGTATATTTTTTAGCTATAAATCTTTATTGACAAATCCAAAAAATGCGACAAATAGCTTGAAACAAGGACCATATAGTTTGAATAATTAATAAATTAGAGACTTTGTTCTAAAAGTTGAATTTTAGAACAGTCTCTTTTTTTTATTTTTAAACTTTAGAAAAAATTTTTTAAATATGTTATAATATAAAAAAATATAATATAAAAAAAATTATAGAAAAAGGAATTAAAGAAAGATGGGAAAATTAATAATTATTGAAGGAACGGATGGAAGTGGAAAGCAGACACAGACAGAATTGTTATATAAAAAATTGTGTAAATTAAAAGGAAAAGAAAAAATAAAAAAAATATCTTTTCCAAATTATGACAGTAAAGCTTCGGAACCAGTAAAAATGTATCTTGCGGGTGAATTTGGAAAAAAAGCTCAAAGTGTGAATGCTTATGCGGCTTCAGTTCTTTATTCAGTCGATAGATTTGCTTCTTATAAAATGGAGTGGGAAAATTTTTATAACGGTGGAGGAATAGTTGTAAGTGACAGATATACAATTTCAAATATGATTCATCAAGTTCCAAAAATAGATAACGAAATTGAAAAAGAAAAATATTTGAAATGGTTAGTCGATTTAGAGTGGAATAAAATTGGTTTGCCTAAGCCTGATATTGTGTTTTTTTTGGATATTCCTTTTGAAATTAGTGATGAACTTATGAAAAATCGGGAAAATAAAATAACTGGAGAAATTAAAAAGGATATTCATGAAAAAGATAAAGAGTATTTGAGAAAATCATATGAAACGGCAAAAAGCCTTGCACTAAAATATAGCTGGGAAATAATTTCTTGCGTAAATAATGGAAAGTTAAAATCTATTGAAGAAATTAATGATGAAATAATGAAAATTATAAATAAAAAATTATAAAAAAATTATCTTAAAATTTCAGAAATATTTTTATTCCTGTCATTTCAAGATAATTTTTTATTTTATTTAAATAAAATATTATTTAACAAATTTAAAATTTTTATAGTTAATTTGAAGAATTTTTTTCACTGAATTTTTCCAAAATATACAAAGTTAAAGAATTTATTATAAATCCAGGAACGATTTCGTAGACTGTTTTTCCAAGTCCGCTTTGATTCCAGAAAATAACTGTGACAGTTGCGATAAGCATTGAAATTAATATATTTTTCCAATGTAAATTTTTCTTGTATAAAATGAATAAAATAACAGGAGAAAATACAGCTCCAAAACCTGCCCAAGCGTATGAAACTAGTGATAAAACTTGTGAATTTGGATTCATTGCCAAAATTGTTGCAACGATAAAAATTAAAATTATACATATTCTTCCAACCCAAATAAGCTCTTTGTGGCTTTTTTCTCTCTTTACAATGTATTTATAAAAATCTTCCGTCAAAGTATTTGAAGCAACCAATAATTGTGCGGAAATTGTTGACATTATGGCTGATAAAATCGCAGCATACAAAATTCCTGCAACCCAAGGATTGAAAAGTCCGCCAATCATGTAAATGAAGATTTTTTCAGCATCACCTGAAATTGTTTTTATATCAGGATAAAGTGCCATTCCTGTAAGTCCAACTGCAATTGAGCCGACAAGGGAAATGATGACCCACACCATTGCAATAAGCCGTGCTTTCCAAAGTTCATTTACATCTTTAATACTCATAAATTTTACAATTATGTGCGGCTGTCCAAAATATCCGAGTCCCCATCCAAGTCCTGAAATAATGACAGGTAAACTAAGTGCTTCAGGATATTTTAAAAGATTTAAAGAAATATGTTTTTGAACCATGGCAGTTTCAATTCCTTTATTTCCGCCAACTACGAAATATGCAACGACAGGAACGACAATTATTGCAAAAAACATAAGTATTCCCTGAAAGAAATCAGTCCAAACTCCAGCTAGATAGCCACCTAAAAAAGTGTAAATAATAATAGTTCCACCACCTAGTAAAACTCCTAATTTATAGTCAATTCCAAGCAGTGATTCAAATAATTTTCCATTTGAAACCAAACCCGAAGCAGAATAAATTGTAAAGAAAAATAATATTACAATTGCAGAAAAAGTTTTTACATATCCTTTTTTGTCATCTGATTTTCTTGATAAAAATGTAGGAATTGTCAGTGCATCGTGTTCTTCCGTTTGAGTTCTAAGTTTTGGCGCAACGAATTTCCAGTTTAAATATGTTCCGATGGTAAGACCTACAATGACCCATATTTGCTTTAATCCAGATAAATAAACAGCTCCAGGTAGTCCTAAAAGCAGCCATCCGCTCATATCACTGGCTTGAGCTGACATTGCTGTAACCCAGTAACCAACACCTCTTCCGCCTAGCACATAATCTTCGTGTGTATCTGTTTTTGTGTAAAAATATACTCCTATTCCTATTAAAAATAATAAATATATTCCAAATGTTATAAATGTTTCAATTCCAACTGACATTTTTTCTCCTTCTTTTTCTATATATAATTTTTTATTTAGACATCTCAGCAAGTAAAATTCCACCTGCGACAGATACATTCAAAGAATTGATTTTTCCATTTAAGTGAATTTTTACAATTTTATCACAGTGCTCTCTAACTTTTTTTCTCATTCCATTTCCTTCGCTTCCAAGTACAAGACAAACTTTATTTGGATATTTTTCTTCGTAGTAGTAGCACTCTCCATTCGCTTCAGCACCATAAACCATATATCCATATTTTTTTAATTTATCAATTGTATCTGAGATATTTGTAACTTTTACAATATCCATGTGTTCTATCGCTCCTGTCGATGATTTTACGACTGTTTCTGTCACTTTTACACTATTTCTGTCTTGAATGATTATTCCATCAACTCCAAAACATTCAGCACTTCTGATTATTGCACCAAAATTTCTTGGATCTTGAACTTGATCTAAAATTACTATTTTTGATTTTTCTTTTCTCAAAACTTTTTCCAAAAATGCGTTTAGGTCAACATAGTAGTCAAAATCTGAGATAATTGCGACGACACCTTGTGAATTTTCACTTCTTTTGTCGTTATAAAAAACTTTTATATTTTTTTTACTTGCTAAATTTAAAATATTTTTTATAGTTTCTTTTTTAACTTTTTTATAAATTTCAAGTTTTTCAATGTTTTTATCGGATTTTAAAACTTCTGTTACAGGATTAATTCCTATGATTTTTTTCATATTTTTCTCGTTCTCGCTTTCTTTTTGTGATTTATATTAATTATAACAAAAAAAAATGATTTTGTCTTGTTTAAATTTTATCTATTTTAAAGAAAAAAATTAAAAATTTTAGTTTTACTGTTCTTTTACTATGAATTTTAGAAATATTCTATCTAACCATAAAAAATATCATTTAAAAAGCTCGTATAACATCTATACAGCTCAAAAAATTCATTTTTAGTATAAAACCAAAACCCTATGTCTTGAATGAAAATTTTGACTTACAAGAGTTATATGAGTGAATTTGATATAATCAAAATATTTTGTATTAATTATTTTGAATATATGAAGAATTTGAGAAAAATAACCGTTGTCTTTTACAACAACGATTATTTGAAAATATAGCTTTATTTTTTTATAATTTCTATTTTTCCTTCTTCTAATAATTCTAAAATTAACATTTTAAATTCATCTATGTACTTTTTTCAAATTACTTTTCTTAAACTAAGTTTTAATAAATAGAAAACAAGTTTTCAAATTATTTGTCCAAGATTTTGGGTACACTCCAATCCCCTCTATTATTAACTTACCTTTCTTTTTATTTCCTAAGTTCAAACTTTTTTGTATTATTTTAATATAACAGTTCTTTAGCTTTTCACTAAACTATCACTCAGAAATGAAGAAAACTTTATTATATGTTTATAATATCTCCAGATACTGAAACATCTTTTAACTCTTCAAGTTCCGGATTATATCTTTTAATTAAATCTGCAACATATTCACTGAAATTCATTCCTGTTTCCTTTAAAGTCCTGTTCTCTCTGCTGTAATGATATACTTTTAAATCATTATCCCTTGTAGTTATAAAAATGTATTCAGAATTACTTTTTAAGTCAATTATAAAAGGTTTACCATCTCTTCCTTTTCCACGAAATTTATCTTTTTGTACATATTCCTGAAAATCATATTGTAACACTATTCTTTCTCTTATACTCCAGTCATTATATAATGACAATTCTTCTTCTCCTAACAATCCTCCCAAACTTTTTCCTGCTATACTTAAAAATTCCCTGAAATCTCCCTTCACTTCTATATCATATAATTCTTCTATTCCTCTTATCTCATCATCATTGTATCCTGTAAATTCCTTCCTGTTCTTTTCAAGATATCTTTCAAGAAGGATAAAAAGCTCTTTGTTTTCTTTTCTTTCTGAAGATATATATTCCCTTATTTCCCTTAATCCTGTAATTCTTTTTTCAGATGTATCACACTGTACCAGAAGTTCTCCTATTGATGGAATTTCCAATATAGGTTTTAATTCAGGATTGTATCTTTCTACTAAATCAACCATGTATTCATTAAAATCCATTCCAGTATCCTTTATCTTTTCTTCATTCTCATCAAAACAGTATACCTTTAAATCATCATCTGCTGTCCTTATATAAAAATAATAGTTTTCCATTTCTATTGAAAATATGAATGGCTTTCTTTTCAGTTCATCATAAAATACTTTTTCTTCAAAATCTTCATCATCTATAAATCCAAAATAATTTTTTCTTAAGAAAGACTGTATACTCCAAAGTTCTCTATAAAGAATTATTGTATAATCTTCAAGTAATCCTCCTCCACATCTTCCGGCATATTTTAAGAACTCCCTGAAATCTCCTTTTGCTTCTATATCATACAGCTTTTCAATCTTAATTATTTCTTCTTCACTGTATCCTATTGCCTTTCTTTCGTTTTTTTTTAGATATTCTTTTAGTATATCCATGTATCTTTTATTCATCTTGTCTTCCTTTCTCTTACGGATTTATTCCTGTTGTTCCTTCATAAATGGTTATTCTCATATCAGGATTATCTTTTGCAAAATCAAACATTGAAGAATTACAGTTTGGACACATACCTCTCACTTCTTTTGATGTATTCTGGACTCCAATATCTACTTTTACCCCCTTACCTGAATAATTATCCTGAATATAGCTTGCCAGTTTCTTCTCTGCATGGTTTAGATTCGATACTTTATTCCCATTTCGAGAAATCCCTGTATATGTCTTTACTGATTCACTGTCCTTAATAATAACCTTGTACTTCACATTATTAATAGTAACTTCTTTTGGAGCATTCCCATTCCATGCTTTACCATTAACTGATAAAATATTTTCTACTTTACCATCAGTTGTTACAATTTTTGCAGTTGCAATTGATAAATCATCCGCTTTGTAACTTGATTTTAAATATTTTGATTCATGAGTCTTTAGAAAACTTCTTATTTTATCTACATTTAAAACAGGATCTTTTATAGCTTCTAAAGGTTTTATAGAATTAGACATTTTAGTAGCAATATTATTGTATTCTTTCATAGTTAAAAAATTTTGCCCATTAACTATCGCATAATTAGGTGTGATTCCATTATTTATCTCAACCTTGTATACATCATTTAAACCGGAAGTTTCCATTTTTTTAACAGAAGTTACAGTATTATTTACACTCCACTCATTACCTCTACCTAATGTATAATTACCTTCAGAATTTTTTACTGCTGTTCTTGGAATTTCTGGTTTAAGTTTCCAATTTGCATTTTGTGATTCCAATGTATAAATCTTGCTATTATCCTTCACAGGAGGTTCAATACTTTTTTTAGAGCCACTTCCTCCACCTCCGCTATTTGAACCACTTGAGCCATTATTTTGAGACTTAAATTCATAATTTTGAGTACTGTTATTTCTATGAATATTTTCCCTGTTTACAAATGGTGGCACTTCATTTGAAGCCTTTCCTCCGCCATAATTTTCAAGATAACTTCCGTTTCCTATTCTTAAAGTTCTTCCCATTCCGCCTTTTGCTATATCGTCAATTATGTATGCTGGCAGTATGTCTGACATATGTTTTTCTATTGTTATGGTAGAGTTCCCATCTATTTTTTTATGATTTCAACATTTTTGCCTTTTGAACCAGTTATCTCTATATTTGTTGTTATTTTTTCAACAGCATTTGGTTTGGAAGGAGCTTTGTATTCTATAGCAGGAGTTTTTAAATTTTTAGCCGCATTTCCTGCTGTCTGTGTAATTCTTTCAACATTTCTTGTATGGCCTGTAACTTCTGTTGTGCTGGAAGTTGTATTATGTGGCAGTCTCCTAGATACATTTTTTGAAGGTTTTGTCACATTTTTAAGAACTCGGAATACTCCATCAGATCCTTCTTCAAGAACTGTCGCTCCTTTTCTTGTAGCGACGATTATGTTATTTTTTATTATGTGTTAAAAAAAATTTTAATATTTAACTTTGTAATTTAGATAAAATTTCTCTGTATCTTTTTATTACTTCATCTTCTGTCAAAAACTGAATTCCCTTTAATTTATTATGTTCTTTCGATATAATTTCATTTTTACTTATATCATTATTTTGTATTATTTTTTTTAATTTCTTTTTAAAATTTTTCCATATTTTTTTATTATCATGAATCATTTCCAATATCATGTTAATTGAAAATATATCTAGATATTTTAAATCTTTTTCAAACGCACTTATTGTTTTATCTAAAAGATGATTATCTTCTAAAGTTTCAGTTAATATATATAGAATATTCCAGTATTTATCATATTTTAAGTTTATATTCTTCACTTCACTTATTGTTGATAGTATTTTCTCTACTTTTTCTTTTAACCATTTTCTTTCTTCTTTTTTTGAAATATTAAATTTCATATATTGATCAAGATACTCCTCTCTTTGCATATGAAAATAACTTCCATTATAATGTAAAAATATTTTTTTTGCTTCACTATAGTCTTTTATAATCATTATTGTTTCACCGCTTTCCAGAAATCTTTCTTTTTTACATACTCTTGTCACATATGTATTATCTCACAACAAAAATTTCATCTATTTTAAAGAAAAAAATTAAAAATTTTAGTTTTACTGTTCTTTTACTATGAATTTTAGAAATATTCTATCTAACCATAAAAAATATCATTTAAAAAGCTCGTATAACATCTATACAGCTCAAAAAAATCAATATTTGGAATACAGAAAAAATGTAAAAAAACTGCATCTCCTATTTTGTGCCCAAAATTTAGGTGCAATGTAAAATAATTCTCTGACATCTTTTTTCTTTTTTAAAATGTAATTTTTTATTTATTATTTAATCTTTTGACTGCTCATTTTTTTCGTCAATACAACTATTAAAAATTCTTGATTTACACCAATATTCTTTTAGAAATTCATTTTTAAATAATATTTTTAAAGTGTTAATCAATTTTTCTTCATCTTCAGAAAGACTGATATCTTTTTTATGCAATATTTTATTAGGAGTAAATATTGTATATTCAAAATTATAATCTGGAACCCAATAATAACCTTCTTCTTGTTTCATTGAATCAATTTTTTCTATAATTTTAAATATTTCATTATTTTTTTTAGATATTTTTCTTATTTCAAAATTATTATAATGTAGTTCAAGGGAGACTTTATTATTTTCAATTTCCCATTTTCCAAACAAAATATTACTTTCTTTATCTTTCTTTATTATGCAAGTTGGATATAAATTCATATAATATTTTTCAATGTCAAATGAAAAAAAATTTAATACTTTTGATTTTGACTCTTCATCTAAATTATTTAAACAATGAATTTCTGGATAATTGTTTTTCCTAAAATATATCTGAGCTTTTTTTTCAACATAATTTTTAGATTTTAAAACGAAATCATGTGAATAATACATAGTATGATGATTATATACATTATGAATAAAAGTATTTGTTTTTCCATCATAATATAATGGTGTACTACCTGTTGTTAGGTTTTTTAAATAATCTTCATTATCTGAACTATGAAAAATCTGATTGATTATTATTCCCTCATAAGGATAATCAGGTTTTATACCAAATACTTTTTTTTCTTTACAATACATAACATTTATTGAGAATATTATTAATAAAATAACCCTTTTCATTTTTTTAGCTCCGTTTCTTTTAGAATATTCTTTACATTGCCAATTTCATCAAATTCTATTTCAAATTCTTTTTCTAATCCAGAAAATATTATAATTTTTCTTATTTTATTTTTTTCATAATTATAATATTCTATAACCTTTTCAATACCAGTTTTTATATTTGATTGTTCATTCAGATTTTCTCCATATAAATATCTTGCTATATTCAATTTATAAATATTTGCGTTTTTATAAATTTCTTCTCTTTTTATTTTATTATTTTTATTAAAATAAACGATTTTGTTAATTTCTTTCTCCTGATTAAAAAAGATAATAATATTTCCCGATGTTTCTGAAATAGTGATAAAGTCTTTATGATTAACATTTTTTAAGATAAATTCTTCATATTTTAAATCCATTTTCCTAGTAAAATTGTCATCCATTTTTTTAAACTCACTACCCAGTAAATTTAATGAAATTATAAAAACTATAAATTTTTTCATCATTTTACCTCTCTAATATATTTTTTGCAGATTATATTTTTGACGAGTGAATGCATCAGGTTTAAATTTTAACTCTGCATATCCAGTTCTTTTTCTGAAACATGAATTAAATTATCCAATGCCTTTGTAACGTCTTTTATTTTATCTTTAATCTTACTCAAATCTTCTTTCAACTTACCAGGATTAGTAGCATACTCAATAGACTATCTCTCGAACACTGCAATCTTTTGTAACTTCATTAGTTTTCATAACATCCCTATTTATTGGACTTTCAGAAGTTTTATCTATTTCAGCATTTCCAACTACTGTATTTCTAGTTACTTCTTGTTTATTTCTATCATCTTGATTAAATCCAATGTTTGTAACTCTAGGAGATTTTCCTGATGACGTTCCTGATGAAGCTCCTGTTGTTGTCATTGTATCATAGTTTTGCATATTATGTCCAACATACTTATTATGAAAAAAATAGAAAAAGTACGATTATGAGGTAAAACTAATTAATTCAAAACAAATATTATAATTATAGTTTATAGTTCCATTTTGTTATAAAAAATATAAGTGTGGAAAAATAAAATTAATCGTTGTATAATAATATAAAACTAAAAAATTTTTTTTAAAAATTAAAAGTTATAAATTATTAAATTATAAATCAAAAATTGGAAATTATAAATTAGAAAGGCTGGAAAAGAATGAGAAAGAATGAAAAAGTTTGGTATAAATTAGACGCTTTTGCAAAAACTTATTCTTCTATCATAAGTGAAGGTAGAACAACTTGCTTTAGACTTTCCGTTAAATTTTTGGAAAATGTTGACTTGGAAGTTTTACAGAAAATATTACCTTTTTTGGAAAAAAAATATCCATTTTTTAATTCAGAGCTTAAAAAGGGAATTTTCTGGAACTATCTTCAAGAAAAAAATACTGGATTTATGCTTGAAAAAGAAAAAACTTATCCATGTACAAATATTCAAAAAAATAATCCTTTGAGAATAATTTATTATAATAATAAACTTTCGGTGGAAATCGCTCATTTTTTGACTGATGGCGGGGGAGCTATGATATTTTTTAGAGATTTAATAGAAAAATATCTAGAAGAAAAATATTTTTTTGTAAAAAACAAAATGAAAATTTTTGTGGAAGAAAAGAAAAATTTTGAAGAAGTCAAAAATGTTGAAAAAGATGGATATGTAAATTCATATGAAAAGTATTTGCGAAAAGTGAGTAAAGAAGTGACAATAAAATCAGCATTTCATTTGCCGCTAAAGATATTAAAAAAAGGTCAGTATCATATAACGACAGGAGAAATTCTTCTGAGTGAAATAAAAAAAGAAAGTAAAAAACATAACACAACAATTGGAAAATATTTACTCGCTGTTTATTTTAAAATTTTGCTTGATAGATATTCAAGTGCGAAAAATCCGATTGTTATTGGTGTTCCTGTGGATTTAAGAAAAATTTTTTGTGAAAATACTTACAGAAATTTTTTTATGAACATAACACCAAGCATTGATGCAAGTCTTGGGACTTATTCGCTCTCGGAAATCATCACATATTTGGATAATTATTTTGCTCTTAAAATAAATGAAAAGGAGTTTTACAAAAGTATTTATAAAGCGATGAATCCAGTTGAGAATATTTTAATACAAATAGTCCCGTATTTTATAAAGCGAATGTTTTTTCCATTTATTTTTGATTATTACGGTGAGCGGGGATATACGACGGGATTTTCAAATTTGGGAATTTTTAGAACTGAGCCGAAATACAAAAAATATATTTTGGGATTTAGATTTTTGCCACCGCCTAGCAAGAGATGTAAAGTAAAAGTTGGAGTAATTAGCGATACAAAAAAAATATATATAAACTTTGGGAATCTGACTACAAATTACGAAATAGAACGAGATTTTTTTATTTATTTGCGAAAGCGGGGAATAAGGTCAAAAATTATAACAAATCATTAAAAAAAAATAAAGAAAGGAAAATGAGATGTATTGTGTAAAATGTGGCGTAGAACTTGAAGATGGCGTAAAAAAATGTCCTCTGTGTGAAACTCCTGTACCACAGTTGGACGATTTAGAAAAAATCAGTTATGAAAGTGAGTATCCAAAAATAAACATAAATTTTTATGAATTGAGAATGAAAAAAATAAAAAAAACGGTATTTTTGTCTTTTTTTTCAATTTCAATAATTCCAATTTTAGAAGTATTTTTTCAGAATATGATAATGTACCATAAAATGAAATGGGCATATTACACAATTCCGTCAATTTTAATTTTTGATTTATTTTTATTTATTTTACTTGATTCTTATAGAATGAGAACAAATTTATTTATTAGTTTTTTTGGACTTAGCAGTTATTTTTTGATATTGGATTATGGAAATAAAGTTTTGACTTGGAGCTTAAAATTAGGAATTCCGATTGTTGTGGCATTTACTGTAATTGGATTAATTTTTTCATTTGTTTGGGACAAGCATAAATCAGATAAATTAAAAATATTAAATTTTTTTATCTTTTTTGTCGGAATATTTTTATTGGTGTTGGAATTTATAATAAGCCGGAAAATGACCTGGTCAATATTTTCATCAATTCCGCTTTTTATTCTAAATATACTTTTAAGATATTCATATAAATCGTATAGGGAAGAATTTAAAAGAAGATTACATTTGTAGTTAAAATATATTTATTAAAAAATATAATGAAATAAAATATTTAGAGGTAAATAAAAGAATTTCTAATTTAGGTTTCTTATGTAATCTATGAAATTATTAAAATAAAAATTTTTCAATATCCTTTTTTAAGCAGAAGTGCTCATCGCTGCACCCCTGCACCCCGGCTAGTCTTCGTCATTTTTATGCACTGACAAAAAACTCGCACTAATCGTGCTCAAACAGTTTTGTCAGCACATAAAAATGCTCCGACGGTTTAAATTTTACTACTATATAAAAGTGTCGTGATTTTTTTGGAGTAAAGACGACTGTTTGAACGAAGTGAGTTTCGGCTTTACTTCAAAAAAATTCTTAGACGAGCGTGGGGATTATAAGGGGAAATGGCGGTCCTTTCCCCTTATGTAAAAAAAGAAAAAACTATACTAAACAAAATAACATCTTGTAATTAAGGATAACTTTAAAAAATTTGAAATTAAAAATCTAGCTTTAAATATTTTTCTTTGTTTTAAAAACATTTGTATTTGCAAGAAAGAATTTTTAGTGATATAATAAAAAAAATTAAAATTTGAAATAGGGAGAAATCAAATGAAAAAAATAATTTTAAATTCTTTAATTTTACTTGCAATAGTTTCTTGTGGGAATAAGACTAAAAGTAAAACTGAAGAAGTAAAAGGTATAGATAAAAAATATTTGGAATATATTGACAGTTTAAAATCAGAAAATGATTTAAAAATCAGAATGGGTGAAGAGCCAATTACAATCGTTGGAAAAAAATTGAAAGTTGGCGACAAAATAACTCAAGTTCCATTAGTTGTAAATGCAAAATTGGAGGAAAAAAATATTTTTGATGATAAGAATATAAAAGTTTTGTATACAGCGCCTTCTTTAGATACAAAAGTTTGCTCAATTCAAACCAAAATTTTAAATGACGAGGCTCAGAAGAATCCAGATATAAAATTTTATTCAGTTACAGAAGACACACCATTTGCACAAGCTAGATTTTGTACTGAAAACGATATAAACGGGATAAAAGCTATCTCAGACTTTAAATATCATCAATTCGGTCTGCAAAACGGTTTATTTATTAAAGAAAAAGGTCTTCTTACTCGTGCATTAATCATTTTGGATAAAGATAATACTGTTAAATATATAGAATATGTACAAGATGAAAAAAATGAGGCTGACATAGACAAAGCATTAGCTTTTTTACAAAAAATGAAAAAATAAAATATAAAGTGAAAATATAAATTTAAAATTGGTAGTTTGTATTGCCAATTTTTTTTGTATTATATATTATTATTTATTTAAAATTTTTTTGTGGTTCACAAATTTTATTAAAAATGATATAATAAAAACAGTCATAAAAAGAAATGAGAAGTGAGAATATTGAATATTACATTATATAGAAAATATCGTCCTCAGAATTTCGATGAAATAGCGGGACAAGAATTTGTGACTCGTGCCATAAAAAATTCTTTGAGAGAAAATAAATTATCACACGCTTATTTATTTAACGGACCTCGTGGAGTTGGGAAAACTACGATTGCAAGACTTATTGCAAAAGGGGTAAATTGTTTAAACAGTGAAGATGTGACAGATTCTCCTTGCGGAGTTTGCGAGAACTGTGTTGAAATTAGTAAAGGGATTTCTATGGACATGGTGGAAATTGACGCGGCATCCAATCGTGGAATTGACGAAATTAGGGAGTTAAAAGAAAAGATAAATTATAGACCCGTAAAAGGAAGAAAAAAAATTTATATAATTGATGAGGTTCATATGCTCACAAAAGAAGCATTCAATGCACTTTTAAAGACATTGGAAGAACCGCCGTCACATATAATATTTATTTTGGCTACAACTGAAATTGATAAAATTCCAGATACGGTTATTTCACGATGTCAAAGATATGATTTTTTACCAATTGATAAAAAAGATATAATAAAATTGTTAAAAAAAGTTGCTTTTAAAGAAGATATTGAAATTGATGAAGAAAGTCTGGATCTGATATATCAAAAGTCTGAAGGAAGTGCAAGAGACAGCTTTTCGATTTTTGAGCAAGTTGTGTCAAACTATTCTGGAGAAGCAATTGATATTTTAAAGACACAAAAGGCATTGGGAGTCGTACCTGAAATTCTTTTGAGAGAGTTTTTAGATTTAATCTTTCTCGCAAATAAAGAAAAACTTGTCGATTTTATTGATAAAATATGGGAAGACGGAGTTGTAATTGAAAATTTTTTAAAAGATTTTGCTTATTATTTGAAGGAGCAGTTTAGAAAAAGTAAAGATATTAAAGTAAATTTTTTACTCGATACAATAAGTTCAATTTATTTTACATTAAATGAATTTAAGTATGAAGAGGACAAAAGACTGCTTGGATATGTTTTGATTCATGAGTTATATAAAAATAATAGAGTTAAAGTTTTAGAAAAAAAACTAGAAAATTTTGAAAATCTTGATGTTGATGATGAAAAAAACTCATATGGAAACTCAAAAACTTTTGACTCAGAGGAAGCAAATGAAACTAAAAAAAGTTTTGAGAAAAAAGAAAAAGTTGATGACATTTCTAAAGAAAAAGAAGAGATTGTAGAAGAAGAATTGGAGTCTGAGGAAAATATTAATATTTCTATTTTTAGAAAAAAAATTAGAAGAATAATGTCTGAATTGAAAAATTTGAATACAGCTTTCTCAATTTATTTTCAAAATGCAAATTTTTTGAAAGTGGAAAAAAATATGCTCTATGTGGAAGTTGAAAATGACTTTATTAAAAATAAAATTATGGGGGAAGATAAGAAGGAAATAGAAGAAGTAATAAACAAAATTTGCAAAACTAATATTGAAGTGAAAGCCGTAGTTTTAAAAAATAAAGTTAAAAGTGAGAGCCAAAAATTTTTGGATAAGATGACGGATTTTTTTGAGGGAGAAATTTTGAAGCGAAAAAATAAAGAATAAAAAAATTAAAAACAAAAATAAATAAAAAGGAGATTTTTAATATGAAAATTAAAGTAATTTTGACAGAAACAATTAAAGGAATAGGAAAAAAGGACGAAATTATTGAAGTAAAAGATGGATATGCCAATAACTTTTTGTTAAATAAAAATAAAGCGGTTTTGGCAACGCCAGAAAATATTAATAAATTGCAGAAAAAAAATGAAAAAATAGAAAAAAATCACGCAAGAGATGTAAAAGAAGCAAATGAATTAAAAAATATACTTGCAAAAAAAGAAGTTGTGCTAAAAGTTAAAGCTGGAGAAAATGGAAAAGTTTTTGGTTCAATTGGAGCAAAAGAAATTGCGGAAGCGATAAAAGAGCAATTAAATATTGAAATTGACAAAAAGAAAATTTCAAGTAATACAAGAGTGAAAGATTTGGGACTTCACATAGTTGAATTAAAACTTCATTCGGAAGTGAAAGGAAGCATAAAAGTAAAAGTTGAAGCAAAATAAATTTTTTAGGGGCAAAGGGGAAGAATGGATATAGATGATTTGAATTTGACTGATGAGAAAGTAAATGGCTTACCCGAAAAAACATATAGTATAAAAGCTGAAGAAGGATTGATTGGATCAATATTTTTAAAACCAAAAATTATGTCTGAAATTTTGGAAATCGTAAATGAAGAAGATTTTTATAAGGGAAGTCACAAAATATTATTTAATGAGATGAAAAAGGCTCACGAGAGTGGGAAAATTATAGAAGTTCTCGTAATTATCGAACTTTTGAAAAAAAATAATCTTTTGGAAGAAGTCGGTGGAGAAGACACCATTTATGATTTTACAGAAGTTGTTTCAACAGCGGCAAATGCGACAACTTATGCCAGAATAATAAAAGAAAAATCAATTCAAAGACAGCTTATTGATGTTGGAGAAGAAATTATAAAATTGTCGCAAAATAGTTATAATAGTATAGAAAAGATCATAGATGATGCCGAAAAGAAAATCTTTGAAATTTCTAAAAAAAAGCAGCATCAGGAAATCATAAAAGTTGGGGAATTAGCGGATAAAAAATTAAAGTTATTGGATGAATATCAAAATTCGACGAGTGAATTAAGTGGAATACCTACAGGATATTCTGCTTTTGACCAGATGACGGGTGGTCTTCATGGATCTGACTTAATGATTCTTGCGGCTAGACCAGCTATGGGGAAAACAGCGTTCGCACTAAATCTTGCGATAAGTGTCGCAAAACAAAATAAGCATGTTCTGGTATATAGTTTGGAGATGGGAAATGAGCAGCTGTTTGACAGAATTTTATCAATTACTGCGGGGATAAGGTTGAAATCATTAAAAGATAATATGCTCAAGAGTGAAGAAATGTATAGAATGGGAGAAGTTTTTGGTGAGATTACTGAAATGCCATTTTATATCTCAGATTCCGCAAGTGTAAATATGATGGAATTAAAGTCAACGGCACGTAGATTAAAATCGGAAGGAAAACTTGATTTTCTTTTAATTGATTATTTGCAGCTTATAAGCCCGCAGGAAGGCTATAGAAAAAGCAGAGAACAGGAAATATCAGAGATTTCCCGTTCACTAAAACTTCTTGCAAAAGAGCTAAATATACCAATTTTGACTTTGTCACAGCTTTCTAGGGGAGTGGAGCAGAGAAATGATAAAAGACCGATGTTATCTGACTTGAGAGAATCTGGAGCAATAGAACAAGATGCGGATATGGTAATGTTTTTATATCGTGACAGTTATTACAAAAAAAATAATTTTGATGATGAAGAAGAAAGTGAATCTTCTAACAGTGATAATAATAACAATAGCGAAGAGAATGAAAAAGGTGAAGAGGTGGAATTAATCATTGGAAAACATAGAAGCGGACCAATTGGAACAGTAAAATTATCATTTGAAGCTTCGTATCAAAGATTTTTGAATATAAAGAGTGACAAATATTTACCGCCGTCTGAATAAAAAAATTTGGATACGACAAACAATTAAAAAAATAAGGAGAAGAGATGAAAAAGAGAAAAAGAGTAGAATTACTAGCACCTGCTGGAAATATGGAAAAGTTGAAAAGTGCTTTTCATTTTGGAGCGGATGCTTGTTTTATTGGAGGAAATGCCTTTAATTTGAGAGGAATGTCCTCTAATTTTAATAACAAGGAATTAAAACAAGCTATTGATTATGCTCACAGCTTGGGAAAAAAAGTGTATGTGACACTGAATATTTTTGCTCACAATGCAGAAATTGAATATATGCCAAGATTTATAAAAAAACTGGAGGAATATGGGGCAGATGCGGCAATCGTAGCCGATCTTGGAGTTTTTCAGCTAGTTAGAGAATATGCGCCAAACTTGAGAATACATGTCAGCACACAAGCCAATAATACAAACTGGATGAGTGTCAAAACTTGGAAAGAGATGGGAGCTAAAAGAGTTATTTTGGCAAGAGAAATGTCACTAAACGAAATTAAAAAAATTCGTGAAAAAGTGCCAGATGTTGAAATAGAAGTGTTTATTCATGGGGCGATGTGCATGACTTATTCGGGAAGATGTTTACTTAGTAACTATTTTACCGGAAGAGATTCCAACCGTGGAATTTGTGCACAGGATTGTCGTTGGAACTATAAAGTTATTGCTGAAGGGCATGAAGAAACTGGGGCGCATGATATTATAGAAAATGAAGATGGAACATTTATGTTTAATGCAAAAGATTTGTGTACGATTGAATTTATTGATAAAATTATTGAAGCAGGAGTGGATTCGCTAAAAATTGAAGGAAGAATGAAAAGTATTTATTACAATTCAACAGTTGTAAAACAGTATAAAAGAGCATTAGATTCTTATTATTCAGGAAGTTATAAATTTGATGAAGACTGGCTAAAAGAGCTTAAAACAATTAGCCACAGACAGTATTCAAATGGGTTTTTCTTGGGGCCTACAACTGAAAAAGATCAAAATTACAAGACTGGGCTTTCATATAGTCAAACATACAGATTGATTGCAAATGTGTTAGAAAAAGTTGATACGAATAAATATAAAATTCAAATTAGAAATCAAGTCTTTGCAACGCAGGAATTGGAACTTGTGAGACCAGAATCAGAAGTTGTAAAATTTAAAGTAAAAAACTTTTTCAATACAAAAAAAGAAAAGTACGAAGATCATGTGAATCCTAATACGATTGCAATTATAGAAACTGAAGTTGAAATGGGACCGATGGATTTATTAAGAATAAAACTTCCAGAAGGAAAGTCAGATAGCGATATGGATAAAGAAAATTTCTAATTTTAAATTTTTATAATTTTTATTTAATTGAAAATTTAACAAAATAAAAGCAAAATTCAGAAAAATTATCTATCTTAATCTATTTATAATTACTTTTTATCTAAAAATTATTATAAAAAAAAGATAAAAGTGTATACAAATTTTAAAAAATAAGGTATAATAATTAGAACGAATTGAAATTTTTTTTATGAAATTTCTGACAAATTAAAATAAAAGTGGTGATAAATGATGAAAGAAAAAATATTGGTTGTGGAAGACGACCCAAAAATTTCAAGACTTCTTGAAATTGAATTAAAATTTGAAGGTTTTGATGTTTTTTTTGCATATGACGGTAAAGAAGGTTTAAATATGGCTAAATATGGTTCATATGACTTAATCTTGCTAGATGTAATGCTTCCAAAAATGAGCGGAATGGAAGTTTGTAAAAGGGTGAGAGAAACTTCGCAAGTGCCTATAATTATGCTTACAGCTAAAGATGAAATAAGTGATAAAGTGGTTGGATTTGATTATGGAGCTGACGACTACATGACAAAGCCATTTTCAAATGAAGAATTACTTGCAAGAATAAAAGCTTTATTAAGAAGAACTAAAAAAGCGGTCGATCACAAAGGGCTTTTTGAATTTGAAGACCTGACCATAAATTATTCGACTTATGAGATTTTTAGAGGTTATGGAAAAGATTTGATTCAGCTGTCTAAAAGAGAATTTGAATTACTTGACTTTTTAGTTCTGAATAAAGGGATTGTTTTATCGAGAGATAAAATATTAGAAGAAGTTTGGGGATTTGATTATATTGGAAATGATAACATTTTGGATTTATATATCAAATATTTGAGAGATAAAATTGACAGACCTTACGAAAGAAGATTTATTCAAACCGTGAGAGGAATTGGATTTATCTTTAAATAAGGGGTTAAATTATGAGAAATTTAAAATTAGAAGACCGTATTTCTTTGAACTATGTTCTTCTATTTTTGGTATTGATATTATTTTCAAATGTTATTTTAGTATATTCACTGCAAAGACAGTCAAAAAAAAATTTAGTGTCTTTGGCACAAAATAAAATAGAAGATATAAACAGTTTTTTAGATAAAGTTACTGTATTTTCAAGAAAAACAAATGAACTTACATTTGATTTTAACCCACAAGTTATGGAAGGAGGAAAAATTATTTACTTAAAGCCTTTTAATCCTGGGGAAGAAGGTTATCTGTACGTTCTTGAAATGAAAAGAAATAACAGTAGTGCAATTCCAATAAATACAATTGGTGGAACTGATACAGAAGAAGCTAGTGCAACAAACGAAGAAATCGTAAAAATGCTGGAAAAATTTAATTTAAGAGAAAATGAGGCAAATGGAAAAACTATTGACTTGGGTAGTGAAAATAAATATTTTGCTTTTAAAGTTGCAAGAAATATAAAGCATTATGATTTCAATATCTATGTATTAAAAAATATTTCACAGGAAAATAAAATTTATAAAAGACTGGAATATCTCGTAATTTTATTTACGATAATAGGAGCAGTTCTTACGATAATCGTGTCAAAAATAGTCAGCAGAAGAATCTTAAAACCTATTAAAAGTGTAATAAAAACGGCAAAAAGTATTACAAGTGAAGATTTGAGCCAAAGAATAGAAGTTCCAAAAAGTGAAGATGAACTTCAGACATTGACTCTAATTATAAATGAGATGCTAGATAGAATTGAGATTTCTTTTGGAAATCAGAAAAAATTTGTGTCAGATGCATCGCATGAGCTTAGAACGCCACTTGCAATAATAAAGGGTTATGCGGAAATAATTAAAAAGCGTAGACTTACAAATGAAGAAATTTTTGAGGAATCAATCGATTCAATTATAAACGAAACTGATAATATGCGAAATTTAATTCAAAAATTGCTGTTTTTGGCAAAAGGTGAGATTACAAAAATTAATACAAAATTTGTTGAAATTGATGCCAATGAAATGGTTAGGCAAATTTATTTGGATACAAAAGTTTCAACAAAAACTCACGAAATCCACTTAAAAGAGGGAGAAAATTTTAAAATAAACGGAGATGAAACTTTGCTTCAACAGGCGATTAGGGCGATAATTGAAAATGCGACAAAATATTCGGAAGAAAATACAAATATTTATATTGAGTCAGAAATAAGAAATGGAAATGGTGTAATTTCTATTCGTGATGAAGGTGTCGGAATTTCAAAAGAAGATACGAAGCGAATCTTTGACAGATTTTACAGAGTTGACTTATCGAGAACTAAAGCGACTGGAGGAACTGGACTTGGACTTGCAATTGTGAAAAGAATAATTGAAATTCATAACGGAAAAATAGAAATTGATTCTGAAATGGGAAAAGGAACTAAAATTTCTATAGTTTTGCCAATAAATGAAAAAGAAATTATAGCTAAAAATGAAAAATTTAATAAAAAAGATAGAACAAAAGAAAAGTCAAGTTCTTTTTTTAAGTTTTTAAAAAAAAGAAAGGTAAAAAATAAAATAAAGCAACAAAAAAAGTGAAAAAAATGAAAAAAGAAAGGAATAAAAAGTAATAAAAATGGCTAGAAAATATTTTGGAACAGATGGAATGCGTGGAGAAGCCAACAAAGATTTAACTATTGATTTAGTTGGAAATTTGGGACTTGCTCTTGGATATTATTTAAAAAAACATAGAAAAAAAGCGGGAAAACCAAGAATTATCTTGGGAACTGATACAAGGATTTCAGGATATATGATAAGATCAGCATTATCTGCTGGATTAAATTCAATGGGAGTGCATATTGATTTTGTCGGAGTGCTTCCAACACCTGGTGTTTGTTATTTGACAAGAAAATTAAAAGCTGATGCGGGAATTATGATCTCTGCTTCACACAATCCAGTAAAAGATAATGGAATTAAAATTTTTAGCTCAAACGGCTATAAACTTCCAGATAATGTTGAAGAAGAAATAGAAGCGCTTATGGAAGACAGGGAAAAATTATTGAAACATCAAATTGCTGGAGATGATTTAGGAAGATTTAAGTATGTTGAAGATGATATGAGAATTTATTTGGACTTTTTGGCTTCAACTGTGAAAACAAGTTTTAAAGGCTTGAAAATTGTAATTGATGCAGCGAATGGTGCAGCATATAGAGTAGCTTCAAAAATTTATCAAAAACTTGGAGCGGACATTATCGTAATAAACAACATTCCAAATGGAAAAAATATAAATGTAAACTGTGGTTCAACTCATCCGGAGCTTTTGCAGGAAGTTGTAAAAGTATATAAAGCTGACTTGGGACTTGCATTTGACGGAGACGCAGACAGACTTATTGCAGTTGACCACGAAGGAAATGTAATTAATGGAGATTTAGTAATTGCTATAATCGCTAGATATTTTAAAAAAAGAGGACTTTTGAATGACAACAAAGTAGTTACAACAGTTCTAAGCAACATGGGATTTGAAAAATATCTGGACGAACAAGGAATTGGATTAATTAGAGCAAATGTTGGAGATAGATATGTTCTTGAAAAAATGAAAGAATATGGTCTAAATATTGGTGGAGAGCAATCTGGACATATTTTGATGTTGGATTACAACACGACTGGAGATGGAGTTTTATCCTCAATTCAGTTAGTTTCAGCAATTTTAGAAAGTGGAAAAACATTGAATGAATTAGTAAAAGATATAAAACTGTGGCCACAAGATTCTAAAAATATAATGGTTTCTAAGGAGAAAAAGGCAACTTGGGAAACAAATAAAGAATTGATGGATTTTATAAGAGAAAAACAAAAAGAGATTGCTGGAAAAGGTAGAATCTTAGTGAGAGCGTCTGGAACCGAATCACTTATTAGAGTGATGGTTGAAGCGGAAAAACAAGAAATTGTGGATAAATATATCAAAGAATTGGCAAAAAAAGTTGAAGAGGTTTTGGGATAAGTTGATTGAATTATAAAAATAAGGCTAGATAAAATTCTAGTCTTTTTCTTTTTTATGAAATAGGAAATTAAGTTAAGTTTACAAAAATCATGTCCACTCTTTGTATTTTGTATATTGCTTGTATATTGTGTGTATATTGTAGGCATACACTTCTATACTTTTCCATACTTTTTTCAAAATAAAAACCCCTGAAAACCAATGTTTCCAAGGGCATATAAAATAATAAAATTATCTTTTTGAGAATTGTGGACTTCTTCTTGCTTTCTTTTTCCCGTATTTTTTTCTTTCAACCATTCTTGAATCTCTTGTTAAGAATCCAGCTTCTTTTAGTGCTCTTCTTAATTCAGCGTCTGCTAATAATAGAGCTCTTGAAACACCATGTCTTATAGCTCCTGCTTGACCTGTATTTCCTCCACCGTTTACATTAACTTTTACTCCGTATTTGTTTAAAGTTTCTGTCAATTCTAATGGTTGTTCTACGATTTTAGCTAAGATTTCTCTTCCACCAAAATATTCTCTCATATCTTTTCCGTTAATTGTAACTCCTGTTTCTCCAGGGATTAATCTTACTCTTGCTACTGATGTTTTTCTTCTTCCTGTTCCTAAATATTGAATTTTATTTGCCACGAATTTTTACCTCCTATAAATCTATTCTTTCTGGTTTTTGTGCTGAATGTACATGTTCATTTCCTACAAATACTTTAAGTCTGCCAATCATTTGACTTCCTAGTTTATTTTTTGGTAACATTCTTTCAACGGCTTTTCTTATTACTTCAGTAGGTTGTTTTTCTAACATTTCTTGCAAATTTCTAACTTTTAGTCCACCTGGATAACCACTGTGTCTGTAATATTTTTTATCTAATAATTTTTTTCCTGTAACTGCGATTTTTTCAGCATTTGTTACAATAACAAAATCTCCTCCATCAACATGTGGTGTGTAGCTTGGTTTATGTTTACCCATAAGTCTTACTGCGATTTCTGCAGCAACTTTACCAAGTATTTTTCCTTCGGCATCTATTTCATACCAATTTCTTGTAACTTCTTCTTTTTTTTGCATTTTAGTGTATTTACTCACTTCATCCTCCTATTTTTTTCAATTAAATTTTATTCGGATAACGGTCCTTTGTGGGAAAGGCTCATATTTAAATATAATTATATATCATTTTTGCTCCTTTGTCAATAAAGAAAGATGAAAATTTTTTTTGAACATCAAATAGGATAGAGATAGGGGGAAAAATTTAGAAAAGATTTTTAGTTTTAATTTATTTTTGATTACAAGATGTTATTCTGTTTAATATTATTTTAGTAATTTTATGGATTGAATAAAAAAATAAAAAAAACTCAAAATAGAGTTTTTTTATTTGTACTTAAATATTTTAAAATTTTTTATCCTTGTTTTAATGGATTCACTACTTTAACGGACTATGGGAATATAGATCCATATTGGATAAGTTTTCAATCCTTATTTTAATGGATTCACTACTTTAACGTTACAGAATTAAAGGAATAATTAAAAATTATGGGTTTCAATCCTTATTTTAATGGATTCACTACTTTAACACTCTTTACACCGATGGCAGAGTGCTATCGGAAAGGAGAAAGGTTTCAATCCTTATTTTAATGGATTCACTACTTTAACATGAAAGTGAAATTATACGATATCAACTCTGTACCAAGAACGTTTCAATCCTTATTTTAATGGATTCACTACTTTAACATGAAAGTGAAATTATACGATATCAACTCTGTACCAAGAACGTTTCAATCCTTATTTTAATGGATTCACTACTTTAACTAATACCTACAAATACATTAACATTAGATTGGAAATTTAAGTTTCAATCCTTATTTTAATGGATTCACTACTTTAACTGTACTTGTCCTTGTTGTTGTTGATACTGTTGAATAGGTTTCAATCCTTATTTTAATGGATTCACTACTTTAACTTACTAAAAATGGTATTTGGGATTCTAAACCAATGTGTTTCAATCCTTATTTTAATGGATTCACTACTTTAACAATTAACCATTAAATAAATCGGTACATCTGTGTAATAGTTTCAATCCTTATTTTAATGGATTCACTACTTTAACGAGGTAGAAAAATGTTTGGATTAGGAAAAAAAGAAAAAGTTTCAATCCTTATTTTAATGGATTCACTACTTTAACGTAAATACAAATTATGAAGTATCTACAAATATAGATAAGTTTCAATCCTTATTTTAATGGATTCACTACTTTAACAAAGGAAAGATTGACTTTGAAAAAAGAGATTATACGTTTCAATCCTTATTTTAATGGATTCACTACTTTAACATCTGCTGGTATAGCTTTAAACTCTTTAGATAGTCTGTTTCAATCCTTATTTTAATGGATTCACTACTTTAACAAGAGAGCACGGTACATTCAGTATGAAAGATATTCCTAAAAGTTTCAATCCTTATTTTAATGGATTCACTACTTTAACTAAAAGGAAAGATGGAAAACCGATGTTTATGGATTTAGGTTTCAATCCTTATTTTAATGGATTCACTACTTTAACTAATAGATATACATTATACATATGTGAAAAATAAGTTTCAATCCTTATTTTAATGGATTCACTACTTTAACCTGTATTTTCGAGAAAATCCTTTATTTATCAATGTTACAGAGATTTTTTCAGACATTAAAATTGCAATTTTTTGACTAATTTTTATTATTTTTTGCCATTTTTTTAGTATTTTCCGTAACTCCTAATCCCTATTTTTACTGACTTTGAATGGATTTTATCAGCATTTTTTTATTTCTTGTAGTGGTAGTAACTTTTTCTACAAACTTATTTTACCATATTTTTCTGTTTTTTCAAAATTTTTTTTGATTTTGGACGGAGTAAAATATTTAGAGATAAATAAAAATTCTGCTTTGAGTCCCTTTATCTAAACCATAAAATTATTAAAATAATGTTGAATAGAATAACATTTTTTAATTAAAAATAAATTTAAACTAAAAATATACCTCTAAAATTTTTACTCTATTAAGCAAAAAATAGTTGGTTCACAAAATTATCAAATTGTGATAAAATTAATTAATTAATTACAATAAAATAACTGGAGAAATATTTATGAATAATAAAGATAAAGATTTATTTTCTAAATTTGACACGTTAAAGTTTGTTGCAATAATTATGGTTGTTTTTATTCATATTGTCTGCGGGAAACTTTATGAAGTTGAAAGTGGCGAGCTTTCTTATGAATGGATTATTTCCAATGTCATCGACAGCTTTTGTAGGAGTTGCGTGCCAATTTTTGTGATGGTTAGTGGATTTTTTTTGCTTGGAAAAGATGAAAAAATAATAGTATTTTTTAAAAAGCGGATTTTAAAAATTATCCCCAAATTTTTAATTTACTCTATAATTTTTTATCTTTTCACAATAACTTTTCATAATAACAGTTTTGAAAATAATCTATTTTTCAAAAAAAGTTTTTATATAAATTTTGTAAAACAGCTATTAACTGGAAAAATTTATTATCATTTGTGGTATATTTACATGATAGTTTCAATTTATCTCATTACACCAATTTTACGAAAAATTGTTTTTTGGGATAAAGAAAAAAATTTTCAAAATACAAAATATCTAATATCAGTTTGGATATTTTTTTGGGTTTTGATGCCATTTTTTAACACTTTTTTTAAGTTAAAGATAAATACTTATGAACAGGTTGGTGAGTATGTTGGGTATTTTTTACTCGGATATTTGATTGGAAATAAAAAAATTAGGATTTTTAAAAATAAAAAAATAAGTGCAGTTCTGTTTTTTTTGTTTAATTCTATGATTATTTATTTTACTTATATTTTCACAAAAAAAGATGGCAAGCTGTTTGACTATTTTTATAATTATTACTCGATATTTGTATTTTTTATATCAGTTATAATTTTTGAGTTTGCAGTAAATTTTGAAAAAAAAAAATTAAAGAATGAAAATTCAAGTTTAAAAAAATTTGTAAAAGTTGGGTCAGCTATGACATTCGATATCTACTTAATTCATCCAATTTTTGTCTATTTTTGTGAAAATTATTTAAAAAATAGGATAAGTTATGGAAAGTATATAGTTATTTCATTTTGTTGCATATTTTTTTATCGTTTATAATAAGTTTATCTTTTTATTATATTAAAAAATTATCAGAAAGAGGTGTATTATAACAGTGAGTGGTGTTAGAAAAAATTATTTGGCATTATTTTGGATACTTACGATAGTTGTTTACTTTATAGGTCTTATTATTATAAATAGAGGACTTGGATTCAGGAATATAGGAATATTTGGAGTCGCGCTAATTGCATATTATGTTGGAAATATTTACAATATTGCAGTTGGAAGATACCGTCTTCGTGATATGGCGGTTGTCTGTGTAGTTAACTTTATTTTTGCCACCGTGGCTAATTTTTTTAAAATATTTACATTTTATGAAGCGATAGTTCTATTTGGAATAATCGCCATGTTTCAAATTGTTTTTAGATATATTATAATCGTGGGAGTTGTTGAAAGACAAAGAATTATGTTTATAGGAGAAAATGATTATACCCAAGATTTACTTGAAAGCATAAAAAATGACGAACAATACAGGTTTATTGAGCATTACAAAAATGTTCAAAAAAAAGATTACGGATATGATATATTAAAAATTTGTGATTTAAAAAAAATAAATATAATTGTCGATTTTACAGAAAATTTACTTATAAATCCAAAAATTGTTGACAAACTTTTGAAAAATAAATTAAAGGGACTTCAGTATTACAATTATTTAGAATTTTATGAAATGTATGAAAATAAATTGCCAGTTTCGCATCTGAGTCCAAAGTGGTTTTTGGAAAATACAGGTTTTGAAATTTACCACAATAATTTCAACTTAAAAGCCAAAAGAATATTAGACATTATTTTTGCGCTATTAATAGGAGTTTGTGTAATTCCGATTATGATTATTGCAGCGATTATTATAAAACTTGAGTCAAAAGGACCGATATTTTTTATTCAGGAAAGAATTGGTGAGGGAAACAAACCTTTTAAAATCGTAAAATTTCGTTCGATGACGACTGATGCTGAAAAAGATGGACCAAAATGGGCTACAAAAAATGATAACCGTGTCACAAAATTTGGAAAATTTATGCGTCTTACAAGGGTGGACGAATTGCCGCAGCTATGGAATGTCTTAAAAGGTGAGATGAGTTTTGTCGGTCCAAGACCTGAGCGAGAATTTTTCATAAAACAATTAGAAAAAGAAATAATGTACTATAATTTAAGACATACGGTAAAACCCGGGCTTACAGGCTGGGCTCAAGTGATGTATCCCTACGGAGCAAGTGTCGAGGATGCCTACAGAAAATTGCAATATGACTTATATTACATAAAAAATCATGATATTTTATTCGATATGAAAATTTTATTAAAAACCATCACAATTGTAATTTTTGGAAAGGGAAGATAAAATAAGATAAGATAAGATAAAATATCTTTTAAATAATAAAAATAAAGAAAGATAAAAAAATAAAAAGAGAAAAATAATAAAGAGAGAAATTAAGAAATTAAGAAATTAAAAAATTACAGAAATAAAGAAGTAAAGAAATAAAATAAAAAGAATAAAAAGAATAAAGTAAAGAGAGTTTATTTTAAAACTCTCTTTTTTTAAATTTAATTTTATTAAAATAATCCTGATATTACTCCGTTCTCATCAATGTCAATTAACTCAGCCGCTGGTTTTCTTGGAAGTCCTGGCATATCTATTATTTCTCCAGCCATTGCTACCAAAAATCCTGCTCCAGCTGATAGTCTTATTTCGTTTATCGTAATTTTAAATCCTTTTGGCCGTCCCAATAAGTTTGGGTTGTCAGAAAGTGATTTTTGAGTTTTTGAAATACAGATTGGGAGTTTGTCATAACCATTTTCCAAATATTTTTGAATATTTTTTTTCGCTTTTGCAGAAAAGTTTACTCCGTCTGCTCCATAAATTTCTTTTGCAATTTTTTCAATTTTTTCTTGAATTGTCAGATCTAAATTATAAAGTGGAGCATACTTTTTAGATGAATTTTCATTTTTTTTGATAGCATCCATCACTTTTTCAACAAGTTCTTTTCCACCTTCGCCACCTTTTTCCCAAATTTCACAAAGTGCAACTTCAACATTTTGTTTTTTACAAAAATCTTTTATCACTTTAATTTCAGCATCTGTATCAGTTATAAACTTATTAATTGCAACAACAACTGGAATATTGTATTTTTGCATACTTTCGATATGTTTTTCCAAGTTTTCCAGTCCTTTTGCAAGGGTTTCACAATTTTCAGTTTTCAAGTCTTTATCGCCGCCGTGATGTTTTAGTGCTCTCACTGTTGCAACTATAACGATTACATTTGGTTCAAGATTTCCAAATCTAGCTTTTATGTCTAAAAATTTCTCAGCTCCCAAATCTGCTGCAAATCCAGCTTCTGTTACAACATAATCCGATAATTTTAGTGCCATCTTTGTTGCGATTAAAGAGTTACATCCGTGAGCAATGTTGGCAAATGGACCTCCGTGAATAAATACAGGGGTATTTTCCAATGTTTGAACTAAATTTGGCTTAATTGCATCTTTTAATAGAGCTGCAACCGCTCCTTGAATGTTTAGTTGTTTTACTTTCAACATTTCACCTTTTCTGTTATAAGCAAAGACAATCTCTCCAATTCTATTCTTTAAGTCGATAATTGAATCAGCTAGACAAAAGATAGCCATAATTTCTGATGCAACGGTGATTTGGAATGAATTTTCCCTAGGGATTCCATTTACTTTTGGTCCAAGTCCAATTACTATGTTTCTTAAATTCCTGTCATTCATATCCACAACTCTTTTAAAAGTGATGTTATTTACATCAATATCAAGCTCATTTCCAAAGTGAATGTGATTGTCGATACAAGCTGAAATAAGATTGTGCGCAGCTCCTATTGCATGAATATCTCCTGTAAAATGAAGGTTGATTTCTTCCATTGGAACAACTTGCGACATTCCGCCACCTGCAGCTCCCCCTTTCATCCCAAAAACAGGACCAAGCGATGGTTCTCTTAATGCTGCAATAGATTTATACCCAAGTTTATTTAACGCTTGAGTAAGTCCAACTGTTACAGTTGATTTTCCTTCACCGGGAGGTGTTGGTGTAACAGCTGTCATCAAAATTAATTTTCCGTCCTTTTTATTAGCATTTCTTTTCAAAACGTCAAGACTAACTTTTGCTTTATATTTTCCATAAGGTTCATAGTCGTCTTCACAAAGTCCAATACTTTGCGCAATTTCGCTAATTTTTTTTAATTTTGCCTTTTGAGCGATTTCTATATCTGTCATTCTTCCTCCTAAAAAAATTGTAATTTAAGTTTATTTTATTACTCAACATTTGTATTATACTAAAAAATGTTATTATAAGTCCAGCATTTTTGAAAAATAAAAAATAAAAGAAAGAGAGTTCAGGTTAAATTAAGAAAAAATTTTCAAAAAATACTTGATTTTTTTTTATAAATAGTATATAATTACACTTGATAGTAAAAAATAATTGAATTATTTAACTATAACCAAAGACAGTAGGTAGAATGGAAAATTCATAAAATCCTACCGAGGTAGTTGTAATGAATTATTGGAGTTTTTAGTATGAATTCTTATGATAGGTTTCGTTATAATAATACCTCTGGCTTATTGTTTTTGTTTCAGAGGCTTTTTTATTTGAGGAGGTGAATAAATTGCCAGCACAAGCAAAATTAGATGCAGTTAAAAAATTGACTGAAAAATTAAAAGATGCAAAAGCTATGGTTTTTGTTGATTATAAAGGAATCAGTGTTAATGAAGATACAGAACTTCGTAAAAATGCTAGAGAATCAAAAGTTGAATATTTTGTAGCAAAAAATAGACTTGTGAAAATTGCATTAAAAGAAGTTGGAATCGAAGCAGACTTTGATGACTTATTGGAAGGGACAACATCTTTTGCAGTAGGTTATGAAGATGGAGTTGCACCATCAAAATTAATTTACGAATTTGGGAATAAGTTAAAAGATAAATTAGTAATTAAAGGTGGAATGGTTGATGCCGAAAGAGTTGATGTTAAAACTGTTGAAGCATTAGCAAAATTACCATCAAGAGAAGAATTACTTGGTCAAGTTGCTTACGGATTGCTATCGCCAGTTAGAATGTTAGCTGTGGCGTTGACAAATGTAGCAGAACAAAAAGAAAATGGAGAACCAGCTGCTGAATAGCGGGCTGAAAAAATTAAAATAAAAATAATTTAGGAGGAAATAAAATAATGGCATTTAATAAAGATCAATTTATAGAAGACTTAAAAGTTATGTCTGTATTAGAATTAAAAGAAGTAGTTGAAGCTATTGAAGAAACATTTGGAGTATCTGCACAACCAGTTGCAGTAGCAGGAGGAGCTGCAGCAGGAGGAGCCGCTGAAGAAAAAACTGAATTTGATGTAATCTTGACATCAGCAGGAGGAGCTAAATTAGCAGTAATTAAAGAAGTAAGAGCAATTACAGGATTAGGGTTGAAAGAAGCTAAAGCATTAGTTGAAGATGGAGGAAAAGCAGTTAAAGAAGGAGCATCTAAAGAAGAAGCTGAAGAAATTAAAGGTAAATTAGAAGCTGCAGGAGCAACTGTTGAATTAAAATAGTTCGCTTAAGCCAAATCAATAGTTAAGACACTCTTTTGAAAGAATAGGGAGTGTCTTTTTCCACTATTTTGTGTTTGAATATAAAAATTAAAGTATATTTATTGAATTTTTTATATAGTTTGATAAATATATTTTGCAGTATAAAAAGAAAATCGTGTAAATACGGTCTTTTTTGTATTAATTTTTATGTTGAAATAAATTTAAGATTTAATTATTTTGTGAATTTTGAAATAATTAAATATAAAAATCAAATTAAATAAGAACATTCAAGTAAAGTTTAATTTTTAAATTTAATTTTAATAAAAGTGAATATGTTCTATGACAGGGAGGAAATTTTTAAATGGACAAACTTATTGAAAGATATAGTTTTGGAAAAATAGTAGACAGAGGGGAAATGCCACATTTTTTAGAATTTCAGATAAATTCTTACGAAGATTTTTTACAGACAAAATTGCCACCTCAAAAAAGAGAAAATAAAGGGTTTGAGTCGATTTTTAACGAAATTTTTCCGATTGAATCAAGCAACGGACTGTTAAAATTAGAATATTTGTGGTATGAAATTCACGAAAATGACGAGCCATTAAACGACGAACTAGAGTGTAAAAAAAGAGGTAAAACATATTCCGGTCAATTAAAAGTTAGATTAAAATTAACTAATAAAAGAACAGGAGAAATTCAGGAAACATTAGTTCATTTTGGAGATATACCTTTAATGACAGATAAAGCGACATTCATTATAAATGGAGCAGAAAGAGTTGTCATTTCACAGTTACATAGATCTCCAGGAATAACTTTTAATAAAGAATTGAACATTCAGACGGGAAAAGATGTATTTATTGGAAAGATAATTCCTTATAAAGGAACTTGGCTTGAGTTTGAAACGGATAAAAATGATGTTCTTAATGTAAAAATTGATAGAAGGAAGAAAGTCTTACTTCCAGTTTTCTTAAAAGCAGTTGATTTTTTTGAATCAAACGAACAAATTATGGATGAGTTTTTTGAAGCTAAAACTATTGATTTGTCAGAAATTTATGAAAAATATAAGGGGAACGAGTTAGACGAAATTTTGCGTTTAAAACTGGAAGGAAGTTTTGTAAGAGAGGATGTAATTGACGAAGAAACAGGGGAATTTATTGTTGAATCTAAAGAATTGATTGACGGAGTTGTCATTGAAAAAATATTGGATGAAAAACTTCAAAAACTTGATATTTGGGAAGTGAAACCTGAAGATAGAATTATTGCGAATGCAATGTTAAACGACAGCACAACGACAAATGATGAGGCTGTAATAGAAGTGTTTAGAAAACTAAGACCAGGGGATTTAGTTACAGTTGATAGTGCTAGATCACTTGTAAAACAGATGTTTTTTAATCCTCAAAGATATGATCTAGCAGATGTAGGAAGATATAAAATTAATAAAAGGCTTAAAATTAATGTGCCAGAAGATGTAATTGTACTTACAAAAGAAGATGTTTTACACACAATTGAATATGTAAAAAATCTTGTGAGTGGGGAAGGATTTACAGATGATATTGATAACTTGTCGAACCGTCGTGTGAGAGGAGTTGGAGAACTTTTATCCATTCAGATAAAAGGCGGAATGTTAAAAATGTCAAAAATGGTAAGAGAAAAAATGACAATCCAAGATATTACAACTTTGACACCACAAAGCTTGCTAAATACAAAACCATTAAATGCGTTAATTCTTGAATTTTTTGGAAGTGGACAATTGTCGCAATTTATGGATCAGTCAAATCCATTGTCAGAATTGACTCATAAAAGAAGAATTTCTGCGTTAGGACCTGGAGGACTTTCAAGAGATAGAGCGGGATTTGAAGTGCGTGACGTTCATAATTCACACTATGGTAGAATTTGTCCAATAGAAACACCAGAAGGACCAAATATCGGACTTATCGCTTCACTTTCAACCTATGGAAAAGTTAATAAATATGGATTTATCGAAACTCCATTTGTAAAAATTAAAAATGGTAAAGCGGATTTTGATGACATTGAATATTTGGCAGCGGATGAAGAAGAAGGATTATTTATCGCACAGGCGGATACTCCTATTGACAAAGATGGAAATTTCTTAACAGATGAAGTTGTTTGCCGTTACGGAGATGAAATTGTGCATATTGACAAATCTAAAGTCGATATATTGGATGTGTCGCCTAAACAGCTTGTGTCAGTGTCAGCGGGACTTATTCCATTTTTAGAACATGATGATGCCAATCGTGCGCTAATGGGGTCAAATATGCAACGTCAAGCAGTACCTTTGCTTAAAACAGAAGCACCTTATGTGGGAACAGGACTTGAAAGAAAAGTGGCTGTGGATTCTGGAGCAGTAATTACTTCACAAGCAACTGGAACAGTTACTTATGTCGACGCTAGAAAAATAGTTGTGACAGATGAAGATGGAAAAGAGTACTCACACAGACTTTTGAATTTTGAAAAATCAAATCAGTCTATGTGTCTTCACCAAAAACCAATTACAGATTTGGGAGCAAAAGTTAAAAAAGGTGATATAATTGCTGACGGACCTTCAACAGCTGGAGGAGATTTAGCACTTGGAAAAAATATTTTACTTGCGTTTATGCCTTGGGAAGGATATAACTTTGAAGATGGAATCTTGATTTCAGAAAGACTTCGTAAAGATGATGTATTTACTTCAATTCATATCGAACAATTTGATACTGAAGCAAGAACAACAAAATTGGGAGATGAAGAAATTACAAGAGAAATTCCTAATGTATCTGAAGAAGCGCTTAAAAACCTTGATGAAAATGGAATTATAAGAGTTGGAGCACACGTTGTCCCAGATGATATTTTAGTCGGAAAAGTTACACCTAAAGGGGAAACTGAACCGCCTGCCGAAGAAAAGTTGCTTCGTGCAATATTCGGAGAAAAAGCAAAAGATGTGAGAGATACATCGCTTAGACTTCCACATGGAGTGAAAGGGACAGTTGTCGATGTATTGGAATTAACTAAAGAAAACGGAGATGACCTAAAAGCTGGAGTAAATAAATTAATTAGAATTTATATCGCTGAAAAAAGAAAAATAATGGTTGGAGATAAGATGTCGGGACGACATGGAAATAAAGGGGTAATTTCAAGAGTATTGCCGATTGAAGATATGCCGCATTTGGAAGACGGAACGCCAATTGATGTCTGCCTTAATCCACTTGGAGTGCCATCACGTATGAATATTGGACAGGTATTAGAAGTTCACTTGGGACTTGCAATTGGAGATATTGACAAATATATTGCAACACCTGTATTTGATGGTGCTAGCGAAGATGATGTGAAAAATTATTTAGAAGAAGCTGGATACAGTAGAACTGGTAAAGTAAAATTAATTGATGGAAGAACTGGGCAACCGTTTGACAATCCTGTAACAGTTGGTCGTATGTATATGTTAAAACTTCACCACTTGGTAGAAGATAAAATGCACGCCAGAGCAATTGGACCATATTCACTTGTCACTCAACAGCCACTTGGAGGAAAAGCTCAATTTGGTGGACAAAGACTTGGAGAAATGGAAGTTTGGGCATTGGAAGCTTATGGGGCATCAAATATCTTGCAGGAAATGTTGACTGTAAAATCAGATGACATCAGCGGAAGAACAAAAACTTATGAAGCAATCGTAAAAGGAGAAGCAATGCCAGAAGCAGATGCACCAGAATCATTCAGAGTGCTTATAAAAGAATTCCAGTCACTTGGATTAGATGTGGCTCTTTATGATAAAGATGGGCAGCAAATTGAATTAGATAAAAATGTTGATGCATAAAAAAATAAAAAAGTTTGCCACTTTCTTTTAAAAAAAGTGGAATAAATAATATTGAGGAGGCTCTTATTAATGAGTATAAGAGATTTTGATAGTATTCAAATAAAACTGGCATCGCCGGAAAAAATATTGGAATGGTCATACGGAGAAATTACAAAAGCGGAAACAATAAATTACAGAACACTTAAGCCTGAAATGGAAGGGCTTTTCTGCGAGAGAATATTCGGACCTTCAAAAGACTATGAATGTGCGTGTGGAAAATACAAAAGAATGCGTTACAAAGGAATGGTCTGTGAAAAATGTGGAGTTGAAGTAACTACTTCAAAAGTCCGTCGTGAAAGAATGGGACACATTAAACTTGCTACGCCAATTGCACATATTTGGTATTCCAAAGGAACACCTAATAAAATGAGTCTTTTACTTGGAATAAGCACAAAAGAATTGGAATCAGTCTTGTACTTTTCTAGATATATTGTAACTGATCCAGGAGAAACGGGACTTGAAAAAGGTCAAATTTTGACTGATAGGGAATATAAACTTTATGAAAGTCAATTTAAAAATGAATTTACAGCAAAAATGGGAGCTGAAGGAGTTTTAGCGCTATTAGAAGAAATTGATTTGAAAGAGTTGGAACAAAAGTTGGAAAATGAGATGGATACGGAACATTCATCTCAAAAAAGGAAAAAAGTTATAAAAAGATTAAAAATAGTAAGAGATTTAATCCTTTCTGGAAATAGACCTGAATGGATGATTATGACTGTACTTCCTGTAATTCCTGCAGACTTAAGACCAATGGTGCAGCTTGATGGGGGAAGATTTGCAACATCTGACTTAAATGACTTATACAGAAGAGTAATCAACAGAAATATAAGACTTAAAAAATTGATGTCGATAAAAGCGCCTGAAATTGTCATAAAAAATGAAAAGAGAATGCTTCAGGAAGCTGTTGACGCTTTAATTGACAACGGTCGTCGTGGAAAACCAGTAGTTACTCAAAACAATAGGGAGCTAAAATCATTATCTGACATGTTAAAAGGAAAACAAGGTAGATTTAGACAAAACCTTTTGGGAAAAAGGGTTGATTATTCTGGAAGATCGGTAATTGTTGTTGGACCAAGCTTAAAAATGAATCAATGTGGACTTCCTAAAAAGATGGCGCTTGAGCTATATAAACCATTTTTAATGAGAGAATTAGTACAAAGAGAATTGGCTTCCAATGTGAAAATCGCAAAAAAAATGGTGGAAGAAGAAGACGAAAATGTATGGGAATTGATTGAAGAAATAATTAAAAATCACCCTGTGCTGTTAAATCGTGCGCCAACATTACATAGACTGTCAATTCAAGCGTTTGAGCCAATTTTAATAGAAGGAAAAGCGATAAGACTTCATCCTTTAGTATGTTCAGCGTTTAATGCCGATTTTGATGGGGATCAAATGGCAGTTCACTTAGTGTTGTCACAAGAAGCACAAATGGAAGCAAAATTACTTATGCTTGCAACAAATAATATTATTGCGCCATCAAGTGGAAAACCAATTGCAGTTCCTTCTCAAGATATGGTAATGGGATGTTATTATATGACAAAAGAAAAAAAAGGTGCAAAAGGAGAAGGAAAAGTATTTTCTAACAGAAATCAGTTAATTACTGCTTATCAAAGTGGAAAAGTGTCAGTCCATGCCTTAGTAAAAGTAAGAGTGGAAGATAAATTACTTGACACAACTCCTGGAAGATTAATGTTTAACTTAATCTTGCCGAAAGAAGTTAGAAATTATGGAATCACGTTTGGGAAAAAAGAATTGGCAAAATTGATTGCTGAGCTTTATAAAAGATATGGATTTGAGAAAACTTCAAGTTTACTTGATGATATTAAAGCATTTGGATTCCATTATGGTACACTTGCTGGAATTACAGTTGGAATTGAAGATTTAAAAATTCCTGAAACTAAAAAAGAAATACTTGAAAATGCTGAAAAAGGTGTAGCAGAAGTTGAAAAACAATATAAAGCTGGGGAAATTATTAATGAAGAAAGATATAGAAAAACAGTAAGTATTTGGGCAGAAGCAACTGAAAAAGTAACAAAAGATATGATGAATAACCTAGATGAATTTAATCCAGTGTATATGATGGCAAATTCTGGAGCCAGGGGTTCAATCGCACAAATGCGTCAATTAGGTGGAATGCGTGGACTTATGGCAGATACACAAGGTAGAATTATTGAGATGCCAATTAAAGCAAACTTTAGAGAAGGACTTAATATCTTGGAATTCTTTATGTCATCGCATGGAGCAAGAAAAGGACTTGCCGATACTGCATTAAGAACGGCGGATTCAGGATATTTGACAAGAAGGTTAGTTGATATTTCGCACGAAGTTATTGTAAATCACGATGACTGTGGATGTGAACACGGAATTGTCGTATCAGATTTGATGGATGCTGGGGAAGTTATTGAAAAATTAAGTGAGAGAATTTATGGTAGAACACTTGCAAAAGATTTGATTCATAATGGAGAAGTTATTGCGACTAGAAATACTTTGATTAACGATGAATTGATTAAGAAAATCGAAGAACTGGACATTCGTGAAGTGGAAATCAGAACGCCGCTAACTTGTAAATTAGAAAAAGGTGTTTGTAGAAAATGTTATGGACTTGATTTGTCTAATCATAAGGAAATTTTGAAAGGAGAAGCAGTTGGAGTAATTGCAGCTCAATCAATTGGAGAACCTGGTACACAGCTTACAATGCGTACTTTCCATACTGGAGGGGTTGCCACAGCGGCTTCAGTCCAATCTGACTATAAAGCGGATGTTTCTGGAAAAGTTAAATTTAGAGGTATTTCTACACTTGTAAATGAAGAAGGGAAAGAAATTGTCGTTTCTCAAAATGGACGTTTAATAATAGGAAAACATAGATATGAAATACAATCTGGTTCGATTTTACATGTGAAGGACGGAGATGCAGTCAAAAAAGGACAAGTGCTAGTTGAATTTGATCCTTATCAGACACCAATTATTACATCTGAAGAAGGTAAAGTTGAATTTAGAGATATTTATGTGAGAGAAAATATTGATGTAAAATATGGAGTTACTGAAAAAGTAGCAATAAAACCTGTGGAAAGCAGCGATGTAAATCCTAGAATCATAATTTATACAAAAGATAACAGAAGAGTGGAATATGCAGTTCCATATGGTGCATATTTGATGGTAAATGAAGGGGATATTGTTAAAAAAGGTCAAATTATTACAAAAATTTTGAAAACAGGAGAAGGAAATAAAGATATTACTGGAGGTCTTCCTCGTGTGCAAGAATTATTTGAAGCAAGAAATCCTAAAGGAAAAGCTATTTTATCAGAATTTGCAGGGCGTGTTGTATTCTCTGATAAAAAGAAAAAAGGTATGAGGCTAATCTTAATTGAAGATCCTGAAACTGGGGAATTAATTCAAGAATATACGGTTCCCGTAGGAGAACATCTAGTTGTAACTAATGAAATGTTAATTGAAAAAGGTGCTAAAATTACAGATGGACCAGTTTCACCTCACGATATTCTAAAAATTAAAGGACTTGTGGAAGCACAGCAATTTATTTTGGAATCAGTGCAGCAAGTTTATCGTGAACAAGGGGTTACAGTAAACGACAAGCATATTGAAATAATAGTTAAACAGATGTTCCAAAAAGTAAAAATTAAAGAAGTTGGAGATTCTCTGTTCCTAGAAGATGAATTAATTGAAAAGAAAATTATTGAAAGAGAAAATGAAAAGTTAATTTCAAATGGGAAAAATCCTGCAACTTACGAACCTGTAATACAAGGTATTACAAAAGCTGCAGTAAATACAGAAAGCTTTATTTCAGCTGCATCGTTCCAAGAAACTACAAAAGTGTTGGCAAATGCGGCAGTTGAAGGAAAAATTGACAAACTTGAAGGAATGAAAGAAAATGTCATAATCGGTAAGAGAGTGCCAGGAGGAACTGGATTCAAAGATTACTTACATTTAGATGCCAAGTTAAAATCTGATATTGCTAGTGAAAAAGAAGAAAATCAGGAAGAAATGTTGGATGACAATGCTCAAGAAAATGGCGAAATTTCTGTTGAAGAATAGAAAATTATGATTAAAAAAATAAGGGAAATTTTAAATTTCCCTTATCTCATAATATAAAGTTAATTTTTATTTTCAATAATTTAAAAAGAATAAGGTGATTTTTATGAAAGGAAAATTAATTATTGTATCAGGACCATCTGGGTCAGGGAAATCAACGGTTACAAAATTGGTAAAAGACAAATTAAATATTCCACTTTCAATTTCTGCAACTACGAGAAAGCCTAGAAATGGAGAAATTGACGGAAAAGATTATTATTTTTTGACAAAAGAAGAATTTCAAAAAAAAATAAAAAATGATGAGTTTTATGAATTTGCAAATGTCCATGGAAATTATTACGGGACACTGAAAAAAACAGTGGAAGAAAATTTGGAAAAAGGACTTAATGTCATTTTGGAGATTGATGTGCAAGGTGCATTAATTGCAAAAGAAAAGAAAAAAGATGCGATTTTAGTCTTTTTTAAAACGGAAAATTTGGAAGTGCTGGAAAATAGATTGAGAAATAGGAAGACAGACAGCGACGAAGTTATAGAATTAAGGCTAAAAAACGCTAAAAAAGAACTTGAGTACGAAAAAAAATATGATTATGTAATTGTAAACAAAGAAATTGAGAAAGCATGCAATGATTTAATAAATATTATAAATTTATAAATATTGAAAGGAGAAAGTTTTTTTATAAAAACTTTTTAAAACAATGAAAAAAGAAAAAATAACGATAGATGAGCTATTAAAAAAAGTGCCGAATAAATATGAGTTGGCAATTATCGCAGGAAAAATTGCAAAGGCTGAATTTAAGAAAGATAAAGCGAAATTTGAAGTGATGGATGACGTTTTTTCTGACATCATGAATGACGAAGTTGAAGTTATTTATAATGACAACAAAAAAAAAGAAAATGAAGAAATTTAAAAAATTTTTTAATAAAGTATTGACTATTTAAAAAATCAAATTATACTTATAATGTAACATCTAAAATTATTAAAAGAATTCCCTTAGAAAAAAATAAAAGGGAGTGAACAAATATGTATGAAAAAAAGGAAATTCAAAAATTAATAGATAATTTAGATATTGTAGAGGTGATTTCAGAGTATGTAAATTTGAAAAAATCAGGTTCTGGTTATAAGGGTCTCTCTCCCTTTAAAGAAGAAAGAACGCCTTCTTTTTCAGTAAATCCGGTAAAAAATATATTTTTTGATTTCAGTTCAGGAGTTGGTGGAAATGTGATAAAATTTTATCAATTGATAAATGATGTAAGTTTTCCACAAGCGATAAAAGAATTGTCACAAAAATATAACATTCCGCTAAAAATTTCAAATTTTGGAAATAAATATGAAATTAATCAGGACAAATATAAAGAATATTATAAAATTTTAAGTGACGCTCACGAATTTTTTAAGAATTCCATAAAAAATGATGAGAAAGCATTGAAATATATGGAAGAGCGAGGTTTTTCACCGAAAGATATAAAAAAATTTGAAATAGGATTTTCTTTGAATGAAAGAGATGAGCTGTTTAAATATTTAATAAAGAAAAATTTTTCTGAAAAAAAAATATTGGAATTGGGTCTTGTAAAAAGGAATGAATCAGGAGCGGTATACGACACTTTCAGAAACAGAGTCATGTTTCCGATTTATAATCCACAAAATAAAATTGTTGGTTTTGGTGGAAGGATTATTGAAAAGGAGACAGATTTGCCTAAATATTTAAATTCAGCCGATTCAGTTGTCTTTAAAAAAGGTAAGGAGTTATTTGGTCTAAAAAATCGTGGGGAAGCGATTAAAAGAAAAGGCTTTGCCATATTAATGGAAGGTTACTTGGATGTATTGACGGTAAAAAGATATGGTTTTGAAACTGCGGTTGCAAGTCTTGGAACAGCTTTTACTGAAGAACAGGCAAGTTTGTTAAAAAGATATACAAAAAACATAATAATTGCTTATGATAACGATGAAGCTGGAAAAAATGCTATTATAAGAGCTGGATATATTTTAAAAAAGTTTGATTTTGAAATAAAATGTCTTAAAATAACCGAAAATGTAAAAGATCCAGATGAATTTTTGAGAAAATACGGCAAGAAAAAATTTGTAGAAACTTTAAAGAAATCGGTTGATTTTTATAATTTTTTATTTTTAGAGTTTACAAAAAATTTGAATATAGAAGAGATTACTTCAAAACGGATATTAGTTAAAAAATTTAAACCATTTTTTGAAACTTTTGAAAATGAGCTGGATAAAGAGCTGTATATTCAAAAATTATCACATGAGATTGGCATCGAAGAGAAGTATTTAAGACAGGAATTTGAGAGTGAAAAAAGTTATACGAAAAAGGACAAAAGTAATAATAATTATATAAAAAAAATAGTTTTGATTCAAAGGTACAATATAAAAAAGAAGAAAAAGATTTATATGATGATTTGGAAGAGCAGACGATTATGTATTGTATAAAATATTTTAAGTTGCAAAAAGAAAAAATTCAATTGCTTCTGAAAAAAAATTTGACGAATGAGTTTTATCACAATTTATTTTCAAAATTACAAGAAATAAATTTTGCAGTAGAAACTGTTTTGCAAATAAATGAAACTGAGCTTACAGAGGAACAAAAAGAAAAAACATTTGGCTTGAAATGCTTTGCAGACAAAGAAATTAAACTTGAAAAAGAAGAAAGTTATTTTAATGAATTATTTAAAAGTTGGCTGAGAAGAGAAATAAAAGATGCCCGAAAAGATATGACAAGAGCGGAAAAATTTACATTAAAAAGAGAAGTTGAAATTGAACTTGAAAGAGAATTTCATACATTTGAAGATTTAAAGAAAATATATAAGAAATTTGAAGAAATAAGGAGACCAGAATAATGTCTGAAAATAAAAATAAATTAAAAAACAGTCTCGCAAATTTTATAAAGGAAACAAGAAAGCAGAAAGTAGCTAGTTATGAAGAAATTAATGCCGCTTTACCAGCAAATTATCCACCTGAAAAAATTGAACAGCTGATAAAAAAATTAGCTGACGATGGTGTCCAAATAGTTGATACGCAAAAAGAAAAAAATGAGTTGCTCAAAGTTCCAAAAACCATGGAAGAAATAGAAAAAATGGAAATTTCTGATTTTGAGGATGGAAACGATGAGTTTGTAGAGAGTGAAATTGATGATACTGAAGTAGATAAGCTATTACAGGCAGATTTAATTAAAATGGCCGAAAGTATGGATGTGGATGAGCCAATTAAAATGTATTTACGCGAAATTGGTCAAATACCGCTTTTAAGTTATGAAGAAGAAATAGAATATGCGCAAAAAGTTTTAAATGGAGATGAGGAAGCAAAACAAAAATTAATAGAATCCAATTTGAGATTAGTTGTAAGTATAGCTAAAAAACATACTAATCGTGGTCTAAAAATGCTGGATTTAATTCAAGAAGGAAATATGGGGCTTATGAAAGCGGTAGAAAAATTTGAATATGAAAAAGGATTTAAATTTTCAACCTATGCGACTTGGTGGATAAGACAAGCTATAACAAGGGCAATTGCAGATCAAGGAAGAACAATAAGAATACCTGTTCATATGATAGAAACAATTAATAAAATAAAAAAAGAAAGCAGAATTATTTTGCAGGAAACTGGAAAAGAGCCGACTGCTGAGGAGCTGTCGAAAAAATTGGAATTACCGGTTGAAAAAGTGAAAAATATACTTGAAATGAATCAGGATCCCATTTCTTTGGAAACACCTGTGGGAAGTGAAGAAGATAGTGAATTAGGAGATTTTGTAGAAGATGATAAATTCGCAAATCCGTACGATGCAACTACAAGGGTGCTTTTAAAGGAACAGCTTGATGATGTATTGAAAACATTGAATGAAAGAGAAGAAAAAGTTCTTAGATACAGATATGGTCTTGATGATGGTTCACAAAAGACATTGGAAGAAGTTGGAAAAATATTTAATGTGACAAGGGAACGTATTAGACAGATTGAAGTGAAAGCACTGAGAAAACTAAGACACCCAAGTAGAAGAAAAAAATTAGAAGATTATAGGAGCTAGAAATCTGGATGGCTCCTTTCATTTTAAAATAGAGGTGGAAAATTGTTAAGTAATGTAATAGAAGATATAAGAAAAAAGGGTAAATTTAGTTTTGAAAAAATTGTTGAAAGTAACGATTTATCCGATGATGAATTTTTTGAGTTATTAAAATTTATTTATTCAGAGAATGTTCCAGAAGTGCGGACATCTGTTGATGGAAGCGACTTTATCGCCTTGGAAGATGAAAATTTCTATATTTTAGAAAAAAATACAATAAAATCTTATTTGGAAGATGTAAAAGAAAGAAATAGAGAGGTTTTTGAAAAAATTAAAGAAAAGAAAAATTTTAAAACTGACGAGTTAATTGACAGATATTTGAAAGTTGCAGTAAAAGAGAGTCTTAATTATTCAAAATTTGGATTTTCATTTTTGGATATAGTTCAAGAAGCGACTTTAGGGCTGATTTCAGGGTTAAATTATTATTATAGAATAATGAAGCATTTTAAAAGTCCAGAATTTTTTTTGAAAAATTTTTCAATAAAATATATTTTGGAATTTCAGAAAAAATTGCTAAAAAATATAAAATCAATGGAATTGTCATATATTTTATACTTAAAATTAAAATTGGACAAAGCTGATGGTTACAGCCTTGAAGAAATTAGTAAGCAGATGAGTGTAAATCCAGAATATTTGGAAGACTTGGAAAAATTGTTTGATAAAGTAAAAGATGAAAAATCTATCGAAAGTGAAAAAATATTTGAAAAAGCTGATAAAATAACAAAAACATATATTTTAGAAAATATTCCCAAAAAATTGGGATATATTGATGAACAGATTTTAGTGATGTTTTACGGATTGGATGATAAAATTTATTCTGAAAAGGAAATAGCCAAAAATTTGAACATAGCGTATCACAATGTGAATATTTTGAAGGAAAAAGCGCTTAATAAGCTATCTATAGATATGTTGCAAAGTGATTTTGTAAAAAATAGTGAAAATTTGAATTTTTTAGTTAATTAGGAAGTTGATTGAAAAAAATAAATTAAAATTAAACAAAAAAATTAAAAAATAAAAAATAAATAAAAGAAAGGAGAAAAGCACAAAAAAAATGAAATTAAGAGATATAATAGGAGAATTAAAGACAAAATATAATCCCAGAATGGCAGAAGATTGGGATAATGTAGGGCTTTTAATTGGAGATGAAAATAAAGAAATAAAAAAAATATTATTTTGCTTGGATGTGACTGAAAATGCGATTGAAAAAGCAATAAAAAATGATGTAAATTTAATAATTTCACACCATCCAGTTATTTTTTCTGGAATGAAAAGAATTAACAATGAGACATTGCACGGAAGAAAAGTTCTAAAACTTATTGAAAGTGGGATAGCTGTTTATTCAATTCATACAAATGCTGATTTTGCAATAAATGGATTAAATGACTTTGTGATGGAAAAGTTAAATTTAGATGGAGAAACAAAAATCTTGAATGAAGTCAGTTTTGAGGATTACAATGAAGTTAAGCATTGTATGGAACGACATTATGGCGGAACTGTGAGAATAAAAATTTTGAATGAAGGAATCACTTTGGAAAATTTGGTAAAAAAAATTAAATATGAACTTGGGTTGCCTTATGTGAGATTTGTTGGAGATAAAAACCGAATTATCAAAAGAATTGGTCTTGTGACAGGTGGTGGAAGTTCCTTTACTGGTCATGCAAAAGGAAGTGTCGACGTGTTTTTAACAGGGGATTTGAGATATCATGAAGCGCTTGATACGCTTGAAGAAGGTGGACTTCTAGTTGATATAGGTCATTTGGAAAGTGAATATTTATTTGCGGACTTAATGGAAAGGGAAGTTTCAAAGTTTTTTGATGGTGAAATGATAAAACACTACGAAAATCAAATTTTTCAATTGGGATAAAAAAATAAAAAAAGAGTTTTGGGCAATAAAATGCTTAATTTCTCTTTTTTTTTATTTTATTTTTTTATATATCTATGATAAATTGTATCTACAATAACAGCAATTGCATTATCTCCAGATACATTTGCCGCAGTTCCAAAACTATCTTGAGTTATGTATAGTGCAATAAGCATTGTTCCTAATGAACCTGTCGACACAATTCCGACCATTCCTAAAAATGGCAGTGCTGACATTATTGCCCCACCTGGTGCTCCTGGTGCTGCTACCATTGCGATCCCCAAAGTCATTATAAATGGAAACATGGTTGACAAGCTATGAGGCATATTATTTATCATTAAGACAGCTGTAACACAGCTTGTTATCGTAATAATACTTCCAGCCATATGGATTGTCGCACAAAGTGGTACGACAAAATCCCTTATCTCTTCAGAAACTCCGTTATTTTTAGCACATTCCACGTTTACAGGGATTGTAGCTGCAGAAGACTGAGTTCCAAGTGCAGTTATATATCCTGGAATTTGATGTTTTAACAACTGAAGTGGATTTTTCTTTCCAATTGCGCCAGAAATTATAAATAAAATTATTAAATATATAATATGTAAAGTCAAAACACACAAAAATACCTTTATGAATACTGACATTATCGTAAATACATCACCGCTGTGAGCCATATTTGCAAATGTTCCAAAAATATAAAAAGGTAAGACTGGAATGATTGAAGTCGATAAAACTTTTACAATAATAATAGAAAAATCTGAAAATAAATTATAAATTGTTTCACCGTAATCATTTTTCTGAGATTTTAACCAGCTTATTGAAAGACCCATTATGAATGAAAAGACTACTGCTGAAGTTACATCTAGTAAAGGTGGTAAATTTATTTCAAAAAAAGGCTTTAACATTCCTTTTTCTGGATCCCCTATTTTTGCTAGAGTATTTCCATCTATTATATGTGGAAAAACAGTTGAAGCCATTATATAGGCCAGTGTACCTGCTAAAATCGTTGAACCATACGCTATAACAGTTGTTATTCCTAGAAGTTTTCCCGCTCCTTGTGTTAAATCAGCAATTCCTGTTACTATAAATCCAATAATCATAAGTGGTATAATAAATGCCAAATATTTACTGAACAGTCCTGAAAAAGTTACAGCAATTCTAATAATCGGTCCTGGTAAAATAAATCCAGCACAAATCCCCAGCATAATTGCTATGAGTAGTCGTGAAACCAGACCTATTTTAAATCTTTTCATAAAATTTTCTCCTTTCATTAAAAAAAATAACTATAATTGTATTATATCATAAATTTAAGTTTTTTATAAATTAATTTTTAGAAATACTTTTAATTTATTTTTGGTTACAAAGCGTTATTCTGTTCAATATTATTTTCATATTTTTTCCATAAGGGAAAAGGACCGCCATTTCTACTTAGTGAACTACTCCCGCTTTTAGAAGCGGGAGCTTCTTGGGAAGTATCTGCTTTTGTTAGCCAAATATATTTACCAAGCTCTTCGGACAGTCCCTGCCCTGTTTTTTTATTTCCTAATATTTCAACATTTCTTTTCCAACATCTCTTATATTCAGTGCCGCATTGTAATCTCTATCAATTTCAATTCCACAGCACTCACATTTATAACTTCTTTCTGATAATTTCAGTTCCTCTTTAACATTTCCACATCTACTACAAGTTTTCGACGATGGAAACCACTTATCTATCTTCAAAAATTGTTTCCCTGAAAATATCAGTTTATACTCAAGCATCCTCAAGAATATTCCCCATCCATTATCTCCTACACTTTTCCCAAAATTTAATGCCTGACTCATCCCCTTCATATTCAAATCCTCAACAACCACAGCATTATACGCTTCAGACAATTTTTTTGATAATTTATGTAAAAAATCTCTCCGACAATTTTTAATATACTCATGTAGTTTTGATATTTTCGATCTTTGCTTATACCAATTTTTAGAAAATTTTACTTTTCTTGATAATGATTTTTGTAATTTTTTCAATTTTTTCTCCAACATCCTAAAATATCTTGGATAATCAGCCCTTTGGTTTTCAGAACTGATAAATAGTTCAGACATCGAAAAATCAAGTCCAATCACTTTATCATTACTTGGATTTTTTTGAATTTCTTTTTCAAATTCTGTCAAAACAGAAACATAATAATTTCCATTGCTATTTGTCAATGTTACTGACTTTATCTTGTAATCCTTTGGTATTTCTCTATGATATTTCAATTTTACTTTTTTCAATTTTGGCAAAACCAAATATTTGTTTTCTTCAATTCGTATCGAATTGTTCACACAATTTGTCGTGTAACTTTTAACATTATTCTTTTTAGATTTGAATCTTGGAAACTTTGCTCTCTTTTGAAAGAAATTCATAAACGATCGTTTTACATTTAATTGAGCATTTGCAAGTGCCAAGCTGTCTACTTCTTTCAAAAATTGATTTTCATTCTTCAAACTGGCAGGCGTAATTATTTTATTTTTTCCCGTTTCTTCATAAAATTTATTTGCAGCATACAAAATCGTATTGTAAACAAAACGAACACATCCAAAAGTCTTGTTTATCAACAATTCCTGCTCCTTATTTGGATAAATTCTGTATCTGAATGCTAAATTATATTTCATAAAATTACACCTCCTTTTGATTTTGAATATTATTTTTAATTATTTCTTTAGAAATTTATCATTAGTGATTTCTCTTCGATATTTTATACAAAAATTGTATCATAGACATATCCTTTTTTCAATTTTTTTACAAAAAAAGCAATTCATCTCCCACTTGTAGAAAGCCTACGACTTCTTGCTATCTTTTTGTTAAAAAAAAATAAAAAGATTAAACTAAAAACAAAATATAAAATAAACAAATTAATCAGTGGATTTGCTTGATAATTATTTATAAAAAAATAAAATTAATAAAAAAAATTTTTTGATTAATTGTGAAATATGGTAAAATAATGGTATAAAAGTTTTTAAAAATTAGGAGAAAAAAATGAAATTAGTTTATTTAGATAATGCGGCTACGACAAAAATGTCAAAAAGAGTGATTGAAGAGATGACAGAATCGTTTGAAGAAATTTATGGGAATCCATCTTCAACACATACTTTGGGGCAAAAGGCAAAAGCTGTAGTTGAAAATGCAAGACATATTGTGGCAAAAAATTTAAAAGTTGAAGCAAAAGAAATAGTTTTTACTTCTGGTGGTGCGGAAGGGAACAATCTTGTCATAAAAGGATTTTTAAAACAGAATAAGGATAAAGGAAAACACATTATAACAACCAAAATCGAACATTCGACTGTGCTAAAAACTTTTGAAAGTCTTGAAAAGCAAGGGTATGACGTAACTTACATAGACGTTACAAAAGATGGAATAATTGATGTTGAAAAGTTAAAAAAAGCAGTTAGAAAAGATACCGCTCTTGTGTCGGTTATGTTTGTAAATAATGAAACTGGAGTTATTCAGCCAATAAAGGAAATTGGTGAGTTCTTAAAAGAAAAAGAAATTTTTTTTCACACGGATGCTGTTCAAGCAATTGGAAAATTTGAAATTTATCCAAAAGAGTTGAGAATAGATGCTTTGACTGTGTCATCGCATAAATTTTATGGGCCTAAAGGAACTGGATTTGTGTTTATCGACAAAAAATATAATATTGAAAAAGAAATTTTTGGAGGAAGTCAAGAGAGAAACAGAAGAGCGGGGACTGAAAATGTGAATGGAATTTTGGGAACCGGCGTTGCACTTGAGGAAGTTTATGAAAAAATGGAAGTGATTTTTGAACACGAAAAAAAGATTCAAGAATATTTGGAGGAAAAATTGAAAAATGAAATTGGAAGAATTCAGAAAGTGGAAATAAATGGAGAAAATTCAAGAAGAGTGAAAAATATTACAAATGTCTTTATAGAAAATACGGATATTCAAATGCTTTTAGTAGCTCTTGATATGAGGGGAATTTGTGTGAGCGGAGGTTCAGCCTGTATGTCTGGTTCGCTTGAAAATTCGTACGTTTTAGAAGCTATGGGATTAAATGATGAAAGATTGAAAAGTTCGTTTAGAATCAGTATTGGAAAAGATACGACAATTGAAGAAATTGATTATTTTATTGAAAATTTGAAAGAGATAATATAAAAATTTGTGAAGGAGTGAAAAGTAAAAATGGACAAAATTAAGGCAATATTTTTGGATTTGGATGGGACAACACTAACAAGTGAGCATACAATTTCTGAAAATTTAAAAAATAAATTGAATGAATTAGAAAAAAAAGGAGTTAAAATTTTTATTGCGACAGGTCGTACATTTACTTCAGCAAGTCCTTTTATCGAAATGCTTAAAATAAAAAATCCCGTGATTACTTATAACGGTGGAAGAATCGTGGATCCTACAACAAAAAAAATGATTTATGAAAAACCGTTAGATGCGAATGCTGTGGAAAAGATAATAAAAATTGCAAGAGAAAAAAATATTCACTTGAATTTGTACACAGATGATAAATTGTACATTGAAAAAGAGACAGATGAAGGGAAAGCGTATGCTGAAAGTGTTGGAATTCCGTATTATGTGGAAAATTTTGACAATTTTTTTGAAAAAACTTCGACAAAAGCGCTTTTTATCAATGAAAATGAGGTTTTAAAAAAATTGAAAAAAGAATTGGAAGAAAAGTTGCCAGATGTTACATTTGTGTTTTCAAAATTAAAGTATTTGGAAGCGCTAAATAAAGAAGTGAATAAAGGGTTAACTGTTAAAGTTATGCTTGAAAAATATAATATTTTGCCGCAGGAGGCAATGGCTTTTGGAGATCAGTGGAATGACTTGGAGATGTTAAAATCGGTAAAATATGGGTATCTTATGGGAAATGCGACTGAAGACTTAAAAAAGGAATTTTCTTCTGACAGAATAACTTTGTCCAATGACGAAGATGGAATTTATGAAATTCTAAAAAATTTATAAAGTAGGGGAAATTGATGGAAAGTAAATTTGTACATTTAAAGTTGCACACCGAGTATTCTTTGCTGGAAGGCGTTGGAAAAATAGACGAGTATGTGAAAAAAGCAAGTGAACTTGGGATGACTTCCCTTGCAATAACGGATGTCAATATGTTTGGTGCAATAGAATTTTTTAAAAAATGTAAAAATGCTAAGATTGAGCCAATTATTGGACTTGAAATCTTTTTAGACGGAATGGAAAATTTTGGAGAATATTCTTTAACTTTACTTGCCAAAAATAAAAATGGTTATAAAAATTTGTGTAAGTTATCTTCGATTTCGTTTGAAAAGTTTTCACGGAAAAGAAATAAAGTAAAATATGAAGATTTGAAAAAGTATTCACAAGATTTGTATATTTTGTCAAGCGGGTTGAATGGAGAAATTACAAATTGCATTTTGGAGCAAAAAAATGAAATTGCACGAAAAATAATGAGAAAATTTTCTTTTGATTTTGGCGAAAATTTTTTTTTGGAAATTCCAGCATCAAAAAAACTTGAGAAAGTGAAAAAGCTGCTCATTGAAACGGTGAAAAGAGAAAACATAAGTAATTTTGTTGTAACGAATGACATTTATTATTTGAATGAAGAAGATAAAATTTTGCAAAAAATAGTGGAACTGATAAAAGATGGAGAAAAGTCAGATTCAGAAAAGATTGTAAATAGTGAGGAAATTAAAAATAATGACTTCTATTTTAAAAATTATATTGAAATGAAAAACTCTTTTAAAAACGAAACTGAGATTTTTGAAAAGGCAATAAAAAATATTCAAAAAATTGTTCAAAATTGTGAAGTTGATTTTGAATTTCATAAATTTAAATTTCCTAGATATGAATTGCCCAAAAATATTTCTGAAAAAGGATTTTTACGAAAACTTGTCTATAACGGAATTGTAAAAAGATATTCAACTGTAACTTTTGAAGTGGAAAATGAAGAAGATATAAAAGAAGTTATTAAAAAATTTTCAAGCGCCAAATTTAAAAATGAAAAAAGTTTGGATGGGAAAAGTATAATAAAAAGAGCGGAATACGAGCTTAAAATTATTGATAAAATGGGTTATAATGGTTATTTTATCATAGTTTGGGATTTTATAAAATTTTCTAGAGAAAATGGAATCTATGTTGGACCTGGACGTGGTTCTGCTGCGGGAAGCATAGTTTCGTATGCTTTAAATATCACAGATATTGATCCACTTGAATATAATTTGATTTTTGAGAGATTTTTGAATCCTGAAAGAATTTCTATGCCTGATATTGACATAGATTTTGATCAGGAGCAAAGGGAGCAAGTTATAGATTATGTCTATAAAAAGTATGGAAGTGAGCATGTCGCTCATATCATAACTTTTGGAACATTAAAATCAAGACTTGTAATTAGAGATGTGGGAAGAGTTTTGAATGTGAAAATTTCAAAAATTGATAAAATTGCGAAAATGATACCGTTTAGTATGGATTTGAGTGAAGCAAAAGAAAATGTGGCAGAATTGAAAATGATGTATGAAACCGACAGGGAAACAAGGGAAATAATTGATTATTCCTTAAAGCTGGAAGGGCAGGTTAGACACACTTCTATTCATGCAGCAGGAATTGTCATTTCAAAAGATGTTTTGACTGATGAAATACCAACTTATTCCGATGGAAAGACAAAAGTTGTGGCAACTCAGTATCAGATGAAAGAGCTGGAAGAACTAGGAATTTTGAAGATGGATTTTTTAGGCTTAAAAAACTTGACAATTTTGCGAAAAACTGTTGAAAATGTGGAAGAGAGCAAAAAATATAATGAGATTTTTTTTGAAGAATCAAAAAATAAAGTATTTCTTGATAAAATCCCATTAGATGACAAAAAAACTTATGAGATTCTTTCAAATGCTGATACAATGGGAGTTTTTCAGTGCGAGTCGGTCGGTATCAGAAGCCTTATGAAAAAAATGAAAATTGAGAGTTTTAGCGATATTGTGGCGCTTCTTGCGCTTTATAGACCAGGGCCTCTTGGAAGTGGAATGGTAGATGACTTTATTTCTCAAAAAAATTCAAAAAATGAAATAAAATATATTGACGGTTCTCTAAAAGATATTTTGGTGGAAAGTTACGGAATGATTTTGTATCAGGAGCAGGTTATGAAAATTTTAAGTGAACTTGCGGGTTATACGCTTGGGGAAGCTGATGAAGTGAGAAGAGCGATAAGTAAAAAAAATCTTGAATTAATTCAGAAAAACCGTGAAAAATTTGTAAAAAATACTTTAAAAAAAGGCGTTTTACAGAGTGAAAATCCACAAAAAAAAGCAAATGAAATCTATGACTTAATCGAAAAATTTGGTGGTTACGGATTTAACAAGTCACATTCGGCGGCATATTCATTAATCGTTTACTGGACAGCTTTTTTTAAGGCAAATTATCCTTTGGAATTTTTTGCTGCAATAATGTCAGTAGAAGTTTCAAATTTAGATAGATTTCAAATTTTTGTAAATGAAGCTAAGAAAAAAGATATAGATTTACTTTTGCCTGATGTAAATATTTGTAATAAAGATTTTGAAGTTGTGAAAGAAAAAATACGCAGAAAAGAAAATGAGAAATATGGAAGTATTCGCTTTGGATTTTGCGGAATAAAAGGAATAGGAGAAAAGTTGCTTCAAAGTTTGAGTGAAGAGGCAAAAAATAGGAACTTTAGTTCTTATGAAGATTTTGCTCAGCGAATGAAAGATAATGAAATGACGGCAAAACAACTCGAAATTTTGATATTTTCAGGGGCATTAGACAAATTCGGGAAAAGTCGGAGTAAAATGCTTGATTTGATTGAAAATCTAGAATTGCTTGATGAAGAAACACAAGTAAGTAAAATATTTCAAGAAAGTTTAGAAGATAAAAATAAAAAAAATTCTGATTTAAAAAATTTGAAAGATGTAAAAACGAAAAGTAAAAAAATTTTACAAACAGAACTTTTGGAAAATGAAAAAAAATATCTGGGGATTTATGTTTCAAAACACCCGCTGGATTTGAAAAAAGTTTTGATAGATATGGTTTTTCACAATAGAATTAAAAATATTTCCAAAAAAAAATTAAAAAATGTAAGAATTATTGGAATGATAAAGCATTTGAGTGTTTTTAATACAAAAAAAGGCGAAAAAATGGCAAAATTTGAATTGGAAGATTTTGATGGAAATATTGAAATTATATGTTTTCCGAATAAATATGTAAATTTTGAAAATGAGATTAAAGAAAACGAAATTGTTATTTTGGAAGGAAATGTGAATTTTGAAAATGAAAAATATAATATTTTTTTAGAAAATATTTGTAAATTGGAAAATTTGGAAAAAAGAAAGGATTTGAAATTATTTATTAAAATTGATGAAGATACGATAAAAAAATCTCAAGAAATTAAAAAATTAATTTTGAAATATCGAGGGGAAAATAAATTTATTCAAGTTTTGGAAAAAGGTGGAAAAAGTGAGTTTAAAACTTCTAAATACACTATAAATTTGTCTTTAAATTTTTTGCGCAGATTGGTGAAATTAACAGGATTTGAAAAAATAAAGATAAGATAATGATCTTTCTTGAAACCTTAAAAATATTGTAAAATATAATATTGTATGTTATAATAAATTATCAAAATTAAGCGATTAATACAAAATAAAAAAATTTAAATTTTTAAAAATGATAGTTTTAAAATGAGGAGAAATGATGGAATTAAAAGATATTCAAGAATTGATGAAAGTTATGAAAAAAGAAGAGTTGGAAGAGCTTAAAATTAGATATGGAAAAATGAAATTAACATTGATTAATTCTTGTGATGCCAGTCAAAAAATAAATGTGTCCCATCCTGTAAAAGTTATGAAAAAAGAAGAAAAGGTAAAAAAAGAAGAAATTATTAAGTCAGATAATGTTGGGAAGATAAAATTATTAAATGTAAATAGTGGAAAAGAAGTTAAAAAAGGTGAAATATTAGCTAAAATTTACACAATGGGAATTGAAAATGAAGTAAGAGCCACAGTTGACGGAGTGATAAAAGAAGTTTTGGTCTCTGATGGAATCGCCGTTGATTTTTCAAAAGAATTATTTAAAATCGAAATAAAATAAATTAAAAAAGTTAATATTTAGGAGGAATCAATGTTTAAAAAAATATTAATAGCAAATAGAGGGGAAATCGCTGTGAGGATTATAAGAGCAGCAAGAGAATTGGGAATTGCGACAGTTGCTGTATATTCAGAAGCGGATAAGGATTCCCTGCATGTAAAACTTGCAGATGAGGCAATTTGTATTGGAAAGCCAAGTGCTGCTGATTCTTATTTAAAAATACCAAATATCATTTCAGCGGCACAAATTACAGATAGTGAGGCAATTCATCCAGGATATGGATTCTTATCAGAAAATCAAAGATTTGCTGAAATTTGTGAAAAAAATGGTATTGTGTTTATTGGCCCTAAACCTGAACTTATTAGCATGATGGGAGATAAAGCGACTGCAAGAGAAACTGCAAGTAAACATAAAGTTCCAATGACAAAAGGTTCGGACGGAATTGTCCCAAGTGTTGAAGAAGCTAAAGAAATTGCAGAATGGATAACTTATCCTGTCATGATAAAAGCAACTGCCGGTGGCGGTGGAAAAGGTATGAGAATTGCTCATAATGAACAAGAATTAGTTGAAAACTATGTCGTTGCGCAAAATGAAGCCAAAGCAAATTTTGGAAATCCAGATGTTTATATTGAAAAATATGTTGAAGAACCAAGACATGTTGAAATTCAAGTGATTGGAGATAAATATGGAAATGTCGTTCATTTAGGAGAAAGAGATTGCTCTATTCAAAGAAGACATCAAAAATTGATAGAGGAAAGCCCATCAGCTGGAATTGACGCAAAGACTCGTGAAAAAATGGGAAAATTTGCAGTAAAATTAGCTAAAGGGATAGGTTATGACAGTGTTGGAACATTGGAATTTCTGGTTGACAAAGAAATGAATTTTTATTTTATGGAAATGAATACGAGAATTCAAGTGGAACATACAATAAGTGAAGAAATTACAGGAGTTGATTTAGTAAAAGAGCAAATAAGAGTGGCAGCGGGAGAAAAATTGAGTTTTACTCAAAAAGATATAAACATACATGGACATGTAATTGAGTGCAGAATAAATGCTGAAGATTCAGAAAATGGATTTTTGCCGTCGTCTGGTATTTTGGAAAAATATATTCCGTCTGGTGGAATTGGAGTGAGAGTGGATTCACACTCGTACCAAAATTATGAAATACCGCCTTATTACGATTCGATGATAGCTAAGTTAATAGTCAAAGGAAAAAATCGTGAAGAAGCGATTGTAAGAATGGAAAGAGCATTAAAGGAATTTATAATCGAAGGAATTGACACAACAATTCCTTTTCATCAAAAAGTTTTTAAAAACAAGGCATTTAGAGAAGGAAAATTTTATACAAACTTTATTGAAACTTATTTTAGCGAAGTTTTGGAAAAATAAAAAAAATTATTAAAATAAAGATGAAAAAAATAAAAAATTGTGGTATAATTTTATTAATAAAAACAAGATTTCCTGTTTTTTAAAAATGGGAAAAACTGTTTAAAAAAATTAAATATTTAATTTTAAAATTTAGGAGGAATCAAAATGAACGAATTAGGAAATGTAAATATATCACAGGAAGTTGTTGCAACAATTGCAGAATTAGTAGTTTCAGAAATTGAAGGAGTAAGCAGTTTAGTTGGAGGAAAATCAAAAAATGAAATAATTAAATTTTTCCAAAGCGTATCTGCTGGAGGAAAAGGAATTGATGTAGAAGTTGGTGAAACTGAATGTACAATCGACTTGTATATTGTAGCTAAAATGGGTTACCAATTACCAGCCCTTGCTGGAGAAATTCAGACAAAAGTGGTAAAAGCAATCACAGAAACAACTGGATTAAAAGTTCAAGAAGTGAATGTATACATTCAAAAAATTGTTGAAGATGATAAAAAAAATGAAGTAGCAGTGGCAGAACAAACAGAGGAATAGGTGTGGATAAATGACAGCTATATTAGGATTTTTAGCAAAATTATCAGTGATATTGGGATTTATTGGAATTGCTTTTTCTAGTATTTCAGATATTTTATTCAAAACAACATATTTAGATCAGTTGGATAGTGCGGTTGATTTGAGTAATTTTAATGTTAAGATTTTAGTTGGAGTAGTTGCAGTAATTTATTTAGTTTTATTTTTACTTTCATATATCAACAAACTTACTAAATATTCTCAAAATAAAAAAGTGAGAAGTAAAAGTGGCGAAATTGAAGTATCAATTAAAACAATAAATGAAACGACAAAAGAGTTTTTAAAAACAAAAGAAATTATAAAAAACTCAAAAGTGAAATCATATTCAAAAGGAAAAGCGGTTATTATTGAAGCGAGTGTGGATACATATAATGTAGAAAATTTGAATGACAAGCTCTCAGAGATTCAAAATGAATTAACCGAATATGTTTTTCATTCAACTGGAATTACAGTAAAAAAAAGTAAAATAAAATTAAGAAAAGTTTTAAGTGAAACAATAACAGAAAGAAAAGCTATGGATTTTTCTGAAAAAGATTCTGAAACAAAAAAATCTGAAAGTACAGATAAAAATCAAGAAAAAGAAATTGAAAAAGAGAAAAATTTTTAAAAAAAAGAAAAAACAGAGTAACTTAAAAAAATAAAATTGCAAGAATAATTGGAAATATTATCTAAGAAATAATATAAGAACCGCAAGAACAATGAGGATAGCTTGGTAAATTTACTGAGAACCACAGGATTTTTTCTATGGTAGTTCGAGTATTTTGAAGATTTTAGGAAGGGAAATTTTGATGACAAGAAGAAAAATTAGAGAAGAAATTTTTAAGCTTCTTTTTGAACATGAATTAATTGATAACGATATTCAAAAAAGAATTGAGGAAGTTGTCGAAGAAGAAAAAATTACAAAAGAAGACCAGATTAATTTTTTAAAAAGTTATGTAACTGAAATTATTGAAAATGAAGAAATTTTAGTAGAAAAAATAAAAAATACACTTGACGGTTGGACTTATGAAAGACTGGGAACAATAGAAAAGGTATTATTAAAAATCTCTTTTTATGAAATCCTTATAAAAAAAGTAGGATTTGAAATTGCAATAAACGAAGTTTTGGAACTTGCAAAAAAATATTCTTACAATGACACAAAGGATTTTCTGAATGGAATTCTTGCAAAATTAGTAAAAAATATGAAATAGGAATAAAAATAAAAAAACTTCTATATGCTTTTTTAGTATGTAGAAGTTTTTGTATATAAAAACAAATATTAAAATAAAAAACTTAAAAGATTTTAGAAAGAGGAAAAATGAAAAAAATAGGAATTGTTGTAGGGAAATTTTTTCCGCTTCACATAGGACATGTGAATTTAATTCAAAGGGCAAGTGGAATAGTGGAAAAATTATATGTAGTAGTTTCATATTCGACTGATGGAGACGACCTTATTACTTCAAATTCTAGGTTTGTGAAAGAAATAACACCAAAGGACAGACTTCGTTTTGTCAAACAGACATTTAAAAATCAGCCTAATATAGTTTCTTTTTTGTTTAACGAAGACGATTGCCCGCCATATCCAGACGGCTGGGAAAAGTGGTCAAAATTATTGAAAGATGAAATTGAAAAAAGAGAAAATAGAGAAAATAAAGAGAGTAAAAAAAATAAAAAAAATTTAGATTGGGAAAATAATGTGATTTTCATAAGTAATCACAAGGATGATAAAAAATATTATTTAAAGTATTTTGGCTCACAGACGAAATCAATTGATGAAAATTACAATGAATATAATGTAAATTCTCACGAAATCAGAGAAAATCCAAGCAAATATTGGAATTATTTACCTAGAGAAGTAAGAGAACATTTAATCCCCATTATAACTATATGTGGCGGTGAGAGCAGCGGAAAAAGTATCATGATAGACAAACTTGCCAATGTGTTTAACACAAGTTCTGCTTGGGAATATGGGCGTGAATATGTCTTTGAAAAATTAGGCGGAGATGAAGATGCCTTGCAATATTCGGATTATGAAAAGATAGTTTTTGGACATCAGTCAAATGTCTTGTATGCAGCAAGAAATGCAAATAAATTTGCACTGATAGATACGGATTACATCACAACTTTGGCGTTTTGTCTGACGTATGAAGAAAGAGATAATCCGATTGTCAGAGAGTTTGTGCAAAATTATAGATTTGATCTTACAATACTTTTGGAAAATAATGTAAAATGGGTAAATGATGGGCTTCGTTCGATTGGAGACGACGACAGAAGAGAAAAATTTCAAAAACTATTAAAAAAATTGTATAAAGAATATAATATTTCGTATGTGACTGTGAAATCAAATAGCTATGAAAACAGATATTTGGCTTGTAAGCATATTATAAAGGCATATTTGAATGGAGAAGAAAATTTGCAGGAAATTGCAGATAGCTATGAGTAATTTTTTGATGTTAAAATAAAAATTTTCGCATTTGGCAAGTTGCAAAATATATCAATATATGATATAATGAATTACTATAAAAATTTAGAAAGTTTTTTTAATATGATAAAAACTAAAAAATTTAAAAGTGGCAAATTTGTCAAAATAAAAAGATTTTTTAGCAAATTATCTATAAATGAAATGATAAAAATATGGAAAGGAGTCGATAAATAATGGCAGTACCTAAGAAAAGAACTTCCAAAGCTAAAAGAAATATGAGAAGAGCACATGATGCAATCACAGCTCCAAATATTGTGGTAGAAGCTGACGGAACAGTGAGAAGACCTCACAGATTAAATTTAGAAACAGGAGTATACAGAGGTAGACAAGTGTTGAAAACTGATGAAACTACAACAGAAGCTGAATAATTACAGGAGTTTAAAAACTCCTATTTTTTTAAATAAAATTATTGATTTACATTGACGAAAGTTAGTGTTTTTTTATTAAAAAAATTTTTTTATTTTTAATAAAAAATATGGTAAAATATAAATGATAAAAAATAAAATTTATTTTAGGAGGAAAATCAGATGAAAAAAATTATGAGAGGTGTACTGTTATTCGGTATGCTTGGAGGAATGATTTTAGCTTGCGGAAATAAGAGTAATAATTCTAACAATTCTACTAATTCCCAAGCTACAAAAAATGAAAAAGTTTACAAAATAGGAGTGTCGCAGATTGTTGATCACCCAGCATTAAATGCAGCAAAACAAGGATTTAAGGATGCACTTGCCAAAGCAGGGATAAAAGCGGATTATGATGACAAAATTGCAAATAACGAAATGAGTAATCAAACTTTAATAATGCAGCAATTTTCATCAGACAAAAAAGATTTAGTTTATGCTATAACTACGCCAACAGCTCAGGCGGCAAAAAATCAGGTGGATAAAAATATCCCTGTTGTGTTTGCTTCTGTGACAGATCCAAAGAGTGCAGGATTAGTAGGAATATCAAATGTTACTGGAACAAGTGGAGCAGCTCCAGTGGAAGAAAATTTGAAATTGATGAAAGAATTATTTCCAAAAGCTAAAAATATAGGAATAATTTATAATTCATCTGAACAAAATTCTGTTTCTGAAGTAAATAATTTGAAAAGATTGGCACCAAAATATGGATTTAATGTAGTTGATAAATCTGTAACTAATGGAACCGAGCTTGTGTCAGCGGCCAATCTTGTGGTAAAACAAGCGGATTTATTGTATGCGATTCAAGATAATACAGTTGCTTCATATATTTCAGCAATATTGGATATTTTTAACAGAGAGAAAAAACCAATTTTTGGGACAAATAATATTTATTCAAATGCAGGAGGATTTATTTCACAAGGGACGACTGATTATGACATAGGTTACCGTTCTGGAGAAATAGCCGCTCAAATATTGAAAGATGGGAAAAAGCCAAATGAAATTCCGATTGAAAATGTAAAAGATTTAAAAATCGAAGTAAATAAACAAAATATGGAATTATTGGGAATAAAAATTCCTGAGAGCATTTCAAAAAATGTGAAATTTGTAGAAACAAAAAAATAAACGAAAAAACAGATAGAAAAATAAATAGTCGAAAAAATAAAAATGAATATAAAAAAATTAGAAAAAATAATAAAAGTAAAAATAAAACAAAAAAAAGGAGTGAAAAAAATTTATGAAAAAAAATTTTTTTAAAATATATTTGTTGATTGGAATTTTAGCAGTTTTAACGATTAGCTGTAATAAAGAATCTGATCCAGCAAATGTGGAAAAACCTGAAGAAAATATTTCACAATCTCAGTCAAGTGATGCAAATAGCAACAGCACATCTGATGCTACAAATAAACAACAGCAATCACAACAAACTCAAGCTTTAGATACAACAAATCCAACTAAGACAGCATTGCAGCCGCAAAATGATCAAGATGGAAATACAGATCAAACTCAAAATCAAGTTCAAAATGGGGTACAACAATCTCCAAATCCTCAAGCGAAAAATAGTCCGACATTAAAACATGTAGATGGTGTTTTAGGACACCAATTTTCACTCGACGACAGAGTGGTCACTTTTGAAAGACAGGGAACACAGTATAGAGTGGTTTACACAGTTGAAGGTGAAAATGGGACAAGTGTAGAAAAGAAAAATTTGTCATTTAATCAAAAAAGTGATAGTTTATCAGATGGAACTTACACCTATAAAGTAAAAAATAATAAATTGGGATTATACGGAAATGGCGGAAAACAGTTGATTTTTGTATTACAATAAATAAAAAAACTGTCTTATTTATGAAAGTAAGGCAGTTTTTATTTTATTTTTATTTACTCACTTTGGTTTCAATCATTTTCTCAACTAAATTTCTCCCATGATCTCCAACTCTTGTGAAGTGAGAAATGACATCTATGTAGTAAAGTCCAGCTTTTACATCGCATTCCTGTTTACTTACTCTTTTTATGTGAGCTTTTCTTACTTCTTTTTCTTTTCTATATAATTTATTGTGCAAATCAATCACAGAAAAAGCTTTTTCATTGTCATTTTCTTTTAGTGCGTCAATCGCTGTTTCAATTAATTTTACAGTAATTTCAAGAAGTTTACTCACTTCGTTATGTGCCACATCAGAAAAAACCAATTCTTTTTTTATTTCATATTGAACATCTTTAACTATTCCGAAAGCGTGGTCGCCGATTCTTTCAACGTCACGGCACATATCAAGGTAAATGCTGATTTCTTCTCCTTCTTTTTCAGTGAAAGTTCCCTGTGATAACATTGTTAAATATTTTGTGATTTCCTGATCCATGCTATTTATGTTATCTTCAGAAAGTTCAACATTTTTAGCTAATTTTTCATTGTGTGAATGAAAGAACTCAACAGATTCTTTTAAGTTCTCAAGAGCCATTGAAATCATAATTAATATTTCTTGTTTTACTTGTCCAATTGCAATAGAAGGTGCATTTAATAAAGCCATATCCAAATATTTTGGCTTAAATTCTTCCGCTTTGTCTTCATCTTTGTCTTTTATTACTTTAACAACTATATATTCCAAAACTCTAATAAACGGAAATAAAAGTATTGTTGTAATTATATTAAAGGAAGCATGAGCAAATGCAATTGTAACTTTGGGGTTCAAATAGAAAATTTGCTGCATTTTAGTCACATACATTGTAAAAGGGATTAAAACAATCATAAATATTACAGTACCAATCATATTGAATAAGGTATGAGATAATGCGAGTCTTTTTGCTGATGTGTTAGCCCCTATTGAAGCTAAAATAGCTGTTATTGTAGTTCCAATATTATCTCCAAAAAGAACTGGAAGTAAAGATTTTAGTGGCATAAGCCCTTCTTGATAAATATTTTGGATAATACTTATTGTGGCACTTGACGCCTGTACAGCCATAGTCATCCCAGTTCCCAAAAGAACTCCTAGAATAGGATTTTTTCCCAAGCTTGTGGTTAAAGTTTTAAAAGCGGGAAGGTATCTAAGTGGAGCCATCGCATTTGACATCAAGCTTAGTGCAAAAAATATTCCTCCAAATCCAAATAAAATTCTCCCGGCGTTATTCATGGTCTGATTTTTAAAGAAAAAAAGACATAGCGAACCTACAAATATAATTGGAAGTGCATAATGTGATATATTAAATCCTATAATAAATGTTGTAATTGTTGTACCAATATTAGCTCCCATTACAATTCCTATAGCTTGACGAAGTGTCAGTAATCCCGCTCCGACAAGTCCTATTGTAATTACTGTCGTTCCTGAACTGGATTGAATAAGAGCTGTTATTAAAATCCCAACTAAGACTCCTAAAAAAGGTGAAGTTGTATATTTATCCAAGATATATCGAAGTTTATCTCCAGCTGCCATTTGAAGTCCATCTCCCATATATTTCATATAAAATAGAAATAATCCAAGTCCACCTAAAAATCCGAATATCATCTGTTGGTAGTTAATCGACGCAGCATTCATTAATTTCATTCCTTTCTAAAAATATTTTTTATATGAATAATAAATATTTATTCAATAGTATTTATACCATATTTTTAAAAATTTTCCTATAGAATTTTAATAAAATTTATATTAAATTATTCAATCATTTTATTGATATATCTAAGACAGCAATTATAAATTTCTGTAAAATTATTATTATTTAGTTTTAATATAACTATTTTTTTATTATTTTTTTTTAAAATTTTTTTTAAATTTTTATCAAATTCTTTTATTTTATCAGTTTTTTCCTCGCTTTCAAGATAAAAAATCAACTCAAAATCTTCATTTTTTATAAAATTATTGATTATTTCATTTTCTTTACTTTTAAATTCCATTAGATTAGCCTGAAGTGAACAAAATTCCGTATCAATAAACACTAATTTGTTGGAACTTTTTACAGAATTTAAGATTTTTTTTGATATTTTTCAGCAATGCTGTTAAAATCTTTTTCTTCTAAATTTTTTAAATTATTTTTTTTCAAATATTTCTTTTTGTAATCTTCTACAAAATTTGTATTATAACAATTTGATAATTTGTGAACCAAAGTAGTCTTTCCTGAGTGCGGAGTTCCTATGATCGCCACTTTTATTGTAAAAAATTCCTGGACAGGTTTTGGCATAAAATCCCAGTTGTGATAAGGGGAATTTCTCACTTCAGTCGCACTTATTGGGAAATTATCTCGATTTATGTCGATTGTTTGAATCGTTAGATTTTTATTGAAAACTTTTTCAAAATTTGGAAGAGTGAGAAAATTGTTTTTGTAATTTTCAACGTCTTGCAGTTCGTTTGAAAAAATCACATCGACTTTTATATCATTTTGTAGTAAGACCTCAAAAACTCTTTCGCTCCAAAGTTTCCATCCATTTGGATAAAATGGAATACCATCTTCAGCTAAATGAATTAATTTTATATTATTTTGATATTTGAATATACCTTTTACAAAATTTAATCTGTCTTTTATAGTTGGCATCTTTCTCATTTTAGATTCTTCAAATAATTTTTTATCCCTAGTGTCGTCACTGCAAACAACGACATAAAGCTCGTCGACAAAGCCACCGGCTTTTTGAATAAAGTCAACATGTCCCATATGAATCGGATAAAATTTTCCAAAGATTATACCAGTTTTTTTCATAAATTGCACTCCTGATTTTTTATAAAAATTTCCATTTTCCATTTTCATATTTTATTTTTGATAAATTGTCGCCGTCATCGTTATTATCACTATCATCTCTATCATCTTCAAATTCTTTATCATTTTCAAATTTATTGTTGTCATCATCGTCGTGAAAATTTGAATCTTTTTCATCATTCTCTTCTAAACTTTTCTCTTCTTTTTTTATGATAGTTTCCAAATTTTCATATTTTTTTTGTCGTTCATCTAAGAAAGGGGGCATTCCTTGTTTACTATAACTTTTGACATTTTCAGGAAACTGAATATCAAAAATATCTCTTTTTTCAATTTTTTGAGTTGTCAATTTTTGCTGTATTTTTTCAAGTATTCTTTTATCTTCTGCCTTTAAGTTTTTAAATACATCAGTATAATATTCGATATTTTTTGTGTCAAATTCTTTTATAAATTCATTTATGGTGATGGCTTCAGGATTATAGGCAATCTGATAAATTGATTCTGAATTTTTTCCCAGAAAGACTTCATTTATAAATCCCATTTTTTCAAGGTCTGACAAAATATCTTTAACAAAAAGCACATCCATTCCAAGTCTATCCGACAATTTTTGAAAAGTAAAAGGTTCTTTTTTTTGTGCAAAATTTTTAATAATTAGCGACAAAATAAGCATTCCAGCTTCTCTTTTAATCTTAATTGGCATCTCAATTTCCTCTTTATACAAAAATTTGTCTGAAGTTTGAATTGAAAAGGCAATTTGTGCACCTAGTAAAATCGTTACCCAAATATATTGAATAAAAATCAAAAAAATTGGGATTAACGCTAAACTTCCATAAATTATATTATAGCTTGTAATAATTGATTGAAGCAGTAAAAATAACAGTTTCCAGCAAAAAGTCAAAATTGTTGTGATAAATCCAGCAACTAACGCAGGCTTTACTTTTACATTTGTATTTGGAATCAAATAAAATATAAAAGAAAATAAAATTATGTAAGTTAGGGGTCCCGAAACTGCTATAAATAAATCAATAAAAATTGATTGCTTGGAAAAATAGTGAATAAGCTCGTCAATTATAAAAGAATTTAATGCTGATAATGCTACAAAAAATATTGGTCCCAAAAATATGATTGCGACATAATCGACAATTCTTCTCGGAAGCGAACGCTTTTTGTTTATTCTCCAAATTTTGTTAAACGAATTTTCTAGCATAATCAAGACTTTTATAACAGAATAGATTAAAACAATAATTCCAATTCCTGCAAGTAAATTTCCTTCGGTGGAAGCAAGTAGCTTTTGTGCAACACTTAAAATAGATTTTATGATGGAACTGTTTGGCAAAAATTCAAACAATTTTTTTATAAAAATTTTATCAAATCCAAATCCTCTAGTTATTCCAAGAACTAGTGCCACAAACGGAAATACCGCTAAAAGTGAATAGTAAGTGAGTGAAATTGCAAGTATCTGAGTTTCACCATCTCTGTAATTTTTGTAAATTAAATATATCATTCTTTTTAAATCATTAAAATTTTTTTTGTATTTTCTAAATTCATTTCCATTATTTTCTCCATTTTTCTTAATTTATCCAAAATTAAAATATTCTTTTTCACTAAAAATTTCATCCATTAATTCTTCATAATTCTCAATTTTTGCTTCTTCTGCAAGGATATCTTCCAATTTGGGATTTGTAACAGGATGTTTTGGAGCAAAAATCACGCAGGAATCTTCGTGAGGCTCGATTGACTTCTCATAAGTTCCAATTTCTTTTGCAATATCGATAATTTCAGTCTTATCCATTCCAATAAGCGGTCTAAAGACAGGAAGTTTTTCCACACTGGCATTTGTGCAAGTAAGTCCACCCAATGTTTGAGAAGCGACTTGCCCCAGACTTTCTCCTGTAATCAATGCCTGATATTGCATTGAATTTGCCAGTCTTTCGCTGAGTCTCATCATAACTCTTCTTGTCAAGATAGTTGCATATTCTTTTCTAGTTTTGCCATTAATTTCTTCTTGCAGTTTTAAAATATTAATCGTATAAAGTCTTGATTTTCCAGTATAATCAGTCAAAATATTGGTTAATTCCTTAATCTTTTCAAGTGCCTGTTTACTTGTAAAAGGAAAGCTGTTAAATGTCACAAAGTTTATTCTCATTCCTCTTTTTGCCATCATAAATGAAGCAACTGGACTATCAATTCCTCCAGAAAGTAAAACTAGTCCTTTTCCAGTTGATCCAAGCGGAAGTCCACCATAAGTCTTGATTCTCGTCGTATAAATATAAACTTCTTTTCTTATGTCAATGTATATCATAACATCAGGATCTTTCATCTTAACTTTTTCAAAAGGACTGTTAATTAACACAAAAGCCCCAACTTCTTTGGCATAGTCCATAGAATTAATGGGAAATTCCTTGTTGCTTCTGTTGACAGAAATTTTAAAAGTTCTAGCTCCTTTTTCATATGCATAATTTGCAAATTCTAAAACTTTTGCTTTAATCTCTTCGTCTTTTTGTGAAACTCTGCTTGACTGGTTTATTCCAACAATTCCAAAAACTTTTTTTAGTTTTTCTGTGATTTTTTCCAAATCTTTTGGGTCAATCAAAACATATAATTTAGATAAATCTTCGACTAATTTATAGTCAAATTCCTTTAGGTTTCTATTTATTCTATTTCTCAATTTTTGCTCAAATTGCCCGCGATTTTTACCTTTTAGCGAAAGTTCGCCATAAGAAAGACCGATTGCGTCAAGCAAATTTTTATCCGTATATTTTTCCATTTTTTATTTTTTCTCCTTTCTTCAATTCTTTTTAATTTTTATTTTTTTAAATCTTTTGAAGCGTAACTAAGTTGTAGTCATCGTCTTCCACAGTTATGGCTTGAATATTGTTAAACGGAACTAAATGAAGTTTATCTTTATACTTTTGAACCAATCTGTCACAACTTTCCTTGTAAGGTTCGCTTTGGTAGTGGGGAACTGGATAAAATGGTAAAAGATTAAGTCCTTTAGTATTTTTTAATTCTGGTGCAAAAGCTTTGTCGTCACACTCTGAAACATATTCAATATCGGGGCTCATAATGGCGCTTCCCGCTGATTCACCAACATAGATTAGTCCATTTTCAACTTTTTTTACAATAAAATCCAATAAATTTTTCTTTTGAATTTCTTGCATTAAAAAGAAAGTATTTCCGCCTGAGATGTGCAAAATATCGGAGTCATTTATCAAATCTTTTGCTTTTGTTTCGCTCACCTCGGTAAGTTCCAAAAGAGTTATGCTCATTCCAAGACTTTCATAAATTTCCATCGCTATTTTTATGTGAATGTCAATATTTTCCACCAATGCCGCAGTTGGAATCAGAGCCACAGTTTTTCCTTTTAGCTTGTTTTCAAGTCCTAAATCGTTTTCTAAAAAATTTTTAAATAATTTTTCTACATATCCAAATGATGAAGTTAAAAACATTTTTTTCATACAATCACTCTTCTTTCTTTTTTTTATTTTTAATTTTTTAAAAATAATATTTTTTATTTTATTTATTATTATTTTATTATTTCATTTTTCTAATTCTAGCAACGCTTTCTTTAACTCTTTTCACAATTTCATCAATTTCTTCAAGTTTATTTTCATTTGAAAAGCTAAATCTTATCGCTCCGTCCAATTCAGACTGATTAAGACCCATCGCAGCAAGAATTCTGCTGTTTCCTTTTTTTGAAGAACAAGCTGACCCAGTTGACACAAAAATGTCATACATTCCTAAAAAATGCGTTAAAACTTCACCTTTTGTCCCATTAAACGAAACATTTAAAATTTTTGGCGTTGATTTTTCTGTCAAAAGTGAATTTATTTTCATATCTTCAATTTCTTCTGTTAATTTTTTTGCAAGATTAATTTTAAAATTTTGTGAATGAATCGCTTCTTTTTTATCTTCTTTTGCAAGAATTTCAACCGCTTTTGAAAAAGCCAAAATTAACTCAGCTGGCAAAGTTCGTTTAATAATGCCATTTGCACTATTTGAGCCGAAAATTATGTCATTGATTTTTACATTTTCTCCAACATAAATAGCGCCAATTCCTTTCGGAGCATAAATTTTGTGCCCGCTCACAGTAAGTGCATCAACTTTTATTTTATTAAAATTTATATTTGGAAGTCCAAATCCTTGCACAAAATCCGTGTGAAAATAAGTATTCTTATTTTTGTCTTTTATAATTTTAGAAATTTTTTCTAAATCTTGAATAGTTCCAGTTTCACTATTTACAGCACCAATTGACACTATTATAGTATCTTTGCAAATCAAGTCAGAAAGCATATCTAAATCTACAAATCCGTCTTTGTTGACATTAAGATAATCAACTTTAAATCCATTTTCCTCATAGTACCGAAAAACTTCATAAACTGATGGATGTTCAATTTTTGTCGTAATCAGATGTTTTTTTAATTTTGAGTTCGCATTAATAATTCCTTGCAAAATAATATTATTTCCTTCTCCACCACCAGAAGTAAAAAAAATTCTCTCGGGGCTAACTTTAAGATATTTTCCAATTGTCTTTCTAGCATCTTTAATTTTAAGAAAAATTCTATGTCCAAAATCATGAATCGCATCAGCATTCGCATAACTTTGCTCCATCGCACAAACCATTGTATCTATAACTTCTTTTCTTGGTTTTGTACTTGCTGCATTATCTAAATATATCATTTTAAAACTTCCTTTTTTTAGTTTGTACTTATATATTATACTATATTTTTTAAAAATTATAAACACCTTTATTTTATTATACTAAAATAAAAATTCTAAAAAATAAATTATAAATAAATAAAAAACAAATATTTTTGTGCTAAACTGCAAATAAAAAGTAATACAAAAAAAATAAAATTTTTGAAAGATAAAAATTTAGGAGGAAATTTTATGAAAAAATTATTTAGTTTGGCTGTATGTATAGTAATGATGTTTTCATTAAATATTGCAGGGGCAAAAACTATGAAAAGAAGAACTGCAAAAATTTCCAAAAAAGCAGCAAAAAAGTCATTGACAAAAATAAAAAGTAAAAATTCAAAGTTACCAAAAGTAAAAAAAATAGAAAATAGTGATATTCCTGAGCAAAGGATGATAGGAATACCTAATCCTGCTTCAATTTATTGCGAGAAAAATGACGGAAAATCTATTATTAAATTAGATGGCGACGGGAATGAATATGGAGTTTGTAAATTTAAAGATGGAAAAGAAATTGACGAATGGGATTTTTATAGAAAAAACAATAAGTTAATAAAAAAAGGAACTCCAGAAGATAATTAAACTACTCTCATTTGTAGAAATAGAAGATTTTGTTAATATATTTTGCAAACAGAAATAAAGAAATTGGATAAATTAATTTTTACCCTATCTTTGCTTTAATAAATGTTTGACTACAAAAATAAAATATGTTATCATACTTTGATAAAAATAAATTTTGGATGGTAAAACTATGAATAAAAAATATGATTTTGAAACAATAATAAATAAAAAAGGACAAGGATCCTATAAATGGGATCAAATGTATAAAATTGACCCAAATATTGCTGATAATATCGTTCCATTATCTGTTGCAGATATGGAGTTAAAAATTGCAAAAGAAATAATTGATGGATTGAAAAAATATTTGGACAGTGCGATTTTAGGATATACAGGACCTTATGAAAGTTATTATTCAGCTGTGATTGATTGGCTTAATAGAAGACATAACTTTAAAGTGAAAAAAGAGTGGATTGTCTGTTCAAACGGCGTGGTTTCAGCAATTTATGACTGTGTGAAGGCGTTTACGAAAGAAGATGATGGAATTATTGTTTTTACGCCAGTTTATTATCCTTTTTACAGTTCTATAAAAAATAATAATAGAAAAATTATAGAATGTGAGATGTTAAAAAATGAAAATAACTACTATGAAATTGATTTTGAAAAATTTGAAAAACTTGCAAGTGATGAAAAAAATAAACTATTAATATTTTGTAGTCCTCACAATCCGTTAGGACGTGTTTGGAAAAGGGAAGAATTGGAAAAAATTGGAAATATCGCACTAAAAAATAATTTAATAATTATTTCTGATGAAATCCATTCTGATTTAATAATGCCGAATTACAGACACACAGTTTTACAAACATTGTCAGACGAATTGTCAGAAATTACTATAACTTGTACTGCTCCCACAAAAAGTTTTAATTTGGCGGGAGTTGGAATTTCAAATATTATTATAAAAAATGAAAAATTGCGAAAAAAATTTGAAATTGAACAAGATAGATCAAGTTCTCATGTATTTGCAGCGCTGGGTTACAAAGCTTGTGAATTGGCGTATAATGAAAGTGAAAAATGGCTTGATGAACTTATTTTGCTAATTGACAAAAATCAAAAATTAGTTCATGATTTTTTCAATAAAAATTTTGTAAATTTAAGCGCGCCGCTAATTGAAGGAACTTATCTTCAATGGTTAGATTTTAAAAGTTTGGAACTTTCAAATGAAGAGTTGAAAAAATTTATGAATGAAAAAGCAAAACTTTATTTCAGCGAAGGTTATACTTTTGGTAAAAATGGAAGTGGATTTGAAAGAATAAATTTAGCTGCGCCAACTTGGGTCATAAAAGAAGCTTTAGATAGACTTTACAGTGCTTTAAAAGAGGTTTTTCCAGAAGTTTGTAAATAAAAATATAAATTGAGAAAATATAAAAATAAATTGTAAATAAAAAAAATAACTTTACAAGAAAATAGAGAAAGTTAAGAAATTAGTTTTTTCTATTTTTTTATTATAGAAAAAGTGATATAATAAAAAAACAAGTTTAGAAAAGGGGAAATTTATATGGAAAATGAAAAAGCAAAAAAAGAAAATATCGGACTAGTTCTTGAAGGTGGAGGAATGAGAGGAATTTTTACTGCAGGTGTGTTAGATTTGTTTTTGGAAAAAAATGTGGAAGTTGACAATTGCATTGGAGTGTCGGCAGGAGCACTGCTTGGGGTTAATTATTTGTCTAAGCAGGAAAAAAGAGGCTTTGAGGCGATTGCGGATCACATTCAAAAAAGAGAATACGGAAGTTTTTATAATCTAATTAAAACTGGAAATTATTTTGAAACTCAGTATTCTTATCATGATATACCTGAAAAATATAATCCTTTTGATAACAATACGTTTAAAAATAGTCCCATAAAATTTCAAGCGGTCATAACAAATTGTGAAACTGGGCAGCCAGAATATCCTGAAATTAAAGATGCAATTACAGATATAGATATTTTAAGAGCTTCTGCCTCACTTCCATTTTTGTCAAAAATGGTGAAATTGGGAGATAAAAAGTATTTGGATGGCGGAGTGGCTGATTCCATACCGTTAAAATATTCAATAAAAAAAGGAAATAAAAAGAATATAGTTGTACTTACAAGAGATAGAAGTTACAGAAAAACTCAAAGCAAATTAGGTGTAATCTCAAAAGTGAAATATAGAAAATATCCCAAATTTGTGGAACTGATGAAAACAAGATATACTAGATATAATAAAACTTTAGAATATATTTATGATTTAGAAAAAAGAGGGGAAATTTTTGTAATTCAGCCGCAAGTTCCACTTACATTGGGAAGAATTGAAAAAAATAGGGAAAAACTTGAAGAAGTTTACAAAATTGGCTACAATGAAGCTCGAAAAAGATATAATTCACTTTTAGAATATTTAAAAAAATAAAAAAAGTTTTAAATAAATTTGAAAAAAAACTGTTCTTTTTTTTAAAAATATGATATACTATTCATAGATAACCAAAAGCAAGTAAAATGTAACAAAATTAATATTTGTAACAAGTTGTTTGAGGTGTAAATTTTTAGGAGGTAATACTTTGTTAGGTAAAGTAAAATGGTTTAACGACAAAAAAGGATTCGGATTTATTTCAGGAGAAGATGGACAAGATTATTTCTTACATTTCTCAAAAATCAATAAAGAAGGATTCAAAACAGTTAACGAAGGTGAAGAAGTAAGTTTTGATGTAGAAGAAGGACCAAAAGGACCTCAAGCAACAAATGTAGTTTCTCAATAATAGTTAAGTTAAATGTTGTTGTTATTAAAAAAGCTATCTTAAATTTTTTAAGATAGTTTTTTTTTGAAAAAATAAATTTGTTTATAAATTTTGAAAATATATGTAATTTTGTGTAAATATTAATACAAGTTCATTAATATAGGGATTTATGACTACAGTCAGTTACATAAAGTGATTTACATTGTCTGAATATTAAAATAAAAAAAGAGAGACGAAAATCTCTCTTTTAGTTTATCTCACTATTTGAAATAATATTGCAACAACCAAAAATAATGTTGCGATAACTTCAGTAAATTTTTCAATTCCTTCTTTTTCTTCATCTAAGATATTTGCTGCACTTTTTGCTAAACCTTGGCTTCTGTCAGGTTGCAATAAGATTACGCTTATCATAATAATTGATAAGATTACCAAAGCTACGATTAATAAATTTTCTAACATTAAAGTCCTCCTAAATTGTGCAAAGACTGAGAAAATAACTATTTAGTTACTGCATCTCCAGCTTTTACTATTACTGTGAATTTTGCAGGAACTAGACTTGCTCCACCAACTAATCCACCATCGATATCTTTTTGAGCGATTAATTCAGCGGCATTTCCGTCATTCATTGATCCACCATATTGAACTGTTACATTTTCAGCAACTTGTGCACCAAATAAATCTGTTAATAAACTTCTTATGAATGCGTGAACTTCTTGAGCTTGTGCAGGAGTTGCGGTTTTTCCTGTTCCGATTGCCCAAACTGGTTCGTATGCTAAAATTATATTTGCCATTTGGTCAGCAGTTACATCTTTTAATCCACCAATAATTTGGCTCTTAACCACATCTTCAGTTGTATTTGCTTCTCTTTCTTCCAATTTTTCACCGATACATAAAATTGGTTTTAAATCGTGTGCTAATGCTGATTTTACTTTTTCGTTAATGATTTCGTTAGTTTCTCCGTAATATTCTCTTCTTTCAGAATGTCCTAAAATTACATATTCAACACCTAAGTCTTTTAGCATCAAAGGTGAAACTTCTCCTGTGTAAGCTCCGCTTTCTTTAGCATTCATATTTTCAGCTGCGATTTTAATGTTTGTTCCTTTAGTTTCTCTAACAGCTGTTTCTAATGCTGTAAAAGGTGCACCAATTATAATTCCAGCATTTTTAACATCTTTTACTAATGGTTTGAATTCTGCAAAAAATTCTCCTGCTTCTTTTGCAGTTTTATTCATTTTCCAGTTTCCTGCTACAATTACTTTTCTCATTAATCTTTCCTCCAATATTCATAAATTTTCTTATTTTAATTTTATCATATATCAACACTTTTATCAACGAAATTTTTTAATGTCAATATGCTTTTTTACAAATTTTTTGTCAAAAATAAAGTTTTTGAATTTATTTTTTTTCACTTTCATCTTTTTTTGTCAATTCAGAAAATACAGTCGCAAGATTTGCTAAATTTTGCATATTGCTTGGGATAATAATTTTTGTAGCTCTTCCATCTGCCGCTTTTTCAAATGCTTCTAGTCCTCTTAAAGATAGCACTTTGTCGTTTGGAGCAGCTTCGTTTAAAACTCTTAAAGCTTCTGCTTTTGCTTTTTGAACTGATAAAATTGCTTCTGCTTCCCCTTCCGCTTCTTTAATTTGCTGTTCCTTCTTGGCTTCTGCTCTTAAAATAGCCGCTTGTTTTTCTCCTTCCGCAACTAAAATAGCCGCTTCTCTTTTTGCCTGTGCTTCCAAAATATTTGCTCTTTTTTCTCTTTCAGCTTTCATTTCTTTCTCCATTGCAACTCTTATGTCTGCAGGTGGCAAAATGCTTTTTAGCTCAACTCTGTTTACTTTTATTCCCCAAGGATCTGTCGCATCATCCAGCTCTTTTCGCATTTTTGTATTAATAACATCTCTTGAAGTCAAAGTCTGGTCGACTGTCATGTCACCAATGATGTTTCTAAGGGTTGTCGCAGTTAAATTTTCAATTGCTGAGATTGGCCGCTCAACTCCGTAAGTGTATAGTTTCGGGTCTGTTATTTGAAAATATACGACTGTATCAATCTGCATTGTGGCATTGTCCTTTGTGATTACTGGCTGTGGAGGGAAATCAACAACCTGTTCTTTTAACGACACAACTCTTGCTACTTTGTCAAAGAATGGATTTATAAAACTTAATCCAGAATCCAGTGACTGATAATATCTTCCTAATTTTTCTATGATGTAAACTTTTGATTCGGGTACGATTCTTATTGCTTTCAGAACTAAAATTGCAAGAAAAGCAAGTAAAATAATAATTAATGGTAATAATATGACGTTCATAATAGCCTGCTACTAAAAATGTGTCAAAACATATTTAACACATTAGAATGTTACTGCTTCATCGAACATACTTTTGATAAAAAAAATTATCTACTCGTATTCTTTTTGCTCTCCACAGTCGTAAATTCCCGACTAGCCATCGGTACACATAATATATTCTCTTTCACTATTAGTCTATATAGTAGCATTCTCCTTCTTTTTTTTATTTAGAATATATTATTTATTATGCTAAAATCTTATAATTTTCAGCATTTTTTAGATTAAGACTCGCATTAAAATCCCTATCCATTTCAATTCCACAGTTATCACACTTATAAATCCTATCTTTCAATTTTAAATTATGTTTTTTATGCCCACAATTACTGCATAACTTGGAACTAGGATAAAATGTATCAACAAGTCTTAGTTCAATATTGTTTTCTTTGCATTTGTTCAGCAGTTTCATTCTAAATTCATAAAACTTTTGATTTGAAATTGCCTTTGACAAATGCTTATTTTTCATCATATTAGAAACTTTTAAATCTTCGATTGTTATATAGTTTAACTTGGTTTTCGTTATTTCACTAACAATTTTATTTATATAATCGTTTCTAATACAATTTAGTCTAAAAAATAGTTTAGATATTACTAATTTTTGTTTTTGAAAGTTTTTACACTCATAAAGTTTTTTTCCTGATTTTTTACAAACTAAGTATTTTCTTGATTGTTTTCGTTGCTCTCTCTTTAATTCTTTCTCGATTTTCCTAACTTTACAAGTTTTATTAATATTTTTAAAAACTTTACCGTCAGAGCAAATTGCAAAATCCTTTATCCCAAAATCAATTCCAATTCCATTTTTAATTTGTAAATTTTTAGTATTTTTGAATTTTTTTTCAATTTCTAAAACAAGTGATAAAAAATACCTATCAGTTTCTTTTGATATAGTTCCACTTTTTATATTTGCATTTTTAGGAATATATCCATATTCTTTAAGTCTTACAAATTTCAAAGTTGGAACTTTTATCTTATGTCGATAAAATTCAAAATCAGTTTTATTATTTTTAGGAAAATAACAACTTTGGTTATTACAATTTTTCTTTTTAAATTTTGGAAACTTTGATAATTTTTTAAAAAATCTTTTAAATGCTTTCTCACCATCCATTATCGCTCGTTTATTAGATTTTGAAGAAACATCTTTTATCCAAACTTTATCAGGATTTTCTTTTATTAAAAATATTATTTATATATTTTGAAAATTCAAATCCTGTTACAAATTTCTTTTCTTTTTCATAAATTTCTTTATTATATGTTATATAAAAATTATACAAATATCTCCCTGTTCCAATAGTTTTATTAATTTTCTCAATTTGTTCACTAGTAGGTTTGATTTCGATTTTTACGCATTTATAGTTCTTTGTCATTTTTCAATCACTTCTTATACTTTCTTTGTTTACAACTTTATTAAATCTATTTAGTTTAAATTTAATATTTATGATATATTTAAATACTTATTAGTTAGTATATTATCATATAATTTTAAAATCTGTTTATTCCTCCTAAATTTTATATTATTTTAAATTTCACATTTCTTTCTTCATTTTTTCTAAAATGATTTTGTTTCCAACAAAACCTTTTATTTTAGCAATCTCATCTTTTTTTAAGACATCTTCGCTAATCCCCTTCCAAAGGATACCTTTGAATTTAACTTCGTACTCTTTTTTTGAACTTGTTAAATTTAAAACCTCTTCGATTTTTATCTCGTTTCCTATCATTTTAGAATTAAAATTTGTCCTTTTGTTTTTTTCGATGTAATTTTTTAAGACGGGTCTTGTGAAAATTACAAAAATTACTGACAAAGCTGAGAAAATAAAGACTTCGACGACAGGATTTCTCATAAAAAAAGATAATCCAGTTAAAACAAGTGCTGCAAGGGATAACCAAATTGTCACAAGTCCCGGTATAATAATTTCTAGTATTGCAAATACCGCAGTTGCCATTGCCCAAAATAATTCACCCATTTTTTTCTCCTTTTTTTCCTAAAAATTTAAAATCCGATTCCGACACCACCGTGAATTCCATTTGTTCCAATTCCAATTCCCGCACTTAGACAAGAAGTTAGTGCAACTAACATCAAAATCATTAAAATTATTTTTTTCATAATTTTTTCTCCTTTCAGTTTATAAATTTATTTTTTAAAAGTCAATTCCCACTCCAGTATTTATCAGTCCACCTGTGCTGACTCCTATATTTCCATGAATTTTTCCGTTACTTCCTACACTTATTCCGCCTGTAACACAGGAAGTTAGTGAGAATAGCATTAAAATTATTAAAATTAAATTTTTCATTTTATTCTCCTACAAATTTAATTGAAATTTTATAATTTTGCACTAGTATTATACCATATTTTTTTAAAAAAAATAGTAAAAAAAGTTTACTTTTTCAAAAAACTTTTATATAATTTGAATAAAGAATGTTATATAGTTGTAAAATATTAAATAAAATTAAATTTGATATTTTATCTATAAAAATTAAAAAAATTAAATTATAGTGGATAAAAAATATATAATTTAAGTAGATTTTTTAATTTTTGGAAAGGAAGAAAAATGGCAAAAAATTTAAAAGAGTTAAGACAGGAATTAAAGTCATTTGCTAAAAAAGTGAAAGACTTTAAATACACTGATTCAGCACTTATCACATTTTTATTGACTGGTGCGATAGGAAGAGGTGCGCCAGCTAATCTGTTTTCAGATGGAAATAAGGTTGAAACACAGACAAAAGCGATAAGCGTCTCGGTTGCACAGCAGAAAAAAGACTTTAAAAGGGTAAAACGAGAAAATGAGAAACTTATTAAAAATACCGATTTGGAGTTAGTTCAGCTTATGGAGCAAGGAGACTATGCGGTTAAATTACCTTGGGGAGGCTGGCAATATGGAGTGAGCGGAAATTACAACAACTGGAAAGGGCACTACAAAGGTCGTGGAGATAAGGTAAAAAATATTAAATATACTAGAGGTAGAAATACTTCGGATAAAAAAACAGTAGCAGATGATAATGTTGGAGCAGTTCATGCAAGTAATGGCGAAACGATAACAATGAACAGAACTTCTCTTCCGTCAATGCCAAATATTTCTATAGCAAATGGGATTGATTCTCAGACAAAGAAAAATGCAAAATTTGGACTTTTTGCCAATAATGGCGGTATAATTAATGCGCAGAAGAACTGGATAAAAGTGACAGACAGTCCAATGAACATTGTTTCACTAAACAATGCAAAAATTGATTTGGAAGGCAGTAAAGTGGAATATAAGGGAAATGGATATGCACTTTATACTGACAGTACAAGTAATTCTGAAGGTGCTATTAATATGAAAGATGCGACATTGATACTAGATGGAAAAGCTATTGGTTATGTTTTTGACCAGGCTAGACCAAATGCTGTAAGTTTTAATAATACTAATATTGATGTGCTTTCTGATGATGCAGTAATTGCAGAGTTAACAGATTCAAAAAGTCCGCTTGTTATAGATGTGGAAAATAAAGCTGGTAATGATAGCTTAAAGAGCCGGCTTCTTAGAGGAAATGTAAATGTTACAAGTTCAAATGGAAAGACAAATTATAAATATGCTTTGGCAGATGATGCGACAATTCAAATAAAATCGGCAATTGATAAAGCAAATCTAATAAGTGATTCAGACAGCGAAGTGTTCACAAAGAGATTTTTATATCAAAATTCGAGATTGCATGTCGAAGCATATGGTTCGGTAAAAGCAGAATTAAATACAGCACAAATGAAGGCGATAGATGACAGATTTTTAGCACCAGTGGGACTTGCAATTGCTGGAAGTTCAAAATCGGTTAATAATAGAACAACAGAAATTGGAAATAAGGGGAGAGTTTTTGTTGACAGAACAGATGCTGGACAAGGTGGAATAGGATTTTATGCCGATTATGGATGGCTTAATAACTATAATGCTGGAAAATTAGAAGTGGAACAAGGTGCGACACATAATGACAGAGCAGTTGGAATGTACGGAACAAACAATTCAAATATGGTAAGTTCTGGTCCAATACATGTCGGTGGTAAAAACTCAATTGGAATTTTAGGACTTTCGTATAGAATAGACCCTTCTACAGGTTTAGCTGTAGATCCGTCTAATGAACCTTATTTCAGAAGTGCTGAAAATCCAGCTAATTTTGGGAAAATAGATATTATGAATTTGCCATGGGGTACAATTACAATGGACGATGACGGCGCAATTGGGATATTTACAAAAAATAACAGCATTGATCCGACTATAAAATCTGTTCCATCTACATCTAAAGCTTGGCTTGTCGGTGTAAATGAAGGTACTATTACAATAAATGGAAATAATCATGCGATAGGAATGGGATCTAGTTTTGGTGCCGTTTCAAATTATGAAGGTGAAGATCCTGTAACTCATGTTTATCATTCTGGAATAATTAATATAAATGGGACACAATCGTTTGGAATGTACGGGACAAATAATACTGATTTGAAAAATTTTGGAATAATAAATGTTGCTGCAACTTCTCCTGGAAATGAATCAATAGGAATGTATGGAGATGATCCAGAGTCAAAAGTTTATATGTTGGAAGAAGAAAATGGAACTAGAATAAGAAATAACAGTATAATAAATGTTGGACGATCTTCTTATGGTATTTTTGCAAGAAATATAGAAATGAATGGTGGTACAATAAATGTAGGTGATGATGGAGTAGGAATTTATTCTCAAGGGCCTGATGTCAATCTTATTGCAGGGAAAATTAATGTAGGCAACGACAATGCAGTAGGAGTGTATATTGATGACGCAACAGTAGCTCCAAAACCTGCAATTGTTAAAGGAAACTTGGATATGAAAGTTGGGCAAAATTCAGCTGGATTTTTAATAACAGCGGCAAATATTAAGACAGACTTAAATACAAAAGCACCAAATGATGTTCATATTGGAGAAAATTCAGTTTATATTTATTCGAGAGCACCACAAGGTTTAGGTGGAAAAATTGAAAATAAATCAAATATTGTGACTGATGGAAATAATAGTTATGGAATTTATTCATCTCAAGATTTTATAAATCGTGGAAATATTGATTTGAGATCAGGAACTGGAAATGTTGGAATTTATTCGGCACAAGGGGTTGGACAGAACTATGGAACCATTGAAGTCGGTCCAAGTGATGTAGTAAATGGAAAATATGGAATTGGAATGGCGACAGGAAGTACAGCTGCATCAGTGGGAACTATAGAGAATCATGGAATAATTAATGTTACAAAAGATAACAGTGTTGGAATGTACGCTTCAGGTTCTGGTGCAAAAGCAGTAAATAGGGGTACCATTAATTTGGAAGGCAATGATACGGTTGGAATGTATATTGACAATCATGCTGCTGGAGAAAATTATGGAACGATTCAGACAACTGCAAGCGGTAATGGAATAAAAGGTGTGGTTGCAAAAAATGGAGGAATTATTAAAAATTATGGAACAATAAATATCGTTGGAAGTAGTAATACAGGAGTAGAAACTGACACGACTAGTACATATCAGGAGCATGGAACTAACAACTCAACAAATAAATCTTCGGTAGGAACAGCAGTTAGTAGAACAGTAGCAGAAAAATTGGTAGTAAAAGTCCCTGCACATCCAAGTCCAGTGTCAATACCGATACCTGCTGTGATAGCTGAATCATTAGGAGATAACGCAAATATAGATTTGCCGCAAGTATCAGGCGGTAATAATCATACAAATAAATCAAGCATAGAAATGTATGTGGACACTTCAGGAATAAATCATACGAATCCTATTCAAGGATTAAATAATTTAACAAGACTTACAGACATAGATTTAATAATGGGAACAGAAGCTGCAAGAAATACGAATGCAAAAGCGATTCAAATAGGAGATAACATTTTACAACCATATAACGATGCTTTGGGAAGTGTTATGCCGACAGGAGTTAAATTAAATGTAGATTCAGCAAGTTTGACTTGGAGAGCAAAGATGGTAGAATCAGGGAATTTAACTGCACCAATGAAAACCGTGTATATGGAAAAAATTCCTTATACTGATTTTGCAAATAAAAATGATACGGATGCTGAACATTTCTTAGATGGGCTTGAACAGAGATATGGAGTTGAAGATGTAAATTCGAGAGAAAAGCAAGTCTTTAATAAGTTGAACGATTTGAGGAATGATGAAGATCTTATATTCACGCAAGCTATAAGTGAAATGCTAGGTTATGAATATTCAAATACTCAGCAGCGAATTAATGAAACTGGAAATGAATTGGACAAGGAAATTGGAAATTTACGGAAAGAATGGAGAAATACGCTTAAACAAAATAACAAGATTAAAGTGTTTGGAGCGAAGGATGAGTATAACACAGATACAGCTGGAGTTGTAGACTATGACAGCAACGCTTACGGAGTAGCTTATATGCACGAAGATGAAACAATTGAAAAGGGGAATTCTCAAGGTTGGTATGCTGGAGCTGTTACAAATAGATTTAAATTCAAAGATTTAGGAAAATCGACTGAACAGCAATCTATGATTAAAGCTGGAGCATTTAAGACAATGTCACCAAAAAATGATTACAACAGTTCATTAGAGTGGACAGTTGCAGGAGATGTATTCGGGGGAATAAATAATATGCATCGTAAATTCTGGGTTGTAGACGATGTGTTTGAGTCTGAAGCTAATTATTACACTTATGGAGCAGCTGTAAAAAATGAATTAGGCTATGATATAAGATTATCTGAAAGAGCTCACTTGCGGCCATATGGAATACTGAAAATAGAATATGGAAGATTTACGAATATAAAGGAAAATAATGGTCAAATGAAGTTAGAAGTCAAGGGGAACGACTACTTTTCAGTTAAGCCTGAAGTTGGGGCAGAGTTTAAATATATTCAGCCACTTACTGCGAGAACACAACTTTCAGCAGGACTTTCGGCGGCGTATGAAAATGAACTTGGAAAACTTAATAGACTTAATCAAGCTAGAGTTCGTTATACTACGGCAGATTGGTATAATTTAAAAAATGAAAAAGAAGATAGAAAGGGAAATATAAAATTTGGCTTAAATGTCGGAATTAATAGTTCAAGATTTGGAGTGACGGCGAACTTAGGATATGATACTAAAGGTAAAAATATTAGAGAAGGGCTTGGATTTAAATTGAATTATTAATCTTTGCCACTAAAATTTGAGACAATTATTTATCAAAAAATTTTGGTCCTCTGTTTATTATAGATAAATCATTAAAAAAATAAATAAAAAATTTTTTGTAAAAAAGTTTATTCTAAAAGAAAACAAAAAAGCTTTACTTTTTTTAAAAAATTTTATACAATTAAATAAGGCTTGTTATAAAATTGTGATATTTAAAAAAAGAAAGTATTTATATTTTTTTTGAAATTTTGCAAAAATAATGAAATTAAATTAAGAAAAGATTAGAATAATTTTTTGAGAAGGGAAGGAAAATGACGAACAATTTAAAAAAATTAAAACAAGAATTAAAATCTTTTGCCAAAAGAGTAAAAGACTTTAAGTACACAGATGCGGCGCTTATTTCGTTTTTATTGACGGGAGCGATAGGGATAGGAGGAATTTCAATCAATCTTTTTTCGGCTGAAGATGAGATTAAAGTACAGACAAAAGCAATAAATACATCAATTGTTCAGCTAAAGCAGGACTTTAGAAAAGCGAGAGCAGAAAATAACAAGCTTCTCCGTAACACAAATTTAGAGCTGATTCAGTTGATGGAGCAAGGGGATCACGTGGTTAAGTCACCTTGGAGCAGCTGGCAATATGGAATAAATGGATTTTATAACAATTGGCAAGGGCACTACAAAGGACGTGGGGACAAAGTTGCCGATGTGAAGTATGAAAGAGATAAAACGATGGGGAAGTATAAATACAACACAACTCCAGATGCACACTCTCTTTATGGAAATACAACAGATCTTGGATTAAAACAGGAACCCGTTGCGATAATACCAGTATCTGCTTCACTTACACCATTAGTTCCTAAGGTTAAAAATGCAAATTTATCGATGGATATTGATGTAAGCAATCTGCCTAATTTTATTCCTAGAACAGTCAATGCACCAAAAGCACCTAATGTCAGTGCTCCATCTGTTAATTTGAATGTTGATTTAACATTAACTGCTAGATCAAGAGGAAGCTGGCAGCGAGTTTCTGCAATGAATGGTAATAATAATATAGGAGCATTAGGAAAAACTAAATATGATAATAATTATAATGGGGTATTTGAAGGAGTTACTATTAAAAGTGGAACAATCAATGTTACTAGGAATCTAGGAACAAATACAAATTATCAAAAATTAACCTATAATGTACCTGATATAACTATAAAAAATACTTCTCCAGGTTTTAATGTGCATTCATACACTTCATTAAATACATTAGCATATGGTGGAGGTGACAAATCAGTTTCTGGAATTACTTCAACAACTGAAGATAATGTGAATGGTTTGTTTCAAATTTCTGGTAATGCCGGTGTACCTAGCGCTGCATTCTTTTTAAATAATGCGAATGTAACATATGTTAGTAGTAATGATGCTGCACATACCGAGGAACTTGTGCATCAAGACATACATAATGGACTACAATTTAGTAAAGTGATTACTGAGTTTAGTGATTTAGCTTCTTCAGGACTTGATTTGAGTGAAAGTTTTAAAGATATTCTAGGTATGAAAATAATAGAAGATGGAACGGCTTCGCATGGAGGATATAATATTTTTACGAATACAGGAAATATTGATATAAGTGGTAAATATGCTACTTTTTCAAATAGTTATTCGCATGATGATTATGGAAGAGCAAATGGGATAATTTTAAATCAAGGAAAAATAATTCATGATTCCACAGAAAGTGCTGTATTTATTGTTTCGCCTGACACTACTCATAATTATACACAGCAATTCTTTTATAATGAAGGTAAATTATCTGGGACTGGTGCTAGAATAGGTGATATAACTACAAAAGCAAACAAAACAGCGATGTTTTATTTTGCGAATGATGTTTATCGTGGTAGTAATGGTAAATTTCCTGATCCTATTCCTACTCCTGCTCCTCCTCATCCACCTTTTCCAAGGATTTCTGATAGACGGATAGCAGTAATAAATAAAGGTAAAATGACTATGGAAGGAGATCAAAGTGTAGGTATTTATTTTAATCCAAGAGAGGTTACTGATCCTGATAACGCTCCAACTCAATTTTCTCACTCATTAGTTTTTACTAATTTTTCTAAAGCTTTGTCGGCAGGAAAAGCATCTGGAACTCCAGTACAAGGTACAGCTACTAGTTTAGCTGGTACTAACATAACTGTAACATATGTAGGTGATGCTTTTTGGAATGGCAGTAGTAGAGATAAGATTAATAAACTTGATATAAATGTTGGAACAAATGCAGGTGATGGTGGAAAATGGGCAGATACGAATATGACAGATGAAGCAATTATAATGAAAGGTAATAATAGTGCTGGTATCTATGTTCCTGGAACACATAACTGGATAAATGGGGCATTTGGAGTTGAATTACAAAATAATGGTGGAAAAGATGGTGGTGGAAACTCATTAGGTTCAGCAGGGATTTATTCGAAATCAGCAATTGACTTACAAGCTCATTATATTCATCTAAATGGAAGTGCTGCAAGTAATGGTAATGGTCAAAATAATGTGGGAGTTTATACGCCAGGAACTGGAACTGCAAATGGTGTAATGGTAAATTTGGGAATTGGTAGAATTAAGATGACTGGTGGTTCAAATAATACAGGAATAGCAGTTGAAAATGGTGGTTCTGTACATTCAGAAAGTGATATGGTGCTTGATGGTGGTACTAATAATACAGCTATTTTTGCCAGTGGTAAAAATACAACTAACACAAATGCTGTAAATAATTGGGAAGCAACAGCAAGAAGTATTTCAACAAGTAATGTGACAACGGATAATATATTTATTTTTGCAGATGGGGGAGCAAGAGTTAAAACTCATGAAAACTTGGGTGGATTAAAAATTCAAAGCACTATTTCAAATAATCCATTAAGCGGCGGTTCTACACCTACAACAGGAGCAGTTTACGCCAAAGGCGGTGCAAAAGTAGATATTTCAAGAGGTACAACAAATTCATTTACATCTTCAACAGATTGGAATGTTGATGTTGCTGGTAAACAAGTAGGTAAAATTGTATCTGGAACATGGCAGCCTATTGATGAATACACGGGGTTTGGATTATATGCTGATGGTAATGTTTCGGGTAATCCAACTAAAATAATAGCGGATAACAATAAAATTAAAGTTATAGCTGGTTCGACAGCGGTGGCTTCTACTAACGGGGCAAATGTTTCGTTAAAAGGAAGTACAGTACATTATGAAGGTGCGGGATATGCGCTTTATACGGATAATGGCGGTACAATTGATATGAGTAAAAATGGAACACAAGCTTCAAGACTTGAATTAGGAGGAAAAGCAGTAGGTTATATTAATGATACACATATGCCTAATAGTCCTGTAAACTTAACAGATGCCACTATTCATGTTTCTTCAAATGATGTAATAATAGCTGATTTACGAAATAGTGATCCAGCCGCAGGAGGGGTTGTCACATTAAATATTAACAACTCTCCATTAGGTTCAGGTTCATTACAGGATCAGACATTAGGTACTGGAATAACTGTAACTAACGATCCATCAGCAACACAATATAAATATGCTTCAGTTGACAATGGAATTTTAAATGTTAATGCTTCATTAGACAGAGGATTAACAACACCAGCTGAAAATAGTGACAGTGAAGTATTTAGTAAAAGATTGCTTTATCAAAACTCAATTGTCAATGTAGCGTCAACTGGTGGAGTTAAAGCTAACTTAAATACAGCGCAAGTTCATGATATTGATTCTAGCTGGAACTCTCCAATTGGAATTGCATTAAGTGCAAGCAGTAAAAGCACAAGTAACAATACTACACAAATTAATAACGATGGTAAAATCGAAGTGAACAGAACTGATACAGGTGCTGGTGGGGTTGGACTTTATGTAAATTATGGTAAAATACATAATAAGTCAAATGGAACTGTTGCTGTAGAAGCTACTAACAAAAATGACAATGCGGTTGGTATTTTCGGTACAAACAGCACTCCAATTACAAACGATGGTGCAGTAACTGTTGGAGGTAAAAAATCATTTGGTATTTTAGGGCTTTCTTATAGACTTGATTCAAAAGGAAATTTAGTTGACCATGTATCTGAGCCTTTTGCTACAAGTGCTGGCGATTTTGGAAAAATTGAGATTACAAATAATAAAATAGTCACTATGAACGATGATTCTGCAATTGGAATATATGTACTTAACAATAGCGGTAAAGCGAGTACTGTAAGAGGGAATAATGAAACTTGGGCAACAAATACTGCAACTGGTACAATAACAATGAATGGAAGCAATAATGCAATTGGAATGGCTGGAAGCAAGGCAACATTAACAAATGCAGGTGTAATCAATGTAAATGGAACTAAATCAGCTGGAATGTATGCAAACAATTCGTCAGTTGTAACAAATGCAAATACTGGGACAATTAATGTTGTGGCAACTTCAAGTGGAAATGAATCAATTGGTATGTTTACAGATGATGTTAATACAAAATTAAGCACAGCAGGAACTATCAATGTAGGACAATCTTCATATGGTGTTTATGGTAAAAATGTAGATATGACTGGTGGAAAAATTGATGTATCTGACGATGCCATAGGTATTTATTCAACTGGACCTACTGTAAACCTTACTGGTGGAAAAATAAATATTGCAAACAACAACGCTGTCGGAGTTTACATCGCAGATGACAATAAAGCGCCGGTAGCGACAACGGTAAATTCAAATGTGGATATGAAAGTAGGAGATACAGATTCATTTGGATATTTAATAACAGCCTCAAATGCTAAGACAGACTTGACAACTCATGCGCCAAATGACGTTCATATTGGAGAAAAATCTGTATATATCTATTCAGGTGCGCCAAAAGCTCTTGGTGGAAAGATTGAAAACTATTCTAATATTGTGACTGATAAGAACAATGGATATGGAATCTATTCATCGCAGGATTCAATAAATCACGGAAACATTAATCTGATGTCGGGAAATGGAAATATTGGAATCTACTCAACGCAGGGAACTGGAAAAAACTATGGAACAATTGAAGTTGGAATGAGTGATGTGACAACCAAGCAGTATGGAATTGGAATGGCGACGGGATATTACGATGAAAATACAAAAGCTGCATCAAATGTAGGGACAGTTGAAAACTATGGAACAATAAATGTCACAAAGGAAAACAGTGTAGGAATGTATGCAGTTGGAAGAGGTGCGAAGGCAGTAAATAGAGGAACTATAAACCTGGACGGCAAGAACACGACAGGAATGTATATTGACAGATATGCGGAAGGAGAAAACTACGGAGTGATCCAGACGACACCAACAGCGAATGGAACAGGAATAAAAGGTGTGGTAGTGACAAACGGCGGAGTCATTAAGAACTACGGGACAATAAAAATTATGGGAAGTAAAAATATAGGAGTGTATGTATTCAGAGGCGATGAAACAAGCTCGACGTATAAACCGTATGAAGAACACGGGACAGGAAACACTTCGACAAGACCATATCTGGAAGGGACAGCGACAGACAAGAAAATAACAGGAAAGGCGATAGTAAAAGTTCCGCCAGCATCATTACCGAGCGCAGTGTCAATATCAATAGATGGAGTACAGGTTGAGCCAGTAAAAGTTGATACGAACGTAGCGTCTCCTCAAGCTCCAGAAGTGAACATAACAGATTTAACAGGAGTTACGACATTAAACTTGGCGACTGAGCAGATGGACCACAACCATACCCACTCGAATGGAGAAATATCAAGCATAGGAATGTATGTTGACACATCAGGTATAAACTACACAAATCCGATTCAAGGATTAAGCAACCTATATGGACTTACAGATATAGACCTGATAATGGGAACGGAAGTTACAAAATATCTGAATGCGAAAGCGATTCAAATAGGTGATAACATCTTAAAGCCGTATAATGATGCCTTGGCAAGTGTTGTATCGACAGGGGTGACATTAAATGTGAACTCTTCGAGCCTGACCTGGATAGCGCAGCCGGTGGAATCAGGAAACATAGCGGCACCGATAAAGACAGTATACATGGTAAAAATACCTTATACAGACTTTGCAAGCAAAAACGACGTTGACACGGAACATTTTTTGGACGGACTTGAACAGAGATACGGAGTCGAAGGCATACATTCGAGGGAAAAACAGATATTTAATAAGCTGAATGACTTAGGAAAAGGTGAAAATCATATATTTGCGCAGGCTGTAAATGAGATGAAGGGTTATGAATATTCAAATACGCAGCAAAGGATAAATGCAACAGGAAATACTTTGGACAAGGAGTTCAAATATTTGCACGACGAATGGAGAAATCCATCTAAGCAGAGCAACAAGATAAAAGTGTTTGGACAGAAAGATGAATACAGAACTGATACGGCAGGAGTAATTGACTACGACAGCAACGCTTACGGAGTTGCCTATGTGCATGAAGACGAGGCAATTACGCTTGGAAACTCAGCTGGATGGTATGCTGGAGCAGTTTCAAACAGATTCAAGTTCAAGGATTTAGGAAAATCGACTGAACAGCAGTCAATGATTAGAGCAGGAGTATTTAAGACAGTGTCGCCAGTTAAGGACCATAACGGAAACTTAAGATGGACGATTGCAGGAGATGTGTTTGGAGGTGTAAACAATATGCACCGAAAATTCTGGGTAGTTGACGACACGTTCTACTCAAAGGCTGACTATTATACCTATGGAGCGGCGTTAAAAACTGATTTAGGTTATGACATAAGATTATCTGAAAGAACGCATTTGAGACCTTACGGAGCGTTAAAAATGGAATATGGAAGATTTACGGATATAAATGAGGACAGGGGACAGATGAACCTGGAAGTTAAAGGAAACGACTATTTCTCAGTTAAGCCTGAAGTTGGAGCGGAATTCAAGTATATTCAACCATTAGCTGTAAGAACGCAGTTATCGATTGGACTTTCGGCGGCATATGAAAATGAGATTGAGAAACTGAATAGACTTAATCAGGCGAGAGTACGTTATACGACGGCAGACTGGTACAACTTGAGAAATGACAAGGAAGACAGACACGGGAATGGTAAATTTGACTTGAACTTAGGAATTGACAACACAAGATTTGGAGTGACAGTAAATGCTGGGTATGACACTAAGGGAGAAAACGTAAGAGGTGGACTAGGATTTAGATTGATTTACTAATTTTGATAAATTTACAAATTTTCAAAAGGAAAATTTTATAAAAAAATGAGAGTGTTAAAATTTTTGCACTCTCATTTTTAATTTTAAATCATATTAACAAAAGAAATCTTACTTTTGTAAATTTGAGCAATTCACTTTGTTTAAATGATTTGTTGATTATTTTGAAATAAATAGCAAAATTTCTCTTAGAAGCTTACATGCAAGAGCGGTAGATTGTCCCGATTGGTCGTAAATAGGCGATAATTCGTTCATATCAAGTCCTACAATATTTAATTCTGAGATTTTTTCTATTGATTTGTGCAACTCAGTAAAAGTAACTCCTCCCGCTTCAGGTGTCCCCGTTCCTGGAAATTCTGACGGATCTAGCACATCTAAATCCAATGTGAAGTAAACAGGTTTACCTTTTAGTTTTTCAATAACTTTGTCCAGTTCGTCAAAATTTTTTCCAAAGTTAAATTTTGTCGTATGAAGATGTTTTTTTGCAAAATCCCATTCAGCTCGTTCTCCGCTTCTTATTCCAAACTGAAAAATTTTATTGTCGCCAACCATATCCCAGCATCTTCTAATTACTGAAGCGTGTGAAAAATATTGACCCAAATATTCATCCCTTAAATCTGTGTGAGCGTCAAACTGAATTATGTGTAAATCTGGATATTTTTTAAAAACCGCTTTTACGGCTCCCAATGTGACAGAATGCTCTCCACCTATCATAAATGGAATTTTTCCGTCATTTAAAATACTCTCGGTTTCATCTTGAATGTCTTGAAGCGCCAAATTTGAATTTCCAAAAGAAAGTTCCAAGTCGCCACCGTCAAAAATTTTGTAATCTTCCAAATCCTTGTCTTGATAAGGACTGTAAGTTTCAATTCCAAAACTCTCATTTCTCATAACGGAACTTGCAAATCGTGTCCCAGGTCTAAAGGAAGTAGTGCTGTCAAATGGAGCACCGAAAATTACAATACTACTTTCGTCATATTCATTGTCGCAGCCAATAAATGTATGTATATTTTGTTTTCTCATAGTTTTTACCTTTCTTAATTTTATTTACTTAAAAAATTTTTGTCATTATAGCATATTTAAAAAAAATTTACAATTTTTATCTCATTGGATTTATAGCCGTTAATTCCCATTTTTGAATACCTTCGTTTTTTAAGGCGCTGTCATAACCAATGTAGACATTTTTTAATCTTTTATTTACTGGAGTTAATTTGTATTTGTACATAAGTGGCACTTCAACGGCTTGATTTATGTAGTATTCTTGCCATTTTTTGTACATTTCGGCTTTGTAATTTGGGATAGTTAGTGATTTTTCACCCAAAATTTCGGCGATGAATTTGTCATTTTCAGGGGATACAAATCTTGTGTAATTTAACTGAGAACTTCTTCCAGCCGAAGAAGTTGGATTTAAGTCGGTTCCGACTCCCCAGGCACCGAAAAATACGTCGATATCTTTGCTATCACTTTGTACTTTCTCGTAAAAGTTCTGGAAAGCTAGTAATCTTCCAGAAGTCAAGCTCACATTTAGTCCGATTTTTTTCCAGCTTTGCAAATAAAACTGAGCAAGTGGCTCAGCCACATCTCCACCAGCCATAAACGCCATTTTTATTTGAAGCGGCTTACCATTTTTATCTTCACGAAATCCATCATTGTTCACATCTTTGTATCCGCTTTCATCAAGAAGCTGTTTTGCTTTGGCTAAGTTATACGGAAATCCTGTCAAATCTTTTGGAAAATATTTTTTAAAGACTGGAGGAACTGTGGAAGTCGCTCTTTGACGCAGTCCAAAATAAAAGGCCTGTGTGATTTGATCGACATCAATTGCATAAATCATCGCTTGTCTTAAATTTAAATCTGCCATTTTAGCATTTGGATCACTCACATTTTCTCCTTTTGCTTTGTCAAAATGTCCCAATTTAAATCCAACATATGAATAATACAAATCTTGTTGTCCCAAAACTTCTAAATTTCTAAAATCTTTATAATTATTGTATAAACTGTCTGGCATTTCCATAACATAGTCATACTTTCCGGCTTTTAGAGCCGCAACAATCGACTGTGGATTGACCACTTGCAAAATCGCCTTTTTTATTTTAGGTTTTCCCTTGTAATAATAAGGATTCGCCACAAATTCCATGCTTTCTCCGCGAGAAATTTTTACCAAGTTATAAGGCCCCAATGTGACGGGTTTTGTTCTTATTTTGTCAGATGAAACTAAATTTTTTATTGGAACATCTTTTAAATAGTGTTTTGGAAGTGCGTTTGCCATAAGTCCGTTTCCACCGCTAAAAATACTTTGTCCCATCTCAGAAAATGAAATTTCCACTGTTTTATCATCAATTTTTTTCACGCCGGAAATTGTTTTAGATTTTCCACTGTGGTAGTCATTCATCCCAATGACTTTTTGATATTCTTTAGTATAACGAATTCCTGTGTAATCCTTGCTTCCCAGAACTTCGTAAGCATAAATTATATCATCTGCGGTAAGTGGAACGCCATCTGACCACTTTATACCATCTTTAATTTTTATAGTTGCTTTTTTGTTTTTTGCATCGACATTTAATGTGGCAACACCCGTGTCAATTATTTCAAAATTGTCATTCACTTCAAAAAGGCTGGAGCTTAAAAACATCGAAAGGATATCTCCATCGTAGCCGTCCTGATACAAAATCTCGTTAAAAACTCCAACAAGCGGGTCATCTTTGACAAGAGCCACTTGAAGTGTTGCATTTTCCACAGCTGGTTCATTATTTGAAGTTTTTATCGGAAAAATTGACAAATTTATTTTAGCTCCCGGCATCTCACTTCTCTTTTTACCTGGATTACAGGAAATTAGCATAAGTCCAATTAAAAAAATCAATATTTTTTTCATAAATTCTCCTCTCAAAAAAGTTACGCTCGTCTTTTTTTCGCATCAGCAGCTCTGTTTAACATCTGTCCAATGTAGTTTATACAAAGCATCATAACAAGTATTAAAATCGAAGCTGGAAGCCAAATCCAAAGTTTTGAAGATAAAACTTCCGGATCGGCTGCATATCCAACAAGTGTCCCAAGACTTGGAGTTGAAGGAGGCAAACCAAATCCTAAAAAGCTAAGTCCAGTTTCAATTCCCAAATTTCCGGCAAAGGCAAGTGTCAAATCCACAATTATTAAAGAGCTTAAATTTGGCAAGATTTCTCTAAAAATTATTTTAAAATCGCTTGTTCCCATTGTCTTTGAAGCAAGAACATATTCCTTTTTACTTTCTGCAAGAGCTTTACTCCTAATAAGCCGTGCTGTTGAAACCCAGTAAAATGCACTCATTATGAAAATAAACGAACTAACTGTGTATTTTGGCACAATTGTTACAAATACAATAATTATCATAAGTGTCGGCATAATTGTTATAAAATCAATTATTCTCATAATTATATTATCAATAATTCCGCCGTAATACCCGCTTATCATTCCAAAAAAAGTTCCTAGAAAACTTGTCAAGATAGTTATTGTAAAGCCAATGATAATCGAGTTTCTAGCTCCCAATATAAGCTGTCCTAAAATTGAACGTCCACCTGAATCTGAGCCCAGCCAAAATCCTTCTTTCATTGGAATGGCATATTTGTCCAAAAGGCTTATTTTCATAATTTCATCTTGATTTGCAAACAGCGAGCCGATAAAAATAATTCCAAAAATTACTGCAAGTAAAATTAATGATGCAAGCGCAAGTTTATCCTTTAAAAGTTCTTTTACTATTATTCTAATACCTGTCGGTTTTTCATTCATATTTTTTTCACCACCTTTATTTAATTCTAATTCTAGGGTCGACAATGCTCAAAATTATGTCAGAAAGCAAACTTCCAAAAAGTGTTAAAAATCCAAAAAGTAGAATAAGAGCAGTTACTACGCTGTAATCCCTAGTTACGATAGAATTTATAAAAAGTCCGCCCATTCCGGGATAACTAAATATTTTCTCAATAAAAATCGAACCCCCAAGTAATCCTGTTATTGCATAACCAAAAAACGCCGCAATCGGTAAAATTGAGTTTCTAAAGATATGTCGTGAATAAATTTTATTTTCAGGAACTCCTTTACTTTTCGCTGTTTTCACATAATCAAGCGACTTTGCCTCAATGACTTCATTTCTCAAATACTGAATAATCCAAGTTGTTCCAAGCAGTGCGTAAGTTATGGCTGGAAGTATGATGTGATAAATTCTGTCCCAAAAATGTCCCATCTTTCCAGTTTCAAGTCCAGCGGTAACGGAACCTGTCGTAGGAAACCATCCCAATTTGTAGCCAAAGAACCAAATCATTATAAGCGACAAGACAAATGTCGGTATTGCATAACTCACATAGTTATAAAAAGTTACAAATTTGTCCAAAAATGAGTTCTGGTATCGTCCAGATAGCATTCCTAATGGAATTGCAATGCAATATGTCAAAATCAAGCTTACAAGTGACAAAATAAAAGTATTTACAGCCCTTTCCCCAATCAAAGTCTTAACGGGAACATTATAAGTGTAGCTCATTCCCAGATTTCCAGAAAAAGCATTTTTAATCCATCTTATATACTGAATGTGCCAAGGGTCAAGAAGTCCAGCTTTTCTTCGCAGAGCTTCCAGTGCGGATGGATCAGTTTGCGGAGTGATAAGTCCTGTAAATGGGTCTCCTGGCATAAGTTTTGCCAAAATAAAGACAATTATGCTAAGTATAAATAATTGCGGTATCATAATTATAAACCGTCTTAAAATCGTTTTCCACATATTTTTTTCCCTTCTTGTCTTGTTAAATCTTTATTTTAAAGCGACAAAATGTGTATCGGTTAAATTTTTTAAATCAAAAACTTTTCCATTTTCGTCGTAAAAATTTTTTTTATTTTTTTGATATTCCTCTTCAATTTTTTTTCTTTTTATCGCATTTTCCATCCGTTTTTCAGGATGAATTTCTGGAATTGCAGCAATCAATCTTTTTGTATATGGATGTTTTGGAAAATCATAAATATCAGCTTTTGTCCCAGTTTCAACAAATCTTCCGCTATTTAAGATGTAGATGTAGTCGCACATATGTTTTACAACCCCAAGGTCGTGCGAGATGAATAAATAGCTTAAATTATACTGTTTTTGAATATCTTTCATATAATTTAGTACTTGCGCTTGAACCGATAAATCCAGTGCAGAAACAGGTTCATCAGCGATGATAAGCTGTGGCTTTGTTGCAACCGCTCTTGCAATTCCGATTCTTTGACGCTGTCCTCCTGAAAATTCATGTGGGTACTTGTAGAGTGCATCTTCAGAAAGTCCTACAATTTCAAGCAATTCTAAAATTTTTTTCTTATTTTCCGTTTCAGTCAAATTTTCAAAATTTTTTAGTGGTTCACTTATTATGTCAATTATCCTTTTTTTTGGATTGAGGCTTGATAGAGAGTCCTGAAATATCATTTGAACATTTTTATTGTACTCATTTTTTCTATTTCTAAATTTTCTGTCAATCTCTTTGCCTTTGTAAATAATTTTTCCACTTTTAATTTTTTCAAGTCCAATTATCGCTTTTCCAATTGTGGATTTTCCCGAGCCAGATTCCCCGACAAGTCCATAAGTTTTTCCTTGTTCAATTGTAAGCGACACCCCGTCAACAGCATAGATGTGGTCGACAATTTTATTAAAAAATCCGCTGCGGATTGGATAATGAACTTTTAAATTTTTTACTTCAAGAAAACTCATATTTTTTCTCCTTAATTTCTTTTACTTGATTTTATTTCAATTTATACTCAAACCTATCCAAAATTGAAGTATTAAAAATTATATAAACTTAGGGTTTGTATAAAATGGTCATAGTTTTGAGTTTTGTTTTAAATCAGTTTCACTATACTTTATTTCAATTTAATTTTCTTTAACTTATTCAATTTATTTTAATTCAAAATTTTTATAGCAAGTACATCTAACAAAATGATTTTTAGAAATTTCATGCAATTTTGGATTTTCTTCATGTTCACTTTTATCAACCCACGGAATTCTATCAGCAAATCGGCAGCCTTTTCTATTTATTTTTTTTTAGCGACGGTACATTTCCATAAATCACATGAAGTTTTTCATTTTCTAAGTCCAGTTGTGGAATGGAGTTAAGAAGCGACCTTGTGTAAGGGTGTTTCGGATTTTTAAATAATTCGGTAACATCAGCAATTTCTACAATTTCTCCCGCATACATGACGGCAACTCTGTCAGCCATCTGCGCAACAACTCCCAAATCGTGTGTAATCAGTATAATTCCAGCATTCATTTCATTTTGAAGAGATTTTAATAAATCTAATATCTGTGCCTGAATTGTTACATCCAGCGCTGTAGTTGGCTCATCGGCTATGACAATCTGTGGTTTGCAGGAAAGCGCAATTGCAATCATAACTCTTTGTCGCATACCTCCGCTAAGCTCATGTGGAAATTGTTTTGCAACTCTTTTGTAATTATTTATCCCAACTTTTTGTAGCAAATCATAAACTTTCTTTTTTCTTTCTTCTTTTGTAAAATTTGTGTGGTAAATAAGACTTTCTTCAATTTGATTTTCAATTTTCATAAGCGGATTAAGTGCAGATAATGGATCTTGAAAAATCATTCCAATATGTTTTCCTCTTATTTTATTAAATTCTTCTTCGTGGATTTCTAAAAGATTTTTACCTTCGAAAGTTATTTTTCCACTAGATTTAGTATTAATTGGATTATGAAGTCCCACGATAGAAGTAGCAAGAGTACTTTTCCCACACCCAGACTCCCCAACAATCGCCAAAACTTCATTTTTTCTAAGTTCAATCGACACATCATCAACAGCAGGAAAATATTTTTCATCAATCCGAAAACTCGTAGTCAAATTTTCTATTTTCAAAAGTATATCTTTTTGGCTCAAAATTTTTCACTTCCTTTCAATTCGATTCAATTCAATAAATACTATATTTACTATAGTACAATTATAGCACATTTTTTTTATTAAACAAAAATCATATTAAAAATTATAAATATTAAAATTAAAACAAAAATTATAATTGTAAAAATTTTCCATAAGTGATATAATTTTTACAAAATTTAAAAAAAACTAATTTTTAGAAAATAGATAAAAAAATCGAAGGGAAGTGATGAATGAGTTGGAAAATAAAATAAAGTTATATGGATTTAACAATCTTACAAAGACACTTAGCTTTAATATTTACGATGTCTGTTATGCCAAAATGGAAAGGGAGCAGAAAGATTATATCGCTTATATTGACGAGCAGTATAATTCTGATAGGCTCACAAAAATTTTGATAAATGTTGCTCAGATGATAGGAGCTAAAGTGTTAAATATTTCAAAGCAAGATTATGAGCCGCAGGGAGCTTCTGTCAACATCTTAATTGCGGAAGCCAGAATTAATTCTGCAAACATTGATAAATCATGTAATCGGGGAAAGCCTTTTTTTGATGAAAATAAAGATTTAAAAATTAAAGATACAGATACGGTTCACGCACATTTGGATAAAAGTCACATTACAGTACATACTTTTCCCGAGTATCATCCAGAAAATTCAATTTCTACTTTCAGAGTGGATATTGATATAGCAACTTGCGGAGAGATTTCACCACTGAATACCTTAAATTATTTGATTGACAGCTTTGAATCCGATATTATTACAATAGACTACAAAATAAGAGGTTTTACTAGAGATATTTCGGGTAAAAAATTTTTCACCGACCACAACATTACTTCTATTCAGGATTACATTGACCCTGATAAATTAAAAATTTACGATGCGATTGATGTAAATGTCTATCAGTCCAACATTTTTCACACAAAGATGCTCATAAAGGAAATTGAGCTCCAAAATTATCTTTTTAACCGTGATGTTTATGAAATTCCACCACGAGAAAGACTGAAAATAATAGATGATTTAAGAAAAGAAATGATAGAAATCTACAGCGGAATGAATATTTATTAGAAATTATTTTAGTAAAGAATAGATAAAATACGGAGAAAACAAAAAATGAAAAAGAATATTGATTTGAAAAGACAGAAAAAAACTGTACTTTTTGACGCACTAAAAGAACACTTAAATAACAGAGTGGTAAGATTTGATGTACCAGGACACAAAGGTGGACGTGGAAACAAAGAATTTAGAGATTTTATTGGGATACATGCCATGCAAATGGATGTCAATTCTATGAAACCGCTGGATAATTTATGTCATCCAACTTCCGTCATAAAAGAAGCACAGGAAATAGCAGCTGAAGCTTTTGGGGCAAAAGAAGCCTATTTTATGGTAAGCGGAACGACAGGAGCAGTACAGGCGATGATTATGTCAACTTGCAGAGCTGGGGATAAGCTTATAATTCCTAGAAATGTCCATAGAAGTGCCATAAATGCCATGGTTGTCTGCGGTGCAGTTCCAGTTTATATAAATCCTGGACTAAATAAAAAATTGGGAATTTCACTTGGAATGTCGATAAAAGATGTGAAAAAGGCAATCAAAGAAAATCCTGACGCAAAGGCAATTTTGGTAAATAATCCAACTTATTACGGAATTTGCTCGGATCTAAAATCCATTGTGAAACTGGCACACGAAAATGGAATGTATGTTTTAGTCGACGAAGCGCATGGAGCACATTTTTCCTTCGATGAAAATTTGCCAATTTCGGCTATGGAAGCAGGAGCTGATATGGCAGCGATAAGTATGCACAAAACAGGTGGTTCTCTTACACAGAGCTCCATTTTGCTGAGCGGAGAGAAAATTAATGCCGACTATGTGCGAAAAATAATAAATTTGACACAAACTACAAGTGCTTCGTATTTACTTATGGCATCACTTGATGTGGCAAGAAAAAATCTTGCCATAAACGGCCGAGAATTATTTGAGAAAACTGTAAAATTTGCTGAATATGCACGAAGTGAAATTAATAAATTGGGCGGTTATTATGCTTACGGGAGAGAACTTATTGATGGAGATGCAGTTTTTGACTTTGACACAACTAAACTATCCGTTTATACACAAGATATTGGACTTGCGGGAATTGAAGTTTATGATATTTTGAGAGATGAATATGGAATTCAAATTGAACTTGGAGATTTGGGAAATATTCTGTCGATAATTACTGCAGGAGACAGAGGACTTGAAATTGAGCGGTTAATTTCATCACTTGCTGAAATTAAAAGACTTTACTCTAAAAGTCCAGAAGGAATGTTTGACCACGAATATATAAATCCAAAAGTTGTCATGACTCCTCAAGATGCCTTTTATTCTGAAAAAGAAATGATTCCAATTTTAGATAGCGTTGGAAGAGTGAGCGCAGAATTTGTGATGGCTTATCCGCCAGGAATACCAATTTTAGCGCCAGGAGAAAAAATTACCGACGAAATTATTCGGTATATTTCTTATGCAAAAGAGAAAGGTTGTCTTTTAACTGGAACTGAAGATATGCATGTTGACAAAATAAATGTAGTTGTAGAAAAATAGTTTATAAAATAAAAAGTAATAAGTCAGAAATAAGAAAAAATCAAAAATAAAAAAGAAGAAGGAGAAAAGAAGAGCGAGAAAAATAAAAAATAAAATAAAAAAGGAAGTGATATCAAATGATTGACAGATTTAATAAATTTTTTGACTATCTTTTATTTATAGAAGGGAACTATTCCAATCATCCTGATGACAAAGGCGGTGAAACAAAATACGGAATAACAAAAGAAACTGCCAGAAGTTATGGATACAAAGGAGAAATGACAGATTTGACAAAAGCTCTTGCACAAAAAATTTATGAAAAGAAATATTACAAAGCTTATAAAATTGACAAAATTAAAAATGATAAAATGGCTCTTAGTATCTTTGATTTTGTCGTAAACTCTGGAAAATATGGAATAAAAAAAGCGCAGGAAGCTGTAAATAAAGTTTATGAAAAAAATGTTTTAACAAAAAGATAGCAAGAAGTCGTAGGCTCTCTACAAGTGGGAGATGAATTGCTTTTTTTGTAAAAAAATTGAAAAAAGGATACATCCATGATACAATTTTTGTATAAAATATCGAAGAGACGTTATAAATAATAAAATTTCTAAAGAAATAATTAGAAATAATATTCAAAATCAAAAGGAGGTGTAATTTTATGAAATATAATTTAGCATTCAAATACAGAATTTATCCAAATAAGGAGCAGGAATTGTTGATAAACAAGACTTTTGGATGTGTTCGTTTTGTTTACAATACGATTTTGTACACTGCTAATAAAATTTATGAAGAGACTGGAAAAAATAAAATAATTACACCTGCCAGTTTGAAAAGTGAAAACCAATTTTTGAAAGAAGTTGACAGTCTAGCACTTTCAAATGCTCAATTGAATGTAAAACGATCGTTTACGAATTTTTTTCAGAAGAGAGCGAAGTTTCCAAAGTTCAAATCTAAAAAGAATAATGTTAAAAGTTACACGACAAATTGTGTGAACAATTCAATACAAATTGAGGAAAACAAATATTTGGTTTTGCCAAAATTGAAAAGAGTAAAATTGAAATATCATAGAGAAATACCAAAGGATTACAGAATAAAGTCGGTAACATTGACAAACAGTAATGGAAATTACTATGTTTCTATTTTGACGGAATTTGAAAAAGAAATTCAAAAAATACCAAGTAGCGATAAAGTAATTGGGCTTGATTTTTCAATGCCTGAATTATTTGTCAGTTCTGAAAACCAAAGGGCTGATTATCCAAGATATTTTAGGATGCTGGAGAAAAAATTGAAGAAATTACAGAAATCATTGTCAAGAAAAGTGAAATTTTCTAAAAATTGGTATAGACAAAAAGAGAAAATATCAAGATTGCATGAGTATATCAAAAATTGCCGAAGAGATTTTTTGCATAAATTATCGAAAAAATTATCTAAAGAGTATAATGCTGTAGTTGTTGAGGATTTGAATATGAAAGGGATGAGCCAGGCATTAAATTTTGGTAAAAGTATAGGAGATAATGGATGGGGAATGTTTTTGAGAATGCTTGAGTATAAACTGATGTTTTTAGGGAAACAATTTTTGAAGATAGATAAATGGTTTCCATCGTCGAAAACTTGTAGTAGATGTGGAAATATTAAAGAGGAACTGAAATTATCAGAAAGAAGTTATAAATGTGAGTGCTGTGGGATTGAAATTGATAGAGATTACAATGCGGCATTGAATATAAGAGATGTTGGAAAAGAAATGTTGAAATATTAGGAAATAAAAAAACAGGTCAGGAACTGCCCGAAGAGCTTGGTAAATAATATTTGGCTAGCAAAAGCAGATACTTCCCAAGAAGCTCCCGCTTCTAAAAGCGGGAGTAGTTCACCAGCCGATGGAATAATAGGTCTTCAGACAGTCAAATATTTAAATTTGGTAAATTCTGAAAAATTTTTAGCAGAATATCATAAATTACAAGCAGAATATCATAAATTACAAATTGAATATTACAATGCAGTTGTTAAAAGCAATCCTAAGCAAAAAGTCTTTTTGGCTGGATGGCTAAACAGAGTAAAAAGAAAAGAAAATTATTTGAAAAATGTTTAAAAAATGAAAAAAAAAATAAAACAAGAAAAAAAGTAAAAAAGAAAGGAAAAACTATGGAGCTTTGGTATACTGAAGAACATACGAAAAATGTCCGTTTTTCGATAAAAGTTGACAAACAGCTAGTTAGTTTTAAAAGCGAATTTCAAAGAATAGATATTTTTGAATCGAAAGAGTTTGGGAGATTTTTAACATTAGACGGATTTATGATGCTCACAGAAAAAGATGAATTTATTTACCACGAAATGATAACTCATGTTCCAATGGCAGTTAATCCAAATACAAAAAAAATATTGGTAATCGGCGCTGGGGACGGTGGAACAGTAAGAGAGCTTGTAAAATATGACCACATTGAAAAAATAGATATGGTTGAGATTGATAAAGCCGTCGTTGATCTGTGTCGGGAGTTTTTGCCATCGACTGCCTGTAAATTAGAAGATAAAAGAGTAAATATTTATTATGAAGATGGTTTAAAATTTGTCCGTTCCAAACATAATGAATATGATATTGTAATTGTCGATTCCACAGATCCTTTTGGGCCTGGAGAAGATTTATTTACAAGAGAATTTTACGGGAATTGTTTTAATGCGTTAAAAGACGATGGAATACTTGTAAATCAGCATGAGAGTCCTTATTACGAAGCTGATGCAATTGCTTCCAAAAGAGCAAATAAACAGTTAAAAGCTGTTTTTCCCTTTGCGACAGTTTATCAGTTGCATATTCCAACATATCCGTCAGGACATTGGCTATTCGGATTCGCTTCAAAAAAATATAATCCAGTAACCGACTTAAAAGCTGATATCTGGAACAGTTTTGGGATAAAGACAAAATATTATAATACAGAACTTCATAAAGGAGCTTTTGCACTTCCAAATTATGTAAAGGAATTAATTAGTGAATAATTATTTTAAATTTATTGAAAAAACAAAAAATTAAGATAAAGCAATAGAATTTAAAGAAATTACCTAATTATTTTATAATAATTAGTTTCTTTATATATCTAGATTTTAAAATAAAATTTTTTATAAATATTTAAAAACTCAGTATTTATACATTTTTGAAAAAAATTAGAAAAGTAATATAAAATTAAAGAAAAATCTTGAAATTTTTTCTAAAATAGTGTAAAATAATAAATAACCAAATAAAATAAAAATAAGAAATTTAGGAGATATAATGGCTAAAAAAGAAAAAGAGATTGAAAAAGCAAAATTGATTTTAACTGATGAAGAAATAAAAGATTTAAATGAAGAAGGAATAAAAAATCTTTTAATTAATAAAGCAATTTTGGATACAGCAAAAAAATATGAATTTACAGATGAAGAAAAGGAAGAGTTTGATTATTTCTACAAAAATGAAAAAAACAAATTTTTTATTGCAAAATTAATTGAAAATAAAATTGTAGTAAATGAAAATGATGTTACAGAAATTTACACTAAAAATAAAGCAAATTTTGATGCACAAAACATTTCGTTTTCACAAGCAAAAGAAATTATTCAAAGAGATTTATTGAATCAACAAGTTGCAACTCTTGAAGCTGAAGAGTTGGACAAGTTAGTTCAAGAAATGGAAGATAAAGTAGAAATCACAAAAGAAGAAATTTTATTTTCTAAAGGAAATTCAGAAGTTTTAAAAACATTGATTGTTGGAAAAATAATTGCTAAAAAAATGGAAGAAAAAAACTTTGAAGAAAAAAATAAAAAAGATTTAGAAATTGTTAAAGACAATGTTTATATCAACTATTATCTAGATTTACAAGTTAGAAAAAATGTAAAGGTAACTCAAGAAGAAATTACAGAAATTTATGAAAAAGAAAAAGCAAAATTAGGAAATGTAACTCCAAACAGCGCATACCAGCAAATTGCAAACGGTTTATTGAATAACAAAGCAGTACAGGAAAGAAATAGCTTAATTGACCAAATTGCAAAAGACTATAATGTGGAAGAAGTTACAAAAGAATATATTAAATAATATAAAAAAATAAACTATATCTAAAAGGCATTAAGCCAATTTTTAAGATATAGTTTTTTTATTATTTAAGAGTGTTCATAATTTTAATAATACATAGTGCAGAATAACTTTTTTTATTTATTGCATAAAAATTAAATATGTGCTATTATATTAAGTGTAAATAAAATATAATAAAATTAAATAATAAAACTAGTTACAAGGGAGTCAATAAATTGACTGAGAAAAGGATGTGAGCCTTGACCTTTTGACCTGATTTGGATAATGCCAACGTAGGAAGTAAGAAAGTTTATTTTAGATTACAAAGTATATACAAATTAGGTATATACTTTTTTTGTATTTGGAGGAAAATATGAAAAATGTATTGTCAATAGCAGGTTCAGATTGCAGTGCAGGAGCGGGAATACAAGCTGACTTGAAAACTTTTGTTGCAAATGAAGTTTATGGAATGACAGTTATTACAAGTTTAACTGCACAGAACCCGCAGAAAGTAAAGATGATAGAAAATGTCTCAATAGAGATGTTAAAAAGTCAGATAAAAGCAATATTAGATACTATAAAAGTTTCTGCCATAAAAATTGGAATGATAAATACTAGAGAAAACGGGAAAATAATATATGAATCTTTATTGAAATATAAAGCAGAAAATATAGTTCTTGATCCTGTGATGATTGCGACAAGCGGAAATTCTTTAATAAAAGATGAAACAAAAGACTTTTTAGTAAATAAATTATTTAAACTGGCGGATATAATTACACCTAATTTAGATGAAACAAAAGAAATAGTAAAAATAATTTTAAAAAATAAAAATATTGAGGACATAAATAGCATAGAAAAAATGAAAACTTATGGAAAGATAATTGCAGATTTTACTAAAAAATGGGTTCTTGTTAAAGGGGGACATCTTTCAAATAGTGCAGTGGATATTCTTATAAATAAAGAAAAAGTATATGTTTTAAAAGGAGAAAAAATTTTTAATAACAATACTCATGGGACTGGTTGCAGTTTATCTTCAGCTATTGCTTCTAATTTAGCTAAGGACTATTCTATGCTGGACTCAGTTAAGAAAGCTAAGAATTTTGTTTTATGTTCAATAAGAAATTCAGTAGATTTTGGAGAAATAGGTGGGACGATAAATCAAATGGGTGAAATATATAAAAATATTGATATAGAAAAACTTTATTAAGGGGAGTATATGGACTTAAAAGATTGTAGAATTTATTTAGTAACCGATGAAAAAGCCTGTCTTGGAAAAGATTTTTATAAATGTATAGAAGAAAGTATCAAAGGTGGAGTAAAAATAGTTCAATTAAGAGAAAAAAAAAGCTCTACAAAAGACTTTTATGAAAAGGCATTAAAAGTAAAAGAAATATGCAAAAATTATGGAGCACTCTTTATTATAAATGATAGATTGGACATAGCACAGGCTGTTGAGGCAGATGGAGTTCATTTAGGACAAACTGATATGCCAATAGAAAAGGCAAAAAAGATTTTAAAAAATAAATTTTTAATTGGAGCAACAGCAAGAAATGTAAAAGAAGCTAAAAAAGCAGAGCTGTCAGGAGCAGATTACATTGGAAGCGGAGCTATTTTTGGAACAAATACAAAAGGCAATGCAAAAAAATTAGAAATGGAAGATTTAAAAAAGATAGTAAATAGTGTAAAAATACCAGTTTTTGCAATAGGAGGAATAAATATTAATAATGTATGTATGTTAAAAAATATTGGACTGCAGGGAATATGTGCAGTTTCAGGGATATTATCAGAAAAAGATTGTAAAAAAACAGTAAATATTATGTTAAAAAATTTTATTTAATACAAGGAGATGATATTATTATGTATAAAACACAGATGGAAGCTGCTAAAAAAGGTATTTTAACAAAGGAGATGAAAATTATTGCAGAAAGCGAATCTATGGATGAAAAAATTTTGATGGAAAGAGTGGCAAAAGGTGAAATTGCTATTCCTGCAAATAAAAATCATAGCTCTCTTTTAGCAAAAGGAGTTGGAACAGGTTTATCTACAAAAATAAATGTAAATTTAGGAATATCAAAGGATTGTCCTAATCTAAATAGAGAATTGGAAAAAGCAAAAGTTGCCATAGATATGAAAGCAGATGCAATAATGGATTTAAGCTCGTTTGGTAAAACAGAAAAATTTAGAAAAAAATTAATCGCTATGTCTACTGCAATGATTGGAACAGTTCCTGTTTACGATGCAATTGGCTTTTATGATAAGGAATTAAAGGATATAAAGGCAGAAGAATTTTTAGATGTGGTAAGAAAACATGCAGAAGATGGAGTGGATTTTGTTACTATCCATGCAGGATTAAATAGAGAAGCAGTGGAGCTTTTTAAAAGAAATGAAAGAATAACTAATATTGTTTCAAGAGGTGGTTCTCTTATGTATGCTTGGATGGAACTTAACAATGCAGAAAATCCATTCTATGAAAACTTTGATAAACTTCTTGATATCTGTGAAGAATATGATATGATAATAAGTTTAGGAGATGCATTAAGACCAGGTTGTCTAAATGATGCAACAGATGCCTGCCAAATAAAAGAGCTAATAACATTAGGAGAATTAACTAAAAGAGCTTGGAAAAGAAATGTACAGATAATAATTGAAGGACCAGGACACATGGCAATAGATGAAATAGAAGCAAATGTAAAGTTAGAAAAGAAACTTTGCCACAATGCCCCTTTCTATGTACTAGGACCATTGGTAACAGATATTGCTCCAGGTTATGACCATATCACTTCAGCTATTGGTGGAGCAATAGCAGCAGCAGCTGGAGTTGATTTCCTATGTTATGTAACACCAGCTGAACATTTGAGATTACCAAACTTAGATGATATGAAAGAAGGAATAATAGCCTCTCGTATTGCTGCTCATGCTGCTGATATCAGTAAAAAAGTTCCAAAGGCAATAGATTGGGATAATAGAATGGCAAAATATAGAGCAGATATAGATTGGGAAGGAATGTTTGCAGAAGCAATAGATGAAGAAAAAGCCAGAAGATATAGAAAAGAGTCTACTCCTGAAAATGAAGATACTTGTACTATGTGCGGAAAAATGTGTTCTATGAGAACTATGAAAAAAATAATGTCAGGTGAAGATGTAAATATTTTAAAATAGGAGTGTAAAATGGCAAAAATTAATGGAAAATATGAAGAAATTAACAATATTAACTTGCTAGATTATTTAACAAAAAATAAATATAGAACAGATAGAATTGTTGTTGATTTCAACGGAAATATAATAAAAAAGGAAGATTTTGAAAAAATTAATATAAAAAATACAGATAAGATAGAAATCGTATGTTTTGTTGGTGGAGGTTAGTATATGGATTTAAAAGAAGAAGATTTGCTTAAAAGAAATGTGAAAGGTACATTTGAAAAATTAAAAAAGACAAAAATCTGTATTTTAGGCTTGGGAGGATTGGGTTCAAATGTGGCGGCTTTACTTGCAAGAGCAGGGATAGGATATTTAAAATTAGTAGATTTTGATGTTGTTGAAGCAAGTAATTTGAACAGACAGCAATATAGAGTATCTCATATAGGAATGAAAAAAACTAAAGCTATAAAAAATATTATAAAGGAAATTAATCCTTTTGTAAAAGTTGATATTCTGGATACAAAAGTGGATAAAGAAAATATATCTTCTATAGTTAAAGATATAAAAATTATTGTAGAAGCCTTTGATAGAGCTGAAACAAAAGCTATGGCAATAGAAAAATTACTGACAAATAAAAATAAAATAGTTATATCCGCATCTGGAATGGCTGGTTTAGGCTCATCAAATGAAATTATTACAAGAAGAGTTAGAGATAATTTTTATTTGATTGGGGATAATTATTCAGATTATGAAGAATATTCGGGCATTATATCAACTAGAGTTATGATCTGTGCCGCACACCAAGCCAATATGGTTTTAAGATTAATACTAGGAGAAGAAAAATGAAAGATAGTTTTAAACTTGGAAATAAAGAATTTAATTCAAGATTTATCCTTGGTTCAGGAAAATATTCAAATGAATTAATAAATAGTGCCATTAATTATGCACAGGCAGAAATGGTAACTGTTGCGATGAGAAGAGCTGTTAGTGGAGTTCAGGAAAATATCTTAGATTATATTCCTAAAAACATAACCTTGCTTCCTAATACTTCTGGTGCAAGAAATACAAAAGAAGCAGTAAAAATAGCAAGACTTGCAAGAGAATGCACTCAAGGAGATTTTATTAAAATTGAAGTTATAAAAGATAGCAAATATCTTTTGCCGGATAACTATGAAACTATAAAAGCAACTGAAATATTGTCAAAAGAAGGCTTTATTGTAATGCCATATATGTATCCTGATTTGAATGTTGCAAGAGATTTAAGGGATGCAGGGGCAAGTTGTATTATGCCTCTTGCAGCACCAATAGGCTCTAATAGAGGCCTGATAACAAAGGAATTTATACAGATTTTAATAGATGAGATAGATTTACCAATAATAGTTGATGCAGGGATAGGGAAACCTTCTCAAGCTTGTGAAGCAATGGAAATGGGAGTAACCGCAATTATGGCAAATACTGCAATAGCAACTGCAAATGATATTCCAAGAATGGCAAAAGCCTTTAAGTATGCAATACAAGCTGGAAGAGATGCTTATCTTGCAAAAGTAGGAAGAGTTTTGGAAAACGGAGGCTGTGCCTCTTCACCGCTTACAGGATTTTTAAATGAGGTGGACTAATGAAACTAGAAAACATTAACTCAGATATTTTGAATAAAGTAATAAATAAAATAAATGATTATGACTACAATTCTTTTTCAGATGAAGATATAAAAAAAGCCTTAAATAAAGATTATTTATCCACAAGAAATTTTCAAGCACTGCTATCTCCAAAAGCTATAAATTATCTTGAAGAAATGGCACAAAAAGCAAAAGAATGCAGAAAAAGATATTTTGGAAATTCTGTCTATATGTTTACACCCCTATATATCTCAAACTATTGCGATAATTATTGTGTTTACTGCGGTTTTAACTCGCATAATAAGATAAAAAGGGCTAGATTAAATTTTGAACAGATAGAAGCTGAATTAAAGGAAATAGCAAAAACAGGTTTGGAAGAAATACTTATACTTACAGGAGAAAGTGAAAAATATTCCAATATTGAATATATTGGAAAGGCTTGTAAATTAGCAAGAAAATATTTTAATAATGTAGGAATCGAAATATATCCTGTAAATGTGAAAGACTATAAGTACCTAAATTCTTGTGGAGCAGACTATGTAACAATCTTTCAAGAAACATACAACGAAGAAAAATACCAAAAATTACATTTAGAAGGACATAAAAAAGTTTTTTCATATAGATTTAATTCACAGGAAAGGGCTTTAATGGGGGGGATGAGAGGTGTTGCTTTTGGAGCATTGCTAGGGCTGGATGATTTTAGAAAAGATGCTTTTTCAACAGGTTATCATGCTTATCTCTTACAAAAAAAATATCCTCATGCAGAAATTTCTATTTCTTGTCCAAGATTAAGACCTATTATCAATAATCTAAAAATAGAACAAAAATTTATCAGTGAAAAAGACCTGTTTCAAATTGTATGTGCATATAGACTATTTTTACCTTTTGCAAATATAACAATATCTACAAGAGAAAAGCCTAATTTTAGGGATAATATAATAAAAATAGCCGCAACAAAAATTTCGGCAGGAGTGGATACAGGAATAGGCGCTCATAGTGAATGTTCAAATAAAAAAGGTGACGAGCAGTTTGAAATAGCAGATAAAAGAACAGTAGCCCAAATATTTGAAAAGATAAAAAGTGAAAATTTACAACCTGTGATGAACGACTATATTTATTTAAAGGATTAATTGATTGTTATGGATAAAATAAAATTAAATATTATTAGTAACAGAAAATTATGTGCTAATGGCAATCTTGAAAAACAAATAGAAAAAATTTTTTCTGCTTATGAGAAAAAAATAATTTTAAAAAATTTTGAGATTACTGCACTTACTTTAAGAGAAAAAGATTTAGATAAAAATAAATATCTAAACTTAGTGAAAAAAATTTATCCTATTTGTCAAAAATATAAGATAAATTTAATTTTACATCAAAATCATGATTTAAACTTAGATAAAAAATATAATATTGAAGGTATTCATTTAAGTTATAATGTTTTTAAGTCTTTAGAAGAAAATATTAAAACAGGACTTATAAAAAAATATAAAAAAATAGGAGTATCTGTACATAGTCTTGAGGAAGCTAAAGAAGCAGAAAGTTTGGGAGCAAACTATGTGGTTGCAGGACATATATTTAAAACAGATTGTAAAAAAGGCTTAGAGCCAAGAGGACTAAAATTTGTTGAAAATCTATCATCCGTATTAAACATTCCTGTATTTGCAATAGGCGGAATAGATGAAAGAAATTCCCAGTCTGTTATAAATAGTGGAGCTTTTGGACTATGTATGATGTCAAGTCTAATGAAATAGTCTTTCTTAATTTTCTTTTTAGCCATAACAAAAACCTCCAAATATTATACAGTTATTTTACCATATATTATCTAGAGGTTTACACAAAAATTTTTACACACCCTATTAAGTCGACTTAGATATAGTTTTTTTATTTTATTATTATTTTGCTGACAAACTTACTGTTATTCCAGTTCTTAGCTCGTTTCTTTCGATAGTTTTTTTTGTGCTTTTATTTTTGTATGTATATCTTTCAAGTGCACTATATTTTACAGATGGATTAAGAGTAATTGTTCCAACATTTGTTTCAATCGATTTTTTATATCCAATACCTGTCCAAATAGTAAATGTATTGTCATATCCTGTTTTTGCCGTATGTTTTTCATATTCGTTTCCAGGTGAGACAAATGCTGTAAATCCAGCAAATGAAGGGGTTGTGTATACTAAATTTGTTACATAGTCTAAATAGACACTTGATTTTGCTTCTTCGTTTGTTGCAGCTATTTTTCCTCTTATATCTCTCAATTTATTTAGTAAATTAATGCTGTAGCTTAAAGTTCCGTATTTTCCTTTTAAAATATCATTCGAGTTGTTTAAATTAAGGTTTATTCCCCAGCCTTCCCCTTTTCCTCTTGCCAATTTACTTCCAGTTAAATAATAATCGCCTGTTTTATTATCTTTTATGTCAAAATATGCCAATTGTAAACTAGTTCCTATTTTTTGACCAAATAATTTAAGGTCGAAGGAAGGTCCAAAATAGATTTCATTTGAAGCTCCTGTAGTTTTATAGCTTCCACTTGTTTTTTCGGCTCTTGCTCTATTTGTCTTATTTTCCCAGCCTAAGTTCCATTTTGTGTCAAGATTTCCTAATTTTAAATTTTTTGTAAGTGAAAACTCTGTTTCCCAAAGTTCATGTTCCGAAGTTCTTGTACTAGGTTTTCCATAAATTATATCTTGGTTTCTCAAAATTCTAAAGTTTCCGTCCATATCAAATTCATCGGATAATTTCATCGTCCCCGAAGTTGTGTTTCTAAAACGGCTTCTGTTTCTATTTGAGCCTTTAAATCCTTTATTTCCTAAGTTGTTTGCATCATCTCCTGTCCTATCAGTATAACGGTTTCTCCATTCACTTTGAAAACTAATTTTTTTTAATGAATCCTGATTTGCTGCTCCAAATTGTGAAACTGCTAAACCTAACAAAATTAATTTTAAAAAATTTCTCATATATCTCCTTCGATAAATTTATTTTTTATTTTGTTCACATTAATGCTTTGTTCAAAGTTTTTATATTAATAGTGAAAAAAATTATTAATATTTTATCATATTATAGTTTGTTAGTCAAACTTTTTGAGATAAATATTTGACTTTATAAAAGTTTTGTAGTAAAATTCTATTTATAGAACAAAGTTTTGAAGGGAGAAGAAAATGAAGAAATTTTTTATTGTTTTGGCGGCGGGATTGATTATCGTTTCGTGCGGAAATAAAACTGAAAGTGGGAAAAATGATTTAAAAAATGTTAATTTTTCAAAAAATCAAGATAAAGAAACTTTGGTTGCAAGTGTTCCGCCATTAAAATGGGTAGTGCAAAAAATAGCAGGAAAAGAATACAATGTGATTTCTGTAATTCAGCCGAATATGAATCATGAATTATTTGAGCCTAAAACTGATGATTTGGTAAGACTTGAGAAATCTAAATTATTTTTTACATATGATGCTTTAAATTTTGAGGAAAAAATTACGAGTGCGATTAATGATAAAAATAAAGTTTTAAATGTTTTAAATGGAATTGATCCGCATTTGTTTTTGGAAGATCACGATGACGACGAACATGGTGGACATCATCACGACGAGCATGAACATAATGGGAAGTTTGATCCGCATGTTTGGTTTTCATTGGAAATGATGCCGAAAGTTGCAGAAAATATAAAAAATAAATTGGTTGAAACTTATCCGAATCAAAAAGATAAATTTGAAAAAAATTATAATGATTTTATAAAAGAATTGGATGGATTTAAAAAAGAAATTTCAGAAAAAATGTCTAAAAAAACAAAAAAACATTTTATGATTTACCATCCAGCTTTGGAATATTTCTTGAAAGGAACTGGAATTGAAGAAGAAGCGATTGAATCTGAAGGTAAGGAACCATCAGCTAAGCAAATTCAAGAAATAATAAGTGAAGCAAAAGAAGACGGAATTTCAACTATTTTAGTGCAACCTCAATTTCCAAAACAAAGTATTGACATTATTGCAAAAGAGATTCCGAATGCGAAGATTGTAACATTTAATACAGATGAAGAAGATGTTTTTGAAAATTTAAGAAAATTTGTGGATAGCTTACAATAATTGTTTTTGTGTAATTAATAAACAGAGTTACAAAATTAAGGGGAAAAGATGCAGAATAATAAAAAGTTAATATCAGTAAAAAATTTGAATTTTAATTATGGAAAAGATGCTATTCTGAGTGATATTTCGCTGGATATTTATAAAGGAAAAAATGTTGCAATAATTGGGAGAAATGGTGGCGGAAAGTCAACTTTGGTAAAATTGATGCTTGGCTTTTTGAAGAAAAAGTCTGGAGAAATAGATTACTATGTTGACAAGAATAAAATTGGATATTTGCCACAAATTAGAGAGTTTGATACTTCTTTTCCTATTAATATTTTTGATTTAGTGATTTCTGGACTTACAAAAAAGTCGAATTTATTTAAAAAATTTAGTGCAGAAGATAGAAAAAGGACAAATGACTTGCTTGTTGAATTTGAAATCGAAAAATTGAAAGATAAGTTGATTAGCGAAGTTTCTGGAGGTCAGTTACAGAGAGCCTTGATTGCGAGAGCTTTAATATCATCGCCAGAAATTTTATTTTTGGATGAGCCTGAATCTTTTTTGGATAAAAAATTTGAGTTTGAGTTATATGAGAAAATAAAGCAATTATCGGATTCTACGATTGTTGTAATTTCGCATGAACTGGATAAATTATGCTGTTATGTCGATTCGATTTTTATTGTGGAAGAAGAAATTCGTATTTTTGAAGATAAAAATGAATTTTTCAAGAGTGAATTTGCTCACAGGCACATTCATAATCATAAAATATAGAGCTTTAGCTAATAATTATTAAAAATAGAGATTTTTCAAAAATAGTAAGAATACAGTAAAAGTAACGAGTCATAAATAAAGATACTAATATTTTTATAAAAAAGGAAATACATAAAGAATGGGAGAAAAATGGAATTTTTAGAAATTTTTAACTATGCTTTCATGAGAAATGCTCTTATTGTGGGTATTTTATCAAGCATCTGCTGTGGGATAATAGGAACCTATATTGTAAATAAAAAAATGGTGTTCATATCGTCGAGTATCAGTCACGCTTCGTATGGTGGAATCGGAATAGGAGTGTATTTAATATATTTTTTCAAATTGCCACTAAACGATCCATTGATTTTTGGATTAATATTTTCTATATTATCAGGAGTATTGATACTTATACTGAAAGATTTTTTTGGTGTAAATGGCGATTTAGGAATTGGAATAATGATGTCATTTGGAATGGCAATTGGAATTATATTTTCCTTTATGACACCGGGCTATCAAGCGGATATGTCAACTTATCTTTTTGGAAATATTTTGCTGTCAAATAGCATAAATATAATTTCGCTGCTAATTTTAGACATTATTACAATCATATTTTTCGTAATTTTCTACAAAGCAATAGTTTATTCAAGTTTTGATGAAAATTTTTATAAATTATACGGCGTACCAGTCAAGTTTGTAAATTACTTTATGATTATAATGATTTCATCAGCGATTATTATAAATATAAAAACAATTGGAATTATTCTAATAATCTCAATTTTAACAATACCACAAGCAACAGCGGCAATTATCGCAAGAAAATACAGTGTAATAATATATTTGTCAATATTATTCTCATTTTTAGGAATATTATTCGGATTATTATTCTCATATATTTTCAACATTCCATCAGGACCAGCTATAATAGTAGCTTTGATTGTTATAATGTTAATTGTGAAAGTAGGTGCTTTTGTAAAAGGAAAAATTAGATAAATTGATTAAATTAAATAAATTTTTAGATTAAAAATATTATAGTTTACAGACTACTATTAAATTTAAAGATTAAATAAAAAATAAAGCACTGAGAAAAAAATATCTTGGTGCTTTTTATAATTATTTTTATTTTCTTAAATATATTCGAACTAATTTAAAATTAAACTAATGAAATTGTATAAATTTAGGTTTTGAGTAAATAGCCATAGCTTTTAAGTTTGATTTTAGTATTACAGTTTTTTGAAAAAAGTTTATTTAGCCATTAATCAAATAAACATTGATTTTATTCGATTTTTCAAATATAATATAGAAAATAAAAAGAGAAAGAAGTGATGATGATGAATTCACAAGAATTAAATAAATTTATAAAAGAAAATGTTGATAAAATTTATGATGAAATGGTAAAAATTAGAAGAACTATACATATGAATCCTGAATTGGGGGACGAAGAATTTGAAACGAGTAAACTAATTAAGGAATTTTTATCAAAAAATAATATTGAATTTTTTGAGATTATAAATACTGGCGTGGTTGCGACAATTTATAATGATGATAAGAAAAATGGTAAAAATCATACTGTTGCGACGAGGGCAGATATTGATGCATTGCCGATTTTTGAGGAAAATGATGTGGAGTATAAGTCGAAAAATCTTGGGAAAATGCACGCTTGTGGGCACGATACTCACACAACTATTCAATTGGGAGTCGCGAAAGTTTTAGTGGAAAATAAGGATAAATGGAATGGAACTGTGAGATTTTTCTTTCAACCTGCGGAGGAAACTAATGGTGGTGCTGATAGAATGATAAAAAATGGCGCTTTAAAATTTGAAAAAAAAGCTTTTGGAAATAGTGATTTTGAGGACAAAGAAAAAAACAGTAAAGGTGCTGGAAGAAAGATTGATGCGTTTTTTGCACTTCATATGGCACCAGAGATTCCGACTGGGAAAATTGGTGTGAAAGTTGGGAAAGCTCATGCTTGTTCGGCACAATTGAAAGCTACTATTCATGGAGTTTCAGCTCATGCGGCGTTACCACATAAAGGGGTTGATGCGATATTGATTGGAGCGAAAGTTTTGGAGTTTTTTCAGTCAATTGTGAGCAGAAGAATTGATCCTAGAGAAGGTGCAGTTATTACGATTGGATCATTTAAAGGTGGAGAGACGAATAATATTGTCTGTGATAAAGTGGAAATGTTAGGGACAATTAGAACACTTTCTAATGAGACTAGACTTTTTATAAAAGAAACTATTGAGAGGGATTTGCCAATTTTTGTAGAAAGTCTTGGTGGAAAAGTGAAAGTTAGCATAAGACTTGGTTATACTCCTGTGATTAATGATGAAAAAATGACGGAGTTTGTTACTGAAAATATTGTTGATTTATTTGGAGAAAATTCACTTGAAAGAATAAAAGAGGCAAGAATGGATGTGGAAGATGTGAGTTATTTCTTGAATAAAATTCCTGGATGTTTTTTTAGATTGGGAACAAGAAATGAAACTAAAAATATGATTTATGATTTACATCATCCAAAATTTAATGTAGATGAAGAAGCAATAAAATATGGGATTGGACTACAATTAAAAAATATTTTGGAATATTTGAAAAAGTAATAGAAAATATAAAAAAAATTATTTTAGAATTACAAAAATAATTTATAAAATTAGGAGAAAAAAATTAAGAAATGGGAAAAAATTTTAAAATTGGTCAAAAATTGGAAATTGAAATTGAGAAAATTGTATTTGGCGGCGAAGGAATTGGCAGGGTTGATGGATTTACATTTTTTGTTCCAATGAGTGTACCTTGTGATAAGCTTGAAATCGAGATTATTTCTTTGAAAAAAAGTTATGGGAGAGGACTTATTACACGGATAATTGAGCCTTCAAAAGATAGAATCGCAGATTTGTCAAAAGTAAGTTTTGAAGATTTTGACGGATGTGACTTTGGAATGCTTAAATACGAGAAGCAGCTGGAGTATAAAAATGAGATGCTGAAAGAGGTTTTGACAAAGATTGGCGGGATAAATTTTAAAGAAGTTATTTTGGAAGATATAATTGCGAGTGAACATAAAAAAAATTATCGGAACAAGACAGCGGAGCCAATTTATAAAAAAGATGGAAAAATTATGACAGGATTTTATTCGAGAAAATCTCATGATGTGTTTACAGCAAAGGAGAATCTGTTACGTTCAGAAATTGCTGATAAAATAATAAATAAATTTTTGAAAGAAATAAACAGTTTTAATGGAACGAAAAATGAATTTAAAGTTTATAATGAAGTTAATAATACTGGATTTTTGAAACACATAATGGTAAGAAATAATGAAAAAAATGACGTTATGGTTGTCGTTGTTGTAAATAAAACTTCCCAATATAAGAATTTGGTTAAAGTTCTAGAAAAAATGTATGAAGAAAACGAAAAAGTGAAATCAGTTTATATTTCAATGAAAAAAGAGCAGAATAATGTGATTTTAGGTAATGAAAGTAGACATATTTTTGGTGAAAGTTATTTGGAAGAGGAAATTGAAGGAATAAAATTTAAGATTTATCCAGATTCATTTTTCCAAATTAATAAAAGACAGGCGATAAAATTGTACGACAAAGCGATTGAATATTTTGGAGAAAATAAAAAAGGAACTGTGGTTGATGCGTTTTCTGGGACTGGGACGATTGCGATGATACTTTCTAAAAACGTTAAAAAAGTTATTGGTATTGAAAGTGTTGAAAGTTCGGTTGTTGCGGGAAATATAACTATTGAAGAAAATGGATTGAAGCATGTGAGTTTACTAAATGGAAAAGTTGAAAAAATTTTACCTGAAATTTTGAAAAAAGAAAAAATTAGTGGAATAATTTTTGACCCGCCTAGAAGAGGAATTGATGAAAAAGCACTTAGAAGCGTTGTAAAAAATAAAATTGAAAAAATAGTTTATATTTCTTGTAATCCAGCGACTTTTGCTAGAGATAGTAAATTTTTGATTGAAAAAGGGTATAAATTGGAGAAAATTACTGCGGTGGATATGTTTCCTCAGACGGCACATATTGAGTGTGTTGGAATGCTCACAAGATCAGAATAAATAAGATTAAAAAAAAATTTTTTGAAAAGCAGAAATTTTAAAAATTATATGATTTTTATATTGAAAAACTATTAAAATTATAATTAATTAAATATTGTAAACAAAGTAAAGTAGAGTATACTCATACTGAAATTTGGAGGTAAGATATTTAAAAATTTAAAAAAAAATTTCAAAAAATAAAATTGAAGAAAAGCGAGGGAATATTATGAAATCAACAAAAAAAATGATTTTAGCAACTTTAATTGGAGTGATGGCTATCGCTTCTATCGGATATTCAGCTATATCAAGATCATCAAGAAAAAAAACTGCAGCAACTTCTAAAAATTTGACAAGAAAGTTTAGCTGCAGTAGCAGAAACGTGACAGTTGAAAATCTTTCTACAAATAAAGTTAGATTAACAGATGATACTGGAAAAGTTTATAATTTGAAATTAACAAGATCTGCTAGTGGAGAAGAATACAAGGGTAATGGAATTTCTATTCAAATAAAAGGAAATGATGCTGTATTTACATCAAACGGAAATGATGAAAGCTGTAATTTGACAAGTAATGAAAATTCAAATAATGGAAGTTCAAATCAAAAAACTAATTTGTTGAGAAAATTCAGTTGTGACGGTTATCAAGATATAACAGTTGAAAATCTTTCAACAGATAAAGTAAAATTAGCTGATGGTTATGGAACTATATATAACTTAGATTCTACAGTATCTGGTAGTGGAGAAAAATATTCCGACGGAAATGTTTCTATTCAAATAAAAGAAAAAGAAGCTATTTATACAGAAAATGGAAAAGATAAAAACTGTGCTCTAAAAAGTAATGGACACGGTTCAATTGAAGAATAGCCAAAAATAAAAATAAAAAAGCTGTTTATACGATTTTATCAATTGTGTTAAGCAGCTTTTTTTTATTTCAAAATTAAAATAAAACTATTATGTTCAAAAAAAATATGATAAAATTTAATTGGGTTTAATATTAAGAGTCATTAAATTTTATGTCAATAAATTTTAGAAAGGAAAATTATATGTTAAAAAATATAAAAGAAAGCTATCAGTATTCATATTTTCTGTATTTAAAATTGATAGTCGCTGGGATTATTATTGGTTTTATTGTAGGAATAATTGATACAATTTTTGGGAGAGGATTGCTTTTAATAGGAAATATTAGAAAAGAGTATTTGTATTATTTTGTTCCTTTTTTAGCTTTGGATGGACTTTTGATAGTTTTTATTTACAAAAAATTTGCCGGTAGGGCGAAAAAGGGAATGGGGCTGATTTTTGAAGTGGGACATGGAATTGAGAATGAAATTCCATTGAAACTGGTTCCAATTGTGTCAATTGCAACTTGGATTACACATTTGTTTGGCGGAAGTGCTGGGCGTGAAGGGGTTGCTGTACAGTTGGGAGCAACAATTTCTCATAAATTTAAAAAATATTTTGGCTTTCCAAATAAATCTAAGATTTTTTTAGTGATAGGAATGGCAGCAGGTTTTGGAGGATTATTCCAAACTCCGATAGCAGCTCTATTCTTCGCTTTAGAAGTCTTGACATTGGGGAATTTGCAGCTGTATGCTTTACTTCCGGCAATTGTTTCTTCATTTGTTGCAAGTTGGACTTCCGCTTTTCTTGGACTTGAAAAATTTAATCATTTTGTAAATACAAATTTTGCAGTAACGCCTTTGGCATTTGTAAAATTTGCAATTTTAGGGATAATTTTTGGAATTGTTGGAAATTTATTTGTTTATTTACAAAATTTTTTGAAGAAATATTTGTCAGAAAAGATTAAAAATTCTTATTACAGAATTTTTGTTATTGGAATTTTGTTAAGTATAGTATTTTTGATGCTGCATGAAGGTCGATATACTGGACTTGGAACGAATTTAATTGAAAATAGTTTTTCGGGGAAACAAGTTTATATGTATGACTGGATAATTAAATTGATATTGACGACATTAACGTTATCTGCAGGATTTCAGGGGGGAGAAGTGACACCGCTGTTTTCAATTGGAGCCTCATTGGGAGCCGTGATAGCTATTTTCTTTGGTTTACCAATTGAATTTGTCGCAGCAGCGGGATATATAAGTGTATTTGGAAGTGCGACAAATACTTTACTAGCGCCAATTTTTATTGGTGGAGAAGTGTTTGGGTTTAGCAATTTGCCATATTTTGTGATTATTGTTGTATTTGCTTATTTGGTGAACCGAAAAATATCGACCTATGGACTGCAAAAAAATTATTTTGAAGAATAAAATTAAAAATTATTTAAAAATGTAGTTATTTTAGAATAAAAAATATTAAAAAGAAGAATTTTCATGTAAAAAGACATAAAGTTAAAAATGTAAAAATTTTTAATATATAATTAAAAACAAATATTATAAAATAAAAATTTCATTCTATTATAAATTTAATGTCGTGGTACAATACATATGTGACAAAAAAGAAGAAAAAAAGAAAGGTTTCTGATATAATGTAAGCCGACCAAAACTACATAAGGAGAAACCTTTCTATGAATAGTATATCAGAAGAGTACCGTGTTCGTCAACAGGCAGTTGAGTATGCAATAAAATATAACAATAATTCAAAGGCGGCATTAAAATATAAGACATCAAGACAGCAGATTAAGAGATGGCGTGACAGATATGACGGGACAGTGCAGTCACTGATGCCGAAAAGCAGAAGACCTAAAAGTCATCCAAATCAACATACTCAGGAAGAAATAGATTTAATTATGAAAAAATACAGGAGATTTTCATATGAAGGACTGGCACAGGTATATACCGAAGCTAGAAAACTGGGATACAGCCGTTCTTATGGAACTATGTGCAGAATAATAAGAAAAATTAGGGATAATAAGCCCAAAAAGCCTAAAAGGCTTTATTTGAGTTAAAGCTGGAAGAACTAGGGATAGAATATATGACAACAAGACCGTATTCGCCGTGGCAGAATGGGAAAGTGGAAAGGAGCCACAGGCTAGACAGCAATTATTATTTAGGAAAAAGATTTAGAAGTCTGGAAGAATTAAGAAGGTCAGTAAAAAGATATTGCAGCAGATACAATAATATATCAAGAAAAGTATTAAATTTTAAAAGTCCAAATGAAATGCTGAAAGAATACAGGACAAACAATTAGGCTAAGACATTAGTAAGATAACTTTTCTATTTATTTTTAAAGTTTTTGTAACAAATGTTTGACAACTATACATAATTTCATAAAAAATTTGAAAAATTATGTTGACAAAATTAAAAAAATATATTATAATAATCGAGTAATTTAAATTTGCCCGAGTGGTGAAATTGGTAGACGCAACGGACTCAAAATCCGTCGATTTTATATCGTGCCGGTTCGACTCCGGCCTCGGGCACCAATTTTGAAAAGTTTCGGCGACATGGTCGAGGGGCTTAGGCAGCGGTCTGCAAAACCGTTTACACCAGTTCGAATCTGGTTGTCGCCTCCAATATAGATTTTTAGAAATGATTTGCTGTTTGGTAGTCATTTTTTTTTATTTTATAGAAAAATTGTGGTATAATAAATAAAAAATTTAAATTATTGCGAGGGAGAAAAATTAATGGGAATAAATAAAAGGCTTGATTTGGGCGAAATTAGAGATAGAATTGATGAAATTGACAGCAAATTAGTGGAACTTCTGGAGGAAAGACTTGCAATTGTTCAAGAAGTTGCACAGTTTAAAAAGCAGACTGGAAAAAAAATTTTTGATGAAATTCGGGAAAAGGAAGTTGTTACAAAAAATTTAAAAAAAGTAAAAAATATGGAATTATCTCACTATATTGAGATAATTTTTAAAGATATAATGAATTCCAGTAAAGAATATCAAAAATTTAAAATTGGGATTAATACAAAATATGTGAATGATTTGGATTTTTTTGATAAAAAGATTGGATATACTGGGGTTCCAGGATCTTATGCGTATGAAGTCTTAATTAATTTACTGAAAAATAATAAAAAATTTGATGAAAAAAATTTGGAAAATAATAAAAATATTTTTAATTTTAAAAGTCATAAAGATTTGGTGGAAGCGGTAAATAGTAGAAAAATTGATATTGCAATTTTGCCGATTGAAAATTCGATAGTGGGAGAAGTGCGGGATAGTATTGATTTGATTAATAAAAAAAGTATTCATATAATTGGGGAAGTTCAGCATAAAATTTCGCATAATTTGATTGGAATAAAAGGCAGTAAAATTGAGGATATAAAAAATATTTATTCGCACGAACAGGCGTTTATGCAATGCTCAGAGTTTTTGGCTAATCACGACTGGAAACTTAATAAAATGTCGAATACGGCGATTGGAGCGAAATTTGTTTCAGAATGCAAAAATATTGAAAATGCTTGTATTGCGAATAAAAAAACTAAAGAAATGTATGATTTGGAAATTTTATGCGAAAATATTAATAACGAAAAAGAAAATTATACGAGATTTTTTGTGATTTCAAATGAGAACATTGTGCTTGACAAAAGTGATAAAATTAGTATTGTGACAAGTGTAAATGACAAATCTGGAGCGCTTGTGGAACTGCTTCAAATTTTTTATGAATATCATTTAAATATGGTAAATTTAAAATCTCGACCTCGTGAGAGTAAACCATGGGAGTATTATTTTTACATTGATTTTAAAGGGAATATTAAGAATGAAAATGTGAAATTGGCGCTTGAGAAAATTAGGCAAAAATCAAATTATTTGCAAATATTGGGAAATTATAAAGTTTATAATTTACAATTAAATCAGTAAAATATTTGATTTAATTTAATTTAACAAAAAGATAGCAAGAAGTCGTAGGCTTTCTATAAGTGGGAGATGAATTGCTTTTTTTATAAAAAAAATTGAAAAAAGGATATGCCTATGATACAATTTTTGTATAAAATATCGAAGAGAAATAATTAAAAATAATATTCAAAATCAAAAGGAGGTGTAATTTTATGAAATATAATTTAGCATTCAGATACAGGATTTATCCAAATAAAGAGCAGGAATTGTTGATAAACAAGACTTTTGGATGTGTTCGTTTTGTCTACAATACGATCTTGTATACTGCTAATAAAATTTATGAAGAAACTGGAAAAAATAAAATAATTACACCTGCCAGTTTAAAAAGTGAAAACCAATTTTTGAAAGAAGTTGACAGTCTGGCACTTTCAAATGCTCAATTGAATGTAAAACGATCGTTTACGAATTTTTTTCAAAAGAGAGCGAAGTTTCCAAAGTTCAAATTTAAAAAGACTAGTGTTAAAAGTTATACGACAAATTGTGTGAACAATTCGATACGAATTGAGGAAAACAAATATTTGGTTTTGTCAAAATTGAAAAGAATAAAATTGAAATATCATAGAGAAATACCAGAAGATTACAAGATAAAGTCGGTAACACTAACAAACAGTAATGGAAATTACTATGTTTCCATCTTGACAGAATTTGAAAAAGAAATCCAAAAGGTAGCTAGTAATGATAAAGTAATTGGACTTGATTTTTCAATGTCTGAATTATTTGTCAGTTCTGAAAACCAAAAAGCTGATTATCCAAGATATTTTAGGATGTTGGAAGAAGAATTGAAAAAATTACAGAAATCATTATCAAGAAAAGTGAAATTTTCTAAAAATTGGTATAAACAAAAAATGAAAATATCAAAATTACATGAGTATATCAAGAATTGTCGAAGAGATTTTTTGCATAAATTATCGAAAAAATTATCTGAAGATTATAATGCTGTGGTTGTTGAAAATTTGAATATGAAAGGGATGAGTCAGGCATTAAATTTTGGGAAAAGTGTAGGAGATAATGGATGGGGAATGTTTTTGAGGATGGTTGAGTATAAACTGATGTTTTTAGGAAAGCAATTTTTGAAGATAGATAAGTGGTTTCCGTCATCGAAAACTTGTAGTAAATGTGGAAACGTTAAAGAGGAACTGAAATTATCAGAAAGAAGTTATAAATGTGAGTGCTGTGGAATTGAAATTGATAGAGATTACAATGCGGCACTGAATATAAGAGATGTTGGAAAAGAAATGTTGAAATATTAGGAAATAAAAAAACAGGTCAGGAACTGCCCGAAGAGCTTGGTAAATATATTTGGCTAGCAAAAGCAGATACTTCCCAAGAAGCTCCCGCTTCTAAAAGCGGGAGTAGTTCACTTTATTTAAAGAAGGATAAAAATAAAATATGAGATTAGATAAATTTTTGGCAAATTCTGGAATTGGAACAAGAAAAGAAGTCAAAATTATTTTGAAAAAAGGGAAAATAAAAGTTAATGAAAAAATCGTAAAAGATGCGAAAATGCAAGTTGACGAGATTAAAGATGATGTGAAGATCGAAGGTGAAAAAATTACTTATAAACCTTTTGTTTACATAATGATGAATAAACCATCTGGAGTTATTAGTGCAACAGAAGATGGTAAACACAAAACCGTGATTGATTTACTTTGTGAAAAATATAAAAATTATAAAGTTTTTCCAGTTGGAAGATTGGACATTGACACAGAAGGTTTACTTTTGCTCACAAATGACGGGGTTTTGGCGCATAACTTGCTCTCACCGAAAAAGCATGTTGACAAAAAATATTATGTGGAGTTAAAAGAACCTTTGACAATTGAAAAAAAGAAAATTTTGGAAAATGGAATAAAATTGGAAGAAAATTTTGTGACAAAAAAGGCAAAAATCGAAATTATTGATAAAGATGAAGATATAAAAGTAAATTCGGTATTTATAACGATTTCGGAAGGAAAGTTTCATCAAGTTAAAAGGATGTTTAAGTTTGTTGAAAACGAAGTTTTATATTTGAAAAGGGTGAAAATGGGAAAACTTTTACTTCCTGAAGACTTAAAATTGGGAGAATATAGAGAACTGAGCGAAGAAGAAATGAATTTGATTTTAAATTAAATTTATTTTAAAAAAAATAATTAATCGAAAAAAAATTTAAAATATGATATAATTGACAAAACAAAAGTAAAAAAAATTGGAAAGTGAGATAAAATGGAAAAATATGGACTTTTGGGAGAAAAATTAGGTCATAGTTATTCTAAAGAAATTCACGAAATTTTTTTTGAATTAACTGGGAAAAACGCAAATTATCAAATGATTGAAAGACAATCTGATGAGATAGGTCAATTGATGGAAGAAATAAAAAAAGGAAAATTTAAAGGAATAAATGTCACAATTCCTTATAAAGTGGAAGTGATTAAATATTTGGACGAAGTTTCTAAAATTGCAAAACAAATCGGAGCTGTAAATACAATTACCTGTAAAAATGGGAAATTAATTGGAGATAATTCTGATTATTTTGGATTTTTAAAAACTTTGAGAATTAATAATATTGATGTCAAAGGGAAAAAAGTTTTGGTACTTGGAACAGGTGGAGCTTCTAAAGCAATTTATAATGTTTTGATAGACAGTGGTGCAGAAAATGTTTATCTTGCCACAATTGAAGAAAATGATTCGTTTAAAGTGAGAACTAAAGATAGATTGATTCATTATTCGGCAGTTTCAGGACTTAAAAATATTGAGTTAATCGTAAACTGTACACCTGTGGGAATGTATCCAAATATAAATGAATGTCCGTTAAATGATAGCAACTTCATTGATACAAATGCTTTGGTGGATATTGTCTACAATCCAGAAGAAACAGTGCTTATGAAAAAATATAAACAAAAAGGTGTAAAAGTTATTTCAAATGGACTTATGATGCTTATTTCACAAGCAATAAAATCGGAAGAAATCTGGAATGAAGAAGAATATGATGTAAAAATTTTAGAAAAAATACACACTAGATTATCTGAAAAATTATATAAATAATTTTTTTTAGAAAGGAAAAGGTAAAAAAATGATAAAAAAAATAGTAGTAGCAATAATTTCTTTGAGTCTTGCAAATATTGGATTTTCTATAACTAATCAAGAGATGATAGATACGGGAAATGCAAATCAAAAAAAGACTTTTGATAAATATTTTAATGGAACTCCTCTAGCTACGGCGGATAACACAGCTTTAATGAACAAAGTTTATGCAGAAATAATGGGAAATTTATACCGTGAAAACAGAGGATATTTTGACAGGGAATTTGCAAAATTGACAGGAAACAGAAAATCAGATTTTAGATCAATGTATGCTTATTATAGTGATTATGTCGTTGAATATCCAAAATTTCTAAAAAGGGCGTTTGGAAATTTTTTACAGGATGTAAGTGATATGCAGTCTTACACCTACACGAACACATATCTGATATTGGAAACTTTTAACTTGAATATGAATACGTATTTGGAAGGAGAAAAAAATGCTGGGACAATTGATCAAAATGTGAATTCAATTTATGATTATTTGTATAGTGTGGGAGATTCTAAAACGAAAGATGAATACAAGCAGATGTCAAGTGGACAGATGTCAATGCTTGTAGAAGAAGAATATAGAAATCTGGAAAATATTTTAAATACAAGGGCGATGGAAGGAACAATCGAAAAAAAGGCGGCAGCAGGTTCTAAATCCAGCTTAAAAAAATTGAAAAAATTATACAGTAACTATGACAAATATTTTGATAGATATATTGATGCTTCAAGATTATCCGCTGAAAATAAAGAAAAATTAAAAAAGCTGGCAAAATTTGAAAATATTTCAAATCTTAAGTTTATAGCACAATCAATTGAGAAAAAAGAAAATAACGACAAAAGCAAAGAATAGGGAAAGGAAGATTTTAGAATGAGTGAAAAAGATAAAGTTTATGGAATGGATAGTCCCATACAGCCAAATGAAACTTCGACTTTTGTAAAAGCAACTGATATGGAAATTTCACAAAATAGTAATAATTTTGATTTTAGAATATACAATGAGTTAGATGACTTTGCAGCAGAAGTTTTGGAAGGAAAAAAGCTAGTAAATTATATAAATACTAGAAGAGAGTATTTTTTTGAGCCAAAAGAAGCGATTTTTAATACTTTTGGGGAAGAAGAGTCAGGTGAGACGATTAAGACATTTTCGGATTTTTACTATCAATATTTGGCTAAAAAGGCGGATAGTTTTTTGTATAAATTTATGTCAAAAGGTTATACGGAAGGATTGAAAAAATTAGTTGAGAAAAAGGGGATTGATCCAAATGAACTTGATGTAAATTGGGAGAGCATAAAATCTAAAGAAGAAAAATACGAAGAATCGTTGATTGATATTTTGTATGCAATTTTAAATTACGAATTAAAAGCGTATGGAATGGAAATTTTTGGAATAAATATGGGTTATGAATCAACTTTGTACTTTATAATTCCAGAAAAATCTTTTCTTAGATTAAATAGAGAATCAGAGTTGTTTACAATTTTTGATATAGGTTTTCTTGAAACAATTTACAATGAAATCTATGAAGTGACTGGCGACCTTGGTATTGAAAATGTAGAAATTGGAGATTTTATAGAAAAAAAAGATGACAATGAATATCATACTTTGTTTGCGGATAGTTCTAAAAACTGCATAATAAAAGATATTGATGAAGATGATGAAACAATGGTAAAAATTATACTTTAATTGGGAGCTGAAAAAATTATGATAAATTTTGAAACAAAAGATATGAATTTGCTTTACAGCATTTTAAACCTTAAACTTAGAGATGAATTTAAAGATTTAGATGATTTAGTAAATTATTATGGAAAAAATAAAACTGAAGTTTTGGATAAAATGGAAAAAGCAGGATATTTTTATAATAAAGAAGAGAACCAATTTAAAAGAAAATAGGAGAAAACACATTATATGAAAAATATTATTTTAATTGGAATGCCTGCGTGTGGGAAAAGTACGATAGGAAGTTTACTGTCAAATGAAATTAATTTTGAATTTTATGATGCGGATAAATATTTGGAAGAGTGTGAAAATAGAGAAATATCGGATATTTTTTCGGAAGACGGAGAAGATTATTTTAGAGAGCTTGAAACTAAATATTTGGAAGAATTGTCGAAAAAAGATGGAATAATTATCTCAACTGGCGGTGGAGCGGTAAAAAAAGAAAAAAATATGGAAATTGTGAAAAAAAATGGGATTGTAATATTTTTGAATAGAAAGCTGGAAAATATTGCAAAAGAAAATCATGAAGCTAGACCACTTCTTAAAAATTTGGATAATTTAAAAAAATTATATGACGAGAGAATAAAACTTTATCACAAATATTCTGATATTGTCGTAGAAAATGATGACAATATGGAAGTTATCATAAATAGAATTGTCATGGCATTAAAAGGTAAAATATAGAAAAGGGCTGGAAAATTAGATGAAAAAAATATGGATAATAAACGGACCTAATTTAAATTTTTTAGGAATTAGGGAAAAAGGAATTTATGGAAATGACGACTACGAGAGCGTTTGTGAATATATAAAAAGACAATTTAACTTAAAAAGTCCGAAAGAAGTAGAAATTGAAATTTTTCAATCAAATTATGAAGGGAAAATAATTGACATATTGCAGTCGGCTTATTTTGAGAAAATCGATGGAATTGTGATAAATCCAGGAGCGTTTACACATTACAGCTATGCGATTTTTGACGGAATTAAGTCAATTCAAATTCCTACAGTTGAAGTTCATTTGAGTAATATTCACAAACGGGAAGACTTTAGAAAAATATCGGTTACAGCACCTGCGTGTATTGCTCAAATTTATGGGAAAGGCAAAGACGGGTATGTCGAAGCTGTTAAATTATTGTTAGAAAAATAGGAAAGCGGGAATTGCAAAATGGAAGAAAATAACAAAAGTGTGGAAATCTGTAGAATAGCACTAAAATTAGCGATCTCATCTCGAGAAGAAGAACGGGAACTTGTGAAAAGTTATAGATTGAAGGGAATAAAGACGGCGGCAGTCGATGTCGGTGGAATTATGCCGAATTCACGGTTTAAATTTATTGAAAGTGCGCTTATTGCGGCAAAAAGGAATAATTTAATACAGGATGTGCATGTTCACGATGGAGCAATTATTGGCGCTATGCGAGAAGCTATGAGTCAAATTGAAACAATTATAAACGGACTTAGCGTCGGTGGGAAAATAGGAATTGCTCGTTCTGGAGAACATTTGTCAGTCGCTATTTTTTTGAGCGTTGGAATTTTGCAGTTTAACGAAGTCATAACTTCGGTTGCACATCGTTCAGTTTCCGTCTTGGAAAATGAAAAATAAAAAAAAAGAAAGCTCAAACTGCATTGGTGTGAGCTTTTTTTGGTAAATAAAAAATATTTAAATTAAGAAAATAGATAAATAAAAAAGTAAAAGAGGTACTTATTAAATGAAAAAAATATTAATTCTTTTGATAATTTTATCAAATTTAACTTTTGGAGCACAAAATTTTTCTGCAAATTCGAAGGTGTTAGATAAGATAGAGGCTGAAGTAACAAAAGAACTTGAAAGAGGAAATAATGAGAAGGCTATATCAATATTAAAAAAATCAATTTTGGAAAATCCTGAGAAATCGGTTTTTCTAAAAATAGTGTTAGGAATGATTTATATTGATATGGAAAGGAATAGTGAAGCTGAAAAAGAGTTTAATGAAGCTGTGGAATTGCAGAAAAAATATCCATTTTTTGATGAAAATGGGAAAAAACAGGATGTGAAACTGATAATCGGATTAATATATTTGGGAGCTGAAGATACTAAAAATGCGTTAAAATGGCTAAAACAAGTTGATGATAAAGATTTTAATGAAATTCTTGACAATCAGAAAGGCTTAAAAGACTATATCTTAGGCATTTTAAATTATAAGGAAGACAATATTGAAGAAGCTAAAAAAAATCTTTTGAAATCGTATATTTATGATGAGGACGGTCTTTCAGAAAATATTTTGGGGCAGATTTATATCGATGAAGGAAATCAAAAAGAAGCTCAAAAGTGGTTTTTAAAATCAGCAAGTAAAGGAAATTCAGGAGGCCAAGCAAATTTAGGTTTTCTTTATCAGATGCTGGGAGATAAAGAAAAAGCTTTAAAATGGACGACAAAAGCTCTTGAAACAGCGAAAAAAGAAAAAAATACAGAGCAGGTAAAAGAGATACAGGAAATGATTAAGAGTGTTAAAAATAATTAAATTTGTTCTGATTGATATTTATAAAATTAGAAAAAATTTTAAAATCAAAAAAATTAGAAATTTTAGGGATAAATTTTTAATTCTAATATTTTTTATTTATCCCCCAATATTTTATTTCGTTTATAAAAATAAAAAATATTATGTGAGATAAAAATTTATTTTATAGAATAAATTAAATTACAGGAAAGGAAACATTTAGTATGAAAAAATATTTTATTTTATTGTTAATAGCTATAAATTTAGGTTTAGGAGTTCAAGGATTTTCGGCAATGACAAAATCAGAAAAAGAAAAACTGGAAAATCAAATAAATAAAGCGTATGAAAAGAAAGATACAAAAACTGAAAAAAGTTTAATTGTAAAATATTTGAATGAGTTTCCAGATGATGCTGGGTATTTAAATATATTAGGCACTTTGTATGACAATGAGGAAAATTATAAGGAAGCTGAAAAGTGGTATTTAAAAGCGGTTGATAAAGGAAGTTTAGTTGCAGTTTCAAATTTGGCATATGTTTATATTGAGTTGGAAGATTATGAAAAAGCAATAAAATATTATAAAGAATATGCAAAAGTAGCAGATGCCCCTGATAATTATTATTGGATGGGGCTTGCGTATTCATATTTGGAAGATTATAAGAATGCAAAAGAATGGTTCTTAAAAGCTGTCAAAGTTGATGAGGGTGGTTCTGCAGAAAATCAATTAGGATTGAATTTTGATGATGAAGGAAATCAGAAGGAAGCTATGAAATGGTATTTAGCTTCTATAAAAAAAGGAAATTTGTGGGCGTACAACAATTTAGCTGAAGATTACATTGCGCTAGATGATTATGAAAATGCTAAAAAATGGTTGGAAAAAGGCTTGGAATTGATTAAAAAATCAAGCGATTATTCAGATAACTTGGAATTACAAAAAAGTCTAAAAGAAAATTTAGATTATATTAAAAAAGCAAAATAAAAAAAGATATTTTTTGAGGTTGAGAAAATTTAAAATTGTATTTTAAAATAAAAAGAGGTGATAAATTTGGATTTTAAACTACATTCGGAATTTAGTCCGACTGGAGATCAGCCAAAAGCGATTGAAAAAATAGTGGAAAATTTGGAAAATGGGATTACAGATCAAATTCTGCTTGGGGTAACGGGCTCTGGAAAGACATTTACAGTTGCAAATGTCATTGAAAAAATAAATAGGCCAGCGTTGATTATGGCACCTAACAAAACTTTAGCGGCGCAGCTTTACAACGAATATAAAAACTTTTTTCCAGAAAACGCTGTGGAATATTTTGTTTCATATTATGACTATTATCAGCCAGAAGCATATATTATGGCAACAGATACATACATTGAAAAAGATTCGTCAATTAACGATGAAATAGATAAAATGCGTCATGCGGCAACCGCAGCACTTTTGAATCGAAGAGATGTCATAATTGTCGCATCAGTTTCAGCAATTTATGGTTTGGGGTCGCCAGAAGCGTATAAAGAAAAATCAATCCCCATTGATGTAGAAACTGGAATTGAGAGAGATGAGCTTATAAAACGGCTTATTTCGCTTAGATACGAAAGAAACGATATTTCTTTTGAGCGTTCTAAATTTCGTGTGAAAGGGGATATTTTGGACTTGTATCCGTCTTATCAAGACACCGCTTACAGATTTGAGTTTTTTGGGGATGACTTGGAAAGTATTTTTGAGATACATCCGCTTACAGGGCAAAAAATTCGAGAGGTAAAAAGACTTACGATAATGCCGGCAACACACTATTTGACAACAGAAGACACCCAAAAGATGTTTTTGGAAATAAAAAGGGAAATGGAAGACAGAGTTCACGAATTCAGAGCTGAAAATAAATTAGTTGAAGCTCAGAGAATAGAGCAGCGGACAAAATATGACTTGGAAATGATTGAAGAGATTGGTTACTGTAAAGGAATAGAAAATTATTCGAGATATTTGACTGGAAAAAATGCCGGAGAAGAGCCTGATACGCTGATTGACTATTTTCCCGATGATTTAGTCGTATTTTTGGATGAGTCGCACATTTCCGTGCCGCAGATAAATGGGATGTATAAAGGGGATAGAGCAAGAAAACATTCGCTTATTGAAAATGGATTCAGGCTTCCGAGTGCCTATGACAATAGACCACTAAAATTTGAAGAGTTTTTTGCAAAAGTTCCGCAAGCAGTGTATATTTCAGCAACTCCAAGTGATTATGAGATAGAGCAGTCCAAAGGGGAAATCGTGGAGCAGTTAATTCGTCCGACAGGAGTTGTTGAGCCAAGTATAGACATTCGTCCGACTGAAAATCAAATTGATGATTTGATGGATGAAATCAAGGTTAGAGTCGCCAAAAAAGAAAGAGTTCTCGTTACAACGCTTACAAAAAAAATGGCAGAAGAGCTTACGGATTATTATTTGGACTACGGGATAAAAATAAAATATATGCATTCGGACATTGATACGATTGAGAGAACTGAAATAATAAGAGGACTTAGAAAAGGTGAATTTGATGTCTTGGTTGGAATAAATCTTTTGAGAGAAGGACTTGATATTCCTGAGGTTTCACTTGTTGCAATTTTGGAAGCTGATAAAGAAGGATATTTGCGTTCAAGAAGATCGCTTATTCAAACAATGGGAAGAGCGGCAAGAAATGTGGAAGGAAGTGTAGTCTTGTACGCTGACAGAATGACTGACAGCATGAAAGAAGCAATAACCGAAGTGGAAAGACGGCGAAAAATTCAAGAGCAGTACAATAAAGAAAATGGAATCAATCCAAAATCAATAAAAAGAAAAATCGATGCGGCGTTAGTTGACTATGAATTAGAAAAAGAGGAAGAAGTCAAAAAGGTTGCTAAAAATTATAAAAATACAAAAGAAATTGAAAAAGAAGTGAAAAAAATGGAGAAAAAAATAAAAGAATTATCAGAAGAGCTTAATTTTGAAGAAGCGATTAAAGTGAGAGATAAAATGAACGAATTAAAAAAAGTTTTGATGGAATTATAAAAATAAAATTATTTAATAATAAAATAACAAGGGATCTTGACTTATTACTAAAAAGCGGTAAGTGAAGAAAAATATTGTTACTTAAATTTTTTAAGAATCAAAATAAAAAAATTAAATAAAAATAAATTAGGAGAGTGAAAAAAATGATAAAAGTATACCATTATCCAAAATGCACAACTTGTAAAAGAGCATTAAAATGGCTTAAAGAAAATAATGTTGAATGTGAAAAAAGGGACATTAAAGAGCAGCCGCCAGTATTTGAAGAAATGAAAGAAATTTACAAAAAAAGTGGATTGCCGCTAAAAAAATTTTTTAATACGAGCGGACTTGTTTATAAAGAATTGAAATTAAAAGATAAATTAGCTTATATGTCAGAAGACGAGCAGTTAAAATTGCTTTGCTCAAATGGAATGCTTATTAAAAGACCGCTTGTTGTCGGAAGTGATTTTGTCTTGGTTGGATTTAAGGAAAATGAATGGGAAAAAGTTTTTAAAAATTGAAAAAGCAAGTAAACTGTGATATACTCTAATAATAAAACAGTAAAAATGAAAGAAGGTTTATAAATATGACACAGACACCGCTGATGAAACAATATACAGAAATTAAGGAAAATTTTCGTGACTGTATATTGTTTTTTAGACTAGGTGATTTTTATGAGATGTTTTTTGAAGATGCAATTACGGCTTCAAAAGAGCTGGGGCTGACGCTTACTTCAAGAAATAGGGAAAAGGGGATGGATGTACCATTAGCTGGAATTCCGTTTCACTCGGCAAATTCATATATTTCTAAGATGGTTGCAAAAGGTTATAAAGTTGCGATTTGTGAACAAGTGGAAGATCCTAAAACGGCAAAAGGAATTGTAAAACGGGAAGTTGTCAACATTATAACGCCGGGAACAGTTATGGACATCGAATCTTTGGATGAAAAAAGTAATAATTATTTGATGAGTATATTGGAAGAAAATAATAAAGTTGGGATTTCATATATTGATATAACAACTGGGGAATTTAAAGTTGCCGAAATTGAAAAAGATAAAAATTATATAAAATTATTTAATGAGCTTAATAAAATTGAGCCTAAAGAGATTTTGATAATGGAAGAATTTTATAGAGTTATAAAAGAAAAGATAGATGATTTTACGCAAAAAAATGGCTCTACTGTAACTTTTGTTACAAAAGTTAGGGATAGTGAAAAGTTTTTAACTGATTATTTTAAAGTCGTGTCGCTTGAAAGTTATGGGATAAAAAATAAAAAAGTTGTTATAAATGCTGCTGCAATGGCACTTTTTTATGTGATGGAAATGCAGGTTGGAAATGATTTGACGGTTGAAAAAATGGAATTTATAAATGTTTCAAATTATGCGGAAATTAATTCAATTACGCAAAAAAACTTGGAGCTTGTGAAAAATCAGAGAGAAAAGACTGTTTATGGCTCACTTTTGTGGGTTCTTGACAAATGTAAAACTTCGATGGGGACAAGGCTTTTAAAAAGATTTATAAATAATCCGCTTCTTGATATAAAAGAAATTGAAAAAAGACAAAATGATGTGGAATGTTTTTTAAAGAATATTTTGTTAAGAGAAGACTTGCGGGAAATATTGGAAGAAGTTTACGATTTGGAGCGGTTAGTTGGGAAAATCGTTTTTGGGAACGAAAATGGACGAGATTTGGTGGCGCTGAAAAAGACGATAAAATCATCGCTTAAAATTATGAATTTATTAAAAGAATATGATTTTTTTAGTGAGATAGATGCGCAAAAGCTTTTTGAGTGTTTTCAAATAATTGAAGAGAGCATAAATGAAGATGCGCCGTTTTCTGTGCGGGAGGGAAATATTATAAAAAGAGGATTTAATCGTGAACTTGACGAGATTAGAAATATCATGAACTCTGGAAAAGATTTTCTTTTGGAAATTGAAAAGCGGGAAAAAGAGAAAACTGGAATAAAAAATATGAAGATAAAGTACAATAAAGTATTCGGCTATTTTATCGAAATTACAAAGTCAAATCTAGATTTAGTTCCAGAAAGTTATATTAGAAAGCAAACTTTGACAAATTCAGAGAGATTTGTGACACCAGAACTTAAAAAATATGAAGACACGATTATTAATGCAAAAGCTAAAATTGAAGATTTGGAATATCATCTCTTTAAGGAAATTAGCGCTAAAATTAAAGAAAAAAGACATATTTTGACAAGTCTTGCGGAAATACTTTCTTATCTTGATGTAGTCGTATCTTTTGCGGTAGTTGCAACTGAAAATAATTATGTAAGACCTCAAATTTGTGAAGATTATGATTTTGAAATAAAAGGTGGGCGTCATCCAGTTGTGGAAAAACTTATTGGAAGAAACGATTATGTTGAAAATGATACTTTTTTGAGTGAAACAGAGAGCTTTGTGATTTTGACAGGGCCTAATATGTCGGGAAAGTCGACTTACATGAAGCAGATTGCACTAATTTCAATCATGGCTCAAATTGGTTCATTTGTTCCAGCAAAAAGTACAAAACTTTCAATCGTTGACAAATATTTGACTCGAATTGGCGCATCAGACGATATTTTATCAGGGCAAAGTACGTTTATGGTGGAAATGAGCGAAGTTTCAAATATTTTGAACAATGCGACGAAAAATAGCCTTGTGATTTTAGACGAAGTTGGGAGAGGAACTTCCACTTTTGATGGAATTTCAATTGCGACAGCGATTTCGATTTACATTCACGATAAAATCGGGGCAAAAACAGTTTTTGCGACACATTATCACGAACTTACTGATCTTGCGTCAAAATTTAAAAATATAAAAAATTATCGGATTGAAGTCGATGAAAAAGATGGAAAAATTATGTTTTTGCGAAATATTGTAAAAGGTGGCGCTGATAAGTCGTATGGAATTGAAGTTGCAAGACTTGCGGGACTTCCGAGAGAAATTTTGAGTGAAGGAAAAAGATTTTTGAAGCGATTAGAGCAGAAAAAGGAGCTTATAGAAAAGACGATAGATGTGACACAGCTCTCACTTTTTTCTATGAACGAGGAAGCTCTTGAGATTTGTGAAAAAAGACAGGAATTTGAAAATAATTCAGAAACAAAAAATAATTTTTATGAAAAAAGAATTTTTGAAATAAAAAAAGAAAAAGAAAATATTGAAAGAGAAAAAGAAAATTTAGAAAAAATTGTTTTAGATATTGAAAATTATGATGTAAATAATGTAACTCCGATGAAAGCGATGAAATTTCTATTTGAGTTGAAAGAAAAAATAAAAAAAGATAATTAGGAGAAAAAAATGTGGAAAAAAATAATTTATGGAGTATTGCTTTTAATATTGATATACTTTATATATACCGTGTTTTTTAAAAAAATTCCAGCGCCATTAGATCAGATGCAAAAAGATATGAAAGCTAAAAAAGTTGTGTATAGACTAAAAGATGAAGTGATAGTTTATGCCGATGAACAAATTGGTTCTGAGGGTGATGAAGTTGTAAGATTTAAAAAAGTTATAATTGATTTGGTTAAGAAAAAAATGCTTATTTCTGGAAAAGAAGGGGAAGTAAATACAAAAACTTACGATGCAATTTTGAAAGGAAAAGTTGTGGGAGCGACAAAAGATAAAAAATGGGAAATCTATACCGAGAGGGCAGATTATAAAAAACAAGGTGATAAGTTAATTTCTCCAGTTCGGACAAAACTTGTAAACAATGTTGATAAAACCGTTTCTGAATCGGATAAAGTCGAAACGACGACAACTTTTCAAGATATAGTTGCGACAGGACATGTGAGTTATATAAACAACAAAGATAAAAAGAAAATAACAACAGACAAAATGACTTATAACGATCCAACAAAAGTAAGTATTGCAGAGGGGCATGTTGTCTATACAGAAGAAAAGACTAAAAGAACGCTGACTGCGGATAAAATGCGATATGATCAGATTAACCAAATAGGAAATGCAGAAGGAAATGTACATTATAAAGATCCTGAAAACAAATTGGATGCTCAAAAGGCGGATTATTATATGAAAGACGACGAGAACGAAAGAGTAGAAGGCTTTGGAAACGTTGTTTATACTGGAAAAGAAAGTGTTGTTAAAGCAGATACAGCTGTGTATTTTATCAAGAAAAAACAAATTAATGGAAATGGACATGTCGTTTATATAGGAAAAGAAAGCGTCGTTACAGCGGATAGTGCAGTATATCTTGTCGATAAAAAGCAAGTTGATGGAAGAGGACATGTCGTTTATACTGGAAAAACAATGATAATTACCGGAGACCATGTCTTTTATGACAAAGTTGCCCAAATAATAAATGGTGATGGAAATGGAACTTATAATTATTTGCCACGAAAGACGACAGGAACTTACAGAAGCGGAGTTTATAATTTGAAAGCACGAACTATGACAACAAACGATTATTATACAGTTAATTATGATGACTATAAAATGGATGGAACAGGACTTGTGTATAGCTTTGCCACTGGAGACGCGACGATGAACGGACCTTTTAACGTGAGAAAACAAAATTTTACGGTACATGGAGAAAATGGTACGATGAATACAATTTCTAAAGACATTTACGCAAATAAAATGGTTATGACAAGTGTTCAAGGGGATAGAATTTCAGCGGATAAAGGTCAAGGAAGTTTTGAGAAAAAAGAATTTAGATTTGATGGACATGTAACTGGGAAAATTCGTGGAAATGTAAAAGATTTGGCAAATGATCCAAGACCGCTTGTGGAATCGGAAGCTGTACATTTTAGAGGAAATACTGCAAAAGTTTATTTTGTTAAACATAAAAAAGGAAATAATATGAGTATCACCCGTACTGAAATTAAACAAAATGTTCATATGACTTACAAGGATATTACGCTTGATTCACAGTATAATGAAATGGATTCACTAAGAAACTTGATTCTTGCAAGAGACAAAGTAATGGTTGACTTTAAAAATAGTACCAAAATGACTTCAAATTACTTGTATATGGATATGAATAAACAGGAGGGTTATGCTAGAAACAATGTTAAAATTGTAAGTACATTGCCACAGTTTAAAACGATTAATACAAGTGCTGACAAAGCAATTATTTATTTAAAGGACAAAAAGATAAGATTAAATGGAAATGTTGTGACTTATCAGGGAAAAACAATAATTTCTTCTAAAGAAGCAACATATGACATAAGAAATAGAGTGCTTGAAAATTATGGAAATATTCAAATGCAATATGAATTGAATAATGGCGGATTTGAGCAAAATAAATCAGATCCTAAAAATGTGGCGGCAGTGCAGGAAGTTATAAATAAATTATCCTTTAATGAAGAAAATGGAAGAGCAGTTTTACCGAAAGCGATGACAGCTTCAAATGGAGTGCCTGTTTCGATAAAATGGAAATCTTCGAATTCAGCACTTATGTCAGTTACTGGAAAAGTCAACAAATCATTTTACGGTGGAAAAACTCAAGAAGTTGCAATTAATGCAAAAGCCAAAGCTGGAACTGACACGGCTGAGAAAAACTTTAATAAGTCAGTGTCGTCTGAGAGTACAAAAGAGATGCTGACTCGTGCAGCGGACAACATTTATTTTCCGGAAAATGGAGAAAATTTGCCGTCGACTGTAAAAATAAATGTTCATAAAAAAGCGATAGATGTGCCAGTAAAATGGTCTAAAAATGGTAAAAAGCACACAGCAACATTAGATTATGACGGAGTTCAATATGAAAAAGATTTTGAAAAAGAAGAATAATTTGATTCATTCAAAAAAATAGTTTTTTATAATACGTTAAAATTTATAAAAACACAAAAGATAAAGTTGAAACGTTAATTAGAAAAGGGAGATACAAAATGGTAAAATTTATAGTTAGGGGGTTACTCTTAATTTTTATGAGTTTTTCGATAATGGCTGAAAATACAGGCAATGTGTCTTTTTCAGTAAGTGAAATAAAATCAAATAATGATATATTGTTAAAATGTTCAAATATGGCGGGGGAAAATGCACAAGGAACTGGAATAACTGAAAATAACGGCAATAATATATTTTTAAAATGTATAAATTCTGAAACTGGCAGTGAAAATATTATTGGAACAAATAAAATAAGTTCTCAAAATATATTGCTGAAATGTTTAAATACAAGTGAAAGCACGGAAGATGAACTGACAAAAGATGTAAATACAGCTGAAAAGCTTTTAAAATGTTCAAATATAGTTAGAATAATTAAAATAGATGAATTATCTCAAATTGAAAGTGCCAATGCGGTACAATTGAAATGTTCAAATACAGTAACAAATAACATAGTTTTAAAGTGTTCAGGTATATCTGAAAATCTTCTAAAAAAGGAAACAACGATAAATAGTGGAACAGTAAATACAACTGAAATCACATTAAAATGTTCAAATATAGTTAAAGTTATTGATGGAAATGAAGTTTTTTCAGATAATTTAGAAAATTATGATGCAGTAATATTAAACTGTACAGATACAACAGAAAAAAACAGCAATATTATTGGCAATATCGCGCAGCCAAAAGTAAATATAGGATCATTAGGAGGCAACATAGGAGGAAAAGTTCCTGTAGGGCCTATTATTGGCGGAGTGGCAGGAGCTTCTGCTGTCGGAGCGATTGCTGGTGGAATCGGGCATCACAAAGGTGGTGGCAAAGATGGAAACCCTGGACATCAAAACGGTAGAAATGATGATGGCAAAGATGATAATTCTAATCCTAAAAAACAAAAAAAAGATGATACAAAAATTCATAATGTGAAGGGAATTGGAATACAGCCTGTCAATCCATTTTGGAGAAGTAATCTTAGAGAAGCCGAAGACTCTTATTCCAAAATAGCAGGAGTAGGATTTCAGTGGGTAAGAATTACAGCTTCGTGGCATAGAATCCAGTCTTCAAAAAATGGAAGATACGACTGGCAGGATATAGATGATGCTGTTGCTCTTGCCAAAAAATATAACTTGAAAGTCTTAATGCAAATAAGCGGTGCTCCCGAATGGGCAACAGGAGCAGACAAACTTTCAGCTGCTGAAAAAAATGCGTTAAATGCAAGAAAAATCTGGGTAGCATCATTTGCGCCACTTCAGCAGTATGATAACGATTTTTCAAATTTTGTAACTGCATTGGTAAAAAGATACGCTTCACAGGGAGTAATTGACTATGAATTTTGGAATGAACCAGGGAATCCAGAATTTTGGCACGATACGATTCAAAATCCTAGACCGAATCCTGAACATTATACTGATTTACTAAAAATAGCGTATACAGCAGCACATGATGCTCATAATGATGTAAATGTTATGGCAGGTGGAATGACGGTAGGAAACAGCAATAGTTCAACAGGATATGTTGGACCTATGGAATTTTTAGAAAGAATGTACAGAGCTGGGGCAAAAGGCTATTTCGATGGTTTATCGCACCATCCTTACGGAATTTATGCCAGAACTTTTCGAGATAATGGCTGGGCAAACATGATAGGCGACATTGTAGCACCTGGAGGAGGAGAAAAAACATTATATCAGATAATGTCAGAACACGGTGATGGAAATAAAAAAATATGGATAACAGAAGTGGGAATAGATGCTGCTTATCCAGGTGTTGAAGAAACAAAACAAGCTAATGTGATAAGTAAAATTTTAGATCAATATCAAAAATCAAATATATATGGGCCTCTTATTTTTTATCAGGCAAAAGACAGAAAGCCTTACATTACTTCGGGAATATTAGATAGGGACAGTAATGGCGATGGATGGCTTGACGTAAATATTGATACAAATGGAGATGGCGTTCCTGATGCGAACATTGATACTGATCATAATGGACGTCCTGATATACTGGATGCAGCAGATCCTGAAAATTATTTTGGAATTTGGAAATCAGATGGCACTGAAAAAAAAGCAGTAGATGTAATCCGAAGATTCATTAATAATAATCATCCGGCACCAGCACCTACTCCAGCTCCACTTACAAATGGATGTGATAGTGCAACTGATGCTTCGGGACAATGGAAGAGTGTAAAATGTTGGGAATTTAAAGACAGAAATATTCCTTCTGACTGGGTAAGTAAAAGAATTATCAATCATTTGGGTAGCCATTTGACTTATTTGCCAAGCAGCATCAGTTTAGATGGTGATCACGCAATACTTACTACACGACGTCATTGTGTTAACAGAAAAGGCGATCCTTTAACTGATGCAAATGCAACTACAGGTGTATGCCCTGCAGGTAAAGTTACTCAGTATTCAAGTGGTAGACTAGAATCTGGCAATATTGTAGATGCCTCTAAACCGTTCCGAGCAGAAATACGAGCTAAAATGAATTGGAATCACTTGCAAGGAATGCGTACGGCCCTTTGGATGCAGAAACAGCGAAATGATGTGGATACACCTGCCTGCAAAGTTCCTGGTGGAAATGCTCCTTATGGTTCATTATTAATTTTGGAATGGTTTTCAAGTACTCCTAGTTATGCGTGGCCTGCAACTAATATCAGCTGTTATTACAGCCAAGTCAATCATGAATGGACACCGCGTGGCTTTACACACCGTTTGGAAAATATTGTTGGTGGACATACTACGTCACTGACACATGAATGGCACGTTTGGGCAATTGAGTTTGATGGAACAAAAGTACGTTATTATATGGATGGAAGGTTGATTCCTGTGGTTCATTACCGTATTAAGGATGCTCAACGTATCAGTGTAGTTGATAATACTAGGTATGACCAATATGGCAATTATCTTTCTACCATGCCAGATGAAGACTTTAGCAAGCTGAATATTCCTTCTGCTTTAGTTAAACAAGGATTTGAGAATGATAGATGGCATTTTATTATTAATGACTACGTGGAATGGGAACCGGCATTGAATCCACCTTCTGAGCATTCTCCGTTCCCAGTTCAAACTACAGAGATTGATTATGTGCGTTTGTACCAGAAATAGTGATTCAAAGAATAGAATAATAAAGTCTTGGTACGGTGATAAGAGAGTGGTACTAAAACTATTTTGAATACATGCAAAGATAGTGAAAAACTACGGTCAATATAAGTTGAAATTTTTTTCAAACTAGAAAATTTAGTTTTGGATAAAAAAAGGGGCTGTCTCACAAGAATTATTTTGTGAAACAGTTTCCTTTTTATTTATTAGAAAAAAATTTATTTTTAAGAATTTAGAAAATGTAAACTGATTAAATATTAATATATTTAGAAAATAAAAAAAGAATATTTGAATTTTTAAAAATTTTTTGAATTATTTCCAAATACGAGGAGTTCTTTAGAGAGAACTTAATGTATTAAAGGTAATTGAAATTAATATTTTTTTCTTGAAAATTTCTAAGAAATTTAGTAAAATGTATTTGTTAGAAAAGATAATTTCAGTCAAAATATAACATTATATAATATTTTTTATAATTTTTTTATAGATTTTTGGTGTGAAATCATAAAAAAGGCATGTGCAAAATAAAGGAGAACGAAAAATATGAAAAAATTACATATTTTAAGCGCAATGATGCTATCAACAGTTACGGAAATGGCTCAGGAAGTTAAAATAAATGGGGGTTGGGATTTTGATAGAGCGTATAAAAATGATTTAACCAAACATCAAAAAGGACTTTCTAACACCAATTATGATTATAAATTTAAAAATGGACCCGTTGCGGGAATTGAGTGGCTATTCGATAATCAGGGAAGACTCGAATTGGGAATCGGTGCGGAACATAAATTTTCTGTAAAATCTTCAGCCTTAAAAGATAAAAATGAAATGAGAATGTACGAAATAACACCGATGTATCTGACAGGTAAATATAATTTAATAACTTCTAAAGCTGGAAATGACTTACTCTATCTTATTGGAAGAGGGGGATATGCTTATGCCAAAGCTGGAAAAGATAATAAAGAAGATTTAAAAGATAAAAATTTTCGTGGTGGACTTTATTATGCAGGTGGTTTAGGTACTCAAGTTGGACCAATTTCCGTAGAAGCTTTATATGAAAGATCAAATTTACGATACGATAAAGTAAATTTAGGTAATATAAACAGAAATAACATAAGTACCCTAAATAATTTTAAAAAGACCAAAGATAATATAAATACAGTCGGTGTAAGAATAGGATACAGTATTGGAAATATAAAAAATTTACCAAAGAAAAAAAATGATGTTGTACCTTTTGATCCTTTCAGAACAGATATTTTTGCTAAAACAGGAGATATGCAGTACACTACAGACAAAATTATGAAAAGAAAGTGGAATGGCGGGGAACTTAGATTAAATGCAGGATATAATTTCAAGGATAGATACAATGTTCATCCAAAGCAATTCTTGGGAACAGGTATGAAAAATAATAAATGGCAGTCTGCAAAATCTGATTTTGATGTTAAAGGAATGCCTGTTGTCGGTTTGGAATACTTATTTGACAATCAGGGAGCTGTTGAACTAGGATTGGGGGTAGAGCAAAGATTCCTTGATATTTCTCCTTTTTTTAACGATAAAGAGCAAAAGCACGTTTTAAGAACTTATCCTGCTTATGCTACAACAAAAATTAATTTGGTAAATAATAAGGGAAACAATCTGCTTTACGCTGTTGGACGAGTAGGATATGTATATGGTGAGATAAAGGAAGAAAATTTTAATAAAAAGGATCTTCATGGTGGACTTTATTATGCAGGAGGATTAGGTACGGAGTTAGGTCCAATTTCCCTAGAAGCTCTTTATGAAAGAGCAAATTTTAAATATCAGCCAAAAGACACAATTAATCCCATAAAAGTTAAAAGTAAAATTGATACATTCGGCATAAGATTAGGATACAGACTGGGAAGCATCAAGAATAAGCCAAAAATAAAAGAAGTAAAAACAGCAGCGTATACCTATAACAGTGTGCCTGAAGAAGACAGAATAAACATAGCTGATAATTTAAAAGGAAAAAATGACAGTATTTTAACTTCTAGAAGTAGTGCTGCAAAAAATAAAAAACATTTTGAAGATGAAATAATAAAAGAAGACAAAGCAACAACCTATAGTTATGATATACCTGAGGAAGATAGAATAGATATAATTAGTAATCTGAAAGGAAACAATAATGTAAAAAACGTAAAATATTCTGAGGATAAAATAAAAGGAGAAAGTAATAAAACTATATCTGAAAAGGATGCTATAGATATGATTAGTAATCTGACACCTAATAGGCTATAAATTATGTTTATTTGATTTCTAAAAGTATCCCAGATATGTAAAAAAACATTAAATATATGTTGAAAAAGTGCTGAAAACTTCTGGCTTTTTCGACTTTTATAAATGCCAGTTTTTAGAGAGGAGAAAAAAATGGCCAGAAAAATCAGTATAGAAGCTGATAGTTTAAAAAAAATATATAAAAAGAGAGAAGTTGTTAAAAATGTCAGCCTTGCAATGGAAAAAGGTGAAGTTGTGGGACTACTTGGTCCAAATGGTGCTGGAAAGACGACGACGTTTTATATGATTACGGGAATTGTTAGACCAAATTATGGTCGTGTCATGTACAATGGACAAGAAATTACAAATTTTCCAATGTATAAGAGAGCAAGGCTTGGGCTTGGGTATTTGCCGCAAGAAGCTTCAGTCTTTAGAAATTTGACGGTTGAAGAAAATATAATTTCGGTTTTGGAAATGCGGAAAGTGAGAAAGAAAGAAAGAATTGACAGAATGCAGAGTCTTATTGAAGAATTTAAATTGTCGCATGTGGCGAAAAGTTTAGGTTACGCACTGTCAGGTGGGGAGAGAAGAAGAGTGGAAATTGCCAGAACAATTTCTACAAATCCAGATTTTATACTGCTTGATGAACCTTTTGCGGGAGTTGACCCGATTGCTGTGGAAGACATTCAAAACATAATAATTCAGTTAAAGGAGCGGGGACTTGGAGTTTTGATTACTGACCATAATGTGCGTGAAACACTTAGAATCACGGAAAGAGCGTATATAATGGCAGAAGGAACAATCCTGATTTCTGGAACAGGTGAACAAATTGCGGCTAATGAAACTGCTAGAAGAATTTATTTGGGAGATAAATTCAAGTTGGATTAAATAGAAAAATATGTAAAAGTTGTTGCTTTTACGAGAAAAAAATTCTAAAAATGAAGGAGAAAATAGAAAAAATGACAGGAAATGAATTAAGAAAAAGTTTTATTGATTATTTTAAAACTAAAGAGCATAAACACTTTGAAAGTGCATCGCTGATACCTGATGACAAAAGTTTGCTTTTGACAGTCGCAGGAATGGTTCCTTTTAAACCATTTTTCTTGGGAGAAAAACAAGCGCCATTTCCAAGGATTACAACTTATCAAAAATGTATAAGAACAAATGATTTGGAGAATGTTGGGAGAACGCCTAGACATCACACTTTTTTTGAAATGCTTGGAAATTTCTCGTTTGGGGATTATTTCAAGAAAGAAGCGATTGAATGGTCTTGGGAATACATAACAAAAGTTTTGAAATTAGATCCTGAAAGACTTTATGTATCAGTATTTACGACGGATGACGAAGCGTATGAAATTTGGAATAAACATATTGGAGTTCCAGCTGAGAGAATAGTTCGGCTTGGTGAAGAAGATAATTGGTGGGCAGCAGGGCCTATTGGTTCTTGTGGTCCGTGTAGTGAAATTTACTACGATACTCTAAGAATGGGGGAAAATAACGAAGAGATTAACTGCAAGCCGGGAGATGAAGGAGACAGATTTTTAGAAATCTGGAATCTTGTGTTTACTGAGTGGAATAGACTTGAAGATGGAAGTTTGGTGCCACTTCCGCAAAAAAATATTGATACAGGAGCAGGACTTGAAAGAATTGCTTCAGTTGTGCAAAATAAAGATAATAACTTTGAAACTGATATATTTATGCCAATAATAAGAGGAATTGAAAAAGTTTTGGACATAAAAAAAGAAGATTTTGATATTACGGTAAAAGTTATTGCAGATCATATAAGAGCATCGGTGTTTTTAATAGCGGATGGAGTTTTGCCATCAAATGAAGGTCGTGGATATATTTTAAGAAAAATTATAAGAAGAGCATTTGGTGCTGGAATTGTTGCAAAGCAGAATTTAGAAATAACAAAAGATGATCTGTTTTTGTATAAATTAGTGCCTTATGTCGTGGAAAATATGAAAGAGGCTTATCCAGAATTAGTTGAAAAACAAGAATATATTGAAAAAGTTTTAAGAATTGAGCAAGAAAGATTTGCATTAACATTGAAAAATGGAATCGAAATGCTAACTGAAGAAATTGAAAAAATGGATAAAGAGGGAACTAAAAAACTTTCTGCAGATGCTTCGTTTAAATTATACGACACATTTGGACTTCCATTTGAATTGACAGAATTAATTTTGGAAAATCAAGGATATGAAGTTTCTGAAGAAGAATTTAACCAAAAATTAGAAGAACAAGTAAAAAGATCAAAAAATAGCAGAGTTACAGTTTCAGATATGATAAAAGATGACTTTATTGATAAATTCTTTGAAGAACACGGAAAAACTGAATTTACAGGATATGAAAAATTTGAAGATAAAGGAAAAATTTTGCATATTGCTAAAAGTGAAGGAATTTCAGGGTATGAAGTAATTTTTGATAGAACTCCATTTTATGCAGAATCAGGAGGACAAGTTGCAGATACAGGAATTATCACTTCTGGAGAATTTGAAGGAAAAGTTGTAAATGTTGTGAAAAAACATGATGTGTTTATTCATCAAGTAGAGATTGTAAAAGGAATTGCTCCAGCAGTTGGCGCAGAAGTAAAAATGAAAATTGATGCGGATCGTAGAAAAGATATCCAAAGAAACCATACTGCAACACATATTTTACATAAAGTTTTAAGAGAAAATTTAGGAACTCACGTTGAGCAATCTGGTTCGCTTGTAGACGATGAAAAATTGAGATTTGACTTTTCACATTATGAAGCAATTGAGCCAGAAATGATTGAAAAAATCGAAAAAGCTGTAAATGACATTATTTTATCTAACTTGAAAGTTAAAATTGATTTTGAAAATATTGAAGATGCGAAAAAAAGAGGAGCGATGGCACTTTTCTCTGATAAATATGGAGATGTAGTTCGTGTTGTTGAAATTGACGGATATTCAATCGAACTTTGTGGAGGTGCACACGTTAAATCTACTGGAGAAATCGGATTATTCAATATCGAATCTGAAAGTGGAATCGCATCAGGAACTCGTAGAATTACAGCGACAACTGGACATGCAAGTTTGAAATATGTTAATAAACTTGAAGAAAAATTAAGAAAAGTTGCTGGAATGTTGAAGACTGATGGAAAAAATGTGGTTGATGTTGTAGAGAAATATATTGCAGAAGCTAAAAGTATCGTAAAAGAATATGAGCAATTACAAACTAAATTAGTAAAATATGAAATCAATGAATTACTTGAAAATGTAGATGAAATAAATGGAATAAAAGTATTAAAAGCTGCATTTGAAAATAAAGATGTAAATGAATTAAAAGAAATCGTAGATAGAGGAAAAGAAAAACTTCAATCTGGAATTATTATTTTGGGAACAAATAATGGTGGAAAAGCGATTTTCGTAGTCGGAGTTACAAAAGACTTAATTTCAAAAGTAAAAGCTGGAGAAATCGTAAAAGTTGCAGCTCAAGTTGCTGGTGGAAACGGTGGAGGAAGACCTGATTTTGCACAAGCTGGTGGAAAAGATGGAAATGCTGTAAAAGAAGCTGTTGATAAAGCATTTGAGTTTGTAAATGAAAAATTATAATTTATATAATTGAATAAATGCCAATTAACAAGGGGGTTATCCCCTTGTCAAAAAATTAATTCATAATTTGAATAATAAAATTTAGAAATGAGAAAAAGATGAGAAAATTTATTGGACTTGATGTTGGAGATGTGAGAATTGGAGTTGCAAAATGCGATCCTTTGGGAATTCTTGCGACTGCTCTTGAAGTGCTTGACAGGACGAAAATAGATCCAATTGCAAGAATAAAAGAGATTTTAGATGACGAAGGTACGAAAAAAATTGTCGTTGGAATGCCAAAAAGTTTAGATGGAAGTAAAAAAAGGCAAGTCGAAAAAGTTGAAGAATTTGTGGAAGAGTTAAAAAAAGAAATACCCGAAATTCAGATTATTTTTGTGGATGAGAGATATACGACAACAGAAGCGGAACATTATTTGAAAAATTATTCTAAAAAGAGTGGGAAAGAACGAAGAAAAGTTGTGGATATGGTGGCAGCTTCGATAATTTTACAAAAATATTTGGATACATTAAAATAAATAGAGAAAGGATTTTAATATGGAAAATAGTAAAAAGCACTATATTTGGCTACTTATTATATTAGTTGTTCCAGCTATTATTTTGTCATTGAATAAAATAAAGCTTGGACTGGATTTGCGTGGAGGAACTTCGGTTGTGCTTCAAGCGCAGGGGAAGATTGACAAGGATACGATGAATAAAGTAAGAGACATTATTGAGAGAAGGGTAAACAGCCTTGGAGTAGCAGAACCTGTAATTCAAATAAGTGGAAATGACAAGTTAATCGTAGAACTTGCGGGAATTAAAGATCCTAAAAAAGCAGTTGACTTGATAGGGACAACAGCAAAGCTGGAATTTAAAATAAAAGATGCAAATGGAAATTATGGACCGACACTTTTAGAAGGTGGAGCGCTTAAAAATGCGGGAATTGGACAAGATAACTTGAGCCGTCCAGTTGTAACTTTTGAGCTAACTCCTTCTGGAGCCGAAAAATTTGCCAAAATTACGAGAGAAAACAAAGGAAAACAACTTGCAATCATGCTTGACGGTAAAGAGCAGTCAGCGCCTAGAATTAACGAAGAAATTGCTGGTGGAAGCGGAAGTATAAGTGGAAACTTTACGATGGAATCTGCAAATGATTTGGCAAATTTATTGAAATCTGGTGCACTTCCTGTGGAAATAAAAATTGTTGAAAATAGAACAGTTGGAGCGACACTTGGAGTTGATTCAATTCAAAAAACTGAAATAGCTGGAGTAATTGCGATGTTAGCAATTTCAATTTTTATGATAGCAATTTATAAAATACCTGGAATTGTGGCGGATATTGCTCTACTTATAAATGGATTTTTGGTATTGGCTTCACTTAGCATGGTTGGTGCGGCATTGACACTTCCGGGAATTGCTGGATTTATTTTGACGCTTGGAATGGCAGTTGACTCAAATGTAATTACATACGAGAGAATTAAAGAAGAAATGGCCCTGGGAGAATCTTTACACGATGCAATAGAAAAAGGATACAGTAACGCTCTTCCAGCAATAATTGACGGAAATATAACGACATTATTAATAGCAGCAGTCCTATTTTTCTTGGGAACAGGACCAATAAAAGGATTTGCCGTAACTTTGTCGCTTGGGGTAGTTGTTACAATAATAACAGCAGTATTTGTATCAAAAGTGTTACTTCGTTTTGTTGTAAAAACATTTAATTTGAAAAAAGAACAGCTGTTCTGGAAAGGAGTTCCAAAAAATGACTAAATTTCGAGTGATAAAACATCAAAAATATTATTTATCATTTTCAGCAATAATGGTAATATTGTCCCTAATATTTCTTTTTACTATAAAATTAAATTTGGGAATAGATTTTAAAGGTGGAAATCTTATTCAGCTAAAATATCCACAAAAAGTGGAACAGATAAAAGTAAATGGAACATTGGACAGTTTGATAAGTGCGATTCCGCAACTAAAAACAAAAAGAGTGCAGTTTTCAGAAACAGACAACAGTGTTATAATTAGAACAAGTCAGTTGACAAATGCGCAAAAAAATGAAATGTTGACACAGCTTGAAAAAAATACTGGAAAATATGAAATTACAAAAGATGACACAGTTGGAGCAGTAATTGGGAAAGAATTGACTATGAATGCGATAAAGGCGCTTTTGATTGGAAGTATATTTATTGTAATTTACATAACTGTAAGATTTGAGCTAGTTTATGCCATTGCTGGAATTTTGGCACTTCTTCACGATGTAATTATTTCATTTGGACTTATTGCGCTTTTCAGATACGAAATTGATACTCCGTTTGTTGCGGCAATTTTAACAATTTTAGGATATTCAATAAACGATACGATTGTGGTGTTTGACAGAATTCGTGAAAATGAAAAGAAAAATAAGAAAAATAGAGAAAATAAACCTTTTTCAGAAATTATTGAAACTGGGATAAATCAAGTATTTGCTCGTTCGATTTATACTTCTCTTACAACATTATTTTCAGTTATAGTTTTACTTATTTTTGGTGGAGATTCGCTAAAAACTTTTAGTATGACATTGTTTTTAGGAATGTTGTTTGGTACTTATTCATCAATATTTGTGGCAAGTCCGCTAGTTTATTTGATGAAAAAATTGAAAAAAAATAACAATAACGATAAAAAACAAGAAAAATCAAATAGAACAACTAAAACAGTAAACGGATACGATGAAAAAGATAAAGTATTAGTTTAATCAATAAAATAGGAGCTTTTTGCTCCTATAATAATTATAGAGGTGAATTAAAATGCGTTGTTGGGCGGAAATAAACATTAAAAACTTATATCACAATATAGATGAAATTGAAAAAGTGGCGCCAAAAGAAAAGATGATAGCCGTTATAAAAGCAGATGCTTATGGTCATGGAATGTTAAAAATATGTGAATCGCTGATTCAAAAAGGAATTAGGCACTTTGCTGTTGCAACTGCCGAAGAAGCACTAAAAGTAAAGGAATTTGACAATGATGTGAGCGTTCTTATATTAGGACCGATAGAATATGAATATATGGATAAAATTTCAGAAAAAAATATTTATTTTATGGTAACAGACTTTGAAGAAATTAAATATTTGGAAAAATCTCAAATTCCAACTGATGTCTTTTTAAAAGTTGACACCGGAATGGGAAGAGTTGGATTTCAAAAATATGAAATTGATGAATTAATAGAAAAACTAAAAAATTGTAAATTTGTTAAACCAATTGGAATTTTTTCCCATTTTTCTTCTTCTGATACGGATGCGAAATATACTGAGTTTCAAGAAAATAACTTTGAAGAAATTAGCAAAAAAATAATTTCAAAATTACCATCTGTAAAATACAAACATTTGTTAAACAGTTTTGGAAGTTTAAAATTGGAAAATGACAAATATGATTTTGTGAGAGTTGGAATAATAATTTACGGTGGTGTTACCGATGAAGAGACAAAGCCTTATAAATTTAAACCTGTGATGTCACTTTTTGCTAAAATCAGCTATATCAAAAAATTAAAAGAAGATAGTTTTATAAGTTATGGAAACACTTATTTGGGAAAAGCAGGGCAGACTTATGCGACTGTTTCTATAGGTTATGCTGACGGAGTGAGACGAGATCTGTCAAATAAAGGTTATATCTATTATAAAGGACATAGATGCGAAATCGTGGGAAGAGTTTGTATGGATCAGCTTATGGTGCACATTCCAGCAGAATTGGCAGATGAAGTGAAAAAAGGCGATGTAGTTGAATTTTTTGGGGAAAATATAAGTGTTTCAGAAGTTGCAAATTTATGTAATACAATTTCATATGAAATTTTGTGTGGAATTAGTCAGAGAGTTCCGAGAATTTATGTAAAATAGGAGAATTTTTATGATATTGGACACAGTATTTGTGATGATGTTGGTGGCATTTCTCGTAATGGGATACGGATATGGATTTACTTTGGGATTTTATGACATGTTTAAATGGATATTTATTATGTTTTTTTCAAAATTATTATTTAACACGGTTATTAAAAGACCTAAAGCATCATTATTCAATCAATTGAATTTTTACATAATATTAATATTCCTGCTTTATTTAATTATTACAATATTTTTGTTCAAAAATTCCCAATTTTTAAAAAAAATAAAAGTGGATGAAAGATTTAATGGAGCGGCTGGAATGTTATTTGCTGGTATAAAAATGTTTTTGGTTGTATTAATTATCTATGTTATAGTCGTAATAGGCGGAATGAAGAGTAAAAGAGTTAGAGTTTTGTGCAAAGAGAGTCAAGTGATACAGACCGTAGCGAATTTCGCTCCTCAATATGTAGATTTATTTCCAAAGTTTATGAAATATTCTATTAAAAATTATACGGAAGAAAAAAAAGAGAGGGAAAAAATAAAAGAAGTGCTGGATTATTATAGAAGAAATAATAAAGATGGCAGTTTTAAATTTTAAAAAAATAAAGGAAAAAATATGAAAACGATAGATAGATATATTTATAGTTCATTAATTTTACCGTCGCTATTTGGAATTAGCATATTTACATTTATTATGATGTTAAATGTTGTAATGGAAGTTATGGAGAGATTGTTTGCGAGCGATTTACCAGCCATGTCAATAGTGGATTATGTGTGTTATGCTATGCCTGGTGTACTTGTCCAGACTATACCGATGGGAGCATTTTTAGGAGTAATGCTAGTTTATGGCGGGCTTTCTGAAACTAATGAAATTGTCGCAATGGAAGGTTCTGGAATCGGGCTTTTTAGAATAATTAGACCAGCGTTTATTTTTGGACTTATTCTAACAATAATTGGTCTGAGCCTGGAAATTTATGTAAACCCAAGAGCACTTGCAAATATTAATGCACAAACAAAGCTGCTACTTGCCTCTAAACCGAATTCACTGACGGAAGAAAAAATATTTTTGACAAATGAAGAAAAGGGATTTGGCTTTTATATTGATGAAGTGAATAATAAAAATGCGACAGCGAAACATTTTTTGTTTATAAATAAGAGAGGGGATAATCCATATCCCATTGTATTTTTAGCAGAAAATGCAAAATTTGATCCAGGGATAATAAGATTTAAAAATATCGAAGGATTTTTATTTAAAAATGACGGAAGCAGTCATGTTCAAGCAAAATATCAAGAACAAGAAGTTCCGATTTCTACATTTTTTAAATCAGAAAAAAAAGTGAAGGAAAAAAGTAGAAAAGAAATGAATTTGAAAGAGCTAAAAAGTTATTATAAAAAGAATATTAAAAATAAAGATCCAGAAAAAAGAGAAAATGCACTAAAGGCGTTAGTTGAAATGTATCAAAGAATGATAGGACCTCTTGGAAGTACATTTTTATGCTGGCTGGGAGTTTTGCTTTCGGTGGGTCACAGAAGAAGCGGAAGGGGAATCAGTTTTGGTGTCAGCCTTATTGTAATTTTTGGATATATTGGTCTGGCTAGTTATGCTAAAATTTTGGTGTTAAAAAATCATGTTCCTGCAAATATTGCGATGTGGACGCCAAATTTTGTACTTTTCTTGCTTTGTATCTATTTTTCTGTGAAAAAGATGAAAGGGAATTAAGCCAAAAAAGGAGTAATATTAAATGATAAGTAAATTAGATAGGTATATAATCGTAAATTATATAAAAAGTTTTATTTTGGGTATGATGATGTTCTTCTTAATATTTTTGTTGGCGGAGAGTATTAATATTACAGGTTGGATTATGGATGGAAAATTTAAATTTCATGATGCAATAAAATATTTAAGATACGGAATTCCTGAAATTGTAACAAACACAGCGCCACTTGGAGTGCTATTAGGAAGTCTTTTGTGTATAAGTAAAATGGCAAAGCAGCTGGAAGTTACCGCTATGAAAACAAGTGGAATAAGTTTTTCAAGAGTAGTTTTATTTCCAGTAATAATTTCATTTTTGATAAGTTCTGGAATATTTTGGCTAAATTACAGTTACTTGGGAAAAGCAAATGCTAAAAAAGAAAATTTGAAAGAACTTAAAGTTAATGAGATAGATGTTCAAAAGTCAAAATCTGAAAGAAATTTTATTTTTGTAAAAGTTGATAAAAATACAGTTCTTTTTACCGAATATGCAAGTCGAATGACGGGAGAAATGAAAAATATTATAATTATAAAAATGGACAGAGGATTTAAAAAAATTAATAAAATGTACACGGCAAAAAGTGCAAGAATCAATCCGAATACAAACAGATGGCGATTTGTTGATTTAAAAGATTATAATCTTACGACAAATTTGACAACTCCGATAGATAATTCAAAATTAAATTTTACAGCTCCTATGGATTATGTACTTGCAAGTCCTGTAAAAGTAAAAAATTTGACAATGCCTGAGCTACGAAAAAAAGTTGTCTATTTTACAAGAGTTGGAGCAGATTCGCTGGATTTACGGATAGAGTTTTATTATAGAATAGCTTTTTCACTGTCATCTTTTGTTATGTGCTTTATTGGGCTATCGCTTGGAAGTAGATATGTCAGAGGTGGAGCTGCAGTAAATATTGGATTATCGGTTATAATAGGGTATGCTTATTACGGTGCTGCTACAATTTTGCGTTCACTTGCTGTATCTGGAACTATACCAATTTATATGGCATGTTTTTTACCTTTGGTAGTATTTTTTGCCATTGGAGTAAAATTATTTAAAGATGCCGAATATTAAAATTTGGAAAGGATAAAAAAATGGTGGAAAAAATTAAAACAAAATCTGGAATAGAAATTATTTTTGATAGATTGGAAAATATTTCAACTTGCTCGGTCGGAGTTTTTGTCAAGACTGGTTCGAGAGACGAAAATGATAATGAAGAAGGAATTTCACATCTTTTGGAACATATGATTTTTAAAGGGACAAAAAAGAGAAATTATTTTGAAATTTCAAGTGAAATTGATTATCTTGGAGCAAATATAAACGCACATACGACAAAGGAAGAAACAGTCTTTTATATAAATACACTGACTGAATTTTTGGGAAAATCGGTGGACATTTTGTTTGATATAGTTACAAATTCGATTATTGACAAAGATGAACTGGAAAAAGAAAAAGATGTGGTTATCGAAGAGATAAAAATGTATAAAGATACACCTGATGATTTAGTTTTTGAATTAAATTATGGAGATTGTATAAATGGACAGTATAGAAAGCCGATTATTGGGACTAAAGAGAGCGTAAAAGGATTTAGCTCTGAAGAAATAAAAAAATATTATAGCGAAAGATATACAAAAGATAATATTTTTGTCGTAGTTTCAGGAAATTTTGACAAAGATGAAATTATTTCAAAAGTTAATGAGTATTTTGATAAATTGGAAGATAAAAAGATTGATAGAAGGGGTAAAATTGATTTTTCGTTTAACGAAGGTAAAAGAATCGAAAAAAAGGACATCAATCAAGTAAATATCTGCATATCTTTTGAAGGGGAAAAATATGATAGCAAAGATAAAGTTTATTTAGATCTTTCCTCAAACATCATAGGTGGTTCTATGAGTTCCAGACTTTTTCAACAAATTCGTGAAAAAAATGGACTTGCTTATTCGGTTTATACTTACAACCAGTATTATCTCTCAGGGGGAATTTCGTCAACTTACATCGGTACAAATGTTCAAAATTATAAAAAAGCGATAGAAATTACATTAAATGAATTTGAAAAATTGAGAGAAAATGGCGTTTCGCAGGAGGAACTTCAAAAAGCTAAGAATAAATATTTGAGTAAAATTGCGTTTTCGTTTGAAAATCCTCGTGCGAGAATGAACATTCTTGGAAACTATTATTCTAGAAAAAATGAGATTTTGGAGCCGCAAAAGTTGAAAGATGAAATAAATAACGTGAAATTAAAAGATATAAATAAATTTTTAAAAAATCAGTATATCAAAAAAATATTACAGTTTTAGGAAATATAAAATAAAATTAGGAGATGAAAATGTTACAGAACCAGAGATTATTAGAACAGATAAAAAATAGTTTTTCTCAGATGGACAAAATAATTTTGTTGATAATATATGCACTTGTAACACTTAGTACAATATTTGTTTACAGTGCGACAAGAAAAAGTGGATTTGTTGGGAAAAATATCATGTGGATTGTGATAGGGACAATTTTACTAATTATTATATCGTTTATTGATTACAGAGAAGTAAAAAAATACACTAGACATATATATGGGATATGTATTGTTCTTTTACTTGTTGTAAGATTTTTAGGAAAAAAAACATTGGGAGCGCAACGTTGGATTTCGATTGGACCTTTTCAATTGCAGCCTTCGGAATTTGTAAAAATTGCAATTATCATAATGATTGCATATAGAATTGCACAAGAATATAAAGATGGAATTAATAATTTAAAAGATATTGTAACAGCAATTTTGCCTGTTTCACCACTTATTCTTTTAATTTTAATTCAGCCAGATTTGGGAACAACTTTGATTACAGTCGCAGCTTATGTATTTATGATATTTTTATACGGTGCGAATATGAAGCCGATTTGGATAATTGGAACGGTTATCTTGCTCTCAATTTATCCTGTGTATAGATTTGTGCTTAGTAAATATCAAAAAACGAGAGTGGAAACATTTTTGCGGCCAGAAAAAGATGAGAAAGGAACTGGGTGGCACGTCACTCAGTCTAAAATTTCAGTTGGAGCAGGAGGAGTTCTTGGAAAGGGAGTTTTGCAAGGAAGTCAAAGTCGACTGGAATTTTTACCAGAAGCTCAGACAGACTTTATTTTCTCAGTTTTATCTGAAGAATTGGGGTTTGCTGGTTCGGTTTTAACTTTGCTATTATATTTCGGGCTTATATTCAGGACGATGAGAATAACTCGTGTAATACATGATGAATTTGGGAAATTGCTCCTCTACGGAATTTCAGGCGTGTTTTTTATGCATGTAATCGTAAATGTTGGAATGACAATAGGACTTGTGCCAGTTACTGGAAAGCCGCTTCTTTTTATGAGTTATGGAGGAAGTTCATTTCTTGCGGCATTTCTTATGATAGGATTAGTTGAGAGTGTAAAAATTCACGCAGATTAGGAGAAAAATTTGGAAGAAAAAAAAGTAGTTGTGAACTCTGAAATGGAAAATATGCGTCTTGACAGGTATTTGCGAAAACAGTTTAAAAATGAGTCGCTTAGCAAAATTTTTTCCGCTATTAGAAATGGAGATGTGAAAGTTAATGCTAAAAAGTCCAAAGAAAGTTATAGACTTTCTTTGGGCGATATTCTGACAATAAAAATGTTGAAATCTTCTGAAAAAAAAGAAAATAATTTTGAAAAAATTAAGATAAAAAAAGAGGATATTGAAAATTATAAAAAAATGATAATTTTTGAGAATAAAGATTTTTTCATTGTGAATAAGAAAGAAAAAGTTGCGATGCACAAAGGAACTGGGCATAGTTATGGACTTTCAGAAGTTTTTAAAAAAATTTATCAAAATAAGAATATAAATTTTTCAAATCGCTTGGATTACGATACATCAGGACTTGTGATTGGCTGTAAGAATTTAAAGTTTTTACGGTACATTTCGGAAAAAATTAGAAATAATGAAGTCAAAAAAAAATATTTTGCGATTGTTCAAAATAACAATAAGAAAAATACAAATAATATAGATAATGTAAATATTAAAGAATTAAAAGAGTTAAAAAAATTAAAAAAAGAGGATAAATTAAATTTTAAGATTGAAAATTATTTGACAACAGGAAAAAATGGAGTAATTGTAAGCGACAGTCCAATTTCAAAAGATTCAAAAAAAAGTATCACATATTTTAAAGAGAAAAAACTTGCACACTTAAAAAATTTTGAATTATTAAAAGATAAAAAAAATATAGTTTTGGATATTGATTTGGTAACTGGAAGAAAGCATCAGATAAGAGCACAACTTGCAAATGCAGGTTTACCAATAATTGGAGATTCTAAATATGGAAAAAAAGGGGAAAAATTTTATTTGTGCTGCTATTTCGTTTCTTTTGATAATTTTAAATTTTCAATTGAAAGTGAAGTTTTTATTTAATATGATTTAATAATATTAAATAAAGTTTTTTCTAATTATGATAGGGTATCATCTTTATGTAACATGTGTTATATTTTACTATTTTAAGTAAAGTAAAAATCAATAAAAATTAATAAATGTGAGAGGTAAAAAAATGGGATTATTTTCGAGCAGAAAATCAAAAAACAAGTATGCAACACTTACAGCTAAATCAAAATTGACGCTTGATGTTGTTGATGACAATAAGTGGCAAAAATGTAAGCGTTGTAATGAAATCATTTACAACGAAGATTTAAAAAACAATTTAAATATTTGTCCAAAATGTGGAAATTATTTTAGGCTTACGGCATTTGAACGAATTGAGCTGCTTATTGATCATGAGACATTTTTTGAAGAAGATATGACGGTTCATTCAAAAAATATCTTAGATTTTTCAGGTTACGAAGAAAAATTGGAAGTGGCAAGAGAAAAAAGTAGAATGCTTGACGGTGTAATCAGTGGAATTGGGAAAATAAATGGGATAGAAGTTAGTATTGCGGCTATGGAATTTAATTTTATGGGTGGTAGTATGGGTTCCGTTGTTGGAGAAAAAATAACTCGTGCGTTAGAACGTGGACTTGAGAAAAAAATACCGGTTGTAATTGTCTCAAGCTCTGGTGGAGCTAGAATGCAGGAGGGAATTGTTTCACTTATGCAAATGGCAAAGACCTCTGGAGCTGTAAAAAGATTAAATGAAGCTGGGATTCCTTTTATCTCCGTTCCAGTCGATCCGACTACAGGTGGAGTTACGGCATCGTTTGCAATGCTTGGAGATGTAATTGTGACTGAGCCAAATGCGCTAATTGCATTTGCAGGGCCAAGAGTAATTGAGCAAACTGTTAATCAAAAATTGCCAAAAGGATTTCAAAGAGCGGAATTTTTGTTGGAACATGGGATGGTGGATGTTATTTCTGAAAGAAAAGATCTGAAAGAAACAATTTATAGAATAATTGAAAAATTAATATAATTTAATAAATTTTATTAAAATTAGAGAGGAAAAGATATGAATTTAAAAGATGAAATAAAAGAATTAGAAAATAACATAGCAGAGTTAAAAAATTTTTCCAAAGAAAAAAGCATTGACTTTTCATCTCAAATTTCTGAATTGGAAAAGCAGCTGGAAGAAAAGTATAGAAATTTTGAAGAAAATGAGATGGATGCTTGGGCTAGAATCCAAATCTCAAGAAATCCGCAAAGACCGTATACACTAGATTATATAAATGAATTAACTGAGGATTTTGTTGAACTTCACGGAGATAGATTATCTAAAGATGATCATGCAATTGTTGGAGGACTGGCAAATGTTGAAGGATATAAGCTTATGATAATTGGACATCAAAAAGGTAGAGACATCGATTCAAATATTTACAGAAATTTTGGAATGGCAAGTCCAGAAGGATACAGAAAAGCGCTGAGACTTATGAGAATGGCTGAGAGATTTAAACTTCCTATTTTAACTTTGATAGACACAGCAGGAGCTTATCCAGGGATTGAAGCTGAAGAAAAAGGTCAGGGAGAAGCAATCGCTAAAAATCTGGCGGAAATGTTTGGATTAAAAGTACCTATTATATCTGTTGTCATCGGTGAAGGAGGAAGCGGAGGTGCACTTGGAATTGGTGTCGCTGATTCTGTGCTTATGCTTGAAAATAGTGTATATTCTGTTATTTCGCCTGAAGGATGTGCTTCAATACTTTTTAACGACGCTTCAAAAGCTCCAGAAGCTGCTAAAAATTTGAAAATGGATGCAATAAGTCTAAAAAATCTGGGAGTAATTGACGGAATAGTTAAAGAACCATTAGGCGGAGCACATAGAGATTTTGAAAAAACGGCGCAAAATTTAAGAATGGCTGTTTTAGAGGAATTTAAAAAAATAGATAAATTCTCTATTGAGGAATTACTTGAGAGAAGATACGAAAAATTTAGAAAAATGGGAGAATTTTCTGAATAAAATTTTCTAAAAATAAAAAAATTAATTTATTTAAATTTATTTATAAATTAAAATAAAAAAACCTCTTAGAATTTTATTTTTTCTAAGAGGTTTGTTATATATTATTTATTTTTTCTCAAATATTCATGAATAGCCTTCGCAGCATTTCTACCTTCACTAATTGCCCAGACAACAAGTGATTGCCCTCGTCTCACATCTCCTGCGGCAAAATATTTTGGAGCAGAAGTTTTAAAGTCGATGACGTTTGCACTAACATTTCCACGCCCATCCAATTCAACTTTTGAGTTTTCTAAAAGTCCTTCAAAGTATGGATGTAAAAATCCGATTGCTAAAAAGACAAAGTCAACTTTCATTATTTCTTCAGAGCCCTCAACTTCCCTAAATCCAAGTCTTCTATCTTCATTTACAAAACTTTCAACTTTCGCAATTTTTACTCCACAAAGATTTCCGTTTTCATCTTTTACAAATTCTTTTGTTGTAACATTCCATTCCCTTGGGTCATTTCCGTAAACTTCTGTCGCTTCCTTGTGAGAAGTCGAAGTTTTTAGATACATTGGAAATTGTGGCCAAGGGTTTTTTGATGTACGAGTTTCAGATGGCTTATTTAAAATTTCAATTTGTTTTACACTGGCAGCACCTTGTCTTACAGAAGTTCCAACACAGTCAGAACCAGTATCTCCACCACCAATTACAAGCACATTTTTACCTTTTACGTCAATTTCTTCGTTGTACAAAGGAATATTGTTTACTTTTCTGTTTTGCTGAGTCAAAAAGTCCATTGCAAGATAAACGCCTTTTGCTTCTCTTCCTTTGATATTCAAATCTCTAGCTTGTTTTGATCCGCAAGACATAAGAATTATATCAAACTCCTTTTCCAGTTCTTCGTTGGAAATATCTTCTCCAGCTTCAGTATTGTAAATAAATTTAACGCCTTCTTCTTCCATAAGTTTTACTCTTCTGTCAATTATTTTCTTGTCAAGCTTAAAATCAGGAATTCCAAGTGCAAGTAATCCTCCAGCTCTTTCACTTTTTTCGTAAACTGTCACATTATACCCAAATCTGTTTAAAGTTTGAGCAGCAGCAAGTCCAGATGGTCCACTTCCAATTACTGCGATTTTTTTGTCAAATCTTTTTTTAGGAGTTTTTGGTTTTACCCATCCGTTTTTCCAACCTTTTTCAATAATGGCAAGTTCAATATTTTTAGTAGTTACAGGCTTGTCATTTTTTCCTAAAGTACAGCTTCCTTCACAAAGTGCTGGACAAATTCGCCCAGTAAATTCAGGAAATGGATTTGTTGACAAAAGTAAGTCCAAAGCCTTTTTCCATTCGCCGTTATAGACTAAATCCTGCCATTCAGGACAGTGGTTGTCAACTGGACAGGCCCAATGGCAAAAAGGAACTCCGCAGTCCATACATCTAGCCGCCTGTGTTTCTATGTATTCATCATTTAAAGGGATGTCAATTTCATTAAAATCTTTAATTCTGTCAGAAATCTCCCTAATTTTTTTCTCTTCTCTATGTATTTCTAAAAATCCATCTAGTTTTCCCATTTTTAAGCCTCACCTCTCTCAAATATTTCTTTAAATTCAGGTGCAATAACAACTTTAAAGTTTTGTTTTTCAGCTTCCCAATTGTTTAAAATTTCCTTTGCAACGGCACTTCCTGTATAATTAAAGTGTTTTTCCACATAAGTTTTTATTTCATTTTCATAAACTTCGTTAAGTTCGTCAAAATCGACCATTTCTTTATTCAAATTTTTCTCAAAAGTGTTGTTTTTATCATAAACATAAGCAATTCCACCACTCATACCAGCGGCAAAGTTTTTCCCAGTTTCTCCTAAAACAATAGCACGACCTCCAGTCATGTATTCACAGCCGTGATCTCCAACACCTTCTACAACAGCAACCGCACCAGAGTTTCTAACACAGAATCTTTCTCCAACGACTCCGTTTAAATAAGCTTCTCCTCTGATTGCACCGTATAAAATGGCATTTCCTCCAATTATATTTTCATCTGCTTCGTATTTAGAAACTTCAGGTTTTTTAATAATAATTTTTGCTCCAAACAGTCCTTTTCCGATGTAATCGTTTGATTGTCCAGTCAAGTTATAAGTTATACCTTTTGCTCCAAACACCCCAAAACTTTGTCCACCAATTCCTTCTAAGTTTAACGTAATTGTGTCATCTTCAAGAGTGTATCCACCAAATGTTCTAGCTACTTCTCCACTTAACATAGCTCCAAAACTTCTGTCAAAGTTTTCAATTTTTTCATTAATTACAGTTTTTGCAACATTATTTTTATCACTTTCAAAAGTTGTACTTGCAAGTTTAATTAATTTTCTGTCAATTATATTTTCCATTTTAAAGTCTTGATTTTGAGTTTTTACATTTGGACTGTCGCTATTCTTGTTAGTGTAAAGAATTTTTCCTAAGTCTACATTTTTAACTTTTTCTAATTTTGAAGTTTTAGAAACTTCCAAGAATTCATCAGCTTTTCCAATTAATTCATCAAGTTTTGTAACTCCAAGTTCAGCCATAATTTCTCTTGTTTCCTGTGAAATAAATCTAAAGTATCTGATGATATTTTCATATTGTCCGGTAAATTTCTTACGAAGTTCTTCAGACTGAGTTGCAACTCCAACTGGACACATATTTGTATGACATTTTCTCATCATAATACATCCTAAAATTACAAGCGGCATTGTTGCAAATCCAAACTCTTCAGCTCCTAAAATCGCTCCAATTACTAAATCTCTACCAGTTTTTAATTTCCCATCAACTTGAAGAGTAACTCTGCTTCTCAATTTGTGTTCCTTTAAAATTTGGTGAGCTTCAGAAAGTCCTAATTCCCAAGGTAACCCAGCATGTTTAATTGAAGATAGAGGAGACGCTCCAGTTCCTCCGTCATGTCCAGAAATTAATATCATTTCAGATTTTGCCTTAGCAACTCCAGAGGCAACGACTCCAACTCCAGCTTCAGACACCAATTTAACACTAATTCTAGCTTTTTCATTTACATTTTTCAAATCAAAAATTAGTTGTGCCAAATCTTCGATTGAGTAAATATCGTGGTGTGGTGGTGGAGAAATTAAGCTAATTCCAGGCGTTGTATGACGAGTAGCTCCAATTTCCTTATTAACTTTAAATCCAGGTAATTGTCCACCTTCTCCAGGTTTTGCCCCTTGAGCCATCTTAATTTGTAATTCATCGGCATTTACCAAGTAATCAGTTGTAACTCCAAATCTTCCAGATGCAATTTGTTTTGTAGCACTTCTTCTGTTATCTAAAAATCTTTCAGGATTTTCTCCACCTTCTCCGCAGTTAGAACGACCACCAATTGTATTTAATGCTCTTGCAATCGCTTCGTGAGCTTCTTTTGAGATTGATCCAAATGACATTGCTCCAGTAACAAATCGTTTCATAATTGCTTCAACTGGCTCAACTTTGTCAATTGAAACAGGTTTTCTGTCAGAATGGAATTTTAACATCCCTCTTATTGTAAGCAAATGCTGACTTTGGTCGTTTACAATTTTTGCAAATTCCTTATAAGTGTTGTAATCATCTCTATTTGCGGCATCTTGAACTTTTGAAATCGCATCAGGAGTCAAGATTCTATTTGTTCCTTCCTTCATCCAAGAATATTCTCCATCCACATAAAGTGTTTCAGCACCAAGGTTAATCGAGTCAATTGCATCATCAAAGTTATTTAGCACTTCATCTTCCAATGTTTTAATTGTAAGCCCTTCGATTCTTGAAACAGTTCCTGTGAAATATTTTTTAACTAATTCAGTTGATAATCCAACAGCTTCAAAAATTTGTGCTCCTCTGTAACTGTCAACAGTTGAAATTCCCATTTTTGACATAGTTTTCAAGATTGATTTTTTCTGAGCTTTCAAATAGTTGTATTGCAAATCTTTTATTTCAGATTCATCGGCATTCAAGTAAAGTTTATTTTTTACCATATATTCAATTGAATCAAGTGCCAAGTAAGGATTAATCGCAGTTGCACCGTATCCGATCAGCAATGCAAAATGCATAATTTCCCTAGCTTCTCCAGTTTCTACCAAAATATCAATTTCATTTCGTTTTTTGTTTCTAATTAAATAGTGATGAAGTCCAGCAACAGCAAGTAAAGCTGGAATTGCCGCATTTTCAGTATCAGTATTTCTGTCAGATAAAATAATTGATTTTGCACCACTGTCAATCGCATCTTCAGCAAGCTTAAATATTTTATCCAGTCTTTCTTCCAAGTTTTCAGTTGGCTTGAAAGTTATATCTAAAATAGCAGGTTTTTTATCATCTCTTTCATAATTTTTCAAAAATTCCATAGTCTTGTTGTCCATAATTGGTGAATCCAAAACTAAAGTTTTCCCAGCTTCAGAATCTTTTTCTAGAATATTTGCTTTTCTGTAAAGCTGAGTTCTAAGCGACATAACAAAATTTTCTCTAATTGGGTCAATTGGAGGATTTGTTACTTGTGCAAACAATTGTTTAAAGTAGCTGTAAAGCAATTTTGGCTTTTCAGAAAAAATAGCAAGTGCTGCGTCATTTCCCATTGAACCAAGCGGTTCTTGCCCGGTTATAGCCATTCTTGAAATCAAGATGTGCAAATCTTCCCTTGAATAGCTAAATAATTTTAATTTGTTGTAAATGTCATCTAAATCGCTATTTCTGTTATAATCAAAATTAGTTTCCTTCATCAAGTCATTTACGTTTTTCTTATCTTTAATCAATTTTTTGAAATCTGTTCCATTTAAAACTTTTTCATTAACTTCGTCATCGTTATACAATTTTTTTTCTTCCAGATCAATTACAAAAACTTTTCCAGGTTTAACTCTTCCACTTTGGACAATATTTTCAGGTTTAATTGGCAAAGTTCCAACTTCAGAACCGACAAGCATCTGATTATCATCAGTCAAAATATATCTAAGCGGTCTAAGTCCATTTCTATCAAGTTTTGCAACTAAATATCTGGAATCAGTCATAATCATGGCCGCAGGTCCGTCCCAAGCTTCCATTAATCCTGAATAATAGTCATAAAATGCCTTCAAATCTTCAGATTTCGTATGATCCTTTTCCCAAGCCGCAGGAACTAAAATTGAAATTGCTTCCATCAAAGTTTTTCCAGAAAATACAAGAAGTTCAATAATGGCATCAAGATTAGCTGAATCCGACCACTCTTCATCATTTACAGGAAATAATTCTTTTATATCTTCATAGTTAGGCGAAGATAGTGCAATTTCTCTGGCTTTCATCCAGTTCACATTCCCTTTTACCGTATTAATTTCTCCATTGTGTGCCAAAAATCTGAACGGATGTGCAAGTTTCCACGCCGGGAAAGTGTTTGTACTAAATCTTTGGTGAACTAGGCAATAAGAACTTACAAGCTTGTCTGATTGCAAGTCAATATAGAAGTTCTCAATTTGGTCAGGTTTTACTAGACCTTTATAAACTATTGATTTTGAAGATAATTTTGTTATGTAAAATTTATCTTCAGTGTCGCAATTTGCTTTTTTTACAGCATTTTCAATTTTTTTTCTCAAAATATAAAGATTTTTTTCAAAATCTTCTTTTGATGAATTTACTCTTTTTATGAAAAGCTGCCAGACAAATGGCATTGTAGATTGTGCTTGAACTCCAACGGCATCTTTTTTTATAGAAACTTCTCTCCAAGTTAGGATTTCATCTTTTGAGTTTTTCACAGTTTCTTCGATAATTGCCTTTATTTTTTCAAATTCTTCTTTTACAGTTGGGAAAAATATGTTTCCAACCCCATAATCTCCAAATTCTGGAAGATTTGGAATAATTCCTGCAAAAAATTCGTGCGGCACTTCAAACAAAAGCCCAGCTCCATCTCCAGTATCTGAGTCATATCCTTCCGCTCCACGATGTTCTAATCCATCTAAAATTCTTATTCCGTCTTTTACGATTTGATTAGTTTTCTTGTTGTCAATGTTTGCGATAAATCCCATACCGCAGTTGTCTTTTTCAAAATACGGCTCATAAAGTGAATTTCTTGAAAGCTCGTATTTTTTTAGTTTTACATTTTGAATGTTGTTATCCAAAGTCTGTACCTCCAATGTTTTAGATTCTATCTAAAATATTTTAAAAAAATATTTTAGCCTTGTATAGATGAACCAATTATACATTTCACAAAATCATTTTGCAAATATAAAAAAAAATTTGAGTTCCAAAGTAATAATTTTTTATGAATAGTAAAAAATACGATAAATAGTGGGTTTAAAAAGATATTTGAAAAATAAAATATTATCAAAATTTTCATTTGACTTATAATTTTACACATTGTATAATAAGCTTATGAATAGTTTTGAAAGAGTTTTAGAAAAGTGTATTTTACACATCTTAAATTGTTCTTACACATTTTCAATCTTACAAAAAATGAAAATCTTAAAAAATTAGGAAAGAGGTAAATTTATGGAAAATGCTATGAAAAGTTTTGGAGAGAATGTCTTTAGGGACAGCAACCTTAAAAAAAGAGTTTCTAAAGAAGTTTTCAAAGAATTTAAAGCATCACAGCTTGGTAAAACGGAATTATCAAAAGAAACAGCAGAAGTAATTGCAAATGCTATAAAAGACTGGGCAACTAAAAGAGGAGCAACTCACTACTGTCACTGGTTTCAGCCACTAACAGACTTGACAGCTGAAAAACACGACTCATTTTTGGAACCAACAGAAAGTGAAGAATTAATTTACAAATTTTCAGGAAGCAATTTGATAAAAGGTGAACCTGATGCTTCATCATTTCCAAATGGAGGTCTTCGTAGCACATTTGAAGCAAGAGGGTATACAATTTGGGATACAAGTTCATATCCATTCATAAGAGAAAATAAAAATGGAGTTACATTATACATTCCAACTGCATTTATTTCATTTACAGGTGAAGCTCTGGATAAGAAAGTTCCTTTGCTAAGAACAATGAAATATATAAGTGAACAATCGTTAAGAGTATTAAGAGCATTGGGAAATACAACTTCAAAACATGTATTTAACACACTTGGAGTTGAACAGGAATATTTCTTGGTTAAAAAAGAAATGTTTGAAGCAAGAGATGATTTACTTCTTACTGGAAGAACATTATTTGGAGCTCCTGCACCAAAAGGTCAGGAATTAAACGACCACTACTTTGGAAAAATTAAAGATAAAGTTATAAACTTTATGAGTGATGTCGATGTAGAACTTTGGAAATTAGGAATTCCATCAAAAACTAGACATAATGAGGTTGCACCAAACCAATTTGAAGTTGCACCGTTATTTTCAGTTGCAAACTTGGCTTCAGACCAAAACCAGATTATAATGGAAACAATTGAAAAAACTGCATTAAAACACGATTTGGTGGCATTACTTCACGAAAAACCTTTTGACGGCGTAAACGGTTCAGGAAAACATAACAACTGGTCGCTTGGAACTGATGACGGGAAAAACCTGTTTAGTCCTGGAAAAGATCCTAAAACAAATAAAAAATTTTTAATTTTTGTATCTGCTGTAATTGAAGCTGTGGATAGATATTATCCAATGTTAAGATATTCGACTGCAACTGCTACAAATGACCACAGATTAGGAGGACACGAAGCGCCTCCAGCAATTATCTCAATCTTTTTAGGCGACGAATTGACAACAATTTTAGATAATATTGCCAACAAAAAAGACGCACCTGTGTCAGAAGCTTCAGAAGTAAACTTATCAGTTGATGTGCTGCCAACATTCAGCATGGACGCAGGAGACAGAAACAGAACTTCACCTTTTGCCTTCACAGGAAATAAATTTGAATTTAGAATGCCAGGTTCAAGCTCAACTCCAGCAACAACAGCGGCAGTAATAAATGCAGCAGTTGGAAAAGTATTGTCAGAGTATGCTGATAAACTTGAAAAAGCGACAGAAAAAACTTTGCCAAAAGTAATAAACGAAATCATCGCAAATGCCTACAAAAAACACCACAGAATTATTTTCAACGGTAATGGCTACAGCGAAGAATGGGTTAAAGAAGCAAAAAGAAGAGGGCTTACAAACGAAGTTTCTGCAAACACAGCACTTAGAAAAATGATTGAGCCAGAAATTTTGGAATTAGTAGATGAAATTGGAATGTTGTCAGAACAAGAATCATTAGCAAGATATAACGCTTATGCTGAAAGATATGTAAAACAGCTTAGCATTGAATCAAGAACATTAATTGACATTGTAAACAAAAATATTTTGCCATCAGCGCTAAAATTTTCAAATTTATTGGCAGACCACATTGAAAAAAATTCAAAATATGGAAAAGCCTTTATAAAAGAGCAGGAAGAATTGTTAAAAGATGTTTTATCAAATGTAACAGCATTAAGAAAAGAAACAAAATCACTTGAAAAAGAAATTGCAAGAGTTTCAAACGAGGAAGATCTTCCTAAACAAACTGATTTAGCAAAAGAAAAATTAGTATCAGGACTTGAAGCATTGAGAGTTCCTTGTGATAATTTGGAAAAAGTTATTGATAAAGACTTATGGAAATTCCCAACATATACTGATTTATTATTTAAATTATAATGAAAAATATAAGGGGAGAAAATTTCTCTCTCCTTATTTTTTTATCTTGATTTTATTTTTTTATAGTGTTATACTGTTTTTGTAAAAAAAATTTAATATTTTGAGAGGAGAAAAAATGGTATTTTTTACATCGCTGGGAAGTATTTTTCCCGTTATATTCATAATCGCATTAGGTTACGTACTAAAAAAAAGACACTGGTTTCATCATACATTCAGTGAAAATGTGTCAAAATTAATTATGAATGTATCATTACCCGCTTCAATATTTGTTTCAGTATTCAAATATCTGAAATTAGAAGTATTGGAAAACTTGTCAAATAGGCTTATTTTCACATTTTTGTCAGTAATTATAGGTTATTTAGTCGCTTATTTAATGATAAAGGCGGTAAAGATGAGAGATGGTCGTCGTGGTGCGTTTTACAACGCTGTCGTAAATGGTAATACCATTTTTATTGGAATGCCATTAAATATTGCACTTTTTGGAGAGCAAAGCTTACCATATTATTTAATGTATTATATTACAAATACTATATCAATTTGGACTTTGGGATACATTTTTTTGGAAAATGATCCTATGGAAGTGGATTCAAAAAATAGAAAAAGAAGCGGAATCAACTGGAAAAAATTGTTGTCGCCCGCACTTGTAGCATTTGTAATATCATTCATATTTTTGGCATTAAAAGTGGAAATACCTAAGCCAATATTTAACACGCTTGACTATGTTGGAGAAATAGTCACTCCACTTGCACTTTTATACATCGGAATTGTATTAGCTGACGCAGGACTTCACAGCATAAGATTTGACAAAGATACAGTTTTGGCGCTAATCGGAAGATTTATAATTTCTTCAGTTGTAATGATAGTTTTAGTGAAATTGGCAGGACATTATATAAACATAACTAGAAATGATTTAAATACATATGTAATTCAGTCAGCAACACCAGTATTTGCAGCACTTCCAATATTAACAAATGAAACAAAAGGGGATATTGGATATGCCACAAATGTCGTAACAACAAGTACAATTTTATTTATAATAGTAGTACCTTTACTTATGACAATTTTAAAATTTTTATAAAATTAAAATAAATTTAAAAAATTTAATAAATAAAAAAATTCAAGTTTTTGAAATATAAAATTTGAATTTTTTTTTATAAATTTTAGAAAAATAAAAAAGTAAATTTATTGACAAAAAATTAAAACAGAGTATAATAAAGTCAAATTTTGTTTATAAATAAAGTAGAAGGAGAATTTATGAATATGGGAAAAAAATTAATTATATTAAGTTTATTAATTTCAGCTTTTTCAATGGCTACGGACAATGAAAGAGGGTTAGCAGATTCCAGTAAATATCAGAAAAATGTTGAAGTAAATAAGAATGAAGATAAAAAGCCAAAAATGGGAGCACCTATGAATAAAAAAGCAATAACCGAAGATATGATAACGAATAAAACAGAAAATGGTTACAATTTAAATTTTGATGCAAATAAAAATTATACGATAAAAACAGCAACTGTTAATGGAAAAACCATTACTTATCGTGCTTATGAAAATATAGTTTATGTTGTAAAACCAGTTGACATTGCTTATCAAACTATAAATATCTATATTCCAGAAGAATATTTTAAAAATAAATCAGTTGGAAAATATAATGCAAAAACTGCACCAATATTTTTTCCAAATACAGTTGGAGGATATATGCCTGGAGCGGCTGGAGTGCCTGGAAATGGAAGAGATGGAAAACCTGATGCTTCATTAGTTGCATTGTCAAATGGATATGTTGTGGCAAGTCCTGGAGCTAGAGGTAGAACTTTGGAAAAAGATGGGAAATATATTGGAAAGGCACCTGCTGTAATTGTAGATTTAAAGGCAGCTGTGAGATATTTACGTTATAATGATAATAAAATGCCTGGTAGAGCTGACAGAATTATTTCTAATGGGACAAGTGCTGGAGGAGCAGTTTCAGCTCTGTTAGGTGCAACTGGAAATAGTAAAGATTACGAGCCTTATTTGAAGGAAATTGGAGCATTGAAGGCTAGAGATGATATTTACGCAGTTTCAGCTTATTGTCCAATAACTAATTTAGAAAATGCAAATACAGCTTATGAATGGATGTTTAACGATGTGAAAACATATAAAAAGATAGAAATTTCAATGCTAGATTACAATGTGGAAAGAAAATACACTGAGGGTACGTTGACTGATAATGAAATTTTACGTTCAAATGATTTGAAAAAAATGTTTCCTGATTATGTGAATAGTTTAAAATTGAAGGACAAAAACGGTAAACTTTTAACGTTGGATAAAGATGGAAATGGAAGCTTTAAAAATCAAATTAAGCAGTATTATATTGATTCTGCAAATGTGGCTTTGAAAAAAGGAACTGATTTATCAGAATTTGACTTTTTAACAATAAAAAATGGAAAAGTCGTAGATTTAGATTATGATAAATATATTGCTTACATGGGTAGACAAAAAACGCCAGGAGCTTTTGATAATGTAGATTTATCGACAGGAGAAAATAATGAATTTGGAGATGAAACTACAAATAATAAGCATTTTACAGAATATATGCTGGAACATTCGTCAGTAAATGGAACAATGGCTGATAAGAAAATTATAAAAATGATGAATCCAATGAATTATATTGGAAGTTCAAAAGTGAAATATTGGAGAATAAGACACGGTGCAGTTGACAAAGATACTTCACTTGCAATACCTGCGATACTTGCCATAAAATTGGAAAATCTTGGGAAAAAAGTTGATTTTGCATCACCTTGGGCGACACCGCATTCGGGGGATTATGATCTAGATGAATTATTCAGATGGATGGATAAAGTTGTAGCTGAAGGGAAATAGAAATTAAAAAAATAAATAAAAGTTTAATAAATAAGTATTAGAAAAAAATCTCTCACTTTTATAATGAAAATCATTTACTTGTGAGAGATTTGAAAATTTCTTTTTAGAAAAAATTTATAGAATCCTTGACAAAAATGATAAATTATGATAATATGGTCATGTTGTTTTAAAGTTTTTTATGGGACCGTAGCTCAACTGGTCAGAGCAACCGACTCTTAATCGGTAGGTTGTGGGTTCGATCCCCACCGGTCCCACCATCAAAATTTTATAAATATGTTGATGAGAGTTCTTAGAGCTCTTTTTTTTATCATTAATTGACAATGTATTAATAATGTGATATAACAATTACATTAATAGAATAGCTGGTATTATTTTTAAAATTAGAATATTCTCAAATTATAATTTATATAAAAAAAAGAAGAGAAGAAAAGAAAAAGAAAGGAAGGATTGAGATGATTTTAAAAAATGATAAAACAGAAGTAGAATTAAACATTTGGAAAGAAGGACTTGTTGATGAAATCTTTTTCGATGAAAATTCGACAGTGGAAAACTTACCAAGATTAGAAAAATTATTAAATGTTCAAGAGTGTGATTTTTTAAGCTTATTTCAAGGAAAAGTCGAAGTTGTGATTGAAGGGCACATTATTGCGATGATGAATGGAAAAGAAACAGTCAAATATAATTTTAAGAAAAAATATGAATTTTTAGATAATTATGGGAATATTTTAAACAAATTAAACAGTGAGCAGTTAAAACTTGTAGAAAAATCACAAAACATGTTTGAAAAAGCAATAATTTATATTTCTGAAGAAACAAGATGGATTGCTGATGCATTTAAGTTTTTGTCAATTTCGTTAAAAATATTGAAAGAAAAAAATGAATATAATAAACAAGAACTTATTAATTATTTGAAAAAAAATAGATAATAAAAAAATTAGTAATATAAACTCTTTGGGAAATTGACATTTTTTATGTTACTGACAAAAAAATATATTGTGAGGAGGAAATTTGGAAAATAGAAGTCATTTCGATGGAGGGCTATTAAGTTATGTTGGATGGATTATTCTGGGAAGTCTAATAACATCATGTACATTTGGAATTTGTTATCCTTGGGCTTTGTGCATGATTTATGGCTGGAAAATAAACCATACTGTTATAGAAGGAAGAAGACTGAAATTCAACGGAACTGCAGTAGGATTATTTGGAAATTGGATAAAATGGTTATTGTTAATAGTAGTGACATTTGGAATATACGGTTTTTGGGTGCACATAAAACTGGAACAGTGGAAAGTAAAAAATACAACATTTTTAGATTAATTTATTGGATAAGACTGATTATTTCAGTCTTTTTCTGTTTATTAAATGATTTTTGATGAAGGAGAATGGTGTTTATGAAAAAATTTTTTAGAATGTTAGGATTAATTATTTTAATTGGAAATATTGGATTTGCAGAATATACGATTAAAGATGGAAAAGTTTATTGGGATGATGAACTTGTCGTGAAATATGTAAATGGGGTAGTCAGTCAGTACAATAAATTTTTACCTGATGTGGAAAGTTTTAAAATATTAAAAGATGGGTATGCAAGAGATAAAGGAACTATTTATTATAATGGAGAAACGGTGAAAAAACAAAATGGAGATAATGAAGTAGATATAAAAACATTTGAAATTTTGGAAGGAAATGTGGCGAAAGATAAAAATACGGTTTATATTAATGGAATTGATTTCCCCAATGTGGATGTAAATACAGTAAAAATTGTAAAATCTAAAGATGATTTTATTAATTATGTGAAGGATAAAAACGGTATATATTGGATTGGAAGTCCTGATGTAAATCGACACTATGATAAGGAAACTTTTGAAGATTTAGGAGATTTTTTTACAAGAGATAAGAATTATATTTATTATTTTGAAGAGCCTTTAAAGTTTATTGATAAAGCAAGTTTTAAAAAATTGTCAGATAGCTATATATCAGATAAAAATGGAATTTATTATCTTGATAAGATAATTAAAGGAGCTGATAAAAATAGTTTTGAAATAATAGGATGGGGTTATGCGAAAGATAGAAATAATGTTTATTATGAGGATAAAAAAGTGTTAGGAGCAGATATTAACACATTTGAGGTAAAAGAGGATATTGTGAAAGATAAAAATAGCATTTATTCTAATGGGAAAAAGTTAGAGGGAGTAGATATCCAAACTTTTAGAAAATTAAATGAATATTATGCTGTTGATAAAAATAATATATACTATAATTTAAATTCAGATTCGGATATAAAAAGAATAAAAAATACTGATGGCATTTTTGAAATAATTGAAGAAAAACTTATAAAAAATAAAGATGGTGTGTATTATTTAGGCGAAAAAATAAAAGAAATTGATCCAAATAGTTTTAAAATTATAAGAAAAAATAATTTAAAAAAAGATAATTCATATTATGCAAAAGATAGTAAAAATATATATTATATACAATTAGATCCATCACATATTTTAGATACAAATAATACTTTAAAAAATGTTGTTAAAGTTTTGAAAGGTGCAAATCCTAATACATTTGAAGTGATAAATGATTATTACAGTAAAGATGATAAAAATATATTTTATATAAGCTGGATTGTTGAAAAAGAGCCTTTGATAAAAGGTGTTGATATAAAAACTTTCGAAGTGTTAAATAATGATTTTTCAAAAGATAAAAATAATGTATATTTTGGAACTCATAGAAAAGAAGATTTAGATTCTAAAAGTTTTAAAATTTTGAATTTAAGTAGTCAAAATAGGAATGGTTATTATTTAGAAGATAAAAATGGAATTTATTTTTTAAGGACAGATGATGTAGCTACTTATTTTAATAAAATTACTGATAAAGGTGAATTTTTAAATGATTTCTATATC